>NZ_JAUDSA010000009.1:0-700 GCF_030380805.1 Rhizobium sp. S163 | reverse complement strand
TCAGTCGCCGTAACGCTCGCTATGGCAAGCGCATCGATGCCGAGCGGGCGGCATTGCAGCCGTTGCCAGGAACCCGCACCAGCGATTTTGAGGAGGTTGTCGTGAAAGTCTCACGCAGCGGCGGCTTCACGTTACGCAAGGTCTTCTACACCGTGCCCTCACGCCTTATCGGACACCGGCTGCGCGTACGCCTGTACGACGATCGTCTTGACCTCTTTATCGGCGGTACGCAGCTGATGACGCTCCACAGAGGCCGTGCGCATGCCAGCGGCAAACACGACCACGTCGTCGACTATCGGCACGTCATCCACTCGCTGCGCAAAAAGCCAATGGCGCTGCTTCAGCTTGTCTATCGCGACAGGCTCTTCCCGCGGCTGGAATACCGGTTTGCTTTCGAANGGCCCATGATCGGGGTTGCGAGCGGGAACTGGCAGAGCGGCTGGCCATCATCCTCGACGCGGGCGAATTGCCGGACATCGTCGCGCTGCGGACCGCCTTCGCACCCGATCCAGCGCAGTTGCCAACCGTTGTTGTCCGTCTCGCATCCCTCCAAGGCTATGAGGCACTCATCGACGCCGGTCATCTGGAGGGCGCAGCATGAGACACGCCCCGCCCATCGACGCCGCCACGCTCAGCACGCTGCTCAATGAACTCCGCCTCCCTGCCATCAAGGTCCTTTGGCCGGACTTTGCTGAGCGGG
>NZ_JAUDSA010000008.1:0-634 GCF_030380805.1 Rhizobium sp. S163 | reverse complement strand
CCAGTTCCAATGACGTCGTGAATGGCCTAGCCGGCCGGAAGCGAAAGAGGGACTGGAGGTAGGTAGGAAGCTTGTCGCTCTGGATTGTTGGTTGTTCGGTGTCTTCGACACTGTCTGATCAATAATCGGATTACCGTTGCCTGACCGCGCGGTACCGGATTTAATCTCGAGAAGCTGGTCTTAAAGATCGGACACAAGCGAACTGCTCGGCGTAGTTCCAATAAAGTGATCCGATCGAACACGTCGATGGCATTGTTGGATTGACTGGGTTGTAAAAGGTAACCCGGTCTGTTGCCGTTTCTGATGAAGCGGGAACCAGATGATGAGCATTGGCAATGAGAACGATTAAGTGTCGTAAGGGCATTTGGTGGATGCCTTGGCATGCACAGGCGATGAAGGACGTGATACGCTGCGAAAAGCCGTGGGGAGCTGCGAATAAGCTTTGATCCATGGATATCCGAATGGGGAAACCCACCTTAAATGCTTGGAAAATCCAAACTGAGTTTAGGCTCGGCTTGGGTTTCCAAGCATTGTGATAAGGTATCTACACCTGAATAAAATAGGGTGTAAGAAGCGAACTCGGGGAACTGAAACATCTAAGTACCCGAAGGAAAGGACATCAACCGAGACTCCG
>NZ_JAUDSA010000007.1:0-280429 GCF_030380805.1 Rhizobium sp. S163 | reverse complement strand
CACTCTTCATCGCTAAGTTCATGACGGCGCATATCAATCTCCTTCCAAGGGACATTGAATCATCATCCTGACTAAAGCGAAACCCTTTTATGGGGACGCGGCCTAGTAAAAGAGATTGTCAGCACTGGTGGTATGCTGCTGATACGTTCACATCTAGGAAATCCGCTGGGGCCTTGCGACCCCAGCGTTTTTGCTTCCATCACTGACGCGAGGTCAGATCGTCGGGCAATTCTGCATTGTGGTAGTTGCGGTAGATGTCGCGGAGTACCTTGTTGTCGAAGTTGGTCTTAACCCACTGGTCGAGCCAACCCTTCAGAGCCGTCTCGCCCTTCGGGATGCCGATGCCGAGATTTGTTTCCTTCTGGGTGAACTTCACTTGCAGGGGATTGGCGGACATCTTCTTGTTGATGCCGTTGATGACGGCCGACTGGCTCGACAGGATATCGACCTGTCCGGATACGACTGAAGTAATCAACGTCGCATCGTCCTCGAAGCGGACGATATCGGCGCTCTTGGCCTTTGCGGTAATGTCCTGGTCGTTGGTGGTGGCGCGGGTCACACCGATGCGTTTGCCGTCAAGATCGGCATAGTCCTTGATCGCAACGTCAGCCGGGCCGGCAACCACGAGAGCAAGTGTCGCGTAGGGGACCGAATAGTCGATCGCCTTCTTGCGCTCCTCAGTAATGCCGAGCGACGAGACGACCATGTCGGCCTTACCCGTCTGAACCGACGGTACGCGAGCAGCGTTGGTGATTTCCACTAGCTCCAGCTCGACGCCAAGATCCTTGGCAATCAACTTGGCGGTTTCTACATCCGAACCCGTAGGCTTCAGGTTTTCGTCGACAAAGGAATATTCAGGAATGCCCATCGCCACGGCGATGCGGACCTTCCCGGCCTTCTTGATGTTGTCAAGCACGTCGGCATTGGCGACCGATGCAAAGGCCAGCAGGCCAGCTCCGGCAACAAGCGCCAGTTTCGAAATAATTCTCGTCGGCATTTGAGTCTCCTCTCTCGTTCATCCGACCCTGCGGTTTCCCGCAGGTCCTCCTCCTCAGCTCATAGCTCTTCAGCCATGAACTCCTTCAGTTCCGGCGTCTGCGGATTGGAGAGGATGTCTGCCCCTCCGGTCTCCCAGACCTTGCCGGTATGCATGTAGATGACGCGATTGGCGGCTCGTTTGGCGAAGCCCATCTCGTGTGTGACCACGATCATCGTCATACCACCACGGGCAAGATCCTCCATGACACGCAGCACTTCACCGGTGAGTTTCGGGTCGAGCGCCGATGTCACTTCGTCGAACAGCATCACCTTCGGCTGCATCGCGAGCGAGCGGGCGATCGCCACACGCTGCTGCTGGCCGCCGGAAAGCTGCTCCGGATAGTTGTCGATCTTTTCGGAAAGCCCGACCTTGGCGAGTACCTGCTTGGCGATCTCATAAGCCTGATCCTTGCGCATGTTCTTGACGCGGCGCAGCGCCAGCATGATGTTCTGGGCGACGGTCATGTGCGGGAAGAGATTGTAGCTCTGGAACACCATGCCGATGTCGCGGCGCAGCACGCGCAGATCAAGCTTAGGATCCTCGACACGGTGGCCGCAGACTTCGATCGTGCCGTCCTGGATCGTCTCGAGCCGGTTGATGCAGCGCAGCGCCGTGCTCTTGCCGGAACCGGACTGGCCGATCAGCGCCACGACCTCGCCGGTATTGATCTCGAAGGAGACTCCCTTCAGCACCTCGAGGGCGCCGAAACGCTTGACGACATTGTTAAGTTTAACGGCGGCCGGCATTGAGTTTCCTCTCAAGCGAACGGCTCCAGACCGACAACGGATAGCAGACGCAGAAATAGAAGAGCGCTGCGACGCCGAAGACCAGGAACGGCTGGAACAGGGAGTTGTTGATGACCTGCGCGGCGCGCGTCAGCTCCAGGAAGCCGACTACGGATGCGAGCGAAGTATTCTTGACGAGCTGGACAAGGAAGCCGACAGTCGGCGGCGTGGCGATCTTCAGTGCCTGCGGAAGGATGACGTCACGCAGCGCCTGCCAGCGGGTGAGGCCCAGGCATTCGGCTGCCTCGAACTGCGTCTTGGCGATTGACTCCACCGCGCCGCGCCAGATCTCGCCGAGATAGGAGCTCGAATAGACCATCATTCCAAGACCGGCAGCAACGAGCGGCGGAACCGCAATGCCGAAGACGCCGAGCCCAAAATAGAGCAGAAACATCTGGATCAATAGCGGCGTGCCCTGAACGATCTGGATGTAGACGAGCGCCGTGCGCCGCAGCCAGCGGAAATGCGAGATACGCGCCAGCATGACGAAGAAGCCGGCAATGCCACCAAGAACGAAAGCGAGCGCCGAGAGGACGACGGTCCAGAGCAGGCCGTCGAGCAGATAGAAAAGATGATTGGTCGAGAACGCGCCGAGCATTGTCACCTCACAGATCTAGCCCGAGCCGGCGGCGGCGCGGGAATGCAATGACGCCGAGCCCGAAGAAGGCGGCGCGCATCAGATAGGTGATCGCGATGTAGAGGAGTGCTACGACGAAATAGGTTTCGAGCGAGCGGAAGGTGTTCGACTGGATATTGTTGGCAACCCCGGTCAGCTCTTCCGCTGAAATTTGCGAACAGATTGACGTTGACAGCATCATCAGGATGAACTGGCTCGAGAGCGAGGGATAGACGCGCTCGATCGCTGGCAGGAGGATGATGTCGCGGTAGATCTGGAATTTCGAGAGGCCAAGCGCCTCCGCCGCCTCGATTTGGCTCGGATGGATCGAGTCCATCCCGGCCCGGACGATCTCGGCGGTATAGGCGCCGACGTTGATGACCATCGCAAAAACCGATGCGGCGATGATCGGCAGGCGAAAGCCAATCGAAGAGAGCCCGAAAAAGATAAAGAAGATCTGTACGATAAAAGGCGTGTTGCGCACCGTTTCGATATAGACGCCGACGATGCCGCGCAGGATGCTCGAGTTAGAGCGGCGGGCAATCGCGCAGGCCACACCGATGCCCATACCGATGATCACCGAAAAGAGGGTGATCTCGATCGTCGTCAGTGCGCCGGATAGGAAATCCTTCCAATAGGGCACGAGTGCCGCGAAATCGAACTGATACTGCATAACTCCTCCGTGCGCGGCGGGTCACGCCGACGCCAATGCCTTATCGTGCGAGCCAGCCCCCATCGACGGGGATGACCGTGCCGTGAACGTAGTCGGATGCTGCCGATGCCAGGAACACGGCGGTACCGCCGAGCTCCGATGGCGTGCCCCAGCGCCCGGCCGGGATGCGCGCCAGGATCGCGGCATTGCGGTCCGGGTCTTCACGCAGTGCCGTTGTGTTGTTCGTCGAGAAATATCCGGGCGCGATCGCGTTTACGTTGACGCCTTTGCCGGCCCATTCGCAGGCAAGCAGCCGGGTGATCCCGGCAAGGCCGCTCTTCGACGCCGTATAGGACGGAATCCGGATGCCACCCTGGAACGACAAAAGCGATGCTATGTTGACAATCTTGCCGCTACCCTTTTCCAGCATGTGCCGACCCGCCGCCTGCGACAGGAAGAATGCCGTCTTCAGATTGGTATCGATGACAGCGTCCCAATCGTCCTCGGTAAAGTCGATCGCATCAGCGCGGCGAATGATCCCGGCATTGTTGATCAGGATATCGAGGCCACCGAAAACCGAGATGGTTTCGGCAACGATCTTCTTGACCGGGGCGATCGTGCCGAGATCCGCTTTGATCGCGTGAAAGCGGACACCGGTCTTGGTGACCAAGGCTTCGGTTTCCTCCATCGACGAGCGGCCGACGGCGACGATCGAAGCGCCTGCCTCTGCAAGCGCAACGGCTATGCCCTGGCCGATACCAGTGTTGGCGCCGGTAACAATCGCGATCCGGCCCGAAAGATCGAAGGAATTGACCATCGTCCTACCTCAGATCCGCGATGGCGATATGGTCCATGTCGGTGAAGCTCTTGTTGTCGCCGGCCATGGCCCAGATGAAGCTGTAGTTCTTGGTGCCGGCGCCCGAGTGGATCGACCAGGGCGGCGAGATGATCGCCTGCTCGCTGGCAACCAGCATATGGCGGGTTTCCTGCGCCTCGCCCATGAAATGGAAGACGCGTTGGTCGGCTTCCAGATCGAAATAGAGATAGGCTTCCATGCGCCGGTCATGCGTATGGGCCGGCATGGTGTTCCAGACGCTACCGTCATCGATCATGGTGAAGCCCATGGTCAGTTGGCAGGACTGGCAGACTTCCGGGTGGATGAACTGATAGATCGAACGCTTGTTGGCAGTCGCCGCTTCGCCCGGTGTCAAATGACGCGCTTTATCGCGCGTCAGGAGCACAGTCGGGTGGGTTTCATGCGCCGGGGTCGAGACCAGATAGAATTTGGCGGGCCTGGCAGCATCTACGCTTTCAAAGCGAACATCTTTGGCGCCCTTGCCGACATAGAGACAATCGTATTTCTGAAGCTCATGGGTATTGCCGTCGACGACGACACGGCCGGCGCCACCGACATTCAGCGCGCCGAGCTCGCGTTCGGCAAGGAAGGTCTCTTGACCGATTTCCTTCGGTGCGCCGAGTAAAAGCCCTTCGCCGAGCGGCGTCGCACCGCCGATGACCATACGGTCATAGTGCGAATAGGTGAGGCAGATTTCGCCACCTGTAAACACCGTCTCGATCAGGAAATGGCGGCGCAGCGTTTCGGTGTCGTAGCCGCGAACGGCTTCGGGATGGGAAGCGTGACGGACATCGATCTTCATTGATTCTTTCCCTTCTCTTCAATGGACGCCGAGGGAGATTTTGCATCCTCGATGAAATAGTCTGGGTCCCAGATCTCGGCCTTCTCGACTTCGCCGAGCAGCTTGCCGAGATGAAAACCCATGGCGGCGGCAGCCCCGGCTTTGTCGCCGGCCTTCATGCAATCGATCACTGCGGCGTGTTCCTCGATGACACGAGCAAGACGTCCTTCCTGCGGCAAGGTCAGCAGTCGATAGCGATCGGAATGAATCTTCACTTGCTGGATAATCGCCCAGATGCCCGGAAAACTTGAGATATCACTGATCAGCTTGTGAAAATCGTTGTCCAGGACATGGAAGGCCGCGACATCGTCATCGCGCACGCAGGCGCTAAGATCGGCCAGATTGCGCTCCAGCAAGCGAATTCCAGTTGGCGTGATCTTTTCGACGGCGATCGAAACAGTCGTATCTTCTAGCGCCTTGCGTACCAGTATCGCCTCATAAAGAGCCCGACGCGGAATTCGAGAAACAAAGGTCCCCGACTGCGGAAAGACGTCGACGAGGCCATCGTCGGAAAGGCGTAGGATCGCTTCGCGGATCGGCGTGCGGCTGACGCCGAACTGCGCCTCCAGTTCTTTCTCGTTGAGGAGATCCATCGGCTTGCGGCGCAGCGAAATGATATCGTCGCGCAGCGCGTTATACACGAGGGTTGCGGCCCGCGGGGCGGCGGCGCGCTGGTGCGAGAGGTGGGTGACGCCGGAAAGCGAGCGCTTTTTGCGTGCTTCGCTCATCACGCCGCACTCCAGACTTCAACGAACGTACGCACTAGATTTTTGTCCACCCGTCGCCACCTCCCGTTGGCTTGAGAAGAAGTAGTATATTAGTATCCAAGTTTGCGCAAGATGGGGAGTGCGCGAGCCCCATAAGGCGACAGATAGCTATGAGCGAGGGGCAACCTGCTCGCCACTGCCAGTCGGCGGGCTTGCAGCGTGAGCGATAGTCGCGAACACGATAACGCATCAAGCTGGATACTCATGAGCTATAGAGAATGCTTTTATCGCTCAGGAATTGGTGCTGGCAGCCCACCCAAGAGCTGATTCCTTACGTGACGTTCTTGCCATGCTCGCATCGGGGCAAAGGTTTCACGCACTCGTGGGAAGGCAATCGGTACCCGAGCTGATCTGGAGCGACTTGATTGAAAAACCCACGGCAGGATGACGCTTCAAAGCAATCGGAATCATAGGACACGGCTTGTAGGGCATCAGAATGGATGGGCTGACCTTGGCTCGGTGATGGCGCGCTCGAAAGCTCTATTGAAGCTTGGAGCAGTAAAAACCAGCCCTAGATAACAGCTTGGAACGTTCACGCGTTTTAAGCATTTACCCGCGTCTCACGATGAGGCGGATTTGAATATGGGGGTATCGTGAGCAGTACGCAAACCAACACGCTGACACTGAATGACGTCACTGTCATCGAGGATTCCAAGCTGAAGAAGGCGATAACCGCGGCCGCCCTTGGCAATGCGATGGAATGGTTTGATTTTGGCGTCTATGGCTTTGTCGCAGCCACTGTTGGCAAGGTGTTTTTCCCCGAAGCTTCACCTGCGGTTCAGACAGTTGCTGCACTCGCTACCTTCTCTGTACCATTTCTGGTGCGGCCATTGGGTGGCGTGTTCTTCGGCTCCATGGGTGACAAGTTTGGCCGACAAAAGGTCCTCTCGCTGACGATCGTCATCATGGCTGTGAGCACTTTCTGCATCGGCCTCATCCCAAGCTATGCTATGATCGGCTTGTGGGCTCCTATCCTGCTCCTCATGTGCAAACTCGTCCAAGGGTTCTCGGTAGGCGGCGAATACACAGGCGCCGCCATATTTGTCGCGGAATACTCACCTGATCGCAGGCGCGGTTTTCTTGGAAGCTGGCTTGATTTTGGATCGATTGCGGGATTTGTGCTAGGCGCCGGACTGGTTGTCGTACTGACAGCAGCGATGAGCGAGGCAAACTTTCTGTCCTGGGGTTGGCGCCTGCCGTTCTTCCTCGCGGCCCCGTTGGGCCTCATCGGCCTTTATCTAAGACATGCCGCTGAAGAAACGCCGGCCTTCACCGAACGCCTGAAGCGAACCGAAAAGGAAGATAAGCAGGCGTTGTCTGAACGGCCGATGATTCCCATAGCTGAAATCATCCAAAGGCATCCACGGTCCTTGGCAATATGCATCGGCATGGTGCTTGTCACGAACGTTACCTACTACATGCTCTTAACCTACATGCCGACCTATCTGGCAAAGACCCTCGGCTACACAGAAGATCATGGTGCTTTGATCATCATCGCTGTCATGGTCGGGATGTTGTTCGTGCAGCCGCTGGTCGGCTTTCTGAGTGATCGCATCGGCCGCCGCCCGTTTCTCGCCGTTGGCAGCTTGATCATCCTTGCCTTGTCGTTGCCAGCATTTCATTTGATAGCGAGCGGCAACACTATTGGCATCTTTTTTGGCTTGTTGATCCTCGCGATCGGCCTCAATTGCCTTGTCGGAATTATGGCTGCAACGTTGCCCGCTCTGTTTCCGGCACGAATTCGCTACAGTGCGCTTGCTATATCCTTCAACATCTCGATCATCGTCGCTGGTCTCACTCCCACGGTGGCGGCTTGGTTGGTCGAAGCGACCGACAACATCTACATGCCGGCTTACTATCTCATGGTTGCCGCCGCCGCAGGTCTTCTCACAACCCTTTTCCTGAAGGAGACGGCCAATCGGCCTCTTTACGGAGACACGCCGAACGCATCCAGTCGCAAGGAGGCTAGGGCACTTCTCGCGGAGCATTATTTGTACATCGAAGAAAGCGTCGAAAAGATTGATGAAGCAATGGCGGAGTTGACCGAGCAGATGCAAATTCTTCAACAGAAGCGTGACAAGCTCGTGGATCAGCATCCCGAACTGAACTGATCGCGCCAAGACCTGTGGTAAGCAGGCAGATCGTCGCCGACGCTTTCTGCACTTGCCGGTAAGTGTTCATTTGTGAGCGTGACCTCTACACGTGTGGCGTTCGCGAGGTCTGCGACCACGGATCCCCATTGCATGCGACCTCACCGCGGTGGATTGCGCTGCTGACAATGTCGACGCTGCCGGTGTGCCAGAGTTAGTCAAGGTCGAGGACTGCTTCGCCGAGCGGTCTGGTCTCCGTGAGGAAAAGCAGGCTGACTTCGCGCCGGACCCATGTGGGTCAAGGCTCCTCGGTGCGTCGCGTGACAGTCCGCGAGCTTTCGACGCATAAACTTCGAAAGCTCGCGGGTCATGCTGTTGGCGAAATCTCGATCTGACGCTTCTCCCGTTTGTTGGTACTTTCTCATCGGCGACAAGTGGTTGCGGTCGCCAAGCATGATCAGTGATCGAGCCGGTCATCGGGTAAAATCTCTTCAAAGGCACATCATTCGTTCAGTGAACCGCCAGGCAATTAATCCTTGCACTTGGCGTCATCGCCTCTAGTTCCAGATCGAATGCAATTGTGGAGAGTAGCCGTGCCAAGGATCGCAGTCATCGGAATGGGAGCCATGGGGGGTGCCGTTGCAAAGGTTCTTATGTCTTCCGGCGCGGAAGTCGTCACCTATCTGGAAGGACGATCACCCGCAACAAGAGATCGAGCGCTGGCTGCAGGCGTCCGAGAAGTCGATCTGACAGCGTTGCTGGGAGCCGACATCATACTATCAATTGTGCCACCGTCCCAGGCTGTGGAAGTGGCCGATCTAGTCGTGACGGCAATGGGCTCGTCGCAGTCTCACACCATCTTTATCGACTGCAATGCCGTTTCACCTCAGACTATGGGCAAAGTTGCTCGATCCTTCGAGAACAGTAATGCGAGGGTGCTTGATGGCTGTATCATTGGTGGGCCACCGGAGGCAGGAAAGCCCGGCCCACGCTTCTATCTCAGCGGGGGCGCGAAAGAGATTGTACCGGTCCTCCTCGCATACGGCCTGGATGCTCGTTCACTGGACAGCGGCGTGGGCGCAGCTTCAGCCCTTAAAATGTGCTATGCCGGCATCAACAAAGGCCTGATAGGTCTGGGCACCTCGATGATGCTTGCCGCCGCCAAAAGTGGAGCGGACAAGGCGCTCATGGCCGAGCTTTTTGAAAGCCAGTCGCAGCTCTTGGCAAAGTTTTCCAAGGGTATTCCCGACATGTTTCCAAAAGCATACCGTTGGGTTGCAGAAATGGATGAGATTGCTACGTTTTTAGGGCCGGATGACCCCGCTGCGGATATATTTGCCGCATTGGCTGATGTTTTCCAACAACTGGCAACTGACCGCACCTTAAATGGCGATGTTACTGCGACCTTGTCCGAGATGCTTGCCGCGCAACCTGAGGGCAGCCTCAATCGTTACGATGCATTGAGCAACGGCAACTTTGATCAAGGCAGTAGGGGCCTCCAACCGGTTCCGAGTGCGCGCGAAAGCCAGGACAGGGCCGAGCTGGAAGAGGAACTGGAGGAAGGTCTCGAAGACAGCTTCCCGGCCAGTGATCCGGTCTCGGCTACCGTCACCAGTATCCCTGGAAGGACAAGGACGTAAAAGCTCTCGATGTTCTCAACCGACCCGACACCGATCGCCGTCATCCGCGTCGTTGATCTTGAGACCGGCGGCAATGGCCCGCACGAGGTATGTGAAATCGGTTGGCAGGACGTGCTCCAGACTGATGATGGCCGATGGCAGCTCGATCACGAGCGTGGCTCGTTGATGGTCAATCCTGGTCGACCTATCTCACCGGAAACGATGGCCATACATCATATTCTCGACCGAGACGTAAAAGGAGCACCGTTCTGGAGGGAGATCGCAGCGTCGGTGCTGCAACCGCGTCGACCTTTGCGGGCCTTGGCCGCTCACCGCGCTGCGTTCGAGCAGCGCTATTGCACTCCGCTTCTGTCGGGAGGTGCGCAATGGGTCTGCACATGGAAATGCGCGCTGAGGCTATGGCCCGACCTGCCGCGCTTTTCAAACCAGATGCTTCGTTACCAACGTATGCCCGAGGGGCTGGTTCACGAGATCGGATTGCCAGCCCACCGGGCATTACCTGATGCTTACGTGACCGCCCACCATCTCCGCGACATGCTCAATGAGGCTACTCTGGATCAGTTGCTCGCCTGGAGCGCCGAGCCAGGGCTTTTGCCCCGCATTCCATCTGGACCAGAAAGGGGAAAGCCCTGGGACCAGGTTGCGTTGGATGTGGTGCAACACTTCCTTTCGGATCGAGATCGAGATGCTCGGTTCACGGCCGAGACTGAGATCGTGCGACGAGGCGGGGAACCTCCCCGGAAACGTACCTCTGCGCAAGGCCGCCTCCTTTAGCGGGGTCCCTTAGTGCCGACATCCCCCCGGCTTCGATGTAATCTCCCTGGATGGCCCGTCTGCTACTGAACTGGATTGGCCCCAGGGCGAGGACGTTTCTGCATCTGCGAATGGCAGATCTCAGATACCTGAAGGTATCAGAGTACGGCCAAAAGATTGGGGCGGCATCTCGAGGGCCGCCCCGAACTCGTGTGTGACCTAGCGCAGCGACTTAAACGCGGCTCTTAGTTCCTCTGCAAATAGCTGCGGCTGTTCCCATGCGGCAAAATGGCCCCCTTTTGCTGCTTGGTGGTAGTAGATGAGCGAGGGATATGCCTGCTTGCTCCAGCTTTCCGGTGCCTTGTAGATTTCCTTTGGAAACGCCGTAATGGCAACCGGCACTTTGATGTCTCTCGTCTTCTGGGTATCGGAACTAAAGTTGTTGTTGTTGTTTTCCCAGTAAAAGCGGGACGACGATGCGCCGACGTTGTTCAGCCAATAGAGCGTGATGTCGTTCAGCATCTCGTCGCGGGAGAGTACGTTCTCCGGGACACCACCGCTGTCGCTCCATTGCGCAAACTTCTCGTAAACGAAGGACGCCAGGCCGGACGGCGAGTCAGAAAGCGAGTAGCCAATCGTCTGCGGACGCGTCACCATCATTGCACCATAGGCCGCGTTTCGGCCAAAGAACGTGGACAGCGACTGGTATGCGTCCTTCTCGTCCTGCGACAGGCTGCTCGGGGCCGGGTCGCCAGCATTGATACCCTTCATGAGTTCGCCCGGAACGGTGGCTGGCATGTTGAGATGAATGCCAAGCAGGCCGTTCGGATTCTGGCGTGCCAGAGCGTCGGAGATAACAGAGCCGTGGTCGCCACCTTGGGAGACATAGCTTTTGTAGCCGAGGCGCTTCATCAGCACATCCCAAGCTTTGGCAACTCGGTCAGGGCCCCAGCCGAGTTCGGTTGGCTTGCCTGAGAAGCCATGGCCAGGGATCGATGGGATGACAACGTCGAAAGCGTCTTCCGCGCGTCCGCCAAACGCGGTCGGGTCAGTCAAGGGCCCGATGGCCTTCATGAACTCGAACTGCGATCCCGGCCACCCATGGGTGAGGAGGAGGGGAAGGGCATTGGGGTGGCGCGAGCGAACGTGAATGAACTGGATGTCGACGCCGTCAATTTTTGTGATGAATTCCGGGACCGCATTCAGTTCGCTTTCGGCCTTTCGCCAGTCGTAGTCGGTACCCCAATATTTGACCAACTTCTGGACCCGGTCCAGTTGAATGCCCTGCGAAATGTCATCGACAGTCTCCTTGTCTGGCCAACGTGTCTCAGCGATCCGCTTGCGCAGATCATCGAGCTGTGACTGGGGAACTTCAATCTTGAACGGACGGATGCTTGCGTCCTGCGCCGCCGTTGGAGTGCCAACAACAGGAGCATCGGCGGCGTAAACCTCCTGCATTGTGACAACTGGGAGCATCATGAAGGAACCAACCGCAATCGCAAATGCACGATTGGTGATGGGCTTTTGGCGATACGTCATGTTTGCTTTGGTCATAGGTCCTCTCCTTGTTTGTGTCGACGTGGCGACAACCGGTGCAGAGAGGATCTACGACCCCGACGTATCTGGCTTGTTTCCTGATGGTGGAGACTTGTATCAAAGCGTATCGATCGACATGGATCGAACAAACCTGACGTATCGGGTGCCGATCCAATGGCATGCCATTTTGGGTAAGCTAAAGCAGGCGCTTCAAATCACTTTTGAGACCGACTGCTTTCTGCTTGCGAACGTGGCTGGTTAACTGCAAGCGAACCTGGGTATCCAAAAGGCGAAACCGACGGTACTCAAATCTCGCTGCTGACCCCACCGGCTTACTCACAATCGGACATGAGTTCAGTGACCGCAGGAGTTGTTTTTCGGCCACCTTCCGCGACCGGACCATTGGCCGGATCCCGGGGCAACCGCGTGCAGCAGGATCTTGGCCTCGAGCACCTTACGCCGGCGTTTTCACGTCGGATCCTCGTCGAATCTCTTGGTGCTCTGAATAACTGGCAACCATTTCTCGCGTCGTTTTGTCCAGACCTCCATCTCGGGCACTAGGTCAGTTGGCGCTTTGTCCAGTGATCCGAAACGAATTTCCACGTCATTGTCGTTAAGGCAAAACAAACGTCCCCCACAACGCGGGCAAAAACTCCGACCCGCATACGTAGAAATCTCGCCTGAGTATGTGAATGTGTCGCGCGGCCAATGAGCGAATGAAGAAAATGAAGATCCGCTCTCTTTTCGGCAATCTGCGCAATGGCAGAGACCTACGCGAAAAGGCTCGCCATCCACCTGATATCGGACCGCTCCGCACAAACATCCTCCAACAAGGATCATGCTTCCATCTCCTCGCCTGACTTTTCAAATCCTCATGCATATCTTTCAGAGGCACTTGCAAGCCGCGGGATGTCCCGCGGCCTTCTGGTTCAAGGAAAGTCTCCATATCTACCAAGGTTGGCGACCGTACCAGTCGTCGATATCCTTTTCCGTGCGGTCCTTCTCGTAGCCGTACCGCTCCTGGATCTTGCCTTCCAGTTGGTCGCGCTTGCCCGCAATGACATCGAGGTCATCATCAGTAAGCTTGCCCCACTGCTCCTTGACCTTCCCTTTCATCTGCTTCCAGTTTCCTTCCACGCGATTCCAATCCATGACTTCCTCCTTTTGATTGCATTGGAACTTAACGGCCTAATGTCCGAACTGTTCCGACAACCCCTCAACTCTGATGCCGTCGATCAGGGACTGACCGCTGGAGAACATAGCCTCGTGAACAAGAGGATCGCCGCATGTTCAATAACAAAGCGCTAGGCCCCAGCGCTTGAAGCGACCGACAGAATGCTCAGATCGTCACGCGCGTTCATCGCGCCATTACTGGTCTACAGCCTGGAGCGCCGACCCCTCGCGAGATCTCGAAAATCCGGTAAGGCAAGAGGACTTGACGATGGGCGACGGTCGGCGATCCCGGCAGTCTGGCCGGGGAATTATGCCCGTCCAGATCTCGGCAGATCGAGCCGTCAACCTGGGTTCGTGCTGAGGGAGCTGGTTATAAACGCTCAGGAGTAGGGGTCCGTCTTGCGTCGTTCTCGCGCCCCATCGCGCGATGTTCTGGCCGATGGTTACCGAGAGTGGGGTGGGAAAGGAGACGGGAGCGCGATCGGGTTCTAAAAGCAGATGCTTGCTATGATTGTCGAGCTTCTCAGGGGACGATGATGAGATGCAAGCTCTGCCGACCTTTCTCCGCCCCAGATTGATGCTTCCTGAAATCAACAAAGATTTCATTGTCTTTGTGGCGCGCAAACATATGTATGCGCGAGTTCATGAGCTTTAAGGACTATCCGTGACAAACGAGATCGCGAGCCCGCATGTTGAGCTAACCGAAGATGCACTTGCCCAAAGTGAGGGACGACGCCGCGCCCTTTTCGAAGCAATCGACGACGGGTTTTGTATCATTGAGTTCATTGACGGCCCGGAAGGTCCGATGAGTGACTACGTACACATCGAATCTAACTCGGGATATGAGCGGCAGACGGGGATAAAGGGTATCGTCGGAAAGCGGCTTCGTGAAATTGAGCCCGACAATGCTGATGTCTGGCTGAAGGTCTATGGCGGGGTGCTTGAGACCGGCGAGACAGTTCGGTTCGAGCAAGAATTCAAGGCGATCAACCGCTTCATCGAGGTATCTGCTACACGGCTTGAACCGTCCAGCCTCAAGCAGGTGTCCGTTCTTTTCCGCGACATCACCATGCGAAAGGTCGCCGAGCAAGCGTTGCGAGAAAGCGAAGCACTTGCTCGCGAGAACATTCAGCGCGTCCAACTTGCTCTCGCCGCTGGAGCAATTATCGGAACGTGGTCATGGGACGTGCCAGGCGACAAATTTACCGTCGATGAGGCATTCGCAACAGCCTTCGGCTTCGACCCGAACCTCGGACGAACAGGTCTGAGCCTTTCACAAGTCGTAGAGACGGTCCATCCGGACGACCAGCCGGGTCTTGCCGCGGCGATCAAGGAGGCATTGCGGCTAGGCGGACCATATGCACATCAGTACCGAACCCGCCGACTTGATGGGCAGTATAGATGGCTGGAAGCCAATGGACGTGTCGATCTAGGATCGAATGGAGAGGCCACGCTCTTTCCCGGTGTGCTCATCGACATCGAGGCAAGACGTGCCGCAGAGCAGGAGCGAGATCGTGCTGCGGCAGACTTGCGAACGCTGACAGAGACCCTGGAGCAGCGGGTAGAAGAACGCACGGCAGCGCTGATGCAGGCGGAGGATGCTCTGCGGCAATCACAGAAGATGGAGGCGGTTGGCCAGTTGACCGGTGGCCTTGCGCACGACTTCAACAACATCCTCGCAGGGATCGGCGGCAGCCTGGAGCTCATGAAGGCACGTCTGGCGCAGGGAAGGATCGGCGACACCGATCGCTACCTGGCCGGCGCACAAGGTGCGGTCAAGCGAGCTGCGGGCCTCACCCAGCGGCTACTCGCCTTCTCGCGCCGCCAGACCTTGGATCCAAAGCCTTCGAACATAAACCGCATCATCACCGACATGCATGATTTGGTCACGCGGAGCGTGGGCCCCGGCATTGACGTGGAAGTCGCCGGTGCCGGCGGTCTGTGGACCGCATTTGTGGATGTCGGCCAGCTTGAGAATGCGCTTCTCAATCTTTGCATCAATGCAAGGGATGCAATGCCGGATGGCGGAAAGCTGACGATCGAGACGGGTAATCGTTGGCTGGACGAACGGGCTGCAAGGGACCGTGGTGTCGAACCTGGCCAGTATGTTTCAATGTGTGTGAGTGACACTGGCACGGGCATGTCGCAGGATGTAATTGCTCGAGCGTTTGATCCATTTTTCACGACGAAACCGACGGGCCAAGGAACGGGGCTCGGTCTCTCAATGGTTTATGGCTTCGCCGGACAGTCGGGCGGTGCAGCGCGCATATACTCGGAACTTGGCAAGGGAACGATGATCTGCATCTACCTTCCCCGGCACCACGCCGATGGTCTAGAGGAAGAGAATGCAACGCCCGAGGCGCCGGTTCCTCCAGTTTCAGGAAAGACAACCATTTTGATCGTCGACGACGAGCCGTTGGTCCGAATGGTCGCCGTCGACGTGCTCGAAGAACTTGGATACTCCGTCCTTGAAGCCGATGACGCGCCGTCAGCCCTTAGAGTTTTGAGCTCGCGGCCCGACATCGATCTGCTTTTGACAGATGTCGGTCTGCCGAATGGCATGAATGGAAGACAGCTTGCGGATGCCGTCCGCGCTGATCGCCCAGATCTACCTGTTCTATTCGTCACAGGTTATGCTGAAAACGCAGTCCTGAATCACGGACATCTGGATCGCGGGATGCAGGTGCTGACGAAGCCTTTCGCGGGTGACGTTCTTGCAAGAAGAGTAGCCGAGTTGACGCGCAGCTGAGGCCAATGCTCCTGCTCCTATCCCCGATGTGCAAGTGCGGATGCTCTCAGCCTTGGTAAAGTGTGCCTGTCGTGACAATCTCTCGATAAATCTAAGCTGCGTCGACGGCAGGAATCTCGACTCCTGCGAGTTCACGCACCCAATGCGCCTACCGCGACAATATCCTGCAACGCACTTGCCCGAAGCATTGACAGTGGAGGCGGGGGCTAACCAGATACCATTGACTTTGCAATTCGGGATCATCCTAATGCCGAGTTCAGATTACCGTCTAGCGGCCGGATTGCGCGGGAAATTCAAGTCTCTGAACATCATATCCGAGTTCACTGGCCTTGCGGACCATCAGCTTCAGTTTTGCCTTTGATGGTACGGTGCGCGCGTAGATCCAAAGGTTTTTCATCTTGGGGCCTGCACTTACGAACCACGTCCTGTCGGGAGACTTGTAAAGGACCCTGTAATTGAATGTTATGAAGAAGGGGTAGCGGACCCGCATTTCGGCATTGTTACGCCCCAGATCGAGGATCCTCCCATCACCTTCGACGGTCTTCAGTCGTCCCCCTGGTCTGCCGACGTAGCAACCGTCTTCGACTTTGACCTCGCCTGGTGTCTTTCCAAGCTTATAGGTGGAGTAGCCCGCAACGCATCCATCGGTCAGCCACATTGGTCGGCGGCCGATTTCAAGCCATGTTCCTTGATAGTGATCCATGCCGATCGCAATCGACCTCGGCTCTGTCGAGGCCGATGATGCCGGGCTGCACGAATACATAAACGCGAGTAACACAGCAAAACACCAGTAAGAAATCTTCTGCATCTTTCGCTCCCATTCGTTGTGGCTGTAGTTCGATCGGATTGCTCTCATGTCCGTGATATACCCGCACATCGAAGGGCGATGAACGCCAACAGGCTGGCGACGGCGAAGGCATTTAGATTGAAGAGGGTCTCGAGTTCTGGTGCAGTCCAAACATGCAGCGGCGCACCGATGAAATTGCGCGAGAACACGAACACGACAAAGACAAGCACGGCCATTCCGCGCTGCCACCACTTTTCGTGTGCCTGGAAAGACAGCGCGACGAGCATGATGCAGGCGGCGAAGTACAATTCCGTGCCCGAAGCCGATCCGAAGAGTTTCGTCTCGAACAAGGTGTCGAACGTGCCGATGAGCGGCAGCGCGATCCGGGCCGCCAGCGAAGATCGTCTGGCTACGACCGGAATCGCCAGGAAGAGGGGGGCTGAGAGCAATGTCCCGAGCGATGCGGCCACGCCATTGCCTACCAGATACCAGACATAGACAGGATAGAAGGGCTTGTTCAGCAGGATGACCCAGGCAATCGTCACGGTCGCCTGGGTGATTGGGTCGAGCTGTTTGGTTGTCTCAGACATTACGTGGCCGGCGCCAGCAGGTAATGGCCGACACCCCAGACATTACCTTTATCATGTCCGAACAGTCCTGCAGTTGACAGGAAGAAGAGCCGCCAACGTCGAATCCAAAGGTATGCATCCCTGCCATACACCTTTGCAAGGATTGGCCGAATGCGATGAAGGTCGCGGTCAAAATTCGCCAGCCAGTCCAGCGCTGTGCGGCGATAGTGCGTTCCCGACCAACGCCACTCCCGCTCCACCTTGAACAGATCGCCGAAGCGGTGCGGCAGGTCGTGCGCCGGCATGATTCCGCCGGTAAAGAAGTGCTGGGCGATCCAGTCGGACGGGTCGTTGGGATCGAACCTGTAGGAGCGGTCCTTGTGGGTGAATACGTGCAGGAAAAGTCTGCCATCAGGCTTCACCCAACCGCGGACACGTTCGAGAAGCTTGCGCCAGTTGGACATGTGCTCGAACATTTCGACCGACACGACGCGGTCGAACTTGGCCTTCGTGGTGAAGTGGTTCATGTCGGCGGTGATGACATCAAGGTTTGTCAGGCCATCTCGCCGCGCGACGTCAAGAATATGGGCTCGCTGCGAGGCCGAGTTCGAAACGCTCGTGATGCGTGAATTGGGAAAGCGCCGTGCGAGATAAAGCGAAAGCGAGCCCCAGCCACAGCCGAGCTCCAGGATCGTCATGCCGTCCTCGATCCCCGCATTTGCGACAGTGTCGGCGAGCGCCAGGATTTCTGCTTCCGCGAGCGTCGTATCGGGCGTCGGATAAAGGCAACAGGAATACTTCCGCTGCGGGCCAAGTGCGACCGCGAAGAAGTCGGCCGGCACCTCATAGTGCTGGCGGTTGGCCTCTTCGGTGTGGGTCGCGACGGGAAAGCGGTCCATGATCTGGACGAAATCGCGCTCGGTATCCGCCGTCGTTGTCGCGAGCTTGCGTTGGTGCGTGCGCAAAGAAAATCGATGCCGGCCAGTGTCATTGCGTCGGTGAGCGGCGCGCGCTCGGCAGTGTTGATGGCGAATGCCAGCATGTTCATTGTGGATCTCCTGGAAGGGTGGATTTGCGAGGACCTGGGAAGAAGGCGTTGACCCTGCGCTGCAGGGCACGGAACTTGTTGCCGCGCGAGCGCAGCATGTGCTCTTCGAGAGGTGGAACGCCGGAAACATGCACCAGCAGCCAGTACATCATGAGTGGCGCGAGCAAGGACAGCCAGTTCCATGTCGATCCGGTCGATGCAAACAGTGGCCAGCAGCACCAGAAAAGCCATTCGAAGAAGTAGTTGGGATGGCGCGAGTAGCGCCAGAACCCGACCTCACAGACTTCCGTCTTTGCCTCGGGCGTCTTTCGGAAGCGGGCGAGCTGGGCGTCGGAGAGGGCTTCACCGCCCAGCGCGACGATGGCGAGGAGCATGGCGAGACCGTCCATGGCCCGTGGGAACGGGTGGTCATTGGCTGCAGCGAGATAGACGGCCAGGACGAGAACGAAGGCGGCCAATGCCTGTATCTGCAGGAAGAGGAACAGCCGCCAAGCTGCGCGGTCGCCCCAGTCGTCGATGAATTTTGCATAACGGGGATCTTCGCCGCCGCCTTTGGTGCGCCAGCCGATGTGGCTTGCGAGCCTTAACGACCAAGCGCAGACCACGATCAGAAGGATGGCGCGACGACTAATGTCGCCGTCTGCATATGCGACAGCAAAGATGCCGCCGAGCCCAACGCCGACCGACCACACGGTGTCGATCCACCCGCTTTTTCGGCTTACACGTTGAATTGCCCAGGCGCCCGCCATGGCCAGCGATAAGAACATTGCGATGACGACGAGCGGCAAAATACTCATCAGCCTGTCCGTGAATGTTGACAACGCTGTCTCTACGGATGGGAAACGCATTCGGTTTCCACTTCATCGATAAATCTTCTCCAAATCAGGCTTTTGACGAAACTGTTTCGACGCTCGCTCGTATAAGAAGCATCCGGGAGGAGGATCTGATCATGAGAAAGGTGACAATTGCAGCGTTTACATTGACGCTATGCAGCTTGAGCGAGGCTCATGCTGCCGACATTGACGGTCTATGGGCACGTGGAGACGGCAATGCCAAGGTGAGGATCGCGCCATGTGGAGCGGATATTTGCGCGACCAACACCTGGATCAAGCCAGGCACGCCGAAGGAAAGAGAGGGGGACCGACTTGTCATGTCCATTAAGCCTGGGCTCGACGGTGTTTACGCCGGTACTGCCTTCGATCCGCAGCGAGACATGACCTACAAACTGTCGGTAACAGTCCAGGGAGACAAAATGACCACGAAAGGCTGTATCGTGGCTGGCCTCTTGTGCAAGGGTATCGATTGGACCCGCATCAACTGAGCATTGATAAGGAATCAACGAAAAAGGATGGTGAAGGTAGGCCAATTGCTGCGAATGACGCGTACATCGCCAACCGTATCTCACGTCTAATGATTAGGCCTCCACGCGGCTTACATTCCGAGGCGCCGCACTCGCCATCTGGTCGGGCCTCTAGATGGCTTGATAGCAATTCTGCAGACCCGCACGGCTCTAGAGTGCGGGTCTGGTAGCTGATGTCGGCAGACATTCGCCACGAGGCACGCGACTTAGAGAGGTGGTGCGGCGCCACCGTGCAGTGCACCGAGCAGCCACAGGATGATCAGTACGACAACGACCAATCCCAGCACGCCACCTAGGCCTCGCCCCCCGTATCGTCCATGTGCGTAGTAGCCGCCGCCACCACCCAGCAATACCAGAATTATGACAATTATCAGAAGCGTGCTCATGCTTTAATCCCTTTAGTTGAAAGACATACGGCACTTCAACGCAGGCATTGCCTCGGAGTTCCACTTCGATATCAATCCGGGCCCATTACCAACTAAGACGACTATTCATTCGTCGGTGACATCGCAACCCGGCGCAACTATCGCGACAAAAGGCCTACGAGGAACCGATGTGCCAACACGAACGTTCTTCGCTAAGTTGGAGAATTTGCGATGAAAAGTGCAAAATTTGACTGGTTAGCTCGTGCTGGGTACGGTGCTAGAGGAGTTGTGTTCCTACTGGTCGCTGGGCTCGCCACCTTTTCAAGCTTAGGTGGCGGAGAGGCCGACACAAAATCGGCGTTGGATGTGCTACTTGACCAACCACTTGGATCTTTATGGCTGGGAGTGATTGCCCTGGGCCTTCTTGGCTTCGTGGCATGGCGTCTCGCACAGTCGCTGGCCAATGCAGACGGTCACGATGACAGCGTCAAGAGCTATGTGATCCGCCTAGCTCTTTTTGGCAGCGCCGTTACCTACATCGGGTTGGCAGTCTATGCATTCCAGAATGCGTTGGGCATGGGATCAAGGGGAGGTGGAGGAGAAGATAGTTTGGCTGCGTGGGCGATGGCTCAGCCGTTCGGTCGATACCTAGCGGGCGCAATCGGCGTGGGATTTCTCACTGGAGGGATCGTAACCGCACTGAAGGGCATCACCCGCCGCTTTGAGCGCTATCTCGACCTGCGGGAGAGTCAGCCGTTGCTCCTAATTTGCGTTTATGGGCTCGTCGCTCGCGGAGCGATTTTCGCCATAGTTGGTATATTCTTCTGCTATGCCGCTTTTACCGTCGATCCGAGCCAAGCAGGCAGCATGAGCGACGCTCTGAGATGGATTGGACAACTGCCTTTTGGCGGCGTGCTTTATCTGGTCGTTGCAATCGGACTAGCCGCTTTCGGAATCTACAATCTTGTCGAGGCACGGTATCGACGGGTCAAGTCGCCATCCATGGCCGACGTTCGCGTTGGTCTTCCAAAGCTACATCGCTAGGAGTTTTGTAACTTCGATGAACGGCAGGAACAACCGACGATGATCACCTTGATTTCCGCGAGCGTTCTGCCATCGGCCTCGCTCGCATTTGCGCAGCTAGCGCGAGTGTCCGCTGCTGGCGCTGGCATTGTGAAGGGCACTGCGTCGGCGTTTGAATGGCAGGAGCCGATCTTATGAACGAAGACTTCGCGCAGGGTTCGGCTGCCAACGGTTTCGACGTTGGCAGATTTTTCGCCGGCATAGCGCGAGGAGCAGCTGGGGCCCTTTTGTTCGCCTTGCCCATGCTGATGACCATGGAAATGTGGGAGCTCGGCTTCTACATGGACCGAACGAGGCTATTGATCCTAATGGCCCTCAATGTGCCTCTACTTATCGTCCTCTCCGATCGCGTCGGGTTCGAAGAAACAGCAACCTGGCGTCAAGCCATAAGGGATGCCAGCGTTGCCTACTGCCTCGGCGTCATTGCAAGCGGGCTCATACTTGTGGCGATGGGCGTCGTGACCTCCGATCAAGCGCCTCACGAAGTCATCGGCATGATCGCGGTGCAATCGGTTCCGGCGAGCATTGGTGCGATGCTTGGGCGTAGTCAATTGGGAGGGCAGTCTCAACATGATGACGCCGACACTGACGACCCGTTGCACGACCGGGAAAGCAGTTATGCAGGAGAGCTATTCCTCATGGCAGTTGGAGCGCTCTTTTTGAGCCTGAATGTTGCACCGACGGAAGAGATGATCTTACTGTCATACAAAATGACGCCATGGCATGCGCTACTGATAATTGTCGCTTCCCTGGCTCTCATGCATAGTTTTGTTTACGCACTCTCATTCCGGGGAAGCCACGACCTTGCAGAGGGGACGCCGGGCTGGCATGCCTTCGTACGCTTCACGGTCCCAGGCTATGTCATCGCTGGATTGATAAGCGCTTTTTGCCTTTGGACCTTTCACCGCACCGACGATGTCGGCACTACCCAAGTCCTGATGATGATCATCATCTTGAGCTTTCCTGGCGCCATAGGTGCCGCTGCTGCCCGCTTGATCCTTTAGAGGCCAAGATGACGAAAACCACTCCTGGCAAAAACATTGAGACAAACGAGCCCCATTGGATTGAATGGGTAACAGGAGCTTCATCTGCCGCGGTTGTCTTGATCGTCATCATCTGGATTGCCAAGGATGCTATCATGGATCGTGACGTGTCTCCCGACCTCCACGGGGCTGTACTTCAGATTGACGCGCGAAGTGAAGGGTTTCAGGTTTTGTTTGAAATCCAAAATGGCTCGAGCCAGACGGCGTCTCAGGTGACAGTTCGGGCAGAGCTCTCGGATAGTTCGAAATCGGTCGAAGTGGCTGAAACGATAGTCGATTACGTCCCAGGTAATTCCAAGGCAAAGGGCGGAATCATCTTCCAAAACAATCCATACGGGAAAGCCATCGCGATCAGAGCAGCTTCATTTAATGAACCTTAGTTGTCTAACCAAGGACGCGTCAATCGCGACTTCATCGAGGCATCACTTCCGTTCCGTGACGGAGACTCGATCGCGATGGTCCTCTACCCGCTCGCCAACCGTTCCTCCGACAACAATCACCGTGAAAATCGCAGCGCATCCAACGAGGAAGATCATCGTTGCTGCCTTCAACCCGAATTCGCTCTGCTTTCTCATCAGATCACCGGAATTTCGGCAGTCGAGGCGGGGCGTTGGCGTGAATTTCGTGGAGTGGTGCGTGCTTCCCCAGAAGCCTCTTTAACTTTCGTTCTTCAACCGGATTGATGCCGAACTTCCTGCAATGCTCCGCTACATCCTTGTAGCCCGGGCCGGGGATGCGGACCTGTCGATTGTCTTGTGAGTGGGACATGTTTGTTACCTCCTACTTAACAACGTCGAAGCGACGTCAAGGTTTCCCGATCAGACCGCCGGTGGTGAGGGTGGAGGAGGATTTCAGCTGTCTATCTGGAACGATCGACCGATACCGTCATTTCTCCGTGGCTGATGTTGGACATATCTGTACCGGCTAGCAAAGGTGGAGCATGGCATGAGGTATTTTCTGGAAGTGATGGATGGCTCCGGAGAAGGTCCGGTGAATATGTCGATTGATTTTGAATCTGAGGAAGAGGCCGTTCGTGAAGCCCATGTCGCGCTCGCTGAGATGGCTCGGGACGGGCTGCCTAAGGAACCTGTCAACGTTATGTCGGTGGAGCTCTTCGACGAACTAAAACGCCCAATTACCGAACTGCGGCTGATTTTTGAAGTCATACCAAAGTCAGGTCGACGGTAGGCGATCCTTAAGGAAACTGAAGTCAGCCAATCACCTGTCACAGCTTCTGCGGAACTGTTCGGAAGTTTGGAAGTTTGCCTTTGGAGATCGCGCTTGTGCCAACCGGACGCGACAGGGATGGTGAACGCAGCGGTTTTTCCGGTTTCTCGCTGCGGGCAACGAAGTGCCAGGCGAGCATCTGACCTGTCCAAGCTGCGATTTCTTCACCGGATACTGTGCGAACGACACCTTCAACACGCGCTCCAGATCGCGCGGAGGCCCATGAGGGTCAGATGGAAAGGGCAGTCTATGCGTCAGTCACCGTCGAAGCGTCATGCGCTCGCAAGTCGGTCAAAACGGTGAAACGGGCTGACGTCGAAGAAACCTTGGCGCAAGCCGATGAGAGCGGTTAGCCTGCGAAACAATACATGCGTCGACTGGAAATTTTCGCTGAAGAGAAGGAATGTTAGGTGTCAGCGGAAGGTGGGTTAGAGGGTCTTCGAATGCCCCAGTTCGGTGATCGTCGCCCAGCGTGTTCAGGTGACGTCAGTCCACGAATTGCATTGTCTGGCACGAACTCGCCTAATCCTCGTTCGGCTCGAGGATGTTTTCCGAACCGATACTCGAGTTGACGTGACAATTCTGCCGGGTCTGTTACCCCGTCGGTGAAAAGCTTGACGAGCAACATTGCGGCAATATTTGTTTCAGCACTTTCTGAAGGTTCACTGACTAGATAGCCAGCATCGCGTAGCACTTGGTTCAAAAGGCGGAGCTCGTCAGCGCTTACTTTGGCAGACATTTCGAACCTCAAATCTGAAAATCTGCACTCTAACGCCAATAGTCATCAATAGTTCCAGGACTGCTCGATATGTGCGACTTAAGTCGCCCTGGCTACTTCTAGATGGTGCGCCTGATGGGGTACTGGAGGCACAGAGCTTTCAGTGAAAGTGACCTGCCTCCCCAGCTACCTTTGTTTCTTCTCAAACGAGGCTCGCACTTAACCCGCAGCATCAAACGATCCTGCCTACTTACATATCGACCTTTTCATTATCGCCCATGTCAGGCTTTGTGTTGCTCACTGCGGCTGCGGCCATCTTGATGTAACTCACGATCGTACCGGGGCTGTCCCAGTACTCGGCAAATGAAGGCGTGACCTTCAGCACTCTGATGGACGGATCGTCCGGGCTGTCCCACCATGCCTTGGCCGGTGTTGACCACAGCTCCTTGATGCGTCCTCTGTCATCGCTCACTTTCGCCGATCCCGACACGGACACGTATTTCTGTCCCTTGCTGTCAGCAAACGCCAGGCAAACCTGCGGATTTTGAGCGATCTCTTCGTCTTTGTGTCCGTCTACATCGGTGAGAAAGTAGAACGTGTTCTCCAAACGCTCCGCATGCGCGGCCATGGGACGCGAACGAAGTTCTCCAGATGATTGAGTGGTCAGCATGCAAAAGCCGATCTTTTCGGCGAGGTTCCAGACCGTGTCGAGGTTGCTGTCATCTGTCATGATTGTCTCCAGATTATCTGAGTTGACGGCCGGTGAGGGTGAGGGGACTTGGTCCCATTAGCAGCCATTGTAGGGCTACCACACATCGAGCCTCGCTCGGGGCAAGGCTCGATGGGATCAATGGTTGCCGCCGCTATTTGCAAGTGTTTGCGGGGTCGGTAGCTGTCGCATTGTTGTTGGTCGACGGATTTGTGGTTCCACCTGCATCGCGGCGAGCGCAGTCGTTCGCGTCTCCGCCAGATGCGCCAGAATTTTGGCCGTTCATATTTGTACTATTGTTGTTTGAATTTGTATTGTTGCTGTCTGAACCGGTAGTGCTATTGCCAGAGTTCTGACCGTTGTTCCCGGATGCTCCGGCACCTGTGTCACTGGACGCTCCGGCACTCCCAGAAGTGCCTGTTCCTCCGTTTCCCGAGCTACCGGATGACTGGGCAAGGGCAGAAGTGGCCAAGCCAAGCGAGATCACAGATACAGTCAAGATTTTCGTAAACATGTCGTTTCCTCATTTGAGCTCCTCAGTAGTACCCAACCTATGTCGACCGTCGTAGTTCCGTGGCGCCATCCAATATAATTGACCGAGTGAGAAAAACGGAACGCACGCGCGGAACCGACGTTAATGGGGCGATTATCTTTCGGAGATGGGTTTGATGCCAATATTCAACGGTGGATGCCTATGTGGTCAGGTCCGTATCGCGGTTCGCGGCGAGCCGAAGCGAGTTGGTATTTGCCACTGTACAGACTGCCGCCAGGAGAGCGGCTCAGCGTTCACCTATTTTGCGGTTTGGCCCGCTGAACAGTTCGAGACCCGCGGAGAGACCAAGGAACATTCCGGACGGTCTTTTTGCTCTCGATGCGGGTCACGCGTCTTTTCAGCGAACGCTGGAGACGCCGAAATCAAATTGGGTTGCCTCTACGATGCTCCGACCAGCCTGGCACCCACCTATGAGCTTTGGGTCAAACGTCGAGAGACTTGGCTTTCGCCGATTACTGGCGCGGAGCAGTTCGATGAAGATCGCAGTTGAAGGCGTGGGAAATCAGGTGAGCTTGCGCAATGCATCGGGTCAATTTGGGCCCGGTCTTCCTGCTTCCTTCCCGGTCGTTTCGCTAACTTCGCATCACCCTCGAAGGATGCCGGCAGCAGGCGCCTCACTGGTGATGGGTCTGGCGTAAAATCCCAAGGCCAGGGACTGAATGCAGAATTACGCACGAGGTAGCGGCGGACATAACAGATAGCCCGCCATCCCCGGCCAACTCGAGGTTCATGCCTGGCGGAAATCTGGGCGGATCTGGTCGAACTATTTAAGGGCGACCCCCTTAGCGGCCAGCCCATCCTTAAGCCTGTCGATAAGTTCATACCGCGTTTCCGACCAATGCGCCGTCTGTGCCCAGTACTGCAATGTCAAAACCGTCTTGTCTGCAGTAAGATCGTTGGAAAAAACTCGAGGTTGAGGTTGTTTCTGAACGCGATGATCCGCGGTCACGATCGACATTATTTCCTTCTTGACCGTATTGGCATCGGTATCGTTGCCAATAGCGACGGATAGCTCTTGTCGCCGGCTGGATTCGCGACTGTGATTGGTTATCGGTGTATTCCACAAGGTAGAGTTGGGTGCCATGAGATAGAGGCCATCCGCAGTCTTCATCTCCGTAGCAAACAAGCCGATTTCCACGATGAAGCCTTTGACGTTTCCCGTCTCGATGTATTCGCCAACCCGCAAAGGCCGAAGAACGAGAAGCATGATTCCGGCCGCGATGTTTTGAAGGGTTCCTTGGAGCGCAAGTCCGACTGCCAGGCCAGCGGCGCCGAGTGCGGCGATGATGGATGCAGTCTGCACGCCAAATTGGCCCAGTACAGTGACGAAGACCAAAACGAGAAGACCGTAGTGCAGCACATTTTCGAAGAACCTTGCCAGAGTTTCGTCGATACCGTGGATCCGCGATATGCCCTGGTAGGCCCATCTGCTGATGATGCCGGATAGCATCCAACCTCCCACGAGCAGGAGGAGGGCTCCGATGATCGAGAACCCGTATTGTACGGCAAGAGCGGTGGCTTGGGTAAACGCAGTCCGTGTGGCGACGATAACGTTTGCGGCTGGTGTTTCCATGGAACTTGCCCCTGCTGTTTGTGGCTTGTAAGAAGAGAACCCTGTTCGGGCGGCCCGGTTCCCTCTTTGTCGCGGGCAAAGCCAACTAGGACCATTCATTCAGCCTGAAGATTCCATTTGGTTGCCGATCGAGCGAGCGCAATTTGCGGCGGGGCCAGTCGCGAAGCGAGGCTGAATTTCGGCCTGTATGGAGCAGAGTTTTCAACAGAGGCAACATAGAACTCATGTTTAAACGGCGTTGTATCCGTCCGACGTGTCGCCATGCTTTTGGAGATCTTCCTTCGTGTCGATATCTATAGTGGCTCCCTCACCAATCTCTACCTCGATGATGTCGAGATCCGAGCTTTCGATGAGGCCCTTGGCGCCGCGATCGCCTTGCAATAGCAGGGCCTGCCGATAAAGCGCACCTGGTAGGACGACCGGATTGCCGGGAGTGCCAGCGTGGCTTGCGCGTATCACCGCGCGCCCGTTCGACGTTTCGAACGCGGTAATCAGTTGATCCAGATCGAGTGCGGTAATGGCCGGCATGTCAGCTAATAGTATCAGGATTCCATCATGCTCCATCACTCCGGGGGTTTTCAGGCCGGCGACCAGAGAGCTTGCCATGCCGGATGCGAACTCCGGATTGAACGTGACCGTGATTTCGAGGCCGGCAAGGCAGTCTCCGATTTCTTCATGCCGGAAGCCGGTGACCGCGTAGACGTGTTTGGCCCTGCTTTCGATCGCCTGCAAGGCGACACGCCGCACGAGCGGAACACCGCCAAATGTCGCGAGCAGTTTGTGGCCGATATCAGTCGACATCCGCGTCGATCTGCCAGCGGCGAGAATGACGATGCCCACGGAGATGTCAGATCTGCCCGGCCGACCGGGAAAAACTTGTTCGTTGCTCACGCGGCATGCTCCAATCGAATTTTACCGACGATGGCCGATTGTCAGACCTTCGGGCGAGTGCGTAAACCGTCCATGATCAGGCGAACGATTTTATGCGCCCGCTCGCGCCAGTCGGGGGCGTCTGGGATCGTGTAGATTGCAAAGAGCGTATAGAGAACGTCACTGGCCTCAAGATCATCCTTTACCGTCCCCGCTCTGATTGCGGCACGCAGAAGCTGGTCGAAGGCGGCGGTCATAACCGTCGTTCCATCTGTGAACAGGGCGGAATTCGAGGTGAACAGCAGCTTCAGGCTGCTCGCCATGCCGCGCTTAGCCGCCATGTAACTGACGAAACGGTGCATCCACTTGTCGAGCGCGATATCGGGTGCATTGTCGGCCAAGAGCTCGCTCGCGGCGCCGGCGAGCAATTCAAGTTCACGCCTGTAGACCACCTCGACGAGATGTTCGCGGGTCGGAAAGTGTCGATAAAGCGTACCGATACCGACGCCTGCCCGCCGGGCAATTTCTTCAAGCGATGCATCAGCACCGCGATCAGCAAAGGCTTGCGAGGCGACCTCGACCAGCTTGGCGCGGTTGCGCTGCGCATCTGCTCGTAACTTCGGCCGGTCCTCGGATTGCGATGCATGCTCTTTTGGTAACAATTTCCAACCCCATGACGGGGCTTGACGAAACGACGCCAGCCACTACCTTTAAACGGAGGCTCCTCCGGTTGTCCGGGGTGCCATCCAACTTCTATTGAGGATTGGGATGGATGTCATGTCCAAACTGCTAAAACAGGCGATGAAGCCAACCTGTGCTGGGCGCGGATTCCGAACGGTCTGTCTTTTGACCTTTCAACCGCTAAGGCCTGTAGGAGTGATGTTATGATTTCGCACCATCCAGGCATTCATAACCCAGATCAGGGAAGGACGTTCCGTTGGCGGCAAAACAATTCCTCGTCACCACTTCAACGATCTTCCATCGACGGAGTATTGCCGCTGCCTGCTAGAGCTTTCTCGACGGATTCTGCTATCGAGGTTCTCGATTTCGCGTTGCAGGCCGCACTTGCCGGCCGAAAAGTTACATTGTGCACGCTTGTTGAAATTCGCGGTGGCTCGTCCCGTTCCCTTGGCGCTCATATGGCCGTAACCGACGGTGGCCATTACTGCGGTTATGTCTCCGGAGGGTGTACCGAAGCCGCTGTCGCTGCCGAAGCTTTGCAAGCGATGTCCAAAGGATCTGATCGGTTCGTCATGCTGGGCGAGGGCTCCCGGTTCTTTGATATCGTCTTGCCATGTGGAGGCGGGGTCACTGTTGCCGTTCACATTTTGCGGGACATTGGACCAATTCGAAAAGTGATCGAAGGTCTAAACTGTCGCAGAACCGCTGGATTGGCTTATCGTCCGAGCAACCAATCGCTTTCCTTCGTTGCTGGAATGTCGGGTGCCGGTTGGGATAATGAGACTTTTCTGACCTGTTATCGTCCGGCCGTTCGGGTTCTCCTTTCCGGGCGCACGCTGGAGGTCGAGATTGCCGCCAAAGTCTCTCGAGCAGCAGGTTACGAAGTCCTCCTACATGATGCGGTTGTCGGTGAGCTACCTGACGACCGGCTGATCGACGCCGACACTGCCGTAGCGCTTCTACAGCACGATCTTGATCTCGAACTCCCGATCCTCGAAGCCGCTCTACGCGCCCACCCGTTCTATTTGGGCGCTTTGGGCAGCAATCGAACCCACGAGAAGAGGATGGAGCGGCTTCGAGAGCGCGGACATTCGCAGGAGGCGGTCGACCGGATCAAGGCGCCGATCGGCCTGTTCAGTCGCGCCCGTGACGCCCATACGCTTGCGCTCTCGGTGGTCGCGGATATTGCCGCTTGTCGCCAATCCGGACTGATGCCGACCTGAGCAGATCTCATCCGGTGTGCGGGCTTGTTGCCCGGAACCGGCAGAAATCTCTTCTCGCGAGGGATCAAATGGCCGCGAACATCCGTTTCGTTGCTGCGGCTCAACATCGCCAATGCTTTTCAAGCCTCAATGCTCTTCAGTCAAAGGAGATGTCTCATGCATTTTATCATCAATGGAGACGATATCGAGATCGAGGCGGACATCCGCACCTCGTTGCTAGATCTCGTGCGCAATTATCTCGGTTTGATGGGAACCAAGAAGGGTTGTGATCAAGGAGCATGCGGCGCCTGCACCGTTTTGGTGGATGGAGAGCGCATCAATTCCTGTCTGGCCCTGGCGGTCCAGTATCAAGGCCGCAGCATCACCACGGTTGAAGGGCTCGCGGTCAATGGCAACCTCCATCCGCTGCAGCAAGCCTTTATCGAACATGACGGCTTTCAATGCGGCTATTGCACACCGGGCCAGCTCTGTTCCGCCATCGGGATGGCGGGCGAGATCGGACGCAACATCCCGAGCGTCGTGACCGCCGATCTCACCGCGGCCGATACCCCGATCGACGAGCGTGAAATCCGCGAGCGCATGAGCGGCAACCTCTGTCGTTGCGGCGCCTACAACGGCATTGTCGAAGCAATCTCAGAAACGCTGGCTCACCAGACGGCTGCTCCCACCGAGGAAAGGGTACGGGCATGAATATCTTTTCCTATCAGCAGGCGTCGGACGCGGCTTCCGCGATTACCTTGAAAAAAGCCGGCCCCGCCGCAAAATATATTGGCGGTGGCACAAACCTCGTCGATCTGATGCGTGAAACCGTCGAACAGCCGGAGACGCTTGTTGACATCACACACCTGCCCGGCGACATCGAACAGCGCGCCGACGGCAGCCTCCTGATCGGCGCTGCCGCTAAAAACACCGCGCTCGCCGCGCATCCGGCAGTTCGGTCCGATTTCCCGTTGCTCTCGCGCTCGATCCTCGCGGGCGCGAGCGCGCAGATCCGCAACGTCGCCACGGTCGGCGGCAATATTCTGCAACGCACCCGCTGCCGATACTTTTACGACAATGCGGCGCGCTGCAATAAACGCCAGCCACAGGCAGGATGCGACGCGCTTGAAGGGTTCAATCGCTACCACGCAATTCTCGGTGCATCTGATAGCTGTGTCGCCACTCATCCGTCGGACATGTGCGTCGCTCTCGCCGCGCTTGATGCGGTGGTTCATCTGCAGGGTGCGGGCGGCAGCCGCAGCATGCCGCTGGCCAAACTGCACCGTCTGCCAGGCGATCGGCCAGAGATTGAAACGGAACTGCAGCCTGATGAACTGATCACCGCGATCGAAATCCCGCCACTCGATTTTGCGCGTCGCTCGACCTACAGAAAGGTTCGCGACCGCGCCAGCTATGCTTTCGCGCTTATATCGGTCGCCGCTGCGCTCGACATCGACGAAGCGGGCAAGGTGCGTGACGTGCGCCTTGCGCTCGGCGGCGTTGCCCACAAGCCATGGCGAGCCACGAAGGCGGAACTTGCGCTGAAGGGGCAGGTGGCCGGTACGGAGAGCTTCCGAGATTCCGCCGAAGCCGAACTCGCCGATGCCGTCGCTCTTGGCGACAATGGCTTTAAGATTGAATTGGCGAAACGCACAATTGTCGCCGTGCTTGACGAATTGAAGGGAGACAACGCATGAGCGTCCAACCTGAAGCCGATAAAGGCAAACCCGGCCGCTGGCAGCCTGCCGTCACGCCCGATCCGATTTTGCGCAAACATGGTGCTCTCGGACAGCCCGTCTCGCGCGTCGACGGTCCGCTGAAAGTGCAGGGAAAGGCGCGTTTTGCCGCGGAGTTTGCCTATGAAAACATCAGTTATGCGGCTCTCGCCTTCAGCAGCGTCGCGCGCGGCAAAATCACGGAGCTCGACGTGATGGCTGCGGAAGCGGCCCCGGGCGTCATCCTTGTCATGACCTATCACAATGCACCGCGCATGAAGGCGCCGTCGTTGATGATGTCCTCTCCGACGGCCGCGGGCGCCAGCGACCTGCCGGTGATGCAGAATGACGAGATCCACTGGAACGGCCAGCCAATCGCGCTGGTTCTGGCCGAAACACAGGAGCAGGCGGATTATGCCGCCTCGCTGATCAAGGCGAGCTACGCAAGCCTGCCTGCCGTGACTTCGTTCGATGAGGCGAAACAAACGCCGCGGCAGTTGGAAACGCTGCTTGGTCAGCCGCCGGTGCTGGAGATCGGCGATGCCGAAAAAGCGCTCGCCAATGCCGAGTTCAAGGTCGACCTGACCTATCGGACCCCGCGGCACAACCACAATGCCATCGAACTGCATGCGGCGACGGTTGCCTGGAAGGGCGATGCGCTGCACTTGCATGATGCCAGCCAGTTGCTTGATCTGACTGCTGGCCAACTCGGCGATATTTTCGGTCTGGAACCCGGCAAGGTGCGCGTCACCTCGCCCTATGTCGGTGGCGGCTTCGGGGGCAAATGTCTGTGGGATCATCAGATCCTCGCCATCGCTGCCTCGAAACTGGCCGAGCGGCCGGTGCGCATCATGCTGTCACGCGAAGGCGTGTTCCGCGTCGTCGGTGGCCGCACGGTGACGGAACAGCGGGTGGCGCTCGGCGCTCGGGCCGATGGTACGCTGGATGCACTGATCCATACCGGCACCGCTGCGATGACCCTGCACAACTCCTGTCCAGAGCAGTTTACTTTCCCCGCCCGGCATCTCTACGCGGCAAAGACGTTCAAGCTTGCTCAGGATGTCGCCGACATGGACATGCTCGCCAACACCTTCATGCGCGCGCCGGGTGAGTCCGTCGGGACCTTCGCGCTCGAATGTGCAATCGACGAGCTGGCGGAAAAACTTGGCCTCGATCCGATCGAACTGCGTCGCCGGATCGAGCCGGAAAAAGACCCGACCACCGGCAAGGCATTTTCGTCGCGCTACCTGACCGAAGCTTATGGGAAAGGAGCGGAGATTTTTGGATGGCGTGACCGCAGCCGAACGCCGCGGGAAAGACGCGAAGGCGAATGGCTCATTGGCATGGGTTGCGCAACCGCGACCTATCCCTACCATCGCTTCCCTGGTGGCGCGGCGAAGATCAGGTTGACAGCAGATGGTCACGTAACCGTATCGACCGCCGTGCATGACATGGGGATGGGCACTGCGACAGCCCAAGCTCAACATATCGCGGCCCGCCTCGGGGTGTCGATGGCGGACGTCACCTTTGAATATGGCGACAGCAGCTTACCGCGTGGCGTAATTGCGGGTGGATCGACGCAAACGGCATCGATCGGTGGTGCGGTGATTGCGGCGACTGAAGTCTTTGTCGAGGAATTGATCAAGCTCGCTGGTAACGACTCGCCATTGGCTGGCCTGTCGCTCGCCGATGTCGAGACACGCGACGGTGGCCTAAGTCATCGCGACGATCAAAGCCGGTTTGAGAGCTATCAGTCTATTCTCAACCGTGCCGGACGCTCTGAATTGGTCTGTCAGGCAGAGGCACCGCCACCGGCGGAAATGGAGGCTTTCTCCATGCACTCTTACGGCGCTCAGTTTTGTGAGGTGCGGGTTAGTGCTGTAACGGGAGAAATCCGTGTGTCGCGTTTTCTCGGATCCTTCGACGCCGGGCAGATACTAAATGCCAAGACGGCAACCAGCCAGTTCAAGGGGGGCATCGTGATGGGCATTGGCCTGGCGCTTACGGAAGAGACAAATTTCGATGAGCGGACCGGCCGGATAGTCAATGCCTCGCTGGCCGAATATCACGTGCCGGTGCAGATGGACGTTCCTAAGATCGACATACTTTACACAAACATACCCGATCCGCAGGCGCCGATGGGTGCTCGCGGGATCGGCGAGATCGGCATTACCGGGGTCGGCGCGGCCGTTGCGAACGCAGTTTACAACGCGACCGGCATCCGGGTGCGTGACCTGCCGATCACGCTGGACAAGGTGTTGTGAACGATGGCTATCGACATTTAGCAGATCAGGGAGCGATGGTCGTCGTCAATTGACGTCACGCTGGTGCGCAAGCATACGAGCAAATCCTGGCGCCCACTGACGAAATCCAGACTTTTGAGTGGGAGCCTGAAGGGTTTCTCGTAGGCGCAACTGCGGCTGCTGGAGTGGGGGCAAGTCACGCCGCGGGGTGCAGGCTGCAGAGTGGTTGCATTTTCTCCGATTGCGGCGTGACCGAACGGCAACAGCTCGCCAATTCAGGTGAACCCGGGTCGGTCCGCTATTCCAATTGGTGGCAAGCGATGTAGGTACCTAACGGTTTTTCAGCCGAGGTCCTATGCGTATTGCGATCCTTTTTGTTCTACTTGTATTGTCGTCTTGCGCCCGCCCGGGGCCTGAGACCCTGGCGCTGGTTACCAAGCCAGCGGGGCAAAAGACCGTTACCATCCTTGTAGCCTCGGTCCGCGTTCCAGCAGACAGTCCTTCCTATGCGTTCACAGCCGGGCGTGCCGATAGACTGCGGTATCGCGAGGTAACGATCGCCATCCCTCCTGCACACAAGCCTCCGGAGATCGAGTGGCCTAAAGGAAAGCCCGATCCGAGAAAATCATTTGCCGTTGTTGAAAGAAAAGATCTCACTAGGGACCAGTTTGTCGCTGCAGCCCACTCCAACGGAGCCTCGGCTCAGTCGGCAGGCATCTTCATCCATGGTTACAACTACAACTACCAAGAAGCGCTCTTTCGCCTTGCTCAAATGTCGGCCGATTCCGGCGTGAGCGGCTCGCCAATTCTTTTTGATTGGCCGTCTCAGGCCACCATCACCGGATATGTCGCTGACCGAGACTCAGCAGCATTTGCCCGCGACGACCTCGTCTCAGTTCTCACCGATCTCGGAAAATCCAACGTCAGAACCACGTTGCTGGCACACAGTATGGGCGCTTGGTTGGCAGTGGAGTCAATTCGGCAACTTAGCCTAATGGGGCGAGAGGACGTGCTTGGCAAGATTGACCAGGTCGTGCTAGCTGCTCCCGACATTGATGTCGACCTCCTAAGAAAGCAGCTTGCTGCAACCAAACCACTTTCCCACCCGATGGTCATCCTCGCATCGAAAGATGATTTGGCGCTTGCTCTTTCCAAGCGATTGGCAGGGTCAGCGGCTACTGCCGGATCGCTCGATATCGCCGACCCCAGAACCAAGAAACTAGCGAAAGAGGAGAATTTGGAAGTCATAGACATTTCGTCGCTGCCGTCCGTCGGAGGCACAAACCACGACCGTTTTGCGGCGTTGGCGGCTGTTTATCCTCAGCTTCAGAATACGGGTAACGAAAACACTGTTGCTGGTACGGGTGCTGTAGTGCTCAATGGCGTGGGTGCGGTCGTGTCGGCTCCCTTCCGCATCGGTGGCACTCTCCTAGCGCACTAACATTCAAATTGCGCGCATGCCGTGGTCCCGAGACAAATCCGATGGATCGGTCATCCCGTCCTCGATGAGTTGAAAGATCCGCACGGTCGCGACAGTCGTAGCTGCCACCTCATTTTATGTTTGTTTACGCCAAGCAGCGCGACAAACTCTGCTGAATATGCATCTAACTAACAGCCCCATCGACGCGAACTTTCGATGGGGCGGTTTCGGTTCCGAATTTAGACAAGCGGTCCGCGGCTCGTCAGGAGGATATCCTCGTCATCGTCGCGCTGGCGACCGCCGAGGGCGGCAGCGGCACTCGAGATGAAAGCGCCGATAAGGAGCGAGATCGATCCGATGAGCGCCGTTGTGGCGGCAGCCTTGCGAGCCTTGTCGGCGGCAGCCTGAGTGGCGACCCTGGCATCGTCGATCTGCTTCAACACGGTATCAACGCGGGCACGGGCGTCTGTCTCCGACAATCCGGTGCGAGCGGCAACGATGTTCGCGATGTAGCTCTTGTCACTCTCCGGTACTTCGCCCTTTGCGGCATCGTTCAGTAGAATTCGCGAAACCTCGGCCGCAGCCGCGCCGTCATCCCTTGAAGCATTCGCGCTAACGCGCTCGGGCCGCAAAAGGGCGTCGGTGAAGTAGGACGTTGAGAGATCTGGCAATGTCGAGGTCGAAGACGCCGCAGCAGCCGTTCCTGCTGTGCCGGCCGCGGTAACCGCCACACCCGCGGCACTTGCCCCTGCGCTGGCAAGCGAGGTCAGCGACGAAGCAAGAAAACCGACCACGAACACGGTCGCCACAGCCCAACTGATAAAACCGTGGGCCGTATCGCGGAAGAACACTTCTTCCGTATGGATGGCCGCCCATTTCGTGCGCAGCCGTCCAGTCAGGTAGCCGCCAAGGGCCGACGAGAGCCACTGTACAACAATGAGCCAGATCGCAGCTGTTACGCCGACCGTTGCTGCCGAACTGCTCTCACCCGACCATGGCGATACCATCGTCAAGCCAACGCCAGACCCAAGGAGTAAAAGGATGAGGGTAACGCCAACTGCGGCAAAGGCACCACCTAAAATAGGGCCCCATGACACGGCGGATTTGGAGGATTCGACTGGAAGCGTGCCCTGTGTTTGCGAAAGAGACATCGTTCTTCTCCTAACGCATGAAGATAGCGAGGAGGATGATGATCGGCAGTGGAACGCCAAGAAGCCAGAGTAGAATGCCGCGACCCATGATGAATTCTCCAATTGATATGCATAGTTTGCGATCGTCTAACGTCGGCTTTGCTTAAGAGTTCCGAAGGCGCGTCTGGGTTGAGATGGTATGCAAAGGTGTTGGATGCCCGAACGGGCGTTTGCAGATGTAGATACCGGATCAATTTCGGGATTTGGTGTGCTTCCAGTAGCAAAGTTCTCGTCTGGAACACGTCTCGCCGACGCCTCGATCGAGCCTTGATCACTATCGGCAGGTCTTACGCTCTGACCCGGCCTTGATGGGCATTGCTCCAACCGTCAGTCCTATTTGTGAGAAATGCCGGGACCTTTTATCGCCGTGGGCGTTGTTCTCTAACGATCGCGTCGCGAGCGGGTTGCCCGGTATTCCAGGCTCGTTCACGAAGAAGCGACAGGAGTGGTCCTGTTGTGAGCGAGCTTCTACAGGAGGCTGAGCATGGTCATGAAAAACAACGACGCCGGACCCCCGAGTGTCACAGAAACCGCCACGGAGGCCCGTCAGGGCAGTTATGGCAAGCCGGTTTTCATCGTTCTCGTTTGTGGCATGCTGTTAGCACTGCTCGCTTGGGGGGGGGTGGAAATTTGGGGCGAGAGCATTGATCGGGACGCTGGTCAGACGGCGTCAACAAAGCCCGATCCGATCAATTCACAGCCATCGGGGCCCGGCGCTTTCGACAACAACGCAGCCGACGGCAGCAGTCGTCCCCCTGAGGCCACAGACACGTCGCCTACGCCGAGTGGTAGCGGCAGCGGCCAGACGCAGGTCACCACGCCCAATGGAACCGAGAAAACCAAGTAACCACGAGCCCATTTTCATCGAATGATTGCTACTCTCAACGATCAATGGAGGCCGCCGACACCGAGCAATCGTTCTACAGCCACGTGGTCCTGCGACAGCGCTTGCGGTGTGCCGCTCCAGGCAAGCCGCCCTCGTTCCAGAATAATCACCTGATCGGCGAATTCCAGCGCGCTTTGGATGCGCTGCTCGACGAGCAGGATGGTCATGTCGCCGGTCTTGGCAAGTTGGGAGAAAGCCATCATCAGTTCTTCGCATATGACGGGCGCCAGCCCCTCCAACGGCTCGTCCAACAACAGTACCGAGGGTCTGCCGAGAATGGAGCGCGCGGTGGAAAGCATTTGCTGCTCGCCGCCGGAAAGCTGGTTGCCGAGATTGCGGCGGCGCTCCTTGAGACGCGGAAACATCTGGTATGCCTCCTCCAGCGCCGTCCTGGGGCGTCCCTTCAGGCCAACGAAGAGGTTCTCCTCGACTGTCAGTGTCGGGAAGATGCAGCGCGCCTGCGGCACATAGCCCAATCCGCTGTGCGCTCTCGACGCGCTCGGCATCGCCGTGACATCGGCGGAGCCAAGCCTGATGCGTCCATCGTAGCGTCTCGTCTGGCCGGCAAGCGTCGCAAGCAGCGTGGTTTTGCCCATGCCGTTGCGGCCGAGCACCGCAAGGCGCGCCCCGGCTGGAACCGAGAAGGAAACCTGTTCGAGGACGCGGGTAGGGCCATATCCGGCCGACAGGTTCTCGACCTCAAGCGACGTCGCTGGCATTGGCATAGCTCCCAAGATAGGCTTCGCGCACGCGGGCATCCCGAGTGACATCGGCGGGCGAACCGTCGAAAATGATGGCGCCGGCGGCGAGCACAATCACACGCTTGGCGAAGCGAAAGACGAGGTCCATGTCGTGCTCGATCATTAGCACGGCAAGATCGGCAGGCAGGTCTGCCAACGCCTGTTCGATACGTCCGGTGTCGCTCTGTGGCACGCCGGCGGCTGGTTCGTCGAGCAGGAGAACCTTAGGCTTAAGCGCCATGGCGACGGCGATCTCCAGCAGGCGCTGCTGGCCGTAGGCGATCTCGTTGACCTTGCGGTGCATCAGGTTCTCGAGGCCCAGCGTGTGCAGCATGCCGGTCACCTCGTCCATGACACCGGGCATCGATAGGAAGTTGCCGAACATGCGGCCCGTCCGTCCGTCTCGCTGCAGGATAGCAAGCGCGACGTGCTCGGCCGACGTCATGTCCTGGAAAAGCCGGGTGACCTGGAAGGAGCGGACCAGTCCACGCTTGACGCGGCCGGCCGCATCCACCCGGGTCACGGTCTCGCCCCCCAGGCGGACATCACCGGAATCGGGCGCCAGATTGCCGGTGACAAGATTGACGAAGGTGGTCTTGCCCGCGCCGTTCGGGCCGATCAGCGCGACGCGGTCGCCCGGCTGCATCGAGATCGAGACGTCGTTGGTGACGGCTAGGCCGCCGAAGGATTTCTTCAGGTTGGCGACTTCGAAGACGGCGCTCATTCCGCAGCCTCCTTGCGTCGCGAAAGCAGGGCGGCGGCCGTTCCGTAAATGCCCTTCGGTGCGAAGAGTACGACGACAATCAGCAGCGCGCCGACCATGGTCAGCCAGTGGAAGGGATTGGCGGCCGACACGTAATCCTCAAACAGCATGAAGATCACGGTTCCCGAGAGCGCGCCGAACAGCGAGCCGGTGCCGCCGAGCACGAGCATGACGAGGCTTTCGGCCGAGAGGGTGAAGGACAGGCTGTCGAGGCCGACGACCTGGGTCGAGATCGCGGTCAGCGCCCCGCCAACCCCGGCGACCGCGCCCGATATCACATACATTTTCATCAGCGCGACCTTGGGCGATGCGCCCATCGCCTTGATGCGCAGCGGGTCTTCCTTGATACCACGGCAGAGCATGCCGAAGGGAGAGCGCACCAGCAGGCGCAGCAATATGAAAACGGCAAGTAACAGCACGACGCCGAATACATAGGCGGTGTGGCCATAGAGATCGAACTCGAAATAGCCGAGCAAAGGATCGGCGGAAATGCCGGACAGGCCGTCGCTGCCGCCCGTCCAGGAGGAGGCCTTGTTGGCCAACTCGTGGAAGAGGTTGATCAGCGCGATCGACAGTACCAGCTGCGGCAACCCATGGGCACGCAGGATGATCGCGCCACAGATCAGCCCCGCGACCGCGCCGCCCAGGATCCCTGCCAGCGTCATCAACAGCGGATCGGTGATGCCATAATGAGCGGATACGATCCCCGCCGCATAGGCGCCGCTGCCGAACAGCGCGGCGTGGCCGAGTGTGGCGATGCCGCAATAGCCGGTGACGAGGTCGAGCGACAGCACCAGCAGCGCAATGGCGATGATGCGCGTCAAAAGCGCCAGATTGTCGGGAAACAGCACGTAGCCGATTCCGGCAAGCAGAATGATTACGGCGATGCCCGCGAGATCGCGTCCCGCGGAGCGGTGACGTCGGACAGCAGCAGCGGTCGTGTCGGTACTGGTATTCATGGCGAGCGTCACCCTATTTCGCCCTTCCGGCAAAGCCGCGCGGGAAAATGCAGATGATGGCGATAACGGCGAGATAGAAGAAAAACTCGCCGAACTCGGGCATCAGGTATCGGCCGGTCGTGTCGATGCCGCCAAGCACCAGGCAGGCGATCAACGCACCGGGGATCGAGCCAGCGCCGCCGACCGAGACGACGACCAGGAAAGTCACCATATAGCGCAGCGCGTAATAGGGCTCGACCGGCAGCAGTTCGGCTCCCACGACGCCGCCGAAGGCGGCGAGGCCGACGGCGACAGCAAAACTCAGCGCGTATATGATTTCGGTTCGCACTCCAAGTGCCGCGGCCATGGCGGCATTGTCGACCGAGGCCCGCAGTTTCACCCCGAAGCTCGTGCGTTCGATCGTGAACCAAAGTGCTACGGCGACGCCAAGGCCGCAAACGATCGCGAAGAGCCGGTGAACCGGGATGGTGCGGAAGCCCAGATTGGCGGAGCCCTGTAGGCCTTCAGGCAGCGGAATGGTTTTCAGCGTCGGCCCCATCGCATAGTTGGCGATGCCGATGATGCAAAAGGTGATGCCGATCGTCATCAGCACCTGCGTCAACTCAGGCGCCCCGTATATGCGGCGATAAAGGAAACGCTCCATCGGAATGGCAATGATGATCGTGCCGACCACGGCGGCGATGACGCCGATGCCATAACCAAGCCCAAGGTCGCGCACCGCATAGGAGGCAATATAGCCACCGATCATCGCAAAGGCGCCGTGCGCGAGGTTGACGACCCGCATCAGGCCCATGGTCACCGAAAGGCCGATCGAGATCACGAACAGCACCATGCCATAGGCGAGCGCGTCGACGGCTATGCTGAAGACAGTTTGCATGGGTTCGGTATGGTCCTTGTTATCGGCAGGCGGCGATCAAGATAGCGAGGTGCCCGCGCCCCCCCCCCATCTGCCTGCCCGCACCTTCTCCCCCAGGGGAGAAGGGATTTCTGAGTTAGCCACTCGTTCTCCTCCTCCCAGCGGGGAGAGGGTAGGGTGAGGGGCTACGGACGCAAAGGCCCGCCGGCGGCGTTGCTCACTTCATAGCAGCAAGGCCCGGATCGCCCTGCTTCTCGAAGGTCTGGATTTCCTTGTTGATGAACTTGCCGTCGTCACCCTTGGCAACCTCGCGCAGATAGATGTTCTGCGTGATGTGGCGGCTCTCGGGATCGATGGAAACAGGACCGCGCGGGCTGGTCCAGGTAAGGCCCTTGACCGCGTCGACAGCTTTTTGCGCATCCTGCTTGCCGCCGGTCGCTTCGATCATCTTGTAGATGACATGCATGCCGTCATAGGCGCCGACAGCAGGGAAGGTGAGTTCCGCCGGGTTACCGATCGCCTTGTTGGCCGCCTCGACGAAAGCCTTGTTCTCAGGGGAATCGTGCGAGACAGCGTAGTGGAAGGTGGTGAGCATGCCGAGTGCCGCATCGCCGAGCGCCGGCAGGTCGGATTCCTGCGTCAGGTCGCCGGGGGCGAAGAGCTGGATATTGGCGCCCTTCAGCCCGTTCTCGTTATAGGCCTTGACGAAGCCGAGCGTCGTCGGGCCTGACGGCAGGAAGGCGAAAACCCCTTGAGCGCCGGAATCCTTGATGCGCTGCATGATCGGGCTGAAATCGTTGGTCGCAAGCGGCATGCGGATCGCCTCGACGACTTCGCCGCCCGCCTTCTCAAAGCCCGCCTTGAAGGCGTTTTCGGCGTCGACGCCCGGTCCGTAGTCGCTGACTACCGAGATGATCTTTTTGACGCCCTTGTCAAAGGCAACCTGCGCCATCGGTGTCGATGTCTGCCAAGTTGTAAAGGAGGTGCGCACGACCAACGGGCTCTTTGTGACGATAGCAGAGGTCGCAGCGTTCATGACCACCAGCGGCGTATTGGCCTGCTTCAGGATCGGCGTGACGGCCATCGCATCAGGGGTGAAATAGAAGCCAGCCAGATACTGGACCTTTTCCTTGACCACCATCTCCTGGGCGAGCGACTTCGACTGCGCGGGGTCGGCGGCCGGGAGGTCGCGATAGATGATCTCGACCGTGTTATCGCCGACCTTGTTTCCGTTGGTCGCCATGTAGGCGTCGATCCCGGCCTTGAAATTCTTGCCCTGCAAGGCGAACGGACCGGAGAACGGCCCCACTACGCCGACCTTGATCGTGTCGGCATAAGCGCCCGAACCCATGAGCAGGGCCGCGGCGGCGGCCAGAAGCAGCTTCCTCATTCTTCTCTCTCCCTTTTAGGCGACTCCAACGCCTTAGTTTTCAGGCCAGTTTGTCATGCAAAACGGTAATGTAAAATGAAATAAAGGCCTCAAGTCATGTCCTGTGGGTTATGGATCAGCGGATCCCAGGCGGCTTACATTGCCCGCCAGTTCGTGCGCCAGCCGCAGCGCGGCACCCGTGGAAATTGCCATCTGTGGCAGGACCAGCCATTCGAGCGTCCAGGCCGCACCGGAGCGCTCCTGTTCATGCACCATCGAATGGTGGATCGCGGATATCTGTGTCGCGTTGAAGCGCGCCAGTGCTACCAGCGTCTCGGCCGCGACCGGGTTCTGCTTGTGCGCCATGGCGGATGACGCGCCACCACCCGTCAGGCCGATCTCGTCTCCGGCCTGCGCCATCAGCGCGACGTCCTGGCCGAACTTGCCGAGGTTGCCCGAAATCTGCGTGAGCAGACCGGCAAATTCCGCGATGACGGCCCGTTGGCTCTGCCATTGCTGGATATCGACGAGACCAAGCTCTTGTGCCAGCGAGCTCCGCACCGTTGCTGCCTTTTCGCCGAGTTTATCGAGCGTCCCGGCCGCCCCTCCGAACTGCAGGGGAAAGCGCAGCGCAGTCAGTGTCTCGCGGTAGCCGCCCAGAGGCGCGTGCCATGCGCGCAGCCGGTCGGCGACAGTGATGGGAATTGCCGCCTGCATGCGGGTCCGGCCCATCAGCGGCCTGTCGCCGAAGGCTTGGTGGAGCTCCGTGAAACGCAGCTCAAGTGCCGCAAGACGGGCTGCGAAAACGAATGCGACGGGCTTCAGCCTCAACATCAGGCTGCTATCGATGACATCTTGGCTCGTGGCGCCGACATGGACGTGAGGGGACGCGTCGCCGATGGCGGCACGCAGCTGGCGAACGAGTTCGGGAACGACGACGCCGTCGCGGGCAGTAGCGGCGCGAAGAGCGGGAACGTCAGTGCTCAAGGCGGCGCAGGCGGCGGAAATCGTCTGCGCTGCAGGCTCAGGGATGACGCCATGGATTGCCTCGGCGCGCGCAAGTGCCGCCTCGAATTGCAACATCGCGCGAATATCGGCTTCGGCCGTGAACCAGGCCGATGTCTCCTCGTCGCCGACAAGGCCGGAAAGAAATGGGTGATCGAAGGCAGTCGCGCCCATGTGTCGTCTCATCGTTCGTGGTCATCAGCGGATGCGGAATGACCCGTTCCCCACCGTCGTCAGATGTCGAGAAAGACGGTCTCGTTTTCTCCCTGCAGCCGGATGTCGAACGTATAGGTAGAACCATCGCGTGCGGCAATAAGCGTTGCGACGCGATCCCTGTGTTCGATGCGCTGAAGCAGCGGGTCGGCGCCGTTCGCCTCGGTTTCCTCAGGGAAGTACATGCGTGTCTGCAGGCCGATATTGATGCCGCGCGCGACAATCCAGAAGTTGATATGCGGCGCTTGCCTGCGCCCGTCCTTGAAGGGGACTTTCCCCGGCTTAACGGTATCGAAGCTAAAGACGCCATCCTCGGCACGAGTGGGGCATCGGCCCCAGCCGGTAAAATTCGGATCGGCGGTGCCGCGCATTTCCGACGGGCTATTGTAGATCCCGGCGCTGTCAGCCTGCCAGATCTCGATGACGGCATCGCGCACCAGCGCGCTTGCCCCATCGAAAATACGGCCGGTGACGGTGATCCGCTCGCCTGTTGTCTTGTCGTTGACCATCGCGACGCCGAGATCGCGTTCGTACACGCCCCCGATGTCGCAGAAGTTCGGGGTCAAGCCGATATGGACGTATGGGCCAGCCGTCTGCGACGGCGTTTCCTTGAGATAGCGCAATTCCTGGGCCATCAATTACCCTCCAGCTTGTTTTCGAACATCGTCGATCGCCGCCCGCGCAGCACGATGTCGAACCTGTAGGCTCGGCTGTCCATGGGGATGGTGTTGCCCCAATCCATCGGTGCGATCAGCTGTTCGATGGCGGCCTTGTCGGGGATGGTGCCGACGATCGGACACTTCCAGATCATCGGGTCGCCCTCGAAGTACATTTGGGTGATCAGGCGCTGCGAGAAACCGTGGCCGAATATCGAAAAGTGGATATGCGCCGGGCGCCAGTCGTTGACGCCGTTCGGCCATGGATAGGCGCCGGGCCTCACCGTGCGGAAGAAATAGCGGCCGTCCTCATCGGTAATCGCGCGCCCGCAGCCGCCGAAATTCGGATCGATCGCCGCCAGGTAGCTTTCCTTCTTGTGACGGTATCGCCCGCCGGCATTCGCTTGCCAGAACTCGACCAGCACACCGGCCTGAGGCCGTCCACGTTCATCGAGCACCTGACCATGGACGATGATGCGTTCGCCGATGGCGCTCTCGCCAGGCTTCGCGAAGTTGTGAAGCAGGTCGTTGTCGAGTTCGCCGATCATCGCGTGGCCGAAGACAGGCCCCGTGATCTCCGAGATCGTGCCATCGAGCGAGAGAAGCGCGCGCTTCGGCGAGCGTAGGACGGATGTCTTGTAGCCGGGCGCATAAGCTGGCGGATGCCAGCTGAGATCTCGGGCGAAGAAGGCGCCCGTCTCGGGCTTGCGGTTCGGTATTTCGGACATGACTTCTTCCTCTCAAGCCGCCTTTTCGGCGTCCATCTGTTCGAAGGCCTGCTTGGCGATCTTGATCGCATGATTGGCGGCTGGGACGCCTGCATAGATCGCGACGTGCAGCAGCGCCTCGCAGATATCGTCTCGGCTGGCCCCGGTATTGGCGGTAGCGCGCACGTGCATGGCCACTTCGTCGTCCTGCCCAAGTGCCGCGAGCAGCGCGATCGTGACGATCGAGCGCTCGCGCTTGGTCAACCCCGGGCGCGACCAGACGTGGCCCCAGGCGGCTTCGGTAATGAGGTCCTGAAACGGTTTGTCGAACGCCGTCGAGGCGGCTTCTGCACGATCGACATGGTTATCGCCCAAAACGGCGCGGCGGGTCGCCATGCCTTGCCTGTAGCGCTCGGAGGCAAGCGGAGTGTCACTCATGAGTTTTTCCATCTAATGCGAAATCGATGAATGCGCGGATCACCGCCGTCAGCGCCTCGGGCTGTTCGACGCAGGGAATATGGCCGGCATCGCGGATGATCTCGTAGCGGGCGTTGGGAATCAATTGCGCCAGCGATTTGACAAGGTCGGGCGGCGTCGAGCCGTCCTGATCGCCAACGATGCAGATCGTCGGTACTGAAATGGTCTTCGCCACTTCGGTAAAATCAGCGTCACGCACGGCGGCGCACGTCGCGACGTAGCCGGCCACCGGCTGGCGGACGAGCATGTTGCAGTAGCCGTTGTAGGCCGTGTTTTCGGGGCGGCGGAAAGCCGGTGTGAACCAGCGCTCCATGATGGCATCGCACATGCTGTCGATGCCATTTTGTTCGATGGCCGAGATGCGCGCGTTCCAGCTGTCGGCGGTGCCGATCTTGTGGGCGGTGTCGCAGAGGATGAGAGCGCTGACGAGATCAGGCCGCTGCTGGTAAAGCGACTGGGCAATCAACCCGCCGACCGAGAGGCCGCAGATGATGGCTTTCTTGATCTCAAGCGTTTCTATGAGGCCGATCAGGTCCGATGCGTGGTCCTCGATCGTGTAGGGCGTCTGGCCGACATCTGAGAGGCCGTGGCCGCGCTTGTCGTAGAGCAGAATGGCGAAATCGCCTGCCAGCCGGACAATCACGTCGCGCCAGATGCGGAAATCGGTGCCAAGCGAATTCGCAAAGACAAGAACCGGCTTGTCGGCCGGTCCGCCGATAACCTGGTAGTGGATCGCGATGTCGTTGACGCGGGCAAACTGCACTGGAAACTCCTCCTGACAGGAAATTGAATGTTTAATCTGGTTAGGTAAAATGATATTTCGTGGCGATCCTATAACTTCAGAGTTATGTATGAGATGATCGACAGCCGTATAAAGTTCCGCCATCTGCAAACCTTTGTCGAGGTCGCGCGCCAGAAAAGCGTGATGAAAGCGGCAGAGCTGCTGCATGTCAGCCAACCCGCCGTGACCAAGACGATCCGAGAGCTTGAAGGCGTGCTGGGCGTCGAAGTCTTTGAGCGCGACGGCCGCGGCATCAAGATCACGCGATACGGCGAGGTTTTTCTGAAACACGCCGGCGCGGCGCTGACGGCACTGCGGCAGGGGCTTGATTCGGTCACGCAAGAGCGGATCGGCGACGCGCCACCGATCCGCATCGGGGCCTTGCCGACGGTATCGACGAGGATCATGCCGCGGGCGATGCAACTGTTTTTGAAGGAGAACACCTGGAGCCGCCTGAAGATCGTCACCGGCGAGAATGCCGTGCTTCTTGAGCAGCTTCGCGTCGGCGATCTCGACCTTGTGGTGGGGCGTCTCGCCGGGCCGGAAAAGATGACCGGATTTTCTTTCGAGCATCTCTACTCGGAGCAGGTGGTCTTCGCTGTGCGAGCCGGCCATCCGCTGCTGAAGGCCAGGCAGTCGCACTTCAATGCACTCAGTGACTACACGGTCCTTATGCCGACCCGTGCCTCGATCATCCGCCCATTCGTCGAGGGGTTGCTGATCGCCAACGGTGTACCTAGCCTTCCGAACCAGATCGAAACGGTTTCTGACAGCTTTGGCCGCGCCTTCGTTCGGGCAAGCGATGCCATCTGGATCATCTCCGCCGGTGTCGTTGCCAGCGACATCGAGGATGGCGCGTTGGCGGTGCTGCCGATCGACACAAGCGAAACCAAGGGTCCCGTGGGGCTGACCATGCGCAACGACGCCGTCCCGTCGCTGCCGCTTTCGATCCTGATGCAGACCATTCGCGAGGCGGCCATGGAGGTGGCTTCCGGCGTACCCAGCTCAAAGCTGGGCGCTTAAAGCGGCAATCCTACGTAGTTTTCGGCCAGCACCGTCGCTGCGGCATTGGAATGCGTGAGATAGTCGAGTTCCGCTTCCTGGATCTTCTGGCCGAAGTCGTCGGTATCGGGGAACCGATGCAACATGGTCGTCATCCACCAAGAAAACCGGACTGCCTTCCAGACACGCGACAGCGCACGTTGCGAATAGGCGTCGATCCCGGCGCGCGAACGCTCCACGTAATATTCCGAAAGGCCTGAGAACAGGTAGTGCACGTCGCTGGCCGCAAGGTTCAGACCCTTGGCGCCTGTCGGCGGGACGATATGGGCCGCGTCGCCAGCGAGAAACAGCCTGCCAAAACGCATGGGCTCGGCAACGAAGGAGCGAAGCGGGGCAATCGACTTTTCGAAGGACGGGGCGGTCTGCAGCGCTTCGGCATGATGCACGGGCAGGCGGCGGCGAAGCTCGTCCCAGAAACGCTCGTCGCTCCAGTCCTCGATTTTTACATCGAGCGGAGCCTGGATGTAATAGCGGCTGCGCGTCTGCGAGCGCATCGAACAGAGCGCAAAGCCGCGCGGATGGTTAGCGTAGACAAGCTCGTGACTGACAGGTGCGACATCGGCCAGAATGCCGAGCCAGCCGAAGGGATAGATCTTTTCGAAGGTGCGGATCGACCGCTCCTGCACCGCCTTGCGGCTCACGCCGTGGAAACCGTCGCATCCGGCAATGAAATCGCAGTCGATGCGATGAGTAAGCCCATCCTTCTCATAGGTGACAAACGGAGTATCGCCGTCGAAATCGTACGGCGTGACATTGGCCGCCTCGTAGATGGACGGCGCGCCGCTTGGCTGGCGGTGTGCCATCAGGTCGCGGGTCAGCTCCGTCTGGCCATAAACCATCACGCGCTTTCCACCGCTCAAGTCAACGAGATCGATGCGATGGTCGCGGCCATCGAAGGCGAGAGAAAAGCCATCATGGAGCAGCCCTTCGGCATGCATGCGGGCGCCGGATTTCGCCCTGTCCATAAGGCCGACGGTGCCTTCTTCCAGCACACCCGCTCGCACACGGCGCAAAATGTAATCTTTTGCCACACGATCGAGTATGATGTTGTCGATGCCGGCTTCGGTCAGTAGCTGGCCGAGCAACAACCCTGCCGGCCCCGAGCCGATAATGGCGACTTTGGTACGCATGTGTCCTCCCAGCGTCCTCTTCCCATAACGCGATCGCGCGTCATACGCGCTCCAACGCGATCGCAATTCCCTGGCCGACGCCGACGCACATGGTTGCAAGGCCGAAGCGCCCCCCGCCTGCTGCCATCTCCAAGGCCGCCGTGCCTGTGATGCGCGCGCCCGACATGCCAAGCGGGTGGCCGAGTGCGATGGCGCCGCCGTTGCGGTTGACGCGCGGGTCGTCGTCGGCGATGCCGAGTTGGCGCAACACCGCCAGGCCCTGGCTGGCAAAAGCCTCGTTGAGTTCGATGACGTCGAATTGTTGCTGGGTCATCGACAGCCGAGCCATCAGCTTTTGCGAAGCCGGCACCGGGCCGATGCCCATGACGCGAGGGGGCACACCGGCTGATGCCCCACCGAGAATGCGGGCGATCGGTGTCAGGCCGTATTTCTTGATGGCCGTTTCCGAAGCGATGATCAGCGCTGCGGCGCCGTCGTTGACGCCCGATGCATTGCCCGCGGTGACGGTTCCGCCCTCGCGCTTGAATGGTGTCCCGAGCTTGGCCAGCGCCTCGAGCGTGGTGGTGCGAGGATGCTCGTCCCGATCGAAGACGACAGGCTCGCCCTTGCGCTGCGGGATCGAAACCGCGACGATTTCCCTCGCAAGTCTGCCGTTTTGCTGCGCCGCCGCCGCCTTGTCCTGGGACCTCAGTGCGAAGGCATCCTGATCCTGCCGGCTGACATGATAGTCTTCAGCGACGTTCTCGCCGGTTTCGGGCATGGAATCGACGCCATAAAGCTCTTTCATGAGAGGGTTGACGAAGCGCCAGCCGATGGTCGTGTCGTGAATTTCGGCATGGCGCGAAAAGGCCGTATCCGCTTTGGGCATGACAAAGGGCGCGCGCGACATGCTTTCGACCCCGCCAGCGATCATCAGTTCAGCCTCGCCAGCCTTGATTGACCGCGCAGCCGCAATGATCGCGTCCATCCCCGATCCGCAAAGCCGGTTAATCGTAGTGCCCGGTACGCTTGCCGGCAGGCCGGCAAGAAGGAGGGACATGCGGGCAACGTTGCGATTGTCTTCGCCGGCCTGGTTGGCGCAGCCGAAGATGACATCGTCCACCGCATCCCAATCCACCGAGGCGTTGCGTGCAATCAGCTCTCGCAGAGGAACCGCGCCGAGATCGTCGGCTCTGACGGAGGCGAGCACGCCGCCGAAGCGGCCGATCGGTGTGCGGATATAGTCGCAGATATAGGCTTCGGTCATGCGTCACCTCCCGAAAGCTGCGGTACGATCAAATCCACGACCGGCCCGTCTATATGAAGTCGTGCGCCAGTCATGGCTTGCAGATCCTCGAGCGCCAGATCCGGCAGCTTTTCCCGGAGCACGAAACGGCCGTTCGTGATGTCGATCACCGCGTGACTGGTATAGACGCGGGTGATGCAGCCGACGCCGGTCAGCGGAAAGGTGCATTTTTCGACGAGTTTCGGCTCGCCATTCCTGGTCACGTGTTCGGTGATGACGAAAACCTGTCGGGCGCCATGCACAAGGTCCATCGCGCCGCCCACGGCGGGTACTCCCTTCGAACCCACCCGCCAGTTGGCGAGGTCACCCGTCTCAGCAACCTGGTAGGCACCGAGGATCGCGACATCAAGATGACCGCCACGCACCATCGCGAAACTGTCAGCGTGGTGAAAGAAAGCGGCGCCAGGCTTCAGGGTTACGGCACGCTTGCCCGCGTTGATCAGATCCCAGTCCTCTTCTCCCGCCGGCGGCGCCTCCCCGAAATCGAGAATACCGTTCTCGGTATGAAAAATCGCCTGCCGACCGGGCGGCTGGTAGCGCGCCACCATCTCGGGAAAGCCGATGCCCAGATTGACATAGGCGCCGTCAGCAATGTCCTGTGCTGCCCGCCATGCGATCTGCGCGTTCGAAAGCTTGTTGTCGTTGCTCATGGGCGTGTTGCTCCCTCGCGGATCAACTCTTCTTCCTGTCTGGGATCGGCAATCTCGACGACGCGATCGACGAAGATGCCGGGCGTTACGACTTGCTCGGGGTCGATGCCGCCGGGGGCCACAAGGTTCGAAACCTGAACAATTGTCTGCGCGGCCGCCATGCACATCAGCGGATTGAAGTTACGTCCGGCCTTGCGATAGGTGAGGTTGCCGTGCGTGTCGCCGACATGCGCCTTAACGATCGCGAAATCAGCCTTCAGCCAGCGCTCCTGCACATAGGATCGACCGTCGAACTCGGCGATCACCTTGCCTTGCGCGAGTTCAGTGCCATAGCCTGTTGGCGTGTAGAATGCCGGGATGCCGGCGCCGCCGGCGCGGATCCGCTCGGCAAGTGTACCCTGCGGAACAAGCTCCAGCTCGATCTCACCGGCTAGATATCGGTCTGTGAAGGCGCGGGGATCGGAAGAGCGGGGGAAGGAGCAGATCATCTTGCGGACCATGCCCGCATCAATCATCGCCGCGATACCGATCCGTCCATTGCCGGCATTGTTGTTGATGACGGTCAGGTTCCGTGGCCCCTTGTCGATCAGGGCGTGGATCAATTCGATCGGGGCACCGGAGCCACCGAAACCGCCGATCATCACGACCGCTCCATCGCTAATCCCATCGACCGCCTCGGCCACGCTTCGCACTGTCTTGTCCATTGAGCCTCCATCGCCGCCTGTCACCGGCAGCGCGTCAATTTGTAGGGGAGCGAGGTGTGGACGGCAATCGTGTTTGTGCGGTATGTAATATTTGTTCGAATATCGCACATTGGAGTAACGGCACATGCAGGTGAAGGAGCGTGACATCATGGGTGGCCTCGCCAAGGGGCTGAAGGTGATCGAGGCGTTCACCGCCGAGCACCCGCGTCTCAGCATCTCAGAGGCCGCCGACATATCCGGGTATGACCGCGCCACGACACGACGATGCCTTCTGACCTTGGCCGAACTTGGCTACTGCGCCTATGACGGCAAGTATTTCACGGTTACGCCACGCGTCCTGCGGCTTGGAACCGGATGCCTGGCCTCAATGCCGCTGCCACGTATCGTCCAGCCATGGCTCGACCGGCTCTCGGAAGAGATCGGGCAAAGCACCTCGGTCTCAATTCTCGATGATGCCGAGATCGTCTACGTGGCGCGCGCCTCCCAGCGTCGGGTCATGTCGATCGCTCTGATGCCAGGGTCACGGCTCCCCGCCTATTGCACGTCGATGGGACGTGTTCTCTTGGCAGCACTTCCGTCGGAACGTGCGTTGGAACTGTTGTCGGCCGGACAACTTGCACAGCGCACGCCGAAAACGCAGACAGATGTGGCAGAACTCCAACGCATCCTGCAGGACGTGAAGGCCGCCGGCTACGCCTTTATCGACCAGGAGGTCGAGATCGGCCTGAGGTCGATTGCTGTCCCGCTGGTCGGCGCTCGCGGGCAGACGCTGGCGGCGCTTAATGTCGGTTTGGCGGCGACGGAGGAGCCCATGCACGCCATGGTATCACGTTATCTGCCGGCGCTGCTGCGGATAAAGGCCGAGCTGAGCGGAATTCTGGTGTGAGGCTCAGCTATTCTGCTTGAGCAGACCGCGCGCCAACGCATGCTCGACACCGCCTTCGATATGCGCGGCAAGGATTTGCTTGGCCGCATCGGCATTGCGTCCAAGGGCGGCATCAAGGAGCGCCTGATGTTCCCGAGACGCCACGTTGCCTCGATAGGATAGAGCGACCATCTGATAGCGCAGATACTTGTCGAAGATGACCGAGTGCGTCTCAATCAGAAGCTTCGAGCCACAGGCCGAAATCAGCGCCTGGTGAAACTCCCAGTCGTATCGCTTCCAGTCTTCGGCGCGGCTGGCATCACCGGTCGCCATCAGTCGCTCCAGGCTGGCGAGCTTGTAGTGAGCCGACACGAGGCGCGCTTCCCACTCCATGTCGCCTTGCGCGAAGGACTGCTCGAGCGCATGCGTCTCCAGCAGCAGCCGCAAGGCGGCGATCTCCTTGAGGTCGGTGACCGAGACAGGGCATACTTGGAACCCTCGCTGGCCCTCCGCCAGTACCAGCCCCTCCGAGGAAAGACGGTTGAGGATCTCGCGCAATGTGCTGATCGAGGTGCCGTAGGATTCCTTCAGGGCATCCAGTTTCAGTTTCTGGCCCGGTGCGAGCCGGCCGAAGATGATGTCGGCACGGATGCGGCGGTAGCTGCTCTCCGCGATGGTCTCGTTTACTGTCTGCTGCAACATCACGATGCTCTGCTACTTCGATGCGAACTGTGGGCCGCACCTTACCTCTCAGCACGTTACCTCATTGTCACAGCGGCCGAAATCCTATTGTCTGCCATATTTAAGAAAGACATAGGAAAGGCGTTCTGCTGTATGATTTTCCAAATCATCGCGACTGGAGCCAAGGCAACGCAATGCTGAAGAAAACGGGGGAGACGGCCGAAACCGTCAGCGAAGTCGTGTTTCGGCAGATTCGCCAGGATATCATTTCCGGCATCTTGCCGCCCGGATCCAAGATCAAGCTGGAGCAGGCGCGCGAGCGCTATTCGATCAGCGTCTCGCCGCTGCGGGAGATCCTTAGCCGCCTTACGACAGAAAATCTTGTCGTTGCCGAGGGACAGAAAGGTTTCGAGGTCAGCCCGGCGTCGCGTCGCGAACTGCTTGAACTTGCCGACCTCAGGGTGGTGCTCGAAACTCACGCACTCGATCTCGCTTTCGCCGCTGGTGATCTGGAGTGGGAAGCCTCGATTGTCGCCGCGCATCACAAGTTGGCGGCCGCGGAACGGCGGCTTCTTGCCGGCGATGCCTCACGCACCATTGAATGGGTTCGCTATGACTGGGAGTTCCACCAGGCGATCGTCTCAGCCTGCAACTCCGCGACGCTGATGGCGACACTGTCCTCGGTGTTCGATCGATTCCTGCGCTATCACATGCTGGCGCAGAGTTTCCGTGGCAGGCCAGTGGTCGAAGATCACCAGGCACTCTTCGATTTCGCGCTTCGACGCGATGCGAAACAGGCCAGGGCCGTGATCCGCCGGCACGTTCATAGTGGGGTCGAGCACATATTGAAGAGCGGCATCGTCGCCTGATCGCGTGCTCTTCCTTGATTAGTCGCTGTCGCGCGGCAAGCCCTCCGGACGCATCTGCTTTTTCAGCGCCGCGATGCGAAAGATGGCATTAGCCGCGCCATAACCTCGATAGCCTTTGCGTTCGACGATCTCGAAGAAGAAGCCTTCACCGTAAGTCCCGCTATAAAGCTGGAAATACTCGCCGTCCTCATCGCGGTCGTAGAGGATGTTGTGTTCCTTCAGTCGTTCGGTGAGCTCTGGATCCAGCCCAAAGCGCGCTTCCACATCCCCGTAGTAGTTCGGGGAAATGTGCAGCGGTTTGAAGCCGGCCTTTTGCAAGCTCTCGGCGGTGCAAAAGATATCGTCGGTGCTGAAAGCGAGATGCTGGATGCCCGAGCCAAATTTTTCCGCGATGAAATGGCCGGCAAGCGTCCGCCTGTTTTCCGCACCGTTGAGGGTGATCCGCAGCGATCCTTCCTCGTTCTCGACCACTTGGCTGCGCACGACGCCACCGGGATCGATGATATCCACCATCGGCGTCTTCTCGGTCGCGAAGATCGAGGTGTAGAAGAGCAGCCAGGTCAGCATTTCGTCGTAGGCGACGGTCTGCGCGATGTGGTCGATGCGCAGCAGCCCCGCGTCCGAGGCCGATCGCTGTTCATCGAGGTGAATGAAGTCGACTTCCGCGAAGCGGCCGAGCTGCGATGTTTCGTCGATCAGATAGACGATGCCGCCGCCGACGCCGCGGATTGCCGGCAGCTCGAGTTCGCCTTCGGCGACCGGTTGCCGGAAGGGTTCGGCATCAAGCGCGACTGCGCGCCGGTGGGCCTCCCAGGCATCGTCCACGACAAGCGCAAATGCATAGGCGAGCGTGCCGTGCACGGCGTATGCAGCATTTGCAAAGCCCGCCTGGTCGACGTTAACAAGAATGCGGATGCCTCCCTGTTCATAGAGGCTGACTTCCTTGCTGCGATGCTTCGCGGTCTTGCGGAAGCCCAATACCTCGAGGATGCCGATCAGTTCGGCCGCATCGCCTTCATCGGCCGTAAATTCGACGAAGCCCACGCCCGTAACCGCTGCGCGCGGCGGCATGGGTTTTCCAATCGGGTTGCCGCCGCCGAGGCCGCGGCGTACCTGATCGCCCAGGTATATCAGCGAACGGTGGCCATCGGCCGCGATCTCGCGTGTCGAACCGCCACGGAACTGGTCGTTGAAAATTTCCAGAGAGTAGTAGCCGTCGTAGCCGGTCGCGGCGATGGCTGAGGTGAACGCCGTCACCGGAAGGTCGCCTTCGCCAGGCATGTTGCGGAAGTGTCGCGACCAGTAGAGCAGATCCATGTCGATCTGCGGTGCGTCCGCCAACTGGACAATGAAGATCTTCTCCTTCGGGATGGAGCGGATGGAATTGATGTCGATCTTGCGCGAGAGACTGTGAAAGCTGTCCAGCACCAGACCGATATTGTCGTGGTTGGCGCGACGCACAATCTCCCAGGCATCCCGGTGGTCGTTGATGTGACGGCCCCATGCCAGCGCCTCGTAGCCGACACGCAGTCCGCGTGCTGCTGCGCGTTCGCCCAGTTCGCGGAAGTCTGCCGCGGCGCGATCAATGCCGCCGAGTGAGGCGGACGAGACGTTCGAGCAGACGAGCACGAGGTCCGTACCGAGCTGCTGCATGATGTCAAACTTGCGTTCGGCCCGGTCAAAAGTTCGGCCACGTAACGGTTCCGGCATGCCTTCGAAATCACGGAATGGCTGGAACAGCGTGATCTTCAGGCCGAGATCACGGGCCATCTTGCCGACATCGGCGGGGCTGCCATCAAAGGCCAGGAAGTCGTTTTCGAAAATCTCTACGCCATCGAAGCCCGCCCGCGCGATCGCTTCAAGCTTCTCCGGCAGATCGCCGCTTATCGAAACCGTCGCTATCGAGGTCTTCATCTCGTTCGTCCTTCCCTGGTCGATATCGCCGTGATCATCATTATGACGAATGTCGTGAGAAGTTCAATTCAACGTTTGAAAATAGAAGTCTCATACGTTTTTCAAAAACTATGTTGATTTATCGACTGGTGTGAGGCAGTTTTGCTCTCACAGTCGGAGGAGAAGGAAGGCTGTAGGGTCGCAACGACCATTCAGGAGGAGGAAAAGATGTTGAAATCCATGTTGTCACGTCGCAGCGCCATGCTTGGCGCGGCCGCTCTGCTGACCGGCATCGCGTTGGCTTACCCGGCCGCCGCCGTGACCCCAGAAGAAATCAAAGCTCGCGGCAAACTCATCGTCGGCATCCAGGGCGATAATCCGCCATGGGGCTTTGTCACCAGCGCCGGCAAGCAGGACGGGTTCGACGCCGATATGGGCGCGCTCTACGCAAAGGAACTTGGCGTAGAGGTCGAATTTGTACCGCTTGAGGTCAACAACCGCATTCCGGCGCTGACATCAGGCCGCGTCGACGTTCTATTCGCAACGATGGCCATGCTGCCCGATCGCGCCAAGGCGGTTCAGTTTAGTCAGCCCTACAATGCCAATGCCATCGTACTGATCGGCCCGAAGAATAAGTCGATCAAGACGAATGACGACATGGCCAATATGACCATTTCCGTGGCGAAGGGCGCAGCACAAGATACGCAGGTGACCAAGAATGCCCCGGCTTCGGCCACAATTCGCCGTTTCGACGGCGATGCGGCGAGCGTCCAGGCTTTGGTTTCCGGACAGGCCGAAGCGCTCGGCGGCAACATCTTCTACATGGATCGCGTCGAAAAGGCCCGTCCCGGCGAGTTCGAAAACAAGCTCGAGTTCCAGAAACTCTACAACGGCGCCTGCACGCGCCTTGGCGAGAAGGAAATCAACGCATCGCTCAATACCTTCATCGACAAGATCAAGGCAAATGGCGAGCTGAAGAAGGTCTACGACAAGTGGATGAAGGTTCCCGTGCCCGAGTTCCCCGCAAGCCTTGAAGGCATTCCCTTCGCTGCAAAGTAAGCCCTTCCTGACAAGCGACGGCGGCGTCTTGAAGACGGCCGCCGCCGCTTTTGCCGCGGCGATCAGTGTCTCGCCGAACGCGGGAGCGATGATGAGCAAGACGATCTTTGTACTGAACGGGCCGAACCTCAATCTTCTGGGCCAGCGGGAGCCGAAAATCTACGGCTCGACGACGCTCGCTGAGATCGAGCAACGTTGTGCGGCCAAGGCGGGCGACCTCGGCTTCGAGGTGGATTTTCGCCAGACGAACTTCGAAGGGACACTGATCGAAAGCATTCATGAGGCGCGAGAGAAGGCTTGTGGGATCATCATCAATCCGGCTGCCTTCACCTTTACCTCGATCGCGCTTCTCGATGCACTGAAGACCTTCGATCCGCCGAAGATCGAGCTGCATATCTCCAATGTCCATGCCCGCGAGAGCATCTACCACAAGTCCCTGATCTCGCCGATCGCGACGTCGATCATGATCGGTTTCGGTGCGGATGGCTACGAGCTCGCGATCCAGGCAATGACGCAGCTGGTCGCTCGCAGCCGCTGACCTGACAGGAAAGGCCAGAACAAAGACCATGAACTACACGCTGGATTTCTCGCCCGTCATCGATGGATTGCCGAGCCTGCTCCTTGCCTGTCTCGGCACCTTCCTACTCGCTATCTCGGGCATGGTGCTTGCGATCGTGATCGGCATCGGCGGTGTCATGCTGCGCGATTCCCCCTTCAAGCCGGTGCGCTGGCTGGTGATCGGTTTCGTCGAGATCATCCGCAATACGCCGTTCCTTGTGCAGATCTTCTTCATCTATTTTGCCCTGCCGCTCGCCGGCGTCAGGCTCGATCCGACGCCGACAGCAATCATTGCGCTCGGCATCAATGGCGGCGCCTACGCGATCGAGATCATTCGCGGCGGCGTACAATCCATCCCCGCAGGCCAGAAGGAGGCCGGCCTGGCGCTTGGCCTGCACAAGGCGCAGGTCTTCCGCTTCATCGTGCTGAAGCCGGCGCTGCGCGCGATCTATCCATCGCTCACAAGCCAGTTCGTGCTTTTGACACTGTCGACCAGCATCGCCTCGGCGATCTCGGCCTACGAGCTGACCTCTGTCTCGCAACGGATCGAATCCGAAAGCTTCCGTAGCTTCGAGGTCTATTTCACCGTCACGGTTTTCTACCTCGTGATCTCCTGGGTGATGATGCGCCTTTTCGGGCTCTTTTCGTCCCGCTATTTCAGTTATCCGGTCAAGTAGGAGGCTCCCATGGGTCGCGATGAATTCATCTTCCTGCTGATTGGCTTGAAGTGGACCGTAGTGCTTTCCGTCGTGGGCTTCATCTGCGGCTCGATCGGCGGTCTCGTCGTCGCGCTGCTGCGGACTTGCGGTCTGCCGGCTCTGGAACGGGTAACGGCCGGCTATATCGGCGTGTTTCAGGGCACGCCACTCCTTATGCAGCTCTTCGTCGTATACTACGGGTTGGCGCTAGTGGGCCTGAAGCTTGACGCGTGGGTCGCGGTCGCGATCGGTCTTACATTGCATGCCAGTGCCTATCTCGGCGAGATCTGGCGCGGTTCGATCGAGGCCGTGCCGCGTGGCCAGACAGAGGCCGCCAAAGCGCTCAGCATCAAATACGTCTCGCGCATGAAGGACGTGATTCTGCCGCAGGCGATCCGCATCTCGCTGCCGGCGACGATCGGCTTCCTGGTGCAGCTAATCAAGGGAACGTCGCTCGCCGCCATTGTCGGTTTCACCGAACTGACGCGCGCCGGCAACATCATCTCCAACCAGATCTTCGAACCGCTGACGGTCTTTGGCATCGTCGGCATCCTCTACTTCATCATGTGCTGCCCGCTGACGATCCTCGGTGCCCGCCTCGAGCGGCGCTTTGCGATGTCGGGGCGCTGAGCACACTCGCTTGGCCGGGAGATTTGAACGATGACCAATGTGTCGACGACGACGACCACCACCGAACCGATGATCCGCCTGGCGCAGGTCGAGAAATGGTACGGTGCCTTTCAGGCATTGCACGACATCAACATGGATGTCCGCCAGGGCGAGCGGATCGTACTCTGCGGTCCATCGGGCAGCGGCAAGTCTACGCTGATCCGCTGCATCAATCACCTGGAGAGATATGAGAAGGGGGAGATTCGCGTCGGCGGCACGCTGCTCGCACATCGCTCCAGAGATATCGACGCCATCAGGCGCGATGTCGGCATGGTGTTTCAACAGTTCAATCTCTTTCCGCATCTGACCGTGCTGCAGAACTGCATGCTGGCGCCGATGCGCGCACTCGGCCTCGGCAAGGCAGAAGCGGAAGAACGCGCGCGCAGCCTGCTAGACCGCGTAAAGATCCTCGAACAAGCCGAGAAATACCCGGCGCAGCTTTCTGGCGGTCAGCAGCAGCGCGTGGCGATTGCACGAGCGCTTTGCATGCGGCCGAAGGTGATGCTGTTCGACGAGCCGACATCGGCGCTGGATCCAGAAATGGTCAAGGAAGTTCTCGATACGATGATTGGACTGGCGGAGGAGGGAATGACGATGATCTGCGTCACCCACGAGATGGGATTCGCCCGTCAGGTCGCCGATCGCGTCATCTTCATGGCGAGCGGCGCCATCGTCGAAGAGGCACCACCTGCCACATTTTTCAGCAATCCAAGGCATGAGCGCACCCGCAAGTTCCTTGGTGAAATTTTGCGTCACTGAGAGTTCATCTGCATGATTTCGGGCACCACCAGGATTATCGCCCATCTGGGCTATCCGACGGAGACCTTCAAGTCGCCGTTGATCTACAACCCTTACTTCGAAAAACACAGCATCGACGCGGTCGTTGTGCCTATGGGCTGCCGGGCGGAGGACTTTCCGGAATTCCTGAGGCTCGTGTTTCGTCTTTCGAACATCCATGGTGCGTTGATCACCATGCCACACAAGGTCACCACGATGGACCTTCTTCATGAGCTGTCGACGCGTGCCCAGGTCGCCGGCGCCTGCAATGCCATCCGCCTTGACGAACATCGGCGGCTGATCGGTGACATGTTCGATGGGGAGGGGTTTGTGCGTGGCGTGCTTCGCAAGGGCAGGCCCGTTGCTGACACCAAGGTACTCGTCGTCGGTTCCGGCGGCGTTGGTTCGGCGATCGCTGCATCGCTAGCTGCAGCCGCCGTTCGCAGGATCGCGGTTTTCGATGCGAACACAGAGGCCATGCATGGTCTGATGGCGCGAATTCGTCAGTATTATCCCGGTGTTGAGGTGGCGGCCGGTTCTCGCGATCCCCAAGGGTTCGACATTGTGGTGAACGCAACGCCGCTTGGCATGAAAAGCGACGATCCGCTGCCGATCGATGTCTCGCGGCTTTCGTCTTCCACTTTTGTGGGCGAGGTTGTGATGAAGCAGGAGATCACGCCGTTTCTCGAAGTGGCGCGTGCCCGCGGCTGCGACTTCCAGGTCGGCACCGACATGCTGTTCGAGCAAATTCCAGCCTATCTCGAATTCTTCGGCTTTCCGACTACAACAGCCAGCGAGCTGAGATCCATCGCTTGCATAAGTTGAAGCCTGGACCGAACCTACCATGGCCAGATCTGTTTGCTCTTAGTGAGCGAAGCGATAGCTCTTACCCTCTGCGCTCAGACCGGTGATTTCATGATTTAGCAGTTGGTTTTCGCGAGTGCCTGTTTTCAGGACGATGATGCGGCATTCGATCCATCGGGATGCTGTCGATTGACGATTGAAATGCCACCGGTTCAAAGTCATTCACGAGCAGGGGGGTGCTTTACGGCCTGCCAACTGGAACCTTCAAAGAAACCAGACATCTCCGAGCCTCGGTGCGCGTCCGCCCGTTGCGAGTTGCCAAGCCATGCTGACAATCTAATCGGAGTTGCGGTCAAACGTTAGTGCGAAGCCGCTTCATGCGGTGCTTCAACTCGTTGAAAAGGGCAGTTCGACGGAATGGCGTGAGCTTGCGCCAAACTCTGATTTCCTCGACTGTTCGCGCGCATCCCACGCACCATCTGTTGCGTGGGTCGAATTGGCAGATATCTATGCAGGGGTCTCGATCTTCATTTCGATGTGAGTGCGGGGACCTTAAGGATCGCCCGCTTCCTCGATCGAGATCAGGCCGGCTGGACGTTCTCTGCCTTGGATTTTCCGGTCTTACGATCCTGACCCAGCTCGTAGCTGACATTCTGGCCGTCTCGTAGCGAACCGCCCTGCACTGCAGAGATGTGGACGAAGACGTCCGGGCCGCCGTTATCCGGTGTGATGAAGCCGAAGCCCTTGTCATGGTTGAAAAACTTTACAGTGCCGTTCGCCACGAACTTCTCCCAATTTTAGCTTTTGAAGGCGAAGTCATAGACCGAAGAGCGCTCGCAAGCAAGCAGCGCTGTCTGCTTCGTCGGCCGAACCTCCTATTGCGTTGCGACAATGAGGAAGGCAGTTGCTGTCCGATCCACGGCGGTCGCCTGCGGCTCAACACCGCTTACGTTTGCGCCAGGTGGCCCGTCCCAGAAGAGCTCCAGCATTGCCGACGTTGATGTGGATGTTCCGACGATAAGAGCGGAAACGGATCCATCATTCTCGTTCCTGACCCAGCCCGTCAGTCCCAGCTGGATTGCACGATCGCGCGTCCAGGCACGATAGCTCACACCTTGAACCCTTCCGGTTATCCTAACGTGAAATGCAAACAGATCGGGTTTCATGAGGGCTCCTGATTGCGCGCTCGATCTCGTGTAAAATGTAGCTCGGTATCACCTTGGCAAGCGCATGAGGAGACTGCGGTGGCAGGCGAGATCGTCATAGTTGGAGCCGGGCCTGCGGGACTTGCCTGTGCAGCTGCGCTGCGGGTTCGGGGACGCAAATCCACCATTTTCGAGGCGACTGATCATGTTGCAGCGTCATGGCATGGCCATTACGACAGGCTGCATCTCCATACCTCAAAGGCCCACTCCGCCTTGCCAGGGCAGCCAATGCCCGCCACTTTCGCACGGTATCCGTCTCGGCGACAGATCATCGAATATCTGGAGAACTATGCCCGCACCCAGGGCCTCCAGATCCGCAAACACAAAAGGGTCACGCGTATTCAGCGGCTGGGCGACTGGGTGATTGGAACGGAGGACGGGGAACAATTTGGTGCGAGCGCTGTCGTTGTCGCGACTGGTTTATCCCGCAAGCCAGTCATTCCCGATTGGGCGAAAGAGACGTCGTTCGCTGGAACGATCATACATTCCTCGGACTACCGCAATGCGACGGCGCTAAACATTCGCAAGGTGCTCGTCGTCGGGTTTGGGAATTCAGCCGGCGAGATCGCCTTGGAGTGTGCATCTGCCGGCCTCGACGTCGCCATATCCGTGCGTGGGCCTGTGAACATTGTCCCGCGGGAGCTGCTGGGAATACCAAGCGCGACAATTGCAATTGCCGAACGCCATCTGCCGCCACGCATCGTCGATGCATTGAACGCACCGCTGCTTTGGCTGCGATACCGAGATCTGACTTCATTCGGGTTGCAACGAGCCGCGAAGGGCCCGCTTACCACAATGGCGGAGCGTGGCCGCACGCCGCTGATCGACATCGGAACCATTGCGGCAATCAGGAGAGGTGACATAAAGGTGTTCCCAGGCGTTGCCAGCCTGGCCGGTTCATCTGTTCGGTTTGAAAATGGTCTGACGTTTGACTGCGACACGATCGTGCTTGCGACGGGCTATGCTCCGGCACTTGGTTCTTTGCTCCCTGATATCACTTGGAGGTTTCCGGAAACACTTCGGCCTAACAGGGGTGATCTTCATCCGCACGGCGATCAACTTTATTTCTGCGGCTTCAATCCCGCCACAACCGGATTGCTGAGGCAGATCGGCATTGAGGCAGAGGTAATAGCAAGCTCGATTGTAGCCCAAGCATGTTAGGCGAGTGCAAAATCGTGGGACGTAGTGACATAGCTCCGCTTTAGTCGGCATTGCGACACTCCCCGCGTCGCTCTGCGAAGGACGCAGGCGATGAATCAGAGGATCTTGCAGAGATGTCCATCCGGTATGATCAGCGCATGTTTCGGCACGAAGAACGTTTGCTTAATGCTCGCTCGGCAAGAGCGTCGGCTGATTTTCTTCACCCGGCTCGTCGACAGCTGCGACGGAGATTATTTCCGATACGCTAAACGTCATCAAGCGACCGTTGATCGTCGCGGTGAAGTGGTGGTCTGAAAAACAGATATGGGTCGCCAAGAAGTTGCGTTCTTGCCCTTGGTCATCGATCGATACAACGTACATTATACTTATAGTTACCTTTATATATATAGTTTTTATTTTACTGTCTTGTTAAACACCAAGTATCACGGATCTTACACTTGCCAATATCCGCGAGTTTTTATGGATGATTTTGTGTCCAGTTTTGCGACAGTTTCTGCCTGATTTTGAGGCTGACACGTTTGCAGAGACGGGCGGCTTGAGGCAAAAAGTCGACGATTAAGCCCGAGTGTTGATAAGACTGGCATAAAGCATTTCAGCATGACCGATGACGACGCAGAATCAATCGCCAACGCCCTCGAGGCGACCCATCAGCTCGTCTTGGAAATACACTCGACCTTTGTCGCGACCCAGCTCGGCGTTATCGCCATCACCGAGCAGTTGGTGGAGGCCGGCACCGTCAATCCCGCGCAAGCCGCCGAGCGCATGCATGATCTTATGACAGCGATGTCGGGTCTTACTGAACAGGCGGTCAGAGCAACTCAGCTTTTTCGCGAACACGTGGCGTCGCTGGCGAAGAATGACGCACAGCCACCAGGTGGCGGTCTCACACTCGTCCCTAAGGACTGAGAAAGTCTTCGGCACGTCAGAGCGTCAACCGCAGCTGGCCGGCCTGAATGACATCTGCCTGTCCGAGCGAGGACAGGGTAACGCCTAACAAGCGCACGCCCTTCGGTGGCGGGAAAACAGGCTTGAGTAAAGAGGCGATGGTCTCCTCGATCTCGCCAGCCGATAAGAATGGCCGCTCTCCCGTCCGGGCTCGGGTGATCTGCGTGAAGTCAGCGTACTTTACTTTCAAAGTGACGGTTTTCGCCCGTATGGCATTAGCTTCGCAATAGCGCCAGACCTTTGCGATCAGCGGCCGAACGCCCTCAAGCGCTGGATCATAGCTATGGATGTCCTGCGCGAAGGTGTCCTCGGCGCCAACGGATTTGCGGACCCTGTCAGGTTTGACGCGGCGCTCGTCGATGCCGCGCGCGATGCCATAAAAATAGGGACCCGCTTTCCCAAAATGCTGCGTCAAAAATTGCAGCGACTGGGCCTTCAAATCGGCGCCGGTCTGAATTCCGAGCCGATGCATTTTCTCGGCGGTAGCCGGCCCGACGCCGTGGAATTTCTTCACTGCCAGCGCTTCGACAAAGGCGGGGCCGTTCTTCGGCGTGATGACAGCCTGCCCGTTGGGCTTGTTGAGGTCGGACGCCATTTTGGCGAGGAACTTGTTATATGAGATGCCGGCTGACGCGTTCAGTCCGGTGGCCGCCTTGATCTTGGAGCGGATCTCCAGCGCGATCTCGGTGGCAACAGGCATGTCTTTCAGGTTCTCTGTGACATCTAGATAGGCCTCGTCGAGCGACAGCGGCTCGATAAGAGGGGTGTATTCAGAAAAGATCTCGCGGATCTGCTGCGAGACGGCGCGATAGACATCAAAGCGTGGCGTCACGAAAATCAGATCTGGGCATTTGCGAGCGGCCGTGACCGAGGGCATTGCCGAATGAACCCCGAATTTTCGGGCCTCATAGCTAGCCGCGGCAACTACACCACGTGCTGCAGCGCCGCCAACCGCCAGCGGCTTGCCGCGCAGTTCTGGATTATCGCGCTGTTCCACCGACGCATAGAAGGCGTCCATGTCGACATGGATGATCTTTCTGATGGTCGCAGAGGTCATGATATCCATCAGTAAGATCTCAGGCGGGACCGCCACCATTCGAGCCGTGCTTTCCACCCGATCCCATGAGTTCAGGCCAAAAGTCCGCCTCGGCGTGTTCTAACTCTTGGTCCAACTCCGGGTATGGGCGCGTGTCATCGGGCAATTCGACCCAGGCGGTATCGACGGCAAGCGCCGATCCGCTCTGCAACGTGACTGCGGTGGAGTCCGGCCGGTCGCATGGCCCGTAGCGGTATTCGCCGAATCTTGTGAGCAGATCCGCGGCGCCGGGCGAGAAATAATAGATCGGCTGCTCATCGCGGCTTCGGTAAAAGGCGGCGACGTCCCAGTCGAGGCTGTCGTAATGCGGCAGAAACAGCTTCAGAAAATGATCCTGGACCACCAGGCGAAATTTAGGTTCCGGCATTGACGATATTGCGGGGTCGAGTTTGAGCCAGCTCATGTCCTTATCCTTTCCTATCGTAAAGAACAAAATAAGAACATTTGGCCTGAGAGTCAAATCTCAGACCGTTGTAGGCGTCACAGGTCCAGCGTGATTGATCGCCTCTCCTGAAATCGGCGGCTGGCTCTCGAACGGTGAGCGGAGCGCTTCGATCAAGCAAGCAAGAAAGGGTCTTTCGAGCTTGGCGTGAACGAGTTCAACCGCAATCGTGATCGCATGGCGACCCTGTGAGCTATCGATATCGCAATGGTTCAGGTGGCACCACTCGCGCACAGCGGAGGTGACAGTTTCAATCTCATTGTCGGAAAGGGAAATAAGGGACAATAACATGCACGTGCTCCCCCGTTCGATCGGCAAGAGCAAGTATGAACTCCCAAGCGGCGCCTACCAGTTATCCCTGACGCCGGTAATCAGTAGCTTACTCTCATTTCCTTAGATGAATAGCCCAATAATCGACTCTGCCCACTCAGCAGCGATTCACGATTGCTGCGGTCACAAAAGCATAGCCTGCTGTAGCGGTTCGCCGTCTTTCGCGACGATCGATGAGCCATATGGCTCGCGAGACGATATGATCAGCGCGTCGTCGGCTAGCGGTCGCGCCAGGTGCATGGCCTCATCCCATGGCGCCCGCATCCAGACGTCGGTTTCCTCAGGTGTGAGCAGCAGCACCGGCATCGCCTTTTTATGGATCGGCTTCACCAGCGCATTCGGGTCGGTGGTGAGGAAACCATAGAGATCATCTGTCGTCAGCCCATCCTTGACCTTCCTGACGCTCTTCCATTGCGGCACGTGGATGCCGGCGAAAAACATCAGCGACTTTTCCTCATCGCGGGCAAACCAGGCATTCGGCACGTTGCCGCCGTCCTCCTGGCTGGAAGGATCCGGCTCCGCGAAGCTGGTGACGGGCACGAGGCATCGATGCTCAATGCCAAACCAGCGCTTCCAGTGTGGCAGGTTAAGTTTGCGCACATTGGTGACGCCACGGTCGGGCTCCATGCGAATGAGCTCGTCCATTTCGACGGTCTGGCCCTTGGCTCTCAGCTTGTCGGCGCGGGTCTCCGCTGCCTGTTTCTGGACGAAGATTGGCGAGGGCAGCCCCCAGCGTGCATGGACAAGTTGCTTGCGACCATCGGGGGAATTTCGAACGATCGGCCCTGTCTGGTCCGGGTTCATCTGGTAGGCCGGCATTATATTGATCAGGCTCTCAATGTCCTGTGCCCATCTGCTGACCCAGTCCTTATCTTCCATGCGATATAGATTGCACATGCGACGCCTCACTCCCGATTGACCCGATTTATCTTAGCGTATGTCGCGCCGTTCGCTAGTCGAGGTGGAACTTCGGCATTGTCCTGACGCTTACACAATCCCTTTTAGGATACATGGCGAAGCCTTCCGTCCGTCGGCCCGGCAGGGACTGTATCTCCGCAATTACGGTCATTTGCGATGATATGACCTTCGCGGCGTCAGCCGGGTCCGCGCGGCTTTTACTCCAATGCAGACGGTTGGGTCTAGCAAGTCTGTTCTCCGCAAATATGCGGAGTAAAATCGTGTTATCTCCGCAAGTACTCAAAAAAGGTCATATGGAGAGGTCGGCACTTTCGAGTTCATGATTGCGAGTGTTTGTTTCCGATTTTTTACCGATGGCGGCGACGTGGAAATGATCGGCGCACCTCCTTCTAATCGAGGCGGAAAATTTTTGTGGTGTCTGTTGTTCACGCAGCCCCCGTATGTTGCATGGTGGAGCCTTACGTCGGCCATGCATGCAGAGGGGAAAGCTTAAGAACAATGTGACGATCTCAGCTTTATCCCCGTTATCCAAGCAGATTGTGATTTAGAGAGGCGATAGCGGAAAAAATTCTCAAGGTAGCTACCTGCCTGATTCCGATAACTATTCGCTGATTTTCCAATCATCAGGATAATATTCCCACCCATTCGGCTGCTTGACTCTTTGTTGCAGTGGGAACAGAAACGGAACATCCGCATTTTGTCCAGCATGATGCTGGTCCAGAATATCTGCCACACGACCTTGAAGGAAGCCGTGAACGATGACTGCTGCCCGAGCCCCAAGGATATCGGACGGGATATCGGATGTGATCGCAGATTTGCGTGAGCGGATTGCGACGATGGAAGGCGTATCGGCCAGAAAGGTCGGCTGTCTTGCCTTCGGCGTTCCCGAGATCGATGCGATCCTGCCGGGCGGTGGGCTGGCCTACGGGGCATTGCATGAATTCGCCGGCGGCGGGGCGGGGACTGTCGATGGCGCCGCCGCAGCCTTGTGTGCCGCCGGCATTGCCGCGCGAACCAAGGGCCCGATCGTTTGGTGCCTGACCCGGCCCGACCTGTTCTTCCCAGCCCTGGCGCAGGTTGGTCTTCATCCCGACCGGGTGATCTTCGTCGAGTCCGACAAGGAAGAGGACGTGCTTGCCAACATGGAGGAGGGCTTGGCCTTTGGCGGTCTTGGCGCCGTGGTCGGCGAACTCGTCCGATTACCGATGGTCAGCTCCCGGCGGCTGCAGCTTGCCGCGGAACGCACGGGCACGATGGCGCTTGCGGTGCGGCGATGGCGACGGCAGACGGAGGCAAACGACTTTGGTCAGCCGACCGCCTCGACGACGCGGTGGCGTGTCAGCGTCATGCCGTCGGAAGACCTTCCGGTGCCTGGTGTCGGTCGGGCGCAGTGGTTTCTGGAATTGATGCGCGTGAAAGCGGGTGAGTGTGCTGAGTTTCTCGTAAGGGCATGTGATGACAAGGGTCGTATCGATCTATCTCCCGGATCTGCCGACCGATCGGATCAGACGCGACGATCCGTCCATTCCGGCTGAGCAGGCAATCGCGGTGATTGCCAAGAGCGGTTCGAAACGTTGGGTATCATCAGTGGATGCGGCTGCGCGCAAAGCTGGCCTGCGTGTTGGCATGCCGGCAGCCAAGGCCCAGGCGCTGTTTCGCGGATTGATGCTTGTCGATGCTGAGCCTGATGTCGATGCGGCGGCACTTGAACGGATAACGCTATGGGCGCTCACCCAATACTCCCCAATCGTTGCCGTCGACGGCACAGACGGGATCGTGCTCGACACGGAAGGCGCCGATCATCTTCAGGGTGGTGAACTGCCCATGGTCACGAAGATCTCCAACCAGTTCCTGGCGCGCAAGCTGACAGCGCGCGTTGCGATCGCCGACACCTGGGGTGCGGCCCATGCCTGCGCGCGGGCCATTAGCCGCGAGACCGTCATCGTACCTGTTGGCAAGACCGTAGCTGCCGTCGAAAAGCTGCCGATCACGCTCTTGCGGATACCGGAGAAGATCCTCAGTGATCTCCGCACGCTCGGCTTCCACACTGTTGGCGAGTTGGCCAATACCCCACGCGCGCCGCTGACGCTGCGCTTTGGACCAGAAATCGCCCGGCGCCTTGACCAGATGTTCGGTCGCGTCGCAGAGCCGATCGATCCGATACGAACGCCAGAGCTGATCGAGGTCGCAAGAGCCTTCGCAGAGCCAATCGGGGCTGCCGAGACCATCGACAAATATGTCGGCCGCCTCGTCGTACAGCTGATTGGCGAGCTGCAGAAGCGCGGTCTCGGCGTGCGCCGCGCCGACCTGATCGTCGAGAAGGTCGACGGCAGCAGGCAGGCGATCCGCGCCGGAACGGCCAAGCCCGCCCGTGATATCGCCTGGCTCACCAAGCTGTTTCGTGACCGGACGGAAAAGATCGAGCCCGGCTTCGGGATCGAAAAATTGACGCTGGTTGCCGTCATGGCTGAACCGCTTGAGGACATGCAAAGGGTCTCGTCCCTGGTCGAGGACGAGGTGAGGGATGTCACCCCGCTGATCGACATTTACGGCAATCGCGGACAACGGGTCTATCGTGTGGCGCCGGTTGCATCAGACGTACCCGAACGCTCGGTTCAGCGCATCGCCGCCGCATCAGATCCGCTCGAAGTCGCATGGGTCGGTCATTGGCGCCGGCCAGTCCGCCTTCTGCCGCGACCGGAACTGATCACGGCAATCGCCCTCATGCCGGATCATCCACCGGCCTCGATTGTCTGGCGCGGCCGGCGGCGCAAGGTCAAGCGTGCCGACGGTCCTGAGCGCATCTTCGGCGAGTGGTGGCAGCGCGACGCCGAGATGGAGGCGGTCAGAGACTACTTCGTCATCGAGGATGAAGCCGGCGAACGGCTCTGGGTGTTTCGAGCAGGTGATGGTGTCGATCCTGAGACCGGTGACCATCGCTGGTTCATACACGGAATATTCGCATGAGCTATGCCGAGCTTCAGGTCACGACGCATTTCTCGTTTCTACGCGGCGCGTCGTCTGCCAACGAGCTCTTCACCCGGGCAAAAGAGCTTGGCATCGAGGCGATCGGGGTCGTCGATCGCAACAGCCTGGCCGGTATCGTTCGTGCGCTCGAAGCGTCGCGCGCCACCGACCTGCGACTGGTCGTCGGCTGTCGGCTGGATCTTGCCGATGGCATGTCTGTCCTGGTCTATCCGACCGATCGCGCCGCCTATTCCCGGCTGACGCGCCTGATCACCCTTGGAAAGAGCCGTGGCGGCAAGAACAACTGTGTTCTTCATTGGGACGACGTCGTCGCCTATTGCGACGGGATGATCGGCATTCTGGTGCCTGATCTCGCCGACGAGACCTGCGCCGTGCAGCTGCGCAAGCTGGCCGAAATCTTTGGCGATCGTGCCTATGTGTCGCTCTGTCTGCGCCGGCGGCCGAATGACCAGCTGCGTCTGCACGAGATCTCCAACATGGCCGTGCGGTTCAAGGTCAAAGCCGTCGTCACCAATGACGTGCTCTTCCATGAACCGGGTCGGCGACAGCTGCAGGATGTCGTCACCTGCATCCGTCACAAGACCACAATCGATGACGTCGGCTTCGAGCGCGAGCGCCACGCCGATCGCTATCTGAAACCACCAGAGGAAATGCAGCGGCTGTTTCCGCGTTACCGGCAAGCGCTGGCGCGGACGATGGAGATCGTGCGGCGTTGCACGTTTTCGCTCGAGGAGCTGACCTATCAGTATCCCGAGGAAGCGATTGTACCAGGCAAGGATGCCCAGTCTTCGCTCGAGCATTATGTCTGGGAATGCGTGCCCGATCGCTATCCGGAAGGCCTGCCACCTGAAGTACTGAAGATCGTGCGCCATGAGCTCGACCTCATCCGCACCATGAAATATGCGCCCTACTTCCTGACCGTCTTCTCGATCGTCCGTTACGCCCGCAGTCAGGGGATCTTGTGCCAGGGCCGCGGTTCGGCCGCCAACAGTGCGGTCTGCTATATTCTCGGCATCACCTCGATCGACCCTTCGACCAACGACCTGCTGTTCGAACGCTTCGTCAGCCAGGAGCGCGACGAGCCACCTGACATCGACGTGGATTTCGAACACGAGCGCCGCGAAGAGGTCATTCAATGGATCTATCGGACCTATGGCCGGGAGAAAGCAGCGCTTTGTGCCACCGTCACGCGCTACCGAGCCCGCGGCGCCATCCGCGATGTCGGCAAGGCGCTCGGGCTGCCTGAAGACGTGATCAAGGCGCTTTCCTCAGGCATGTGGTCCTGGTCGGAAGAGGTCTGCGATCGCAATGTCCGTGAACTCAATCTCAATCCCGACGATCGGCGTCTCGCCTTGACCCTGAAACTAGCGCAGCAACTGATGGGGGCGCCGCGCCATCTTGGTCAGCACCCGGGTGGCTTTGTCCTGACCCATGATCGGCTCGATGATCTGGTTCCAATCGAGCCGGCGACCATGAAGGATCGACAGATCATCGAGTGGGACAAGGATGATGTCGAGGCGCTGAAGTTTATGAAGGTCGACGTGTTGGCCCTCGGCATGCTCACCTGCATGGCCAAGGCCTTCGAGCTCATTCGCGAGCACAAGGATCGGGACATTGATCTCGCAACCATCCCGCAGGAGGATCCAGCGACCTATGCGATGATCCGCAAGGCCGATACGCTCGGGACCTTTCAGATCGAAAGCCGCGCCCAGATGGCCATGCTGCCGCGACTGAAGCCGCGAACCTTCTATGATCTCGTCGTGCAGGTGGCGATCGTTCGCCCCGGGCCTATCCAGGGTGACATGGTGCATCCCTATCTGCGTCGACGCGAAGGCAAAGAGGCAGTCGAGTACCCGACGCCTGAGCTTGAAGCGGTTCTTGGCAAGACGCTTGGTGTGCCGCTGTTTCAAGAATCTGCGATGCGGGTCGCCATGGTCTGCGCCGGCTTCACCGGCGGCGAGGCGGACCAGCTGCGCAAATCCATGGCGACCTTCAAGTTCACCGGTGGCGTGTCGCGCTTCAAGGACAAGCTCGTGTCCGGCATGGTGAAGAACGGCTACACCCCTGAATTCGCCGAGAAGACATTCAGTCAGCTTGAGGGGTTTGGATCCTATGGTTTTCCGGAAAGCCACGCGGCTTCGTTCGCCCTGATTGCCTATGCCTCGAACTATATCAAGCGTCATTTCCCCGAGGCATTCTGCGCGGCGCTGATCAACAGTCAGCCCATGGGGTTTTACGCGCCAGCCCAGATTGTCGGCGACGCGCGAGCCCATGACGTCGAGGTGCGTCCCGTCTGCATCAACCGATCCCGGTGGGACTGTACCTTGGAGAGAATAGGTAACGGCGACCGGCATGCCGTCCGGCTGGGCTTCCGGCGGGTCAAGGGCTTGGCGGTCGCAGATGCTGCCCGCATTGTCGCCGGTCGCATGAACCGGGATTTCCAGTCGGTCGATGATACGTGGCGTCGGTCCGGTGTGCCCGCTGAAGCGCTCGTTCAGCTCGCCCAGGCCGATGCCTTCCTGCCGTCGTTAAAGCTCGAGCGCCGTGATGCACTCTGGGCGGTCAAGGCATTGCGCGACGAACCCCTGCCGCTGTTTGCCGCGGCGGCTGAGCGCGAGATGCAGACCATCGCCGAACAACAGGAGCCAGACGTGGAGCTTCGGCAGATGACGGATGGCCACAACGTTATCCAGGACTACAGCCATACCGGTCTGACATTGCGCCAGCATCCAATTGCCTTCCTACGCAAGGATCTGCAGGAGCGCAATATCATCACCTGCAGCGAGGCGATGAATGCGCGTGATGGACGATGGGTCTATACAGCTGGCCTCGTCCTCGTGCGCCAGAAACCAGGGTCGGCCAAAGGCGTGATGTTCATCACCATCGAGGACGAGACCGGGCCGGCCAACATCGTTGTCTGGCCGACGCTGTTTGAAAAGCGCAGGCGCGTCGTGCTGGGATCCTCGATGATGGCGATCAATGGGCGGATCCAGCGGGAAGGGGAGGTGGTACACCTGGTGGCGCAGCAGCTGTTCGATCTATCGGCCGATCTTTCCGGGCTCGCCGATCGCGATACAGAGTTCAGGTTGCCAACGGGCAGGGGGGACGAGTTTGCGCATGGAGGTGGTCCCGATCCACGCGATGCGCCGAAGCCGGTCGTGCAGGCACGGGACATGTTTGTGCGTGATTTGCATATCGACACGCTGAAGGTGAAGGCGCGAAATTTTCATTGATTGGGTGACCCTGCCCGGTTCCCCTCTTTGCACGAAGATCTCTTAGTTACTCAATGCGCGGTGCTGAGCGAAATGAAATGGTAATGAGAATCGTCGTTTAATCTCAAAAAGTGCCTTGGATGTCTTTGGACGCCTTGATTGTGTTAAATTTTTTTGCAAACTAGGAGTGGAACCAGATAGGCCGCAAAACATTTCGGTATTGATTTGGTCGAAACGAAAACGTGGTCGCGAACTAGTTGATTTTAAAAAGAAGCAAACCGAAATGTCTGCCATGCCCCGTCGCAAGACACATCCGACAGTAGGTGTATCCCCAACCGAAATGTTCTTTCGTGCGGCGAGCGCGGCGCCGTCCTTTCAGTCGTTAGGAGTATTTGCGATATCGGATCCGTTGGACGATAATCAATTGGTGATTAACGTCGTGGGAAAATCTGCCGCCGATCAAAAGGCGAAATCGCTAGCGAACGCCCACAATCTAACGATGGTGATCGAACGGATTGCCTTGGCACAGTACCGAGTTCGTCCGGCTCGTCCTAAAGACACGACCGCTGGATTTGGTGTAGTATTAGTAAAGCCTAAAGGTGTGGGAGTTGGTGAGATGGCCAAACCACTATTAACGCAGTTGCAAAGAACAGCACGAGCACAACAAGACAAAGACAAGGTCCTTGGTCGCTTGATCGAGTATATTGGTGACCGTAAAGAAGCTGAGAGATGGTTCAAGGAATACCATATCCCAGGCTTTGGTGGTCTGACTTCGCTCCAATTGGTGCGTAAAGGGCAAACGAAGGCGCTGCTCCACTACATCAATGGTATGTTTGCCGGCTCTTTCGCATAATGCGCTTCCAAAATATCGTCTATCGAGCCCATTCACCGAAATGGGCTCATGACCCTGTGTCAGGTGCAGGCGCCGCATTGGTAGGCGGGCGCTTCAACGCGCTCGGTACACCTGCCTTCTATACTGCGCTGGAGCCGGAAACGGCACTAGCAGAATTCAAGGGTGGCGTAGACCCGAAGTTCAAGCCTTGCACTTTGGTATCTTACACTGTCGATTGTGATCCCATTGCTGATTTGACCGACCCAGCGTTTCGGAGCAAACGGGGTATAACCCTGGCGGACTTGAAATGTGCATGGGCGCTTCTAATGCATACACAAACTCCTCCGTCGTGGAAAATTGCCGCCGATCTCATTGCCGACGGCTACGCTGGGATCTTGGTCGATAGCTTTGCCACAGGAGGTTCCTCTGGAACGAATCTGGTCCTGTGGAAGTTTGGAGATAAACTTCCATTCTTTATCGCGCATCACGACCCGGACGGCGCGCTGCCCAAGAACCAGGATTCCTGGACCTGACCACAGGCAATTGCTTAAGCTGTCTGTGCCACCACGGATTTATGCCTATGCCTCCAAAATAGCGCAAAAACTTACCGGTGACGGGCGGGATACATCCTCGATCTGGTGACACGCCAAGTCGCACAGGGATGCGGCTGACGCTTCCTGCGCAACCTTGTTACGTGTTGTCCGCTCTGCTGCCACCGGACAAACCTGGATCCAAGGTCTCTCCATGTGAAGGACGCCGGCATGTGCCGGCGCTTCACTGCAGCTAGTGCACTGCGCCCGATCCTCCGACCGCGACAATTGCGAAAGGCTGCCCTTCGACGTCAATAGTTCGGTCTTGCTTGAATGTCTCGACGTCAACCATGCGAACCATACCACGGCGCGGGTCGGTCACCGCGATGTGGTCGCCGGCAACGGCAAGGCGTGGCCGCGGGTCGCGCCAATGGCCATCCTTGCTATAGGGTTCGGTAACCGATAACGACCTCTTGATGCTGCCGTCCACAACGTCGAGCAGATGAAGCTTACCGTCCTCCGTCAGGATATAGGCATTGTGGGGCCTTGCGGGTCCAGCGCGAAATCGACACGGCGGAGCGGCAGGTCGATGAGGCGATAGGGCTTCTTGTCATCAGGGTCGATCAGCACCACCTTGTCCTCCCCGTAATTGCCAAGAAAAAACTGCATGGAGGTCCCGCCAAGAAGCGTCGAGACCTTGCCCTTGGGCAATGCGTCGCCGTAGCTCAGCATCTCGAACTTCGGCCCATCGATGCCGCCAGGCCGCGCGACAAGGACACCTTCCTCGCAACCGAAGGCAACAAGACGCGCGGAGGTCGCTTCACCGTGGAGGCCCGTGCATTGTTCCACGTCACCGATTTGCTTGCCCTCCCTGTCGAGCACGCGAAGACCAAGGCGTGGCGGCAATTCCCCCTCTCTGACCGGTGCTTCCATGTTTGGCACGGAGACGAGGAGATGTTTGCCCATAGGAACAGCAACCCCGTGATGAGGAGCCGTGGTGTTGTATGGCTTGGGATCGACCTTGCCCTCCTGCAGCGCGCTTTCCTTGAGAAGGTCGAAGCTGCCGCCGCGATCGAAAAAGACCGCAATGTCGTCTCCATGCGCGACGACGTGGCCCGGCTTCTCGCCTTTGATCGTCGCCAGCGGCTCCGGGTCCTTGATCTCGATGTCGCGATGGTCGCCATGGTCGGACAGGTGAATGCCCGTGTCGATCGCGTGGACAACATCGTGGTCGCCCTGGATTGCGAACACGGTACGGCCGGTATCGCTGAGCGACATTGCTGCATAACCCTCCAGTTCGAAGCGACCGATCTCCTTGTCGCTACCAAGATCGATGGCGCGCACGGTAGGTTGCGTGTGGTCGGCGATAAAAAGGCGCCAGGTCGCGCGGCGCTCCTCCTCGGCACGCAGCGTCAGGGGCGCAACGGTCCCGGCGATAATGGTTGTGGCTAGAAGTAGAGGGATTTTGGATCGGAACATGAATGTCTCCCAACTGTGAAAACTCGGCTGTCGAAGCGGTCTTCGTGACCTCCAAATCAGTCGACGGCCACGATTGAGCATCGAATCGTAACGTTATACCGTTACTATAAATCGTGACTGGTTTGTTTAGTCAAGACGCGATCGGCGTTTTCAGGAAACAGGACGAAGAGGACCGGACACCCACCACCAAACCTTGACTTTCCTGACGAGGCACCGAGCTTTCGCAGATCTTGCTGTCCATTCTGCTATGTTACGCGATCGCAGAGGCAGCAAGACGATAGGAAAGGGAACGAGATGAAACGCATTCCAGCTCTTCTACTCCTCGCTGCATCCGGTTTGGCCGGATGTAGTCCAACGCAACAGGGTGCCGGTATCGGCGCAGCAACAGGTGCTGTCGTGGGCGGCGTTGCGACCGGTAACGTCCGCGGTGCGGCAGTTGGCGCAGCGGTTGGCGGCGTCGCCGGTGCGGTGATTGGCAACGTGGCCGGTCAACCTGGCAAATGCTATTATCGTGATCGCAACGGTCAGCAATATGTGGCGGCTTGCCCTCAGTAGAATATCTCAGCCCCTTATCGTCGATTTTTGTCCAAGGTAGGGGGCTGATGCTTTCTGGAGATTGTCTCCACGCCTGATGACCCACGACCAGCTTGTAATGTCCGCCCGTTCGGCACATCTCGCAGCCAGGATCTGGAACACTGGACGCGACGAGCGGAAGCAAGATCCAGGACCTGTCATCTTGGCACCACGACCCATCACTTCGCGCGTCGTCAAGCTCTTCGTGAGCTAGCGCGACCCTTCGACACGGATCTGACCTTCACATACCAAGCCGCATGCCATTTGAGTGACACGCTCGGCTATCCCTGTTCGCCCTTTTGGCGGAAGACCAGGAGTATGAAATAAGGGCATCCGATAAAAGCCGCTAGAACACCCGCCGGGATTTCATAGGGAAAGTCCACGCGTCGGCCAATCCAGTCCGCGAGCATCATCAGCAATCCGCCAATTGCGCTCGACATCAGCATGAAGGATCCCGGACCCTTTGGACGCGCCATGCGCGCCATATGGGGCGCCATGAGGCCGACAAAGCTCAATGGGCCAACAATCAGCGTAGCGGCTGCAGTCAATGTCGAACAAAACAACAAGAGCGCGGCGCGCACGCGCGCAGGGCGCATCCCGATTGATCGCGCCAATGCATCGCCCATCGGCAGGATCTCGATCCAGCGACGAAAAAGCGGCGAAAGCAATAGTGAAAGAACGGTGATGAGTGCGGCGACGATCGCAACCATTCCGGTGGCGCGAAACGTCGGCCCCATTGTCCATGCGAGGACATAGGTTGCGCGCGGATCGCCACTGGCGACGATGACGGAAATGATCGAGGTGACCAATGCCCCCACTGCGACGCCCGCCAGCATGACCGGGCCAGGGGCGAAATTGTGCCGCTTGGCGATGACGAAGATAATGGCGAGTGCAAGAAGAGCGCCGATCATTCCGCCCGCCAATGGCAGGATCGGCGAGCTCATGCCGCCCAAAAACAGGGCCGCAATTATGCCCAAGCCAGCACCGCCGCTCACCCCCAACCCCTCGGGACTTGCCAAGGGGTTTCGCGCAACCGCCTGCAGGACGGCTCCTGCCAACGCCAGCATGGCGCCGGCGGACAACGATGTGAGAACCCTCGGCCAGCGGCCTTGCACAAGAACCGAAACCTCAATGTTCGCAGAAGAAACATGCTCGCTCAGCGAAAGGACTGCGACCACGATCATCAGCGCGACCGATAGCGGCAGCGCAAGGTTTCTGGTGATGGGGGCCACGGCGTGGTGAACGCGCTCAATAGTTGCCTGGAATGGGGCCGCAGGTACCTCGCGCAGCATGAACAGCATCATGAGTGCGCCTCCAAGAGCGGTGATGGTTCCTGTCGGCACTTCTCCCATGTAGGGCGTCAGGACGAGCACCGCGCCATCGGCCAATAGCAACAAGCCACCGCCGATCAACGCACCCCATACAAGCCTTTGCGTGAACCTCCGCGCGCCACTAAGGCGCGCGATGTGGGGGGCAGCAAGGCCAATGAATGCGATGACCCCAATGCGGGCGACGACCATTGCCGACAGCGTCGTGGCCAGGATGAGCACGGCCAGGCGCAGCTTCGAGAGAGATACCCCAAGACTTCGCGCGCCCGCATCGTCAATCCCGGCAATCGCGAGCGGTCGGACAAAAAGCAGGAGCATTGGGATAAGTACGAGCATTCGCAACGAAAGCGCGCCGGCGTTGGAAAAGTCGTTTTGAATAAGCGAGCCACTTCCCCAGATGAACACACTGCGCAGATATTCATGATGGAATAGTGCCATCACAACTGACGCGGAGCCAGCCGCAAAGCTGACGATCATTCCCGACAGAAGCAGCGTAACCGGCGCAAAGCCACTCCTGGCTGCAAGTCCGCAGACAAGCGCGACTGCGGCCAATGCACCGGCAACGCCTGCAAGTTCGCGCCCTTGTGCCGACATACTGGCAAAGGTGAGGGAGGCAACCGTAATTGCCAGTTGGGCGCCCGAAAGCACGCCGAGCGTAGATGGCTCCGCAAGCGGATTTTTCAGGAGTTGCTGGAAGATCGTACCCGTAAAACCCAGGGCCGTCCCGGCAAGAATGGCAACTGCTATGCGCGGCAGCAGGGAAAAGTGAACATAGACTTCTCCAAACGCGGCGCTGTCGGGATTGACAAAAGCTTCGAGCAGTCGATCGGCTGGAACGTACCTCATTTGTCCAGTGAGGCTAAGGACTAACCCGACGATCATGGCGACCCAGTAAAAACGAGCCGGCGTCACGTATTGGTTTTTAAGCAAAGCCAAGCGCCTTTCGAAGAACTTCAGCAAAGCGCATTGCTGATGGAAACGCTCCAAACACCCAGGTCGGAGGAATGGTTGAGACATCGCCTCGCTGGACTGCAGGCAGGGACTGCCACAGTGCACTTTTTAAGAATGTATCGGGCGGACCGGGTTCGATGATGAGCAGCCGCGCCTCGGGGTGTCTTGCGATGGCGTCGAGGCCCGCGGTAGCAAAGCCCCAATTGTTGGTCGGTTCGTTCCAGGCATTCGTGATGCCGATCTTTGCGAGCACATCGTCGAACAGGCTGCCGGTTCCATAGATGTCGATAACGCGGTCATCTGTGAACTTGACGATCATCAGCGGCCGGCCGTCATAGCTACTCATCTCAGCCTTGATGGCAGCCAGCCTGGCATGAGCGCCTTCCAGATAAGCATCGGCTGCCGCCAAGCGTCCAATACGCTGTCCGATCGCAACCAGTGCCTCATGGGATCGCCGCAAGGGCTGCTGTTCGGCTGTGTAAAGCGGTAGCGCCATGGTTGGCGCTATGTCTTGCAAACGCGCTTCAGACACGCCGTAATTGGCCTGAGACAGGATAAGGTCGGGTTGCAACGACCTTAGGAGTTCCATGTTGGGCCACGAACGCAGACCAAGGTCGATCGTGTCCTTCGGAAGCGCCGGGACAACAACACGGTCGCCATAAAGTGGCGTTTCCGCGACAGCCTGCGGAGCGACGCCGATCGCCAGTAGGCTTTCTGCCCAGCCCCAATCCAGGACCGCGATTTTGGAATGAGCAAGTTCAGCTGACGCCGCATTCGGCACCATGAACGCAGCCAACGCGGCAGCAAATTGCCGCCGCGTCAGTTGACCGGGATGAGGTTTTCGAGGTCTTTCCACCGTTACCAGCTATATTTCAACGTGGCATAGACGGTGCGTCCTTCGCCCCAGTAGCATCCGGTCGCCGCTATGCAGGTCGACACGTATTTGCGGTCGAACAGATTGCTCACGTTGAGCGCTGCTTTCAGCCCCTCCAGCTTCGGATTGGCTTTGCCAAAATCGTAGCGGATGGCGGCGTCGAAGACGGTATAGCTCGGGATGTCGAACTTGTTGGCGTTGTCACCGAATGTCTGGCCCGTGTATCGGGCTCCAGCTCCAAGGCTCAACCCATCCCAGTTCGTCGAGCTCTGCAAGGCGTAGTCCAGCCAGATGGACGCCTGATTTCGTGGCACGAAGGCAAAGCGGTTACCTGTATTGCTGACGCCCGCAGCATTCGTATTGTCCTTGGTAATTTCGCTGTCTGTGTATGCATAGGAGGCAATTACCGAGAAGGCGTCGCTCAGTTCGGCCTTTCCTTCAATTTCGAGGCCCTTCATCGTAACCTGGCCAGTCTGCACCCGGAAATTAGTGTTAACGGGATCAGGCGAAAGCACGTTGTCCTGTGTCAGGTGATAGGCCGACAGCGTAACGAAGCTATTCATCCCTTCCGGCTGGTACTTCACGCCGACTTCGAACTGCTCGCCCGTCGTTGGACTGAACGCATTTCCGGACCGATCCGTGCCGCTTGCAGGATTGAAGGACGTCGAGTAGCCCGCGTATGGCGAAATTCCATTGTCGAAGTTGTAGACGATGCCGGTCTTCCAGGTGAAGCGTCCATCATTTTGATCGACTAGGGTGTTGGACGAACTTGTTCGTGTCCGGGTATCGGTATTAGCCCAATCATAGCGACCGCCGACGGAAAACGCGAAACGATCCCATTCGATCTGATCCTGAGCATAGATTCCGAGCTGGCTACGGTGTTGATCGATCCTCGTTGCAATTGGTGGCCTTGTGACGGTGCTCGCGCCGTAGTTGGGATCATAGGCGTTGAACGGCGTCAGAATGCCTGCAAGCGTAGACTCCTCGTAGCGACTGCTTTCATAGGAATAATCGAGCCCGAACAAGGCCGTGTGATCAAACTCACCCGTAGAGAACTTTGCAATGGCCTGATTGTCGACCGTCACAGCCCGAGCACTCTCAGGGAACGCCCAGGCATAGCGATAGAAGCCGGCCGGATTGCACACCGCGGTCGGGCAATATGGCTGTACGCGCTGGGTGTCTGTTCCGATGTAGGAGTATCGCAGGTTCTGGCGAACGGTCCACGTGTCATCGAACTCGTGCTCGAATTCGTAGCCGACCGATGCCTGGTCACTCTTGTAATAGTCGTAGCCGGGTTCGCCGGGAAAGGCTCCACGGGACAGCTCGGGATAGATGCTAGTGTAAAGCGTCCCATTTGCCGGTAACGCCGGTGCACCACCACCACCGGGCGAATAGATCTTCTGGTAGTCAGCGTGAATGGTAAGCGATGTTGCTTCGTCCGGCTTGAACGTGAACGACGGTGCGATGTAGGCTTTCCGTTCCTTGACGAAGTCGTACTGGGTATCCGTTATGCGGCCAACGCCCACGATACGGTACAGAAAGGCATCGTCGCCATTAACCGGGCCGCCAAGATCGAAAGCCGTCTGGACACGGTTGTCGGTCCCCAGCTGCAGTTCGACCTCGTTCTTGGCCGTCGCACTTGGTCGCTTCGACACCATGTTGATCAGGCCACCTGGCTCGCCTTGGCCATACAAGACGGATGAGGGGCCCTTGAGGACTTCTGCCCGCTCCAAACTGTAGGGCTCGACGCGCGGCTGCGCATAGCCGCGTGAGCCGAACGGCAAGCGCAGACCATCGAGATAGCGCCCCGGGCGAAAGCCGCGGATGGTAAACCAGTCATAGCGGGAATCGTCGCCGTACTGGCTGATAACGCCGGGCGTATAGCGAAGCGCCTGTGTCAGTGTCGCAGATCCTTGTGCCGCCATCTGGTCCTTGGTGACGACATTGATGGCCTGAGGCGTCTCCTTCAGCGACGTATCGGTCTTCGTTCCGGTTGCGCTCTGTCTGGCAACGATACCGTCGACGGGGCCGAAGGCCTGTTCGCCCGTCACGCTAATTGGCTGGAGCACGGTCGATCCATCCGACGGCGCTACACTCACGCCTCCGGCTGGATTCACCAGAACGACGGTATTCGCTGATGAAAACCGGTAAGACAGGCCGGTTCCAGCCAGAAGTCGAGAGAGGCCGGCTTCTGCGGGCATGTCACCCGAAAGCCCCGCGGTGCGCAGATTGCCGGGTAGTGCGCCGTCGAAGACGACATCGACGCCTGTGATCGACGAATAACGGACGAGCGCGGCCGATAGCGACTGCCCTGATATCGAAAACTGATAGCTCTTGGCGGTCTGGGCGTGAAGCGTCGTCACTGCAGCAAATGGGCAGAAGACGACGCAGGTCGCCAGCAGGGCCCCACGCGCCAACCCCAGTGCGCTTCGACGATCGCTTGCGAAATAGTTCAACACAGACACTCAACGCCCCCTTAGAAACATGGTCGGACCCCGGCGATACGAGGCTTCAAAGAGAGGGACGATCGAAGATGGGAAAAACCTGAGTGGTTCTGAAATATTTTTTATCGCGGGTAGATAAGTGTCAGCCAGGGAGAGTAGGTGGCCACGCGGATTGGCAGCCCATTCTCCAATGTCTGGAGAATGCTGCCCGCGCGCCTGACATCGACGATCAACGTTACCGGCCGCCGGGCTAGCGCGGCGTCCATGACGATCATCTTGCCACGGCGCCACTTCGACAATGCTCGAACGGCGTCCTCCAGAGGCGTCGAAATGAAGACGAGCTTGCCGTCGCGCCACGAAAGCCGCGATCCAACATCGGTTTCGGACGGAGTCGAGATCCTGTCGTTAGAGAACACGACGGACTGTCCCTCCTGCACGTCGATAGCCTCGAAGGGCGAAGAAACACGCACTGAATGTTCGGCGACCGCGACAACGATGCGATCGTCTTCCGCAGACACCGAGAATTGCGTTCCAAGCGCAACGGTTTTAAGAGGCCCTGCATTGACGACAAAGGGACGGGAGCTGTCTTTTGCGACGGTAAAGAATACCTCTCCTTCGACCAGAGTGACGACGCGCTGCGTCATCGTATAGGCAAGGGAGATCGCCGATGCGGTAGACAGCTCGGCGGTCGAGCCATCCGGCAATGTGACGGTTCGGGTCTCGCCTGTCCCCGTCCTGAAGTCTGCCGGGAGAGGGCGCAGATAGGCGGCCGTTGCCAGGGCGGATGACGCGACGACCACGAATGCACTTCCCGTCTTCAGCAGCTTTCGACGCGACAGTCGCGTTGGTTCCGATTTATCCGGTACCATGCCTGCACCCAGCCAAAGTCGTTCAATGTCAGCATAGGCTGCTGCGTGGGACGGATCGGCCTGCAGCCATGCCCTGAAATCGGCCAAGTCATTCGGTGTCGCACTGTCGTCCAGCAGATGCGCAAACCATTCGGCAGCGCTTCGTGATGCGTCGCGCGGTGATTGCGGCTGGGGTTCTTGGCTTGTGTCCTGCATGGATCTCACGGCTCCCGACGCACTACCGCGCGATGCGACATCGGCTTCCAGTCATCTGTTACTCATCTACCCGCATAGCGCTTCTCAGGCGTTCAAGCGCAACGACCATATGGCTGAAAACGGTCTTGGGGGAAATACCGAGATGGTTTCCGATCTCCTGGTAGGTTAGGCCGTCGATACGAGACATCAGGAAGACCTGCCTTGCACGGGGCGGCATGTCATCGATGACCGCCGAGATACGCCGCAGTTCATTCAGGCCGATCGCCACCTGTTCGGCCGATGGTGAAGGATCGGATACCGCTTCCAGCCCATCGATCCCATCGACGAAGGGCGCGATCTTCTTGCGCCGCTGGTGGTCGAGTGCGAGATTGCGCCCTGTCGTCATGAAATAGCCGGCCAGGTCCGCGACCTCTCGCAACAACGAGCGTCGCTCCCAAAAACGAAGGAAGGTGTCCTGCAACAAATCCGCTGTCGTCGCGCTGCATCGAACTCGCTGGTAGATGACAGCCGAAAGACGCGTGCGTACGTGCAGAAAAGTATCTAGGATTTCGGGTCGATGAGCGCTAGTCATAGGATGCTGCTAGCATCCGGTAACGGATAGACGCAATATTTAAGTTGATTATTAAAATCATATTTTGTAGGCGCGGCCCTTTTGTCACAAGGCCGACGCGCTGTAATGATGACCGTCACCGCATGAAGATCCCGGTTGCGCGAGCCAGTGTTCAAACCGAAAGGCATGAAACCCGCCAGACGTCCGCTCGTCGACAGGTGCTGCCCAAACGCCCTCGAAAGACGTTGATCGGACGAAATGACGAGCTTCGGGAGCGTCTGGCGGCGATTTTCCAACTATTTCCTGGACAGGAGTTCAGCCCTTTGAGCAGGCGTAAGCGGGCGAATTGCGTGCGGACGCAACAGCAGATGCAGCTTGGCAGTTTCTTCAAGCTCCTCGGTTGCGTACTGCGCTTCGCGCAACGTCTTGCCCGCGACGACCGGGCCATGGTTGGCCAAAAGCACCGCGTGGCTGTCCTTTGCCTTGTCCGCGACTGCCGCTGCAAGGGCGGGATCGCCAGGTGGAAAGTATTCGACAAGCGGAAGCTTTCCCACGCGCATCACGTAATAGGCCGTCAAAGGTGGCAATACATCAGCTGGATCGACATCGTCGAGTACGCTGACCGCCACCGCGTAGGTGGAGTGAAGATGGACGACGGCGCCACTCATCTTCTGCTGGCAATACATGCATTGATGCAGAAATGCTTCTTTCGTGGGTTTGTCGCCATCCACGTGGACGCCTTCGGCCGTGAAGCGCGACAGGCGGGCCGGATCCAGATCGCCAAGCGACGCATTGGTCGGCGTCATGAGAACGTCACCATTGGCAAGCCGTGCGCTGATATTGCCCGTCGATCCAAACGTCAGCGACCGATCGAACAGGGATCGACCGACAGTGGCGATGTCGTCCCTCAACTTCGTCTCTTCCGAAATGATCGCCACCATCACACCAGATCCCATGCCCGCAAAAAGAAGTCGTCGCCGCCAAAGTTGCCTGATTTGAGCGCAAGTGCCAGGGGTTCCTTGCGGCCGATGCTAACCGTCCACGGAACCCCCGGATCGATCTCGGGACCGATCAATAGCGCCTGGACGCCGAGCTGATTAACCACCGCGCCAGACGTTTCGCCACCTGCTACGAGGAAGCGGCAGTAGCCGAGGCTCGTCAGGCGGGCGGCCACTTGTGCCAACAGCTGCTCTATCAATTCACCCGCACGATCGCGTCCAAGCGCCTCCTGTGCGCGCCTGACATCGTCTGGCTCGGAGCTCGAATAGACAAGGGGGGTCGCGTCAGTGGCGGACATGACCCAGTCGACGACTGCATCAACGGTGGTGCGGCCGGCCGCAATGTCGAGCGGGTCCAGTTTCAGTGCCGGCGTTGCGGCCTCAATCGCGACCGAGACCTGGCGGCGGGTGGCCGCCGAGCAGGAGCCCGCGAGGATCACGGCCTTGCCCTGCGGCGCCGCGAAGTCCGCTGCGGTGCTTTGCGAGCGCAGCTTGCCAGCGCGCCGGAAGTTTTCGGGCAGGCCAAGCGCGATGCCAGAACCGCCCGTGATCAGGCGCATACCGACTGCCGCGCGTCCGATCGCGCGAAGATCGTCGTCGGTGAGGGCGTCGACAATGACGATCTCCTCGCCTCGGGCAGCCGCCTGTGTGAACGCAGCACCGATCTGGTCGCTGCCCTTACTAACCCAGTCGCGGGTAATCAATCCGACCTTAAGTGCCGTCTGCTGCTGGAGCACGCGAACAAGATTGGATTCCGTCATCGGCGTCAACGGATGGTTCTTCATCGGGCTGTCTGACAAGAGCATGTCGCCGACAAACAGATGGCCGCGATAGACCGTTCGGCCGTTTGCGGGAAAGGCGGGGCATGCCAGCGTGAGCGCTCCGCCCAGATGCCCGTGCAAGGCTTCGGCGACCGGGCCAATATTGCCTTCAGGCGTCGAATCGAATGTCGAACAATATTTGAAGATGACCTGTTCGGCGCCAGCCGCGATCAGGCGGCGGCAGGCTTCGAGAGACAAGGCGACCGCTTCGTCTGCCGCTATGGTTCGCGATTTCAGCGCGACAACCACGGCCTCGGCATCGCCATAGTCGAAGTCGACCGGTGGAATACCGACCACCTGCACCGTCCGCATTCCCTCTCGAGACAGCGTCAGAGCGAGGTCCGTCGCTCCCGTCAAATCATCAGCCACCGCGCCCAACAGCATCTTCATTTACTCCCCAAAGACAGAAATTCTCAGGCCGTTGCGCCTTCGATGATATCGAAACCTGTATCGACCACCACGCGTTCCTCCGGCCGGGTAGGGCTCTCCAGAAGCTTCTCGACCGCCGTCTTGCCGATCAGGAACCGGTTAGAGCGTATCGTCGAAAGAGGCATTGGAAGCACCTGGCCGATGTCCAGGCCGTTGAAGCCGAAGAGGGCAAGCCGGTCGCGCACGGCAATGCCGGCCGCGAGGCAATGGAAAAACCCGCCAACGGCCATGTCGTCGTTGGAAAAGACGACAGCATCGATATCGGGTGCGCGCGAACACAAGCTCGCAAGCGTGTCGCGACCCGCCATCGTCGAGCTCGGGCCGTCAAAGCGCTGCTCGGCGCGTAGCGTCAATCCCGCTTCCGACAGGGCCTGGCACAGGCCCTCATATCGCAGCCGGGCACGCCGATCGGCGACCCAGTCGTGACCGACATAGCCGAGGCGTCGGTAGCCACGCTTAATCAGGTGGCGCGCGGTCGCGTATCCGGCCTGGCGGTGAGACAGGCCAACGGCAACGTCGATCGGCTCGGCATCGATATCCATCAATTCAGCGACGCGCACCCGGCTGTTGTCCAGCATGCGCCGCGCAGCGTCCGTGTGGTCGAACCCGGTGGTGACGATGGCGGCCGGCTGCCATGCGAGCAGCGAAGACAGGATATCCTGTTCCTTGTTCGCATCATAATTCGTCACACCCACCACCGGCTGGTAGGCGGTGGTGGCAAGTGCTGCATGGATCCCCTGCAGCACTTCGGGAAAGACGATGTTGGAAAGCGACGGCAAGAGAACGCCGATCAACAACGAACCGGAAGAGGCAAGCGATCCCGCCGCGCGGTTCGGTACATAGCCCAGGGTTTCGATTGCCTTGACGACGCGGCTGCGCGTGTCATCGGCGATCGGTCCTTTGTTGCGGATCACGCGCGACACTGTGTTTTCGCTGACACCGGCAAGCTTGGCCACGTGTGCAAGGGTCGGTACTTCATACTGCGTCACAAGGCCCTCCTTTCCGCGGCAATTGATTGAAGCCGAATTCGGTATCTCAGCGCTAACATATTTCGCTTGAAGATTGCTAGAGGATGTGCTTATAATTTTTATGTTAGCGCTGAGATAGTGCTTTTGGGAGCGTTTTTAAGGTTTTCGGGAGGAAAACACCGTGAAGAATAATCGGAGAGCCGTCGTCGCGATGGCGGCGTCACTGTGCGCATTTACGGCCCTGTCAGGGGCTTGGTCCGCAGCACATGCAGAAGACACGTTTCGGCCGGAGTGCTTCTCGCCGGCACCAGACAACAAGAAGGTCATCCGCTACGAGAAGCGCGAGGGACCATACAAGATCGCCTTCGTAAACGGCTTTGCTGGCAATGACTGGCGCGTGACCGCCATTCAGGGTGCCAAAGCCTGGGCCGCGCGCCCGGAAAACAAGGCAAAGCTCGCCGAGTTCACGGTGGTATCTGTGGGTAACGACAGCGCCGCACAGATCGCCGCCATCGATAACTTCATCGCCGCCGGCTATGACGGCATCAGCTTCATCGCCGTCAACCCGACGGCATTCAAGGCAGTCATCAAGCGTGCCGCGCAAGCCGGCACCGTTCTTGTTCCCTTCGACAACGTGCTTGATACCGACGAGATCGTCCAGGTCAACGAGAACCAGTTCGAACTCGGAAAGATGAAGGCACAGGCGGTGGTGGATGCCATCAAGAACGCCAAGGGCAAGGTCGAAGGCAGCGTGCTTGAAGTCTCGGGTCTTCCGGGCAACGCGACGGACCGCGACAACCACGATGGCATGCGCTCGGTGCTCGACAAGGAAGCTGGTCTCAAGGTGGTGCAGGTCGTCGGTAACTGGGATGCCGGCACGGTGCAGAAGGTGACCGCGGACGCGATCGCGACCAATGGTCAGTTTGATGGCGTGATGGTGCAGGAAGGCTCGATCGGCGCCCTCAACGCCATGAAGAACGCCAACCACCCGGTCGTTCCCTTCGGCGGCGACGCCGGCAACGGCACGCGGCGGCTGCTTGCAGAAGGCAAGTATCCTGGTGTGACAGCGGCGCAGGCTCCGGTCATGTCGTCGGTTTCGCTGGAAGCGATCGTCTCGCTGCTTGAGGGCAATGCCCTGCCGCAGAAGATCTTCCTGCCGATCCCAAGCAAGGACAATGCCGAGCTGAAGGAAGGGACGGACTTCTTCCCGAAGCTGCCGGACACCTTCTACACGACAACGGGCTACCCGAATTGCTTCCCGGTGTTCACGCCGGAAGAGCTTCTCGGCCAGAAGCCTGACAATACCTGATCGAGGAAGGCCGGGGCAGGGCGCTGCCCATGCTCCGGCCGGATCACGGATAGATCGATGACAGATAACTCCCCCCTGATTGCACTTGCGGGCATATCAAAGACCTACGGCGCTGTGATGGCGCTCAGAGATGTCGATTTCACCTGCGAGGCCGGGACGATCCATGCGATCCTCGGCGAAAACGGCGCCGGAAAATCGACCCTGATGAAGCTACTCTCCGGCGTTATCGCGCCGACTTCAGGTATGATCCGTCTCGACGGCGCGCCCGTCAGCTTCTCCGGGACACGCGATGCAGCAAATCATGGCATTGTGTGCATGTTCCAGGAGCTCTCGCTGATGCCAAGCCTCACCGTTGGCGACAATATCGTCCTGGCGCGTCCACGGACCATGTTCGGTTTCGTCCGGCGCGCAGCCTACCGTGATGCGGCGGCTTGCCTTGCAATGATCGGTGCAGAGCGCATTCGGCTCGACAGCCTGATCAGCGAACTCACGCTTGCCGAACGCCAACTAGTCGAGATCGCCAAGGCGCTCTATCAGAAGCCGCGACTGCTGATCCTCGACGAGGCGACATCGGCCCTGGGCGCCGATGCGGTCGAGCGCGTATTCTCCGTCATCCGCCGGCTGCGCGATCAGGGAACGTGCGTGCTGTTCATCTCGCATCGCTTCCATGAAGTTCACGCGCTCGCGGACCGCATCTCGGTGTTCCGCAACGGCGCGCATGTGAAGACATTCCCGGCTGGCACCATCGATCACGAGGGGATTGTCTCGTTGATGATCGGGCAGTCGATGGAGCAACTGTTTCCGGCACAGCGCGCGGCGGTTGCTGTCGATGTCCAGCCTCTCCTGTCCGTGCGGAACATGTCATGGGCGAGCGAGCTCGATGATATCTCGTTCGACGTCCGTCCCGGCGAGATATATGGCCTTGGCGGCCTGGAAGGGCAGGGGCAGCAGCGGGTGCTCGAGGCCATCTTCGGCATTCTCAGCGGAGTGTCGGGGGCAATCGAGATCGGTGGCAAGCCCTTCAGCCGGCGCTCGCCATTCCACGCGAAAGCCGAGGATGTCGGCATCGCCTTCATCCCCGAGGACCGCAAGACGGAGGGAATGATCCCAAGCCTGTCGATCGAGGACAACATGCGTCTGGCCGGCCTCGGCCGGGACGGTATTCTGGTCCGCGACAATGCTGCACGCGAGGCGCATTATGAGGCGCTCCTCCACCGGCTCGAGCTTGTCTACGGGCAAATGTCGGATCCGGTCGCCTCGCTCTCCGGCGGCAACCAGCAGAAGGTGCTGCTGGCAAAGTGGCTGGCACTGAAGCCGCGTTGTCTCCTCCTGCTCGATCCGACCCGCGGCATAGACGTCAAGACCAAGGCGCAGATCTATCAGCTGCTGAGCGATCTTGCAGATGCCGGCGTGGCAATCGTGCTGCAGTCAACCGACTACGAAGAGCTCGTCCATCTTTGCGCGAGGGTTGCCGTCTTTTATCACGGGCGCATCGCGCGGGAACTGGCCGGCGACACGCTGACACCCGAGAACCTGATTTCGGCGGCGATGGGTCTCTCCAATGAACATGCCGGTCAAGGAGAAGCCGCATGACGCGCATTGCACTTCAGCGCAACATCCGCTTTCTCATTCCGGCCGCTGCCTTCATCGTGCTGTTCGCGATATATGTCGGCACTCATCCGCGAGGATTTTCCACCTATGTGGTGACGATCTGGGCAAACCAGGGAGCGCTGCTGTTCTTTGCTGCGTTCGCGCAGTTCTTCGTGGTTCTGGTGCGCGGTATCGATTTGTCCGTTGGCGCCATGGTGGCGCTTAGCAATGTCGTTGCATCCCATGTTCTCGCGGGCGAGGGCGCCATACTGTGGCTCGGTATTGTCGCCGTCATCGGCACCGGTCTTGCCTGCGGGTTCATCAACGGGTTGGTCGTCACCTTCGGGCGCATTCCGCCGATCATCGCGACGCTTGCGACCGGTGCCGTCTATTCCGGCATCGCACTCTTTCTGCGTCCGACGCCCGGCGGTGATGTCAACAGCGACCTCTCCGACGCGCTGACATATTCAATCGCCGGCGTGCCGACGTCGTTGATACTGATCGTCGTCGTGTTGGTCGCCTTCGCGCTGATCCTGCGCTTCACCGCTTTCGGCCTGTCTCTGTACGGTCTCGGTTCGTCCGAGCATTCCGCGCAACTGACTGGCATCTCATTGCTGCGGATGCGCATCGCCGCGCACGCGCTTGGTGGTCTGTGCGCTGGCATGGCCGGATTTTATGTGAGCATGGTGACCCTGACCGGAGACGCCGGGATTGGCCCGACCTACACCCTTAACTCGATCGCTGCGATCGTCCTCGGTGGTGTCTCACTTTCCGGCGGCATCGGCGGCCCATTTGGCGTGGTGGTCGGCGCGCTGCTACTCAAGACGGTTGCCGCTTTGATGTTCTTCTCTGGCCTGCCGCCGCTTGCCCAACCGTTCTTCGAGGGCCTGATTTTGGCGCTTGCCATTGCGCTCGGTTCGCTCGGCATTCTCAAGGTTCGCAATCGTTTGAAGTTGTTTGCACAATGACCGTGATCACCCCAGAACTTCCCCGACGCCTCCTTGGCCGGTTCACTGCTCATCCCGCCATTCTTGTCGTTACAGCGGGCTGTATCCTGTTGCTGGCGATTGGCGGCATTATTTTCCCGGCTTTTCTAAGTCCGGGCTATCTCCTCCAGCAATTGCAGATCGCCTCATTTCTCGGCGTGATAGCCGCCGGAGCGACGCTGGTCATCCTGCTCGGACATATCGACCTCTCAGTGCCCGCTGGCATCACGGCAGTCGCGGTGTTGACCACCACGGTCGCGGGTTCGTCCACGCCTTCGGTTGCGGCAGTAGCCATTCCGATCGGCCTTCTCGGCGGAGCGCTGATCGGGCTGATCAACGGCATCGGCGTTGCCTTCTTCCGACTACCATCCATGGTCTGGACCTTGGCCATGAATTCGATGCTCGTCGGCGCGGTGGTGTTCTTCACAGGCGGCTTCAAGCCGCGCGGCGTGGCGCCGCCGCTTTCGATATCGCTGGCGCTCGATCGCACGCTTGGCATTCCCAATGCCTTCCTGTTCTGGATCGCGGTGATGATCATTATCGGCCTTCTCTTCAAACGCACGGTCTACGGTCGCTACATCCTTGCCACCGGCAGTTCCGAAAAGGCGGTCTATCTCTCCGGTATCAGGGTACGGCTGGTGACGACGATGACCTTCGTGGCCGCCGGCGTCTTCACCGCCATCGGTGCGATCCTTCTGGCCGGCTACGCCAACCAGGCCTATCAGGGTATGGGCGATGCCTACATGCTGCCGGTGCTCACCGCCGTTGTCATCGGCGGAACGTCCATCCTCGGTGGCAAGGGCAGTTACGCCGGAACCGTTGTCGGCGCACTGTTCATCACGCTCCTGTCTTCCATTCTTTCGGTGTTGCAGATGCCGGAAGCTTTCCGTCAGATCGTTTTCGGTCTGATCATACTCTCCATGTTGCTGATACGCAGATTTGAAAGGAACAATCGATAATGGCCGGATCCACCCACGTAGCAATCGTCGGATTGGGCTCGATGGGCCTTGGCATGGCACGCTCGCTTCTGCGAGCCGGCCACACGGTTTCTGGCTGCGACATCAGCGATGCGGCATTGAACAGCCTGGAAGCCGCCGGTGGCAAGCCGTTCTCAACACCGGCAGCCGCCGCGAGGGATGCGCAGATCGCCGTTATCGTCGTCGTCAACGCGGCGCAGACAGAGTCCGTACTGTTCGGTCCCGACGGCGCCGTCGCGGCGTTGGCGCCCGGCTCCGTCGTGATATCGTCGGCAACTATCTCACCGGCCGAGGCCAAGGACTTCGCCCAAAGGGCCGGCAAGCATGGGATCCTTTATCTCGATGCCCCGATCAGTGGCGGTTCGGCCAAGGCCGATCAAGGCGCGCTGACGGTCATGGCCTCCGGTTCGCCCGAGAGCTTCGCCGCGGCCCGGCCGGCGCTCGATGCGATGGCAGCAACCGTTTACGGACTGGGCGACGATGTCGGCGTTGGCTCATCCTTCAAGATCGTCAACCAGCTGCTGGCGGGCGTCCATATCGCCGTTGCCTGCGAAGCGATCACCTTCGCCAAAAGCCTCGGGCTCGATATCTCCAGGGTCTTCGACGTCATCACAAAATCGGCTGGCAACAGCTGGATGTTCGAAAACCGCATCCCGCATGTCGTCGCCGGCGATTACACGCCCCACAGCGCCGTATCGATCTTCACCAAGGATCTCGGCATCGTCTCCGACATCGGCCGGCAGCAGAAATTCCCCCTTCCGATCGCCAGCGCCGCTTTGCAGCTTTTCCTCATGACCGAAGCGGCTGGCATGGGGCAAGACGACGATTCTTCAGTCGCCCGCCTTCTGGCGTCGATCGCCGGGCTGCAACTGCCCGGCATGGACAAGGAGGTCTGAGATGCCACGTTTTGCCGCCAACCTCACCATGATGTTCAACGAACACGCGTTTCTCGATCGCTTTCAGGCAGCAGCCGACGCTGGCTTCGAAGCCGTCGAATATCTTTTCCCATATGACCATCCAGCCGACGTCATTGCCCAGAGGCTCCATGCGACCGGATTGAAACAGGCACTCTTCAACATGCCGCCCGGCGATTGGGCCGCCGGCGCTCGTGGCCTGGCCGCCTTGCCGGAGCATCGAGACGAATTCCGCCAAGCGGTGGGCAAGGCGGTCGAGTATGCCAAGGTCATCGGATCGCCGCTCCTGCACATGATGGCGGGGATCGCGGATGCGAACGATCCAGCGGCAATTGCCTCCTACCGCGACGCGCTCGGCTATGCTGCCGACTCCACGGCGCGCGACGGGATCGGCCTCGTGATCGAGCCGATCAACGGCCGCGATATGCCCGGTTACTTCCTCAACGATTTCAACCGCGCCATCAGCTTCATCTCCGATCTGAACCACACAAACGTGAAGCTGCAGTTCGATATCTATCACCGGCAAATCATCCACGGCGACGTGCTTGTCGGCCTGGAAAGGGCAATGCCTGTGATCGGGCATGTGCAGACCGCATCGGTGCCCAGACGCAACGAGCCGGGAACAGGAGAGCTCGACGACTTCAGGATTTTCGCCGCACTCGATGGCCTTGGTTACAACGGCTATGTCGGCTGCGAATATCGCCCGGCGGGCGAAACGGTTGCCGGGCTTGGATGGATGAAGCGGCACTGAGGCGATCGACAGGACGGGAGGGGACGACGTGCTGACAAAATGGTTCGAAGTGCGCGACGAGCGGTTTGAAAAACTCGTGCTGCCGAATGTTCATGTGGACACGCTGTTTTCCGAGGGAAGATGGCTGGAGGGACCGGTCTATGTACCGGCCGGCCGCTATCTGCTTTTTTCGGACATCCCGAACAACCGCGTGCTGCGCTTCGACGAGGTCACAGGCCTCGTCACCCCGTTCGAGCACACCGCCAGCTTCACCAATGGTCACACGCTCGATGCACGGGGGCGCGTGTTATCGTGCGAGCATCTGTCGCGCTCGGTGACACGTGTGGAGCATGATGGCAGCGTCACGGTGATCGCAGACACGTTCGAAGGCCGGCGGCTGAACTCGCCCAACGACGTTGTTGTCGCTGCCGACGAGGCGGTGTGGTTTACCGATCCGACCTATGGAATCTCCACCGAATATGAAGGCGGGCGGATCAAGAGCGAGATCGGCAGTCGCAACGTTTATCGCGTTGCGACGGACGGATCGATCAAGGCGGTGTTGACGGATTTCGTCCAGCCCAACGGGATCGCTTTTTCACCGGTTGGCCGAACACTCTATGTCGTCGACAGCGGCCGTAAGCCGGCAGCGCTTTATGCCTTTGATGTCGGCCATGACAACGTTCTGGAAAACAAACGATTGCTGCGTGAATGCGATATTGGCATCTATGACGGTATTCGCCTCGACCGGCACGGCAACATCTGGGCCGGGGTTGGCGATGGCGTTCAATGCCTGGCGCCAGACGGCGCGTTGCTCGGCCGGATCATCCTGCCGGAAGCGGTCGCCAATCTGAGTTTCGGGGGACCAGCCAGGAACAGATTGTATATCTGTGCGACGCGTAGCCTCTTTGCTGTCTACCTGAACACGACCGCCGCGCATCCGCAGCAGGCATATCGCACGGATGCGACCGGAGTATGATCCGTCACGGTGGAGGAGGTCGTCAAGCTGCCTGGCCGGCCAGCCGAATTTGCCCGGCCGTCGATCGCAACAGCCTGTACCACCGATAAGAGATCGCACAGTTCTGTTTCCCACTTTGACACCCGGACCTCGCTCGTAGCCGAGCTCAGACGAAGGTCCATGGCCGGGAACAGTCGCTTTCCAACCTCGTTGAATTGCCAGCAGGTGCGAAGCAGGGACAGGGAATTCTCGTCATGATCGACAACCGGCAAACAGCGTCGATACCCGGTAACGTCGACATATCGGTTATCGCTCTCCTGGTATTCTTGTGGCCGCGATTTCGGCAAGTTAAAATCGCTCGAGGCTCTTGACGCAAACGTCTTCCAGCTTCGAGCGATCGTCCCTTGTGCGAATACCGACCAGTGCGAACACCGGCGCTCCATTTGCATCGGGCGATCGCCAGCGCACAGGTTCCAGGGTCGAGCACCTGACGATACCAGCCAGTGTACCCGCTCTCCAGCACCTTTTCCGGCTGGCATTAGAGGCGAAATGCAGTGACGCCCAGCAAGAGATTTGCAGACTGCATTGAACCCTGTCACCTTACTGGTTACGACCGCTGGGGGCCATCCGCATGACGAGCGATCAGAAGCCAACGAGACACTATCCTGCGCTCGACGGAGTTAGGGGTGTGGCCGCGCTGTCGGTCGTGCTTTTCCACCTCGAACGATGGCTTGGTGAGCCGGGGCTCGCAACGAACGGAAATCTGTCCGTCGACATGTTTTTTACCCTGAGCGGGTTCGTTCTAGCGGTAGCATATTCCCGGCGGATCCATTCCATGAGCCTGTGGGAGTTTCTGCTGAAGCGCGCGATCAGGTTCATGCCGATAATCGTTCTGGCAACCGTGATAAGCAGCTCGTACCTTCTGTCGAAAGCCATATGGCGAACCGACGAGATCTTGTATTCAACATTGTTGCTCGCGTTTTTGACTGGCGCTTTGAACCTGCCTTTTTTCGGTGCCCCGTCCAACATAGGTGGCCCGCAGCTCTTTCCACTCAATGGACCTCAGTTTTCCACTGTTTTTCGAAGTGGTTGCAAACGGTGTCTGGTGGGCTGTCCGGTTTGGGCCTCAAGTCTCCATTGCGGTTGCAACCTTCCTTCTTTCGGCATCTTGCGTCATTGTTTATGGCATTGGTGGCGATACGACAGCCACGTTCTGGCTCGGTTTCGCACATGTCGGTTCATCGTTCTCATTAGGTGTGCTGATTTATCACCTGAACGAAGCTCTAGCGCCAAAAAAGCGCCATGCGCTCAGCGCTCTATTTTGGTGCTTGGCACTGCTGATGCTAGGGCTGTTTTGCATTCAGGTAGAGGCCCTATTTTCGATCAAGCTGCTGTGGAAGTTCGCGTTTGCCCCCGCTCTTGTCTGGACTGGCTCAAGTGTGGACCTCAGCGCAATCCAGACCAGGCTCTGTCGCTATCTGGGAGACCTTTCCTATCCAATATATGCATTGCATTATCCCATCTTTTGCTGGGTCAATGGCGTAATTCAGGCGTTTACAGGTGGAAAAAATCCTGCACTGGAGACGCTGGTCGTGGTGTTTGCCGTACTGGCAGCCAGCCATCTGTTCCTTCAACTATACGACAAGCCTGTTCGGTCATATCTCGACAGACGCGTCGGGTGGAGGCGCTCAACGAACTCCGCGACGCCGTCCGGGTCCTGACAGTATCCAGCCTGTCAGGCCTTCCTCTATATCGATCGCCACGGCTCGGTCACTGCTAGCCATTGCCGCGTTCTTGCCTCGGGATCAGCGTTGCGGGTGATGTCGGTCACGACAGCGGCGCTATCTGCGCCATGAACAAATACGCCCTCGATGCGTTCGACGTTCAGGCCGCCGATCGCCACCAAAGGCAAGTCGCCAATCCGTTCTTTCCATCCACGCAATCGCTCGAGCCCCTGTGGCGCCCATTTCATCTGCTTCAGGATCGTCGCGTAGACTGGACCGAGCGCGACATAGTCGGGCCGCGCGGCGAGGGCGGTCTGAAGTTCGACCGCGTCGTGGGTGGACAGGCCGAGCTTGACGCCGGCGGCGCGGATCGCGGCGAGGTCAGCGGTTTCCAGATCCTCCTGGCCGAGATGGACAAAATCGCAGCCTTCCTCGATCGCCAGCTGCCAGTAATCGTTGATGATCAGCTGGCAGCGATGCTGCGCGCAGATCGCCCGAGCGCTGCGGATCTCTTGGCGCAGATCGGCCTCGGAGCGATCCTTGACGCGCAGTTGCACCAACCTGACGCCAACAGGCACCAGCCGCTCGATCCAGTCGGCACTGTCGACGATGAGGTAGAAGGGATCGAGCTTCATGAAAATACCGCCTTTCCGATAACAGGCGTTGATGGGACGGCGATGTCGCGCGGCTCCAGCACCCCCGCCTCGAAGGCCTTGCGGCCCGCCTCGATGGCAGCGCAGAAGGCGCCGGCCATCAAGACAGGATCGCCAGCACCCGCGACCGCTGTGTTGAGCAGCACGGCGTCGAAGCCGAGCTCCATCACAGCAGTTGCGTGCGAGGGTCGGCCGATGCCGGCGTCGACAATAAGAGGCACATCAGGGAAATGCGCGCGAATGGAGCGCAGCGCCATTGGATTTAGCGGGCCGGTGGCGCTACCGATCGGCGCGCACCATGGCATCAGCACTTGGCAACCGGCCTCCAGCAGCCTCTCGGCGACGACCAGGTCGTCAGTCGTATAGGGTAAGACCTGAAAGCCCTCACTGACCAGAATGCGGGCGGCCTCGACGAGGCCGAAGACATCCGGTTGCAGCGTGTCGTGGTTGCCGATCACTTCAAGCTTAATCCAGTCGGTGGCAAACAGCTCGCGCGCCATCTTCGCCGTCAGTACCGCCTCCGACACGCCATGGCAGCCGGCAGTGTTGGGAAGCACCTTGACGCCGAGCGAGCGGACCGTGTCGAAGAAGGCGCCACCATTGCGGCCGCCCGCCGTCTCACGACGGAGCGAGACGGTGACAATTTCGGTGCCGGAGCGGCTGACCGCATCGGCCATGATTGACGGAGAGGGGTAGCGCGCCGTGCCCAGAAGAAGGCGTGAGCTCAGCTTCGTTCCGTAGAGTTCAAGCATCGGTCAACCTCCCTGCATCGGCGACAGGATCTCGATCCGGTCGTCAGTGTTCAGCGAGTGCACGGACCGGTCCTCCCGATGAACGAGCTCACCGTTCACGGCGGTCGCCAGCCAGTCGCCTTCGTAATCCATCAGCGCCAGCAATTCCTCGAGCGTGGCGGCGGCGATCTCCTTGGGTTCGCCATTGACGATCAGTTTCATGATGCGTGTCCTCCTGCAATATCGGGGTTAAAGACAAGGTCGGTCGCTTTCGCGGCCATGGCGGGCGCCAGGAGAAAGCCGTGGCGGTAAAGGCCGTTCAGCGAGATCAGCTTTCCGCGTCGCTCGACGCGGGGGAAGTTGTCGGGAAAGGCGGGGCGGATGCCGGCGCCGGTTTCCACCACGATCGCATCGGCGAATGCCGGGTGCAGCGCGTAGGCGGCGTTCAACAGCTCCATCAGCGAGCGGGCGGTGATCGGGCCTGCGAATTCCGTCTCGATCATCGTCGCGCCAACCATGAAGAGGCCGTCGCCACGCGGGACGACATAGACGGGGATGCGAGGATGCAAAAGCCGCACCGGGCGGTTCAGAGCTATCTCGTCCGTGCTCAGATAAAGCATCTCGCCGCGCACGCCGCGCAGCGAAGCTGTCTGGCCAATGCGCGCGGAGCCAGTGCAATCGACGACACTTTCGAAGTCCTGCCCGTCGGGGGAAGTTTCGACGAAGACAACGCCGCACGCGATCAGCTTCGCGCGCATTGTTGTCAGCACCCGGCGCGGATCGAGATGGGCTTCGCGCGGGAAAAACAGCGCTTGCCGGAAGCGCCCCCCCAGGGAAGGCTCGAGCGTCGCGATCTGCTGTTCGTCCAACCACTCATATCCCGTCGTGCGACCGGCGAAGCGCTTGAGCTCCCCCTGGTCGCGCGCCAGTGCCAGCACCAGCGTGCCGTTTCGTTTAACGTCGCCCGGCATCATCGCCTCCCAGCGGTCGGGCGCATCCTGCCCCTCGCGCAACACGGCCTCATTGGCACTCTCGCGCTCGCACCACGGAGCCAGCATGCCGCCGGCGAGCCAGGAGGCGGCACCCGAAAATCCGCAGCTGGGATCTGAAACCGTGACCTCGGCGCCGCGCACGGCGAGCGCATGGGCGACCGTGAGGCCGGCGACGCCGGCCCCCTTGACGAGAACGCGCATCTCAGCCGGCCACCTGGCCCTCGGCATCAACCGCCATGTAGAGATCGCCGCCGTCGCGATACTTCGCAGCCATGGCGTCCAGCCCCTCTTTCTGTGCTTCGGCGCGGATATCGTGGGAGATCCGCATGGAGCAGAATTTCGGGCCGCACATCGAGCAGAAATGCGCCACCTTATGCGCCTCCTTCGGCAGCGTCTCATCGTGGAAGCTGCGGGCGGTTTCCGGATCGAGCGAGAGGTTGAACTGGTCTTCCCAGCGAAACTCGAAGCGGGCACGCGACAGCGCATCGTCGCGCAGCTGGGCGGCCGGATGTCCCTTGGCGAGATCGGCGGCGTGGGCAGCGATCTTATAGGTGATGACGCCGGTTTTCACATCGTTTCGATCCGGCAAGCCGAGATGCTCCTTCGGCGTGACGTAGCAGAGCATCGCCGTGCCGAACCAACCGATCATCGCCGCACCGATACCGGACGTTATGTGGTCGTAGCCCGGTGCGATATCTGTCGTCAGCGGCCCGAGCGTATAAAACGGCGCCTCCCCGCAGACGGCCAGCTGCTTGTCCATGTTTTCCTTGATCTTGTGCATCGGCACGTGGCCTGGGCCCTCGATCATGACCTGGCAATCCTTCGCCCAGGCGATCTTCGTCAATTCGCCCAGCGTTTCCAGCTCGGCGAATTGCGCGGCGTCGTTGGCATCGGCGATCGAGCCGGGGCGCAGGCCGTCACCAAGCGAAAAGGATACGTCATAGGCGCGGCAGATGTCGCAGATCTCCTCAAAGTGCTCATAAAGGAAGCTCTCGCGATGGTGATGAAGACACCACTTGGCCATGATCGAGCCGCCGCGCGAAACGATGCCGGTGACACGGTTGACGGTCAAAGGGATGTAGTGAAGTCGTACGCCGGCATGGATGGTGAAGTAATCGACGCCCTGTTCGGCCTGCTCGATCAGCGTGTCGCGATAGACCTCCCAGGTCAGGTTCTCGGCAATGCCCTCCACTTTTTCCAGCGCCTGGTAGAGCGGCACGGTACCGATCGGCAGCGGCGAGTTGCGGATGATCCATTCTCGGATGTTGTGGATGTTGCGGCCGGTGGACAGATCCATGACCGTATCGGCGCCCCAGCGCGCGGCCCAGACCATCTTCTCGACCTCTTCGGCCATCGAGGAGGTGACGGCGGAGTTACCGATATTGGCGTTGATCTTCACCAGGAAATTACGGCCGATGATCATCGGCTCGGCTTCCGGGTGGTTGATGTTGGCGGGAATGATGGCGCGCCCTGCTGCCACTTCCTGGCGGACGAACTCGGGGGTGACGTGATCGGGAACATGGGCTCCGAAGCTCTCGCCGTCACGGATCATGGCCTCAGCTTTGATCTTGCGGCCGAGGTTTTCGCGGATGGCGATGAATTCCATTTCGGGCGTGATGATGCCGGCGCGGGCATAGGCGAGCTGGGTCACCGCCTTCCCCTCAGTGGCGCGCAGCGGCTGGCGCTTGCCCGGGAATTCGGGTGTCAGGCGCTCGCCGCTGGCAAAGCCGTTGTCTTCGGGGCGCACCAGTCTTCCGTCATAGGCCGCCACGTCGCCGCGGGCGACAACCCAGTCGCGGCGCAGCGCAGGCAGGCCGCGTTCGATGCTGATGTCGGCGCCTTCAACAGTGTAGATCCCGGAGGAATCGTAGACCGTGACCGGCGGCTCTCCGGAGGTGAGGTGCAAGCTGATCTCGCGCATGGGAACGCGGATACCGGGGTGGATGCTGCCCGGAATGTAGATCTTTCGGGAAGCCGGAAGCGGGCCGGTGGTAACTGTGGGGGTGATGGTCTTTGCGGCGATATTCATGGTTTGAGGCTCCAAGTTTTCGTTTGGAGACCCAGTCCTCAGCCGGAATGATGAAAAGACGCGGGCACGGATTCCACGCGGAAATCCAGAGCCTCGAGCGCTTGCACCGTCCCTACGCCAGTATGAACTGGATCAGGTTCAACGGGTCACTGCGCGCGATAGCAGAATCTCAGCCCCTTGTCGGGACACCCCTGGTGAATGGGTCGAGGGTATTGCGGCCCAAGCGGTTTCGTCAAGCGCAAAAGCTTTATGGACGTTTGTGAAGAGAGCAGACGACACAAGACTCCCTACCGCTTCCAGCTTTAGCGGCGAACACCGTACCAGGCAGGAAGAGCCGGGCACGTGAGGTTTTTTGACGTTAGTCGCCACAGGCACCGGTGGCGCTCCAATCATAGGGCGTCACCGAAGCCCTCAGAATTCATTTGGTTGCGGCATCGCCAAGCCTGTTGGTGGCGGGTCACAACCAATCCGCACATCGCTGTGATTTTTTGACTGCAGCAATCAAGGATTGTCGACTGTCGCCAGTCACGTTTCGTCATGGATCTTTGCTCTAGTCGCATGCTGTTCCATCTCGGATGAGCGATAGCACTGATTGCAATAACTCATAGAAGTCGGTATTTATGAGCTATAGAAAAGGTGCCTATAACTCATGCCGTGGAACTGGCAGCACGCCGACTGGCCGAATTTTAACTATGATGCTTCCGCTATGCTCGCGTTGGAGCAGAGATTTTTGCAAGCTTCTGGCGAGCTGATAGGGGCCGTTCGACATCTCAGTAACGACGACAGCAGTCAGCTGCGCATAGAGCTGCTGAGCGAAGAGGCTATCAAGACCTCTGAAATTGAAGGCGAATATCTTGACCGCGTGAGCGTTCAGTCTTCGCTTCGTCGGCAGTTCGGACTGACGACCGATGACCGCCCCGTTCGTCCTCAAGAGCGGGGGATCGCACAGATGATGGCAGATGTTTATAGAAATTGGGACCGAACGCTGTTCCACGAGGAGCTTTTCAACTGGCACTCGATGCTTATGGCAGGAAATCGACATCTGGACACGATCGGCGGGTATCGCCGACACGAAGACGCGATGCAGATCGTGTCGGGTCGACTGGATAAACCGACGATCCACTTCGAGGCGCCTGCGTCTTTGCGGGTTGTACGGGAGATGGATCAATTCATCACGTGGTTCAACCAATCGCGACCGAATGGGCCATTTCAACTGCCGGCATTGACGCGCGCAGCCATCGGTCATCTTTATTTTGAGAGCATACATCCCTTCGAGGATGGCAACGGCAGGATTGGGCGTGCACTCGCCGAGAAGTCTCTCGCCCAAAACGTGGGACAGCCAAGCCTCATTTCGCTTGCTTTCACAATCGAGATCAACCGGAAAGCATACTACCTGGCACTCGAGCGTCACCAGCGGTCGCTCGATATCGACGGTTGGATGGCCTATTTTTCCCAGACGATCCTTGAAGCCCAGCAAGCAACGATCGATCGAACAGCTTTCTTCATTCGCAAGACAAAGTTCTACGATCGGTTTCGAGGAAAATTCAACGAGAGACAGGAGAAGGTTGTCGCACGCATTTTCCGGGAAGGTATTGCTGGTTTCAAAGGCGGTCTAAGCGCCGAGAATTACATTTCGATCACCGGAATCTCGCGCGCAACAGCGACACGTGATCTCCAGCAACTCGTGGAGATCGGCGCCTTCACACGCACCGGAGAGCGCCGGCACACGCGTTATGCGCTATACCTTCAGGGCTAAGAGCTGATAAGCGGGATTCCACTGAGCTTGGCTTCCCGCTGTACTGAAGGCGATGTGCCGACCTACTTCCTAAAAAACCTCGACTATACGGGGCACAGTGCCCCGATCTCCATCGCGGCCATGTCGGGCTGTCTTCGCTGCGACGCTCGAAATTGAAAACCAAGCCCTTCACTGGGATGATCCGGAAGAATGCCGAGAATTTAGCTGCCTGATAGCCTGCATCAACCGCATTGGACTGCTTTCCTCATTCACGCAAACAGCACGTCGCCCTAGTCATCTCGGCTAAGGCGTTCCTTTGCACGACGGCCGTTTTTCGTCCACCAGCCATCATTATCGGCACACGAAGAGCGAAGGCCACAAGCAATTCGTGAACCGACAATTTACATGATTGACATTTGTCGACCAGTGATTGACACTTGTAAAAATCGCTTCAATGGAGATGGAGCGGTGACCCATCGACCACCCCAGGGATGGCCGGTGCATGGAGGAGCTGAGGTGGAATATCTTCTTGAAGTCGAGGGGCTGAAAAAGTCCTTCAATGGTGTCGCAGCGCTGCGTGACGGACGTTTCCAGCTCAAAGCTGGATCCGTGCACGCACTGTGTGGAGGCAATGGCGCAGGGAAATCGACCTTCCTCAAGATCCTGATGGGCATTCACAAGCGCGACGCCGGATCGATCCGCCGCCGCGGCGCAGATGTCGAGTTTTCCGGTCCGGCGGCCGCCTTGGCATCAGGCATCGCCATCATCGAGCAGGAGCTCAGCCCCGTGCCGCACATGACGGTTGCGGAAAACATCTATCTCGGTCGGGAGCCCAAAGGCCGCTTTGGCGGCATCGACTTCAAGACGATGAACCAAAATGCGCAGCGGCTGCTCGAGCAACTCGAGTTCAACATCCGTCCGACGCAATTCATGATGAACCTGTCTGTTGCGCAGATCCAGCTGGTCGAAATCGCCAAGGCACTGAGCCACGATGCAGAAGTGATCTTCATGGACGAGCCGACGTCGGCGATCGGCGAGAAGGAAGCGCAGCAGCTTTTCAAGACCATCGAGCGATTGAAAACTGCCGGAAAGGGTGTCGTTTACGTCTCCCACCGACTGTCCGAGATTTTCCAGATCGCCGACGCCTACACCGTGTTCCGTGATGGTTTGTATATTGGTGCGGGCGACCTTGCGGATATCGATCGTCCTGAATTGATCCGCATGATCGTCGGCCGTGAACTCGGCGAAGAATATGTCAAGACAAACACGCCGACTGACGTCACCGGGCTTGAGGTCACGGGTTTGAGCGCGACGGGCAAGGTCGAAGATGTGTCCTTCTCCGTCAAGAAAGGCGAAATCTTCGGTATCTATGGGCTGATGGGCTCCGGCCGTTCTGAGATCTTCAATTGTCTGTTCGGTCTCGACCGGATGGACAAGGGTGAGATCAAGCTTGATGGCAAGGCGATCACCGTCAGCAAGCCGGTCGACGCGATGGAGCACGGGCTTGCCTTTGTCACCGAGGATCGCAAGCTGACGGGCCTCAACCTCGTTGACAGCGTTAGGGGCAACATCGCGCTCGCCAGCCTGCCGGAATTCAGCCCGGGCTTCATCATGCGTCGCGGCCAGGAGCAGGCTGCCAGCCAGAAGATGATCGAACGCTTCGGTATCAAGACCGCACGCGACACCATGGCGGTCTCGGGACTATCCGGCGGCAACCAGCAGAAGGTCGTTCTCGGCAAGTGGTTCCTGCGCAATCCGAAGGTGCTGCTTTTGGACGAACCGACACGAGGAGTCGACGTCGGCGCCAAGCGCGAGATCTATCGCATCATCTGCGAATTCGCGGCCGCGGGAGGCACGGTGGTGATGATTTCATCGGAGATAGACGAGGTGCTCGGCATGTCCGACCGCATCCTCGTCATGCGCAACGGTCGCTCGGCGGGCGTCTATCCGCGGTCGGAGACCGACGCGCAGGCGCTGGTGCATCTGTCGACGTGATCGGCACACCGCGAATTTCTCAATACGGATCGGCATGGGAAGAGGTCAGAAACAGTGTCCCTTACAGATAACAAACCAACGACGGGCTGGTTCAACTCGGATCGCCGCAGGCTGCTCATTCAGGAATACGGCATCTTTCTCGCCTTCCTGCTTCTGTCTGTGATCCTATCGTTTTCCAACGAGTACTTCCTCACGGCCGGCAATATCTCGAACGTGCTGTTGCAGACGTCGATCAACGGTGTTCTCGCGATCGGCATGACTTTCGTCATCCTGACGCGCGGCATCGATCTGTCGGTCGGATCGGTCGTGGCGCTCGCCGGCATCGTCAGCGCCAGCTTCGTCACGACCTCGGCAACAGCCGGTATTGCGGGTGCGCCTTATCCTGCAGCGGTCGCTTTGCTGGTCGGTATCGGCGTGGGCCTGGCCTGTGGCGCCATCGTAGGCTTCATCGTTTCCCGCTTCGCCGTCCCCGCCTTCGTTGCCACGCTCGGCATGCTGTCGGCAGCACGCGGCATGACCCTGATCTACGGCGGTGGAAAGCCTGTGCCGGCGCTGATCCCGGAATTCCGCTGGATTGGCACCGGGAACATTCTCGGTGTGCCGATGCCGGTGGTCATCCTTGCCGTCGTCTTCATTGTGTCCTGGTGGGTCCTGACGCGCACGCGCTTTGGCCGTTACATCTATGCCGTCGGCGGCAACCCGCATGCAGCAATCACCTCGGGTATCAACGTCACCCGTATCCGCTTCGCCGTTTACGGCATCTCGGGCTCGCTTGCAGGTCTCGCCGGCATGATACTCTCCGCCCGCACGGGATCGGCACTGCCGCAGGCTGGCATTGCCTACGAACTCGACGCAATTGCGGCAGTCGTCATCGGTGGCACCAGCCTCTCGGGCGGTGTCGGCAGGGTGACTGGAACGCTGATCGGCGCACTCATCATCGGCGTCATGAACAACGGCCTCGATCTGATGGGTATCCAATCCTACTACCAGCAAGTGCTCAAGGGCGCACTCATCGTCGGCGCCGTCATGCTGGACCAGAAACGAAATCAAGGTCTCTGACCTGATAATTCGGATCGTATCCGCGATCCGTTGGCAAACCGCGCGTCATACCGGCGACCGGACATCTCTATGGAGGAGAAACAGATGAAGAAGTTGATGCTCGCACTTATCGCCAGTGCGGCGATCCTGACTGCGCCAGCCATGGCGCAGGAAAAGAAGCTGAAGATCGGCGCCACGACCTACGGCCTGAATGCCGAGTTCATGCAGATCTGGTCGGCCGCGCTGAAGCAACATCCTGCAGTGAAGAGCGGTCAGGTGGAACTGACGGTGTTCGACGGTCGCTATGACGCACTGGTCCAGCAGGAGCAGTTCAACACCATGATCACCCAGAAGTTCGACGCGATCATCTTCGTGCCGATGGACATCGAAGCTGGTGCTGCTGCCGTTCAGGCCGCCCATGATGCCGGTATCCCTGTTGTCGGCTCCAACGCTCGCGTCAATTCCGATCTCCTGACCTCCTATGTCGGCTCGAACGACGTGGAAGCAGGCGAACTCGAAGCCAAGGCTGTTCTCGACAAGATGGGTTGCAAGGGCAACCTGGTCATCCTCGAGGGCCCGATCGGACAGTCCGGCCAGATCCAGCGCCTCGAAGGCAACGAAAAGGCGCTCAAGGCGTGCCCTGACGTCAAGGTTCTCGAAAAGCAGACCGCCAACTGGTCGCGCGCCGAAGCCCAGACCTTGATGGAAAACTGGCTGACGTCGCATCCGGGCCAGATCAACGGTGTCATCGGCCAGAACGACGAAATGGCGCTCGGCGCGATCGAGGCGATCAAGGCTGCAAACCTGAAGGTTGAAGACTTCGCAATCGCCGGCGTCGACGGCGTCACCGATGCCATCAATGCCGTCAAGCGTGGCGAAATGGCATCGATCCTGCAAGATGCCAACGCACAGGCACAGGGCGCGCTCGACGTTGCCATCAAGGCCGCGAACAAGGATGCCAAGCCGGAATCGGCGATCTGGACCCAGTATCCGGAAATGAAGTGGGAAGACGGCGCCTCCAAGGACTACCTCGTCCCCTGGACGCCAGTCACCAAGGAAAATGCCGACAAACTGCTCGAATCCCGCAAGTAACGAACGCAAAGCCAGGGCGGGCAACATGCCGCCCTGGCCTCCACATCGCAAGGGCTTGAAGAGATGACAGACACTGCACCCCAAATTGACCTCAACTTCCCGCTGACAGGCAAGATCGCCGTCGTGACTGGCGCCGCATCCGGGATCGGCTCGGCGATCTCCGACGCGCTGACAGCAAAAGGCGCCACGGTGGCCGTACTCGATATCAATGCCGATATCGCCGCTGCCAAGGCGGCCGCGCTCGGTGGCGGTGCCAAATCTTTCGTCTGTGACGTCTCCCAGCCAGACTCTGTCAATCGCGCCATATCGGATGTCGTCGCAGCATTCGGCCGCATCGACATTGCCGTCAACAGCGCGGGCGTTGTCTTCCTGGCGCCAGCCGAAGATCTGTCGCTCGACTATTGGGACAAGACGATCAACATCAATCTCAAGGGCAGTTTTCTCGTTACCCAAGCCGTCGGCCGCGCCATGATCGCTGCAGGACAAGGCGGCAAGATCATCAATCTTGCGTCGCAGGCGGGCACCGTCGCGATCGAGGAGCATGTCGCCTACTGCGCCTCGAAATTCGGCGTCATCGGCATGTCGAAGACCTTCGCTGCCGAATGGGGCAAATACGGCATCACAGTCAACACCATCTCACCGACCGTGGTCCTGACCGAGCTCGGCAAGAAGGCCTGGGCTGGTGAAAAGGGAGAGGCCGCCAAGAAGCGCATTCCCACCGGTCGTTTCGCCTATCCCGAAGAGATCGCTGCCGCTGCCGTCTTCCTGGTTTCGGATGGCGCCAACATGATCAACGGCGCCGATCTCCTGATCGATGGCGGCTACACAATTCTCTGAGCCGAAGCGCCAGGACATTTTCAAGGAGACTTCATGCAACGCTTCGTCAACAATCCCGACCTCGTCGTCGAGGATACAGTCAAGGGCTTCATCAAAGCCCATTCCGATATCGTGCGCCTTGCCGAGAACCCGCGTGTGGTTGTCGCCAAGGATGCACCGGTGAGCGGCAAGGTCGGCGTTATCACCGGAGGCGGCTCCGGCCACGAGCCTGGCTTCATGGGCTACACCGGCAAGAACATGCTGGATGCCGTTGCCGTTGGCGAACTGTTTTCTTCCCCGACTGCCAAGAGCTTTCATGACGCCATCCGTGCGGCTGACGGCGGGGCAGGCGTGGTCTGCCTCTACGGCAATTATGCCGGCGACAACATGAACGTGAAGATGGCGACAAAGCTCGCCAGCAAGGACGGTATCGAGGTCGCAACCGTCGTTGCCAATGACGACGTCTGCTCCGCACCGCTGTCGGAGCGCGAAAAGCGTCGCGGTGTTGCCGGCGAGATCTTCATGTGGAAGATCGGAAGCGCCAAGGCCACGCAGGGCGGAAGTCTCGAAGAGGTTCGAGCGGCCGCACAAAAGGCGATCGACAACTGCCGGTCGATCGGCGTCGGCCTCGGGCCGTGCACCCTGCCGGCTGTCGGTCATCCTAATTTCCAGATTGAGCCGGGTACGATGGAAGTTGGTATCGGCCATCACGGGGAGCCTGGTGTGCGCGTCGAGCCACTCAAGCAAGCGGCAGATGTCGCCAGGGACATGTGCAAGATCGTTCTGGATGATCACGATCTTCCTGCCGGAACCGAGGTTGCCGTTCTGGTCTCGGGACTGGGTGCGACACCGCTCAACGAACTTTACATTCTCAACGACACAATCGAGAGCGAGATCACCGGTCGCGGCCTCGTCGTCTACAAGACCTATGTCGGGAACTACTTCACATCGCTTGAAATGGTCGGCGCCACATTGACGGTCTTTGCGCTCGATGCCGAGACCAAGCCGCTTCTCGACCTCGAAACGTCCTGCACAATCTTGCTCTGAGGAACGCTGACATGCAAACTTTCAAGAACGCCTCGGCGGGCGCCATCGTCCTTTCGCTGGCAGAGCGCATCATCGAAAATCGGGCCTACCTCAGCGAGATCGACGGCAAGATCGGTGATGGTGACCACGGCGTCAACATGGCCAAGGGTTTTGGAATGGCAGCCGAACGCCTCAAGGGGCAGGATGCCTCGCTGAGTGTAGCGTTCGAGACCCTCGGAACGTTGCTGATGACAGAGATCGGCGGTTCGATGGGCCCGCTTTATGGTGTCATGTTCACCGAATTCGGTGAGACGCTCGAAGGCAAGGACACTGTGGACGCCAGACTGTTCAGCCACATGCTCCACGCAGGGCTGGATGGTATCCAGTCGATCGGGTCGGCCAAGGTCGGCGACAAGACGCTGATTGACGCCTTCGTCCCCGCGGTGAATGCTTTCGACGAGGCCACGGCATCCGGGGGCTCCTTCGCCCAGGCACTGACCGCGCTGACTGAAGCCGCCGAAAAGGGGCGCGATTCGACGATCGACCTGGTCGCGAAAATTGGCCGCGCCAGCCGTCTCGGTGAGCGGTCGCTCGGCATTTTGGACGCCGGCGCCACTTCCTGTGCACTCATTTTGAGCGAAATCTCGATCGGCGTCTCCTCCCGGCTGGAAGGCGTTTGATCTTCCCTGTTGTCTCCCAAGACGGCGCGGCATGTCTGATCGCGGCAGGCCGCGCACCACGCGGTTGCAAACAGGTCGCATTGGCGGCATCTTCCCGGCACATGTAAGCGGGAGTTCATTCCACGGTGGCAACGGTTAAGACGCAGCAGGCGAGAAAGGCCGGCCCAGGCAAAAGCGACCTCGCTCAGGCACCTGATGCGATGCCTTTGCGCTACGGCGACGACCCTTATGTCTGGGCGTGCTGGCTCTATTACGAAGACGGTCTGACCCAGGGCGATATCGCCGACGTCATGGGCATATCCCGTGCGACCGTGAACAGCTATCTAGCCGAGGCGCGAGATCGCGGCATCGTCAACATCACCATTGAGCCGGCCCGGCTTGCATCACTGACGGTAGCTCAAGCACTCAAGAGACACTTCGGCCTTGCCGATTGTCTCGTCGTTCCAAGTGAAGATACCGCCAGGCCGTTGATCGACAGGATAGGTGTCGCAGGTGGGCAGGCGCTTCATAGATTGATCAAGTCGGGTGATACGATCGCGGTCTCATGGGGGCGCACGGTCCTGGCGATCAGCGAACGCGCCGAGGTTCCGGGTTTGCAGGATGTCACCGTCGTGCAAGCAACCGGCGGGACGCGCGCGAGTTTCGCCTATACGCCAGAGCTCTGCGCATCGGCGTTGGCCGATGCCGTCAATGGAAAGCTGATCAATATTTCAGCACCTGCCATTGTTTCGTCAACCGCAGTGAAAGAGGCCTTTTTGCAGGAGCCTCTCATCGAGAGCCAGTTCGACGTGCTCGCGCGCGCAAACAAGGCGCTGTTCGGCATTTCGTCGCTGCGTCCTAATTCCACCATCCACACCAGTGGCTTTTTTGAATCCGTGCCACTGCAGGAGTATCTTGCCAAAGGTGCCGTCGGCGTCGTGGCTGGTCGCTTTATCGACGGACATGGTCGCCCAATCGCAGGTCCGCTCGATGATCGGACAATCGGCATTTCCCTCGATATGCTGAAGAACATCAATCTGCGCATCGCTGCTGCGGGTGGCTTCGACAAGGTACCGGCCATTCTCGCTGCGTTGCGCGGCGGCTATGTGAACGTATTGATTACGGATGCTGCGACCGGCCGCGGCATATTGAACGCTGATGGCGTAACCGATATCGACCAGCGATCGTCGCAACGTCTGCGGCCCGATAATCAGGCACCGCTGCCATCGTCCACACGCACGCGCGTGAAGAAGTTCCTGAATGATCCCGACAAGATCGTCGAAGAGATGCTCGATGGCGTGGTACGCGCGCATCGCAAATATCTTTCGCCGATCGACAAGTCGAACCGGGCCCTTGTCGCTCGCGACGGGCCAAGACCGGGAAAGGTCGGTCTGGTTATTGGCGGCGGCTCCGGACACGAGCCAGGATTCCTCGGCTATGTCGGCAAGGGGCTCGCCGATGCCGTATCGATCGGAAACATCTTCTCCTCACCCCCTCCCTTGCCCATCCTCCATTGCGCGCAGGCAGCATCTGGAGGGGCCGGCGTTCTTTTCGTCTACGGCAACTATGCAGGCGACGTGATGAATTTCGAGATGGCTGCGGAGATGGCAGAAAGTGCCGGAATTCCAATTCGAACGGTTCTGACCACCGACGACATCACCTCTTCACCCCTCGAGGATCGAGATGGCCGTCGCGGCGTGGCAGGCAACTTCTTCATCTTCAAGATCGCCGGAGCCGCCTGCGATCGCGGTCTTCCACTCGACCTTTGTGAAGCAGTGACCCGCAAAGCCAATATGCAGACGTACACGGTCGGCGTGGCGCTCGAGGCGTGTTCGATGCCGCAGACCCAGCGCCCCAATTTCGAGATCGGGGCAGACGACATCGAGTTCGGCATGGGTATCCATGGTGAGCCGGGCGTTATTCGCGAAAAGATGATCAGCGCCGACGAGATCGTCGACAGAGTGATGGACCGGATCCTTGCCGAGATGAACCCGGTCGAAGGCAGTCGAGTTGCTGTCCTCGTAAATTCGTTCGGGGCGACCCCTATGATGGAGCTCTACGTCCTCTTCAGACGCGTCGAGCAGCGTTTGAGCGCCAGGGGCATTGCCATCGAGGCGAACTGGATCGGGCACTACTGTACGTCACTCGATATGGCCGGGGCATCGATTTCCATCATGGAACTTGATCAGGAACTGACGGAACTCCTGCACCATCCATGCGACACCGCAGTCCTAACGATAAAATAAGACAACGAGATGCGTTCGGCGCCTAGACGAGCGTGCCTTGATAATGGGAGGGCAATCAATGCAAGAGAATGATGCGCGCAAACTCAACCAGATGTTCAACCGGATATCGAACCTGATTGCCGCCGAAAAGGACTATCTGACCGAACTGGACGGCGCGATCGGTGATGCCGACCATGGTATCACGATGATGCTCGGGTTTGGCGCCGTGGCCAGTGAGCTGGCGCGATCCGATTTCGAGGACCTGCTTCCGTCAGCCGTGATGACCACAGCCGCGTCCGTGTTCCTGAACGCCGTCGGGGCGTCGACCGGACCGTTATATGCTACGGCCTTCCTGCGTGCGGCAAAGACGCTTGAAGCGCGCCAGTCTCTTGATGCCGCTGGCCAGGTCGCCATGTTGCAAGCGATAACCGTTGGAATACAGGAGCGCGGGAAGGGACAGCGCGGCGACAAGACAATGCTCGACACCTGGATCCCCGCAGCAGAGGCCGGCGTCGCAGCTCTGGAGCGCGAAAGCGGACCTGGCGAACTCTGGCGCGATATCACGGCCGCGGGCGAAAGCGGCGCTGCAGCCACACGTTCGATGGTCGCGGTACGCGGCCGGGCCGCTCGTTTGGGGGAGCGCTCACTCGGCCATGTCGATCCCGGAGCAGCGTCCGCGGTTTTGATTTTGAAGGCCATGGCAGAAGTCTTCGTGGATTGATCACGTGACTTCCAGGCGGTCTCAAGGCTTGCGAAGAAAACACACGAGATCCGCTCTGGCCATCGATTGTCGTGTCACGATGGTACCTATCAACGCGGCTGGCCCTCCTGCCACCGCGCTTAGCATACAGGCTTTGTCGGTGAAGCCACGCTGCCAAGCGCCACGATATCTTGCCGGGAATGACAATCAGCCGGCACGCGCGTTCTTCCTCACCCCGGATGCATTGCTCAGATGGCGAGGCCCTGCTCGTTGAACCTGTGAATGCGGGCCTTGTCTGCGGTCAGGTAAACGGTGTCGCCGGCCTTGGCCGGGAAGCTGCCGTCGCCGCGTGCCGTCATCTGGCCGATGCCCTCGACGTTGACATGCAGGAAGGTGTCGGAGCCGAGATGTTCGGCGACCACGACCTTGCCCTTCCACTCGCCGCTCTCCATCGAAAGCTGGACATGCTCCGGGCGCACGCCGATCGTGTGGGCGCCCTGTGTCGACTGCCGCCTCCTTGATCTCGCCCGCCGTACGCGCTTCGTAAAGCGATAGTCCAAGCGAGAGCGCTGCGGCGAGAAATCCGCCGAGACCCGCCAAAAGCCTGGCATAAAACGTCTTGTTGGACTTGGTAGTATCAGATGGGGTCATCAATTCTTTCATTGCGTCTTATCGAACTGCCTTATCTGGAGCACCTGGCGCCGACTGCAAGATCGAATGGCGCGAGCGCCTCGCCACCAATACGTTTCGCCGGGTCACGGCTCAATGCGCTGGACCATTACCGGCCCCGGTTGATCCGCTCACTAGGCCAAACGCGCCAGCGGCATCGGCATCGGCATCGGCATCGGCAGGACGGCTGAACATCCGTTAGGATCAATTACAACGTTTCTACGCAGATTAGAGGCCAAGCCAAGCCTATTGCTTAGTACCGCGGGCGGGCGATGCTACCTGGTCTGACCAAGGATCTTGAGACGCTGCTTCGTGCCACCCAAGAGCAGGGCGAAAGCGGTTGGATTTTCCCCCCTCGCAGCCAAAAGAGAACAGTAATTTCTGTAATCTACCATTTTTGTCGACAAAATAGGGGCAGTTGGAAACGAACTTTGAAGACGAGAGGCTGGCATGACACAGAACTTCATCCATCGCTTGAAAGTAGGGTTCGAAGCGTTCCTCGCACGATGTGCTGAGCCGGTGGAAAAACGCACCGGTGTTTCGCGCGACCATGAAGCCGATGATCAATTGCTTGAATACGGGCGCTACCACTGGGGAACAGGTCCGGGTTACTGGCCTTAAGGCTGAATCAGAGCGATGAGACACCGTGAACCGATAGCCGATCAAGGGGCATAGATCGGCCATTAAGCGCGCCCCAACCCATCTGCCCACCATCGATTTCTCTCAGTTCTATGGCGCTGCCGATGATCGTTCGAAATTCATTCGGACCCTGACGCGAACCTTGCACGATCATGGTTTCTTTTACCTGACGGGTCACGGGGTGCCACAAACGCTGATTGATGATGTGCTGGCCGCTTCCAAACGGTTTTTTGCTCTGAGCGAAGACGAGAAGCTGTCGATCGAGATGGTCAAGTCGTCAAATTTCCGTGGCTACAATCGTGCTGGTTACGAGCGCACCCGTGGGGAGCAGGATTGGCGTGAGCAGCTCGACATCAACACGGAAGGCGAGCCTGTTGCTGCGACCGCCGATGCTCCGTGGCGCCGGCTTCATGGGCCAAACCAATGGCCACAGGCTTTGCCCGAACTCAAGCCTCTGTTGTTGCGCTATCAGGCGGAGGTTACGCGCCTCGGCATCGATGTGCTGAAGGCGATCGCAGTTTCACTCGGTCAGGCCGAAACCGTCTTCGCTGACATTTACGAACCATCACCCTCGCAGCTGCTGAAGATCATCCGCTATCCGGGCCGTGAGAATACCGGCAGCGCGCAAGGTGTCGGCGCCCACAAGGACGGCGGGTTCGTCACCGTCCTGCTGCAAGACGAGACGCCTGGCCTGCGCATTCGCACGGAAGAGGGGCTGTGGATCGAGGCACCACCGGTTCCCGGTACATTCGTCATGAACACTGGCGAGTTGCTGGAACTGGCGACCAACGGTTTCGTGCGCGCTGATGTCCATGACGTCGTCACTCCACCGTCGGGCACCGAGCGCTATTCCGTCGCATTCTTTCTTGGCGCCCGTTACGATGCGACAATTCCCTTGATCACGTTACCAGACGAACTGAGGCGCAGCGAGCGCGGGGTAACGGTCGATCCATTGAATCCGATCTTTCGTGAGGTTGGCCTCAACAACTTGAAAAGCCGGCTGCGCTCCCATCCCGATGTCGCGGCCAGACACCATTCAGATCTCCTTCATCTTCTGGACCAGCCAGCAGACCGATAACTTTGTTGCAATGTGGAGGAGTGAACATGCCGGGACTGGAGAGCAAGCTCGTCTTCTTGCCCGTCGATGACGCAGCCCGCGGTGAAACCGCAAGGATCTGGAGCAACCTGCAAGGTGAAGCTCATGCCGCCTCGGCAAGAGATGCAGCTCTGACCCGGGCGATGAACTCTGCCGTTCTGATGCATCCAAGCTTCGGACATGCGCTATCGCATCGCCTGGCAATCAAACTCGCCGATCATGACGTCGATCGCGATGAACTGCTGGCGCTGATCTACGGAGCCTACACCAGTCGCCCCGGCCTTCTCGGTGCGGCAGCAGCGGACCTCTTGGCAATCAAGGACCGCGATCCGAGCAACAACGAGCTGCTCACGCCGTTTTTGTATTTCAAAGGGTTCAGCGCGCTCCAAGGCCACCGTGTGGCTCACTGGCTTTGGGACGACGGGCGGCGCCACCTGGCGCGGCACATCCAAAGCCGGATCTCGGAAGTTCTGTCCATCGACATCCATCCTGCTGCCGTGATGGGCCGTGGTATCATGCTCGATCATGGTGGCGGGCTCGTCATCGGCGAGACCGCGGTGATCGAAGACGAGGTCTCCATTCTTCAGGACGTAACGCTGGGCGGCACCGGCAAGCAAACCGGCGACCGCCATCCTAAAGTCCGACGTGGCGCGCTGATCGGGGCGGGCGCGAAAGTTCTCGGCAATATCGAGATTGGCATCGGTGCGAAGGTCGGCGCGGGCAGCGTGGTCGTTTCACCAGTTGAGCCGTATACCTCAGTGGTCGGCGTTCCTGCGCGACCGATCGGGCAGCGGCATGCCTCGCTTCCAGGCGTTACGATGGATCAGGTTATGACAGAGCCGGACTATGTAATCTAACGAATGAACCGTCGATCGGGGGCCCGATCCGATGTAATGAGCGAAATGGAAAAATATTCTCGCTCTTTAGAGAAAATCGCAACGATTGCGCCTGCTGAAAACCATGCTTCCTTTTAGATTGCCGGCTGCACGAACGGTCAAATCCCGCCGGGGTCGGCAAGTGAACATAATTTAGGAGTTTAAAGGTGTCGTTGAGATCTTTCCGGGCCGCCCTGCTAGGCGCCGTTTTTTCCGTAGCCGTCTTGCCATTGGCCAGCTTTGCCGCAACACCTGATGACACGCTGGTTGTCGCCCAGTCGATCGACGACGCAGTCAGCTTTGATCCGGCCGAAGGCTTCGAGCTGACAACCGTTCAGTCCTTCAACAATCTCTATCAGCGCCTCGTACAGTCCAACCGAGACGACGGGACAAAGATCGAGCCGGCGCTGGCCACATCGTGGGAAGCAGGAAGCGACGGCAAGAGCCTGACATTTGCGATCGCCGATGCCAAATTTGCATCTGGCAACCCCGTTCGTCCGGAAGATGTCATCTTTTCGCTGACACGCGCGGTCAAGCTCAACAAATCGCCAGCATTCATCCTGAATGAATTCGGCTGGACTGCAGACAACGTCGATGCCGCTGTGACGAAACTGGATGACAAGCATGTCAAGCTGACCTGGACGGCTGATGTCGGCACGGGATTTGCGCTTTCTCTGTTGACCGCGCCAATAGCCTCGATTGTCGATGAGCAAACCGTCTCTGCGCAAATCAAGGGCAATGACTTCGGAAATGAATGGCTGAAGATCAACTCCGCCGGCAGCGGCGCATTCGTCATTGCCAATTACACGCCGCACGAGGCGCTGGTGCTGCAGGCAAATGCACAGTCTTCAGACAAGCCGAAGCTCGAAAACATCATCATCCGAAACGTTCCTAATGTGGGCGCTCGCCGACTGCTCGTCGAACAGGGAGATGCCGATATTGCAAGAGGCTTGTCGGCCGACCAGATCGAAGCGCTGAAGACCAAGAGCGGGATCAAGGTTCTGGCGGTCCCCTCGGCTCGCACGGACTACATCCTCATCAACAGCAAGGCCAACCCCACTCTCGGCAACCCGGCCTTTTGGGAAGCTGCACGATATCTTGTCGACTACGACGGTATTTCCAAAAGCCTTCTGCGCGGGCAAAGCAGCGTCCATCAGGCATTCCTGCCAGTTGGCTTTCCTGGTGCGCTGACTGACAACCCTTTCACGCTCAATGTCGAGAAAGCAAAGAAGATCCTGGCTGACGGTGGGATAAAGACGCCGTTGAAGATCGAGTTCATCGTTTTCAACGACCAGCCATTCCTTTCGATCGCTCAGTCGCTGCAATCAACCTTTGCGCAGGCAGGTGTGACGCTCGACATTCAGCCGGGCGTCGCAAGCGACATTTATGCGCGCGGCCGTGCCGGAAAGTTCGAAATGACCTTGCGCTACTGGATCCCGGACTACTTCGACGCCCACTCCAATGCGAGTGCCTTTGCCATCAACAAGGACAATTCGGCCAATACGGTAGCTAAGCAGGCCGGCTGGCTCATTCCGGAACTGACCGCCGAAACGCTGTCGGCTGTGAAGGAGCAGGATGCCGCCAAGCGTGTCGCCCTCTATGAGGACCTCCAAAAGAAGATCCAGCAGAGCTCACCTTACATCTTTACGCTTCAGGGTAACGACCAGGTCGTGCTAAGCGACAAGATAAAGAACTATGCCCAGGGTCTTAACGCGGACCAGGTCTATTACGACAAGGTAGAGAAATAAGTGCCGCAAACGGCAATCAAAGCACCTATCGACACCGACAACTCCCGTCAGCGACAAGGCTGGCGGGAGTTGTCTTTGATGGTGTCACTCGTGAGATGGGCATGGTCCGTTGCCCTCACATTGCTGGGACTGACACTGGTGACATTTGCCATGACCCGATTATCGCCGATCGATCCGGCACTGCAGCTCGTGGGTGATCATGCCAGTCAGTCGACCTACCAGCAGGCACGCCAGGAGCTGGGGCTCGATCAGGCGCTTCCGATACAATTCCTCCACTATCTCGGTACGGCCTTGTCGGGCAATCTCGGCCAGTCCATTTCGACGGGGCAGCCCGTCGCCAAGGACATCGCCCGCACGTTTCCCGCAACGGTCGAACTTGCGACAGTTGCGATATTGATTGGCGCTGGCCTTGGTCTGGCGCTCGGGATCGCTGCAGCGATGCGACGGGGTACCTGGATCGACAGCCTATGTCGCCTTGTCTCCCTGGTTGGATATTCGGTGCCGATCTTCTGGCTCGGCCTCCTGATGCTGCTCCTTTTTTATGCCCGGCTGCACTGGGCGCCGGGACCGGGCAGGGCGGATGTCGTTTTCCAGTACACCGTCAAACCGGTCACAGGGTTCGCTTTGGTCGACACCTTGATTTCCGGCAAGGCGGGCGCATTTGTCGATGCTATCGCACACCTCGCACTGCCAGCAGGCGTGCTGGCGCTCCATTCAATTGCGGCGATCTCGCGTTTGACGCGCGCTTCGATCATCACCGAGCTTGGCCAGGAATATGTTACGACCGCGCGCGCGAAGGGGGCGGGGCTTTGGCGTGTCGTATTCGTTCATGTCCTGCCCAACCTCTTTGGCACGATACTGACTGTTGTCGCCCTTTCCTATGCAAGCCTGTTGGAAGGCGCGGTACTGACCGAGACCGTTTTTGCGTGGCCCGGCATAGGACGATATCTGACCACGGCCATGTTTGCCGGGGACATGCCCGCGATCCTAGGCGCGACGCTGGTTGTGGGCGCCGCCTTCGTGCTCCTCAACGCTCTGACCGACATTGGCGTGACTTGGCTTGGAGCACGTAAGACAAGATGACCTTCTCCTTCCACGCGTCGCTGGATGACGCGCCATTGATGAGACGCGCATTACGTTCACCGGCAGCGACTGCCGGCGGCACGCTCATCCTCTTCTTCCTCTTCCTTGCTGTCTTTGCTCCGTTGATTGCACCTTATGATCCTGATTTCCAGCAGGTGGCCTCCCGCTTGATGCCGCCCGATGCCACCCACTGGTTTGGAACCGACGGCTTCGGTCGCGACATTCTTTCGCGCATCATCTACGGCACGCGGCCAACGCTCTTGCTGGTTCTCGTAGTCGTGGCACTGATGGCGCCGCTCGGTATTGTCGTCGGCATAGTTGCCGGCTACTTCGGTGGCGTTGTCGAACGCATTTTGATGCGAATAACGGATATCGTGATGTCCTTCCCCCGGTTGCTGTTGGCCTTTGCATTCGTCGCGATCATGGGACCTGGGTTGATCAACGGCGCTCTGGCTTTGGCTTTGACAAGCTGGCCCGCTTATGCCCGGCAGGCGCGCGTGGAAACGAGCGCACTTGGACGTAGCGATTACCTGGCAGCGGCAGAGATGGTCGGCATTTCCGGCGTTCGGTTGCTCTGGGGCCATGTACTGCCACTGGTCCTGCCCTCGGCAATCATCCGCCTGGCCCTCGATCTCTCCGGCATTATCCTTGCGGCCGCGGGTCTCGGGTTCCTTGGTCTCGGAGTTCGTCCACCAACGGCCGAGTGGGGATCCATGGTTTCTGAAGGCACACAGGTAATTTTCGACCAGTGGTGGGTAGCAGCCGTGCCGGGGTTTGCCATCCTGATCACTTCCTTCGCCTTCAATCTGCTGGCTGATGGCCTGCGCGACGTACTGGATCCGCGTCATGACTGAACCGTTGCTTCATGTTGATGGCCTCTCGATCGCGTTCCCGTCGGCGAAGGGAATGTCGCAAGTCGTCAACGACATCACCTTTACCGTCGGACGCGAGATCGTTGCCCTGGTTGGCGAATCTGGCTCGGGGAAGTCGATGACGGGTCGCGCAATCATGGGACTTTTGCCTGCAAATGCGCGCGTGGCTGCCAAGCGACTTGTCTTCGAGGGGCGCGACCTGCTGACGCTTTCCAGTAGAGAATGGAACCGACTGCGTGGCAACAAAATGGGCCTGATCCTTCAGGATCCGAAGTATTCGTTGAACCCGGCACACAGGATTGGCCGGCAAGTGGAGGAAACGCTTCTCCTGCACGCAAATCTGTCTTCTGCCGAACGACGCGAGAAAGCACTCGATATGCTCAACAAGGTCGGACTAGCCGATCCGAAGCGCATCTACTCCAGCTATCCGGCGACCCTATCGGGCGGGATGGGACAACGTGTAATGATCGCCTCGATGCTGGCCAACAGGCCTAAGCTGCTGATTGCTGACGAACCAACCTCGGCGTTGGACAAGGAGCTGCAGGACCAGATCCTGACGCTCTTGAGAACGTTGAGCGAAGAGTTTGGCATGGGCTTGCTATTGATCAGTCACGATCTGAAACAGGTCTCCCGGTATGCAGACCGCGTAATCGTGATGCGGCGCGGCGTGATCGAGGAGGAGATGGCGTCGGTCGATCTTGCAAGCGCCCGCTCCGGCTATACCCGCGCTCTTTGGGCAGCCCGCCCGAGCGCCGAGACCTACCGGACGCGCCTTCCGGTCTACGGAGGCGACGAATGATCGCCTTGTCGATTGCCGACCTGTCAGTGACATTTCAAAACGGCGGGAAGGGATATGCGGCCGTTCGCGGCGCGAGCCTTGAAGTCGCGGAGGGCGAGACGTTCGGCCTGATTGGCCCGTCAGGCTGCGGCAAGACAACGATACTGAGGGCCGTGGCCGGCCTCAACACCAACTGGCAGGGCTCCATCTCGGTGTTCGGCACTGCATTGACGCCCGGCCAGAAAATTACTGGCGCCCAGCGCGACAATATTCAGATGGTATTCCAGGATCCCTACTCCTCCTTGCATCCGCGTCATCGGATCTCCCGCATTCTCGGGGAGCCGCTCGCAATTAGGCGCGTTGCTGATGCGACACAGCGTGTGCGCGATCTCCTCGATCAAGTGGGACTTCCGCAGGCTGCAGCCGACCGATACCCGCACCAGCTTTCAGGGGGGCAACGCCAGAGGGTGGCCATTGCCCGGGCGCTCCTGCTCGAGCCAAGGCTCCTGTTGCTCGATGAGCCGACCTCTGCTCTCGATGTATCGGTCCAGGCGGAAATCCTGAACTTGCTAAATGAGCTTAAGACGACGAACCGCATGACGCTGGTCCTCGTCAGTCACGACCCAGGCGTTGTCGCCCACATGTGCGATCGGGCTGTCTTGATGGAATCTGGACGTGTCGCCGCCGAGCTGGACAGGCCCAACATTGCCAAGATTTACGCTCAAAGCCAAGCATAGACCGCCTGGCTTCGAGGCGCCGTACCATGGCGGCTGCAGTAACCTTTCGACGAGACTGGCTGCCGTTGGGCGCTTGCTTGAGCGACAGTTCTGAAACATCTCTGCATCGCGACGATCATTGAACATGCCAGTGCTCGGGCCTTCGCGAGCACTTCAACCCGGGTCATCCGAATTGAGCGGTCTTTGCAGGACGGTCAGGTGATCCGGTCGCTTGAGGAACGAACCGGCAATGGTGGCACTTGCCCGTCGGCGATCGCTCCAACCCTCTTGCCGTCATTGTGGCAAACGAAAGTGATCATCAACGTGACGCCGATCACGCGTGTCCTTGTGCCAGCCAATCGCCTTTCGGTAGCTTCCCAGCAGACCATCTCGCCGAACGTCTTCTATCGTCCGGCCGTGAACAACCGCGGCGTCGGGATCGACGTAGAGGGCGTCGACAGGACAGTATAGCTCGCACATGAAGCATGTCTGGCAACGGTCCTGCCGGGCAATGACGGGCGGCCCGTCCGCAACAGCTTCAAAGACGTTCGTCGGGCAGACCTTGACGCACAAATTGCAATCCGTGCAGGCTTCCTGGTCAAGCAGCTCTATCATTATTCTGCAGCCTCGCTGTACTCGCCGGGATCGATTGCGGACGGTCTGACGACAACCTGGTCGAGGCCGCTCACGATGAGCCGATGATGTTGAGTGGTATCCTGTCCTGGAAAATCGTCCCGACGATGCATGCCACGGGTCTCAGTGCGTGCAATGGCAGCCCGATACATGAAGCGCGCCGTGGCGAGCATCGCCTGCGCCTCGCGCAGGCAAAGAGCGCGCTCGTTATCGTCCGCCTGCGCAAGTGAGACCTCCTCCCAAAGTCGATCCAATGTCTCCAGCGAGGCAGTGAGGCCGGCATGCGTGCGGAAGTAGTTGATATCGAGCGGGAAGACCTCGGCCTGTACTGCCTTGATAATGTCGGCTGGTTCGATTGCAGTGTGATGTTGCCGCGCAAGCGCGACATGTCGACCGGTGGACGTGGCGGGCTGGCGCAACGCATGGATAGCTGCCGAGGTGCCGGCGAATGAGCCCGTCGCTATCGCCCATCCAGCGTTGTGGCTTCCCCCACCCGTGAACCCGCCACAAATCGGTTCTCGCGTCGCATTGTCGCCCGCGGCATAAAGACCACGGACCGTCGTAGCGCAGTCAAGGCCGCTTAGTGTCAGTCCTCCCGTACCGCGCACAGTTCCTTCAAGTCGAAGCCTGATCTCGAAGAAGTCACGAAACGGATCGATGCCTCTGCGATCAAAGGGTACGAAGAAGTTCGGTTGCGCACGCCGCAGGATCTCCTTGGTTTCCTCCTGGTCGACAAGGTCGAGGCGCGCATAGACGCGCTCCTTAAGAAGTGTTCGGGCTATGATCGAGCGGCCGCGCGCAGAGCCGGCGCCCTCGATTAGTGTCCGGTCTTCCCGATAGAAACTGGCAAAGCGATAAAGCGCGGTCTTTGTGATCGACGCGAAGGCCGGCGAGATCGCATAGGCGGACGAAAACTCCATTCCTGACAGCTCAGCACCCGCTTCCGCGCCCATCAGGTAACCGTCGCCTGTCAAAACATTGCACCCGAGCGCTCCGCTCTTGAAGGCACAACCGCCCGCCGCAAGTACGACAGCGCCGGCGCGTACGGTCCAAAGACCACCCTCCTGCTGACGAAGGCCGGTAGCGCCGACGACCGCGCCGTCGTCGATCAACAGCCGCGTCGCCGGGTGGTGGTCGAGGATCGTCACACCACCGTTCTTTGCCCGGCGCCGCATCAGGCGCATGTATTCGGGACCCTGAACCGAAATACGCTGCTGCTTCCCGGTCTCGTCGACGGGAAAGGGATAACCCCAGTCCGCGAGCCTGTTGACGCTTTCATAGGTGCGGTCGAGCACAGGTGCCATCCATGCGCGTTCAGAAAGAAACCCACCCATTGCCTCGCGGCTTGCCATGGCGCTCTCGCGCTCGCTGGCATCTGGAGGAACGTACCAGATCTGCGTTCCTGCAGCCGCCGTGGCACCGGAGCTGCCACAATAGCCCTTGTCGACGAGCACGACCTTGGCCCCATTTGCCGCCGCCTCGATCGCAGCCCAGCATCCGGCAGGACCACCGCCAACAATAAGGACATCGCATGTCATTTCAGTTTGTGCCGGGACCATCATCGATATCCTTTGCTGGACGAAACCACATTGAGGTCGGAAAAGAAGAGGTGCATAGAATTTTGATCGATTTTCTGGAGCATCCGACATGTCCGTTGCCAGCCTTGCCATGTATGCCAGCCCCGCACCGATCGCACAGGCGACAAGACTGTTCTGGCAGGCTCTGGGCACGCGCATCCGCTCGCTTGGCCTGCAAGCTCCACAGGCGCTGGACGAGGCCATCCGTTATGACGAGGCGTGGCTTCGATCTGATCTGCTTTTTGCCCAGACCTGTGGCTATCCCTACGTCCGCAAACTGCGCGGGCAGGTGCGCCTGGTGGCAACGCCGGTCTATGGGCTGCCTGGTTGTGATGGACCCCTGAAATGTAGCTTCATCGTCGTCAACGCCAACTCGCCATTCGAAACGATCGCGGACCTGCGCGGCAAGCGTGCCGCAATAAATGAACCCGGCAGCAATTCGGGCTACAATCTTTTCCGCCACCTTGTCGCACCTCACGCGATCAATGGACGCTTCTTCTCGTCGGTGATCGAGACGGGAGGGCACCTGGCGAGCATCGATGCGGTGACGCACGGCACGGCGGACGTCGCATCGATCGACTGTGTCACTTTCGGCAACACATTGCGCTTTTCGCCCGACCGGGTCGCAGGCGTTCGGGTCTTGGCCGAAACAGCCAAAGGGCCCGGACTGCCGTTTATCACCGCGGCTTCGAACCCGTTGAGCAATCTTAGTATTCTTCGTCAGGCCTTGGCCGAAACGATCTCGGATCCCGATCTTGCCGATGTCACCGACACGCTGTCGCTTCGCGACATCGCTTTGCTCGACGATGCCGACTACGAGGCCTTGGCTGATCTTGATCGCGAGGCTGCTCGGCATGGCTACCCCGAAATTGCCTGAGAGGAGTTGGCTGAAGCAGTGGCAAGCGGAAAATGGCATGCCACGCTGCGATCGTTCTGACCTGGTCTAAGGCGGGGGATCTGGCTCGCACAGACCGCTTGCGCTACCGGACAGCGCTTGTGAAAACGGCAGCCAGAAGGCGGATTGCTGGCGCTTGGCACTTCGCCCTTCAGCAACCTGCGTTCGCGACGACGGGCGCTATCAAGTGTGAGGTTGGCCGAAAACAAGGCCTGCGTATAGGGATGAGCGGGAGCGTTGAAGAGCTCGGCAGTCGGCCCGGTTTCGACAATCTGACCGAGATACATGACGGCCACACGATCGGTGACGCGCCCCACGACGTTCAGATTGTGAGAGATCAGCAAGTAGCTGAGCCCAAGAGGGCCGCGCAGGCCGCGCAACAGGTTCAGGAGATCTCCTTGCACCGAGATGTCTAGACCAGCAGTTGGTTCATCGGCAACGATGATCGAGGGCTCCGTGGCAAGCGCTCTAACCAGCGCCACGCGGCGGGCTTGCCCGCCACTCAGTTGGTGAGGGTAGCGCTCAAGAAGCTGATCGCCAAGGCCGATGCTGCGCGCAAGCGTCACGATCCTTTCCCAATTTTGCGGGTTATGTCGACGGCGGATCTTCAACGGCTCCGCCAGAAGCGATTGCACTGTCATTCGAGGTGACAACGAAGCACCCGGATCCTGGAAAAGCAGCTGGATCTTGCTTCGTCGGTCCACGGGACGTTGACCGGTGTCGTCCGCTCGCAAGCCGTCTTCGACGCACAGCGAACCGCCCGCGAGCGGTTGCAACCCTGCAATCGCACGTGCAAGTGAGGATTTGCCGCAGCCGCTTTCGCCAACGAGGCCCAGTGTTTCTCCCTTGCGCAGTTCCAGCGATACGCCGTCAACTGCCGTCAGCCTGCCGTAGCGGATCGTGGCATCCTTCAAGGTCAGGGCATTCATCATGCCGCCTCCAGCCAGCACCGATAGGCGTGACCACCCTCCACACGTTTCGTGCGAGGCTTCTCAAGACAAAGCTCATGGCGGCTCGCACAGCGCGCGGCAAAGATGCAGCCCGGGGGACGATGGGAAAGGTCGGGCACGCTGCCGGCAATTGTCGCAAGATCCTTTGAAGGATCAAAGGGGACATAAGGATCGATCTCGCAGGCAAGCAGTGCCCGGGTGTAGGGATGACGAGGCTGACGCAGCACACTGTCGACCGGCCCGCTTTCGACAACCGTGCCCGCATACATGACCACGACGCTGTCGCAAAGTTCTGCGATCAGACCCAGGCTATGGCTGACAACCAACATTGAGGCTGAGGTGCGTCGACGAAGGCGGTGCAGCATCTCGACCACCTGCGCCTCCACGGTGGCATCGAGAGCAGTGGTCGGTTCATCGGCGATCAGGAGCTTGGGCTCGACAAGCAGTGCCATGGCAATCACCACGCGCTGGCGCATGCCGCCCGAAAATTCATGTGGGTAGCGCTTCATCCGCTGTGCTGCATCCTGCACACCAACGTCAGTGAGCATGGCTTCAGCGCGTGCCCAAAGTGCTTGCCGACCTTCTCTCGGGAAGCGTCGCCGCTGGACGTCGACGAGTTGCGTACCGATGGTGAACATTGGGTTCAAGGCCGTCATCGGATCCTGGAAAATCATCGCAACATCGGCGCCGCGCAATCGGGCGATGTCGGCGGTGCCAAGCCTCTGCTCAAGCCCGTCGAAGGTGACCCGGCCGGCCGAAACCTCCGCATTTTCGGCAAGCAGTCCGAGAATGGCGAAAGCAATCGTCGATTTTCCGCTACCACTTTCACCGACAAGGCCGACGGACTGTCCGTAGCCGATTTCAAGGTCAACGCCATCAAGGACGTGAGTAGATTGACCGCCGGCGCGATAAGACACGCCAAGGTTCTCGATGCTGAGCAAAGGGGGTTTCAATGGGCCCTCCTCAGTTTAGGGTCGAGCGTGTCTCGCATGGCCTCGCCAAGCAGTGCAAAGCCCAGGGTGGCAAAGATCAATGAGAGGCCGGAAAAAGTCGCAAGCCACGGAGACTGGTCGAGATAGGTGTAGCCGTCATTTAAAAGATTGCCCCAACTGGCCAGTGGCGGCCGCACGCCGAGGCCGAGGAAGCTCAGACCTGCCTCGATCGTGATCACAACAGGAATGTCCATGCATGCCAGTACAAAGATCGGGCCAATGATATTCGGAACGACGTGATGGAGCACGATCCGCCACGTCTGTGCGCCAAGCACTTTTTCCGCTTCTATGAAGGCGCTGTTCTTGATCGCGATTGTCTGGGCCCTGGCTACGCGACCGAAATGCGGAATGAAGACGATGCTGACGAGAAGAACGACATTGCCGAGACCTGGTCCCAGGACCGCCACGAGCGAAAGGGCGAGAATGATACTTGGAAACGAGGTAACGAGGTCGAATATTCCCACGATGACAAGATCCACGGCTCGCGGAGCTAACGCCGACAGGACGCCAAGTGCGACACCCGCGGTCAACGATATGGCAATGACCGAGAGCGAGACGCCAAGCGCCACGCGAGTTCCGAATATCAGGCGGCTCATTATATCGCGACCAAGCTGGTCCGTACCAAACAGGTGCTCTAGCGAGGGCCTCATCAGGCGGGTTGCCGGGGCGATCGCGTTGGGGCCATAGGGCGAAATCAAGGGTCCGGCGATCGCGACGAGACACAGCAGAGACACGGCAAGAAGGGCAAACGTTCCACCCGGTCGACGGGAGAGGTTGATGATTATTGCCATGTCGCTAAGCCCGCCCGGAAACAAGGCGCGTGCGCTCGCGAGGGTCAATCAGGCTCTGGCTGAAATCACTGATCAGGTTGGTGAGCACGTAAAGAGAAACGATGACGAAAACGCCTCCCTGAACAACCGGATAGTTGCGGGTGCGAATTGCATCATAGACCAGCGATCCCAGTCCCGGCCGATTGAAGATGACTTCCGCGAAGACAGCTCCGCCCAAAAGCTCACCAAAGCCCATGCCGAGCACTGCTATCGTCGGCAAGGCAGCTGGCTTCAGGGCATATTTCATCAAGATTTTTGCTTCACTGATACCATAGGCACGCAACGTGCGGATATGGTTCTCGGTCAGCACCTCGAGCAATGACGACCGCAGCAGGCGGGCAATGTAGCCGACCCAACCAGCAGCTAGGGCTAAGGTCGGCAGAACCAGATGCCAAAGCTGGTCTGCGATGTTTCCATCGTCTCCGGCGCCAAGAACTGGAAACCAGCGCAGCGTCACGGCAAATAGCATGAGCATGAAGATCGAAACGACAAAACTGGGCGTCGAGATGAAGCCGATGCTGAAAAAGGCGATGAGACGATCGACCCGGCCACCGGCACAGCGTGCCGAAACCAGCGCCAGCGGCACGCCGAGGATGATAGCAACGGCAATGGCACAGATAGCCAGCGCTGCCGTGTTGGGAAGAGCTGCTGCGACAAGTGAGGACACAGGGCGGCCGTTGAAGATATCTTGACCCAGGTCGCCGCAAATCAACCGCGCCAGGAACCCCATGACCTGGTCGAAGAGAGGTTTGTCCAGCCCCATCCGGCCATTGAGCAGCGCGACCGCTTCAGGTGTCGCTCGCGACCCTAGGATCACCGTTGCCGGATCACCCGGTATCAGGCGCGTCAAAGAAAGGAGAATGACAACGGAGCCGGCCACAGCAAGAAGGGATGTGGCCAGCTTGAGACCGAAATGGATCGGAAGCGAAGCAAATTTCAAGACAGCGCTTCCCACTTCGTCATTGACAGGATGCCCACGAGATCAGGCCGTCACGTCGGAGAATGCGGTGTAGAGCCAGTTGTTGCCGTTCGGCAGAACGCCGGGCTTCAGCCACTTGCGAGAGGCAAAGGCATTAAGATTGTGCGTGATCCAGATGAACGCTGCAGATTCGTCGAGCAGTTTTTGCGCGTCGATATAGATCCTTTCACGCTCAGCTGGGTCGACCGTGACACCACCTTTTTCATGGAGGGCATCGAAATCTGCATTCCTCCAACGTTGCCAGTTCCATTGGCCCACCTGGTCCGACGTGAACCACTGGGTCTGAAAGCCCGGATCGAACTTTCCATTGTATTTGATCAAGGACAGCTCTAGGTCCTTACTGGCGTCGTTATTGCCAAGTGCCCAGTAAGCAGCCGATTCCAGCGCCTCGATTTCGACTTCGATGCCAACATCTGCCAGGTTGGCCTGGATGATCTGAGCAATCGCTTCGTTTCTGGCGCCAGCCTCAATGGTAAGCTTGGTTTTGAAGCCGTCACCTTGACCAGCCTCGGCAAGCAGGGCCTTGGCCTTTTCGAGATCGCGCGCATAGACCGGCGCATCTTTCCAGTATCCAAGCAGGCTTGGCGCCAGCAAGGCGTTGGCTCGCGGGTAGATCCCGGAATAGGCACCCTGCAGGATCGCGTCGACATCAACTGCATATCGGATTGCCTGACGCACACGCAGATCATCGAAGGGCGCTTTTTCAATGTTTGGACCGAACCAAACATAGTCGATCGCGGGTATCTCGGTGACCGTGGCGTCAGGCTGATCGCCCAAAGCCTTGCCGTTTTCCGGGTCGATTGCGGTAAAATCGATCTCCCCAGCCTTGAAAGCGATCTCGGCGGTCTTCTGCTCGCCGATCGGTCTACCGACGATTTGCTGGAAATGCGGCTTGATCGGCCCCTTGTAGGTGGGATTGATCTCCAGCACGAACTGCTCGCGCGGAACCCATTCCTTGAGGATGTAAGGACCGCTGCCGACCAGCTTCGTGGAGACCTGCTTGCCCAGTGCCTCGAAGGCTTTTCTGGACACGATACGGCCGGATCCGTCTGCAAGCGCGATCGTGTAAAGCGCGGGTGCCGGCTTTTTCAGGATGATTTTCCCCTCCAAGGGGCTGATGACGTCGACCCGTTCGAGCGCCGCCCAATCTTTGGCATAGGTCACCGGCTTACCGTCGGCATCCGGCTTGATGAACCGTTCAAAGGAGAACTTTACATCATCAGCGGTCAAGGCGCCGTAGCCATCTGTGAAGATCAATCCATCTCGAAGCTTGAAGTGGATTTCGGTGTCGCTGACCTGCGTCAGTTCTTGCGCGGCGTCAAGTTGCCATTCCGTCGATCCAGGCTTGAAGGATATCAGACCCTGCTGAACCGACCAGATCACATTAAGGTCGACGGGGCCGGAGCGATTGGCGGGATCGAGGTTCGATAGATCTTTCTCGACACGCACGACAATCTTGTTCCGGTCAGAGCCGGAAAAGGCGGGGCTGGCGCCGCCTAAGGCGACAATGGCCGCGAGTGATGCGCCGCCGAAAAGGACCTGACGACGTGTGCTTTTAAATGACATGTAATCCCCCACGTACCGAACTCGGAACCGCAAACCGGCCCGAGCGCTTGATTGAATGTCGGGATTAAAGCCAGTAATTCACTAAATACATAGACTAAATATTCCTCGCAAAGCCGCTATTTCGCAACCGCGTTTCCTTTTCCTTGCTTTCAAGGCAAAGCGATGCGGCGCGTCACGGTGCCCGTCTTCTTATAGTGCCGGCTCACAAAGACGCTCGTTGTTTGCGGAATCACATCATGTCTAATCAATCGCCTTCAGACCGCTATCCGCCAACGGTAGCGCGCTCGGCTATCGCGCGCGTCGAATGGCCGACGGCTCTCCTTGCAATGGGAATATACAGCGGGTTCTTGCTGCTGACATACTTTTGGGCGTCGCTTCCGCTCGTCGCCGTCATCGCCGCCGGTGGCTGGCTCGTTGCCTGGCATGGATCTTTGCAACATGAAGTCATCCATGGGCACCCAACACGTAACCAGCGCTTGAACGACGCAATTGGCTGGCCACCCCTGTCCCTGTGGCTTCCCTATGCGATCTACCGGGAGGGACACCTGGTCCACCATCGCGACGAGCACCTGACTGATCCGATCGAAGATCCAGAATCATCCTACTTTACGCAGGCCACCTGGAATGCCCTGGGATGGTTCGGTCGATCCCTGGCGGACTGGAATACGACATTGCTCGGAAGGCTGACGATCGGTCCTATCGTCATGATCGGTAACTTTCTGGTCGAGGAGGCGATACTCATCGTGCGTGGCGACAAGCGGAGACTTCGACTGTGGTGCGTGCACAGTTTAGGTGTCTGCCTTGTCCTCACCTGGGTTCTCGTCGTCTGTGCAATGCCTCTTTGGCTTTACCTGATCGGCTTTGTCTATGTCGGTGCCGCGCTAACGCGACTTCGCTCCTACGCCGAGCACCGTTATGCCGATCACCATAGCGAGCGAACGGCGATCGTCGAAAACAGCCCGCTTTTCGGGCTGCTATTCTTGTATAATAATCTGCACGTTCTTCACCATCTGCGTCCGGGCATACCGTGGTATCAGATCCCTAAGATCTACCGCGACAACCGTAGCGCATTTGTCGCGGCCAATGGCGGGCTCGTCTATGATGGCTACGCCGATGTGGCCCGGCGGTTCCTTTTTAAACCGCACGATGATCCGCGTCATCCCAACCACCGCAATGCCGGTAGCTCCGAAACTACTTCTTTTCAGCGGGCCGGCGGCAATTCGAGCGACAATTCGGCGGGTCGAAGGACCACCCTGGTGGCGACGGACTGACGTCGTACCCAGGACGTTTTCAAGGAGCATATAATGGATCGGCTCGATCGAAAAATCCTCGCGCTGTTGCAGGAAGATGCAACTTTGCCCGTCACTGATGTCGCTCGGCAAGTCGGCCTGTCTACAACACCGTGCTGGAGACGCATTCAGAAGATGGAGGAGGACGGGGTTATCAAGGAACGGGTCGCGATCCTCGATCCTGAAAAGATCAACGCCGGCATCACGATTTTCGTGTCTATTAATACCAGCACTCATTCAGTCGAATGGCTTGACGATTTCTCACGCCATGTCACGTCGCTTTCAGAAGTTGTCGAGGTCTATCGCATGAGTGGGGACGTCGACTATCTGTTGAGGGTGCTTGTGCCGAACATGTCGGCGATCGATGCATTCCACAAGCGGCTGGTTTCAAAATTGGATATCCGAACTGTCTCGTTGTCCTTTGCGATCGAGAAGATCAAGTATGCGACGCAGCTGCCACTCGAGTATATGCAGCTCTCCAGCTCGCGGTACTCCGGATAGGCAAAGGCCGAACGCGAAGACGGACAAGGCGAGTATCTGCGCCACTGATGAAGTCGCTGACCGATCAGTTCAGTCGCGCTCCAAGAAACATTGATCTGCATGACCTGCCAGCAAACGGGCACATCGCATTCAAGGTAATGGCAAGTGCCGAACCGATCCAATGGAAGGCGATTGCAAGTAACGCCAACGGGGAAGGTGAAAGGCTAATCGAGAGATAAGGGCGCAGAAGCATTGTAGTTGAATGAGCGCGGCTGGATAGCCCTTGCAGAAATACCATCGCAGGTTACTCTGCCTTCAGGGATTCGATTCACGCAGTTGAACTGGGAGGGAATCAGGATGCATCAGAAGAACGAGTATTTTTGGGAAGACGAGCCCATCGAGTTTTTGCTGCTTGCATCCACGTTGGCTGGGGCAACGATCGTCGCAGGCGCCGTGATGGTCATCATGGCTTTTCTTTGAGAAATGCCGCACGATTTTGAGCGAACGTCACACCATTATAACGGCGCTTGGTCAGAGCCCGATATGGATGGTCCAGCGCATGCAACTCCTTGACGGATTGTGTCTCGGATTGTTGGGTCTCTAGTTTAACAGCACCGATGAGCACACTCCAGGCGATCGCGTACTGTCTGGCAAGGCGCCAAGCAGCTACTTGAAGCCTTCCTCGAGCTGGCACCAGACGGCAAGTAGTGGCTGCGAGGTGCATCGTATTGCGAAGGTCTGCGCTTCCTCAACCGCAAAGACCGATCCGGCATCAGCCTTCATCCATGCTTCCCCATCGATGCATATCTCCGATGGGCTCAGCATTACGAATGCCTTTGAGCGTGCCTGCACATTATCGGGGAACCGGGTATAGGGTTCCATGAGGATCAGACAGATCCTGATGTCCGGGCGCGTCTCAAGCCCTGAAGGTCCAACCAGGACGCTGTGTGCGTGTGCTTTCGAGAAGTTTACGCTGGCAAATGGACCAGATCGGCCGCTCTTCCATACAATATGCCGGCTGAGATTGGCGAGCGCATTTGCCAAGCTCGGTCCTGGTCGGACGGATCTCTGAGCGTGGCGCACCGCTGTTTCGAATGACTGCTTGCGTTGCGCCGCCTCTTCCAGATTGAAGCTCCCTGTTCGTTCTGTGCGCTGAAGCACTTTGCCTGCAATGAAGCTGGCCGTTGAAGAAGCGTCAGACGACAACATTACGGAAGCTAAGGCATTGAGGAAGGCTTGCAACTCGTTCGGCCGACGAACCCCGCCTCGCACGACAAGCCTTGCCACCACACCGTCCTTCTCCGTCACAAGGAGGTCCGCGGAGTGGTCGGTCTTCTTACTCATTCACTCGGATCCACATCTGGCTCGTTGTCGAGATCGCTCAGGTCTTGCGATACCTGCACCAGGGGCTGTGTTAGCCACGACTGCCATCTGGAAGCAAGCCCAAGGAGCGTTTGAACTGGTAGCGTATGAATATTACCCTCATCCAGCGTTGGATCGAACCTTTCATGCGGGCATTGCGCTGGAGCGCCAGGAATGATCATCTGTAGAGGCTCGCCTACTTCAAGAGGCCTTTCTGGTCTTGAACATTTATTGCCGAGTGCCGATCTACGTTGAGTGTCAGGAGCCATTCTCATGCTTGCCGTTATCGTGTCTGTCTGCGCCTCGATTTGCGCGATCGTCTATATTCGTTACTATGCCTTGAAAACCAGGCTGACCGAAAAGTCGATCGACGAAGCAATCGCCAGAAGGCTTCAGGCTTCACCCGTGATGGCGGAGGTCCGTGATCTGCGCGAACTCAACGGCGTGATACGAAACTTGCTTATCGACATTGTCGAAGCGGAAGATATGAAGCCGCAGAGCGCCATCGGGGAAATCTCGCAACAAGAGCGAAAGCGACTGGTCTTGATCAGGGAGACGAGACGTCGTGAGATCTACGCGGAGGCGCTTGTCGTTCTGCGTCAGGCAGATGTTTCAGCACCTGGAACGAGGGTCGAACGGGCGCACGGCAATCAAAGGCCGAATTTTTAAAAGCCTTGATTGGATGACCCGCCGCTCTAGTCCTCGTCCAGCCGTGCCGTCAAAAGATGAGCATGCTGCCATCACTGGCGCTACGTCCCAAAAGCGGGAGCGCGACCATACCCCATCGTGCTAGTTTGAAGAACACCAGCGAGGTTAGGCTAGGTTAGCCTAGGCTGAACGAGCCAGTGTTGCGTCAACGCCGACCGCGCCCAAACCGAAATGTGATCGCAGTGTCGAGCCCTGATAGTCCAGCCTGAACAGTCCGCGCTTTTGCAGGAGGGGAACGACCTCTTCAGCAAACAATTTGAGCTGGCTGTTGATGATCGGCGGCATCACGTTGAAGCCGTCCGCCGCGCCGGACTGGAACCATTCCTGGATGAGGTCTGCGATTTCGTCCGGCGTGCCTGCAACCGCAAGGTGGCCACGCGCACCGGCCAATTTGCGCAGCAATTGCCGAAGGGTGAGTTTTTCGCGAAGCGTCATTTCGACGTAGCCAATGACCCGGCTTCTGGATGCTTCGACAGCGTTAGGGTCGGGGAAGTCACCCGCGGCAAGTGGTCGATCAAGCGGTATGTGACTGAAATCATGGCCGCCAAAACGCGCTGAAAGTCTTGTCAAGCCGACTTCCGTACTCGTCAGGGCATCGAGTTCCTCCCATACCTGTTCAGCTTCCTTCTTGGTCGAACCGATCGCGGCGCTGATACCAGGCAAGACCACGATGTCTTCGGGTCTGCGACCATAGGCGACGGCCCGGTTCTTCACATCCGAATAGAACGTCTTGGCGCTATCTATTGCCATGTGAGCGGTGAAAATTGCTTCTGCCCAGCGTGCGGCGAAAGACCGTCCGGTATCTGACTGCCCTGCCTGAATATAGACGGGCCGTCCTTGAGGACTGCCCGGGACATTGAGGGGCCCTTTCGTTTTATAGTGGCTACCCTCGTAGTTGGCGGGCCGCATCCGGTTCGTGTCGAGGTAACGGCCGGCTTCACGGTCATCGACGACGGCATCGGCCGGGAAGCTCTTCCAGAGCGCGTCGACAGCCTCGACGAACTCTTCGGCGAGCCGATAGCGATCGCCGTGGTCGACGTTTTGCGCAAGGCCGTAGTTGGCACCGGCTTCTGGCGCCCATGACGTGACGATGTTCCAACCCGCGCGTCCCTTGGACAGGTGGTCAAGCGTGGCGAATTGACGTGCAAGCGTATAGGGAAGGCTGTAGGTCGTCGATGCCGTTCCTATCAGCCCGATTTTCTTCGTATGTGCGGCCAGTAGCGAAAGGAGCACAATCGGCTCCAATGATCCCGACGATGCGAGACCGCTGCTGTTGCCGGCCGCAAGCGTATCGGCGAGAAATACCGCATCGAACTTGGCTTCCTCCGCAATTTGAGCAGCCTCGACATAAAGCTCAAGATCGGTGAGGGCCTTGTGGTTGGAACCGGGATGGCGCCATGCGCCTTCGTGGTGACCACGCGACATCAGAAAGAGGTTCAGGTGCAGTTGGCGTGTCATTTATCGTAGCCTTTCAAACTCTATCTGCGCTGACGCCAAAGCTGGTGAGTAGCTTAGCGCGGAGATCGAGCAGTTCGGATTGATGTGACCGCCGCGGATGCGGCAGTGAAATGGCATGGTCTTCCGAAATTCGACCATCTTGCAGAACAAGAATGCGATCGGAGAGCAGGAGCGCCTCATCGACGTCATGAGTGACCAGAATGATCGTTGGCCTCTCACGCTCGACCAGGCGCATCAAAAGTTCCTGCATGCGGATCCGGGTCAAAGCATCAAGGGCGCCGAATGGCTCATCTGCAAGCAGCAGGGAAGGGGAGCGGATCAAGGATCGCGCAAGTGATGCGCGCTGCTTCTGCCCCCCAGAAAGCGTAGACGGCCACACGTGAGCCTTGTCGCCCAGCCCCACCGCCTCGAGCATATCGAGCGCAGTCGACTTCGCATCGGTGCGACGCAGTCCGAGCGTCACATTGTCGATTACCGTTTTCCAAGGCAGCAGCCTCGAATCCTGGAAGAGAACCGATGTGCTGGCGGGTACCTGAAAATGACCTTGGCTCTCGGCATCATCGTCCAGGCCAGCAAGCGCACGCAGCAATGTTGTCTTGCCCGAACCGGATTCACCCAACAGGGAGACAAACTGTCCGTGAGGAATGTCGAGAGACACCCGGTCGAGAATGGTCCTGCCTTCGAAACTCCGCGAGAGGTTGCGAAGCGTGACAGCATTTGGAACGGGGATATGGGCATTCATGATCCGAGCGCTCTCCTGTACGATAGGGCGCGGCTTTCGATGAAACGAACGACAGCATCCGACAAAAGGCCGAGCACGGCATAGATGATGATGCCGACCACGATGATTTCCGTCTGCCCCCAGTCACGCGCTCGGTTCATCAGGTAACCGATGCCCGTCTGCGTGTTGACGAGCTCGAGCACGACCAAAGCTGTCCAACAGAGTGCAACCGCCAGCCGCAGTGACACAAAAAACCCTGGCAACGCTCCTGGCAGTGCAACATGACGGACGAATTCGAGGCGCGAAAGTCCAAGAGTACGCGCGAGTTCGACGTGTCCGATGTCAATGCTGCGTAGGGCTGCGTGGGTATTGATGTAGACAGGCACCAGGACCGCTGTGAAGATCAAGAATACCTTCATCGCCTCGCCGATACCCAGCCAGATGATGACCAATGGGATCAGTGCCAAGGTCGGAACAGCTCTCTTGATCTGGACAATGCCATCGATCAGGGCCTCACCCGTCCTGGTCAGACCGGAAAGCAACGCAAGGATGACGCCTACAAGGACGCCGAGGAAGAGCCCCGAATAGGCACGCGCTGCCGATGCGAGCAGGTGTGGCACCAGCGTACCGTCCACGACCATCTCATAGCCGGTCTTCAGTGCGGTCGATGGCGCTGCAAGCGTGTAGGGTGACAGATAGCCGAGACGGGACGCCAACTCCCACCCGAAGAGAACAAGCAACGGTCCGATCAAACGCGCGCCGCGCGGTAGCTTTCCAGGAACGAGGCGGGCGGGCTTGCGCGGAGCTGTGGCTGTTGGCTCACCTCTTGCTCGCGGCTCTCCGTCGCTCGCCACATATCTTCCATCAACGACGTTTGCCATCAGCTTCCACCTTCACGTGCCTGCTCGATGGTCGCATCAAAGGTATCGACAAACGAACCCTTCGCGTCGAACTGCTCCTTGAGCGAACCTGCCTGGTAGAGAATGTCGATAAGCTTCTGGTGATGCGGGATCGCCTCAGCCGACGTCTGGAAGATAAGTGGCGACTGGCCCTTCAAGATGGCATCTGTGTCTTCCGGCGAAACGCGCTGGAAATCCGAGAAATAGAACTTTGCCCAATCTTTTTCGTGCTCGTTGCTCCATTTTCCGGCGCGCACGAAGGCTGTGAGGAATTTCTTGATTTCCTCAACCTTGACCGGATCGGCCAGCGCCTCGGGACGGGCATAAAAATAGGAGGTGCTTGGCAGAAGCTTGCGTTCCTCGGGATCCAGCACCGGCGACGCCCCAACCTGTTTAACCAGTCTTGTTACGTGCGGCTCCTGGAGAACAGCGACATCGACCGTACCAGACCGGATGGCGTCGGGAAGGTCTGCTACTCGCAGATTGACGAGTTCGACGTCTGAAAGCTTCAGCCCCGCGCGGTTCAGGGCTTCGATCAAGAACACCTGACGTCCAGAACCCTCGACATAGCTGACCTTCTTGCCCTTGAGCTCGGATAGCTTGTTAATGACGAGGCCGGGGCGGCTGGTCAGCCTGTACTGCGCCACTTCGCGGGTAAAAGTTCCGACGATCGGAAGCAAAGTTCCCGACGCCCGCGCCTGGATAGGCGGCGTATCGCCGACATAGGCGATATCGAGGGCGCCTGCACGGATTGCCTCGAGGATGGCAGGTCCTCCAGCGAAGTTCGGAAACTCGATGTTGAAGTCGAGGCTCTTCTTCTGACCGCTTGCATCCAGAAGGTTGCGCACAAGTTCGCTCTGGTCAGCGACAACAAGTTTGGAAGCCGTGTCGGCAGCAAATGACGCACCAGACCAGAAGGCCGCGACAGCTCCAACAAATGCAGCCTGGAAAAGAGTTCTACGTTTCATGTCGTGCGCTCCACCTTCTATCTCAACAAACTTTCCAGGTGGAATGTATAGTAGGACTATCGACTTTGTCGGGATTAGGATTTCAAGTGCGCTTTCACCGGTGTAAAACTCTTCTGACATCACCTTGGATGTTAGAACGCCATTCATTGCGCCGGAGCGCGAGCGAAATAAAACAAAGAGGCCCGCGTCTGGCGTGAAGGGCCGAATGTGGGATTCCATAACAACGGTTGAGGTTGAGATAAAGCGATGAAGCAGATGCAGATCTACGCCTTTGACATGAACTGCGTCGGCCACATAAATCACGGCATGTGGACGCACCCACGCGATCAGTCATTACGCTACACAGATCTCGACTACTGGACGGATCTCGCTCGCACAGCCGAGCGGGGCAAACTTGATGGCGTCTTCCTCGCCGACATTGTCGGTGTCTACGACGTCTATAAGGGGAGCGCTGTACCGGTTATCGAGACAGGCGCACAGATCCCGGTCAACGATCCGATCATTCCGATTTCCGCGATGGCCTATGTGACAAAAAATCTCGGCTTTGGCGTCACCGTCAACACGACCTATGAGCCGCCATTCCTCATGGCACGCCGGATGTCGACGCTGGATCACCTGAAAAAAGGACGGATCGGCTGGAATATCGTCACCGGATATCTGGACAGCGCAGCGCGTAGCATGGGCTACGAAAAGCTCCCCCAACATGATGCACGCTACGATGCTGCGGAGGAGTACCTCGACATCCTCTACAAGCTTTGGGAGGGCAGCTGGGACGATGGCGCAGTGCTGCGCGACAGGGCCAACTGTGTCTTTGCGGATGCATCGAAGGTGCGTGCCGTCACCCACCGAGGCAAGTATTACCAAATGGAGGGCATCCATCTTAGCGAACCCTCTCCGCAGCGCACCCCTGTACTTTTTCAGGCGGGAGCCTCGGCGCGTGGGCAAGACTTCGCTGCTCGCCATGCAGAATGCGTCTTCATCGCCAGCCCGACCCCTCAGTCGGCTCGAGCCACGGTGAATGCGCTACGTGACAAGGCGGCCCGGGCCGGACGGGGCGCAGATGCGTTGCGGGTCCTCAATCTTGTGTCCGTCGTCGTAGGACGTACGAGGCGTGAGGCGCAAGACAAGCTCGAAGACTATCGCCGCCATGCCAGCCTCGAAGCATCCCTTGCCCACTACTCTGCTTCGACAGGTGTGGATTTCGCAAAATACAGTTTGGATGATCCGATTGTGCAGACCTCTACCAACGCCAACCAGTCCGCTCTTTCGGCGATCACCAGCCAGACCTCGAAGCCGGTCACGCTGCGTGACATCGTTGACCAGATGGCGCTTGGCAGTCGAATGAAACCGATCGTTGGCTCGCCGGAAGACGTCGCTGACCGGCTGCAGGCATGGGTCGAGGAAGGCGATATCGATGGGTTCAACCTTGCGCGCACGGTCGCGCCTGAGAGCTTGCGCGATTTCGTCGATCTCGTCGTGCCCGTGCTGCAGGAACGCGCCCTCTTCAAGACCGATTATAGCAAGGGCACGCTTAGAACGAAGCTCTTCGGAGGTGAGGGCAGGATACCTTACGAGCACCCTGCCGCTCGCTTCCGTCGCTGATCAACGATGGTCCAACCTTGCGACCAGACGGTCGCCAAGCCACTGCATGCCACATACGAGCACAATAAGCACCGCCACAACCGCAACCATCACAGCCGTCTCGAACCGTTGATAGCCGTAGCGGATCGCAAGATCACCGAGACCGCCAGCGCCGATTGCTCCAGCCATGGCCGAGGCACCGACCAGCGTGACGAGTGTCACGGTAAACCCTGCCACGATCCCCGGCAGCGCTTCTGGCACCAGAACCTCGCGAATGATGGTCCAGCGATTGCCACCCATCGCGCGCACGGCATCAATGAGCCCTCGATCGACCTCGCGCAGCGAGACTTCCGCAATGCGCGCATAATAGGGCGTTGCAGCGATTGCCAGCGGAACGATTGCAGCCCAGGTGCCGAGCGCTGTACCCACGATGATGCGCGTGAGAGGAATGAGCGCCACCAGCAAGATGATGAAGGGCACGGCACGGAAGCCGTTGACGACGGAGCCAAGGATCCCATTGATCCAGCGGTTCTCGCAAATGCCGCCTTGGCTGGTGGCAATCAGCGCCAGGCCGAGCGGCAGGCCGAAAATCAGTGACAACAAGCCGGAAGCCCCGGTCATCACGATCGTCTCCCAAAGTGAGCGCAGCAATAGGTTAAACATGATCGGTGTCATAGCCGAGGACCTCCACTCGCGCCGAACGCGCCGTCAAAAATTGCTCCACTTTGTCCTTGAGCGTTGGATCGCGCACTGGAACGGCAATGAAGAACCGCGCCACCGGCTGGTTTTGAATGTGCTCAATACCGCCGTGCACCAAACGGAACGAATGCGGCAAGGCCGATGAAAGATCGGCGAACAAAGCGCCCTGTGCCTCCGGGCCGGCAAGGTCGATGCTCAGTATCGCTTCGCTTCCCGCAGTGGGTAAGAGGCGAGCAGCGATGTGCTCGGGCAATTGCGGCCGGCTGCCGGAAAGCAGGCTGCGGCTGATCGCTGTTTTCGGATCAGCAAAAACGGACCATACCTGACCTTCCTCGACAATTCGGCCAGCATCGATGACCGCGACGCGATCAGCAATCGTACGCACAACCTCCATTTCATGGGTGATGAGCAGGATGGTAAGGCCGAGCTTACGATTGATGTCTTTCAAAAGCGCCAGGATCGACCCTGTCGTTTCCGGGTCGAGCGCCGAGGTCGCCTCGTCGGACAGCAGGAGGGCAGGTCGGGCGGCGAGGGCGCGAGCAATGCCGACGCGCTGCTTCTGTCCCCCAGAAAGCGATGCAGGGTAGGCCTTTGCCTTGTCCGCAAGGCCGACGAGATCGAGCAGGTCATGCGCCCTCTCCAATCGCTCGGCCTTTGCAACGCCAGCTATTTTCAAGGGAAGCGCTACGTTATCTTCGACGGTCTTGGCGGCCAACAGATTGAAATGCTGAAAGATCATGCCGACACGCCGGCGCAGAGGCTGCAAATCAGCTTCGCTAAGACCGACGATGCTGCGGCCCTCGATCTTGATCTCCCCGCCATCAGGTCGTTCCAGACCGTTCAGGCAGCGGATCAACGTCGACTTTCCGGCGCCGCTACGGCCGATAATGCCGACGATTTCTCCCTTGCGCACGGTAAGCGAAATGCCGTCGAGCGCAGCGGTTGCGCCGAAACGGCGCCTCACATCGACAAGCCGCACAACCTCATCGGCTCCTGCCTGTTCTGGCGCCTCTATCAGCGCTCCTGAAACATGAGAGTTCATCTTCTTCCCTTCGGAAAATGCTCAAGGCGGCCCGGGTAAGGAACACCCGGACCGCCTCGATTTTGCGCTCGCCCCTCGCGCAAATCATAAATCAATAGGCGCTAATACCCGTGCCCTTGTACACCTTATCGAACTCGGCCTTGACGACGTCGTTCTGGTAGGAGGAAACGAGCGTCTTTACCCATGCCTCATTCTCGCTGCCCTGCTTGACGGCAATGAAATTGCGGTACGGGTTGTCGGCTACCGGTTCCTGAGCGATGCGGTTGTCGGCAGAAAGGCCGCTTTTCAGCGCCCAGTCGGTGTTGACGACAGCCGCATCCAGGTCCTCGATTGCGCGGCCCACGACGCCGGCGTCGAGTTCCTTGATCTCGACCTTCTTCGGGTTCTCGGTGATATCGGCGATAGTGGCAAGGATGCCAGTGCCGTCCTTGAGCTTGATAACACCTTCATTCTGCAGAACCCGAAGTGCGCGTCCTTCATTGGACGGATCGTTCGGAACGCCGATTACCGCACCTTCTGGAACATCAGAAACCGACTTGATCTTCTTCGAGTAAAGGCCGATTGGCCAAACACCGGTATAACCGACACGAACGATATGATAGCCGTTCTGCTTGATCTGGTTGTCGAGATAGGGCTGGTGCTGGAATGCATTCGCATCGACCTCGCCGCGCTCTAGAGCTTCGTTCGGCTGGGTGTAATCGTTGAACACGACCGTCTCGATCTTCAAACCCTTTTTCTCTGCCTCGGCGGTCACGACGCGCCATACGTCTTCGTCCTCGCCGCTCATGATCCCAACTTTGATAGATTTATCGGCAGCAGAAGAAGATTGAGGAAGCGCAAAGGCTGACAGAGCGGCAACCGACGCAAAGATGGCAGCGAGACCAGCACGGCGTGCGCGGCCAGCGTTCTTTTCGATTTGTTTCATATTGGTGTTTCCCGTCGCGTTTGAATAAGAATTGCAATGAATGCTACGATCTTTTCAAAACACCGCCGATGAAACCAAGCACGACAATCCACTTTCTCTTTGCCACGTGAAAAACCTTTGGAGCTGACCGGGGGCAGGCAGTAAAAATATTCTACCAATATAATAGAGTATCTTATGAATTGACCCTGGTGGGTGATAGCAGAACTGACGATTTGGCCCATAAAAAGGGCACTCGACATGCCCCCGAAGGACATCGCAGGGCAACGAAGATAAAGCGCTCGTTCATTCGGGAGAATGTTAACGCGAGAGCGTATCCCCTGAGTATCAACCTTATCCGATTTTCATCTGTGATAGCATTGGCAGTTGAGCTGGCTCAGGTCGACGTCCCTGAAAATGTGACTGACAATTCAGGCGCCCAAGGACCGTCTAGGTATTGCCAGAGATCAAGGCCCTGCACCCTGATGCCGCCCGCCTGAAATCCGCTCGACAACTCGCCGTAAAGCCTATCAGCCTGCGTCCGGGATGCCTTGTTCTGGACCGTGATATGCGGTTGCCACTTTCTCGTGTCCTGAGAAACAAGCCAATTGCAAAACCGTCCTCGCAGCTCGGCCCTGACCGCTTCCAAGGCTGGGCTTTCAATGGCAAAGGCAACGCCCGCCCCAAGATGGCGAATACCTGCGACATTTGCCAGGATCGGGGTTTGGCGCTCGGCGACGGACCGAAGGTCGTGCGCGATTTGTTCACAGTACTCCCCAGGCAGCCGGTGAAACATGGTCAGATGCGCTCGAAGGAAGTTTCGTTGCGGCGGGAAATGCGTTTGTCGCAGGAGGTCAAATGTCTGGAGATCGGGTCCGGCAATCCGGGCGGTGAGGATCAAAGGATGACGCGTCTTCAATTAAATTCCGCTCTTTGTCTTTCGGGAAGCCCGAGACTGCATCGAAGCATCATCTTGGCGGCAAAAAGGGTTCCCGCCATTTTGCTGCCAATCATCGTGTTGTGTCTGCCTGTCACGGGCTCACCACGCCAAGTTCACCAGGGACAATGTTACCATGCGCCACCGTGGCCGAGCCGGAAAAACGCGGGGGCGCGCTTTCATGCTTTCCCACGTGCAATCTTCACCCTGTTTCTGCCGGCGTTCTTGGCCTGGTAGAGTGCCATGTCAGCTTTCCTGTGGGCTTCTGTAAGGTCTGAGGCAGAGGTCAATGAGGAGACTCCGAAACTGGCAGTGACCTTCAGCGTTGCAGGCAATCCCGGCAGCTTCATCGTGGCTGATCTCATTGTTTGAGCGAGCCCTACGGCGACGTCAGTTTCGGTATTTGGAACGAAGACCGCGAATTCTTCGCCTCCGATACGCCCCGCCACAGCCTCCTTGGGCAAATGGTGAAGCAGCTGGCGGCCAAACTCCCGGATGACGAGGTCACCGATGTGGTGGCCAAAAGTGTCGTTTATGGTCTTGAAGTGATCAAGATCGCATAGAATGATTGCATGCTTGCCATCAGGCGCGCGCGCCAGCATCGATTGAACTGTCCGCTCAAACTTCCTTCTGTTGGGAAGCCCCGAGAGCGTGTCGGTGTCTGATTCATCCTGCTGATCTGACATGATTGCGAGGATAAGAGTTGCAAGAAGCGTCAGACCGACCGCCACCACGAGCACGGCGGTCGCGCTCTGCGAGATCAGTGCATAGTCTGTGTGAACGTAGTCACGCGCCGATGCACCTGCTCCAGCAATTACCGCCAGCCCTGCCTTGGCGTAGAAATGCAGACCTGTGATCAATAGGAGGCCACCAAGAAACCTGTCGATCAAGGAGCGTTTTCGAAACGGAAGAACCGTTACAGCGCTCGTCAGGAGCACAATTGCAAACGGGGTTTGATACAGGAAGGCCTGTGGTGGCGTGCCGCGCGGAAGATCGAAGATGAGATAGGCGAGCACGACGCTCGCTCCCACAAACACGCAAGTGATCCAGCCCGGTAACCGCTTTCCGTAAAGTTCGCCAATCCCGGTGCAAAGCATGACCATGCCGATCAGGACCGTTGAGAAGGCCCCAAGAGCCCAGAGCTTCGGCGTGAAGCTATAGGCAACGAGCAGTTCGCAGATTGCCGATAGTGAAGCCACCGCGAAACCGGCGCCAATCCAAAACGCTGGTCTACGCGAGCGGCTGTGTGCGGCCACAACAACAAACACGGCACCGAATGACGCAGCAATAATGAAGTTCACCACCAGGAGAGACGCCGCACCGTTCATCAAGCCGTCACTCTAATTTATCGCACTGCACATGAATGGACACTTTAGCTACAAAAGGTAAAAGTTTCTTTCTGAGAAGGCCGGGGACGCCGACTGCGCTTGCGGAGGCAGGCGAGATTGCCCGTGCTTCTCTCGTTGCAAGGCGCATCACCGTCGCGTGTAAGCTTCGAGACCGTGCCGACCAGAATATTGACATTTGGCCTATTGTTTTCTGTGGCACTGATCGTGCAGCCACGCTCTTATGCCATCGCGATCCCGAGCGGGGTTGAGCATTGGATGATGCCAGACGGAGCGGTGGCAGGCGCACCTTGCGGAGTCCATGCGGCGACCATGGCGATTGGTGGTCTCTGGCCACCTCTTTCAGCGCACGTCAAACCTCTCGCTTCGAGATAGCCTCCCGAGCAGCCGCGACCACGGCATCCACCGTGATACCGAACTTGCGGTAGACGTCGTCAATCTTTCCTGAAGCGCCGAAACTGTGCATGCCCACGAAGCGTCCGTTGAACCCGAGATAGCGGTCCCAACTGTCTTGAACGGCAGCTTCAACCGCAACTCGAGCCGTTTCAGGACCGAGAACCTTCTTCCTGTATTCTAGCGGCTGCGCCTCGAACAACAGTCGACAGGGCATTGAGACGACTGCGGTCGGCGTTCCCTCGGCCTGGAGCGTTTTTCTAGCCTCAACAGCAAGATGAAGTTCCGATCCGGTTGCCATGATCGTCAGTTGACGCTCTCCGCCTTCTGCTTCGAAAAGAACGTAGCCGCCTTTCGCGCACCGGTTCTCGTTTACTGGCTCTCTACGCAGTAACGGCATCGGTTGCCGCGACAAAGCGATCAACGCTGCTTTGCGAGGGGCATCAAGGATTGCCTCCCAACATTCCGCCGTCTCGATCGGGTCACCGGGGCGATAGACGGCAAGGTCGGGAATTGCCCGGAGTGCCGATAGATGCTCGACAGGCTGGTGGGTGGGGCCGTCCTCGCCTAAGCCGATGGAATCGTGCGTCATCACGAAGATCGAGCGGATCTCCATCATGGCGGCCAGGCGAATGGCCGGTCGAGCGTAATCTGAAAACGTCAGGAACGTGCCACCGTAAGGGATCAGGCCTCCGTGAAGCGCAATACCATTGATCGCTGCGGCCATGCCATGCTCACGAACCCCATAATGGATGTAGGAGCCCACGTACTGACCAGGTGCAACCTCGACCTGCGACTTGGCTTTCGTGTTATTTGATGGCGTCAGGTCGGCCGATCCTCCGATCAGTTCGGGCAGGGCTTCCGCCAAATGATCAAGGACGATGCCGCTCGCCTGGCGAGTGGCCAACTCCTTTTCGCTTGCCCACAGTTCCTTCTTGGCGGCGTCTATCGCCTTACGCCACTCGTGCGGCAGCTCGCCTTTCATTCGGCGCTCGAACTCCGCGCGGGTTTTCTCACGCGTGGTCTGGACGCGCACGGCCCAGGCCATCCGCTCGTTCTTTCCCTTTGAGCCGATCGCGCGCCAAGCTTCAAGGAGCTCATCTGGGATTTCGAAGGGCGGCGACGACCAATCCAGGAGTTTTCTTGCGCCCGCAATCTCGTCTTCGCCCGGCGCATCGCTGTGCGCCTTCTGGGTTCCAGCTTTGGTTGGAAAACCAAAGCCGATGATGGTCTTACAGGCAATCATTGACGGACGATCGGTCACCTCTCGCGCTTCGATGATCGCTGCACGGATGGCATCGGTATCATGTCCGTCGATCTGCTGAACATGCCAGTTGGCCGATCTGAACCGCGCGTTGTGGTCGTCAGACTCGGCTAGGCTGGTCGCACCGTCAATGGAAATCGAGTTGTCGTCCCAAAAATAGATAAGCTTTCCGAGTTTCAGATGCCCGGCAAGTGCGATGGCCTCCTGGCTGATGCCCTCCATCAAGCAACCATCGCCATGGAAGACGTAGGTATAGTGGCTCGAAAGGTCATCACCAAATGTCGCGTTCATGATGCGCTCGGCCAGCGCCATCCCGACACCATTGGCCAACCCCTGTCCGAGCGGTCCGGTCGTCGTCTCGATACCTGTCGCGTGGTGGTACTCTGGATGCCCAGCTGTTCTCGACCCGATCTGGCGAAAATTCCTGATTTCGTCGATGGTCATGTCCTCATAGCCGGTGAGATACAGAAGGCTGTAGAGCAGCATCGAGCCATGGCCGTTCGAAATCAGGAACCGATCGCGGTCGTACCAATACGGATCCTTGCTATCGAACTTCATGAATTCAGAAAACAGCACCGACGCGATATCAGCCATGCCCATCGGCATTCCGGGATGGCCGCTCTTGGCTTTTTGAACCGCATCCATCGAGAGGAAGCGAATACAATTGGCGAGCCTGCGCAGATGCTCGTCTCGGGGTTTTGGTACCGATTTCTGAGCCTCAGACATCCTGATACTTCCTCTTCTTGGAAACCGCTATTTCGAAAGCCGCAAGCGCGGAAATCACCTCTGTAATTTCTGCACAATGACCGCCCGGCACGTGTGGACGAAAGTCATCAACACGTACCTAGCGCCTCACCACGAAAGACAACCCGCGCGCCACCCGCACCCGTGCTAATGGCCGGGTTTGCCGGCTTGATGGCGATCACGAATTCGTTCATGGCGATGGAGGTGACGATTTTGGAGGTATTCGGTTGCCGGCAATTGCGTTTCGACGCTGCCCAGTGTTGAGGATGAAGGTCATGCACATCTTGCCAATCCGCGCGTGAACACCCCAGCCATCGAATGCGGGGGGCCAAACGAAATGTCCCTTCATTTATCGAGCGAGAACCAACCTACAGCCCACAGCGAGGGCAGGCCGACGCCGCTTTGCACGCCAGGGTAAGGTCGATCATAGCCTTGCGGTGGTAGATGGCATCATGTCTGCGCGGGATTGCGTGATGCGGCCACCCCAGCAATCGATTGCTCTTCACGCAGCGACATCCTCATTGGCGCGGCTTCATCGCCGGACGCGCAATGATAGAAGAACTGACGGCGAGAGAGATTTTTTATCCCCACGCGGATTGGCGAAACGCTTTGCCTTCGCTTTTGCTGGCGTCCTTGGCTACTCTTGCATTTCGTGATCTCGAGAGCATCCACTATGACAAAATCCCTGCATTTGACTGCCTTCATGCGCCCGGTGAGCCTTCACACGGGAGCATGGCGCTACCCCGGATCGTTCGCTGACGCCAATTTCAACTTCGGACATATCAAGTCATTCATTCAGAAGCTTGAAGCGGCAAAGTTCGATGCCTTCTTCATGGCCGACCATCTGGCACTTCTGAACATGCCGATCGATGCCCTTGCGCGCAGCCAGACCGTGACGTCCTTCGAACCATTTACCCTTCTTTCCGCCCTGGCTTCCGTGACAGACAAGATCGGCCTGGCTGCCACGGCGTCGACCACTTTTGACGAACCCTACCATGTGGCACGTCGTTTTGCCTCGCTGGATCATATAAGCAATGGTCGTGCCGCCTGGAACATCGTGACGACGTCAAATCCCGACGCAGCCAGCAATTTTGGATTGGCTGAACACGTCGAGCACGGCGAACGCTACGCCCGGGCGCGCGAGTTCTTCGATGTCGTAACCGGGTTGTGGGACAGTTTTGCTGACGATGCATTCATCCGCGACCAGCAAAGCGGCATCTTTTTCGATCCAAAGAAAATGCACGTTCTTGATCACAAGGGAGAAGAGTTGAGCGTGCGGGGCCCCCTCAACATCGCTCGCCCCATTCAGGGCTGGCCTGTGATCGTCCAGGCTGGTCAATCGGAACCTGGTCGACAGCTTGCGGCAGAAACTGCGGAACTGGTTTTCTGTTCACCGCGCGATCTTGCATCAGCTAAACTTCTTCATGCCGACATAAAGGGCCGCATGCAGGCTGTGGGTAGAGATCCTGGCCACCTGAAAATCATGCCTGCAGCACTCATCGTGATCGGAAACACTGTCGAGGAGGCCCGGGAAAAGCGCGCCAGGCTTGACGGTCTCGTCCACTATGAGAGCGCAATTGCCTCCCTCTCAATTGCATTGGGTCATGACGCTTCGCAGTTCGACCCGGACCAACCTCTCCCGGAGATCCCTGACACGAATGCCAGCAAGACCGGGCGGGCGCAGGCGTTGCGCCTTGCAGAAGAAGAGAAATTGACAGTTCGCCAACTTGCCCAGCGCTACGGGGGCTATGCCGGGCTCGCTTTCGTCGGTACGCCGCAATCCATCGCTGATGAAATGGAAATATGGCTTGGCGAGCAGGCTGCCGACGGCTTTACGGTGGTATTTCCTTATCTCCCACAAGGCCTCGACGATGTCACGCAACAACTTGTTCCCGAGTTGCAGCGACGCGGTATCTTCCGCCACGACTACGAGGGGTCCACTTTGCGTGACCATCTGCAACTCCCGCGACCGGCAAACCGGTTCTTCGCATGAAGCCGGGCCGTCGGGCCGGATGCAGCGCGAAGCTCGTACAGCCAACTAGGCTGTGCTTGCAACGCCGGCAGACCGGCGCAGACCCTCAAACCGAATTGTCGCCAACGATCCCCTGACGAGTGAGCCATTCATGCCTCGCATCTACTTCGCTAGACACTCTGATCCGCTAGCTTCAGCGACCCGCAGCAGCGAATTTGCGCCAATCGCTTTGGCGTGCTGGACGACAAACGCAGTTCTCATCTTGTGGAAAAGCAGGGATTCCAAGCGTTTTTGCACTTTGATGGAATGACAAGGCTGGATCAAAGTGGAAGGATTCTCTTCCTTAGGAAAGGATCAACAATGACCACCACCAATGAAATCGCCGACAAGATTGCTGCGGAACATGGATTGACCAAGGTTCAGGGCAAGGCAATCGTCGAATATGTCTTCGCCGCAATCACTGATGCAGCATCGTCGAATGCCGAAACATCAATTCCCGGATTTGGAAAGTTCAAGGTGAAGGATACGCCTGAACGCGAAGCCCGCAATCCATCCACCGGTGCCACCATCAAGGTTGCAGCCGCTCGCAAGCTAACCTTCCAACCGGCCAAAGCCCTAAAGGAAGCTCTCAACAAGTAGCCAAAGATTGCAGCCACAACGATCGAAGTGGCGGCTAAGATCCGACATTGTCTGTGGTCGCCCCGTACTACGGACGACCACAAGAAATACGCGGTCATTTGTCGCGCTGAGCGAACCGACGAACACCCGCGGCCGTCATCTGTCGGCCGGGGGTATGGGTTTTCAGACGGATCAACCGGAACCCGGCGAAACGCTCTCCTCCTTTTCATCTGGAAGCGATCCACTACCGGGCGTTTTCGATCTGTCCACAAGCTCCTTCTTGGCGTGAGGACCGGCTGCTGGATTATCGCTGCCGGCAATTTCCTCCTGAACGCCTTCGACGGCTTCGCGTGCCTTCTTGTCTTTGCTCATTCATCACCTGTATCTGATAGACCTGTCATTGCGTGAGTAACCGGTGCTGGCAACAGATCTAGTCGATCCCGAAGGGCACTTTCGCGGATGGTGTCTCCACCTCGCCGGCCCGGTGCTTTCGTGTCCGACCATTGGCAGCCAAAAGCATGTCCAGCTCACTCCAGGAACGGCTGAAGCGGCTGAGAAGACGCTCCGCTTGGCCCTCGGACACTCCGTATGCGCGGGCGACGTCTGATGTCGAACTGACAATATCATCGCGGTTGTCCGTCATCGCAGTGGTCCACCTTGTTCGGCAGATCCCACCAATGCTTGATGAGGATCTCTCAAGTCATCGGGTACTGCGCGCTTATTGCTTCGATGTCGAGAAGTAGAACGGCCTCGTTGGCACAAGGTTCCGTCATCATGGACTGCGCCCCAGAAAGGCACCTTCACCCTGACAACGGCTGGGCAACAGGTTGCAGATAGCCGAACATTGGTCACGGTTCGGTGGAGTTTAACCCAATTCAACCGGCGGCAGCCACGTCCTACCTCTTACGCTGGGCCATCTTCACTTCCCATTGACGATACTGCTCCGCAATCATCTTGCGTCTCCCATCCCTGGCCTGATCCCGCGCCATCTCGACAGCCTTTTCGCTCCTGAATCGAACCTTGACCGTAGAGTGAAAATGCCATTCGACGTTTTCAGGGGTGAAGCCCGGATCCTTGGCCTTGAGGGAGAGATACCGTCGTCCGGGATTGGTGGGCGTTACGTGCTCGAGGTCGTCAACAAAAGTTCTGAAAACTCGTTTGCCATCTATCGCAAACATGTTGGCCAGACGCCAGCATGTCAAAGTACTGATCTCTTAAAAATTGCATTTTGGACATGCCGCGGATGTGGTGATCGCGTCCAATCAGATCAAGTCTCCATCCCGCTCCGGGCAAGCCGTCCTACTTGCGCTGTTGGGGTAGCAAGAGCGACCGATCTGGAAACCGGAGCCTCGGAGTGCACGTTCGATCCAAGTGCTGGCCGGTCGGCAGATGCAGTGCAGTCCGGCTGATGGTCCGATGATATACGGATGCCGCGCTCAGTTGCATGCCCACCTTGTTCGTACCAGTGTGGTTTTTAGCACGAACTTTATGCTTTCCGTTAACTGTAGGAAAACAGGACAACTATATTTAACCACTCATTTGTTATTGAAGCGATAGCGTCCCATCGCAGCACAGGCGGAGGATCGCATGCGGAGTTCCAATCCCGAAATGACCCGTTTTTCGGGACAGCAATTTACGAACCGCGTCGTCTACCCCTTGGCCGGCATCATGCTGGTGATGATAATCGTGGTGATTGGCTTCCTGGTGGCGTCTGCCCATCAGCAAAATCGACTGTCGGTTCAAGGATCCACCCGGCTCGCTACGACGGCACTGCAAGTGAAGGCGCGCGAAGTCGGTCGCAACCTTCGTGACTATACAATTCGACCGGACGTCTATGACCATCTTCATGGAGGGATTGATCTCGGGTGGGCCGTCACAGAAGGGAACGTCGGTGCCAATATCCGCAACGACCTGGGCTATGAGATGGTATTCGTCGTGGCCCCTGGAGACAAGACGATCTACGCTCTTATCGATGGCGTTCCGACCAAGGCCGACGCCCTTGAGGTGATGCCTCGCGGTCTACGCGACCTCCTTCATGTGGCAGCAATTCAACCGGATCCAACGACGAGCCTCATCAAGTCCGGCAACGACATCTACGTGGTCGCCGCCAATGGAATCCTTCCCCCTTCAATCGATCGCGCCAGCATCAATCCCCGCGAATTGACGATGCTGGTCTTCGCCAAGCGACTGGACCAGAAGTTTCTCGACAGTATGGGTCATGACTACCTGCTCAGCGACCTTTCCATCTCGCTCGATAACGAGAATGCAAAGGATGCCTCCATTCCGCTGATGACACAAAACAGGATGTATCTCGGCACGATATCCTGGGCTGCGCCAAAGCCAGGCACCCAACTTCTCAACTTCATCATTCCACCGCTTGCTGCCGCGCTGCTCATCCTGGCAACATTCTCTATACTGGTGGTCCGCAACGCGCGCAGATCGACCAACGCCCTTGAGGCGTCGGCATCACGGGTAACCCACCTCGCTCATCACGATGCGCTCACGGGTCTACCAAACCGCGTTCTATTCCGCGAACACTTGGAATCGGCCCTTTCCCCGGCTGTGTTCAATACCTCTCCAGTGGCGGTGATTTGTCTTGATCTCGATAATTTCAAGGAGGTCAACGACAGCCTTGGCCATGCCGCCGGGGATCAACTGCTTCAACAGGTTTCGCAACGCTTGCAGGCCTGCGTCAGCCATAACGACACGGTAGCGCGCCTAGGTGGCGATGAGTTTGCGGTCATCCAGATCGGAACAAACCAGCCGCATGACGCGGAGGAACTAAGTCGAAGACTGATTGAAAGCATCCGCATCCCCTTCGTTGTCGATGACCAGACCCTCCACATCGGGGTCAGCATAGGCATAGCCTTGGCCGATACCACTAACGGCATACCAGAGCGACTGCTGAAGAATGCCGACATTGCACTCTATCGCGCAAAGCAAGGCGGGCGAGCGACATACAGAATATTTGAAGCCCAGATGGACGCCGAACTCCAGGAACGGCGCGGCCTCGAATATGACCTGCGACAGGCCGTCTTGAAAAACGAACTGGAACTCCATTACCAGCCACTCATCGACCTGGAGCAGCACACTGTTGCCGCCGTCGAAGCGCTGGTCCGCTGGCGTCATCCAACACGTGGGCTTGTTTCTCCGGCAGACTTCATTCCAATGGCGGAAGAGACTGGCCTGATCGTGGCAATTGGCGAATGGGTCCTCGAAACAGCGTGCAGCGAGGCCCTGAAGTGGGATCGATTGCGCATCGCTGTCAATCTCTCGCCAGTGCAATTCAAGAACCATGAACTCGTCGAGACTGTCCGGCAAGTTCTCCAACGGACAGGCCTGGAGCCTGAACGCCTGGAGCTCGAGGTCACCGAAAGCATTCTGATCAACGACACCGCCGCAGCGTTGGAGATCTTGAATGGCCTGAAAGCACTCGGCGTGAAAATTGCAATGGATGATTTTGGAACTGGCTATTCGTCGCTCGGCTATCTGAATTCTTTCCCCTTCGACAAGATTAAGATCGACAGGTCGTTCATTGGAGACTTGAGCGACACGGAAAAGTCGGGAGCGATCGTCAAGTCGGTGATCGGGCTTGGGCAGAGCCTTAAGATGGTGACAACGGCCGAGGGCGTTGAAACATCCGAGCAGGCCGCGTTCCTGCGGGAGCAGGGGTGTGACCAGGTCCAAGGGTTTTATTTCAGCAAACCGGTCGCTGCGACCGAGCTTTCGGCGTTCATCAGGAATTGGAACCCTCCAAGCGCGCGCGAACAGATGGATACGGAAGCCGCCGCTTAACACTGGATCTCAAACGGATCGGCATCTGCAGAAAATCGGCTCTACGCAGCCCTGCCGCACCGGCGCAGCGCTTGTTTGCCTGCTTCCCGAGCTTGTCCCACAGGGATCGAAGCCGCAGGGGGTTTTTCATCCGATCGCGGCGCTAAACCAGGTGCCGCCCTTGCCGACACGAAGATCTCCGCCATCTCTACGATGACTTATCGGAGATCGCTGTTGAACTCATTGCTTGACCCCTTCCTTTCACGCTTTGACCTGGTCGCTCATCTGCTTGTGCTCCTGGTCGCCTATATTCTGGCGCTGCCAATCGCTTGGGATAGAGAACGAAACGAACGAAGCGCTGGCCTTCGAACGTTTCCGCTCGTCGCAATTGCGGCCTGCGGTTTCATTCAGGCCGCCGAAACTGTCACAAACGGCAACCCCGAAGCCACAGCGCGGATCGTTGAAGGTTTGATCAACGGCGTCGGCTTCATCGGCGGTGGCGCAATTCTCGTCGGCAGAGCAAGCATTCGTGGAACAGCAACTGCTGCAAGTCTTTGGGCAACCGGAGCTATCGGCGCTGCCGTCGGTCTTGGCGCTTACGACATAGCAATTGTACTTTCCGCAATGACCTTCTTCACGCTCCGGTTCATGACAAGCTTCAAGACAGAAGCAAAAGATGCAATCCCGGAACCGGAAACCAGTAAAAATCCGCCCGACGTCACGCCTTGATTTGTCGCTTTCTCCTGACCTCACCGACACGAAGACGCACGGAAAGTCGCAAAGATCTCATCCAACTTGGATGCACTGTCCGCCAGACCCAACGAACGGAGTTTCCTAGTCGCCTAAGCCCAGCCGTTGGAAAAGCTCTGCCGGTGCGCCATACGCTGCCAATTGCTCAGCCATCAAGGATTGCATGCGCGCTCGCTGACCTTCTTCCGCTGTCCACAGATTGGTCACCTGATGAGGGTCGAGGCGACGATTATAGAGCAATGGCTCGCTATCCAGTGCCCTTCGATCTCCAGGTCCGTCAGGTGAGATCGGGATTTTCCACTGAGGCATCGAAACGCCCGGAATGAAATTGCCGTGGCCGACCGCACGATCTTGAGGTTCGATTGTCGTCGGTATCATAGTCGAATAGGCATGCAGCGGCTTTGTACGGTCAGGCGGCTGGATGAGTGTCCATTCGCCATCCGTACAGCACAGACCTTGGCCAAATGTCCCGTAGATGACGGTCTCTCTCGCGCTCGAAACATCACCGGCGAGGAGAGGAACAAATGACTGCGAATGCGATTGCTCCGGGCGCACCACACCGGCCATTTCGAGGACAGAGGCGAAGATATCGATAGTCGATGTCAATGACTTCACGCTTGCGCCGTTTCCTGGGAATTCGGGGTGCCACACCAACAGGGGAATGTTTGCGTGGCTGTCAAAATGTGGAAACTGCTTGCCATAGCCGCCGCGCTCACCGAGGTCGTGGCCGTGATCCGTGGTGACGATGACCGCCGTATCCTTCCAGAGATCGAGGTCGTCCATGGTTTCCAGAAGCTTGCCGAACCAGTGATCGGTCATCGTGAGTTTTGCGCCGTATTGTGAGCGAACAAACGCGAGTTCCTCGGGTGACGCCTGTGCGAAGAAATCCGCTTGGCGAGCGGCATCCTGATATGGCGGCCACAATGTGAAGCGGTCTCGACCGGAAGCGTCGCCATAAAGAGACGCGTATGGCTCTGGAACGTCGAATGGTTCGTGGACGTCAAACGACTCCACCTGAAGGAAAAAGGGCCTTGGGGTCCTGGGTTTCTTCAACCAGTCTGCGGCTGCAGTCATCACCTTGGCAGGGAAGAAGTCGGTCTCGTCCTTAAACCCGCGCACGTTCGAATAATACCTGTGTGCGTAACCAGGCCGCCATTTTTCGATGTTCCTGACCCAGCCTGGCAATTCTTCCTCTGGCACCAGGGGTTCCCAGAAGTCCAGCTCATGACCCCGTACGAATTCGGCACCCTGGAAGCTCTGAATGTAGCCGTTGGCTGACTCTTCCCAGTAATGATAGTGATCGGTTACGATCGCTGTCGTGTACCCCGCCGCCTCGAGCAATCTGGGCAAGCGAAGGTCGAAGGGTTCGAGGGGCCCCCAGGGCCGCCACTGCATGCCGCTAAATCCAGCGAAGATCTCGCGCCGCGCCGGCATACAGGGAAGACTTCCAACAAAGTGATTATCGAACCGCAGTGCTCTCTTTGCGAATGCGTCAATGTTGGGTGTTGCGAACTCGGCACCCCCATATGCCGAAAGGGCACCGCGGTTGACGCTGTCGATCAGCACAAGGATGATGTTCATGGCATACCTTCAAAGACATGGAGTGGCAAATTGGCCGCTAGAGCTTGACAGCTCCAGCCGCGAGGTCGGAGACGAGTTTTCGCTGCAGGAACATGAAAAGGATGAGCGTGGGCAAGGTGGAGATGACTGAAGCAGTCATCACCAGATTCCATTGTGTGGTGTACTCGCCAAAAAAGCCTGCGAGCCCGACGGGTACGGTCTTCTTTTCGTCCGATGTCATCAGCGTGAGGGCAAAAAGGAACTCATCCCAGCCAGAGACAAACGCGTTGACAGCGACCGTCACAACGCCCGGCCAGGCGATCGGGAGGATCACCTTGAAGATGATCTGCATCGTTGACGCGCCATCGAGCTTGGCAGCCTCGTCCAGGTCTTGCGGGATTGTATCCAGATAGCCCAGCAGCAGATAGATTGCGAAGGGCAGGTTCATAGCAGTGTAGGAAAGCACCAAACTGATCGGATTGTCGATAAGCCCGATCTTGAGAAACATCGAATACAGGGGTGTGATCAGGATTACGTAGGGAAAGAGCTGCGTGCAAACGACCAGAAGGAGAAGCACGCCGCGACCCTTGAAGTTGCGGTTGCGCGAAAATCCGTAGGCTGCGATCAGAGAGATGGTGACAGCTGCAACCGTCGAAATCGAACATATGACAATGCTGTTTTTCAGATACGCGGTGAACGGGGAATTTTCGAGCAATGCGTAGTAGTTGTCGAGCGTCACAGTGGTGAACAGGCGGAATGTCCGCGTGAATATTTCCCGGTCCGGGCGAAAGGAAATCAGCACCACCCAGATGAATGGGAAGGCAAGAACAAGCAGCAAACCTATGCCAAAAATGACTGTAACCAGATCTTTTGCCAAACGCGCATGAACGCGATGATTGCTTCGGGCCTGCATCATGTCGCTCCCTTGCCTTTGCGCGAGAGCAGAGCAAGGTAGCCGAGTGCAAAAGCGAACATGATGACGCTCATCAGGACACCGATCGCTGCACCTTCCCCGACGCGGTAGTCCACGAACGACACAGTGTACATTTTGGTCGCCAAGACCTGCGTGTAGTCCCCAGGACCGCCTCGCGTCGCCAGCCACACATAGACGAAATTGTTGAACGTCCAGATCGTTGTTAGGAGTGCGACCACCGCAATGACGGGCTTCAGCATCGGCAGGACTATCCGCATGTGGATTTGAAACTCCGACGCGCCGTCGATACGAGCGGACTCCTTCAGCTCCTTGGGTATCGATTGCAGCGCCGCAAGGAAGGTGATGATCACGAAGGGAAGCTCCCTCCAGATTAGCATAGCCTCGATGGCGCCCCATACTGTCGACGTTCTCGACAGGAAAGGGATGCCGCGCTCGATGAGCCCCAGAGACAGAAGCAACTGGTTTACCGCGCCATAGCGCGGATCCAGTAGCCACTTCCACGCTGCCACTGCGACAACGGGTGGGGTAACGAAGGGCACCAACACTAAAGAACGAACAAGCCAGCCAAGCCGCCACCTTTTGAAAACCTCGGCATTCAAGAGAATGGCTAGCCCTAGTCCGAACACCAGACGAAGGACGACCGTGACAAGCGTCTGCATGACGGCCGTGTTGAAGAAGGCCGCGGCCAGTCCGCCGCCCGTCAAAACAGCCGCGAAGTTGGCAAATCCGACCCACTGGTTGGACTGCCCCAGGTCAAAGAGGCTTACGTTCTGGAAACTGAGGGCGATGTTATAGAGTGCGGGCCCCGCAAAGAAAAATGCGAGAACCAGCATCGCGGGCAACACCAAGGCGTAGGGCTCGAGTGCGGGAGGCAGAAAACCCATTGTCACCCTGGCCGATGGTCGCCTTCGCTCGGACATCAGGACAGCCATGGAACTAGCCTTTGCCGCGAGCAAGCAGTTCGTTCAGCTGCTGGATAATCGCAGCGGCTGCTTCTTCGGGATCACGTTGACCGGAAAATACGGCTCCGAACTCGCGATTCACCAGCGCGGTCATGCTAGAGACGGGGATCGGCGAAGAAATGTAGCGTTCGAATGTCTGTGCTACCGGCAACATCTGGACATAGCCCTGTTCGGATGGCGGGAACGCCAATTTGGATATGAGCGACTTCTGTGCGGGATATTGATTATAGGTCTTGAACGTCTCGGGACCGGTCAGGTACTGGATGAACTCCCAAGCCTCCTTTGGATGCTTGCTGTTCGGATTGATGCCGAGCGCGCGGCCGCCGAGATGAGAAATCCGCTTGGCAGAACCCTTTGGGATCGGTGCGGTCAGCAGTGGCTGTTCGGACTGCTTTTCTGCTGCCCTGAAAGTCTGCGGTGGAAAGAAAGTGATGGCACAATCGCCTCGCCCCAGTCCACCGACCAATTCGGGATCACCCCAGGCATTGACGGTGATGAGGTTCTCCGGTGATGTGCCCTCGACGAAAAATCCGTTGAAGTAATTGATCGCTTTCGCAAGCTCTTCGGGCGTGACCGAAACCTTCCATTTGCCAGCATCGTCCTGGTCGACGAAGGTCGCTCCATTGCTCCATAGGTAATAATTTGCCAGGATCCACATTCCACTGTCGGGAGAACTCCCTGCGGGGAAACAGAACCCATACTGGTCAGCGTTCCCGCCGCCTACTGCCGATAGCTTCTTTGAGGCCTCGGCAAGAGCGTCCCAACTGTCAGGGAAATCCGTCACTCCTCCCGCCTTCAGCAGGTCTGGACGATACGCCATCGAGAAAGTATCGGCCGTCCAGGGAACGCCGAACACCTTGCCATCCATCGTGGCAAGATCGAGGGCCAGAAAGTCCTTCATCCCTGCGCCAGGGCTCTTTTCGGCGATCAACGGATCGAGTTCGAGCAGGAGCTTGGATTTTGCGAGATCGCGCGTCCACACGAATGCCAACTGCTGCACATCCGGTCCAGCGCCCGCTGGCACTTCACGTGCCAGCTGAGCAAGCGTGTCGCCACCCGACATCGTCTGCAGCTTGACCTGAATTTGCGGGTGACCAGCATTCCAAGCGTCGACCGCGGCAACGAGGCCCTGGATCTCGGTTGGCGGATCGAACTGACGAAATGTGAGTTCTATCTTTTCCTGCGCGGTCGAATACCCCGCCGAAGTGATAACGCTCAGCGCGGTGGAACAGAAAACCATGGCTATGCGGTTTTTGAGCATATGCTTCCTCCCTACCCCGATTAAATACTCTTTCTATCGGCCGCTAAATCACGCTCGCGTCACGGCGGCGGTCATACGGCAAATTTTTATTCAGCAATTGCATGACCTTAAAGGAATTGCTGCAACCGCGAATAGTCTACTTATTAAGTGCAGAATATAGCGCTTGGGCTTCTCGTCAAATGCAAACATGCTATACGTTATGCATAAATTGCATAGGGAGAGTGATGTGAAGGAGCTTCGGCAGTTTGTGGAAGTTGCAAACCAGCGATCGATATCGAGCGCAGCAAAGCGGCTGAACATCTCGCAGCCAGCCTTGTCGCGCGCGATCCGCCAACTTGAAGCGACCTATGGGGTGCCACTTTTCATGCGCACGGGGGCCGGGGTGGAACTAAGCGCCTACGGCTCGGCACTTTATAGCCGTGCGGTTCAGATACTGCCGGCTCTGGACGAAGCTCGCGACGAGATAGAGCACCTGCAAGGACGGACCAAGGCCGTCATTCGGATTGCCACGGGCGATCTCTGGGGCCTGGTCATCCTTCCTCGCGTCATTCGGGAGTTCGGCAAGACCCACCCGGACGTTCTCGTTGAAGTGAAGATAGCCGACGATGGAAGCCGCTTCGAGGGTCTGCGCCGCGGCGTATACGACTTGGTTTTCGGCACTTTGAGTTACAAGTACCAGGCTGTAATGCAGGTCGAATTTGAAACCTTCGTCCGTCAAGGAACCTTCGTTTACTGCGATCAGCATCATGAACTCGCGAACTCGACCACCATCGATGTTGAAGCACTACTTGAACAGCGATGGATCAGCCCGGGCTACGGCGACGAGGATGGTCCTAACCTGTTGAAGACCTTCGTCAGAGATTTTGCGGTGAGGGCGGATTCGATGCCACAGGCTCTGCTGGTATTGCGTGGTTCCCCTTATCTGATGGCGGCATCAAGCGGGTTCCGCGAACTCTTCAGGACACTGGGCATTGTGCACGTCGACGTAGGTGACTACGGCGGCGTTCAAGCTTCTGGGGCGATCTACGCTCCGCCTGCGATCGAAAAATCTGCCATCAGGGACTTTCTGAGACTTGTGAGGTCTGAGGTGACCCTACTTGAACTTCCTGTTTTGGAACAAACGCCATGACCCGAGCTTCACGCGAGGTGAGTAGCGCAGGAAGCCGGCCCAGCTCATCCCGCTCGGATCGACGTTCTCCAGACCAGCTCAGCGGTCAGTCGGACTGAGTGCGAACCGATATCATTGCCACTCTCGTCGATCGACAGCCACCCAACAGCCTTTGCAGCGATCTCGGCAACTGGTTGCGCAAATGTCGTCAGGCCGTAGGACAACCACGACGCCTGCTCGATGTCGTCGAAGCCTGCAACACATAGCTGATCTGGAACCGAGATGCCAAACTGATGGCGTGCAGCATCCATGAAACCGCAGGCAAGAAGATCGGTTGCGCAGAAGACCGCGTCCGGCCGGCGGGGCCTGGTGAGAAACCGTTGCGCCAGAACACGACCCGCTTCGTAACCGGTCCAGCCATACCGTTCGACGGAAACCTCAAGACCAAGTCGCGTGGCTGCGGCAACGAAACCGCGCTCACGCCCCATCAGGCTTGGCGTACCGGCATCAGAGTTGGCAAAGGCCAGTGACTTGCAGCCTGCCCGTGCGAATGCCGTGACGATCCGCTCTCCAGCTTCAAAATCGTCGAGATTTATCTTCAGCGGCCCCGGCTCGTCATCATCGCGATTGATCAGAACAAGTCTTTGTCCGTTTTTCAGGCAAAGTCTGACGATCGACGTGTCAGGTAGTCCTGACAATATGATCGAGGCATCGGCACGATAGCGGATCGCCTGTGACAGAGCACGATCCACACTGCCGTCCGAACGGTCGGTGTTGATCAGCATTGCCACCTTTCCGGCGTTTTGGAGCTTGCCTGTGAGCTCGCGCAGCAGTGCCGATCGATAGGGCGTGGCAACGTCCGACACGATTAGACAGACAATTCCGCTCTGGTTGCGCATTAGACCACGCGCAAGCTCATTGACGTGATAGCCCAAGGCTTCGGCTGCGTCCGTTACCTTTTTTCTCGTCTCCGCCGAGACGCTTGCGCCTGGCGTGAACGTTCGAGACACAGCAGACCTTGAGACGCCAGCGCGTTGCGCTACTTCGAGTGCACTGATGAAGTCCTTAGGCGGCATACTCCCCTCCGATGCTGCACGCGCTTGCAACGCTGTTCGCAGTCGCAAAATCCCTCTTGCCTTTCAGAAAACCATTGACAGTCTTTTCCGTCATATGCAAGCTTTGCACACGCTTGCAAAAGGCGGCGACGTGGAGGCGTCGTTCACACGGAGGAAATCATGAATTCGATAAAGCTCGCCACGGCCGCGCTAGCGGCAGCCACCGCGTTGTTTGCCCTGCCTGTCCATGCCGCCGGAAATCTCAACGTCATCTGCTCGGCAGACCAGCAGGTCTGTGACCTGATGAAGGGCCTCTTCGAAAAACAGACGGATATTTCGGTCAACATGGTTCGCCTTTCGGCCGGCGAGACCTACGCAAAAATCCGCGCGGAAGCGCGCAATCCCAAGACCGATCTGTGGTGGGCAGGGACCGGTGACCCCCACCTGCAGGCAGCCAGTGAAGGCCTGACCCTCGAATACAAGTCGCCACTCTTTGACCAATTGCAGGACTGGGCCAAAAAGCAGGCGGAAAGTGCAAACTTCCGCACTGTCGGCGTTTACGCCGGTGCTCTTGGCTGGGGATACAATACCGAGATCTTGCAGAAGAAAGGCCTGAAGGAGCCCAAATGCTGGGCCGATCTACTCGATCCTTCATATAAGGGCGAAATCCAGATCGCTAATCCGAACTCCTCGGGAACTTCCTACAACACGCTGGCAACGCTCGTCCAGATCATGGGCGAGGACAAGGCATTCGACTATCTGTCGAAGCTTAACGCCAACATCTCCCAGTATACGAAGTCGGGCTCTGCACCGGTGAAAGCTGCAGCGCGAGGGGAATCGACCATTGGCGTCGTCTTCATGCATGATGCGGTCGCTCAGACCGTTGAGGGCTTCCCGATCAAGGCGGTCGCGCCGTGCGAGGGGACGGGCTACGAGATCGGCTCGATGTCGATCGTCAAGGGCGCAAAAAACCTCGACAATGCAAAGAAGTGGTACGACTGGGCACTGAGTGCGGATGCCCAGTCCCACATGAAGGATGCGAAGTCCTTCCAGCTGCCATCCAACAAGTCTGCCGAAGTGCCTAAGGAAGCGCCGAAGTTCGAAGACATCAAGCTGATTGACTACGACTTCAAGAAATATGGCGATCCGGACGTCCGCAAGGCCCTCCTGTCGCGATGGGACAAGGAAATTGGCGCCAAGGCCAACTGATCGTATGACGAGGGCAGGGCCTTGTGGCTCCTGCCCTCCCATCGCCATGAAACGCTGCGGACAGTAGACATGACCTCTAGCAATCGCCGTCTCGATGTCGCCATCCTTATGGGTGTCGTGGCCTATGTTTTGTTGCCCTGGTATCGCATCGAAAGCGGCTTCTTCGGCTTCCAATGGCTGGCAGGCTATTTCTCCGACGCAGCAAGCGCACCGGCCGCAATCCAGATTGCAAGCGCTGGGCGCTGGTGGCTCCTCATCGTTGCTTTGCTCTTTGTTGCAGGTTCTCTTGCACGCCTCGTTCAAGACGCCCGAAGCCGCGGCCTTCTGCTCGCGGTTTGCGGCGGCGCCGGATTGACACTTCTTGCGCTTCAAGGACTGGCAATCACCTTCTCCGGCTGGTCATGGGCAGTCAGTGAGGCGCTCTTTGGGGCCTTGCCCGATGGGCAGCCGTCCATGGGTGCCGGTGCCGTTGTTGCCGGTATCGTCTTCGTGCTGTTCTTTTCATTCGGTCTTGCCGATCGCGGCGTCATGAAGGGTGATGCCTTCGTGGTCAGCGCCATATCGATGCTTGTGGTCCTGGTTGCAGTTTTCGTCTTTTATCCGGTCGGAAGCATGTTCATCGCCGCTTTCCAGTCCGTCGATGGTTCGTTTGACCCCAGCGGCTTTCTCAATACGATCCAGGATTCGTCGGTCTGGAGCCTTGGCTGTGTCGTCGGGGGCGAACGCTGCGGCGTGGCCTGGCGCACGCTATGGCTTGCAATCATGACGGCTGGCGGCGCAACTTTGCTCGGTCTCTGCTTCGCGCTGGTCGCAACACGGACCCGCTTCCCCTTCAAGAAGGGCTTGCGGCTGTTGACGATCCTGCCGATCATCACCCCACCCTTTGTCGTTGGCCTGGCACTGACACTCCTGTTTGGGCGCGCTGGCGTCGTGACACAATTGGCAGCATCCGCGCTCAGTATCGAGCCCGGCCGCTGGCTCTATGGTCTTACCGGCATATGGATCGCACAGGTCCTATCCTTCACGCCAATCTCGTTCCTTGTCCTGATTGGTGTCGTCGAGGGCGTTAGCCCTTCGATGGAAGAGGCGTCGCAAACGTTGCGGGCCGATCGCTGGCGTACCTTCTGGCGGGTTTCGCTTCCGTTGATGAAGCCCGGTCTCGCAAATGCCTTCCTGATCAGCTTCATCGAAAGCATGGCGGACTTCGGCAATCCGATGGTTCTTGGCGGCAGCCATGGTGTGCTTTCCACGGAGATCTTCTTTGCCGTCGTCGGATCGCAAAACGATCCGGCCCGCGCCGCCGTCCTTGCAATGATCCTGCTTGCCTTCACCATGTCGGCCTTCCTCGCCCAGCGACTTTGGCTGCAAGGGAAAAGTTATGCCACGGTCACGGGCAAGGGCGATTCTGGAGCCCATGCTGCCTTGCCGCGCGGCCTCTCAATCGCCGTTCATTCAATCGTCATTCCTTGGGCGCTGTTTACCGTCGTGGTTTACGCAATGATCCTTTTCGGCGGCTTCGTGCGCACCTGGGGCCTGGATAACAGCCTGACGTTCCAGCACTATATCAGCGCGTTTTCCATCGGCTGGCGCGAGGGCGGTGGGATAGCCTGGACCGGTGTAGCGTGGAATTCGTTCTGGACGACCATGGAAATCGCACTGATCTCCGCGCCGCTGACGGCAGCCGTCGGCCTGCTGACGGCCTATTTGATCGTGCGCCAGAAATTCGTCGGTCGTGGCGTCTTCGAATTTGCACTTATGCTGAGCTTTGCCATTCCAGGCACCGTAATTGGCATCAGCTACATCATGGCATTCAATCTTCCGCCGCTGGAGATGACCGGTACGGCCCTCATCCTGATTGCCTGCTTTGTCTTCCGCAACATGCCCGTCGGTGTGCGCGGCGGCGTGGCGGCCATGAGCCAGCTCGACAAAAGCCTCGACGAAGCATCTCTGACCTTGCGGGCAAACAGTTTCAGGACCGTAAGAAAAGTGATCTTGCCGCTCCTGCGCCCGGCAATCACCGCAGCTCTCGTCTACTCCTTCGTCAGGGCGATCACCTCGATCAGTGCCGTCATCTTCCTCGTCAGCGCCGAGTACAACATGTCGACGGCCTACATCGTTGGCCTGGTCGAGAACGGTGAATATGGCGTGGCAATCGCCTACTCGTCGGCACTCATCGTCGTCATGGTCATCGTCATCGGTGGTTTCCAGCTCCTGGTCGGTGAACGCCGGCTGCGCCGCGAAAACCGTGTCGCGCTCGCCGCACCGACGGCCAACCCAACCCTGCCGCTCAATCAGGAGAAAACAGCATGAGCAAGACTGTGCCCGGCTCCGTCACGTTCGAGAAGGTGAGAAAGACCTTTGGCGCCTTCACCGCCATTCCTGACCTGTCGCTCACCATCGAACCGGGAACGCTAGTCACCCTTCTTGGCCCATCAGGATGCGGCAAGACGACGACGCTTCGTATGCTTGCCGGCCTTGAGCACCCCTCTTCAGGGCGCATCCTGATCGGTGGCAAGGACGTGACGATGTTGCCGGCAAACGAACGCGACGTGTCGATGGTGTTTCAAAGTTACGCACTCTTCCCGCACATGACATCACTCGACAATGTCGCATACGGTCTGGAATCGTCAGGGATCAAGCGCAAGGAGGCGCGCGAGCGCGCCAGGGAAGCGATGAAGCTCGTCGGTCTGGAAGGCATGGGCGAGCGCCTGCCAGCCGAATTGTCTGGTGGTCAGCAGCAGCGCGTTGCCGTGGCGCGCGCCCTGGTCCTGGAGCCACAGGTGCTGCTCCTCGACGAGCCGCTCTCCAATCTCGACGCACGCTTGCGTCGACGGGTGCGCACCGAAATTCGCGACCTGCAGCAGAGATTGGGTTTCACCGCGGTCTACGTCACGCATGACCAGGACGAGGCTCTTGCCGTGTCAGACCAGATCATCGTGATGAAGGATGGCGAGATCGCGCAACAGGGCGCACCGCGCGATCTTTACGATGCGCCCGCCTCAGCCTTCATCGCCGATTTCATGGGCGAGGCCAATGTGCTGGCCTGTCAGGTCGAACGTATCGAAGATGGCGTCGCCCTGATCGATATCGGCGGGCTGAAGCATCGCGTGGCGGCCAGAAATGCGTCGGCCGGGCAGGCCGAACTGGCCATCCGGCCAAATGCAATTCAATTGAACCGTGCGACCCCAGACGGTGCCTTCACCGGAAGGATCACCCATGCCGCCTACCTCGGCGATCACGTCGAGTACGAGGTGGCGACGGGCAGGGGGAATTTGTTCGTCATCGATACGGCGGCCGACACACCCTTCGATACGACGACCGAAGTCACCATCAGCCTGAAGGACCGTGGAACAGCACTGATTACCGGCACGAACGGCTAAGATATTCTGAGAGGTTTGACATGACACCCTATACTTCACCAGGCCTGGATGCTCGCAGGGCCTTTGCGGAAGCGATCGCAAAGAAGGCCGGCGCCCTTGCACTTGGATACTTCGAAAAAAGAGAAAGCCTGGTCATAGAAACCAAGCGCGATCCCCAGGACGTCGTATCGATCGCTGACAGGGACGTCGAAAACCTCATTCGAGACGCCGTTCACGAAGCCTATCCTGGTGACGGCTTCCTCGGGGAAGAGTATGGGCTGGAAGCCGGTACGTCGGGCCGGGTCTGGGTGGTCGATCCGATCGATGGAACGAGCCCGTTCGTCAATGGCATGCCGAACTGGTGCATCTCAATCGCGCTTCTTGAGGATAACGTGCCTGTCGTCGGCGTTGTCTTTGCACCATGTCATGACGAACTTTACTCTGCGGCTGCCGGATCGGGTGCCACGTTGAATGGACAATCATTGTCCCTTGATCCATCCCGCACGATCCGCAATGCCGTGACCGGTATCGGGGCCAACAACCATGTCACCCCGGCATTCGTTGCGGCGATGGTGGAAAAACTGTTGTCTGCCGGCGGCAACTTCATTCGCAATGGATCCGGCGCGCTGATGCTAGCCTATGTGGCAGCAGGCCGTCTCGTGGGCTACTACGAACCCTATATGCATGCATGGGACTGCCTGGCTGGCTACTGCCTCGTCAAGGAGGCCGGCGGCTGGTACCACCCCTTCCCGACGGACGGGGACCGGCTGACGAAGGGAGCACCCGTTCTGGCGGCAGCACCTGGCGCCGTCGAGGATCTTCGCGCCATCGCCCAAATCTGACAACGCATGATTGCCGAGACCTGGACAGATCGCTTTGCGACCTTAGTTTCGACAGGAGAGAAATTTGAAGCCGGCTACCGGCTTTGACAGTTGTGACGCGCAGCCGACGGGGAGGTTGGCTGTGCAGCGCAGGCGCAAGATGCGCAAATGACCCAAAGGGAGGAAACATGTCTCGTCATTCAATCGCAATCGGCTTCGCCACAGCCCTTCTTTCAAGCACGATTGCGGGCAATGCATTTGCCGCTACGGAGTTGCAATGGTGGCATGCCATGGCCGGCGCCAACAACGAGGTTGTCGACCAGCTCGCCAAGGAATTCAACGAGAGCCAGGCCGATTACAAGATCGTTCCGGTGTTCAAGGGTACCTATCCAGAGGCATTGAACGCCGGCATCGCAGCCTTCCGGGCCAAAAAGGCGCCGGCTATTCTTCAGGTCTTCGACGCAGGCAGCGGCGTGATGATGGGAGCTGAAGGGGCCATCATGCCCGTCGCCGAAGTCCTCGAAAAGGGCGGCTACAAGTTCAACAAGGACGAATATCTTCCAGGCATCGCCGCTTACTATTCGAGGCCGGACGGGACGATGCTGTCGTTCCCCTACAACTCGTCCTCGCCGATCCTCTACTACAACAAGGACCTCTTCAAGAAGGCCGGGCTTGATCCAGAGGCCGCACCAAAGACCTGGCCTGACGTCATCGAGGCCGCCAAGAAAATCAAGGCAAGCGGCGCAGCTTGCGGCATGACATCGACCTGGCTTACCTGGATCCAGACCGAGAACTTCGCGGCATGGAACAATCTCTCCTACGGCAGCAACGAAAACGGTTTGGCGGGCACCGACGTCAAACTCGCCTTCAACACGCCTGACTTCGTCAAGCACTTCCAGGATATCGCCGATCTCGCCAAGGACGGTACGTTTCGCTATGGTGGCCGCACATCCGAAGCAAAGCAGCTCTTCACGTCGGGTGAGTGCGCTATCCTGACGGAATCATCCGGCGGACTGGGTGATATCATCAAAAGCGGCATGAACTACGGAATTGGGCAACTCCCTTACGAGCCGGGCGAGGGCCGCCCACAAAACACCATCCCCGGCGGCGCAAGCCTTTGGGTATTCGCTGGCAAGAGCGACGCCGAGTACAAGGGCATCGCCGAGTTCTTCCATTTCCTGTCGCAGACCAAGATCCAGGCGCGCCTTCATCAGGTGTCAGGCTATATGCCTGTGACAATGGCAGCCTATGAGGAGACAAAGAAGTCCGGCTTCTACGAAAAGAACCCGGGTCGCGAGACCCCGATCCTGCAGATGATGGGCAAGGCGCCGACGGAAAATTCCAAAGGCGTTCGTCTCGTCAACCTGCCTCAGGTTCGCGACATCATGAACGAGGAATTCGAAGCAATGCTTGCCGGCAAGCAGGATGCCAAGGCCGCTCTCGACAAGGCTGTCGAGCGGGGCAACGCGGCCATCCAGCAGGCGATCGCCCAGTAAGCTTGACCTGTCGATCATCCGCGTTCATGGGCGCGGATGATCACCTCTTCGCTCAAGGGGGTCTCCTCGTGCAAAATGTCGTCTTCCCCAATAAATTCCTTCCCTATTTCCTGTTGGCACCTCAGATCGTCCTCACGGTCGTGTTTTTCTTCTGGCCCGCCAGTCAGGCGCTTTATCAATCCATGCAGCGGGAAGACCCGTTCGGACTGAAGAGCGGCTTTGTCGGCCTGGCGAACTTTCGCAGGATCCTGAGCGATCCAAGCTACATTCATTCGCTCGAGGTCACCGTCGTGTTCAGTGTCGCAACTGCAGCACTGGCGATGGCAGCGGCGTTGACGCTCGCGACCGCTGTCGACCGTATCAGGCGGGGCCAGACGTTTTATCGCACGCTGCTGATCTGGCCGTACGCCGTGGCCCCCGCCGTCGCGGGCATGTTGTGGCTATTCATGTTCAATCCAGCGATGGGAAGCTTCGCCTACATGTTGCGGCGAGCAGGGTTTGCCTGGGATCCACTCTTGAACGGCGGACAGGCAATGGTCCTGGTCATCGTCGCGGCCGCATGGAAGCAGATTAGCTACAACTTCCTTTTCTTCGTCGCCGGTCTTCAGGCGATCCCGAAATCATTGATCGAAGCGGCAGCCATTGACGGCGCCCGCGGCAGCCGTCGGTTCTGGACAATCGTGTTTCCTCTGCTTGCGCCAACCACGTTTTTCCTGCTCGTCGTCAACACCGTCTACGCCTTCTTCGACACGTTCGGCATCATTCATGCGGTGACGGGCGGAGGGCCTGCCAAGGCGACCGAGACGCTGGTCTACAAGGTCTACAATGACGGCTTCGTCAATCTCGACCTCGGCTCGTCCGCTGCCCAGTCTGTCGTATTGATGATCATCGTGATTGTACTGACGGCAGTGCAATTTCGCTTCGTCGAACGCCGTGTCCACTATGCTTGAGGTTTGAGATGATCGACCGGCGCCCTGTTGCAAATATCACTGGCCATCTGATCCTCGTACTGGGGATCATCATTGTTGCCTTTCCGATCTATTACACGTTTGTCGCATCGACGATGACATCGGCGCAGATACTGCGGCCGCCCATCACCATGCTTCCGCAGGATCATTTTGTGGAGAACTATCACGACGCCTTGGTTGGTGGGGTAGAGCGGGTTGTTGGTGTCAGCCTCGAGCGGATGATGGTCAACACGATAATCGTTTCGACCTTGATCGCGCTTGGCAAGATCGTCATTTCCTTCCTGTCGGCATTTGCGATCGTGTTTTTCCGCTTTCCCCTGCGCATGGTGTTTTTCTGGATGATCTTCATTACCCTGATGCTGCCGGTGGAGGTTCGCATCCTGCCGACATACAAGGTCATCGTCGATCTCGGCATGATCGATACCTATGCAGGGCTCACGCTTCCCCTGATGGCATCGGCGACCGCAACCTTCCTGTTTCGTCAGTTTTTCCTGACGATACCCGGCGAACTTGTGGAAGCTGCCCGTATCGATAATGCTGGACCTCTGCGGTTCATGCGCGACATCCTCCTCCCGCTTTCACGTACCAACCTGGCGGCGCTCTTCGTCATTCTCTTCATCTACGGCTGGACGCAGTATCTCTGGCCCCTGCTTGTGACCAATGACGCGAGCATGTCGACGATTATCATCGGCCTGCGAAAAATGGTCGATTTTGCCGACGCAGCAACGCCCTGGAACCTCGTCATGGTCACGGCGATCCTTGCAATCATCCCACCGATCCTCGTTGTCGTTTTGATGCAGCGCTGGTTCGTGAAGGGCCTCGTGGAGACAGAAAAGTAATGGCAAGCATCACGATCAGAGACGTTCGCAAGACATATCCAGGTGGCTTCGAGGCAATCAAAGGCGTTTCGCTCGACATCGCCGATGGTGAAATGGTCGTACTTGTGGGGCCATCGGGCTGCGGCAAGTCCACGTTGCTGAGGATGATTGCGGGACTGGAAACGATCTCGGATGGAGAGATCGCGATCGATGGACGCGTTGTAAATAATCTGGAGCCGTCAGAGCGTGACATCGCCATGGTCTTCCAGAACTACGCACTTTATCCGCACATGACCGTCCGCCAGAATATGGCCTACGGCTTGAAGAACAGGAAAATGGCAGCTACGGAGATTGAACGACGGATCGCCGCAGCCGCCGGTTCCCTTGAAATCGGTGCTTTGCTCGACCGCAGGCCACGCCAGCTATCAGGTGGACAAAGACAGCGCGTTGCGATGGGCCGGGCAATCGTGCGTGAGCCGAAAGCATTCTTGTTCGATGAACCGCTTTCCAATCTCGATGCAAAATTGCGCGTGCAGATGCGCGTGGAAATCCGCCGGCTTCAGCGTACGCTGGCCACGACAAGCGTCTATGTGACGCATGACCAGATGGAGGCCATGACACTTGCCGATCGCCTTGTCGTGCTGAATGGCGGACAGATTGAACAGGTCGGAACGCCAATCGAGCTTTACGAGCGGCCGGCCACTACGTTCGTGGCAGCCTTCATTGGTTCGCCGGCTATGAACCTCGTCACCGCCGAGGCGTTGGGCACCGACGCTCCCGGCCTGTCGCTTCCCCTTGGAGTGGCGACCATCGGGGTTCGCCCTGAGGACTTGAAAATCTCCGACACGCGAAAGGGTTCAACATTCAGCCTTGCGGTCGACATCGGCGCCATCGAACTTGTCGGTGCAGAAAGCTACATTCATGCCACGACGACTGGCGGGGTGGAGATTGTTTTTCGAGTAGCAGGCAGATCGACGATGGCTATAGGCAGCCGGGTAATGCTTCAGGCCGAACCGGACGCCGTCCACTGTTTCGACAGTGCAGGTCGCCGTGTCGCGACACCTGTGGAGACATTCGGCTCCACCCACGTGATCAATCCGCAAAGCGGTTGAGTTCGCGCAGCGACCTGCGATTTTGGAGGAGGCATAATCCATCGCGTCCTGACAATGAGGAAACGGCTGGGATGCCCCTCCCGGGGGAGGTGACAGCAAGGCGCTCATGGAGAAACGACGTACAACACGTCGCCTTCAAGGCACCCATCTTGCTATCGGAAAAGTCTTCACTATCTGGAGTCCAGATTTTGGAGCCCGGCATGGACGAACACCTATCTACTAGTCACTACGACGAAGACATGATCGACATTCTGCCACCTCAACCGGGGATACGCGCGGGGTCGCGGACGTCTGCCTGCGACTGCTGCGGGCGGCCTGCGGTACTGGATGAGGATTGCTGCGGCATCTGCGAAGAGTGTCTTTCGCCATGACGGATCCCGAGGCAGAAATCTCGGATTTCCAGCGAGCTCTCGCGCGACTTCCGACCGGGTTCTTCAAGGGCGAGTTTAACGGCCGGAGCTGGGGCATAACTATACGCCGATCCGACAATGAGCGTCGCATCTGGCTGTTCGCAGAAGAACTTGCAGGAAACGACGTTGTCTCCTTCAATCTCTATCAAACCAGCCAGATGCTTCCTTTGCTGAAGCCGTGCGAGATGTCTTCGTCGAAAGTTATCGACTTCGTCCTTGGTGTCCAGCCCGGCGCCGAGTGATAAGATCAGAGGCGGCGCAGGCCTTGTCATGGACACTGCTGTGCCACAGCTCCCAAAATCCCGAGAACAAACGAGTATGAGTTGGTCACAAGCGAACAGTTTAGCCAAAGAGTATGTGATCGAGCCGGCGCTCGGGGTCGCAGAGCAGATCGGCTTTCAGGATCACACCACCAGCGCAAGCTGGTGGTCACCCTTCGCCAAAGCAGCTAGTGCGCGACTTCAGAAATCCCAGTCTTCGTCTTCGGTGGCAACGGCCTTGCCGATGACGTAGGAAGAACCGGATCCGGAGAAGAAGTCGTGGTTCTCGTCGGCGTTGGGCGAGAGCGCCGATAAGATAGCCGGATTGACCTTGCATGCTTCAGCCGGAAACAGTGCCTCGTAGCCGAGGTTCATCAGCGCTTTGTTGGCGTTGTAATGCAGGAACTTCTTGACGTCCTCGGTGAGGCCGACGCCGTCATAGAGCGCCTCGGTGTACTTCGCCTCGTTGTCGTAGAGTTCCAACAGCAAATCGAAGGCGAAGTCCTTGATCTCCTGGCGCCGCGCCTCAGGCAAGCGCTCGACTGCCCGCTGGAACTTGTAGCCGATATAATAGCCATGCACGGCCTCGTCGCGGATGATGAGGCGGATCATGTCGGCGGTGTTGGTGAGCTTGGCGCGGCTCGACCAGTACATCGGCAGATAGAACCCGGAATAGAACAGGAAGCTTTCGAGGAAGACCGACGCGACCTTCTTCTTCAGCGGATCATCGGACGCGTATTGCTCCATGACTAGTGCCGACTTCCGCTGCAGGAACTCGTTCTCCTCCGACCAGCGATAGGCATCGTCGACATCGGGTGTCGAGCACAGCGTCGAGAAGATCGACGAATAGGAGCGTGCGTGCACCGCTTCCATGAAGGAGATGTTGGAAAGCACCGCCTCCTCATGCGGGGTCACAGCGTCGGCCATGAGTTTCACCGAGCCGACGCCGTTCTGGATCGTGTCGAGCAGCGTCAATCCGGTGAAGACCCGGATGGTCAGTTGCTGCTCTTCCGGCTTGAGCGTCGCCCAGGACGGGATGTCGTTCGACAGCGGCACCTTTTCCGGCAGCCAGAAATTGCCGGTAAGGCGGTTCCAGACCTCGAGGTCCTTGTCATCCTCGATCCGGTTCCAGTTGATGGCGCGCACGGACGCGGCGACCTTCGGGGTTTTGGTCTTCACTTGAATGTTCATCTTGCTCACCTGGGATCAAAGGGCGCAGGAGACGCAGCCCTGCACTTCCGTGCCGGTCAGCGCCATCTGGCGAAGGCGGATGTAGTAGATGGTCTTGATGCCCTTCTTCCACGCATAGATCTGCGCCTTGTTGATGTCGCGCGTCGTCGCGGTGTCGCGGAAGAACAGCGTCAGCGACAGGCCCTGGTCGACATGCTGGGTGGCCGCCGCATAGGTGTCGATGATCTTCTCCGGCCCGATCTCGTAGGCATCCTGATAATAGTCGAGATTGTCGTTGGTCATGAAGGCGGCCGGGTAGTAGACGCGGCCAATCTTGCCTTCCTTGCGGATCTCGATCTTGGAGACGATCGGGTGGATCGAGGAGGTCGAGTGATTGATGTAGGAGATCGATCCCGTCGGCGGCACGGCCTGCAGGTTCTGGTTATAAAGCCCACCTTCCATGACAGCCTTCTTCAACTCCAGCCAGTCGCCCTGCGTCGGGATGTGGATGCCTGCCGTCTCAAACAGTTCAGCCACGCGCGCCGTCGCTGGCATCCATTCGCTTTCAGTGTACTTGTCGAAATAGTCGCCCGACGCGTACTTCGAGTTCTCGAAGCCCTTAAAGCTCTGGCCACGCTCGACCGCGAGCCGGTTCGACGCGCGGATGGCATGATAGGTTACGGTGTAGAAGTAGATGTTGGTGAAATCGACGCCCTCTTCGGAACCGTAATAGATGCGTTCGCGGGCAAGATAGCCGTGAAGGTTCATCTGGCCGAGACCGATCGCGTGGCTGTCGGCATTGCCCTTGGCGACCGATGGGACCGAGGTGATATTGCTCATGTCGGAAACGGCGGTCAGCGCCCTGATCGATGTTTCGATCGTCTTGCCGAAATCAGCCGAGTCCATCGCCGCGGCGATGTTCAGCGAGCCGAGATTGCAGGAGATATCCTTGCCCATGTGATCGTAGGAGAGATCGGCATCATAGGTGCTGGCATCGCTAACCTGCAGGATTTCCGAGCACAGATTGCTCATGGTGATGCGCCCGGCGATCGGGTTCGCCTTGTTCACCGTGTCTTCGAACATGATGTAGGGATAACCGCTCTCGAACTGGATCTCGGCTATCACCTGGAAGAAGTCACGCGCCTTGATCTTTTTCTTCTTGATCCTGGAGTCGGCCACCATCTCGCGGTATTTCTCGGTGACCGAGATCTCGCTGAAGGCGACGCCATAGACGCGTTCGACGTCGTAGGGCGAGAACAGGTACATGTCCTCGTTGTTCTTGGCGAGTTCGAAGGTGATATCGGGCACGACGACGCCGAGCGACAGCGTTTTGATACGGATCTTCTCGTCGGCATTCTCGCGCTTGGTGTCGAGGAAGCGCATGATGTCGGGGTGGTGGGCATTGAGGTAGACAGCTCCCGCGCCCTGGCGCGCGCCGAGCTGGTTGGCGTAGGAGAAACTATCTTCCAGGAGCTTCATGACCGGGATGACGCCCGACGACTGGTTTTCGATCTGCTTGATCGGCGCGCCGGCCTCGCGCAGGTTCGTCAGAGACAGGGCGACCCCGCCGCCGCGCTTGGAAAGCTGCAGCGCCGAATTGATGCCGCGGGCGATGCTCTCCATGTTGTCCTCGATGCGTAGCAGGAAGCACGAGACGAGTTCGCCGCGCTGCTTCTTGCCCGCATTGAGGAAGGTCGGCGTCGCCGGCTGGAAGCGGCCGGAAATGATCTCGTCGACCATATCGCGGGCGAGCCCCTCATTGCCGCGCGCCAGCGCCAGAGCCACCATGCAGATGCGGTCTTCGTAGCGCTCCAGATAGCGCTTTCCGTCGAAGGTCTTCAGCGTGTAGCTGGTGTAATATTTGAAGGCGCCGAGGAAGGTCGGGAAGCGGAACTTCTTGTCGTAGGCGTGGTCGAACAGATCGCGGACGAAGTTGAACGAGTACTGGTCCAGCACCTCCTGCTCGTAGTACCCCTCCGTCACGAGGTAATCGAGCTTCTCCCTGAGATTATGGAAGAAGACAGTGTTCTGGTTCACGTGCTGCAGGAAATACTGCTTCGCCGCCTGCCGATCCTTGTCGAGCTGAATCCTGCCGTCCTCGTCATAGAGGTTCAGCATCGCGTTCAGCGCGTGATAGTCGAGCGTCGCGTCGGCTATCTTGGTGTCTGTCGCCTTCAAGGGGCGTTCGAGAACTGCCGTGTCCAAAATCGTTCCAATCCGTGTGTGACATTGGCGACATCCTCATCCGTGCCGAGAAGCTCGAACCTGTAGAGGTAAGGCACCTGGCATTTCTTGGATATGATGTCGCCGGCAAGCCCGAAGGTCTCGCCGAAGTTGCTGTTGCCCGCGGCAATCACGCCCCGGAGGTTCGAACGGTTGTCCGCATCGTTGAGGAAGCGGATGACCTGTTTGGGCACGGCGCCCTTGCCGCCGTCGCCGCAATAGGTCGGGACAACAAGCACAAAGGGACGTTGCGCGGTCAGCGTGAGCTGCGCACTGACGGGAATGCGCGATGCCGGCAGCCCGAGTTTTTCGACAAAGCGATGGGTGTTCTCGGATCTGCTGGAGAAATAGACGAGCTCACCCACCGGCCGATCCTCAGGCCAGCGCGCTGATCATGTCCGGACGGAAGCCCGCCCAGTGCAGGTCGCCGGCGACGACGACGGGAACCTGGCGATAGCCGAGACCTTGCACGAGCTCGTAAGCCGCCGTGTCGGTCGAGACGTCGATCACGTCATAGTTGATCCCCTGGCGGTCAAGCGCGCGGGTGGTCGCCGTGCATTGGACGCAGGCGGGCTTGCTGTAGACGGTAATGCTCATGATAATCCCCGTGTCGGATAGGCGTGCGATAGCGATCGGACATCCGCCGATGTCCGGGCAAAAATGATGGATGATGAAAGCAGCCGCTTGCGGTCGCCGGACGCTCAGGCGCCCGTCACTCGCGCTGACGGAACTCGAAACTTAAGATCATAAGACTTGCACCCCGAAGTGGCTCATGCGGCGGTCAGGGGAAGCGGTACGCACGGCAACATCCCGCACGCAATCGCGACCTTCCGGACACCCCGCCCGTGGACGTTCTCGTTACAAGGCAGGTCTCCTGGCTTGCGGGTCGTCACACCCGATCTGCCTTCCCAATGCCCTCAAGGCATCAGTGGACGTATCGATCGAATGCTCACCGCTTACAGTTGCGGGGGCAGCTCCGGCATTACTTGGCCCATCATGGGCCTCACGCACCGTATTCCCGTCTTAGCTTCCGACGCGAATCGAAAGAACCTTGAACACTAGATATAGTATACGAGGCTAAAATCTCGTCAACGGGTGCGAGTGGTTATTCTCATCTTCCTTCGCAACGGATCCAAGGGCTGGGGATCAAGGGCAGGGGATGACGGGGGGGGCAAACAGCGAAAAACCATGAGCAAGCCATGGGCCAGGCGTCGGATACCGGTCCTGTTGCCACTCAAAGCCAATGCTGACGCACTGCTGATTACGGATGCGTCACGAGGCACTAAAGCCTCAACGTGACCGCGGCTCCAACTTCGATGTAAAAAGCCATCACCGTGCGAATGGCGCAGCGCCCAGGTCCGCTCGACATATGGCGCTTCTCCACTCGTTAAATGACGGTTATCTCAAACGCCTTTAGGTTCGCTGAGCAGCAGATGACGGATCTTTGCAATCGCATCTTCCCGGTCGGCACCATAGGGGATCAATCCCTTCAGGCGGCCGTCTGCACCAATCAGAAGCAATGAGACCGTGTGGCTCATGTGATAGTCACCGTCCTCGCTGGCCTCCTTTGCGGCATGGATAAACCAGCCATCGGCCACCTTCTTCATCTCGTCTGGGCTTCCGGTAATACCGCGAATGCGCGAGCTGAAGGCGGTGACGTAGTTGTGCATCACCTCCTGCGTGTCACGCTCCGGATCGATGGAGAAGAACAAAGCGTTCAGGGACTTTCCCTGATCTCCAAGAGCATTCATCCAATCGACCACCTCGTACATCGTTGTCGGGCAAACCTCCGGGCAATTCGTGTATCCGAAATAAACCAGCGCGGGGCGGCCGTGGAAGATCGATTGGTCGACAGCGTTTCCGCGATCGTCGATGAGGGAGAAGCTGGCATCGAAGCGACCAGTTCGCGGTTCATCGGCATAAACCCATATCATGACGCCGATCAAGGCGAGGAAGAGCGCACCGCCGGCTGACAACGCGGTGATTGCAAGCGTTCGCGCTTTCATTGTGCATGCCCCTCATGTCCACTATGGCTACTGTCTGCGCTCGTCTCCTTTCCCATCATCACGGTGCCTTCGAAACTGGCAAAGAGTGAAACGACATTGGGATCGAGCTTTGCCTCGGCTGCGCGTAGCGAAGACGACAGGGCCGACGCGTCGCCAGTCGACAGGCCGATCTTCTCCAGAGACGCAGCATCCTTGATCCCATCTCCGCTGCAAAGATGCAGTCGCCAGCCGTGCGCGGTTTTCATAAGAAGAGCCCGACCACCCCGGCCATCTTGTTGCCATCCGGCAATCGCCCAATCACCCTGGACAACGACCGGTTCAACAACGAGCGGCTTTTCCGGTCGATCAAACATGATCTTCAGTGTCGCGGGAATCGATTGAGAAGGGTCATCCGGGGCCGCTTTCGCGTCCATGTCCATGCCCGGCATCTCCATCGACGTGTGGTCGCTTCCGTCGCGTCCAACGTAGAGCGGCCCAGCGATCGGACCGACATCGAACATGACGTCGACGCTACCGGCTCGTTCGAACGTCAACGTGGCCTTGATCTCTTCTCCTTGCTTGAAGGGTTGTTGGACATCCATGAACATCAGATGGCTCCCGCCGGGTTGCAGATCAACTGTCTGCCCGGAAGGCACGTCGATGCCGTCTTTCATCTCCCGCATGACCATGATGCCGTTGCTGGTGCTCATTTCGTGCATCTGCACTGATCGGGCTCGATCGGCACTTGCTGAGACCAATTTGTCGGCTTGTGTTCCATTATTCCTGATGGTGAGGTAGCCACCACCAACCTTGGCGCCTGGCACCATGGCACGAACGGCGGGCCTTTCGATACTGATGGGGCCGATGCTGGCCTCGTGTGCAAGGGCCGAAGTGCTCAGAAAAAGTCCTGCGAGTAAAACTGCGAATTTCGCCATTGTGTCGCCTCCGTTCAGGCAAATGCGCGCCGAAGCGGCGGGATTGTTCGGATGAAGGCCTGATCGATTAGTATCATCGCCGCGATGGCAATTCCCGTCAGCGGGAACGCAAGCGCGAAGACAAGCGCAATCGACCAAAGACCAACATAGACCGACCGGCGGGGCGGGGCTGGAGGAACACCGATCCGGCCAGAGGGACGTCGCTTCCACCACATGACCACCCCACTCACGCAGCAGAGAATAATACCAAGGCAGGTGGCCAGCATCAGGAACTGGTTGAGGCGACCGAATTCCTGCCCCTGATGAACGTTGATGCCCCACTCGATGGCTCTGCCAAAAACCGGGTATTGTCCATAGGAGATGTCCACGAGCGGCTTTGCGGAATACTGATCGATATGGATCATCCGTTCCCTCGAGAGATCATCCGGGTAGACTGCCGCGGAGTAGACGCCTGTTTCGTCGACAGGCACTGCCATATCGAAGCCTGGCATCAACCCTGCGGCCCTCGCGACCTCGACTGCGCGGTTCAGGCCGATTGGCGCCTTCGACTGCGCAGCTGCAATATCAGAAAGTGGAACGGGGGCTTGTTCGACGGCCCAACCAACGACGGGAAGAATGTCCTGCGTTACCTTTTGTGACTTGGGAACGTCATCCCAGAGCTGCGCGGGATAGCCGAGGCCATGGTTGCCGAGCCAAGCCTGGACGTTGGCGCCCCAGTATCCCGACCAGGGCATACCGGTGGCAGCCAGGAAGAAGATCAAAATGCCGGCGAAGGCGCCGATGACTGCGTGGGTGTCGCGCCAGAAGACGCGCTTGCTCGGTGTACCACGAACCGTAACGACGCCTCCGGTCTGTCGACGCGGCCACCATAAGTAAATGCCGGTTGCAACCAGCACCATGGCGAACCCGCCGGTGACCTCGATCAGTTTGTTTGGGAAATCTCCGAAGAGCGCGAGACTATGGATGCGCTTGACGACGTAGTTGAACTCCTGCGTTGATCCTACGGTGTCGAGAACCTTCCCATCGTAAGGGTTGATGAAGACAAGAGTTGAGCCGGTATTGCCGGACACTGTGACAATGGCGGAGCGCTCGGGCGTCGCCGGATCCTTGTAAGAGCTAAGTTTGGAGCCGGGAATGGCAGCTACCGCAATCTCTGCGAGCTTTTCTGGTGCCAGCACCTTGCCAGCGGGGATCACGTCGTAGCGATAGGCAAAGACACTATCGTTGATTTCGTCCTTGAAGAGATAGATCGAGCCAGTGACCGCAAGGTTGAGCAGAAAGGGGAGGACAAGCAGCCCGGCAAAGAAATGCCAGCGCCAGATGGCGCGGTAAAGCGAGACGCCCGATGTGGCGTCATCCGCCGGAATGGCGGAGGTGATAATAGACATGATGAGGTCCGATATCCGCGGCAGTCGCCAGGAGCGCAGCCGAAAAACAGGGCACGCCCCAGCCCTGGCTGACGCGCGGTTCAGGCAATGGTCGGATCGGACGGCGGGGCTCGGGGCCCAGTATTCGGCGGGTACAGTTGCCGATGAAACTCGATCACGCGCCGGGGAAGTTCGTTCTCAAGCCCGAATGCGACTGCCAAGCCAGCGATGTCGCCAGGCGCCGGCAAAAGAACGGAAGCGCCAATGCGGCAGGCTTCGCAGCCCTGATTGTGAAATTTGTGGTGAGTGTTCGTCTTGCCGTCGGCATCCGTCACCGTCGCGCAGAGCGTCGGCAATGTTCCGTCCGGCATAACGAACTGCGCGAATTGCACGGGATCTGTCGGATCAAAAGCAGCGGCGGGAGCCTGATGTGCAAACCCGACGAAAACGAGAGCGATGGCGCAAAGACTTCGCACCAGCCACGCTTCAAATCGGGTAACAGAGTTCCGCATAATTCCCCCCCGCCCTGCGGCGTGATCCACTGATAAACGGAACGAAATTGAAACTCAATGCGGCAATATCGCCTAGTGTTGGCGGGATCGCTCGAGCCCTCTTGCGATAGCCGACGACCGTGGTCTCCGCTTTACTCTTATACCAATTCCACTGCCTATACCCGAGCTCACCGACAGTTTGCTGACCGTGTCCACGATATCACGCAACGCGATCCGTTCTTAGAAGCTGACGACAGGCAGCGGATGACGAGCTTATCCGCGATCTCGAAATTCGGACCTCCGTCGTAAAGTTTCACTAGACCATACTGCGCTCTGAGGCGGTCAGTTCATGACGGTTTTCGGAAACCTTGGCCAGCCAGCCGACGGCCGCCCAACGATGCTCTATAGATGGTTCGTGAGAGCGTGCTATAGGGGCAGGCAACTTTTCGCTACTGTCGTCGTTAGACAGAAATGATCAAGATCGGACAGTGGCGACATATCTGCGTCGACGTTCAGCGCATGTTCGCCGAAGACACGCCATGGTTCGTCCCTTGGATGCGCCGGGTGATGCCTCAGGTTGAAGAAATTTCTCGATCTCACGCCGAGCGCACCATTTTCACGCGCTTTATCCCGCCTGCCAGTGCCGCGGACACAATCGGGGCGTGGCGCGACTACTATGAAAAATGGAGGGCGATGACCAGCGAGCACCTACCGCGAGGGATGACCGGCCTCGTATCTTCTCTGGAGCGTTTTGTTCCTCCAGCGCGTGTGTTTGAAAAGTCCACCTATTCACCTTGGATCGACGGCCGGCTGTTTGCTCATTTGCGCGAGGACCACGTTAGCACGGTTGTCGTGACGGGAGGCGAAACCGATGTATGCGTTTTGGCCACGGTGCTCGGGGCCATCGATCTAGCCTTCCATGTGATCGTGCTGAGTGATGCAGTTTGCAGCGGAGCCAATGGGGCCCATGATGCCGCGACCCATCTCTTCGCAGCGCGGTCTCCGTACAACTCACCATGATGACGATTGAAAAATTTCTATCCTCTGTTTGAGCGACTTGGGGCGGACGACCGGCCCCGGTTTCCCAAAGCAGCTTCCGATGTTGACCGCAGTGTACGCCGAGACTTGGCGTCCGAAACACGCCAACTTATCCTGCAGAGTGATCTGCCACCATTATTGCATTTCCAATGGTAAGATGCGTCGTCACAAAGGGTGCGGAGTGATATCAAACCCTTGAGGGGAACACGCGGACCAGAGGAGACCCAAACGGTCTGGTGTGCACCGGTGCGAATCTCCGGTTAAGATAATGCTGTGCGCTGGTCCATATCATGTGAGAGCCGCATTCGTGCTCGATTGACACGACTCTTCACAGTCCCGGCGGGGCAGTGGAAGTGCAGGGCGGCCTCCTCATATGACCTTCCGAGAATGAAGACGAACTCAAATGCCGATTTGTACGGCTCGGGCAAGGCCCCGCAAGCCCGCTCAAGTTCATGGCCGACGACATGCCACTCCTGAGGCGGTCCGTGGCAAGCCTGTCGAACAACCTTCTCGTCAATCCCGTCACTTCGCGCTTCAGGCGCTGGTAGCGCGAGCAAAACGCATTTCGCATGATCGTGAAGAGCCATGACTTCAGGTTTGTCCCCCTCTCAAAACGGTCGGCATTCGCAAGTGCGCGTACCAACGTTTCTTGAACAAGATCTTCTACATCTGCTTGCTGACGTTGGAAGGAACGAGCGAACGCCGTTAGTGCTGGGACACATTCGACGATTTGCTCCTCAATCGACCCGCTAACTGATTGTTCATAGGCCATGTCAACTCCTCTGCCCTAGGGATGAAGAATTGTCGCGGAGCTTTGTTCCGAAGGCAGCGAAACCGTACGGTTCCGACCAATGACGCTGACTGCTATCTGGCCATGGATTTCACGCATTTCCACCGAACAAAGCTTTGGCTATTTCCTGCAAGTCCTCAAGATTGTTTGACAAAACGTAGCCGCCGTAGGCCCTGTCAACAGGGATACCCAAGTCTGCTACTGCAAAGACAAAGGGAATGCGACGCTCACTAAGGAACTCGACCATCGGATAAACCAGTTCGCCGTCAATGCGAATGTCGACGATGGCACCATCCGGAGAGGATCGCTTGGCCACTTCGATCCCGGATACGACTGACGGAGCTGGACCAAGTATAACGGCACCTACGCGCGTCAGCACTGTGCTCACGTCGCTGGAAACAAAAAAACCGTTCTCGACGATTAGGATGCGTTTTCCTTGAAGTAGCGGGACAGATCTCGTGATCATTTGTAACGATCGCTTTGCTTTGAAGGTGTACTGCCAAATGGCTCGGTATTGCTAAACCCAGCGATCGCAGGTCGTGTCTAAAGCCGTTCCCCTACTGACTTTGATCCAGGGCGTGTGGCGAGGGCTGGCCTTTACTCTCATCAGCTTGCTGGGAAGAGTGGCGTGTTCCGACAGCGATCGCGGCAATCGCCAGCATTACAACTGCGAATATCAAATACCTCATCTGCTGCTCCTTGCCAGAGAATGCGAGGCTAACTGCCCGGATCGACAGAGTGCCTCTAGTGGAAGCTCTCGCCTAACTTGAAGGAGTGCCAAAAGTTTCCGGAGATTCTCAACGTTGAGAGCTGTTACGTATGAGACGGCCCAACGATATAGCTGAAAGGAGCGATCTCCGCTCGGCGCGGGTCAGTGCAGCCGATATCCCCCTATTCCAACTAGTGAGTGCGTTGTTTCGCGGTTCCCCCGAACGGCTTCATCCGACCACTTCGATGGCAGTATGTTGTGGTCCCGAGCGTAAGACGCACGTCCGCGCCGGTTAGCGCATTGCTGCGGAACAGCGCATGGTGCAGCTGGAGACACAGAATAACGAGTTGTCGGCACAGCTTGTCGAGGCGCAGTCTTAGCTTGGTTCGCATATGACGCCATCTGACCGCGCCAAGTTCGAGAGCGAGTGGCGTGAACTGGTGTCCGCGCGCCAGATCATCTTGAAAAGCTCACGGCCGTCGCGAAGGTCCTCGCCAAAAACAACGTGTCCCTCGACCAAGCACCGGCGAAACTTGAGGAGATGCTCAAGGGCAACATCCGACCGGCACGAGTGGCCTCCGATTATCAATCTCTCCGAAGCCGGGGGCTATTTCACGTCGGGTAGCGCGGCGCTGACACCTGAGTTCGAGGGCAAAGTCGAGACTTCTATCGCTGACCAGATTGCCGACAACCTCGAGCGCTACAAGGTCGACGTCGTCGAGGTGATCGGTCACACTGACGAGCAGCGTGTCGCCAGGAGCACCTCCAACCTCGACGACGCGTCGATCGGTGTCATCAATGGCCGGCTCCCGGTCGATGCTCTCCAGCCGGCGGATAACGCCGGACTTGGGCTTGCCCGGGCAATCGCGGTTGCGAATGTCTTGAAAGCCAAGGCAAACCTCAAGGACGTCACGGTGTTGCCGATTTCGGCCGCACAGCTCGTCGTCCCAGATGACAAGCTCACTGCGGGGTAGGTAGGAGATGTCCAAGAGCGTCGACGCATTGAAATCCGAATACGCAGACGGGCGGAATCGCTACAGCCCTGATCGCGTCCGGGCAGTTGAAGGTAGGCGCGATCTTTAGTTTCGCCTGGCTTCAACGAACTACCGATGATTGTCCAGCTCACGGCCTTTGACGATAGCGCCCAAGCCTAAATTGTCGCGAAATGGGCAGTCGTGTATAGGTGAGCTAACCACTCGATTTCATCGCAGGGTTGGCTAGGGCGACGGGAGTGGCTAATCGCCAGCCTGCCTTCGTGAGCTGCGGCTTGTCGTCGCTTCCGTTCACAAGGCCCAAAACACGCAGCTTGAACGTGGTATGCGGGTCGAGAAAGACCACATCTCTGCCGCCGATCTTGCGCAACTGGTGCAATTCGAAAGCGTCGAGCGTCATAACCTTCCCACCGAGTTATTGATCGAGAACTCAACATAAATCCGCGGAGTTGGAGAGTCTAGTTGTCGCACGATGCATCCGTGTATTTCCCCAAACCCAACCCGATCTCAACGACCGCTTCTTACCAGCAGGGCGCGCTGGGCCTTACCTGACGATCGCGTCTCTTTAATCGGTATTGGTCTTTGTCCAGCGGCTCTCAGCCTGGTGCTCGGTCCGGAATGGGCTACTTCCTGCTCCTAAAAGGGAAATGCACTCGGCGATTTCGGAAGCTGGAAAATACACTAGCCGTCTCTTCTCTGTTTCCAAGATCGTTCCGACAAAACGCCATTCTGCAGATGTATGTAGATCGATCATTTGCGAGCTGATCACCCGCGGCTGCGAACCATTCGAAACGTCAATGAAACTAGATACGCCTGTGGTGCCGATTACGCCGATGGTATCCGACGGAAGGATGTAAATATTGAAACGAGGGTCTGCGATCGACGTGTCAACAATGGGCCCGGCGTTGATCTTTCTACCTGCGACCACAACAACATCAAAGTCACTGTTGTCGAGAACGCCGAACCACTTTCTGACTGTCACAGTCGTGCCCTTCCCAAGGTCGGCGGTTGCTTGCGAAAAAGGGAAAACTTTAACCCATGCGATTGGCACTACAATAAAGATGAAGAGCATCGCCAACACGACTTGAACAACCCTCGTTATGGCTCGTAGAAATTGCACGTACCAAACCTCGCGGCGGTCCCTGTGGAAATGCATGGTTGTCCCCTCTAGTTCAGATATATTGTGCCAGTCCTACTGGCGAGTAAGCCTCCCGGTGACGTGGATCAATCCTCACTGTGCCGAGGTGGCGCCGTAGGAGAGGGTGTTGTTGTTCACTTTTTTCGGTACGACTGTCACGGTGTCATCTTCGTCGGTGTGTTGATACGTCATGCTGTTGCCCGAGATTGCCCCTTCAATCCGTTGCGGCCCACCAACGCTGGACTGCGACGAGCCGCTCCCACGGTTTCCGTTGACTGAGACGTCCAAGGTAATAGGTCCGCGCGCTATGCCCCAGCCGATCGATCCTGTCCATTTCCCTTGGAAGTAGCCGGGACCACCTTCGTCGGCGGACTTGCTTGAGCCCAGCCTCTTTCCCTCGTCTTCGTTCGACGCGTACTGCGTGCATCTCTTGATCTGCACTGATTTTTTACTGATTGGCTTCGTCCCGAATAAGCTTTCTTCTTCGGTATTTCCATTTTTGATAACGGTGGTCTGCGGCGTGTTGTCGAGGAAATATTCTACCTTCGATCATGAGGGAGCCGAGCTCTCAACCGTCGCTTGGGCCGAATAGCTACCTTTTGACCCGGAGGTTGTCGGCGGCGTCGTTCGAGAGGCGGAACCGGGTTCGATCGGCGTCCATCAATCGTCGTTCTCGCCGGAAAGTTTGATAGACGGCCCAAGCGCTGTCGCGGCCGTTCAGGCTTGTAGTTCTGCATCTCGCTCGCGGTGAGGTAACGCATATCGTCGCTCGGGAAAACGCCAATGTGCAAGCCGAGGCGCACTGTGCGGCGCGCAGCCGAAGCGTCGACAACCCAAGCGACCGGATCAATCGACCGTATTCCATCGCTTTGGCGACGTTCCCGCCGTTGCTATCGAAGGTCACCGTCCTGGCACCACTCGTGGCGATCTCCTTCGCCAGGGGGTTCGGATCGTCGCGTTGAGTGAATTCGCCCTTCAACACGATTACTGGTGGCGAGCCATCCATTGGAACGGTGCGCAGCGTGATATCCGCGCGGGCGGCATCGAGGAAGGCGAGGGACATCAGACACGTCAAAGCGATTATACGCGGCAGCACCAAAGCAGACCTCTTCTCACACAAAAAAAACCAGTAATCTTCTTACCGAATACTTTCAATCAGTGCGGCTGCAAAGATCACCGTACCTCTTATACGTTCACACTGATTTGACCATTCTCCAGCCATCATCTTGCCGAGTTGTCGTCACAGAACTGGGTTTGGAGGTTGTCATGTGTAATAGATACGAAGACCGCTATGTCGAGCTGACGACGCAATTGCGCTCAATCGAGGCGTTTTGCGACTTTCTTGCAAACGGTGGGACGGTGCGTGTCGCCGATGGGGACGGGGCCGCATTCAAAGAGGTGACGGCCAGTGTGCTTGCGAGACAGCGACATCACGCTGACTCAATCCGAAAGACAAGGCGTCAGTTGTTTCCCGATCGTGCCGATGAGCAATTTCAACCGCTGTATACCAGCCATTAGAAGTGTAGTGGGCGAAGTGGGCGTCGGTAAGCTATTGCTCGGGCGCGTGGCGCACCCAATAGCGTTCAAGCGGCTCGACAAGTGCTGGCTAACACAGGGAGCGCGTTAACACCCACCCGCGGATGACTAGATCGGTCGATGGGAAAGCCTGCTGCCTCAGGTATTTTACCCAAGCTTGATGTTGCTAGCCTTGGGGCCCTTACCGCGCTTATCCGGCTCCGTATCGAACGTCACCTTCCGGCCTTCCGGAAGTGCCTGTAGTCCAGACGACTGCAACGCGGAGATGTGAATGAAGATATCAGCACCGCTGCCGCTGGGTGTGATGAAGCCAAAACCCTTGTCGGAGTTGAAGAACTATACTGTACCCGATGCCATGTTTTCCCCCTAGAAACTTATGGGAACCAACATGCTGTCAGTTATAGTCGTTATCAACTGTTTCCGAGCAAAGCCACTGTGGCGGCGCTTGGCGATATTGGCGACAGCGATGATGTATCGCTCAACAGACGGATGACCCGATCAAACTATCAGAACGGGTATTGACCTAGCCGAGCAAGGCGCACCTTCCGGTTCCGCCGGCTCTTGGCGGCCCCAACGTTTGCACGGCCCAATATGCTTATGCCGAACTCTGAACCGCCACCTTACACAGCTCCAGCTACGATCGAAAATGAGCGTACATCCGGGTACCGTGTACTGTAGCTAGCCGACGCGCATGGTGGAGGCTTTTCAAATTTGACCCTAGCTGACGCGAACGGCTCCGAATGACCTTGGCGGCCTGGGGAATGGAGCTTGCTACCGAGCATATGGAAGCGCCGTATCCGATCATTGTCGCTAAATCCATAAAGTCTCCCTCCCGTGAAGTCACATCGCAGTCGGTTTCATTGCATCAACGCCACGCTTTCGATCGATCCATCCCATCACAGGAGTAACTGCGATCCCATGCAGGACGATAGATGCAAGGATGATGACGAAGACGGTGGACCAAACCGTCTCCATTCCTTCGAAGTCCGCCTTGTCCGAGGCGTAGGCAAGGTAGTAGATCGATCCGAGACCACGGATACCGAAAACCGAGACGATAAGCTTTTCCGCTGTTGGGTGGCCGCATCCTGCCAGGCTCAACCAGCCAGCGAGCGGCCGAACCAAGAGGAGCGTCAAAGCCGCTACGATGGCGACCCGCCAGTCGACCTGAGACAGCAGTGATCCTTCAGCGACAATCGACCCGAAACAGACGAGCAGGACCATCATAAGGAGCCGCTCGATCTGTTCGCCGAAATCATGCAGTTCACTGTGGAAATGGCTCCGACGCTCAACGTGCCGAATGGTCAGTGCGGTCACGAACACCGCGACAAACCCGTAACCGTGAACCAGTTCGGTCGCGCCATAAGCCAGGAACGTGAATCCGAGCGCAGCCAAGCCGTCCCCGGTTTTTGCGATCCGTCCGGTCTCGGGAAGTTTGAAGGTCAAATAGCCGAGCAATCGCCCAACGAACCACCCGACCCCCACACCAGCCACGAGCTTCCAGACAACATCGATGGCCAACCAATGACCGATCCAACCCTGTCCGTTGCTTGCCGCCATGGCGATCGCTGCCATAACGAAAGGAAAGCTTAGCCCATCATTGAGGCCTGCTTCCGACGTTAGGGCGAAGCGAATGTCGTCCTCCTCACCTGTGTGCGGGGGGCCAACCTGTATATCGGCGGCAAGGACCGGGTCGGTCGGTGCCAACGCCGCGCCAAGCAGAAGCGCCGAAGCGGGGGGCAGTCTAAGTATACACCAGCCAAGAAGAGCGATGGCCGCGATTGACAGCGGCATAGCGATCCCGAGCAGGCGCCAGGTGATCATCCAGCGTTTCCACCCTAGCGCCCGGTCAATCTTCAGTCCGGCGCCCATCAAGGCCACAATCACGACCAACTCCGTCAGACGCTCCGCCCACATGGTGTTTTGCAATGGATTGAACCGGGGAAGAGGTGTGAACGGCGACCAGGTCAGCAGAATGCCGATGGCGATGCAGCAGATCGGCAGCGATAGCGGCATACGTTTCAGAGCCAGCGGCAGCCACGTCGTCAGAAGTACGACCACTCCGAAGATGAAGAGTGTGATGACGTAGCTGTTCAAAGACCTACTTCTCCCGCGGCGACTTTAGGCCGGTGCCGGCCGCGACCTGCTGACCGGTGCGCGTCGCGGCTACCGCATCGTACAGTGTACGCGCAGCGACCTTCACTTCTTCCTGAAAACCTGCGTCCTTCTCGTAAGCCACGTGATTGGTGGCGTAAGGCTCCCAGTATCCGATATAGCGGTCTACTTCGGCGCGTACGCCGACTGGTACGAGTTCCATGGATTTGAGCCAATCCGATACCGAACGACGAACATTCTCGGCTCCCTCGGTGTCGCAATGAACGATCACCGAGAAAAGACGGCCCTCAAGATGCCTAGGATAGTCCCAACCTTTCAGTTTCTTGGCTTCCTTGGCTTGCTTGTCATGGGTCGTAGTCGGTTCGGGATTGCCACCGTCGGCGCAGACGAGGCGGTCGATCATCAACTTCAATGGTGAGGAAGTCTGATACCAATTCACCGGCGTCACGATCAGGATTTCGTGCGTCTCCACCCAAAGCGGATAGATTTCGTTCATCCAATCAAGGGTCTGCCCGAGCGAATAATTCGGGTAGCAAGAGCACGGCCAATGACAGAGCGCTGCCGCGGTCGAGAAGCAAGCCTTGCATGGATGGATCTGCCGACCATATTCGGAGGCTAGCCGGCTAAGGTCCAGCACGTCCCACGCGGCGTCGGCAATTCTGGCGAGTTCCTCTCCAAGGGACTCAAAGGCACGATCTTGGAACTGGTTCAAAAAGCGTCGCTCGAATTCATCCTCGGCAAGTCGCGGGCTCGGGCTGCCTTTTCGCGGATCCAGATTCTCAAGTATGGTGCCAGACATTGGATCGCTCCTGTGACGAAGCACGTTAAACGTCGGGCAATGGCACCAGTTCCGACGAGAGCTTTTCGGTTCGAACTGGCCCTTGTCGCTACCGTTCCAAACGACGCTGGGCGAGTGAACTGACGAGTTTAAGGGTTAGTTGACTGGGGCCGTCGTAGCTCACCTCTCGGGGTCTGGCTCACTGTCCTTTGGCGTATTTGTGATGCTTGAGCGGACCGAGCGATTGGCTAGTAACCAACAGCATGCTCACGCAAATAGCGCAGTTTGACCCACCTTCTCCGCGCGAAACAAGGGTAGAGCCATCAATCGGCGGTGCTCGTCTTCAGGAGTGCCATAGGATTCGCCAGCGAACTTGATCAGTTGAAAACGGTCACAAATTTCAAGACGGCTTCTGGTGGACCGGATCAAATGCTCGCCTTCGAGGACATGGATGGCGTCGGTCACTGAAGCTCGCCGAGCGCCAAGCATGATAGAGAGATATTCATGAGTGAGCTCGAACGCGCCGATCGGCGTTCGGTCATCCATCATCAGGAGCCAACGGGCGAGCCGGATACGCAAATCGAACTTTCCATTCGCGAGCGCAGTATGACTTACTTGGATGCCGAGCGAGCGAGCAAAGCGGCCAGCCAGCAAGTCAAATTCGGGAAAATCCCTGAGCACCAGGCTAAACTCATCCGCTGCCATTGCGAATGTTCTGCCTTCCGCTTGATTAATGAGTTCGTGCGGCGTCCGGTTATCTCCGAGCGCAATACCAGTACCAGTCATGCCCTCTAATCCGATAAGTCCTGTTTCTATCTTCGAGCCGTTGGAGCCAACCGCAATTAGCGAAGCGACGCAGTCGATCGGAAAGTAGACACGGCTGATAGCTTGGTGGGGAACCTCGAGTATGGCCCCTCTCGGCACATGAACAAGCGTGAGCAGTGGCAACAGGCCCTTGAGGATTGCCTCCGGAAGTCGAGCAAGAATCTGGTTTTTCGAGGCTTCTTCCAGCAATACCGGCCGCGGACGGGATACCCTCGACAGCCCGAGCGCCAATACTTCCTCTTCCAAAGGTTTGCGCAGGACGATCTTGTCGGCGTGACGGTCGGGCAAAATGTCGACATCGTAGCCGGTGGCGAAGATGAACGGTATGCCCAGCCGCTCTAGTTCATCAGCCACCGGAAAGACCATCTCGCCCCGGAGGTTGATGTCCAGTATAGCACCGTCGAGATCAGGAACCGAGGCTATGGTTTCGAGCGCCTCGGCAACGCCTGGCGATAATCCAGCGATATTGACGCCAAGCGTCTCGAGTCGAGCGGCCAGCTCGGTGACCGCGAAATAGTCGTCTTCGACCAGGAGGATAGACTTCCCGGCCAGATCTTCGTGCGTGGCCATGACTCGGATCCTTTTGGGTGAACCCATTACATGGGGCGATGCCGACACCAGGCAAGTGTGGCCTGCCCAGGCCGACGGAGACGAATTGCGTGAAGACGTCAACCGGGCTTTTTCGAACATAGGCTATGTATAAACGGGAACGTGGGCAACGACTTTCCCACCCTCATCCCCGATCTCGAAAACTCTCTCGCAGAGCGGCCAACCACGACATCCCAGTGTTTGGCGGATACGACACCCATTGAAGAGCGCCGCCGCTCCCCACCTCCGCGCTCTGGCGCCGAAGGCAGACGCCGAGGCTGCGGCCGCACTGAACGCCGCCTTTAAGGGTGGCGCCAGGCAAACGGCTTCCGGCTTCCGGCTTCCGGCTTCCGAAGGGAGAATAATCCATTGCCCGCTACAGCGAGATCTACGCAGGTCCGGTCTCCGAGAACCTCCCGCAGGTACAGGAGCGTCTTAGCGCTGCTGCCATCCTGCCCGGTACCGCACTCGCCGCGTTCGGTTCGAGCTTCGCCCAGGCCGGCGCAGCATCCAAAGCCAAGGTCTACCTTGCTCAGGACAACTACCTCGCAATGAAAGGCATTGATGACGCCTGGCTGGCCAACGACCGCATCATCGGCATGGAGGTGATCGACGAGCGCCTCTTCAACGTTCGCGTCCCGAAGGGCGTCAACGTTGCCGCGGGGGCGCTGACCACGAGCGCCTCCGGCCAATTCGTCCTCGCCACCACCGACAACCGCATCATCGCGTTTGCCGAGGAGGCTTACAACAACACCTCTGGGGCTGATCAGCTTGTCCGTGCTCGTGCGGCGAAGAGCGCCCTGGCATCTGCGTAAGGAACTGAATCAATGCGATACTTCTGCAAACAGCTCGTCGCCAACTCCCACCCATTGGCGAGAATGCTGCTTACCGGTGCCACTGAGTTCAAACGCAGCCACTGGTTCGTCAACTGCTTCGCCGCCATGGAGTCGCTTTCGAGCAAATACATGGATGGCTTCTGACGCGCTGGTGCTCTTCTGGACTGATCACAGCCGCCTCGCAGCACCATCAGCATTTCAATCATCATCGGAAACCACCAATGAACCGCGCAAATTTCTCCGCTGCGGTGCACACGTCGTTGTTCGGCGGCTAGCTTGACACGTGCCGGGCTAAGGGCATGGAAGCAAGGTTGAGATCCGGTCGTTTTCCTCGTGGGTCCGCTCACCGGATCTCATGCGCCGCATGCGTTTGGGGTGTACGACACTCTCAGACCTGATCAGTGAATCGAAATGCGGTCCATCTCCTCGGCCGCGGCGTAGTTAGCAGAATGTTACTATCCACACGCAAAGGCCCGCCGACGTGGTGGCCGACCTCTAGCGTATCAAGAAAAGCGACTTGGTCAGTTCACCACGGGCCAAACAAATGGCAGCGCCACGACAGCGAGAGCTATCAAGGACGATAGCCCCAGTTTGAAGCGTCGAATACGCCGAGTGCGAACGCCTTTCCAATCATATGCCATACCGAAGATCCTCATGATCACCCGCGAAAGAATGTTCGCGTCATTGATGTCGGCAGGTCTTGACACCACGAAGCTTGCCTGAACCTGTCTCCCCCACAGATCGCCCCGCCACCAATCACCATTAAAACTCGGCGAGTTCCATGCTTTGCGGGTAACTGCAGCGCATCTGCGCGCGGCTGCGAAAGGGGGTGAACGCCGAGAACATGAACTCTGTCCTCGTAGCGCTCGACGCTATGGCGCCCGATACCGCGACCGTTTGCACCGATCGGTGTAGTCCCTTGTCCAGCTATCAGGCGAAAGCGGTGCTTCCGCTTCGACCGCGAGGTCAGGGCCCGACCGAAGCGCAGAAGCGCTACGCACGAGCACGGAATCTCGGCAACCCGCCGCAGGTGGACGACGATGGCGGCAAGCTCTACATCGGGTGGACGCCTGGCCAACTGACTGGGAAGGGGAACCACGAGGCGTTCTACAACTGTGCGCGTCAACACGGATCCATGGCAGGGCCTGGTATCTGGTACTGGCAAAGCCGTAACCTCAATCGTTGGGCCGACCAAGCCGACATCGAGACGATCACCAAGAAGTGGAACGGCAGCATAAGAGGCTTCGCCGATCGCATCGACCGCTTCGTTCGCGTGTCGCTTGTGGTCCTCGGATATGTGCCCCGAACGCCGTTGAGCAGTTCCAGAGAAGCGCCGGTTCCGATGCTGATGGCGATCCTGGCGCCTTAGACGCGCGCAGCCCTACACAAGGCGCTCCTGGCACTGTCTGGTGCGTCGACGAAGATAGCAGCCTTCTCCGCGGCTTCCGTATGGGTTGCCGAGCGCGCGCCGCCGATCGAGTGCGTAAGCGCCGTGGCCCTCTCACCCACCGTGCCACAGGGCGAGGCGCTCGAGATCGAGTTCTCTGTCTCTCGGAAGAGGATTTGTCCGCTCATCACGAAACACTGGCTGTACGACGAGGCCGGCGAGGGACACTCGATACCGGCGTTCTGCTGGTAGCGAGCGAGACATACAGCGGCCAATTACCGTGCCGACGGCAGCAACACCCGGCCCAGTGTGTTAAAATGTCACACTCGACTACTTGTGTGACCCGCTGCAGAGCTGGGTAGGTCCGATCCACGTCGTGTCGCCGCCAATCAAGTTCACGACACGTTGCTTCAAAGTCGACTGGCGAAGATGGCTATTGTGGCGAAGGGCATCGAGCTTTGGGGTAACGAGCCCTTCGCCTGTCACCCAGGCGTCCAGAAACTTCCAAGCGACCGCCTATGTTAACCGATCTAAGGTCGAGAGCAAGATCGGAAGGCGTGTTGGGCCGTTCTGTAAGAAATCCCGCACAAGGCGGGCTGAACTGGAGAGAGGGTGGCCCCGCGGGCATGGGGACAAACGCGGCTGCATTCATAACTATGACGCAGCAGAACGTTCCAATGCCTTATGGTTTTTCCTGCCCGAGATAGTCGTCCAGCAGCGATGACGGCTTTAAACGAAGGGTGCGACAGATCGTCAGGAAGGTTGAAACGGACATTGAATTCTTGCCGCTCTCATACTTTCCTATCTGCTGGAACGAAACTCCGAGAGCATTCCCAAGATGGGTCTGACTTAATCCAAGCGTCTTGCGAGCCATCCTTATACGTCGCCCCAACTTATTGTTGACTTCGATCTCTTCTTTATTTTGATCCGCCGAATTCATCTTTCAACCTGTTATCAATTGCAGATATCTATTTACACGTTGAAAGCGACTGAGTGGATTTCACGTGATCCAGAAAAATACAACTTTGGGAAATAACTCGCTTAGATTCGGGCCATTACGGCCGCCCAGCCCGGGAAGGTCGGTATCTCTATAATAGTACCGGCCGATCGAGATCAGATACTGCGCGATCTCGCGGACGAGGTGATCGCGAAGGCCGTATTGATCGCAGATCTGGATTGAGCAACTTCCGCGCTGTGACCTTATTTTCCTCCGGGGAAAGCTCAGCATCACCGATAATATATCCGCCGCTGCCCAGGAGAGCAGTGATCTCGCAGCCATGGCGGCGGCTGATCCCGCTGCGGCCCGCGCCCCCTTCGTCGATGACGCCCATGCTGCCGGCATGCCTATCCTGCCTGACGTCACGGCAGATCCGGAAGGCGAGTTAAAAAAAGCCCCGCCAAGCGCGGGGCAAAACGGTATCGTTGAGTGCAGCGATTATATTAGCATTCCCTTCGGAAACCTCAAGATTAAGCTGCTTCCAGGAATCTCCCGTGATGGCGAAATCGCCGCGTTCTGGGCCTCTCTAGTCGAGCGACAAGCCGCTCCGTTGCCGTGCGAGCAAGCCTCGCGACGATGCGCTCCCGAACCTTCCTCTTGATCCCATGCCGGCCCGTATCGAGCTGTGCCTGCCCAGCTGAAACAAAAGCCGCCCGTCGCTCCCATGGATCAGGCTGCTTACCTGTTCCAAGAAAGAATGGATGTGGAGAGCCGAGAGAGTTACAGGGGCTCAAGGCCCTCCACGTGCCGAGCAAGACGTTGGGAGACTATCTCGGCGGTCAACAAACCTGCACGAAGGCGATAAGTTCCGACTGCGCCGACTTTGTTCTCTCGGCGTTCGTGAACTGTCTCAAACAGCCCCAAAAAAGGTCAACTGAAATCCTGCCATCGTTGACCCGTCAGATAAAGTCTGACGCTCTCCTCCAGCTCGGCGAACACCTTGTCGTAATAAGCTGTCCACTGCGCCGGCGCGCTCTTTTGCGCCCGTATACGCTCCTGATGAGCTGCGGCCCGCTCGTAGGCTACGAAGAGAGCCTCGATCTGAGCGCCTGAAGCGTGTCGAAGCTGATCTCTCAAGGTCGGCAACCGCATCATCAGCTTCTTGCGGCCGAGCTCACGCTCGATGTTCTCTTCCCTGTCCACCGTCTGCAGTCCCGAAACCTAGAAGACTTTCAACAACACCAATCGGTTGCCAGGCAGATCTATGACGCCCTCGTCTTTGAGAGCGTACAGCGCGTCGACGATGCTGTCCTGGCTGATGCCTTGGCGGACAAGGGGTGGCCCTAGCTCGTAAAGGCTGAGCGGCACTCCTAGTTCGAGCCTCATTTCCTTCAGCAGCGTTATAAGCGCGGCTCTTGAATCGATATCGGTCATCAACGAAATCTGCTCCAGGCTTCTCAGTTTAGCAAGCCTGCCTAGATTCGGGCGATGCGTTATCGCCTCGGACCATTCAAACGGTCACTCAGGGGGCGATGTTTTGTGCTACTGTCCATGCAGCTCGTCAGCATTAAGTTTGCCGGCCAGTGTCTGTGGCAGGTATTGGTCGACCCGTCGGTACGGTGCCGCGCACATGAGATCATAAAGAGGGTCGAGCCTGGCCCAGCCGGACGCGCCAACTACAACCGAGTAGTTCTTCGCGTGCGAACCCGAATTGCAGATCAGAATATTTAAGATCACCGCATCGAGCAATAGAAGTCGTTCTGCCAGGGACATGAGACGCGCCAAGGCCTCGAACATCTGCGGCAAGGACGCGCCGCCCCGCCGACCCAGGCCGGTCTGCTCGTATTTCCCGGCCGGGAACAGGCCCAGCAGCTGGCAGAAATCCTCCTGGTGAATGCGCCGGATGATGTCTTGCCCATCGGCGACCCTGTCATAACGGATGACAAGGACGTAGTCCCGCTTTCCCGCCCGGCCGATCGCAACCTCGGCGGCGTCGAGACAGAGCCTTGCGAGGATCATCCAGAAGGTTTCGTTGGTAACGCTCCCCGCAAGGCGCTTAATGTCGCGTTTCAGGATGTGGGTCGAGGGGGTGCCGTCCAGCGGGATGCCGATCCGTCCGTCCGGGCCGCTATAGACAGGCAGCTTGTCCTGGACGCCCGCAAGCGACATCGAGACGCCGCGTTCGCCGACAGGAGGGGACGCTCCAACAGTGTGTCGATGATGCGCTCAAGCGCCCCCTCGTCATCGACGATGCGGAAATTATTTCCCTCCCGTCGCGGCTCGCCGATCGGGAAGGCGCCCGCGGTGTCGTGCCGACACGCATCAGCAGACCGAGGATGTCCTGGGGCGAGACCTTCAGCTGCTGGTCCATCTTCGAGAGGTGGGTTTCCGGCAAGAGGTTTGCGATCCATGCCATGACCTAGGGCCGTGGCTTCCAGCACCCAGGCTCATGGTGAGCGAATTCGGATAGATAGGCGGAGGCGCGCTGCTCCGATGCGGCGTCATAGGTGAGCGACAGGCCATCCTGATTCGCCAGGTTGGGCAACGGGCAGGCCTCGTAATAAATCGTCGTCACGGCGGCTCCTAATCGGGAAAAGCGTGGCAGGTAGCCGAGATCGTCGTCGACCGCAGGGGCGGGCGAGGGCCTGGCGGATCTCAGGTCACCGAGCGATACCCACTGTACGGGCGGCAATCAGCGATTAAGACTTCCCGAACACTAAGGTGACCGGTAAATTCCAAAGCGATGAGATGCCGGGCTGACCCGGCACCTCTAGAATTTAGGCACTACGGGCCTGTTCAGGATGTTTGCCTTCAGCGAATTCCTCGACGATCTTCGCGCAGAAGGCAGGCAGATCGTCCGGCTTGCGGCTTGTTACTAGCCCCTTATCCGTTACAACTTCCTGGTCCACCCAGGTACCACCAGCGTTCTCGATATCCTTTCGGATCGAGGAGTATGAGGTGATGGTCCGACCCTTGAGAACATCGGCCTCGACCAGTAGCCAAGGGCCGTGGCAGATCACCCCGACAGGTTTCGCTTCTTCGAAAAAAGATTTTACGAAGGCGACAATCTCGGGGTTCGAGCGAAGTTTGTCGGCACCAACAGTGCCGCCCGGGATGACGAGGCCATCAAAATCAGACGCGGAGACCTCGGTGACCGCCTTGTCGACATTATAGCTGCTGCCAGGGTCTAGGTCGCCGTTGTTGGTTCTCGCTTCGCCAGTCTCGATACCAACGACAGTGACGGTTGCGCCCGCCGCCTCGACGGCTTCCTTCGGCTTCTTGAATTCCGGATCCTCGGTTCCCCGTGGTGCGATGAGAACGGCGATCTTTTTCCCTGCGAGGGTCATGGGAGTATTCCTTGCGATTGAGGTTTCGACAGAAGTGTCGGATGACAAACCTCTGAGCGTACTCGAGGTTCCCGTCCGTAAAGGAGCAAATTGGGCTCTGATGCGGATCGGTTTCGAGGCCTGCTTCTTTCGCAAGTGAGATTTGAGAACCTGTCACCTTGAAATCGATCCCTGGGAAATTGGAACTCGAGTTGAGTTCGTTCTCCAGATCTCAGCAAACTGCCGCAGCAGGCCCGTTGACGCGAATGCGAGCGGACACCGCTCACCTTCAAGGTAAGATGCCCTTGCGCTTTCCCTTCCGCTTTCCCTTCGGTTTGAAATCAACGAGCAACGATTTCAGCTCCAACTCGCGCACGCGCCGCGCAGCTTCGTCCGGCTCGACCCAGGCAAGTCGACGTTGGCCCTTCTCCTTGAACGTCTCGTTCTGGACGGTGACCTCGATCTGAAAAAGATCCACGATTGTTGGAACGACATCACCGTCATCGAGGAACTTGAGGTAAGTGTAGCGTCCGACTGCCGTTTTATGCACGGCACCCCGGACCCCGGCTTCCTCCCAGGCCTCGATCGCGGCCGCCTCGTGGGGCTTTTTCTTCTTCATTGGCCAGCCTTTGGGCACAACCCACCGACCGGTGTCTCGAGACGAGATGACGAGCACCTCGATCTTCGACGTGTCACCCACGTAGCGAAAGCAGACGGCACCATATTGCTGCCGGAACGCACCGGTGAACAGTTTTTCCGGCTCGTCGGCAAGTTGCGCCAACAGCGATCGGCGCTTCCTTGGGATATCAGTGCTCTGCTTCTTACCTGGCATATGGACCATCCGTGAACCGCCACACGCTAGCGGCCCCAGAAGGTGATACATAGGTCAGACCCACGGACCTTCATGCGCAATGGGCGCAATCCACAGGATTGAAATCAATCATGATCGCGAGACGTGCAGTATCTTGTGCTGCTTACGCTTTGCGATAGACGAGGTCAGGTGCAACGATCCACTCACCTTGCCGCAATGCAGTCACGTCGAGACGCCCCCGCGGGTCGCGCCTTGCAACGCCAGCGAAATGGTAACGCCGGCCACGGCGGTCGATAACGGCCTCACGGACCGCGCGCTCGCCCAGTCTGGCGACAATCGGCCCGCTGTGATCTGCCACGTCAAGCAAGAAGTACTCGTGCGGAATGCTTCGGCTGACCATCACGATTGAGCCTCGTTGCCGGTTTCAACCGGTCGAACTGCGGCTTCTGCTGACGTGTTCTGCTTGTTCTTCACGATCGGTGGCTTCTTTCTGTCTTCCATGAGAGTTGGCTTGTGTCGCGGCATCGTTTGATGCCTGTTGGAACTGGTTATCTGAAAACGCAGTCGACTTGACCGAGTGGACCGAAATCCGCGGCGACGTGTTGTCCGGGCAAGACCTGCAGGATGGTGGTACATGAGCCTGTCGTAACGACGTCGTTTGGCTCCAGTCGACGCCCTTTCGCGGCGAGTTGGCGGGCGAGCCAGACAATGGCATTGACTGGATCGTTCATAATTGACGAGGCCTTGCCAGAGACGACGGTCTCCTTGAACAGAAACGTTGTCACCTCGAGGCAGGCCAGTTCAGCAAGCGATGCTGTCGGCACGTGATCGCCGCACAACGTGGCGACATGAAGTCCAAAGTCGGCGATGGCAGCATTGTTGCCCGCAAACGAGCTTCGAGTTCTTCGTCCCAACAGGCCAATTGCCGGGCGGCAGGACAGAATAGCCGTGCGCGCACTGTCAAGATCGACATCCTCATCGAGATCAGGATACGATCGCAGCATCGTGAAGACGAACTCACATTGCACACCAATCGTGCCAGGCGGTAGCCGGAAGTCCCTCGTGTTGGAGAAAAAGCTCGAGGCTGGGATTTCGGAATAAACGGGTGACGTCAGGCAAAGCGTTCTCTGTGACGCTTCATTCGCGCCGACAATCGCATATCCCTTTCTGTCGAACCCCAGCGCGTCCTGTGCTGCTGCCTGGATGTCATACGCCTCGTCTTCCGAAGCAATCAATTGCAGCGGCAAGTCACAGAGCGCATCGTGACGTCTGCTTTGCGCGAGAATCTCAGCGGTCGCGCGTCCTTCAGCTCGAAATACATCTTCGTCTCCGGTTCGAAGTTTCGACACCGGCGAAGATGGACATCAGCGCGTCAACGATCCATTCGCCGTGCCACGCAATTGTATAAAAATCTCATAGGGAGGCGGGTCCATTTGGCCCAGGTGATCGGTATCAACGTGCCTCCGATCGGGCTTGCCAACGTGGGTTCGAACGACAGTCCGAGCGTCTAAGTGATCACTATCTAGGGAGCTGGTTGCGCAGGAGCGGTAGCAATTGGTTGCCCTGGCGTGAGATCTCCGTGAGGTAGGGCGTGTCAGAGAGCACGAAATGAGTGATTCCCAGCTCCTGGTACCTGCGCAACGACCGTGCAACGTCGTCAGCTGAACCAACAAGCCACGTCGTGCCGGCGCCGCCACCGCCATATCTGCCGGGCGCGGTGTAAAGGTTGTCGTCGAGAACGTCGCCGGATCGATGCAGGTCGAGCAACCGCTGCTGGCCAACGGCAACTGACCTACGGTGATCGTTCCAGCCGGAGCCCTTGCCTTTGGCCATTTCGGCGACTTTCTTTTCGGCGTCGACCCAGGCCTGCTCGGTCGTTTCGCGAACGAGCGTGGTGATACGCAGACCAAACTCGAGAGGTGGCAAATCCCGGTCAAGCTCCTGGCTAAGTGCCTTAAGGCGCGCGATGCGCTCACGGATGCCATCGAGGGGTTCACCCCAGAAAAGCTGGACGTCCGCCTCCGTGGCCGCGACCCGCTCGGCCGCCTCGGACGCACCACCAAAGTAAAGCTTCGGATGACGACGATCGCCTCGTGCCTGGATCCGAGGCATGACGGTCGAGCCCGTGACACCGAAATGCTCGCCATCATGACTGACATTCTCTTCGGTCCAGAGCCTGCGGACCAATCGCATGAACTCCCGGGTGCGCCCGTAGCGATGCGCCTGGTCGCCCTCCTGGTCTCCGTATGCGGAAAGATTGTCCAAGCCGGAGACGATGTTGACGCGAACGCGACCACCGGTCAGATGGTCTAGCGTGGCCGCGGCCGAGGCGAAGTTTGCTGGTCGCCAGTAACCAGGGCGGATTGCAATCAGCGGCTCGAACGTCGTCGTGCTTGCCGCAAGCGCGGTTGCGACAGTGAAGGTATCGGGTCGGCCCCATCCCGTTCCGATGAGCGCACCCTTCCAGCCATTGTCCTCGAGTGCGCGCGCCTGCGCCGTCAGCGTTGCCAGGCTGTTATGATTTTCGTCGACGGTATCGCCGCGGTGACCCGCCTTCGTGTCATTGGGAATGTACCAAAGATATTCGCTGTCGTTGCTCATGCTTGTCCTTAGCCTGTAAAACGAACCGTAAAATCTGCGGGCATCGTCATGTTATTGCTGTGCGAGACGAATGAAGGCGTCGCGAGCAGATCGCCCGAACCATTGTGTTTTTGAGCGTTTGTGAAGAGCCCGTGATCGCATCGCAAGGAGAACGCTCACGTGCATAGTCGCAGTCGAGGCTGCGGTTTGCGGGCAGCTCAAGTGCGGCATCAACGATGAAATGGCCGAACAACACGGCTTGCGTTGCATCATGGTGGGCGGATCGACCCTTTCATCAACCATCGTCCCCTGGTCTCCCGTTCAGGCCACGGCTTGCCGGTTAAAGGCGTCGATGTGACGACGATCGGCCCAGTCGCCGATGTCGAAATCGGCAGCGAGGAAGCCGAAGTCGTGCAGAAAATCCTTGTAGTGGCCGACCGCAGCCACCAGTTCGGGCTCAAGTCCAAGCCCGAGGTGCTTGTGGACATCGGGGCCATTGGCGGCGAGCACCTGTTCTTCCGTGGCGCCCGCCTCGCGTGCAACGAAACGTCTCGTTTCATCGGGGTGTGCTTCGGCCCAGGCGCTCGCTTTGAAGACCGAACCGAGCAGGCGTGCGACGAGATCCGGCCTCTCGTCTGCCAGACGCTCATCCACTGTCAACACGCGCGGCGAACCGGAATTGATGCGGATCTTCGCATCAGGATGGAAGCCGAATTCAACAACCTGGATGGCGCCGATGAGATTGGCGACATTGATCCCCGCCGTGCCCTTCACATAGATTGCATCGACATCGCCGCGGATGAGGGCGGCGACTTCCTCGCCATAGGCCTGCCGACGCTTCAGCCCGAAAAGCGATGGGCCTTCCTGCGTCGACAGAATGGACTGCGAAAGAGCAATGTCGACCGTCTCGACGTCGTCGAGCACCAACCCTTCGAGCGACAGGGCAGAAACCAGCCCCTTCAGCGCCGTGGCCCGCATGAAGTCAACAATGCCTTCGGGGCGGCGTGCGATACCGAAACGTCGACCTTTCAGGTCTTTTGTGGTCCGGATGCCGGTCTGAGGCAGAGTAATGATCGCCTGGAACTCGTCGGTCCAGGTGATGCCGATAAGCCGCGTCTTGCGGCCTTCAGAGCGCGCGCGGATCGGCGGCACATTGCCACCATGGCGAAACGACCAGTCGAGCGTGTGATCGAAATGGCTTTGGCGAATGTTGCGGTCAGGTGAATCGATGATCGATTTCAGTGTCACGCCATCCTTGCGGAACCCTTCGTCGAGATAGCCGAGCTGTGCAGCCAGACCTACCGGTGTTGGAACAGGGCAGCGGGTGTACCAGACTTCGGAAATGCTATTGCCTGTCATGGCATTCCTCCTAATGGCGCAGGCCAGCTTGCTTCATCAGCGGCAGGACGTCGGAGCCGAAGAACTCGAGATCGTCGCGGAAGTCGAAGAAGCTGAGCTGCAGGCCATCGACGCCGGCCTCCTTCAGCTTGACGAACTGATCGACAACCTGCTCGGGCGAGCCGATCACTCGAATATTGCCGCCGATCGCACGGTAAGGATCCTGCGGGTCGCGTCCCTTCCAGGCATGCGCGTCGGAGTTCAGCGACTGGAAGCCTTGCGGCGAGCGCTGGTCGGCATGCGCGACGATACGGTCGGCTAGCTCAAAGGCTTCCTTTTCGGTCGGCCGGCAGATCACCATTGGATTGAGCAGCGTACGCACACTGCGCCCGACGCCGACTGCCGCATCCTTGACGCGCTTGGTATGTGCGGGCAGGGATTGCAGCGCACTATCGATATCGGCACCGGTCGGACTGGTGATGAAGACGATATCCGAGTAGCGGCCCGCAAAAGCAATGCCTGCATCCGAACCCGTGGCATTGACGAGAATCGGGCGCCCGAAATTGGGCTTCGGCGTGACGAAGCCACCGCCAAGCTTCCAGCTGCTCTCGCCTTCGAACGAGAAATTCTCGCCGTCGCTCCACAGCCGCTGCACCACCTCAAGGAATTCGGCCGCCAGCTCATAGCGCCTGTCGTGCTCGATACGCGGCCAGCCGAACATCTCGTGCTCGACTGCCCGGTGACCGGTAACCACGTTGATGCCCCAACGTCCCCCGGTAATGTGGTCGAGCGTTGCCCCGAACTTGGCCAAATGCAGCGGATGCCACGGCCCGTAAAGCACGTGCATGGTCGAGATCAGCATGATCTTCTTCGTGAGACCCGCCAAGGCTGCCGTCGAGACGAAGCTGTCAAGCGCCTGACCGTCGAACACGCCGCCATAGCCGCCTTTCGGCAGCCATTGCGACAGGGCAAAGACAAGATCGAAGCCGAGATCCTCAGCCCTGAGCGTCAGCGCCTTGTTGTAATCGAAGCGCCAGTCAGTCGTTCGTTCGAGCGTGGATTGCGTCCAGCCGCCCGCCTGGATTGGCAAGAACAGGCCAAGAAGCACAGGCTGCTTGAGCGCCTGCGACAAGGGACTATCGGGGAAATCGGTCGGGGCCGCGAATTTCGGCAGGCCGACGATCGAGCCGGGAGGATGTTGAATGGACATGATTGTGCTCCCTTGTTCTGGCTCAGGACGCTGCAACAAAAGCATAGGCGAGGCTGCCTGCGATGCCTTCAGCGCCGAGCGTGTGATCTGAGATCCGCTTGTTGTAAATGGTCAGTTCCGGCTGGCTGACGATGTCGATCGCCGGGATGTCCTCGACAAGGATCTCCTGGATCTGCCGCCACTGCCCGACGCGCTTTGCGGGATCGACCTCAATCGCAGCTGCCTCAAGCAGCTCATCGACCTTGGGGTTGCTGTAGGCAGCACCGTTCGAAAAGGGAACGCCCGGTTTAAAGTTCTTGCTCCAGTACAGGCGCTGCACGCCGACGGTCGGGTCGAAGAGGTTGCTCATGCCCTCGAAGGCGAAGTCAAAATCGCGATCGGTATAGATGCGCTTGGTGTAGGTCGCGAAATCCTGGCTGCGAACGGTCGCGTCGATGCCGACTTTTGCCAAGGCTTGGCGGATGTATTCCGAGCCCCGTGGGTAGCTCTCCCCGCTAGGCACGTAATCCAGATTGATGCGGGCGCGCACCCCGTCGGCACCACGCGGGTAACCAGCTTCATCGAGGAGCTTTTCGGCAGCGGAAAGATCGATCGGATATGTCTTGAGATCCGCCACGTACCATTTGGTCAGGTTGGGATTGATTGGCCCGGGGATGGCAGCACCATAGCCATAGTTGATTGTATTCAAAATAACGTTGCGGTCGATCACATGAGCAAAGGCGCGACGCACCCTAACATCCTTGAAGAAGGGACGCTCGAGGTTGAACTCGATGCGGCTGACACCGTTTTGATACTGGTAGCCACGGGTCTCGAAGGCGAGCGCTTCAACGGCCTGCAGGCGTTCCAGATCGCTAAGCGGGACGGGCGTGGAGGGCGCGAGATCGATCTCGCCGGTCTCGATTGCGATCGAGCGCGCAGCGGCGTCAGGGATGAAGCGGATGATCAGCTGATCAAGATACGGACGGGGCTGGTCCCAGTAATCCGGGTTGCGCTCGTAGACGATATGGCTGCCACGCACCCACTCCTTGAACCTGAAGGGGCCGGTTCCGACCGGCGCCAGATTGGTCGGGTTTTCAGCGACTTTCGTACCTTCATAGATATGGCGCGGCACGATTGGTGTTTCTGAGGCGCCAAGTGCTGCAATCAGATAGGGCGCCGGCTTTGAGAGCTTGAGGATGGCCGTGTGCGCGTCCGGTGTTTCGATGTCGACGAGATTGAGAAACGTGTTGCGGCCGCGCGGATGCACTTCCTTCAGCGCTTTGATCGAGAAGGCAACGTCGGCGGATGTGAATGGCTGTCCATCATGCCATTTGACGCCATCGCGCAGCTTGAATGTATAGGTCAGTCCGTCCGGGCTGACTGTCCACTCCTTGGCCAGCAACGGCTGAGGATTGAGATCGAAGTCATAAGTCAGCAGTCCCTCGGTCGTTTTGGGCGAGACATAGACCGCATTATAGGCCGTGTGAGCGATCGTCGTTAATACGGGCGGCTCTGCGGCAAGCAGAAGCGTTGCCGTGCCACCGCGTGTTGGGGTGCTTGCCGATGCGGAAAGTCGTGTCGTTGCTGCGACACCGAGTGCGGCCGAAGCCATGAGGAAACTGCGGCGTGTGGGTGCGGAAATCGATGACATCATGTTCTCCCTCCTGATCAAGGGCGATACCGCCCGGTCGTCCTATTGCGTAGATCGATCCCGCTTTAGAGAATTTTGCCTTTTCCTGGCGGCCAGGCGGGATGAAATCCTATTTATCGATGAAGTACAGCAATCCATTCCAAAAGTATCCATTATGAACGCCACCATTGGAATTTTTTACCAATATCGATTTGACAAAACCCACAGATTTAGTCAACTACTAAGCGGCGCAACGAGGCGAAATCTTTAAAAGATTGCGAGGAGAGTATGTCGGCTTACAGGCGGATCGCTCGGACGATCTTAAGGACGATCATTCAGGCTGTGCCTACGATGCTTGGGATCGTCATCCTCAATTTCTTTCTGCTGAAACTCGCACCCGGTGATGCAGCCGATGTGATGGCAGCCGAATCCGGCTCGGCCACGGTTGAGACCATGGCTGCGCTGCGCGAACGCTTCGGGCTCGACAATCCGATCCTGGTGCAGCTCGCCAACTACCTCAACAATCTGGCCCATTTCAGCCTCGGCTTTTCGCCGCGCTATGGCATGTCGGTCGCCGATCTGATCGGCCAGCGGCTGCCGGGAACGCTGGTTCTCATGCTGGCGGCATTGACGATTGCGATTGTGGTCGGTCTCATCCTCGGCTCGCTGATGGCCGCCTTCTCGGGCCGCCTGCCAGATCGGATCATCTCCGTGATCTCGCTGCTCTTCTATTCCATCCCCGGCTTCTGGATCGGACTGATGCTGATCCTTCTGTTTTCGGTCAAGCTTGGCTGGCTGCCAAGCGGAGGTGACAGCACGATCGGCTCACGGCTCACGGGATTTGCAGCGCTTGTCGACAGGGCGCGCTACATGGTGCTGCCGGCAACCTCGCTCGCGCTATTTTACCTTGCGATCTATGCCCGGTTGACGCGCGCATCGATGCTGGAGGTCAAGTCGCAGGATTTCGTGCGCACTGCACGCGCAAAGGGTGTTTCGCGGTTCACCTTGACCACACGCCATGTGCTTCGCAACGCGCTTATCCCGATCACCACCATGGCCGGCATGCACTTCGGCGGAACGCTGGGTGGCGCGGTCGTGGTCGAGACCGTCTATAGCTGGCCGGGCCTCGGCCGCCTTGCCTTCGAAGCCGTCATGGCGCGCGATTTCAGCGTGCTGCTCGGCATCCTTCTGCTTTCATCCCTCCTTGTGATCATAGCCAACGCGGCTGTCGATCTCCTGCAGGCCTGGATCGATCCCCGAATTGGAGCAAGCCGATGAACAGTCACAAGTCCGCAACACTTGCCAGCCGGGCGATCGACTTTGCGCGGGATGACAATTCCGAGGCGGTCCAAACCACCGCTCAGCCCGGCAGGCAACCGCGCTGGACCCATATCCATGCGCCGGACGTCCGGGCCTCTGTCTCAGGCGTTGCCTGGCGCGGCGTTAGCCGTGAATTGAAGATCTTCCTGGCTAACTACAACGCGCTGTTCGGCGCTGCGATCCTGTTACTGGTCGCCCTTTCGGCGATATTTGCACCGCTTGTCTTTCCAGGCGATCCCCTCGAAATGGTGGCGCGTCCCTTCCTTTGGCCCGGCCAGAACCCGGCCTATCCACTCGGGACCGATTCCATGGGCCGCGACGTCCTGGCCGGCATCGTGCATGGCGCTCGAATTTCGCTGACGGTCGGACTTGCGGCGACCATTCTTGGATTGACCGTGGGGATCGTGATCGGTGCGGTTGCCGGTTATTTCGGCGGCCTGATCGACGACGTCCTCGTCAAGTTCATCGAGATATTCCAGACCATACCGAGCTTCGTTTTCCTCGTCGTCCTCGTTGCGATTGCCCAGCCGACGACAGGAACCGTAACCATTGCCATCGCGATTGTCTCCTGGCCGACAGTGGCGCGCCTGACGCGCGCCGAATTCCGGGCCATTCGGGAAAAGGACTATGTGCTGGCGGCCCGCAGTCTTGGTTTTGGGCATACCCGCATCATTTTCCGCGAGATCCTTCCCAATGCGTTGCCGCCCCTGATCGTTACCTCGTCGGTCATGGTGGCAAGTGCGATCCTGATGGAATCGGCCCTGTCCTTCATGGGCCTTGGCGATCCCAACCGGGTTTCCTGGGGATCGATGATCGGCGCGGGCCGCGATGTTATCCGCACTGCCTGGTACCTGACCGCCCTGCCGGGACTTGCAATCGTCTTCACCGTGCTTTCGCTCAACCTGATCGGCGATGGCCTCAACGATTGCCTCAACCCGCGCTTTTCGGAGGATCGCTGATGTCGAGGCTTCTGGAAGTTTCCGACTTTTCAGTGCGCTTTGCCACAGCCGAACCCGTCAAGGGCGTGAGTTTTTCGGCCGATCCGGGTGAGATGCTGGCCATTGTCGGGGAATCGGGTTCCGGCAAATCGCTGACCGCACTCGGCCTGATGGGTCTCTTGCCGCGACACGCCAAGACCGGTGGACAGATCCGCTTCGATGGGCGCGACCTTGTCGGCCTTCGCGAAAAAGAGCTGCGCCACATCCGCGGCCGTGACATCGCAATGATCTTTCAAGAGCCGATGACATCCCTCAATCCGGTCCTGACGATTGGCGAGCAGATCGTCGAGGTGCTTCGTATCCACGAGGATCTCAGCCGGCGTCAGGCACGCGAACGCGCCATTGCTCTACTCGACCTCGTCAGCATTCCCGAAGCGCGCCGGCGCATCGACGAATATCCGCACCAGCTTTCCGGCGGCATGCGCCAGCGCGTGATGATCGCCATCGCGGTCGCCTGCAACCCGAAGCTGCTCATCGCCGACGAAGCGACGACCGCACTCGACGTGACGATCCAGGCGCAGGTGCTTCAGCTTCTGGACAATCTTCGCGCCCAGCTGAACATGGCTGTCATCCTCATCACACACGATCTCGGCATTGTCGCACAGTGGGCCGATCGCGTCGTCGTCATGTATGCCGGACGCAAGATCGAAGAGGGGCTCCCAGGCGAGGTGTTTGAAAAACCCTATCATCCCTACACCAACGGCCTGCTGTCGGCATCGCCGCGGCTGAAGGCAAACTACCACTACCGCGACGGTCCACTCCAGGAGATCCCGGGCTCGATCGTCTCGGCTGCCGGTGAAAAAGGCTGTTCGTTCCGCCCGCGCTGTCCGCTCGCCCGGCCCGCCTGTGGCTCGGTGGTGCCACACCTCGTCACGCTGCCGGCCGGCCGGCAGGTGGCATGCCCCTATGTTCCAGCGATTGCGGAGAAGGCCCATGTCGCTTCTGTCGGTTGATCGGCTCGCAACCCATTATAAAGGCTCCACAGGCACGGTACGCGCCGTCGACGGCGTGTCGCTCGAAATCACTGAGGGCGAAACCGTAGCACTGGTCGGTGAATCAGGCTGCGGCAAGTCCACGCTTGGCAAGTCGCTGGTGCGGCTCGTCGATCCGTCGTCGGGAAAGATCGCCTTCAAGGGAAGGGACGTAACCGCCATGGACGGGCGCGAACTGCAGTCGGTTCGCCGCAGCATCCAGATGATCTTTCAAGATCCATTCGCCTCTCTCAATCCGCGGCAAACGATCCGAACCATCCTGACGGCGCCACTTGCAGTCCACGGGATCGGCGAGCGCAAGCAACGCGAAGCAATCGCCGCCCAGATGGTGACCCATGTCGGCCTGCCGGAAGATTCGCTTGATCGCTACCCGCACGAGTTCTCCGGTGGCCAGCGACAGCGCATCGGCATCGCAAGAGCGCTGATCCTGCAGCCGGAACTGGTCATCTGCGACGAGCCCGTCTCGGCGCTCGATCTCTCTATCCAAGCACAGATCCTTAACCTCCTTGTCGAGATGAAGTCGGAGCTGTCGCTCTCCTATCTCTTCATCTCGCACGATCTCTCGGTCGTGCGCTATTTCGCAGATCGCGTGCTTGTCATGTACCTTGGCCGCATCGTCGAAAGTGCACCGACTAGCGCGCTTTGGACCGGCGCCAGGCATCCCTATACCCAGGCGCTGCTCGCCGCTGTACCCGACCCGTCGCGCCGCAAGCAGGCCGCACCGATCACCGGTGATCTGCCAAGCCCGCACAATCCTCCCGCCGGCTGCCGTTTCCATACGCGCTGTCCGCTCGCCACCGACATCTGCCGGGTCGAGGACCCGGCGTTTCGCCAGTTCGGCACCGGCCATGCGGCTGCCTGCCACCACGCCCAGTAAGCCCAGTAACAAGGAGAAGACAATGGTCGATTATCGCTATCTCGGGCGCAGCGCCCTCAAGGTATCACCGCTCAGCCTCGGAACGATGATGTTCGGCGGGCCTACACCCGACGACGTCGCATTCCGCATCATCGACAAGGCCCGCGAGCAGGGCATCAATTTCATCGACACGGCCGACGTCTATCACGACGGCAAGTCGGAAGAGGTGGTCGGCAAGGGCATCAAGGCCCATCGCGATCACTGGGTTCTGGCAACGAAGTTCGTCAATTCGCACAAGAAGGGCCCGAACCTCGGCGGACATTCGCGCAAGTGGGTGATCGAGACCGTGGAAAACTCGCTTCGCCGCCTCAACACCGATTATATCGACATCCTCTATTTCCACCGCGCTGTCTTCGATGCGCCGCTCGAAGAACCGGTGCGCGCCATCGCCGACCTCATCCGAGCCGGCAAGCTGCGCTACTTCGGTGTCTCCAACTTCCGCGGATGGCGCATTGCCGAGATCGCACATCTGGCCGATGAACTCGGGATCGATCGTCCGGTGGCAAGCCAGCCGCTTTACAACATCGTCAACCGGACCGCCGAAGCCGAGCAACTGCCGGCCGCCCATCACTATGGCCTCGGCGTCGTCTCCTACTCACCGCTCGCCCGTGGTGTGCTAACGGGCAAATACGAGCCGGGCAAGGAACCGGCCTCCGATACCCGCGCCGGTCGCGGCGACAAGCGTATTCTGGAGACAGAATGGCGCCCTGAATCGATCGCGATCGCCAGCGAGATTGCTGCGCACGCCGCCCGCAAGGGCATCTCTCCAACCGAATTCGCACTTGCCTGGGTATTGAACAATAAGCTGATCTCTGCCGCGATCACAGGTCCGCGCACTGAGGAGCATTGGGACAGCTATATCCGCGCGCTCGATGTCAAGCTCGATGCGGAGGACGAGGCGCTGGTCGACCGGTTGGTCGCAACAGGTCACCCATCGACGGCAGGCTTCAATGACCCCAGCCACCCGGTCGAAGGCCGCGTGCCGTACAGCGACCGGACAGGTACCGACAATGTCGTGCCGTTGGCACGCGCCGTAGCCTGATCAAAACATCAGGGGACCTGTCGTTGCGGCAGGTCCCCTGCCTCTCTTGTCGACCGAGAAGGGTCTTGCATGCCAAACACTGCACCGTCCTCACTGTCTGCCACGCCAGCCACGCCCGCCACGGGGCAGGAAGGCGGTGACTTGTCGGCGCTGCTTGCGAAACTCCCGGCACTGACGGCAGAAGTCGCAAAGGAGGCGGCCAGGCGTGATCTGGACAGGGAACTTCCCTTCGAAGCCTTTCGGCTATTCAAGGAAAGCGGCCTTGGCGCGTTGCGCATCCCCGTCGCACTAGGCGGTCCCGGCGGTTCGGTCAGCGACTTAATCGAGATGATCATGGCGATCGGGGCGGCCGATACCAATGTCGCGCATGCGCTTCGCAGCCACTTCAACTTCACCGAGACGCTTATCCTGACGCCCAATACGGCCATCGATCGCACCCAGCTGGGACGGGTCCTGTCTGGCAAGCTTTTTGGCGGTGCCCACACCGAACCAAGGCACCACGCGTCCAGGCGAGGTGACGACGCGGCTGACAAAATCGGGCGATCACTATCGTCTCAACGGACGCAAATGGTACGCAACAGGCACTGCATTTTGCGACTTTGCCTCGTTCAGCGCGAAGAATGACGAGGGCGATCTCGTGAGCGTCTTGCTCCCGGTCGATCGCCCCGGCATCAACGTTCTCGACGACTGGGACGGCATGGGCCAACGGTTGACCGCAAGTGGCGGGGTCCTGCTCGATGATGTCGAGGTCTTGCCGCACGAGATATCCACGAGAGGGCTGAACTCGCTGGTCGGCCGACATGCCTCGACCCTGCGGCAGCTACATCTGGCCGCATCGATGGCCGGCGCCGTGCGCGGTGCGCTCGCCGAAGGAACGCAATACGTGCGCAGGCAGGCCCGCTCGGCCGCCCATAGCGCAGCCGAAACCGCCAATGCCGACCCCTTCGTACAAAAGATCCTGGGAGAAATCGCCGCTGGCTCATTTGCCGTCGACACGCTCATCCTTGAGAGTGCACGCGCACTCGATAGGACAGCTGTGTCCTTTGGCGCGGGCAACTCCCAGGCGCTCGAAGCCGCACTGATCGACAGCGCTTTGACGACGGCGCGCACGCAGATCATTGCCTCGCAGATTGCGCTTACCGCCGCCACCAACGTCTTCGAACTCGGCGGCGGGTCAGCGACCTCCCGGCACCTCAATCTGGACCGCCACTGGCGTAACATCCGCACGGTCCTCAACCACAATCCGCTGCTGCACAAGGCCCGCGTGGTCGGCGATTTCTTTATCAACGGCACGACAACGCATCTCGAGGAAGGCAAGGTATTCTGAGGACATCCTCCAGATGCGTCCGAAGACCAGATACGTCCGAAGAATTGTGCCGGCCCGCAAACAAAGGGCGTGTTGGCCGCTATGAAGCCGGCCTGCGACGCCTTCAACTTCCCCTGATCAGAAAGGCCGCACATCGGTGCGGTCCCGCAGGTGGCACTTAGGTGCGGTCCCCAGGTGGCACTTAGGTGCGGTCTCAAGAGAAATTTGCCCCATCGACGGCGATGGGAAAGGAGGTTCATTGCGTATCGATCGTATAGCTCATCAATCCGTCGTTCTTGTCGGCGGCGGCTTTGCCGGTGCGGTAACGGCACTCAAACTGCTCGAGCGGACCGAAGTGCCGCTCAAGATCACCATCATCGAGCCGCGTGAAGAACTCGGCCGGGGCGTGGCCTACAGCACGGCAGAGCCTGTCCACCTCGTCAATGGACCGTCAGGTATCTTCTCGCTTCATCCTGACGAACCTGATCATTTGTCGCGATGGCTGGTCGAAAACGGGCCGGCTCACGGCTGGACACCGCCGGATGACGTGGGTTCGAGCAGTCCGCCGCGCTACCTATATGGAACTTATGTTCGCGACGAACTGGCGCGTGCTGCCAAGACTGCACGGCTTGGCTCGACGCTGCGCCATGTCAGGTCGTCTGCAACTGCGCTCGTGGCAACGCCCAACCGCATCCAGATCACGACTTCTGCCGGCCTTGTCGTCGAGGCGGACGAGGCCGTCCTGGCGCTGGGTGTCTTCCAGCCCCGGCTGTCGCCAACCGAGGCCCGGCTTGCCGGTCATTCCCGTTTTGCAGCCAATCCCTGGGACGCACATGCGCTCGATCGCCTGGTCGACAGCAGCGAAATCCTGCTGATCGGTTCCAGCCTTTCGATGGTCGACGCCGTCGCCAGCATGGAGGCGAGGGGCTACCGCGGGCGCTACCGAGTGGTATCACGCCGTGGTCAGTTCGTAGAAGGACGAAGGACCGTCGAGGCAGCGCGCGATTTCCTGGCCGATGGCGGGCTGCCGTTGAGCGCACGCGAACTGCTGTCGCGCGTCAAGGCCGAACGCCGGGCGATATCGGCTGCCGGCGCAGACTGGCAGGGGCTACCACTTGCAATCCGTCCTCATATTCTGTCGCTATGGCAGGGCGCCAGCGATCACGAGAGGCTGCGATTTACCCGGCATCTAAGAGCCTTCTGGGATGTGACGGCGCATCGATCCGCACCGGAAAGCCACCAGATCGTCGAACGCGTGATAGCGGAGCGACGACTGCAGCACGGCCGCGCCCGTATCCTCGGTTTCTCCACCAAGAAAGACGCGATCAGCGTAAAATTGAAGGTCGGCATGGATGTCGAGAGCGTCTCGTTCGACGGCGTGATCGATTGCCGCGGCCATCAGTTGCACGACTGGTCGCAGATCTCCGACCCCTTTGTGAAGCACCTCATCGCAAGTGGCGAGGTCCGTCCTCATAGCACGGGTTACGGCATCGATGCGACGCCTGCAGGAGATCTTATCAACGAGGACGGCCTTGTTCACCGCAATCTCAGCGCCATCGGCCATCCGTTGCGTGGTGTTGCGTGGGAATCGAGCTCCATCACCGAGCAACGCGCCCAGGCGATTGCGCTTGCCGATCGCATCCTTGCGAAATTCACGCCAGTCCGTGTCGCCTGATCCTGCAGCTGAAACGGAAAAGGGGCGCCCGACGGCGCCCCTTTGCCATTCAGAACTTATAGAAGCTGCTCAGCCTTCACCGTCTTTGATATAAACATCGGCAAAGTTGGACTGGACACCCTCGGCCCCGATCGTGTGATCCTTGACCCGCTTGTTGAACACCGTGACGTTTTCAAGCGCAATCAGGTTTACCACCGGCACCTCGTCGGCGACGATCTTCTGGAAGGCAAAGAACTGCTCCTTGCGCTTGGCGTCGTCGATCTCGATCGATGCGGCCTCCAGTAGCTTGTCCACCTGCGGATTGGCGTAGTGGCTGGCGTTCGAAAAAGGCAGGCCGAGCTTGAAGTTCTTCGACCAGTAGATGCGCTGCACGCCAAGCGTCGGGTCGAACTGGTTGCCCAGATACTCTGCCGTCACGTCGAAGGCGCGGTCGGTGTAGACCTTCTTGATGTAGGTCGAAAAGTCGTAGCTTTCGATTGTGGCGTTGATACCGATGCGCGTCAGGTTCTGCTTCAGATATTCGGCGACCCGCTTGAAACCCTCATTGTAGGAATTGTGGGTGAGCCGCAGGTTGAAGCGCACGCCATCTGCTCCGCGCTTGTATCCGGCTTCGTCGAGCAGCGCTTCGGCAGCCTTCAGATCAAACGCGTAGGGCTTGATCGATTTGTCGAGATAGCGCGGCAGGAAGGTACTGATCGGGGTCGGCGATACGTGGCCATAACCATACCAGACTGTATTCAAGATGACGTCGAGGTCGATTGCGTGAGCAATCGCGCGACGAACCGCAACGTTCTTCAGATACTCGTTGTCGAGATTGAAGATCAACTGCGTCTGGTCGCCCTTGGTCTCGTAGCCGCGTGAATCAACGCCGATATTGGGAAGCGCCTTGACGCGCTCCAGATCACTCAACGGGATCGGATTGTCTCCACCGATATCGAATTCGCCCGTCTCGAAACCTGCCGCACGCGCTGCACCGTCAGGTACGAAGCGCACGATGATCTGGTCGAGATAGGGCTTGCCGCCATCCCAGTAATCGGGATTGCGCTCAAGGATGATATGCGATCCACGCACCCACTCCTTGAAGACAAAGGGACCGGTACCGATCGGTGCGCTGCCGTTGGCATTGGTCGGGACGTCTGCAATCGCAACGCCATCATAGACATGCTTCGGCACGATTGGTGATTCCGCGCCATATAGCGCACTGAGAAGATAAGGGGCCGGTTTGGAAAGCCGGATCACGGCAGTTAGCGGATCGGGTGTCTCGATCTTGGTGACATTGGCAAATGTGCCGCGACCGCGCGGGTGAACCTGCTTCAAGAGCTCGATCGAAAAGGCGACGTCATCCGAAGTAAAGGGTCTACCGTCATGCCACTTCACATTGGCTCGAAGCTTGAAAGTATAAGTCAGGCCGTCGTCGCTGATCGACCATTCCGTCGCCAGCTGCGGCTTCGGCGTCAGGTCGAAATCGTAGGTCAGCAGACCTTCGGTGATCTTCGGACTGATCTTTTGCGTGCCGCCAGCCGTGTGGGCGAGCGTCAGGATCGTCGGCGGCTCTGGCTCGACGATGAAATTCAAGGTGCCACCCTTTGCAGGTGCCCCGGTGTCGGCGAAGGCCCTGAGCGGCAGGAGCGAGATGAGCCCCGTGGCGGCGAGAAGCGTGTTGAGTTGGCGTCTGCTGATATTCATGAATACCCCCTAAATGGCGATTGACGCCTCTGTCGAAGCGTCGTCACCTGTGATCATCGGGCAGAGCAGTTCAAAACCGGAAGAATGTTTTTCTAGCCATCCTCGAAAGGAAATCTTCGCGTCCGGGGTTCTCAACCGTTCCTCGTTGAAACCATCGTTGAAGGCGTCGATGAGGATGCCGGAAAGCGTATCGGCGAAAGCGCCAACTATTGCGCCTTCAGTGGCGGCAGATCTTTACTCTACTAAAAATATAGACAATTTCAGAAAATGAGTTTTTGCATCTCCGATTGCCGCTCGTCGCGCAAGAAAATGTTCCCCCGGGCCCGTTCACACGAAAAGGCGGCTCTCGTCTTCATGGGCGCGTTTGTGGTGCAATCGTCTCATGAGCACGTTTGCCGACACCCGTAGAAAAGCAATTCAGCCGACACTTGCGCGGCTACCTCCGCTGACGTCATTGCGGGCGTTTGTCGCCACCGCAAGGCACCTGAATTTCGTTCGCGCTGCCGAAGAACTGCATGTCACCTCGGCAGCGGTTGGCCAACAGATCCGTCTGCTGGAGGACTACCTCGGCCAGCCGCTTTTTAATCGGGTGCGTGGACAGTTGCACCTGACACCAGCAGGGCTCGCTCTCATGCCCGGATTAACCGGCGCTTTCGACGCGGTCCTCGCCGCCATGGCCCAGTTCGTGGAGAGTTCGGATGACCAGCCGATCCGCGTTTCGGTCGCCCCATCCTTTGCCAGCAAGTGGCTGATCCCGCGTCTTGATGCGCTGCGGCGCGCTGCTCCGGGGCTGCAGATCCTGGTCGATGCATCGACCCAGCTGATAAACCTCGAGGCCGGCGACGCAGACTGCGTCATTCGCTACGGCAGCGGACCTTACCCCGGGCTCGTCGTCGATCATCTTTTTTCAGAAGCCGTGCTGCCGCTCTGCAGTGCAGAATTTGCCGATACGAACAGATTATGGGGCAATCCAGAGGCAGTCGAAGGCGTTGCGCTTTTGCATGAGGAAGGCGCTGAGCATGATCATTCCTGTCCGGACTGGGCCGGATGGCTGCGCGCGGCCGGGCTAAGCCATCCTCAGTCCCAAGGCGGGTTCCGGCTCAACCAGTCGTCTCTGGTGCTTGATGCAGCGTTGGCCGGGCAGGGGCTCGGGCTCGGCAAGATCAGGCTGGCGGAGGCAGATATTCGCGCCGGACGGCTGGTCAGCCCTTTCGGCGTGCCGCAGGCCGTCAGCTCCTCTTACTTCTTCGCAACCACGGCGCATTCGGCACGCTCGATGCGCGTCGATCTCTTCCGCCAGTGGCTGCTTGCTGAAGCCCGTGCGCTTCAGACAATGGATGAGATTACTGCGCGGCGCATCCGACCCGCTGCTGATATGATGGCGGCAGAATAACTCGATCGTTGAAGGCTTGGCCCTGGCAGATTGCCACGCTATCGCAGTGCAAAGCCCAGCCTTCGTGCAACCGCTGCCAGGACATGCCTGCCCTTCAGCGCCTCTACCGTGCCGATGCGGTTGCGAACCTGATCCGTCCAGTCGATCGACGGCATGGCCTGTTCTGCCTGAAAGCGTCTCAGTACCTCGTTGTAGTGCGCAAGATCTTTCCTGCGTGTCTCATCCGAATAACGTTCGCGGTGCAGGATCGTCGACTGCGGCAGGCGTGGCTTTACGTCTGCTGGCCGTGCGGGATCAGGAAAGCCGACAGTCAGGCCGAAGACCGGAAAGACGCCTTCGGGCAGGCCGAGCTCGCGGGCGACCGTCTCTGGATCGTTACGGATAGCACCGATATAGCAGGTACCAAGCCCAAGCGCTTCAAGAGCAACGACAGCACTTTGGGCCGCAAGCGCTGCATCGATCACTCCAAGCAGAAAACTTTCTGTGTAATCGAGACCTTCTGACGCCGAGCCACCTTGCGTTGCGATCGCACGGGGCCGGGCGAGATCGGCGAGCCAGACGAGGAAGAGAGGTGCCTCGGCAATCTGGCGCTGTTGTCCTGCAACGGCGTTCAGCCTGTTCTTGCGATCCTTGTCCTCTACGACAACGACGCTCCATGCCTGGAGGTTGGACGAACTGGCAGCCGACTGAGCGGCGGCAACGGCGAGCTCGACCGCGCCTTGCGGAACAGGGGTCGGCAGATAGCTGCGCACGCTGCGGTGAGCAAGAAGCGTGTCGACGGTCTCGTTCCATACACTACCGATCTGCTGTGTCTGCCGGTAGCGCTGGAAAGAAAGTGCCTCAAGGCGATCAAGGTCGGTTGACCTGGTTGCAAGGGTTGGCGTCATCGGACTATCCTTTCCTTCTCGTCATTGCGCAGCACTGGCGTTAGGGGCAGCACTGGCGTAGGGGCAGCACTGGCGTAGGGATTGTGTGGGCGCGACAGGCCAAGGTGTTCGCGCAGCGTGCGGCCGGTATATTCGCGCCTGAAAAGGCCGCGCCGGCGCAGGATTGGCACCACCTCGTCGATGAAAACCTCGAGCCCGTGCGGCAGCACGTCAGGCATCAGATTGAAACCATCCGCCGCTCCTGCGCTGAACCAGGTCTCGATGTCATCGGCAATGGCGGCAGGTGTGCCGACGATCGTGCGATGTCCGGTTCCGCCATTAAGCGCCCGGATAAGACCGCGAACGGTCAGTCCCTTGCGCTGCGCCAGCGAAAGCGTTGCACGAAAGAACGTATGCCCGCCATCGGCAGGCAGCGCGATATCATCGGGCAACGGCTTTTCGAGGTCGAGCCGCTTTTGATCGACCTGCAGAACCCCGGCCAGTCGTGCAAGGCTGTATTCCAAAGGAATCAATTCCTGCAGCTCTTCCTGCCTGCGCCTGGCTTCGGCCTCGGTGCTGCCGATGATGGTAGCAAGGCCGGCAAGGACCAGTATCGCATCGTCGGACCGACCGTAACGAACGGCACGACGGCGCAGGTCCCTTGCGTAACTTAAAGCCTCGTCGAAGGATTGTGAGGCGGAAAAAACCGCCTCGGCGTGCGCTGCGGCAAGGTCGCGTCCGTCGTCCGATCCGCCCGCCTGCACTAAAACCGGATGTCCCTGCGGTGGGCGCGGAATATTGTGCGGCCCGTGCACCGAAAAGTGCCGGCCCGTGTGAGCAATCGGGTGGACACGGTCGGTATCGACAAAACGACCCGTTGCGACGTCGCCGACGAACGCCTCTTCTTCAAAACTGTCCCAGAGCGCCTTCACGACAGCTGTAAATTCGCCCGCTCTCTCATAGCGACTTTGATGCGCAACAGGCTTTTCAAGGCCGAAGTTTCTGCTTTGCGCCAGGTCTGCGCTGGTCACAATGTTCCACCCCGCACGCCCGCCGCTGGCATGATCAAGCGTCGCAAAGCGCCTGGCGATGTTATAGGGCTCGTTATAGGTCGTGGATGCCGTGCCGATCAGTCCTATCCTGTCGGTATTGGCAGCTATCAGGGCAAGCACGATGGTCGGCTCCAACGACGTCAGTGGCCGGAAGTCGATGCGGTCGGAAATGGCTGCCTGGTCAGCCAGGAAAACGGCATCGAACGTGCCTTGTTCGGCGATCTTTGCCACCTTGATGTAGTGATTGATGTCGAAGGAAGCACGCGGATCGCTGCCTTCCATCCGCCAGGCCGCCGGTGAAAAGCCGGAGTGCAGGATGTTGACGTTGAGATGCAACTGTCGCCGGCTCATTGGAAGACACCCGGCTCAGGATAATCTCCGGTGAGGAACCATGAACCGACATTGCGCGTCTTGTACTCGGCTGGATTGTGAAGCGTGTGAATGCGAACGTTTCGCCAGAAGCGATCGAAACCATAAGCCCGTACCGCCGAGCGTGCTCCCATCACCTCGAATATCTCGCTGGTCACCTCAAGTGCGACCTTGCCGGCCAGAACATTGGCCGAGGCGACGGCAATTGCAGTTTCACCGCGCTCTTCGACGGTCAGTGCCCGCCCTCGGGCGTAGGCGGCGTCGATGGCCGCGGCCGCACGATCGGCAAGCGCTGTTGCGGCCTGCACCTTCACCCACAGCTCGCCATATTGCCGCTTGATCCACGGATCGTCTAAATGGCGATCGACACCGGAGTAGATCCAGGGGCGCGATTTCGTGATCGTATAGTCGCGTGCCGCAATAAGAGCACCCTGCGCGGTGCCGATGAAGACATTGAGGAGGACGCTCTGCTGTTGCTGAGGCGCCAGAAGCGAGATGGCATCCTTCGGCCGTTCCGGCAGGATTTCGTCATCCGTGATCGAGACATCCTTGTAAAGGACACGGCCACTGCCGGTCTGGCGCTGGCCGATCCCGTCCCAGTCGTCGGCGATCGTGATACCTGACCGGTCTGCCGGGATATAGGCGAAGCTGCGGGCATTGGTTTCTTCGTCTTCCCACGCAACCATCAGATAGTCGGCAACGTGAGAGCCGGAAGCAAAGGGACGATAGCCGTTCAAAACCGCGCCACCTTCGACCTTTCGCCCGAAAAGGCTTTTAGAGAAGCTGTTCGTGGTGTTTCCCCAGAACCACCGGCCCTTGGCAGAGCGTCGCAAAATCGCGGCCAGGCGTTCGTCGCCAATGTTTGTCAATGCATTCTGGATCGGGCTGAAGTGATAGCCGAAAAGGTGACCGAGCGAGCCGTCGACCTTGGAGAATTCGCGCACGATGCGCAGCGCCGTCGAGTAGGGTTGTCCCTCGCCACCGAGTTCTTTCGGAATGAGAAGGTTGACGAGACCGCTCTCCTTGATGAGCCGCACCTGCTCGCCGGGACGCCCGCCACGCTGATCCCGCTCAACGGCATCCGTTGCAAAGATATCGCGCAGTTTAGCGGCCCTTGCCAGATAGGGATCGGATCGGTCCGGTTCGAAAGGCACGGGCGGCAATAAAGCAGGCTCAAAACCTGCGGGCTTTACGGTCATCGTCGTTCCTTCGTCCAGTCGTCAGGTGCCAGTCATCGGCTTCAGTCACCGGTTTCAGTCAACACGGGTAAAAGTCATCACCAGTCTAAGGCATCACCGGTCTAAGGCATGAGCGGCCTCCGACGTAAGCGGCCCTATGTGGGTCGCAAGACGTCAGTCGTGCAGGCGCGCAAAGCCATGGCGTTCGGCAAGAAGCTCGAGGATGCGCCCCGTCTTCGTGACGAAGTATTTGCCTTCCCATTGCGCGGCATCGGGCGGCGGGTCACCGGCGAGCACCAGCACCGGCAAGGACTGGTTTTCCTCGCCGACCGCCTCGATCACATCCCTACGTGGACGGGGGAAGGGCACCCGGTGAACGTCAATTCGGCTGCTGAGCTCCGGAAAGCTCGAAAGCAGCCCCTCGATCGCGTTGCAATGGGGGCAGACGAAGGTCTGGCCCGGCTGTTTCGGATCAACGAAGCCCGGGGCGATGAGGAACAGCGTATCACGGCTCATGTGGTTCTCCTTATTCGGCCGCCACTGCGCCGCGGCTGGCAACAAAGGCGTTATCAGGGCGCTTGAGGCCAAGGTTTTCGCGCAACGTGGCGCCTTCATATTCGTGACGGAAGAGACCGCGTCGGCGCAGTTCGGGAACCACGAGCGCGATGAAATCCGACAATCCACCCGGCATGATCGGCGACATGATGTTGAAGCCGTCTGCGCCGTAGTTTTCGAAACGCTCCTCGAGTTGATCGGCGATATCCTCAGGCGTACCGACGACCTGCCAATGGCCGCGCGCGCCGGCGATGCGAAGGTAGAGCTGGCGGATTGTCAGCTTCTCGCGCCGGGCGAGATCCAGGACCAGCGCCTGGCGGCTCTTGCCGGCATTGGTGGCAGGAAGGTCCTCAGGCACCGGGCCATCCAGCGGATAGTCCCTGAGGTCGATACCCGACATCTGCGAGACGAGGTTCAGCCCGACCTCCGGCTGGATAAGGTCCTGCAACGACTGGAATTTCTCCTCGGCCTCCGACCGCGTGCGGCCGACAACGGGAAAAATGCCGGGCAGGATCTTTAGCTCGTCGTGCGAGCGCCCGTATTTGGCAAGCCGACCCTTGACGTCGGCATAATAGCCGGTCGCTTCCTCAAGCGTGATCTGGGCCGCAAAAATCGCCTCGGCAGTGCGCGCCGCAAGCTCCTTTCCGGGCTCGGATGCGCCCGCCTGGACAACCACGGGCCGTCCCTGCGGCGAGCGTGGAATGTTGAGTGGTCCGCGCACCTTGAAGTGGCGGCCCGAATGGTTCAATCGATGCAGCTTTTCCGGATCGAAGTACCGGCCGCTTTGCCGGTCGCGCACAAAGGCATCGTCCTCCCAGCTGTCCCAAAGCCCAAGCACGACATCGGCAAATTCCTCCGCCCGCTCATAGCGCTCGGAATGCAGGATCTGCGTCTCGTGGCCAAAATTGAACGCCGCGTCGGGGTCGGACGAGGTCACCAGGTTCCAGCCCGCTCGTCCACCGCTTAACCTGTCCAGCGAGCCGAACTGGCGCGCGAGGTTGTAGGGATCGAAGTAACTGGTGGAGGCGGTGGCGATCAGCCCGATATTGCGGGTAACCGACGACAAGGCCGACAAAAGGGTGATCGGCTCGAACGGATAGACACCGCTATGGGCCTTGCGGCTTGCCGCTTCGACATCCTTGATGCGCGCGGCAACACCATCTGCCAGGAAGATTGCATCGAATTTTGCCTGCTCCGCGAGATTGGCAAGCTCCACATAGTTCTCGAACTCGGTGCCGACGGAGGCGTTCGAGTGGCGCCATGCCGCGACATGGTGTCCGGTAAACAGCAGAAATGCGCCGAGCTTGATCTTGTCCTTGCGCTTTGCCATTGAAAATCCTTTCAGCGATAGATGGCCGGCACGGGAAACTCGCCTGTCAGCAGCCATGTGCCGACGGTGCGCTTCTTGTACTCGGCGGGATTGTGCAGCGTGTGGGTCCTGACGTTGCGCCAGAAGCGGTCGAAGCCGTTTTCCGTGGTCGCAGAACGCGCGCCCATGACCTCGAAGACTTCGCTCGACACTGCAAGCCCGACGTCACCCGCATAGACATTGGCCGTCGCGATATCGATTGCGGCGGCACCGCGACCTGCAGCCGTCAGTAACGGCCCCTCGCCATAGGCGGCATCAAGACTGCGGGCCGCCTTGTCGGCAAGCTCTGACGCAGCCAGGGTGCGAACGAAAAGATCCCCATACTGTCGTTTGATCCAGGGATCGTCGATATGCCGCTCGACACCGGAGTAAATCCAGGGCCGCGAGCTTGTCGTTGTGTAATCGCGACCCTCATCCAATATCCCTTGAGCGCTGCCGACAAAAACATTGAGGAGAACGCTTTGCTGGAGGAGCGAGGTGAGAGAAGAATAGGGTGTCAGTGGCAGGTTGGGCGAACCAATCAGCTCGTCGTCGTCGATCTCGAGATTGACGAAGCGCACGGTACCGCTGCCGGTCTGCCGTTGACCGATACCGTCCCAGTCGTTCTCGATGACGATACCATCGCGATCGGCCGGAACGGCTGCGGTCAAGCGCGCGCCATCAGCATTCTCCCAGGAAATCTGGATGTAGTCGGCAACATGCGATCCTGATGAAAACGGGCGGCTGCCATTGATGATCCAGCCCGTCGCGCTTCTTTTGCCAGTCGACGTTTTCGAAAGCGCGTTTCCCGAATTGCTCCAGATCCAATTACCAGCCACAGACCCCGTCAGCCACCGTTGCCTCTGGGCAGTCGAGCCGCGAAACAGGATATGGTTCAGGGGCAGATGGTGATACCCGAAGAGATGGGCAAGCGATCCGTCTGTCCTGGCAAACTCCCTGACGATGCGCAGGATCGTCAGCCATGAGGCGCCCCGGCCGCCATAATCCCTCGGTATCTGGGCGGACGCCAACCCGCTTTCCTTCAAGAGCCTTATCTGGTCGACGGGCCGTCCACCCGCCTTGTCTCTTTCAACGGCATCGCGATGAAACGCCTGGCGCAGCTCGATCGCCTTTGCCAGAAGCGTATCGTCGGCATCTGTTTGAAACGGCATTCTGCCTCCCGGCAATGAGCGCCCAGCATGAGGGCAAGAAGGCCATGTAGCCCGGCTTTTGGCGTCAACGGTTGGCCGATCCGCCGCTCAAGTCCAGAAACATCTGCTTGGCTATACGCAAAGAAATTCTTTCGTGGTCGCGCTCTGACCCGCCGTTTCCCAAACCAGCTCTCACGCGCAAACATCATGCCGTCAAAGCATCGAAAGTGAGTAGCAATTCCTCCAGATCGCGTTAGCGGCAAACGGGCTCTTCGACGCAATTTTTCTTTCGCGACCGGGAAGAAACTATGACTTCGCCATTTCGCATGCAGCACGGAAGCTCGCCCTCGGCGGACCAAACCCCAACCGAAGAGGAGCATGTCGCGTGTCCATCAACCGTCGCAGTTTCAATCAGCTGATGTTGCTTGCAAGTGCCAGCACCTTGCTCCCGTCAATCGCGTTCGCACAAGGTGCTGCACCTGCAAGGGGCGGCACCTTGAACTGGCTCTACCGGGTGGATCCCGGCAATGCGCTCTTCGCCATCAACACGTCATCAGGCACTGGCCAGTCGATCGGTCCGAAGATCGTCGAGGGTCTGCTGACCTTCGATCTTGACGTTAAACCTAAGCCACTACTGGCAACGGAGTGGTCCGTTTCCGATGACAATCTTCGTTACACGTTCAAACTGCGCAAGGGTGTGAAGTGGCATGACGGCAAGGACTTCACCTCCGAAGATGTCGCGTTTTCGATCTTCAGACTGAAGGAAGCCCATCCACGTGGGCGCATCACCTATCAAAACGTGGTCGCGGTCGAGACGCCCGATCCGCTCACAGCCGTCATCGTGCTATCGAAGCCCGCTCCCTTCCTTATCGCGGCACAGTCGAGCTCGGAATCGCCGATCGTGCCGAAGCACATCTTCGAGAAGCTGGCGCCTGGCGACGGTCAGACGCTGCAGACCGCGATTGGCACCGGTCCATTCAAGCTGGCGGAATGGGTGGCTGGCAGCCATCTGATCTTCGAGCGTAACCCCGATTACTGGGACGCAGGCAAGCCTTATCTCGACAGCATCATCCTGCGCGTCGTCACCGACCCCGCGGCCCGCTCGGCTGCACTTGAAACCGGCGAAGCCGATATCGGCGACAATCCGGTCCCGCTTGCCGATCTCGACCGCCTGAAACAGGTTCCAAGTCTCGTCGTCGACACGACCACCTACGCCTATTCCGGTCCGCAACAGCAGTTGTTTTTCAACTACGATAATCCGCTCTTTGCCAAACGCGACGTGAGGCTGGCGATCGCACAGGCGATCAACCTTCAGGAAATCGTCGACGTCGCGCTTTATGGCTATGCCCAGGTGTCGCCGAGCCCGGTCAGCACCGCATTGCCGCAGTGGTATGACAAGGCGGTCGTCGCCCATCCCCATGATGCGGCCGCGGCCGAAAAGCTTCTTGATGAGGCGGGCTATCCGCGCAAGGCAGATGGCAAGCGCTTTGATCTCAGGCTCACCTACAATTCCTATCTTCCGCAAGGTTATGCCGATGTTATCAAGAGCCAGTTGGAAAAGATCGGCATTGGCATCGAGATCAGGAAATACGATCTGCCGACCTTCCTGAAGACCGTCTACACCGACCGCGCCTTCGATCTTGTCGTAGAATCGCTGTCCAATACCTTCGATCCCTCGCTCGGCATCCAGCGCGCCTACTGGAGCAAGAACTTCAAGATCGGCCTGCCGTTTTCCAACGCCAGCCACTACGAAAACGCGAACGCAGACGCATTGCTCGAGGCGGCAGCGATCGAACCTGACGAAAAGAAACGCTGGGAGATCTGGAGCAAGTTCCAGCATCTCATCCATGACGAGGTGGCCTCCGTCGACCTGGTCGCCGCCGGTGCCCAGATCGTCGCCAACAAGCGGGTGAAGAACTACGTCACCGGAGCGCAAGGGCTAAACTGGAGCTTCGGCGATCTGTGGCTCGATCCGAACGCCTGATATCGAGGAGAGAAAACATGGCTGAACATTCATTAGACAAGGCAGGATTGATCGACTGGCTGAGCGACGGGCAGGAGCTCGCGGTGCTCGATATCCGGCCGACCGAAGAGGTCGGCTACGCATCCCCGCTTTTTGCAACGAACCTGCCGGCCGATCGCCTGGAAACTGAGCTCCTCCGTTTCGTCCCGCGCCGTAGCGTCCGGACCGTCCTCGTCGATGGCGGCGATGGCGCGGCCGAACGGGCTGTCGCACGACTGGCGGCGCTTGGCTGGACCGACATTCATTTTCTTGACGGCGGTATTCCTGCCTGGGTGGAAGAAGGTGTCTCGCTGCCGACCTTCGATATTCCAGGCGTTCCATTCGTCACGAAGATCCGAGAAGAACGTCAGACACCAGTAACATCAGCCACCGAACTGAAGGCGCTGCGTGATCAGGGTACCGACGTCATCGTCATCGATACGCGCACGATCGCCGAATACGAAAAGGCGCATGTTCCAGGCGCTGTCGGCGTGCCGGGCGCCGAGCTTCTGCTGCACTTCAAGGACATCGTCCCCTCGGCCAAGACGAAAGTCGTCGTCTCCTGCGCCGGCCTGCCACGCGCCATCATTGGAGCGCAAACACTGATCGATGCCGGTATTGCCAATGCCGTCTCCTATCTCGACGATGGAACGCGCGGCTGGACCGATGCGGGGTTTGAACTGGAAACGGGGCGCACGGCGACCTTCGGCGAGGCAAGCGAACAGGCCCGTCATCAGGCAATCGAGCATGGAGAGCGCCTGTCGGCACGGGACGAGTTGACCTTCATTGATCGGCAGGCCGCTGAGAAATGGAACGCGGATGAAGAGCGAACGACCTATCTGCTTGACGTTCGCACGCCGCAGGAATTCGCCCGTGAAAGCCTTCCTGGATCGATCTCGTCGGAGGGCGGGCAATTGCTAGGCGTCTCCTATCGTACGATTGCCGTGCGCGGCGCCCGCATCGTCCTCGTCGACGATCTCCTCGGTCCACGCGCCCGCATCGTTGCCCATTGGCTTTCGCGCCGCGGCTTCGAAATCGCAATCCTGCTTCACGATTTCAAGGCGCAGACACGCGCTGCCGCTTGAGGCAGGGCTCAGTATTTTGCCAAACCACAAACCAGTTCCTGATACCGTCGGCGTCAGCCGGCGGTGTTGCAGCTTGAAACAGGAAACAAAACCATGACCGATATCAACGGCGGCTGGGGCGCTCCGCCGAGCGCGCGTTTTGACAGCCTCGCTGAAACCTTCAGGCCTGTCTTTGCCCGCATTGGCAAACGTGCGGTCGATCGCGACCTGGCGCGCGAACTGCCCTTTGATGCCTATGGATGGCTGAGGACGTCAGGATTTTCGCGGTTGCGACTACCCCCGGCCCAAGGAGGCTTCGGCGCAACCTTGCCGGAGCTTTTCGGCCTCATCATCGAGCTTGCCGCGGCCGATCCGAACCTCACCAACGCCTATCGCAGTCACTTTGGCTTTACCGAAGATCTCCTCAATGCACCCGACAGCACCTGGCGTGACGATTGGCTAAAGAAGCTCGGCCAGGGCGAGACCGTCGGAAGCGGTTTTTCCGAGCTCGGAGACACACCGCTCGGCAGCTATTCGACGCGGCTGGCGCGCAATGGCGCCAACTGGCGTCTCGACGGCGAGAAATTCTATACTACTGGCTCGCTTTATGCAGACTGGATCACCCTTGGCGCCATCGATGGCGACGGTCAGCCGATCGGCGCACTCGTGCCGACAACGGCACCCGGTGTCGAGATCATCGACGACTGGGATGGCTTTGGCCAGTCGCTCACGGCGAGCGGTACCGCGCGCTTCAGTGGTGTCGAAATCGCCGACGAGCTGATCAAGCCAAGCGCGGTCCGCTTCAGCTATTCGGGCGGCTTCTTCCAGTTGGTTCACCTGGCTTCGCTTGCAGGGATCGGGCGCGCCGCCGCAAACGACCTGGCGCGACATGTGGCGGCACGCAAGAGGGTCTATGCACGTGGCAATGCTTCGCGGTCTGCACAGGATCCGCAGGTCCAGCAAGTCGTAGGCAAGGTGAGGGGAGCTGCCTATAGCGCCGGTGCGATCGTGCTTCAGGCCGCAAACGCGCTACAACGAGCATATGAGGCCAACCAAAGTGGTGACCAGGATCTGATCGCACTTGCTGGTCGCAACGCCGAGCTCGAGGTCAGTCAATCCGTCACAGTCGTTACCTCGCTGATCCTCGATGCCAGCACGGTGCTGTTCGATGCGCTGGGAGCATCCGCTGCCAAGCGCGCCCACGGTCTTGATCGCCATTGGCGCAACGCCCGCACCATCGCCTCGCACAATCCGCGGATCTATCACGATCGCATCGTCGGCGATTTCGCCATTGAAGGCACCACGCCGGCCCCGCAAGGCGGCGTCGGTGTCGCCAAACAGGAGCAACCGGAAGAGACTGGCGCATGAGCATTCAACGACGTCGCATGAACCTCAATGTCGGACTGAACTCGACCGGCTATCTCGCAAACGCCTGGAAATACCGCAGCGGCGATCAGCACGATATCAACGATCCCGCTTACTATCGGCGCCTTGCCGAAATCGCTCATAAGGGCCGGTTCGACGCCGTGTTCTTTTCCGATCATCCAGCGCTGATGACAGAGCCTCTGGGACGTCCCTTCCACACGATCGATCCACTGATCCTGTGCACCTCTCGCAGCCCAGGTGCCGGATATCGGCTTCGTCGTTACCGTCTCGTCGACTTACAACTCGCCGTACAATTTCGCGCGGCGAGCCCAATCACTCGACATCGTCTCCGGCGGGCGCCTGATCGTCAACATCGTGTCGTCGTTTAATCCAAACGTCGCCGCCAACTTCGGCAGTGCAGCGCTTCCCCCGCGCCACGAGCGCTACGCCCGCGCGATCGAATTTCTGGATGTAGCCAAGAAGCTTTGGTCCAGCTGGGATCCGCGCCGAGCCGGCGAAGTGTCCTCTGACCGCTTCTGGGACAATGCGAGCGCACAAACCATTGATCATGAGGGCGACATCTTCCAGGTCCGAGGTCCACTCAACGTCCCGCGCGGCCCACAGGGTCATCCGGTCATTGCCCAGGCAGGCGCATCCGAGGGGGGCATCGAACTTGCAGCGCGACACGGCGAAATCATCTATTGCAACATCCTGTCGAAACCGGCGGGTAAGGCATTTGGCGAGAAGGTTCGAAACAAGGCAGCTGCGCTCGGCCGCGATCCATCAGGCATTCGGATCGTCCCGGGGCTGGTGGTCATCATCGGCGAAAACAGGCGAGAGGCGCTGCGCAAGCATGAACTTTACAGCGGCATGGGCTCCGAGGATGGCCTGCTGGAGCGCTTTGTGCGCGAGCACGGATTGGACCGCGACCGTTTCGATCCCGATGCCATACTGGAACACGAACGTTTTGTGCCTGATCCCAACAGGCAGCAGGCCGTAGGGATGGGGCTTGGGCTTTCCGACCTGTTGCAGCATGAGCGGTTGACAGCACGGCAGGCTGTGCGTCGGTCCGAGGGACACCACCGGCTGCTGCTTGGTACAGCCGAAGAAGTCGCCGACGAGATGATCGATCTGTGGGAAGACGGCACGGTGGATGGCTACACGCTGCAGCCGCCTCGCGCACCCGACGATATCGAGGAGTTCGTGGGTAACGTCATCCCAATCCTGCAGGATCGAAATGTCTATCCCCGTGAGTACGAGGGACGGACGATTCGCGATCGGTACGGGCTCTCCTATCCAAAATGATGACGGCTTTGCTTGACTCCCGAGGTTGCAAACGTGATCGCTCGATCATGTCAGCACGATGGCGAGAGGTTCGAGATAACCGCACTCGAAATGCAGCATACTGGCAACCGTATCGTGGGCTCGAATCCCACCCTCTCCGCCATTCTGGTCTTTGTTCGACCCGGAGACATGGGTAACAATCTGTACCTAAGACATAGGTAGAAACCTCGTGCCGAACCAAAGGTTGCCGTCACAGCAATCATGCGAAAACTCATCGTCCTCGCCAATGCACTGCTCAGCAAATGCAGAAAATGGCTCCCATCCCTACCCTGACCAACACGGATACGCTAGGTAACGTTTGGGCGACAAGCGCGATTTTGTCATCTTTGATCATGGCGGCGAAGTCTACTCCCTGCCGCGCTGTCTCGATCTGAAGACGAAGGATATTCGCGCAAGGCTGAGTGATAGAGCCGACCTGAAAGGCGTCACTGAAACCCAGAGGGAAGTGGGGGCCGCATGACGTCAGCGATCCGCACTCACATAGCGGAAACGCGGACGAGGTTCGCCAAGGATGCCGCCAAGCTTGCGCATCTCAAGATGCAAATGACCCATCATCATCGAGATGAGAGGGCCAGCCTGCGTCATATGCAGGAACAGGAATGGCATCGTGAGACAAAGGAACGGCAGGATCTGGAATTACCGGCCTTCGGATGAGGCAGCCTTGGTCACCAGTGGAAACCTTCTCGTCAGCTAGTTTTGCGTCGAAGGCTCGGTAGAGCGCTTGTGCGATAAACCCTTCGGCTACGCAACGCTTCCGAATAAACAACAATATCTAATATAATGCGGCCTAATCAGACGCGGAACTCTCGCTTCAGCATTTAACCCTGTGATTGCATTCCCTATTGAAACCTAGGGTAATACTTTCTAGTCTGCTGAAATTGGGGGCTTTATGAGCAGTGAGAAAGTAAACGAAGGCCTGGGGTTAGTCCGGTTCGTATTAGTATGGTCCAGCCTAAGCCCGGTGTTTCTTCTTTGGGCAGTTCGGGGCGTAGACGCTATTTGCGACCGCATCTGGATACCCGTCTGCATAGTTCTGTTCGCGCTCCCCACAGTGCTTCTCTATCTAATTTTTAGGACTGCGAGGAAACATCAAAACGTAAAGACGATTACCGTCGTAAGCGCCAAAGATCAGAGAGAGCATCTCCTCACCTACTTGTTCGCGATGCTGCTCCCGCTTTTCGACGCGAATGTAGATGAGCTTCGCGATCTGACATCGGTCATGATCGCGTTTCTATTCATAACGTTTTTGTTCTGGCATATGCGTCTCCATTATATGAATCTCGTCTTCGCTATACTTGGATATAGAATCTATACAGTCGAAGTGAAAATAGGAATGTCTTCAGAGAGTGACGATCGGCTAGCGACATACGCGGTCATTTCGCGTCGGCATTATTTACCGGAAAAAATGCCGTTAACGGGCTGCCGTTTGGGTGGAAACGTTCTAGTGGATGAAAAAAACGATGATTGATAACGATTTTGATTTGGCGAATATCGCCTCGGTGAACCTAGGAGTTGGTCTCAAACAAAACGGAAACCGCTATTTCATCCCTTCCGACGCTGGAACGAAAGGCGCATTGAGCGCTATCTTGCAGGACACCGCCCAAACTTTTGAGGGGGTTGCTACAGCATGGGAAGTTTACGATGTCTCCGAGGATTACGGTGATACACGTCGGATCTATAGCCCGCGAAACAGCGAATACATGGCGAAACTTTCGGCCATATTCGACATAGGCGGTTTGCCTGATCTTGCAAATCTCAACGATCATGTACGCGATATAGAATATTATTTTGGGGAGTTCACAGATGGACAGGGGCGCAGGGCGGTCGGAATCCGGAAAGCCACCCAACTAAAAGGGACTTTGGGCGCGCGAAATCGCCTAGTGCGGTTGGTGAATGACACTGTCGTCATGATAGAAGAAGAAACGTTGAAACTCGATTCGATATTCGACGTCATCGTCACCGACGCGAATGTATTCATTCTCAATCCTAGAAATGTGGAGTTGGTGGCCAAAATCACCGAACAAGTCGCCGCCACCGCAGCCAATAAAATACAGCACATCCATGATACTCTTCAGTTCTTGGACCTTTCTCGCATCCAAGCAGGGATTTCAAAACATCGCCAAATGGCACGTCACGCCGCATCCGTCGCCGCGCATCCCAATCTTGCAAATTTTCAGCAAGCGAATATCGAAGCCATGGCCGTTCAGCATAAAGTCGTCTTCAAGACACTGCCAAACGGCCGTTTACAATGCCGCGTTCAGGATCACGCGAAGCTCCTAGAAATCTTGGATGCTCGCCGATACCATCTCGATCTCGCGGGAGATGGCGGTGATCCCTACCGTGCAACTGGCCGACAAAAGGTCAGGGCATGAGAGGGTTTGCATGATCATAGGATCTTATTATGTCTATGCGCTTAAGGATCCGAGAGCGAAGCACGCGCAAGCTTTTTACATTGGAAAAGGCACTGGCGTCCGGCGGTATGATCACCTCAAGGCCGACAACAGCCGTAAGGGTGAACGGATCAAGGAAATAGTGGCGGCTGGACAAGATGTCTTGGTGACCCTCCTAGCGGACGATCTCTCGGAACTGCAAGCGCTGAAGTTAGAAGCGGAATTGATAAGCGCTTTTGGGACCATCGATACAGGTGGAATCCTTCTGAACTCAGTCGTGCCAACGGGCCGCCGCAAAAGCACGCGATCCACGATTATTGTTCCTTCCGGCGTCGAGGAAAAAGCACAGCTCGGCCTGAAGCTCTTGAAGGAAGCGGTCCTAGAGCTAGCGAAAGCCAACGGCAATGGAGTGATGAATTCCGACTGCGTGAAGGCCTTGGGCTTGGCCAGCCACTACATGGGCGGCTCGAAGGACTATCTGACTTGGAGCTTGCTCGGCCTGCTTATGCAAGAAGGAAAGATGCGTCGTAAAGACGGCAGCCGCCTACATGTCTCCCAGGTTCGGTAACTCTCCTCGCAACCCCAAGATGGTGAATAGCCCACTTATAGACCTGAACAGGTACATCTAATTGAAAAACATCGATATTTAACGTTGCAGTTATTTATGTTGCATTTTTTTCTTCGCGATTGTAAATATAATTACCGAAACGAAAGAGCTGTTGATGACTTCGACTCGCCGAGCCATATCTAGTTTCCAGGAAGGGGTGAATTCGTACATCGAACACCTTCATAACCTCGAACTCGTTTTCAATCGTCATTCTCGCGAAGTCGGACTTGGCGTACTCATCAGCGTGGCGGATACGATCGCAGCGGCGCGAAGCGGCATGCTGCTTGACCGCGTGGGAAGTTTCTTTCAGCGGGAGGATGACTCAGGTGTCCTCCACGAAGCGCAGTTGTTGACGGCAGTCGATTGCATTCTTCGCATGATTGATAATCCGGGCCAAAATGGCGTGGTGCTGGGCGCGATGCAAAGCGGCAAGACCACCACGTCCCTAGCCCTTCAATTCGCGGGTCCAATAATTTACGCCCTGACTGGACGCCTACTTTATCCAATCTATCTTACGACGAGCCACACAAGTCAGGAGGATCAGACCAAGATCGAACTCCTGCATTTCTTGAATTTCTATGGTTCGATCAAGATCGAATTGGATCCCGAAGGCCCTCGCGTCCTGTGGGGAGAGCTAGATCCCGGCTTCGAAATGTCACCAACGATCAACTTTTATCGTGGTCATCTTCTACGTGATGCCCTCGGTGACATTCATTTGGGTCCGCAATTGGAAGACTTCGTGCACCGTAGGGTCCAGGGTCAGCGCCTACTTCAAATCTCGGATCTCTGTCGCCGAGCACAAACAGAAGGTTTCGAAACTCTTTTGATGATCGACGAGCCACAGTATGGCGCGAGCGACCGCATCATCATCAACACGGATGGCAATGAAGAGCGACGTCCGTGTGTACTGGTTCAAATATTTGACGCCATCGAGCAAGCCATGAATGGCAATGTTGGGCAGCACAGCTTCATCGGCCTTTCCGCGACTCCTTACGAAATGCATGAATTGGAATCCGTCTGGGTCGTAAGGCAGTATCTGACGTCAGCCTATCGTGGTTTCAACTATTTTGGAGGCACGGTCATCAGCGATCAGACCGTCGTGGTTCCGCCGGATACGATGGGTTTCACTGAATTCTCTCGTAGATTACAGATCCCGATTTTCACGATGCTTTCGATGGCGGCGTATAACGCGTCTGGTTCGCGCTTTCCGTCCCTGGCGCGAAAGTTGGGATACACCGGTACGCAGGCGGAGTATCAAGAAGCCGTCCGAACAGGGTTGAGAACAGCGATCCTACAGATAATCGCCGAAGCTGACCCTGAGGGATCACCGATAGGAATTTGCATCCGGCCCTTCAACAACAACGCCGCCGCCGCGGAGTTTGTGCGACGCCTTGATCTTGAGCGCGAGGGCGTGGAGATTATTCCCTATTACGGCGCGGAGTACTCAGGAAGCAGTGTCAAACGTGCTATTCGCGCAAGGATGCATCCTAACCGGCCATTCGTCATCGTGGTGACTAACCGCGCTCGGATGGGCGACGCGTTTCCGTCACAAGTGAAATGGTTTGTCGATTTTGCCACCAAGGCATCGGACCTCAACTCTCTTCTACAGGGACTGTTGGGACGAGCGTGTGGCTATGGCAAGCAATCCGTTGTTCTTCTCTCCGACGATAACGCAGCTCTTGTCGATGACTATCGCCGCACCCAGGGGGGCTATTTTTACAAGACAAGCCGTCACAGCATTATCGTCGGCGGCTATCGCCGAGGTGCGCCGTCCGGTCTTATTCGCCTCAAGGCAAATGTTGATGATCCTGTTGTCAGGACCTTCTTCGAAAGGATCGAGAGAGAGGTGGTGGACGGACGCATCATTCAAAATCGGGCGACACTTCAGACCACGCGCAACAGGTCGGGTGAGTATCGGACCGGACCGATCCTACGACTCGCGGAAGAAACTGGACTGTTCGACCATCTAGAGCAAGCGGATGTGGCTGAGCGGCTCTTCCCTCAACTGCCAGGTGGATTCGAAATCGTTCGAGCTGGCGGGACTGCTCAACATACCCGCGATGCAGATCGGCGCTTGAGTTACACGCTGGACGGCAATGGTGATTGTCGGTTCACTTTCCGTTGGACAGCGGATGAAACATCGCACACAGGCTTGGCTAGCCGTGGTTACGGCGCACGTGACGCCACTGACCGTGCCAAGGCTGCTGACGGCCTCGAACCACAGATTCACATGGAGAAATTCGATCCCAAGACTGGGGAAGTGATCTTTGACAAACGTGACGCAATCAAGCGTGAAGGTCACTGGCGAGCGCGCATGATCACATTGCCTTTAGTTGAGCCTGTTAGGGAGCTTCAGGAAGGACTGGCGACCTATCCAAATGACAAGAGCGCTTATCGACGGCTGATGAATGCGCAAGAAGAGCAAAACGCTGGTTTCATTGATTGAAGCGATGGCATGATGAGGTCTCAGGCCTCATCCGCACTCTCCTCCGCCTCGTCTTGCTCGTCCTCGACTTGCGTCTGTATGGCTTTTGGCAGCTTCGCGAGCGGACGACCAGCAAGATAATCATCGACACGAGCTGTTAGAAATTCGGGCGTGATTCCACTGTCCGCGAGTTTCTCCATGGCCTTCCGACCAGGGTGCAAGACATCCCACGGGGATTTATATTGAGTGGCGCGTCTTCGACCTGGATCCTTATTGCCGAACCCATCGATCGCGCGGTTCCAAACTGGCTTGAACGTCTCGATCAGCATGTTTTCACCGAGCGGGATCCAGATATCATCCACCACAAGATAGCGAACAAGGAAATCGTCCAGTGCGAGATTGGCGGCTTGCTCGACGGATGCGGCGTGCTGTCCCAATCGATCAGCTAGAGCTTTTCCCTTCGAGGCATCGGTTGAAATTCCACCTTTGCGCCCGCCTTTCGGGATGGCTTTGCCTACATAGATTGGCTGGCTGAACATGCCCTCCTTATTCTTCGCGCTTATCTGCTGATATGGCGGGAAATCACCGACGTAGTAGATCACGTAAACGCCCGCACCTTGGATTCCAGCGGCTGCGGACAACTGCACAGGGTCCCGACCGAGCAATTCGTTTTCAATACTTCTAGCGAGATTGCTTTTGTCGAGCGGATTATAGGAAGTTCCCGTCACGCGGCTTTCCTCGCGGACAAGTGTTCGGCTACATTCTCGCCGACGATCCTCGCGAGCTCAACCGGCACCGCGTTGCCAAGTTGGCGCATTGTCTCCGACCAGGATCCGTGAAAAAGAAAATTGTCTGGAAATGTCTGAAGTCGCGCGCTTTCACGCACTGAGAAGTAACGAACTGACCCATTGGGTCGCAACAGCATGTTCTCACCACCCGGAACACCATGCACGCCCGCCTTCAATGTCTTTGCTGGTTCGTCCAGAGGACTCCCCGTATGCCCGGTATAGGAGCGTGCCCCCGGTTGGAACCGGTGGTTTAAAAATAGCTCACTCGCTCGGGGATCGAATTCAGGATCCGGCAACCCTACCAAAGCATCGCGGGTCGTACGCCAAGGTACAAGCGAATTTGGAAGCTCGCGAAGTACCGGTCTCGACGCTGGCTTAGGTCGGTCTTTTTTTGCTACTTTGTGACGATCCCAATATTCTCCACGGGCCTGATCCCAAAGCAAAGCTTCCTTAGAATGTGTTTGAAGCGGAAAATGCCAACTGATTTCGAGATCCTCCCGAAAACCGACGAAGAAAACTCGCTCCCGCCGTTGAGGAACTCCGTAGTCCGCGGAGTTCACGAGTTGAGTAACAACGCGATAGTTTAAACCCGACCGGCTACCACTTGTATGGTGTTGCTGGAGGCGAGCTAGGTGATCCGCCCACTCCTCGCCCCTCTGTGATTTTATCTCGGGATGCTCTAGCTGAAGCCTTATGTATTCGAAATAATTGCGAAAACTCGCGCGGGTTAGCCCTTTGACGTTCTCGAACAGAAACGCTTGCGGCTTCGCCTCGCGAACCGCCCGAATTGCCTGTGGAAACATGTCCCGAGCATCATCATAAGCCGCATGTTTGCCGCCCATAGAGAATGGCTGACATGGCGGCCCGCCCGAGACGAGGCGTACCGCACCCTCGTATCCCTTGAAATCCACCTCGCGCACATCGCCCTCGGTGACCTTCCAGTTCTTGACCGCCTTCATACCGCGAGCTTTGTTTTCCCTAATGGTGTCGCAACAGTATGAGTCCCACTCAATGACATTGACGGGTTTGAAACCCGCCTCATGCAGTCCAAGACCAAGCCCACCGGCACCCGCGAATAATTCAATCGATTTCATGATTTAAGAATGACTCTATTTCAAGTTTAAGGGAAGCCTCGTCTTTCAACTGGCATTCCCATATCACCAAGATATCCCACCCCATCGATCGCAACGCCTCTTCGTTCCCGGCATCTCGCGCCACGTTACCTTCGAGCTTAGGCATCCAAAACTCCAATCGAGATTTGGGCGCGCGAGAGAGCTTGCAGGCCGAATCAGAATGGCGATGCCAGAAACAACCATGCACGAAAATAATTTTACGTCTCTTCCCAAAGACAATATCGGGCCGCCCCGGCAGCTTTTTTTTATGCAGCCTGTAGCGATAGCCCATGCCGTGGATCAACCTACGCACGGCCATTTCTGGACCGGTGTCTTTGGCTCTTATGCGTGACATTCGCTCGGATCGAGCAGCCTTACCCAATGTGTCGACCATACCGGATACTAATATTGAAACTCCCGATCACGCAATTCTTGGGGACCAAATCGGTAAGAATCCCTTAGTGATAAGGGAATAGAAATAACCCAAAGCTTACGGCATGTTAGGACGTAACTTAAGGACGTGTCACGAATGAGCAACTCGCAGCCGACCGTTAGCAAGAACGCAATTTTCCCGTTTCAGGTGTCCGTGGCCTGCTGGATTGACTTGCTCGGCTACGGTTCAATGATCGCGGAGGCTGGCTTTAGCCCTTTGCGTCCAAAAGCCGCGCAAGCCCTCAAACGTCTTCGGCGATTTCATGAAATTGTTGCCAGCCACAGCGTGAGACACTTCCCAACACTCGTGATGAACGACGGTGCGGTGGCCTACCGTGATTTATCATTGCGATCGAGATCGAATACGCATGATTTTCTGAATCGCGCTTGGAAGCTCTTTGTCGATATAAGGCAATCCGAACTTCGAGATGGCTATCCCGGCGCTCGGTTAGTGTTGGCTTCTGGATACAGAATGAGAGGACGCCGCGCGGGCATGGACGCGAGTGCCGGACACTTTGAATCATTGATGAAGCGATACAACCAGGGCAATATAACCGCCGACCGCGCGATCCGGGAAGCAGCGTCGATACGTCCGGCATTCGACATCGTGCCCCAATTGCAGGCCAATTTTGCGTTCACGAAAGCCTATGTCGCGGAAAGTGCCGGATCAGCAGGGGGCTTGCCTGGGGCGAATTTTTACGTGGACATGGCACTTTTCCAAGGCCGCCCCACATGGCTTCATCTCGGCCCGGAAATCGAATGGTCTCATCCGCGACTTGGCCTGAAGGCTACCTTTTCGTCATTAATTGACATTCCTATCCTACTTAACCCTGAAGCTGGGCCTTTGGATATTCGCGACGGCCTACAAGTTGCTCAACATGTCGAGGGAAACGCGGACGTACTGGCAAGCCTACGAGCCGCAAAAAACTCTAGAAATTGAAAGACTGAGGTTTGAAAAAGCACATCTATGGAAGTCAGCAAGGACATACACTGACTAATTGCTAGGCTCGATGGCGAAGATAGCGCGGTCGAGTTACTTACGCGGCCAGCGGGTGACGACGAATTTTTGTTACTCGGCAAATTCATACAAACCTATTGCTTGGCAGATTTGAATGCGAGACGTGTTCTCGATGCAATACGTCGCTTGAATGATCCGACCACAGATCCAATCGCGGGTAAGCTAAATGACACGGACGTATTTTTACATCTTCGCAGGGCACTGAGTATGATCCCATCCGACCCAAATATACCGGATGGCGTCGCAAGGGCCTTGGACACGCTGGAAATGCATCGCGTACACAGGCACAATTTCGCGCATTGGGTGGTCCGCAAATTCAAGGAGTCGGAATTTTTGCTTTTCCTCACAATGAATAGCGCCGAAGCCAAGAAGCGAGATGGCGTCCCACTCGACAATGGACACAGTAAGTTCGCCGTTGTCTCGCTATCGTTGTTGTCGCATGAATTGGGCAAGCTGCAGGGGCACGCAGATTATCTTGCTCAAATTGCCGTGAGAGTCGAAAAATCCAGAGTGCGATGAGCCCACGCCCAGGCCTGGCCTATTGACCGGCTTCCAACCTGTGTTCCTTTGTTCGATCCCTCCGGAAGAGGCTTGCGAACATTCCTTCGTCCCGAACAGCCATTCGCCCGAAAGCCGATCAGGTCAAGCCCCGAAGCCTTCGGGCGCGGGGAACCCGCGCGGGCTTGACCTGTCGGTGCGGGCGATAAAATGGCTTTAGAACGGGAAGAAGGAAACCGAGTGGCCGGGTGCGATGGCAGCTCCTTCCAGCGGAGTTTGTCGCTGCCTTCGAGGCGATAAAGACATCATCGAAAGCATCGAGGAGGCACAGGAATTCGCCACGCAGTGGCTATGGACGTACAACAACGAACGGCCCAATATGGGCATCGGCGGCATAACGCCCGCACAGAAACTGAAAATGGCCGCGTGAATTCTACTGCGGAGCCCTGTTAAAAACGGGGGGATTACCCAAGCACCGTTGAACCCTGCCGACGTATCGACGCACAGGCGCGCTTGGCGCGTCGAGAGCAGCGAAGCAACGTCGGGAGGGACCGAGCAGGCCAGTGAGCGTCTTTGCTTCAACCAGACACGTTTCACTCTCCAATCACCTCTTCTTTTTGCTGGCTGTCTGCTTGACCCGGATCCGTAGCTGCTTACCCTCAAGCTGATCGACGTCAAAGGCATTGGTTTTTCGCACGAGATCGCTGAGCTTGCGGAAGCCATATGTTCTCGGATCGAAATCCGATGCCAGGTTCGCGAGCTGATTGCCTACGGCACCGAGTGGCACCCATCCGTCCTCACTTTCCATCTGCGCGATAACGCGCTTAATGACCGGCGTTGCAGCGGTGGGTGGCTGGAGCGATGTAGGCGCCTGAACGGGCTCGATGCCGTTAGGCGCAACAGCCGGAAGCAGGTTCTCAGTGTAGATGAATCTACGGCACGCTTGCCGAAAACTCTCCGGTGTCTTCTGCTCACCAAAGCCGAAGACATCAACGCCCTGCTCGCGGATCCTTGCAGCTAGGCGAGTAAAGTCGCTGTCGGAAGAAACCAATCAGAACCCATCGAAGCGACCGCTGTGCAGCAGATCCATCGCGTCGATGACAAGAGTGATGTCCGACGCGTTTTTGCCGGTCTTATAAGCGAACTGCTGCTGTGGGAAAATGGCGTGCCGAGCAAGAACGTCAGTCCAGGCCGTCGACCGCGAATTCGCGAAATCACCAGATGCTGACGCCATTGCATCATCCAATCGCCCAAATGGTCATTGCCTTAGATATTAGGTCGTCGTGGCGCGTTCCGACCTCTTCTGAAGTCCAATGGTTTTTGCCTAGGATTTGTTTTGTCGTATCGAATGATACAATTTTATTTTTCTCTGCGTATATTTGTTTCTTTTTGTCGAATGCGAAATATTGCGCTTTGTAGTTTTTTGTCCCTGCCAATAAAGCTAGATTTCCTAACCGGTGAAGCCAAGAACGATGCTGATCCTCCGTAAATCTTTCAATCCAATAGGAGTCCTTTAGTGCCTGCGGAAGGACGTGCTCAATAGTGATTTTGCCGCGATAAGTCTTTGTAACGGATTCATCTTGATCAGCTTCTTCCAATCGCATGAGCACGGCGTGCGCGAACGGCCTGCCATAGACTTCACCGTCGAGCAGCGTTTTGAACTCGACATCATTGGAACTGGCTTGAATTATGGCTACAACTTCGTCGGCGTTTTTGCCGTCTCGTATGGCGTTTATCAGTTGGAAATAAACAGTCAGCCGCGCGGTGAACGCAAGCCGACGGATCCAGTTCTGATACGTTATTTTCTCGAGAAGGATGATAAATTCACCCTCTGTCATTCCTGCAACTGGCTGATTGAGAAATGCCAGGAGCGGCGGAATCCACTCCTCGAACGCGACGCGATGGAGTGAGCGAAGCGATCTCAAAGCCGAGCTGTCGTCGAAGCTAGCTTGAAGAATTCTGACATAATTCTTGGCAGAAGCCGTTATTCCTTCAAGAAAAAGGAAGGGATCTGGGCTTTTTTCGATGAGCGGCTCGAATTCTTCGTGGAGCGATTTTCGTGACTTTATCGCGACGAAGGACGAGCGGTGATGCGCAAAGAACTGATCCAACCGGTCAATACCAATGGTTTCTTCGAGTTCAAGCCAGCGCTCTTCAAGTTCATCACTTCTCCGGCCTTCTATCAGGCGGGCAAAAAGCAAGTTCTTTATCAGGTCAGCATTAGAAAGTGGCATGCCTCGAGCATTGAGAACATTGAACAATCGGTAGGCCGACTTTGTTGATTGTGTCGCCACCAAAACGACAAATACCTTGTCAAGAAGATAGTCCTTGAACGCTTGAATCGTCAGCTCATCTTTATTTTCACAAAAACGGTCAATCGCCTCAATGTTCTCAAGGATGTTGAGCTTTGGTTTGTCCTGCGCTTTTTCGATCTCGCGTCGAAGGCTCACGCTCACCGGCTGGTTATCTAGCACATGTTTTAGATAGAATGCTTGATCGCGATTGCGCAGAGTTAGCCTTGGTTTGCTCTCGTCGTTCTTGTTTTTCTTGGGGAGCCGGACGCGTGCTTCAAGATCCACCATGGCGTAAGGATCACTTATCCTGCCACGGAGTTTTGCAAATATTAAATTGAGCGTCGTAAGCCGTTGCTGCCCATCAACTACGTCGTAGAGCGCATCCTTCGCCCGTTCAATCGTAATCAGCGATCCGATAAAATACTCTTCGTCGCCAGCCTGATAAGCCTCCCAGACATCATCAAGGAGCTGCTCAACGTTTCCCTTTTCCCAGGAATAAGGTCGCTGATATGGCGGTATCTCGTATCGGATTTGCTCGGTAAGTATCTGCGAGATGGTCCGCTCGGAAGCTTCCATTGTGTTGCCTCAATTTACTAACCATGGATGAGCACTGACAAATTGCGCCGAATCAGCCTCAGAAAACACACTAGGCTAGGCTAAGGAGATAATGAAGCGGCATCACTAGGTTGAGGAGAGTGAAACACCTCTGTTTACCCTGCCCGTGCATCTGGAAGAAACTGAACATGTCCCGATTTCTCGATATGGCAAAAACGGGGGGAGGCGAAGCGCTGTGTCAGCAGCGACTGGCACAGAGGTTCTCTATGTTAGCTCTGTGGCTAACGACCATAAATTACGGCGACAGATTCTGGAGGGTACGCCTCGGCCGCACTGGCGACGCCGGAGGCACAAATTGCCAGCCCGATTTTTCGCCGCTATGAGACAGCCCGCGCTGACCAACGCGTCATCATGCTCAAGCGAGAGGTTGCTGAGTGGTCGAAAGCACCGCACTCGAAATGCGGCATACGCGCAACCCTATCGATGGCACAGGTACAGTTCACCAAGGTCAGCGAGCTTGTCTCCCATGCCGAGGGCCACCTGATCCATCCTCAGCTACTGAAGAGGCTGTTGTTCTTGTCCCTGACTTGCTGCGCCCCTGACCGAGTACGAACAATTGGCAGGGGGACCTTAGTGATGTCTGTCGACCATGAGACTTTGCTAGGCTGGTCGAAGCGGTTCAAACTTACCGCCATGCGCGACCAACTCGATTCCTTGCTCGATAAAGCGGCGCGCCAGGGCATACGGTAGTCAGCAACCGCCACGTTATCGTTGTCTCTCAATCTTGGTGCCTCGTTAGGACACGCTCACGAGCCTCAATGCTCTTGCCTTTTGGGGATGCCCGCACCCTCGGGTATCACTAGTTCGACGTGGCTTACACCTAGTGCCTGTGCCAGTTCGTAAAGCGTAATTATTGTCGGATTGCGAAGCCCTCTCTCGAGTCCGCTCAGGTATTGCTGGCTATAACCTGAGCGCAATTCGACATCCTCCTGCGTCAGGCCCCTTTCCCGACGAAGGCGAGCAAAATTGCGACCGACAAGTTTCCGCATATCCATGCGTGAAACTCGCAGTTTACATACTTTATGTTTATCAACTATAGTATGTAAATAAACGTAGCGCTGCGAGGGTCAGGGCCAATGGAACTGCGCCAACTATCTCTATTTCGAGCAGTGGCTGAAGAGCTTCACTTTGGTCGGGCTGCGATCAAGATGAATATTGCTCAGCCGGCGCTCAGCAATCATGTCATGGCGCTGGAGAGGGAATTGGGCTGTCCGTTGTTCATCCGGTCGACACGACGGGTTGAGCTGACGCGGGCAGGGGAGACCTTCTATGACCGCGCCGTCCGGATCCTCAGCGAGATGGAGCTGACGACCGAGCTGACACGCGCCGCAGGCGGCAGTCGCATCCGCCAGATCAAGATCGGTACCGTCTATCCAGCCACCATGGGCATGCTACCCCTGTTCCTTGGCAAGATCGCCCGCAAGTTTCCCGATGTCCGCATCCATATCGCTTCAGGCAACACCGGAGACATCATCCGCGGGTTGGAGACGGGGCAATTGAACCTTGGCTTCATCAGGCCGGTGGAAAACATCGGGTCACTCCGCTTCTTCTCGGTTGCCCATGAACGCTATCTGCTGGCTGTTGCCGAGAGCAATCCTCTGGCTTCGCTCAACGAGATCTCGATCGAGGACCTGCGCGATCAGAAGATCATTGCCTTCAACCGGCAAAACCTCTCCTTCACCGAACGGTACTTCAATGAGAAGTTTGAGGAATACGACCTGACCAAAAACGTCGCCTATAGCTGTGACGACACCTATTCGCTGGTTTCACTCGTCTCTGCCGGTCTTGGGATCGGTTTCGCACCGGAATGGACGACCGATATCCCGAACCGGAGCTTCGTGCTCAAGAAGGTGAGGGGGATCGACTTCAAGATCGGGCTTGGCATTGCCTGGTCGAAGGAGGATCCCACAGCGTCCCGCGATGATATCGTCGAGATCGCGAAATCGATGGTCCGGCGCGGGTGATACTCGTTCTAATGGGCCGCCAATTCGGTCTTGACGTGGGGCGACCCGGCGTCGAGGCCAAACAGTTCATTGAACTATGACGCTGATCCTTCGCCTTTGCAGCTTCCTCGCGCAGACGTTCGGCAAACTCTGCAAGAAGCGTCACGCGCATGGGTTATTTGCCCGCATTGGCGCGCGTTCGAACTTCACGGCTCCACCGTTGAACGGGACTGTATTCGTTAGCCCATCCGCTCGGACGCAAACGAGCCGGGGCTCGCGGGAAAGACGATTGTCCTGTTGCCGTTGATGAAGGCACGGTGGTGAATGTGGGCGTGAATGGCGCGCGCAAGCACCTGGCTTTCGACATCGCGGCCTATCGAGACGTAATCCTCGGCAGATTGGGCATGCGTGATACGGGCAACATCCTGTTCAATGATCGGGCCTTCATCGAGATCCGCGGTCACGTAGTGGGCCGTTGCACCGATCAACTTCACCCCGCGCTCATAAGCCTGCTTATAGGGATTGGCCCCCTTGAAGCTTGGAAGAAACGAGTGGTGGATGTTGATGATGCGTCCAGACATCTTCTTGCACATGGCGTCCGACAGTACCTGCATGTAGCGTGCCAGCACGACGAGCTCCGTTCCGCTCTGCTCGATGAGATCGAGAAGCTGTGTTTCAGCCTGTTGCTTGTTCTCTTTGGTCACTTTGATGTGGTGGAACGGAATGTCATGGTTCACCACAACCTTCTGATAGTCGAAGTGGTTCGAGACGACCCCTACAAGGTCGATCGGCAATGCGCCAATCTTCCACCGGTATAGAAGGTCGTTCAGGCAGTGCCCGAAGCGCGACACCATGAGAAGCACCTTCATGCGCTTATCTGCGTCATGCAGAGCAAATTCCAGCCCGAGCCTGGAGGCTAGCGGCCCGAAGCCATCGATGAGCTGGTCCTGAGATACACCTTGCTCTGAAATAAAGCTGATGCGCATGAAGAATTGCCCGGTTCCGAGATCATCGAACTGGGAGGAATCGGTAATGTTGCACCCTTGGTCGGCGAGATAATTGGCGATTGCCGCGACAATGCCGCGTGTCGACGTGCACGATACGGTCAAGACATAGCTTTTCATGGATGTTTTCGGCCTTATGGGAATGGAAGGGGGAGAGGAGGGGACCGTTAATAAGTTGCGGTTCACGCAGCCAGAAGCGACTTCAATCGCGTAGATGGAGAGGCAAGCTCTTCGCGCTTTGGATGGACTCTTGCTGCGATGAGCATCTCGCACAGACGGATGTCCCGTCCAATCGCATTACCTCGCCCGATCCCGCTCGCTGCCACCAGCCTTCCGTCGGAACCAAGGTGAAACAGAAGAAATGAACCGTCTGAATGCTCGCGCCGCACCGTTTCGACGGCCAGGCCAGGAAGGCCGGCAATTTGCAGCGTGAGGTCGTATTGATCCGACCAGAACCAGGGTACCCCTTCGTAAGGTGTCGCAATCCCAAGCATGTTGGCCGCAGCAATAATCCCTTGATCCTGAGCGCAGCGCCAGGATTCCAGACGCACTCGGCTACCGTCATACGTCTGAAGTGGAAATGAACAGCAATCGCCAGCTGCAAAGATGTCAGTATCCGACGTCCGCATGAAGTGATCGACAGCAATACCGTTTTCGATCGCAAGACCGGCAGCCGCGGCGATCTCGATATTGGGAATGGCTCCGATACCGACAACCGCGAGATCTGCAACAATGGCACTGCCATCGGCGAGCTCTATTTGAACGCCGTCACCGTCTTCACCGATCGACGAGATTCCCGCCTGCAACAGCACCTCGACCCCTTCTAGCCGATGGCGTTCCTCGATGACGGATGCAATTTCGGCTGGCACAGCGCGCGCCAGAAGGCGTGGCATGCTCTCGATAATCGTTACCGACGTCTGGAGTTTGCGCGCCATTGCGGCAAGCTCGAGCCCGATAAAACCTCCACCAATGATCGCCAGCCTGCGACCTGGCCCAATGCCGTCACGGATTTTCAGGGCGTCGTCGAACGAACGCAGGGTCAGAACCTTCGTCAGATTTTCAGTGCCAGGCAGCAGTCGCGGTCGCGCACCAACAGCCAGGAGAAGCTTGTCGTAAGTCAGATGGCGACCATCGCTCAGTGTGACGACATGGCCAACAGGATCGATGGTCGTCACGTCAACGCCGCCCAGGTGATCGATGCCGGCGACACGGTAACTTTTTTCGTCGGCAACGTGCTGGATTGACAGCGATCCATCATCTACATGCTTGGACAAGGGAGGGCGATCATAAGGGGCGTGCCGCTCACTTCCGATAAGGACGACCTTTCCCTCATAGCCACGTTCCCTCACGGCGAAGGCTGCGCGCGCACCGCACAATCCTGCGCCGGCGATGATGATCGTTCCTGTCATTTTCGTCCTCTGTCATCTTTTGGGATAGAATTCGCGACGCGCGCCTGGTTCTACAGGCGCGCATGGCGATCAGGCGCGACACATCAGACCCCGCGCGGCTGCCGCGCACTCTGGCGCTTCATATTCAAGTCTCTCGACCAGATCGCAACGCCAATACGACATCTCACTGCCACGCGCCCGCACAAAAATGATTGGTTTTGATGTGTTCGAGCAGATAGAACTAACTGGCATCAGCAATTTCTCTTTTCGGTATCCAGCCCAAGACCCGCGGTGAAGCGGCGCCAGTCCGGCCAGATGACCAACCTTTGGGATGATTGGAAATGATGTTGACATCAATCCGATGACGCGTCAATAATCATCAAAATCGACGGAGGAGGAACCGTCGATGGGGAGGAACACCAAATGTCAGATTTTATGCGCATGTCGCGACGCGACCTGCTGAGCACCAGTGGCCGTGCCTTGGCCTTGACTGCAGCCGCGGGTATTGCACCCCAGTTCATCCGGCCTGGCCGCGCTTATGCCGCCGACGCACTCGCGCCAGGCATGATCGGCGGCCCTACAGGTTTTGACGGCGCCGAGCGCTATCAATATGGACCCGATACGCCGGAAGGGCGCGCAATCGAAGCCGTCAAAGCACTGAAGGGGTCCGGCAAGGCGCCGACCAAGATTGTGCTCGGTCTATCGGATGGCTCGATCGGGCAACTGACAAAGCCCTTCCCTGCAGGCGCTCCTTCCATCAAGGATCTGTGGGAAAAGGAGACAGGCATCGTTCTTGACGTGGTCGGCGTACCAAACGGCCAGGAATTCACCAAGACGATGCAGGATATCTCCACCAAGGGCGGCGCCTTCGACATCTATGCGGTCGAGTGGAACCGTCTCGGCGATCTCGCAGAAACCGGCGGCATCATCAAAATGGACGACTTCGTCGCCCAGTACAAACCGGAATGGGACGACCCGCAGCGCGGGTACGTCAATGGCAAGGCCGGCGTATCCCTGCTTAACCAGTATCGCGGATCGACTTACGGCGTATCGCTCGATGGAGACTTCCAGACGTGGAACTATCGTACGGATCTGTTCAACGACGAAGTCGAAAAGAAGGCATTTGCCGACAAGCACGGCTATGCACTCGCGCCACCGCGCACCTTCAAGCAACTGGACGAGATCGCGGCCTTCTTCCATCGGCCGGACAAGGGTCTTTTTGGTTGCACCGATCTTCGAAACCAGGGATGGGGCTATACCAACTGGTATCAGCGCTTCACCTCGATGGCGTCGCCGAACCAGTATCTCTTCAGTGATGATGGCAAGCCGCTGATCAACTCGGATGCCGGCTATCAGGCAACGCAGGAATATGTGGGCGCACTGGCCTATCATTCGCCGGATGCCGTCTCCTGGGGTTGGCCGGAGCAATACGGCAACTTTGCGAGCGGCGGGGCGGCCATGACATGCGCCTTTTCCAATCTGCCGAAATTCCTAGACAACAAGGCCAATGAAGGCTCGAAGATCACCGGCAAGATCGGCTCAATGCTGCCGCCCGGTCGCGAAATCGATGGGCACCTGGTACGTCGTTCCGTCCTATGGCTCAATCTGTCGGCTTCGATCTCGTCACAAAGCAAGAACCCGGAGATCTGTTATCTGCTCTTGCAGTGGCTCGGTTCAAGCCGGATCTATTCCTGGATGACGGCAAATCCGGGCGGCTATTTCGATCCGTTCCAGCTAGCCAACTTCGCTGATCCGCTGGTTCGCGATACCTACCACGCCTATCACATGGACGTCGTGCGTGAGACCGTCAGCCGTGTCGTCCCTTCGATCAACTATCCCGGTGCAACGGCCTTCCACAGCGCACTCGACGAGAACCTTGTCGCAGCGCTCACCAAGGCCAAGACCGTCCAGCAAGCGATGGCCGACACCGAAAAACAATGGACGCGCATTGCGCGCCGCGTTGGCGAAGACAAGCTCGTTGAAGCCATCAAGACCAACAAGCAGGCCTGGCCGACCTTGCTGGATCCGCTGGAAAGCTGACGACCAGACGCTGGATGTGCGGGCGAATATGCCCGCACACCCAATCACCCTGTCTCGATCGTGATTGTCATGAACCGTTCGCTACCTTTTGAAATCTTCCGATACTGCACAATCCTTGCAGCGCTCGCAGTCACGCTCGTGCCGACCGTATGGATGGCCTCTATGGCGTTCAAGCCGATTGCCGAGTGGTCGGCCAGCGGCGCAGATCTGACATGGTGGCCAAGGAACCCGACGCTCGACAATTTCCGCTTCATCTTCGGCACCTCGACAACGGACCTCATCGTCGCCCTGGATCGCACTGCCGCCAAGCCAATTGTCGCGTCCCTGCTGTCTGCGATCTTCGGAACCCTGATTGCCATGGTGTGCGGCACCTCGGCCGCCTACGGACTGTCGCGCTTCGGATCCGGGCAGAACCTTCCACTCGCGCTCATCCAGCTCCGGCTCTTTCCGCCCATGGCCGTTATGATCCCGGTTATGATCATGTGGGCGTTTTTTAGCATGATCGATACCTGGTGGGGTCTTTCTCTGATCTACGGTATCGTCACGCTGCCCTTCGCATTCTGGCTGATGAAGACGTTCTTCGACGACATGCCGCGGGAGATTGAGGATGCAGCACTCGTCGAGGGCTGCACTCGGATGCGGGTCTTCATGAAGATCACGCTACCGATGATGCGTCCGGCGCTTGCCAGCTCAGCGCTCTTCGTCTTCATCCTGAACTGGTCTGACTATCTCATTTCGCTGCTTCTTACGACGCGCGAATGGGTGACCATTCCCGTCTACATGGCTTCACTCTCGTCTTCGATGACGGGGCAACTCTACGGCGCCAAGGCCGCCCTTGGCCTGATCGCCGCCGTTCCGCCCGTCGTCATGGGGATCGCCATCCAGCGCCATCTCGTTCGCGGGCTGACCTTTGGAGCTCTCAAGCAATGAGTGCCGTTGCAACCGAAAAGAAGCTGCCCATCGCAGCGCCAGAGACATCCGACACTGCGCCCGAGGCACGTAAGCTGGGGCTCCTTTTGACGCTGCCAGCGCAAGTACTCGTCCTGTTTATCGCGCTTTTTCCGCTGCTTATGCAGCTCTATATAAGCATGACAGATTGGTCTCCGCTCGATGGCGTCGGCTGGTGGCAAGCCTGGCAGTCCTGGAACAGCTTTGCAAACTATACCGATCTTGCCGTCGACGGTCGCTTCTGGAGCGCGCTCGGGCGAACTGCGCTGATCATGGCCATCTGCGTGCCCGTCGAATTCCTGCTCGGCCTCGGCCTTGCCATCCTGTTTATCGACGACTTTGTCGGAAAGCGGCTGTTCTACTCCATCATGCTGATCCCGATGATGGTCGTGCCGGCTGTGGCGGGCTACATGTTCTTCATGCTGTTTCAGTCGGGCGGACCGATCAACAACATCCTGTCGACATTGACAGGAACACCGATCACGCTTGCCTGGCTATCAAGCCCGACGACTGCACTGATCGCGGTGATGGTGGCCGATATCTGGCAATGGACGCCGCTGATGTTTCTCATCCTGCTTGCGGGTCTCGTCGGCGTTCCCGAAGACCAAATGCGTGCGGCGACCCTGCTCGGCGCCTCCTGGGCCCAGCGTTTCCGAACGATCGTATTGCCGAAGATGAAGACGATCATCATCATCGCCCTTGCGATCCGCGTCATCGAGAACTTCAAGATCTTTGATACGCTCTACATCATGACCGGCGGCGGCCCCGGTGTCGCGACAGAAACCATCTCGGTCTACATCTACAAGGTCACGCAGCAGGATCTGATCTGGGGTTATGTCGCTGCCATCGCCCTTGCGATCCTCCTTGTCCTTTCGATCCTCGTTGCCTTCGCCATCGGGCGAATGAACGCTGCCAGGAAGGAGCGCGTTGCGTGACCACCATTCACCTTAACAATCTCGTCAAACGCTTCGGGACATTCACCGCTCTCAAGGAAATGGAGCTCGAGGTTCACGACGGCGAGTTCATGGCGCTGCTTGGGCCATCCGGTTGCGGCAAGTCGACGACGATGAACATGATTGCCGGCATGGAAAACCCGTCGCAAGGACGCATCCTCTTCGACGGCAAGGACATGAACGGCGTGGCCATGGGCCGGCGTGGCGTCGGCTTCGTCTTCCAGAACTATGCGATCTTCACCCACATGAGCGTCTACGACAATCTGGCCTATGGGCTGAAGGTGCGCGGCGTCGCTGCAGCTGAAACACACCGGCGCGTCTTGGCAATGGCAGATTTCCTGCAACTGACGCCTTTCCTGAAGCAGCCGTCGGCAAAGCTGTCGGTGAATATTCTCCAGCGACTGGCGATCGGCCGCTCGGCGATCGTCGAGCCGGCGATCTTTCTTCTCGACGAACCCTTGTCGAATGTCGACGCCGCATTCCGCGCCGTCATGCGAACCGAGCTCAAGCACCTGCAGCGCCAGTTCCGGCAAACGATGGTCTACGTCACCCACGATCAACTGGAAGCCATGACCATGGCCGACCGGATCGCCGTGATGGATCACGGCGTGCTTCAGCAGGTTGGCACACCGCTTCAGGTCTATGACGATCCGATCAATCTCTTCGTCGCCGATTTTATCGGAGCGCCCGGCATGAACCGCCTAAAGGGCACCCTCGCACAGGCAGATCGCGGGCTGCTGATCGATCTTGGTCCATTGGGCGTGAGCGCACCGCTCCTTGCCGAAGTGGCCGAAGGCGCTCGGCGCGCCGGCGTCACGCAGGTCATCTATGGATTTCGCCCGGAGCGCGTCTCACTTGCCGACCAGGGCGGTATTCCCATGGAGGTCACTTTCGTCGAACGCATCGGCGCGCGCACCATCGTGCATCTCGGCCGCGGTCAAGTCGCGGTCAAGGCCGTTCTCGACAACAATGTCGGCCTGTCTGCCGGAGCGGTGGTCCATGTCGTCGTCGAACCGGACGCCGTGCGGCTCTTTGACGCCGCAAGTGGCGTCGCAATACGACCCGCAACTCCAAAGGTGCGTTGATGGCCGGCATATCCTTTCGAAATGTCTCCAAGTCCTACGGCAAGACAGTTGCGGTCAAAAACGTGTCTTTCGACATCAGGCCCGGAGAGTTCTTCTGTTTCTTCGGCCCACCGCTTTCGGGAAAATCGACGATCCTCAAGCTCATCCTCGGGCTCGAAAGACCCGATGAGGGAGAGGTGCTGATCGGTGGAAAGCCGGTCAACGACATCTCGCCGGCCGCCCGCAACGTCGCCATGGTGTTTCAGAACCTGGCGCTTTTCCCGCACATGAGCGCCGGTGACAATGTCCGTTTCCCGCTGGTTGAACGCAAGGTACCCGAGACGAAGATCGCAGCGCGTGTCGAGGCTGTGGCGGCCAAGCTGCACATTGCGCATCTCCTTCACAAGCCGCCGGCACAGTTGTCGGGCGGCGAGCGTCAGCGCGTCGCTATCGCCAGAGCACTGGTACGCGACCCGGTCGCCTATCTAATGGACGACCCGATTTCTGCGCTCGATGCCAGGCTTCGCGAGGAGACGCGCGTCGAACTGAAGCGCATCCAGGGGGAACTCGGCCAGACGCTGATCTATGTGACCCACGATCAGGAAGAAGCAATGTCGGTCGCCGATCGGATGGCAATCATGGAAAACGGTCGGATCCGGCAGATCGGCTCCCCGGTCGAAATCTATGACAGGCCGGCCAGCGAGTACGTTGCGCGCTTGCTTGGCGCGCCGGTCATGAACATCATGGCGGCCGAACTCAATGGCAATCCTGGTGGGGGCCAGCACATTGCACATGGAACGATTGGAATATCGCAGGAGGCCTTGCCGAAGACGGTAACGGCTGTCGGTATCAGGCCGGAGGACCTCAAGGTCGAAGCTTGGTCGGATGGTCGTCACGGCAAGCCCGCGCGCGTGTTCGAAGTCGAACCGCTTGGAGGCTATACGGTCGTGACGATCGACACGGGCAACCAGAAGCTCAGGGCCCTGATGCGCGGTCAGCCGCGGGTTACGCCAGACAGCGCCGTCGCATTGAGTTGCGATCCGGCAAAAATGCACTTCTTCGGTCCGGCGGGTGAGGCGCTGGCCCGATAAACGAAAAGAAAATTGGGAGGAAACATGTCAGACACAAATGGGTTCACCCCGGATCCGCCGATCCGTTCCCGTGACTATCGCATCGGCTGCATCGGGGCCGGCATGATCATGGCGGAGTGTCATCTCGCCGCATATCGCCAAGCCGGCTTCCCGGTCGTTGCCATCGCATCGCGGACGCGGTCGAAGGCAGAGGCTGTGGCCAGACGCTGGGACATTGCGACAGTCCATGACACCCCCGAGGCACTGATTGCCGACGAGACTGTCGACATCGTCGATCTTGCCTTCCCCCCGGACCAGCAGCCAGCCCTGATCCGCAAGGCGCTTCAGGCCCCACACATAAAGGCAATTCTGGCACAAAAGCCGCTCGCACTTTCGCTCGAAGAAGCGATTGCGCTTAGAGACGAAGCAGCACGGGCAGGCAAGATCCTCTCGGTCAATCAGAACATGCGCTATGACCAGTCGATGCGCGTCCTCAAGCAGATCCTAGATCGCGGCGATCTCGGCGATGTCGTGATGGCGACGATCGAGATGCGCGCCATCCCCCATTGGCAGGGTTTTCTGGAAGGTTATGACCGGCTCACCCTCGCCAATATGAGCGTGCACCACCTTGACGTTCTGCGCTTCTTACTCGGTGAGCCCGAGGAAATCACGACCGTCTCGCGTGTGGACCCGAGAACCGCCTTCGCTCACAAAGACGGCATCACCGTCTCGACGATGAAGTTTCCGGGCAATGTGCTGGCCGTGTCGATGGAAGACGTCTGGGCGGGGCCACGCGAAGAGGGGTTCGATAGCGACAACTACATCAAATGGCGCGTGGAGGGCACTGCCGGTGTCGCTCAAGGCACGATCGGCTGGCCTCATGGCAAGCCATCGACCCTCACTTACGCATCGAAAACTGCAACCGGCGGCAAATGGGTGACGCCAAGCTGGGATACGATGTGGTTCCCACAGGCCTTCATTGGCGTGATGGAGCAGTTGCAATATGCGATCAAAAGCGGCGAGGCACCGGCCTTGTCGGTTGCCGACAATGTCAGGACCATGGCGCTGGTGGAGGCCGGCTACAGGTCCATGGCAAATGGCCGCGCCGTCAAACTCACCGAAATCTCAATCCAGTCATAGATTCCAAGGGAGGAACAAAATCATGATGCAGACAGGTATATTCACCGGCTATTTCCCCTATGGTCTCGACGAGACCGCCGCCAAGATCCGCACACTTGGTTTCAATACCGTCCAGCTCGACGTGCATTTCAAGGACATCGACGTCTCTGCGGGCCAGATCACCAAGGAAAAGTGCATTCGCATCCGAGAGACGTTTCGCGACCACAATCTGCCGATATCCTGCATTTCCGGCTACACCAATATCATTCATCCCGACAAGGCAGAGCGCGAACGTCGTGTTGGCTATCTCAAGGAGATCATCCGTCACGCCCAGTATCTCGGTACGCCCTATGTGATCTCGGAGACGGGCACATTCAACACGGAATCGGACTGGGTCCACCATCCCAAGAACAAGACGGAAGAGGGCTTCGAGGAGTGCCGCAAGGTGGTCGCTGATCTGGCGCAGTACGCCTATGATCACGGCGCGATGTTCCTGCTCGAAACCTATGTGAACAACGTCGTCGGCTCGGTCGAGGAAACTGTCAGGATGTTCGCGCAGGTTGACCACCCGGGCCTCGGCCTCCTGATGGATCCGACAAACTACTTCGAGACCCACAATATCGACCGCATGGATGCGATCTTGAACCAGGTGTTCGACACGCTCTCCGACAAGATCAAGATCGGGCATGCCAAGGACGTCAAGCGCTCCGGCGACGACAAGAGCGAAAAGCACGCCGATATCGGCGACGAGAACGCCTCCGAGAGCCACACATTCCGCGGTGTCGGTGAAATTGAGCTGCCGGCGCCAGGTCTCGGCTCGATGAATTACGACCTCTATCTCAAGCGTCTAGCGCAAAAGCACCCCAACATCGCGATGATCATTGAACACCTCGATGAGCCCGACGTGCCGCGCGCCAAGAAGTTCCTCGATGGGAAACTGCGCGCACAGGGCCTTTGAGGACAAGGCGCGCGCCGCCGAGGGCAGCGCGCGCTACCCAATCGACCTCTTGAGATCGCAGCGCATCGCTGCTTTCGGCCTGGATATCTTTGACAAGTTGATGGTCGTGGCAATGCCACGGCCATATCTGCGCCTCGCGGCTGCATCAGTGCGCGAACGGAATTTGCCGGCGTCTGCGATCAAAATTCCGGGATGTTTTCCTTGAAGATCACCTGCAGTCGTGGTGGATGACCCTCATAGGGCAGGCCACGCACGGCATGGGTAAGGATATTGAGCGTTTCACGCGCCTCGACCCTCGGGTTCTGGTCAATGGCTGCGTCCATGGTACCGTCGAGGAGCAATGGCTTGGTGTCTTCGGTAGCATCATGACCGACAAAGACGATCGAAGACTGAAGATTGCGGTCTTTCAGAGCCTTGCCTATCCCCATGCTTCCAGCGCCGACATTATAGATACCAGCGAGATCCGGGTGTTTTTCCAACAGGGCAGCCGCCTCCGAATATGCCCGATCCTGATCATCCAGCATCTCCCTGATCTCGACGATCTCGATGGACTGGAATTCCTCTTTCAGGATGTGGCGGAAACCCATCTCACGCTCCTCGTGCCCGCGATAGGAAAGCGAGCCTGCCAAAAGCGCTACCTTGGCATTCGGACGTGCCCCGATGAAGCGGCTCAGGAGATAGCCGGCGAGGCGGCCCGCCGCTCTGTTGTCGATACCGATATAGGCGGTACGGGGCACATGCGAGATATCGGAAACAACGGTCGCAACCTTGACGCCACTTGCAGCCAGCGATCGGATCGCCTCGCGCACAGTCGGATGATCGAGCGCGATGACGCCCACGCCGTCCGTCCGGCCTTCGAGCTCTCTTAGCGTGCGCGCCAGTGAATCGGGGCTGAAACCTTCGATCATCATAACCGAAACATCGAGCTCCGGACGGGCTGCTGCGAGGATTTCTATCTGTCGGCGAAATGTCGATATGAACGCATTGCTGCCGGCCGGCAAAGCAAAATGCAGCCTGATCCGGCCCGGGTTGACTGCGACAGGGCCGCTGTCGATCTCGGCGGAATAATCAAGCTTTTGCGCAGCCGCAAGAACGACCTGCTTGGTGCGCAGCTTCACGCCGGGCCGGTTGTTAAGAACCCTATCGACTGTCGCCGGGGAAACGCCGGCTTCGCGCGCAATGTCTAAGATGGTGGACCGCAACCGTGGACCTTCTGATCGCTGCGGCCTCGGTGAAAGGCCATGTTGATGCGAATTGATGCAATGCTCCATTCAATTGGCCACAAAGCGTCTGCTGTCAAGTGATGATGTGACGCCGGATTCACTGAATGATGCTTTATGATTTGTTTTGATGTTGACATGAACTCAAACCATCTTTATTCCTCAGAACAGACATCGCCGCGGGGAGGCGTCGGTGTCCTTTCCCTAGCGGCGAGAAAAAGCTGCAAGGAAACGTCACTCGAAGATTGAGCCGAAGGATTGCGATCCGGCCCTGAGATCGGCCGGCCGGGAGGATTGGTCATGAGATTTAACACCACGCTCGCCATTGCCGCTGGCATTGCGCTTACGCTCACAGGCCCTGCAGTGCAGGCGGCCGACAGCCAGAAGACTTTCTACCTGCTTTCGCACGGCGGTCCGTCAGACGCCTTCTGGCTCGACTGGAACGCCGGTGCCCAAAAGGCGTGCGACCAGTTGAAGGTCACTTGCAAGATCTCGTTCAGCGGTGGCGACATGGCCTCTCAAAAGGAGGCGTTTCGCTCTGCGATTGCCGCCAAGGCCGACGGTATAGCCACGACATCGGCGCAGCCGGGCCTGTGGACCGGAGAGGTCAAGGACGCACGTGCGGCCAATATTCCCGTCGTCTTCTTCAACACCGACGACACATCGACCAACCGCCAGGCCTATGTCGGCGCCGATCTAAAGGCGGCCGGCGTGATGTGGGCCCAGTACCTGGTCGACAAGAAAGCAGTCAAGAAGGGCGACAAGGTCTTCCTTCCCGTCGAGGTCCCCGGCGCTAGCTACCAGCAGTTGGAAACGGAAGGCATCGCCAGCGTCTTCGATCCGCTTGGCATCCAGTACGATGTCGTCGATTGCGGCACAGATCCAGCCGGCATCATCGCGAAGATGAGCGACTACATGCTCGCAAACAATCCACCAGCTATCATCGCGCTAGGGGATTCGGTTGCTGCAAGCGTCAAGCAGGTCTTTGATAGTGCGGGCCTAGCACCTGGCAAAGTCCCGGTCGTAGGCTGGGGCAATTCGAAGGCAACGGCCGAAGCGGTCAAGGCCGGCTATGTCAACGCCGCCGCCTGGCAGTTTCCATCTGCCCAAGGCTTCATGCCCGTCTCGCTCCTGTCACTGGCGGCTTCGGGCGAACCAATCGGCTACGATATCCATACGTTCAGCCTCTACGACGCCACTAGCGTCGACCCGATCCTCAAGCTCTACGACAAGAAGTGAGCTGCAGGCACAAAGACAGTCTGGCGATTGCGAGCGCGTAACATGACGATGCTGACATCAGTGACGACAACCAGGGCAAGGGGACTGCCTGTTATCGGCCGGTCCCCTGAAATTGCCTCGCTCATCATTCTCATCGTGGTGCTGGTGGCCTTTGCGATTGCCGACGGAAACTTTCTGTCGCCTCTCAACCTGTCCAACATGCTGGCCTTCCTGCCCGAACTTGGCATCATTGCTCTGGCAATGACGTTATTGCTGACGGCAGGCGAGTTCGATCTCTCAGTGGGTGCCGTCTTCGCACTTGCCCCTGTTCTCGTGACCCTGCTCGTACAAAATGCAGATTGGGGTATCGGGTTCTCGCTTCTTGCCGGCCTCTTGCTCTGCGTCCTCGTCGGCGCAATCAACGGGCTGATCGTCACCAAGGTCAGGATTTCGTCCTTCCTCGTGACGCTGTCGATGCTGCTGATCGTCCGCGGTATCGCGCTTTACATCACCCAGGGCTTTCCCCTGAAGTCATGGGACCAACCTGGCATCTTCGTGACGCTTCTCGCCGGTGATTTTGCCATCGGACCCTTCCGGCTCTATGTATCACTCTTGTGGTTCATAGCGCTTGCCCTGGCTGCGACCTACGTGTTGCGCTTTTCGAAACTTGGCAACTGGATCTCGGCCATCGGCTCAAACCGCAATGCTGCAATTGCCCGTGGCGTGCCGGCTGACAGCGTCAAAATCTGGCTGTTCATCCTGACGTCTGTCCTGGCGGGCCTCGCAGGCATGATCAGTGCCTTTCGCATCTCAGCTGCGTCACCGGTTGCGGGAACCGGCTACGAGCTGGAGGTCATTGCGATGGTCGTTGTCGGCGGCACCGCACTGACCGGCGGGCGTGGCACCATCCTTGGGACAGTGGTCGGCGTCGTGATGCTGCGCGCCATCCGCAATGGCATTGTGTTGATCGGCGTGCCTGGCCTTGCATACAACATTTTTGTCGGCGGCATCATCCTCGTCATGCTCGTCTTGCACGCGCTGCTGCAAAAGACGGTCGCAAGGAGCTGAAATGGTGGAAGTCCTTCGACTGGAAAACCTGCAAAAGTCCTTTGGCAATGTTCGCGCCTTGCGCAACGCCTCTTTCACATTGAACGAGGGCGAAGTCGTTGCGCTGCTCGGCGACAATGGCGCCGGCAAGTCGACCCTGATCAAGGCCATTTCCGGCATCCACCCCGCCGACGGCGGCAACATCTTTGTCGGTGGCCACAAGGTGTCGGTGAAGTCGCCCCGGGACGCCATGGATCTCGGGATCGAGACAATCCACCAAGATACCTCGCTTGCGCCAGACCTGAGTATCGCGCGCAACCTGTTCTTAGGCCGCGAACCGACGACACTTTCCTTTCTTGGCGTCTTCGCCCCGATGGATTTCGCAAGACTGCGCGAAGCCGCATCCACACTCTTGAAGCGGGTCGGCATCTCCAAGAAACTTGATGCTGATGCAGCCGTCAACACACTGTCTGGAGGCGAAAGACAGTCCATCGCCATTTCGCGCGCCATGCAATTCGCCGCAAAGGTCATCATCCTCGACGAGCCCACCAACAATCTGGGCGTCGAAGAAACGCACGGCGTATTGCGTTTCGTAAAAGACATGCGTCAAGCGGGCCATTCCGTCCTGTTCATCACACACAATATCCATCACGTCTTCCAGGTGGCCGATCGGATTGTCGTCATGCGGCGCGGTGAGGTGGTGGCCGAGATGAGCGTTGCCCAGACGGATCTCCTGACGGTGGAAAGCCTTATCATGGGCGTCGACAAATCGGCCTTTGCGGGCGAAGCGGCGCTACATTGAGGGTGGATCGACCATGGTAGAACTGTTCGGTCACACGCTAACTCAACGCCAACTTGCCGAGCGGGCGGGTTGCCTCTCGCAGGTCGCCGGCGTCAGATTGATGACGCTTTCCGACGGCGTCGAGCGCGGTGTGCGTATGCTCGACTTTCGCACGGGAAGCGGATTGCGCTTCACAGTCCTCGTCGATCGGGCGATGGACATCGGTGACTGTGACTACAAGGGGCTTGGCATTGCCTGGAATTCGCCAACGGGATTTAGAAACCCGGCCCTCCATGAGTACGAGGGTGAGGGGGGGCTGGCATGGGCGCGGTCATTTTCAGGATTGCTGGTCACCTGCGGCCTAGATCATATTCTTGGCCCGGAAGAAGTCCCTGCTGACCACTTCAATTATCCGGGCAAGCGAACCATTCACCACTCGCTCCATGGCCGGATCGGCAATATCCCAGCCCGCCTGGTCGGCTATGGTGAACGTTGGATCGATAACCGTTGTGTCCTGTGGGCTGAAGGCGTCGTCCAGCAGGCAGCCGTGTTTGGAGAAAATCTGCATCTCGTTCGCAGGATAGAAGCCGACGTCGGCGGTAACGAAATCAGGGTGACCGACCGGGTTATCAACCAAGGTTTCATGCCAACGCCTCACATGCTCTTCTACCACATCAATGTCAGCTATCCGTTGCTTGATGCCGGCACACGGTACCTGGCGCCAATCGAAGACGTGGTCTGGGCGTCGCATGCGGGGAAAGATCTTCGCAGACAGGATGCCGGGTATCGAACAGCTGTCGCCCCGCAGCCCCAATTTCGTGAACAGGTCTGGCAGCACTCCATGACCGCAGACGAAGCTGGACGTGTGCCTGTCGCCGTCCTCAATGATCGATTGAAGCTGGGTTTGGAGATCGAGACAATCAAGGAGCAACTTCCCTGCGCTTACGTCTGGCAAAACTTCCAGGCCGGCCAGTACGCCCTTGGCATCGAGCCTTCGACCAATCACGTGCGCGGAGAAAATTTTGCGCGAGAGCGTGGAGAAATTCTCTGGCTCTCGCATGGTGACGAGCGAGCGTACGACCTGACCTTCCGGATACTCGACGGTGCAGGCGCATTCGATGATGCAGCCCACAGGATTACCTCCCTTGCAGCAGCCCCGGACGATGAGTTCCCAGAGCCATCCAATGTTTTTCCCAAGCTTGCGCGGCCCGCCAACGCCGCGTCGAGCGCCTGGTCGAGGTGATGTCGCAATGACAGATAAACAGCAAGAAAAGATCATGATGAAGCGCGATTACAGTCTTGTCGGAGAAAGCACGAAGCGAGCAATCGAGATCGGGCTGGCCTCGGCGGACTGGTATCATACAGACGTACCGCGAAAAACCATGAAGGAGCTAATGCAACGCTCCGATCTACCGGCCATTCGCGACACGCTTATCTGGTTCGCTGCATTCGCTGTCTCGGCAGCGGGCGCGATCTATTTTTGGCCAACCTGGTTCTGCATTCCCTTCCTGTTCGTCTACGGTGTTCTTTACGGATCGTCATCGGACTCGCGCTGGCATGAATGCGGCCATGGTACCGCCTTTAAGACCCGTTGGATGAACGATGTCATCTACCAGATCGCAAGCTTCATGCTGATGCGCAATCCGGTGACCTGGCGTTGGAGCCATGCGCGTCATCACACCGATACAACCATTGTCGGGCGCGATGCGGAAATTGCCGTCATGCGCCCGCCCGACCTGATCCGGGTGATCGTCAATTTCTTCGGTATTCTCGATGCCTGCTACTCGATGATCGCACTTATTCGAAACAGCCTCGGGACAGTGACACCAGAAGAAAAGACATTCGTGCCGGAAAGCGAATGGCCGAAGGTCGTTTTTGCTGCCCGCATTCACATTGCGATTTACGTTGCAGCGATCGCTCTTAGCCTGCTCATTGGCTCGTTCCTGCCTTTGATGCTCATTGGACTACCGCGTCTTTATGGCTGCTGGCACATGGTGTTGACCGGGCTGCTGCAACATATTGGGCTTGCCGACAACGTCATCGACCACAGGCTGAACACGCGCACCGTCTACATGAACCCGATCAGCCGGTTCATCTACTGGAACATGAACTATCATGTCGAACATCATATGTTTCCGATGGTGCCATTCCACGCTTTGCCGCGACTGCATGCCCTGATCAAGCACGATCTACCCGAACCCAACCCTTCGATGTGGCACGCCTACAGGGAAGTTTTCCCGGTATTGATCCGGCAGCTGCGAAATGAGGATTACTTCCTCAAGCGCGAACTGCCTCCGACGGCGCGGCCCTACAAGGACGAATTTCATCATCTAGACGGTGCGACGAGCGCTGCGGAATAAGGAAGTGAACCATAATGTGGATTGAAGTGTGCAAGGTCGACGACATCGAAGCCGAAGATCTCATCCGGTTTGATCACGACGGCCAGACGTTCGCCATCTACCGCTCCGAGGACGACGAGTACTTTGCAACAGCGGGACTTTGCACTCATGAGAAGGTCCATCTCGCTGACGGCCTGGTAATGGGTGACATCATCGAGTGCCCCAAACACAACGGGCGCTTCAATTACAAGACAGGTGAAGCCAAGGGCGCCCCGGTCTGCGTCAACCTAAAGACGTTCCCGATCAAGACGGAAGCCGACACCGTCTGGATGATGATCGGCTGACAGAAACATCGACGGATAAAAGAGGCTACCATGCGTCAGACACGACCGACTGTTGCAGATCTGCGATCAATGAAAGGTAAGCGGCAGCTTACTATGCTGCGCGTCTTGACGCTAGAGGAAGCCGAAGCCGCCGACAGGGCAGGCATCGATATTGTTTCCGTTCCGCCGGAGCTCATCTGTGATCCGCGTTACCGTGATGCAGCGCCGAACCTCTTCACCATGCCGGGCGACAATTTCTTCGAAATCGGAACCGCCGATGATTTCGTGCGATGGGCGTTTCGCGTCTACAAAGCCAGTGCCGACGCGGTCTATTGCAGCGCGAGCCTTGCGACTGTTAAGCGCATGGCCGACGAGGCGATTCCAGTGATAGGCCATGTCGGGCTCATTCCGTCACGCGCCACCTGGACTGGCGGCTTCAAGGCGGTAGGAAAGACTGCCGTACAGGCAATGGACGTCTTCAATGCCGTGCGTCAGCTGGAGGCTGCAGGTGCCATCGGAGCGGAAATCGAGGTTGTTCCGGTCGAAGTGGCAACCGCCATATCTCAACGCACCCCGCTCATTATGCTCTCGATGGGCGCCGGCGCTGGATGCGACGCCCAGTACCTTTTTGCAGACGACATTCTCGGTCAGACCAAGGGCCGGGTCCCTCGCCATTCCAAGGTCTATCGCAATTTTTCTGCGGAGTTTGAGCGGCTGCAAGCCGAGAGGATCGCCGCCTTCCAAGAATACGTCGCCGACGTCAATTCGGCTGCCTATCCGGAAGATGGCCACATTGTAAACATGCCGAGTGGGGAACTTCAGCGCTTCCTCGAGATGCTCGATCGTTAGCTAGCCGTCACGGAACGTGTGGTGGATACTAAATTTAATAATGCTGCCAGGCATGTTCTTGCGCTCGCTTTCGACAGCACCTTTACCTGGTATCAGGGGACACGCTCTGTCCGCCCATTTAAAACCTACGTTTGTGGGCACCTGACGAGTTCAAGACTAGGCAGAGACTTCGCCGATGGCACAACTGGCATATCAAGGAAGACGAGCGGCCGATGCTCGGATCCAAACATAGCTGCTTTGAGAATGTCGAACGGAAGGCCTAAAAACTCAAAAGCCTCCGACGTTTCCATCGAGGCTCTTGGGCGACCGCAAAGGCGATCTCGTGGGCCAGGCCCGACCGAATAACTATCGTATCCCATGATTTGTCGCAAGGAATTGCTCGCTAAACCGAATTAATCTGACGGGGTGCGAACGCAACATTCGTCGAAACCATGTACGAACTGGCATCGCTCTTTCCCTGGTAACCTATCACCAAGCCGCTGTTGTTGTCTCCACTGGACACATCATTGCGGCGGCCAATGCAGTCATCGCGCCAGCCGCGGCCCGTATGAAAACCGGTCATGACATAGCGATTGATCGCAAACGCAGCAAGGAACCACCCGGTGGCGAGTTGGCGGGGGTTGACCCGGTCGCACATGGGCGGGTTCAGGTTTTAGACTGCCCATCAAGCGAAATCGCTCAAGCAATGACCGCAATAGACGAACTGATACGACTGTCGCGCCTTGATCCAGACTGGAGTTGGTCGCGTGCCGCAGTGATCGCTCGTGACTGGCGGCGATTGGCGCCGGTACGTGCTTATGCGGAGAAACTGGGTATTCCGGTAGAGATGGCAAACGAGAGCCTGCCCAGCATTTGGCGTCTGCGCGAAATGCAGCAGTTCATCGACGCAATACGGCGCGATACTACTCTTCTCTTGGGAATTCGCGATCTGTTGACGGTCCTGAACGCTATACCGGCCAACCGCTGGACGGAGCTGATCGCCGAAGGCATCGCCGCGCTGACGAAGGAACTCGCAAACAAAACTATGCCTGTGCCAGACATTGTCGAGTGGTTCGCCGAGTGGGCTCGTGATGCACGCAGCGATCAGCGTGGACTATTGCTGCTGACCGCGCATCGATCGAAAGGGCTGGAGTTCGACGATGTCGTTATTCTGAATGGCGGTTGGGATAGGCCTTCTAAGGGTGAGGATCCCGATGCGCCACGCCGCCTCTTTTATGTCGCCATGACCAGGGCGCGTCGTAGCCTTGCAGTTATTTCCGAAGGACAGCATCCATTTGTACCGGAAAGCAAAGAGCATGTGCTCCGCCGTGCCGCGCCTGCAATCTCCGATGGAACTGATTTTCCCGACGAACAATATCAGGTGCCAAACCTCAAGACAGTGGACCTGTCGTGGGCTGGTCGTCTCGCGCCCGGTGATCCCTCGCTGGCCGCGATCTCGGCGGCGAAGGTAGGAGACCCACTTCAGATCGTGCGCCATGGCCTCACCTGGATAATACAAGATGCTCGGGGACAAGTTGTCGGACGAATGGCCAAAAGCTGGTCGCCACCTGATGGGCTCAACTTCTTCCGCGGCGAGGTGGGTGCAATCGTGCGCTGGTGCAGGTATGACAATCTCGAAGAGTTTCGAGTACACCTTCGCCGTGATACCTGGGAGGCGGTTCTGCCGGAGCTTGTGTTCAGCTGTTAGGCTACAAAAGACTTCGCTCCGCCGCCTTGTCCAGCGATTTCCGAATGCTGGCAACCGATAGCTTGGGGGCTCGATCTGGAACCCCATCCTCTGTCTAAATGATCATCGTTTTCCCGTGGAAGGTTACGCGAAGATCAAAATCTGCCCGGCGGATCTTCTTCCAATCCATTCCGGCCATTAAGGCCATGAGCTGTGACCTGCCACTGACGTTTCATCCTGCTGCGATTAGAGTTTCGGCAGTTTTTGATAAGCTAAAAGGCGTGATGGACGCAACCGGCGGAAACGCGAAGCTTCCATATTGCAAAGCGTTGAAGCCGGTTGCGGCGATGATCCCGGCATCGTCCGCCGGGGTTTGGTATCCGAGCGATGAGTGCGGCCGGGAATTGCTATAATCGTCGGCCCATTCTGCAATGGCGCTGCGGGCATGATCGAGCCCAAAGAACAGGCTCTCGTTGAGCAGCTCGTCGCGCATGCGGCCGTTGAAACTCTCGACATAGCCATTTTGCATCGGACTTCCCGGCGCGATGTAGTGCCACTCGACCTTGTTATCCTTCGGCCAGGCAAGGATGGCATCCGAGGTCAGTTCGGTCCGGTTCGCGATCAGACCTGTGGCCCTTTCGGAAAAGGTGCAGGTTCCCACGGCCTATCATTGCTTATCGAAACTTTCTTAGCGGTCGTGAGCAACCGGAAGCTCAGGAACCGCGGCCAGCAATCGCTGCGTATATTCATGACGCGGCTGCCGGTAGATATCATTGGTCAATCCCTCCTCAACGATTTCACCCTTGAACATGACCGCAACTCGGTCGCACAGGTGTCGCACGACGGCTAGATCGTGCGAGATAAAAATGAGTGAAAGGTCCAGTTCTCTGCGCAGGCGTATCAGCAGATTGATGATCTGAGCTTGAATAGAAACATCCAGGGATGCGACAGGTTCGTCGCAGACAACCACATCGGGCTGCATTGCCAGAGCGCGGGCTATGGCGACCCGCTGCCTCTGCCCCCCTGAGAACTGATGGGGGTAGCGATCGGCGAATGTTGGATCGAGACCCACCGCTGATAGCCATTTCGCGACATAGTCGCTGGCGTGTGCATTGCTGATCAATCCGTGGGCCAGCGGTCCTTCCGCGATAGCGTCGCCAACCTTCATCCGTCCGTTCAAGGACGAAAACGGGTCCTGAAAGATCGTCTGAACCGACGTCGTGATCTTTCGCGGAGTTCTGCCGTTGCTCATCAAGCTCTTCCCAGCAAGTCTCACACTTCCAGACGTCGGAACATGAATTCCCGCTGCCATCCTTCCTAAGGTCGACTTTCCGCTGCCCGACTCCCCAACGAGCCCAAGTACCTCGCCTCGATTGAGCACAAGGCTCACGGCATCGACAGCCTGAACGTCAGCCGGCGGCGATGCAAGACCCGTTCGAATCCCAAGCGACCGGATTAGCCCAACCCTGCTCTCAAACCGTTTGCTGACGCTATCAATGACTAGAAATGGACCACCGAGAGGAATTGTAGCATTTTTTTTAATTGGAGCGGTGGGCGGCGCTTCGTCCTCAACACCGATATCACGGGCGAGGTACTCGCCCGGAACTGCTCGCGACGGCAAAGAGTTGAGAAGTCGTTTGGTGTATGGGTGGCGAGGAGCCGTCAACACTTCTATCGTGCTGCCCGTTTCCACGATCTTACCAGTCTGCATGACCATGATGCGTCGCGAGATTTCCGAGACTGTTGCCAAGTCGTGGCTTATCCAGATCAAAGCGGTTCCAAGCTTTGCAACGAGCTCTTTCACCTCGCGCAGTATCTCGGCTTGGACCGACACATCAAGGGCCGTCGTCGGTTCATCCGCGATAATGAGCCTCGGCTTATGCAAAACCGCGATTGCGATTGCTACGCGTTGGCGCATTCCGCCTGACAATTGGTGAGGATAGAAGTCGACCTTTTGCTCTGGTTCCGGGATCTTGACCAGTGCAAGTGCCTCGATCGCGCGCCGTCGAGCGTCAGATGCCGATACCCGACCGTGTGCGGCAAGCGCCAGTCCAATCTGCGCTCCAATCGTGAGAACTGGATTGAGTGTCATCAGAGGGTCTTGGAAGACCATGGAAATGGTTTTTCCCCGGATAGCCCTGAGTTCGTGCCAGGGAAGGCCAACCAGTTCACGGCCATCGAATTTGATCGAGCCCTCAACAATCCGACCGGGTTCGTCAAGAAGCCCTATGATCGAAAAGCCGGTGATGCTCTTTCCCGACCCCGATTCACCTACGAGGCCGACGATTTCGCCTGCATGTACATCGAAGGATATCCCATCAACGGCCTTCACGAGGCGGCGAGACGTCTCAAAGCTTGTTTTGAGGTTCCGTACTTCTAGAAGCGGTGCCGTCATCGTTGGAGCCTTGGATTGAGCTGATCGCGAATCTGGTCCCCCAACAGATTGAGGGAAACGATGAAAATAATAAGTGCGATCCCTGGGTATATCGAGATCCAGTAACGTCCGGACAGCAAATACTGAAACCCATTTGCGATCAGCATTCCGAGGGACGGCTCAGTCGGTGGCAGTCCCACGCCGAGAAAGGAGAGGGTCGCCTCAAGCGAAATGGCGCTCGCGACCTGTACCGTTGCGACGACGATAAGCGGCGGGATGGCATTGGGGAGGATATGGCGACTGAGCACCCGCCATGAACTCAGCGGGATCGAAAGTGCGGCTTCGATGTAGTCTTTCCGGCGTTCCGCAGCCGCAGCTCCGTGCGCGGTTCGGGCAAAATAGGCGTACTGGGCAAAGATAAGGGCTAGGATCAGCTGGTATTGCCCCTGGCCAAGTACCGCGGCGATGACGAAGGCAAGCAGCATCGCGGGAAAAGAGAGCTGAAGGTCGACAAACCGCATAATGACGGTTTCCAGTCGCCCTCCCATGTAAGCTGCGCCGCAGCCTGCAATCGCGCCGATGACCAGTGCTGTCCCGGTCGCAACAACGCCCATCAACAGTGAAATGCGCAATCCATAGGCAATCGCCGAGAAGAGGTCGCGGCCCTGCGCGTCAGTGCCAAGCCAGTGAACATATCCCCCGGTTCCGATGTAGCCCGGTGGCCTGCGAGCATCACGAAGCACAAGATGGGAAAGATCATAAGGATTCTGCGGCGTCAACAATGGAGCAAAGACCGCCAGCAGGACAATGAGAAGCACAATGAGAGCAGCTATAACCGGGATGCGAGTTCTCGAGAAGTCGCGCCAGAACTGTCGAAGAAAGGTGTCGTTTGACATTAGGAAGAGCGTCCTGTCCGCAGTCTCGGATCCAACGCGAGATATGCGAAATCCACCGCGAGGTTTATAACAATGAAAAGGAGAGCGACGAACATCAGATAAGCAACCATGACGGGACGGTCGAGCGACGTGATGCTGTCGATTATTAGTTTGCCCAGGCCCGGCCAGGAAAAGATGGTTTCAGTCACAACGGCAAAGGCTAGCGTAGAGGCAAGTTCGAGCCCGAAAACCGTAACCAGCGGAATTGCGATGAGGCGCAAAACATGGTGACGTAGGATGGTGAACTCAGCAAGTCCTGCGGCGCGAGCGAATTTGACGGTGTCACTGACCATCACTTCGCGTGTTCCCGCACGCGCCAGACGGATCATCAGGGAAAACTTGAATAATGCCAGGTTCAGCGCCGGCATCGCCAGATGCGACAGGCCGTCAAGAGTTAAGAAGCTCCATTGGGTACCGAGAAAAGTCGCGGTTGCACCCCGTCCGCCGGCCGGCATGCATCCGCATTGGACAGCGAACGTCATGATCAGCATCAACCCAAACCAGAAAGTCGGTACGGAAAAGCCCAGGATTGAAAGCCCCATGATCGTTTTCGCGATGCTGCTCTGTGAGCGATATCCCGCGTACATGCCAAGTGGAATGCCGATGAGGCTGGCAAAAAGCACGGCAGACAGAGTGAGCTCGAGAGTGGCTGGGACGCGAGAGATAATCAGCTGCGAAACCGGCATGTTGTAGACGAAGGAATTGCCAAAATCGCCGTGAAGAAGCCTCATGGCGAAGCTCAGATATTGCCGCCAGAGCGGCTGGTCGAAGCCATACTGGGTAATGATGGCGGCGCGGATGTCCTGTGTGACATCCGGCGAGATCAGGACATCGATCGGGTTGCCAATCGCATATATGCCGGCAAACACAAGCATAGACATTGCGACAATCACGATTGCAGCCTGGACCAGGCGTTGAAGTATGAAACCAGTCATAAATATTTCCACGCTTAGTGAGGGCGTTAGTCCCAGTCTTGCTCGATCATTTCACGCGTCTCGGCAACTGCGACATCCCAAATCGCTAGCATTTCATGATCCGGGCGCTCGAAGCGCCCGTGATAGTTTCCGTCCGCGATCATCTCGCGCTTGTGACGAGCATCAACCCGTGCAAATCGCGCAAGGTCGACAAGAGGCTTGGCGTGCGATGGTTGCTCCACTCCCGCCAGTCGTGTCCACGGGAAGTTCTCCATCCAGGATGCGTGCGATGCGTCGGGGTCTGTAGCCATAACCTTTGCCCAAGTCCTCGGGGCCCGCCACCAGTCGTGAAATTTGACGGAGGTCTCTGGGTTGTCATTCAGCCACTCCGAGATAACCGTTGCTGCCGGCGAATTGCCTCCGTGCCCGTTGACCACAAAAACTCTTCGAAAGCCCGAGCGGTGGATGCTATCGAGCAGATCACGGATGACGCCGACGTAGGTTGAAAGGCTCAAAGAGAGTGTTCCAGGAAACGCGGCGAACGATGACGCCAATCCATATGGAAGAACAGGGAAGACCGGAACGCCAAGCGGAGCTGCCGCGTCAACCGCGACTTTTTCCGCGAGGATCATGTCAACGCAGAGGCTCAAATAAGCATGCTGCTCGACGCTTCCTATCGGAAGAATACAACGGTCGTCGGTCACAACACGCGCCTCAACCATCATCCAGTTCATATCAGCAATTCTCAATACCGTCTCCTGCGTAGCATTTTCTGCGCTGCGTACCCGCTTGGTCAGGAAGAAAAACCTACCAAGCGGCTGGATTTTAGTGGCTGCGTTTTGTGGCGATGAAAGATCAAATAAAGTCCCGTACGGAACTAAAAAAAGACATTGACAGCCAAAAACTCCACAGTCAAGTTCCATGCGGGACGAAACACCAGGAGCGAAGTAAAGGGCGAGGGTTGTCAATGGCTGATACTGAAGCTTTCTCGGCGCTACTGCGGGAGGGAGGGAGGCAGCGCTTCAACGAGGCAAATGTCGACGAACTCGTGGCGGCCAAACTTTGGAACAATCCTTGCTGGTTCTCCTTCCGGATCAATTTCTTGGCGCTGAATTTCAATGTTCCGATCTATCGCTGGATCGAGAAGAAGTTCGGGATGCAACGAGCTGAATTCGTCGTCATCTACGCGCTCGGACTCAAAGATGGATTGACCGCTAGCGCGGTGTGTACCTCTTCCGGTTTTCCCAAAAATACGATCAGCCGTGCGATTCAAAAGCTGCTCGACAAAGACATAGTTCGGCGGGAAATCGATCCCGCCGACCTCAGAAGCTTCGTCCTCTACCTTACGGACGAAGGGAAGCGCATTGTCGACGAATGCATGCAGCCGCAAATCGAAAGAGAGCAGGAAATGCTTGCCGGCCTCACGGCCGCTGAAAAGCTGATGCTCTCCGAATTGCTCTGCAAGGTCGTCGTCGATTCACCAAACTGGTCAACGGACATTTCATCAGAGGAAAATGAAGAATGATTATTCAACGGAATACCAAAACGCTTGCATTAGCGGCGATCCTGATAGGTGGGATATCTTTCCCTGCACTTGCTGACGATCTGACGATCGGCGTCCGTGCAGGCCCGCTATCAATCGATCCGGACTTTACATCGGCCGGCACGCACGCCGAAGCGATGAAGCACATTTTCGATACGCTCATTAAGTCGGGAAACAACTTGGAGCTTGAACCCGGCCTTGCGGAAAGCTGGGCAGCGATTGATGACACGACCTGGGAATTCAAACTTCGTAAGGGTGTGAAGTTTCACGACGGATCGGATTTTACCGCGGAGGATGTCAAGTTCTCGATCGAACGAATTCCTCACGTTGCCGGTCCCAATCCGCCGACGATTTACGTGCGTCGCGTAGCGAGCACCGAGATCATCGATGATCACACAATTCGCGTAAAGACGACCGGACCAGCTCCTACTCTGCCGAACGATTTCATCCGCCTATTCATCGTCTCACACAATGCGGCCAAGGGGCTCAATACGCCGGAGGAATCGTCAGCCGCTTTCAATTCAGGCAAAGCAGCAATCGGTACAGGCCCCTACAAGTTCGTGTCCTGGACTCCCAAAGAAGAACTCGTCCTGCAGCGCTTCGACGGCTATTGGGGTGGAAAGGAGCCTTGGGAAAAGGTTGTCCGCAAGGAGCTTCCAAACGATGCTGCCCGTGTAGCCCAGCTCAAAGCCGGCCAAGTCGATTTGATCTCGCGTGTTCCCTCATCTGACGTCCCGACACTGGAAACCGATCCCAATGTCTCGATCGTCAAGCAGAACAGTGTGTATCGGTTCAACCTCTCGTTCGATTTCAGGGATAAGCCGGCGCAGATTACCGCCAACGACGGCACGCCACTTCCAAAAAACCCGTTCCAGGATCCGAAGGTCCGCGAGGCCATCGATTTGTCGATTGATCGTGTTGCCCTTGCCGAGGTTGCAATGGAAGGGCTGGGCACCCCTCAGTCACAGCTGGTGACGCCGAATATCTTTGGATACAATCCGGATATCAAGGTCCCTGAGCCGGATGTTGCGAAAGCAAAGGGGCTCCTGGCGGAGGCCGGCTACCCTGACGGCTTCAAGGTTACCTTCAGCTTCACCAACGATCGCCTGCCGGGCGATAAGGATGTCGGAACAACGATCGTCCAAATGTTGTCTGCCATCAACATCAACGCGGTCGCCAACGCAGTTCCCGGTGCCGTCTTCTTCCCCGCAAACACCCGCGGCGACTACTCGTTTACGATGTCCGGTTGGGGCACGTTGACCGGTGAATCGAACTACACGCTTTCGTCACTGGTTCATACCTTTGATCCCAAGACAAAGCTCGGCGCTTACAACAATCGCGGCTACTCAAATCCAGCCCTGGACAAACTGATCGCGGCGGCAGGCGTCGAGATGGACCCTAAGAAGCGCGAGCAACAGCTCAAGGACGCAAACGCGCTGGTCGCTTCGGACCGACCAAACTTGGGCATCACTTCGGTTATCACCGCGTGGGGCCTCAGCAAGAAACTCACTATCGTTCCCCGGTCTGACGAGGATACGTTGGCAATGAACATCCGTCCTGTAAAATGAGATCATCATTGGGGCGGTCGTACCACGATCGCCCCGCGCTACCTTCAATCTCTCCTACTGCAATTTAAAGGAAAACATTTTTCCTCGTAGCACTCGATATTCAGCAAGGCGGACCACGCCAAGCCTGGCCCGCGCGGATATAGTCTATCATATACTAGATTATGCGATCGAGCAGCGACGAAAGAGCGACATGTCAAAGCAGGTTATCGAATATCGGGGATTGCCAGTCGGCATAGTTGTGCCGGACGAGGGGCGCCTGCGCTTTATTGCCGTGAAGTTCCATGTGCACGATCTGGACGGACACTCTTTCGGCTCACAAGCTGAGGTCCTCAAGGCAATCCACACGCTTTTGGGCCGTGCCAGCGACAGCTCGAGAGCCGCTTGAGGTAGAAGAATGGGAAACTGCCGACGCTGCTTTGCCTCGGCGGGAGCCGAGACAGGAAATTGGCTCACGGGTATCGAAACATGCTGATCGACGACTTTCAGAATTCCGGCCCCCAACTCCTATCGTTCATTGGTATCGGGAGAAGGGCGGGACATGCGCGTTCTTTATGTTGGTCGATCGAGATGACCGGAACTGCAAGGAGCCTATGATGAGTGCCCGAGCAGAAAGGATCATCGTCCTCATTATGTTTTTGGGCGTCATAGTTTCGGGCTTCTGGGCGTTCTCTTAATGCTCAGAGCGCTAGCCATTTCAGTCCCGGAAAGCTGCTTCAAATATGACAAATTCAAACAACGTCGACCCACTCGCTGCCGACAGCACTCCCATATCCCCTAAAAGAGTTTACCGGCGGGCAATCATCGACAAATTGGTATGCGAGCTCACGAGCGTTCTGGAAATAGCGTCTTTGCATGACGCCGCCGGAAGCTCACTGCCCCTTGCTGAACTTGTTAGCGAGACAGAGAGCCTCGCTTCGACCTTTGCGGCTGTTGACGATAATAACTTCGCCTCCGCTGTAGAGCAGGCGAGGCGTTTTCTTACATCATTGGAGCGCTTGCGACGCGAATCGACGCGCCCCATCGCTATGCGACCGAGGTGAACACCCGCCGCCCTGGATCAGCATCCTATGGATTCACTTCCGCCAGCCGGGGTTATTCTCCCATCGAAAACCGCCCCTATGATGACGAGGGGAGTGAGCATAATGTCTCTGAGAGACGCTCATGATCATCCGGCATTACCTTAAATTAGAGTTTCCAGACACCTCCGCTTGAGCGCAGCGAGAGCAGGATCGCCGCGGTCCCTGGGTCGAGGCAACTCGACTTCCACGACATCGCGGATGCGCCCAGGGTTGGGCTCCATCACAAGAACGCGGTCCGCGAGATACAGAGCTTCTTCGACGTCGTGTGTAACGATGACGATGGAAACCTTGTTTCTTTCCCAGATCGAGAGGAGTTCATCCTGAAGCCGCATCCTTAGGATCGAGTCCAGCGCTCCAAACGGCTCGTCCATGAGAAGGACTTCTGGTTCCTGCGCCAATGCACGGGCAATCGCTGCACGCTGCGCCATGCCGCCAGATAATTGGCGCGGGTAGGCCTTGGCGTAATCACTCAAACCAACGAGTTGAAGATAGTGGCTAGTCCGATCCCGTCGCTCCGCAGCCGAAAGGCTGGTATTGTCGAAGGCCAGATTTACGTTTCCCTGAACAGTCAGCCAGGGATAAAGACGGTGGTCTTGAAACACCATGCCAACTTTGGACAAGGACGCGGTGTCCTGACCACCCCATGAAATCGTGCCGCGGTAGTCCTTATCGAGGCCGACCACCAGACGCAGCAGCGTGGACTTGCCGCACCCGGATGCCCCAACGATCGCGACGATCTCGTTGTGTTGGACCTTGAGGTTTATGTCCTTGAGAGCGGGTCGTTCTGTACCCTCCAGGATGTAGCTTTTGCTCACGTGTTCAAGTGCGAGGGCGTTCATCAGGCTTCCTGGCTCCATGGTGAAATTTTGGCGGTGACGAGCCGCACGGCCGCTGATAACGCGACGCCGCCTCCGGCGAGCGCAAAGACGCCAACTATAACGATGTCCATTCTGAACTGATCGCGAGCGCTGGCGATATAGCTTCCGAGACCACGGCCATTCCCGATCGCATACTCCGCACCGATGGCTCCGATCCATGCCGAAAGGACTGCAATCTGCAGCCCGATATATATGCTCGGAAGAGCAGCAGGAAGGTAAAGCTTGCGAACGCGGGTCCAAGGTCGCAGGCCCAGCGTCTGTGCCGCTTCGATGAGGGGTAGGGGAGCCTGCCTGACACCTTGCTCAGTGGCCAGAAACAAAGGGAAGAACGTCGACAGAGCGGTGAAGACCAACTTTGTACTTTCGCCATTTCCAAACCATGCCGTGAGCAGCGGTATCCACGCGAACAGGGCGACCTGTCTGACTGTGTGGACAGTCGGCGCCAGTCCTAGGGCCGCGATCCTGTACATTCCGGCAATATAACCCAAAACCAGACCAAGCAGGCCGCCAAGGATTCCTCCCGAAAGTACACGGGCGACGCTCGCGAGCAGGGCCATCCAGAGTTCTCGACCGGAGGGATCGACGAAGGGGGTGACGAACACTTCGAGGGGAGTGACCGCCATGGGGCCAGAGAGAAATCCGGCCGCCGAAGCTGCGAACCAGATTAGCGCGGCGGCGAGTGGCAGCACTGCGCCACGAGGAAATCCGTTGATCCGTGCAGAACGGTCAGACATGAGCACCACTCCCTCGACGAACGAGCACTTCTGCGCGCTTCAGAAGGAGATCCAAGGCGAAGCCAACCACCCCGACGACGATCATGCCGACCATGACGATATCAAGCTGAAACAGAGTTCTTCCCCAGACCATCATGTAGCCGAGCCCGTCAGTTCCAGCGAGCATCTCCACGACGATCAGCGAGACGAAAGCCTGGCTAAGCGAAAGCCGGACACCATTCGCAATGAAGGGCGCCATCGCCGGGATAGTCAGCTTGAAGAACCGGGTGGTCTGCCGGAGGCGCAGCACTTCTGCGACTTCCGTTAGGCCTTTGGGCACATTTCTGGCGCCCGCAGCCGTGCTGATTGCCATCGGAACGAAACAGGCCTTGGCAAGAATGACGATCTTTAGGCTCTCCTCAATGCCGAGAAGAAGGATCAATATCGGCAGCCAACCCAGCGAGGGCACCGCAGCCAACGCTCTGAAGGTCGGCCCGAGATAGGCGTCCGCTGTCTTTGACTTTCCGATTAGCAGACCGAAAAGGAACCCCAGGGATGCCCCAATCAGGAAGCCTTCGGCGATTCGGCGGAAGCTGACTGCGGCCGCGGCGAGGATGTCGCCGCTGGCGACCAGATCGAGGAAGGTCTGAAAAACCCAGTCCGGCTGAGGCAAGACTTGCGCTGATACCCAGCCCTGCGTCGAGGCTGCCCACCAGAGTGTGAGCAGCCCTGCTGGCAGTATGACAACGAGTAAGGTGCTGACGAAGAACGACTTGAGCCTTGCGGGGCGCAATTCCGGTACGCTGCGAGCGACGCGAATATCTTCTTCTGCACCGATCGTTGCCATTGACGTTCCGATCAGTTCTGAAGGGCGCCTGTGGCGGAGCGATCCGGCCACAGCGTTTCGAGCTTGAGCGACTTCACGGCATTGTCGACATAGGTACGGTCAACCCATGCATCGAGATCGACATCGCGACGGATCAGCTTTTGCTCGCGGTCGAAGGCGATGCCGCTCTGATACCGGGACCTGAAGAAGGCGTCGAGACGTGGATTGTATTTCTGGCCAAGCGAGCTCCCGGCATTCGACTTGGCTATCACTTCGATCGGCGATCCGGCGCGTGACCAAATCTTGAATGCCTCGTCGCGGTTCTTGTCGTCTGCAAGCCATTGAGCCGCTTTGACGAAGCCCGTCACAACCTTCTGCGTGGCTTGCGGATATGCCTTTCGGAACTTGTCGGTCACGAGGAACGCGCCGAAACCATCGCCGGAAGCTCCGGCGTCCGATGACTTGTAGAAAATCTTGGCGACGCCCTTGTCCTCAAGCGGCAGCAGGAAGTCTGCGCCGAACACTGCGTCGACGCTCTTGGCTGCGATCGCAGCGAGCTGATCGGCATTCTTGAGATCGACGATCGTAATGTCCTTTTCGGACAGCCCGGCGTTCTTCAGGGCGGTGATGAGGCCCCAATGGATGATGGTCGCCTTCTGGATGGCAACCTTTTTGCCCTTGAGATCCGCGATCGACTTGATGTCGAGATCCGGACGTGCTGCTCCGAAGATCGTCGTGCCACCATAAGAAGCAAGGATTACGGTATCCAGCCCATTGGCCTTGCCGATGATGTTAGGCACGGCACCATATGATGCGAAGTCGAGCTGGCCGTTCGAGAGTGCCTCGTTGATCGCCGGACCGGTCCCGGTAAAGTAGGTGAACTCGACCTTGGTGGGCGTGCCCTTGAATTCGTCCACGACGAACCCCTTGGCGTCCGCGATGGCCTGCAGACCGACCCCAAAGGGCGTTCCAAATCCGAAGCCGACGTCGCCGAAGCGAATGGTCGCGGGGGCATCTTCAGCCTTAGCCGCCGCCGCGCCCAAAGCGACGGTCGCCGCCAAGAGGAGTGTCGATAGAAGTCGTCTCATTGATCTCTCCAGTTAAGGTGTAATGGTTCCGGTCTCGAAGATCCGGTAGCTCATGTCGCCTGCGGTCCCCCGCGGCTTTGCGTTCTTCCAACCCATCTCGCGACGGAAGCTTCCCATGATGCCTCTTGCGACCAGATCGGCTTCAGTCGAGCCCTCGATAGATTCCGAAAGCGGTGACACGTACAGGGCGTCCGTCGGGCAGAATAGTTCGCAGAGGAAACACGTCTGACAGTCGGATTGCCGGGCAATGACCGGAACGCCGTCCGGAACGGCATCGAAAACGTTGTCCGGGCAGGCGTCGACACAGAGGTCGCACTTTACGCAGCGATCTTCGCTGACGATCTCGATCATGATGCTTCGCTCATTTGCTGCTGGGGTTGGAAAGAAGCCCAAATGTTGTCGGTCCCACCGGAATCGATCGATCGTGCGAGCAGCGGATTGGCATCGGGAAAATCCGTCCGGCGTTGAAGACCTCTGCTTTCCTTGCGCAGCAGCGCGCTCTCTGTGGCCCACCGCGAAGTCGCGATCAGCGCCTCGGCCTCCCGAACCTTGGTCCGATCTCCTGACCGCCAAGATTCATCGTTCCAAAGAGCCGACAGTATGCCGGACGCCTTTGAGAGGCTCTCCTGGCTCCTGAAGTATCCGCCGTCCAGCGGCAGGATCTGCTGCTGGGTCTGGGTGATCACGGAATCCAGATCGACAGCATTGTGCGACGATGGGGATGCTTCACGCTGGTTAGCCGAACGAACCTCTCTCGTTTTCCAGTTCGCACCGAGCGACCGCACGTAGCGTGCTGCGTCCTCGCCAGCCCATGAGCCCGTCGCCATGGCCCAGCTCGAATTCGGCCCACCACCGCCCGTCGACGCTCCCGACATGCCCTGCCGGGTAGCGGCGTCGCCGGCCGCAAAGAGTCCCGGCACCGTGGTCGTGGACCGCTCGTCTATCTTGAGACCACCCGTGCCACGGACAGTACCCTCATGCCTGAGGGTGATAGGGAACCGCTCCTTAAATGGATCGATGCCCATTCGGTCGAAGGGAACGAAGATGTTCGGCTGCCCTCGGCGGAAGCCTTCCTGTAGGCGTGGTGATGCCTTGTCGAGGATGGCGTAGACCGGGCCGCGAATGAGTTCGCTCGCCACCACGCTTTGCCGATCACCGGGCGAGGTCAGCACGTTGCCCTGCTCGTCGCTAAATGTGCCCCAGAAGTATACGACGCCCTTGGTCACACTCGAATAAGCAGGTGATATCCCGTACTGCGCAGAGAATTCCATTCCGGAAAGAACTGCGCCCGCTTCGGCCGCCATCAGGTAGCCATCACCCGTCAGGTTGTTCGTTCCAATCGCTCCGCTAAGGAATGCGCAACCGCCCGTCGCGATGACAACGGCGCCGGACTGAATTGCCAACGTTTCACCAGACCGACGGAACCGCGCGATTGCGCCCGCCGCGGCCCCATCCGAGACCAGGAGCTCCTCCACGGGACAGTGATCGATTACCTTCACCCGCGCCTTGATGAGCTTCTGGCGCATGAAACGGAGGTAGTCGGGACCGCGGAGCATGCCACGATAGGGGCGTCCGTCTTCATAGCTGGGAAAGTCGTAGCCCCACTCGGCAAGCAGATCGAGGTTTTCGAGTGTCCTATCAAGGACACGCTCCACGCGCTCGGCCTCGGTAAAACCGTGTCCCAACCGAACACGCTGACCTACGGTGGCTGCACGTTCGACTGTGCCGCGCTGCGTGTAGATAGTAGTCGTGTTGCCCGCCGCCGTCGCGCCGCTGGTGCCGACGTAACCCTTGTCTATCAGGAGGACCTTGGCACCACTTGCCGCCGCATTCCAAGCTGCCCAGCAACCTGCGGGTCCGCCGCCGACAACCAGGACGTCGACATCAATTCTGCCTGCTGTTTCGCTCATGGTCCCTCGCGTTTGATAATAGACTATAAGATTAGTAGTCTTAATCGAGGTAGGGGTTGCCAGTGTGGCCGCAATTTTGGGAAAACAATTCCAGCTGGGCTTGTTCGGCGAACAAGGGGCATCAGCAAATTGGGCCGCAGATCAGGCAAACGGGGGCAACGTTGAATTGCGGGCAAGTCTAGAGGGGTGCCAGAGAGCTAGGGGTCTAAGCCAGAAGCGTGCGCTGTCATGGCCGCTTCGTCGATCTCTTCCATATCGCTCATCCCAAGCAGCAGACAGACGGTGACCAGCTTCTCGTAGCGTTCGGCTTCCTGGCGTTCCCACACCGCTCGCTCCCCACGCAAGCGCTCGACGGCACGAAGACTTTCTATAATTTTTCGGCAGCGCTTAATTGTAAGCATCGCGACATCCTCTAGGGCGCACCCCGAGCGATAGGGTACGCCCTGAACTCCTGAGCCTAATTGGATTGTTTCTGATCTACCTCCTTGTAGGCGGCGTCCAGAAAGCTGGTGTCGATCCACTTGTCGTAATCGACCGACCCTTTGAGAAGCTTGGCGTCAGCCATGAACTGCTCTTCGCTTTTCAAGGATGCAAGTGCCTGCGGAGTGATCTTAGGATCCTGGTAGAAGACATTTTCTTTGAAGGTTTTCCGCACAGATTTCTCCGACGATTTGGTCTCATCGACAAAAATCTTGATCGTTTCTTCGGGATGAGCATCAGCCCAGCGCGCGGTTTCGATATCGACCTTCAGCAGGCGCTTGACGAGGTCAGGATAGTTGCGAACGAATTCGCCATTTGCCGAGATCAGGAAGGGGGCCGACCATTCTGGATGCGAAGAGGCATCAAGGATAACGCGCGCCTGGCCTGTTTCGACGAGCTTGGCGGCGACATCACCGCTTTCCACGACCGCATCGACGTCACCGCGCACCAGTGCCGGACCCGAAGCGTCGAAGGCAAGGTTGAGCGATTCCACATCGTTAAGCGAGAGACCGGCAGACTTCAGGGCCTTGGCGAAAGTCGAGTGACGCACTGTCCCGGTTAAGTAGGCTACCTTTTTGCCTTTCAGGTCCTGCAGCGTCTTGATCTGCGAATCCGACTTGACGATGATGGCAGAGCCGTTTTCCTTGACGAAGCTGGATAGGCCGATCGCCTTGACGTCAGCACCGGCTGCCGCAACGCGCAATGCCGGGTTATTACCGGTGTAGATGAATTCGACTGCGCCCGTGGCGAGCGCAGTCGTGGCCTCAGAGCCGCCATTGGTAAAGGCGATGAATTCGACCTTGATGCCGTCCTTCTCGAATTCCTTGGCGAGCGTTCCGTTGTGCCGTTGAAGGATGAATTTTAGGTGGCCGGGCGCTGTGCTGCCGATTCGGATCACGTTCGGTTTGTCTTGGGCAAAGGCCGGCGATGCCAGCGTAACGCTGCCGAAGGCGAGTGCTGCAAGGCCGCCGAGCACGGCACGGCGCAGTGTGGATGAGTTGAGAGCGATCATTTTGTGTCCCCATTGAAACCAGGTTGAAAGCGGATGCGAATTCAGGCGTGCGAGATGTCGGAACTTCCCTTCCAGGCGGTGGCCCAGCGCTCGAACCAGACGAGTAGATAGTTCACCAAGAGGCCGATCGCGGTCATCGTGATGATGCCGGCATACATGTCGGCGGTCTCCATCATCAGCTGCGACTGTTGGATCAGAAATCCAAGGCCAGATTTCGCCGCCAGCATCTCAGCGCCGATGACGGCGAAGATCGAGGATTTGACGGCAAGCCGCATACCGGAGACAATCGACGGGATACTGGCCGGCAAAATGACCTTACGGAACATGTCGATATCCGACGTGCCCATGGAGCGTGCCGCCTTCAGAAGCAGGGGGTCGACGGATTTGACGCCCGAGATCGTGTTGATCAGCAGAAAGAAGATCGACGAGTAGAAGGTGATCGCGATCTTCGATGCCTCGCCGATACCGAGCAGTAGAATGAAGACGGGCAACAGAGCGAACTGCGAGGTGTTTCGCAACGTCTGCACCAGCAGGTCTGAGACCTTTTCGAACAGTGTGTAGCGACCCATCAAGAAGCCGAGCGGCACGGCGACAATAACTGCGAGAACGAAACCGATGGCTGCGCGCTGGAGACTGATGCCGATATTGGCCGTCAGCGTTCCGTCGAGCAGCATCACATACCAAGCCTCGCAGACCTCGCTCAGCGGCGGAAAGAAAATCCGGTTCAGCCAGCCGAGGCGCGGCGCGATCTCCCAGAGGGCAAGGAAGACCACCATCAGCGGCAAGCCATAGATGAACGTGCCAAATTCCAGGCGCCGCCGGACTTTCGGCGCTCGCTTCGTGTTGTTGCCGGATGTGAGGCGCGCACCGAAGGCGGTCTTGTCTGCTGCATAGGCCATAAGCGTTCGTCCCTTCAGTGAGCATAGGCGGGCGAAAGCGCCCAGTCTTTTTGTGCCTTGTTAACCTCATCGCGCAGCGCCTCCCAGACGCGGCCGCGATGCGCATTGAACTCCGAACTTGCGCGTATATCGCCGTCGCGCGGACGGGGCAGGTCGATGTCGATGATCTCTTTGACCGTCCCGGGACGCGCGGTCATGACGACGATCCGGTCAGCGAGGTAGATGGCCTCATCGATGGAATGGGTGACGAAGACAACCGTTGTGTTGATCTTCTCCCAGATGCGCAGAAGCTCTGTCTGCAGGATCTCGCGGGTTTGCGCGTCGAGTGCGGCGAATGGTTCGTCCATCAAGAGCACCTCGGGGTCGGTCGCGAGCGCCCTGGCAATTGCGACGCGCTGCTGCATGCCGCCCGAGAGCTGGTTCGGGTAGCGATCCTCGAAACCTGAAAGCCCGAACAGCGACAAGAAATAGCGCGCCTTCTCGGTCCGCTCTCGCTTTGCAACGCCGTGAACTTCCAGCGCATATTCGATGTTGGAGAGCGCTGTGCGCCATGGAAACAGCGCATATTGCTGGAAGACGTAGCCAGTCTTCGGGTCCGGTTTGACGATCCGCTTGCCGTCGATGCTGACAATCCCGTCGGAGGCGTCCGTTAATCCGCCGATGATGTCGAGCAGTACCGATTTGCCGCTGCCGCTCGGGCCGACCAGCGTAATGAACTCACCCTTCCGGATAGCAAGATCGACACCGTTGAGGACGGTGACGTGTTCGGAAGGCCGACCGTCGATCAGCACCGACTGGCCTGGCTTGAGCTGAAAGGTCTTGTGGACGTCGGTGACGGTGATACGGTCCATGCGGTTCTCCAATTTCAGACTTGCGCGACGCGGATGCGGTGGGTCGGATCAAGTTCCGATCCGCCCGGCTTGCCGCGCTTCCATCCGAGCGCGCGGGAATAGCTTCCGAAGAGGTTTCGCTCTTCGGCTTCAGCCTCGCTTATCGCAAGCGGCCCGTCGGCGCGCTCAGCCACGTAGACAGCGTCGGTCGGGCAATAGATTTCACAGAGGAAACAGGTCTGGCAGTCGTCCTGCCGGGCGATGACAGGAACGCCGTCGGTCGCATCGAAGACATTGGCCGGGCAAACTTTAACGCATATATCGCACTCCACGCAGCGGCTTTCCGAAATGATCTCGATCATGACGCGATCTCCTGGCGGCTGTCCGCCGCGGCGGACACATTGATCTCGTCGACGCCGCGCAAGGTGACTGAATGTGTGAAGGCCGGAACGCTCCCTTTGCAATCGCTGCGGCGATGCATGCCGCGGCTCTCCTTGCGGGCAAGTGCCGCCGCCACCGACCAGCGGCCGGACGCAGCGATTGCGGCCGCCTCGCGCGCCTTTAGGCGATCGAGGCCAGAGCCCGAAAGGTGGTTCCTGACGTCGCTCCAGATAGCATCGAGCCTCTCGCTGCTCTCCTGCAGCCGTCCGCCTTCTCGGAAATAGTTCTTCTCCAGCGGCGTTACTTCTGCACGTACGCCTTCAATGACGTCCTTCGGCGTAAGCGACGCCTTCGCTGTCGATCCCGGGCGCAAGCCGGCCTGGCCGAGAGGGTTGGAATTGGTTCTGAAGGACTTGTCGACACGGCGCTTGGCATGCGAAGCAGCCCCGTGGCCGGACCACCAGCCGCTGGCGATTGCCCATGAGGAGTTTGGCCCGCCACCGCCCGACGTCGCGCCAGCGACCTTCTCGCGGCTTGCGGCATCCCCGGCGACATAGAGACCGGCGACATCGGTGGCGCAATCCGGTGCGGCGATACGGATGCCGCCAGTGCCGCGAACGGTGCCCTCGGCACGGAAGGTGACCCGGAACATGTCTCGAAAGGGATCGACGGGTGCCCTGTCATAGGGCAGAAAACAGTTCGGCTGGCCGCGGCGCAGCCAATCCTGCAGCGCCGGCTCCGCCTGATCAAGTACCGCGTAAACGGGGGCTTCGATCATCGCCTTGGCGATTTCCTTCTCGCGCTCGCCGATACCGTTTCGCAGATGGTTGCCATCGCTATCGAGAATGTGCGTGCCATCCTCACGGAAGAACGACGCCCAGCGGAACGGCAATCCCTTGTTGAGGGAAGAGCCGAAGGGGGCAAGCGTATATTTGCCGGTGAACTCCATCCCCGAAAGGCTTGCGCCGGCCTCGGCCGCCATCAGAAGGCCGTCGCCGGTTAGAGCCGCAGCCCCCATGATGCGCTCGTGAAAGGCGCAGCCGCCCGTTGCCAGCACCACAGCGCCGGCATCGACACGCCAGTCACGGTTGCGCTGACGATCCATGCCCGCAGCACCGGTAACCGCTTCGCCGTCGAAATAAAGTTCGAGGGCGGGGTGGTGATCGAGAACGGTGATGCCGGCTTTAAGGACGCGGCGGCGCATGAAGGCCATGTAATCGGGCCCACGGAGATTGGCGATGTAGAGATTGCCGTCTTCGTCGTCGGGAAAGGGATAGCCCCATTCGGCCAGTGTTAGCAGGTTTTCGTAGGCCTGATCGACGGTGCGCAGCATCCAGCGCTGATCGGCAAGATTGCCGGTGCGCTGCCAACGCCGCTCGACGATCTGCGCCCGGCTTTCACCTGGCGGCACCAGCCAGGTGCCGGTGTTCGACGGTGCCGTGGCGCCACTGGTGCCGAGATAACCTTTGTCGGCCAACACGACTCGCGCACCGTTCTGCGCTGCAGACAGCGCGGCCCATGCGCCGGCGGGACCTCCTCCCAGCACAAGCACATCTGCTTGCAAGTGTAGAGGTTCTCCGCCTACAAGGACTTTTCGTTGAAGGGACATGGGATTTCCAGAAAACTCATTTCGACTGGGCGGCCAAGACCGCTGCGATCCAGTTACGCGGCGCTAGAAAACCAGGATGGTTCATTTCCTAGAGTCCACTTGATGTTGCACCCAATCGACGGTGTCTGTTCGGCTGCAGGCTCCCGTCCGGCAAAAACGGCATCCGCTGCAGCTCGCAGGTCCCTGCCGGTCGGTGTCTTACCATTGCCCGGACGCGCATCATCGAATTGACCGTGGTAAACGAGCCTGCGGCCTCCATCGAAGAGGAAAAGGTCTGGCGTGCAAGCAGCGCCATAGGCCTTTGCGACAGCCTGCTTTTCATCCTTCAGGTAAGGAAAGGAGTAGCCGATCACTTCGACTTCGCGGCCGATGGCTTCAACGCTTTCCTCGGGGTGAACCTCGGAGTCGTTACTGTTGATGGCAATGACCTGAAGGCCACTAGCGCCATACTGGCGCGCAAAGGATGAGAATTCGTCGCGGATGAGCTGCACGAAAGGACAGCGGTTGGAGATAAACGCCACGAGTAGTGCTGGTGCGGCATCAAAGTCGGAAAGCTGATGCAAAGCACCGCTCGCATCGGTCAGGGAAAAATCCGCCGCTTTAGTGCCGATCGCGATTGAGTTCGAAGTCGTCTTTGGCATAAAGCCCTCCTTTGGATGGGACTTAATAATCGACCAAAAACATAGATACTAAAGAAAATATAATTGCTTCCTGGTCTATCCTTTAAAATTAACGTCCTATCCGGTGAGGCCTAGGAGCAAAAGCGTCGGCCACTGATTGCATTTGTTTGCTTATTGCGGACACCCGGCTTTCGCATTGACTAGCAAGTCACCACGCATCTCTCGGGAGAAAAAAGACAGGGCAACTTTGAGGACATCGCGGATCCTCGATCAACTTAAAGCCCCAGTCCCTGAGCCGCCGAGCTAAAGCGACGCCCGCACTTGGGCGGATCACTGCGACAGTTTCTGGACAGAGCAAGGCAGCCTTTACACCGTCGCCAACATCAAAAAGGGGCAGGTTAAGAAGCTGGAGGATGCCGATATCACGACTACGGGATCGCTGACCGTTTTCGCGATGTCCTCGAAGTGCCGGCCACTCTGCTTCATGCCGCTGGACATGGCGTCGTTGTAAGCATCTTTGATGGGAAGCTGGCCGATCAGCTCCTTTACTATTCCGGTGGTTAAGTCTTCACTCATGCCTCTTGCCGAAGCTGCAGTGGAGATGCAAAGTCTGCGCTGGGGTTAACCAGCCACCATCGCGCGCGACCCGGCTGGTTCAAGCACTTCCACCGCATCGCCGCACTGATAGAGATGCCAGACCATCTCAGGGCGTACATCGATGACAACCTTATGAAAAACATGGAACATTGTCCAAAGCGAAGTATTCGCGCCTTCTTCGTCTGGAGCCGCCCGTCGCCCTCACCAGCTGAGGTACAACGGCGGAAAAAGCTCCAGCGCCAGCTTTAGTGGTGGGCTACCGAGCCCTTTCTCCCGCGCGAAGGATCGTCACCCGTATGGGCGGAGACCGTTGCGCGACTCCGGGCAAAGCCTAGAGCCTGACCGCCTGCGGTCGCACATGGCACAAAATTTGTTCAAAATTTTGGCCATGAACCAGTCTTATGACCAATCAAATGAGCCAAACTTAACTTAACCCAATCCCCCTGGCAAAAAGTACAAAATTCTGGACATGAGATGGCTTCACGTCCACTAAAATGAACAACAGGTATAACCGTGCCCCGCCAGAGGAGCTACTCCAGAGTCACGCGCCCAGCCCTCACCATGCTTGGCAAGCTGATCCGCGTTGGCCGGTCGGAACGCGGCCTGACCGCACAGGAACTAGCCGACCGCGCCGGCATCAGCCGCACGACCTTATCCAGCATCGAAAAAGGCGCGCCGGGCCTGAGATCGGCATCGTCTTCGAGGTCGCCTCGATCGTCGGCGTGCGCCTGTTCGACTATGACGAGCGCACCCTTCAGATGCACAACGCTCGCCTTGACGAAAAACTGACTCTTCTGCCGAAGAGCGTCCGCCACACTGTGAAGGAGGTCGATGATGACTTCTAGGGCGAACAGTAGCGAAGCCTTTGTCTGGAATTGGCCCACGCGCAGCCATACGCCCATTTCACAATGCCATATCGGCTTCCTTCGACATGCTCGTTACCGCCCTCCCGAAACGTCAAGGAAGAGCCGCAAAAGTTCTTCGTTGACATAGTAATTGCTGCGGCCCGAACGATGTTTGGCGACAAACCCTTTTTCAGCGAGCAGATCGAGATATTTTGCAGCGGTCTGCCGCGAAATATGAAGATCTGTAGGGCGACAATCTGGATGAGATCAGCGCGACAATCTGGATGAGATTCTAGTGTCGCGGTCGTCGTCGACGGTATCATCGTGATTGTCGCTGGCAAGCGCTTCGTTGGGTTCTGATTGTCGCGCAGCGTCAATCTCGGCGGCATTTTTCATTGTCGCGAAGTAAGCGGGCCTGCCACGCTGGCGTTTGGCTTCCATCGCGGATCGACGCCGGTAGCTTTCGACATTCATCTCAAAGATAGTCGCGTGGTGGACGAGACGATCAACGGCGGCGAGTGTCATGGCGGGATCGGGGAAAACCCTGTTCCATTCACCGAAGGGCTGGTTGGCGGTGAGCATGATTGATCGCCGCTCGTAGCGCGCGGAGATGAGCTCGAAGAGCACGCTCGTTTCGGCCTGATCCTTGGTTACATAGGCGAGATCATCGAGGATGAGCAGATCGAATTTGTCGAGCTTGGCAATGGCGGATTCGAGCTGGAGTTCGCGACGAGCCACCTGCAGCTTCTGAACGAGCTCGGTCGTA
>NZ_JAUDSA010000006.1:0-188752 GCF_030380805.1 Rhizobium sp. S163 | reverse complement strand
GTTCTTCACCAGCGCCGCCAACCCATCGTGGCCTTTGCGAAAGTCGACGGGCTTAGTTGCCACCATGATCCGCACGCGGTTCGATGGAAATATCATGTCGGAACCGCGCAAGCACGTACGACAGCGGCGATCCTCGCGGCAGACGCGCCTTCTTCCAGACGGATCGTGACACCGCCGACGATGATCTCGGGACGGCTGGCTTTTTTGATCGGCGGCTCCGCAACAGGTGGATCGACGATGACTGTTGTGAACTCTACCGCATCCACGGGTGCAGGCAGAACCAGCTTGCCCTGCCGGGCCATCGTTCTCCAAGTCGATAGGTGGTTCGGCTTCAGCCCATGTCGCTCAGCGACTTCATTGACCATCGCGCCTGGTCTCAAGCTCTCCGAAACGATCTGCGCCTTCACCTCGTCGGGCCAGTGTCGGTGAACCTCACGCCCAGGCTTCCTGGTCGTGAGAACCTCCAATGTATTCTCCATGGAGAAACTCCCGTTGCTCGTCCATGGATAGGCAATCACAGATCAGGGCGGCGAGGACAACGTGGGAGCGGAACACCGGTTACATTGAAGCGGCTAATTCCTGGATTTGATCGCTTCGATCTGCTTCTAAACGACCTTAGTATGGCTCTTCTCGATTTAGCTTCTCGTGTTGTAGGACTGATGGCGCTGATTGCCATAGCCATCGGATCAATGGAGCGAGCTACTTTGCCGCGCTATTGGAGAGCTATGGGGCAGGGAGCTGCGTTCGGAGGAGCTGCCGCAATATGCATGCTGTTCCCCGTCTTGCTAGCGGATGGAACTAGCGTGAATGGTCGCTCACTTTTTCTGGCCTTCGCGGCCGCGTTCGGTGGATGGGCTCCGTGGGCTATTGCAGCGTTGCTAACCACGTCCCTACACCTAGTCAACAACGATGCGAGTGTTTTACAACTGGTCGCGCCTATGCTGACCGCAGGCGCGCTGGGTCTAAGCTGGCGCTGGGTAATAGCAAAGCGTTTCGGTCTCAATACTCTGGCTTTGCTGGGACTTGGCGTGTGGGTTTCCTTGATCTCGCTTCTTCTTCTCGTTCTCTCGACGAGTGGCGATTCAAGTGTGCTTTTTGTGACATATCCGACCATCCTTGCTGTCTGTCTCGCGGCATCGCTTGTGCTTGGTTCTTTTATCCAAAGGGAGCTTCGACACTTTAGCGATGAGCAGTCTTGGAAGAATGATGCATTCTCAGATGCCCTGACAGGGATAGCAAACAAACGCGCTTTCCAAGCAGATTATCAGCGCGCCCTGGACGCTCAAGTTCGTTTCTGTCTGATCGTGGTTGATATTGATCATTTCAAGAAGGTCAACGATACGTTCGGGCATCAAGTTGGTGACGAGGTGCTGAAATCCGTTGGTTCAATCCTTTCAAAGGCCCTTCCATTGAGTGCGGCGCCTTACCGCTTAGGTGGCGAAGAGTTCGCTATCTTAGCACGGGGGTTCGACATCAATGAAGGGATGCAACTGGCGGAGCGGCTGCGGATAGCCATCTCCAGGGCGACCGGTGAGCCGTCAGCGTTGCCGCAAATTACGGTTAGCGCCGGGCTGGCAGCGTCGGGTCCGGGGATAGACTGTTTTGAACCAATGTCGGCCGCTGACGCTGCTCTCTACGCCGCAAAAGCTGCGGGACGGGATCGGGTGTTGAAATGGGAATTCGACACTAACGCCTCAAAGCTCGGTCTGGCATCAACGAAAGCATAACACCGAGCGTTTCAGTTCCGCGCGACTTCCCAACTAACGCCCTGACGCACCTTCGCAAACCGTCTTAACCAGCGACTACAGCCAGCCGTCCCAACGTGCGATTGCGACCATCACTACGGGGATAACGCAAAATCTGGAGTTGAGGTGTTGTCCAGTGGCGGAAGTCTGCGGGTCGTTTGCTGGCGACGCAGGATGGTCATCGGTCAAAATGTGTTTTGGCAACCACACCAAATCTTCGGACAACAAATCCGTACGTCAATCGGGCTCAGGTCGACTCGGGGATGAACGCCGCGGGAATGGGAGTAATCGCGATCAGGGTCGACCCGATGGCCAACGAAGTTCTCAACGAACACCGCGTTGGCGACGTCTGCAGTTCTGCCTAAGTGGAGTGGCAACTGACACGCTGTCCACGCCGCTCGTCCGGTGGGTGTGGGGTGCTCGTTCAAACGCTCTGCGCCGCTAGCCTGCCCGTGGACGCTACTACCGAGAATCTAAGTCCTTCGGGGTCGAATTGAATCTCAGCTTTGCCGTGAAGCCTAACGCCCACCATTTGGATAAGCTTTGTGCCGAAACCACTCCTAGACGGCTCGCTGACCAACGGGCCGCCTGCCTCCTTCCAATGCAATTCAAAGCGATCACCAACAGTGGTCCAGTTGATCTCGACCCGGCCGACGGAAGTCGAAAGCGCGCCGTATTTGGTCGCGTTCGTCGCAAGCTCGTGCAAACCCAAAGAGAGGCTGGTGTTAGCCTGATGGGAGACCGTGACTTCCGGGCCTGAAAACTGGATTTGATCACGTCCGTTAAAAGGCGCCACGGCCTGTTCGACGATTTCGCGTAGGCCGAGCGTGTCGAACTCGCGACCGTGCAGGACGTCGGCCGAGCGAGAAAGGGCACCAAGGCGCTCGGCGATCGTGGATCGGATGCTGGCCGGGGATTGGTCAGCGCGCAGCGACTGATTAACGATCGACTGGGTGATCGCAAGCATGTTCTTCATGCGATGTCCCATTTCCTGGGCCATCATCGCCTTATGGGCTTCCGCATGCCTCCGCTCGGTGGCATCTATCGACACCCCGCTCATCTGAAGCGGTTGTCCGGCTTCGTCAAAGCGGGTCTCGGCTCGGATCTCCACCCACGCCAGCTCGCCGTCAGGCTTGACGATGCGATACTCGACATGAAGGTTGCCGTCCGACTGCAGAGCGATGTCGACCGCCTCGCGCCAGCGATCGACATCGTCCGGATGGATCGAGGCCTGAAGATCGTCGTAGGTGAAGCTTTCGGCCGGCTCTCGTCCGAAGTTTGCCTTGCAGATCGGCGAGCAGACGAGCCTCCTTACTGGAACATCGAGCGTCCACACGCCAAGGCCCCCGGCTTTCAAAGTAAAATGAAGGCGCTCTTCGCTGGCCGTCAGGTCGGCGATGCGACGTTCCAGTGCCGCTCCGAGATCTTGTTGCTCCAATCGTGAAGACCCCGTTTTCTCGCGCGTCACGTCGTACTGCGACGCGAAAAAGTAGGTAAGCTCTCCTTCGTCGAAGACCGGCGACACAAGCAACCTGTTCCAAAAGACCGACCCGTCTTTCTTGTAGTTCAGAAGGTCGATCTCAATCGGGCTTCTTTCCTCTATCGCCTTTCGGATTATGTCGACATCCTGCGTGTTCGTGCCAGGGCCTTGAAGGAACCGGCAGTTTCGGCCGAGCGTCTCTTCTCGGGAGTAACCCGTCAGTAAAGCGAATGCCTCATTGACAAAGACGATTGGATTGTCGCGCTGCCGTGGGTCGGTGATGATCATAGGCATCCGGGACGCCCTCATCGCCGCTGCGAAGGGATCTGACCCGGAGCTGGTGCTGTGTATTTCGCGGTCTATACGGCGTTCTTCGCGGGTGGTCATTCCCTTCTTTTATACACCTTTTGTTCCTTTGTCATCGCGCCGCCCGTGAACGGATCACAACGTCTTCTTCCGTACATTTGAGAACAGCGGCGCAAGAGAAGAGATTCGGGGCGGCCAGTTCGCCTTCGAACTGCACCAAGACTTTTGAGCGCACGCATCCGTTCACATCGAGGACATGACGTTCCTAGTTTCAAAGCTCGGTTGCAATGCTGAAGGGTGTGCGTAGAGTGGAAAAACCGTGGGCTGACCGCAACGACTATATGCGAGGTTCAGAACACTCGCGGTTAAAAACGGGGCGCCGAGCTAGGTGCGTGGTTGAGCCTGCCCGATGCCCGTCCAATAAATCATTGCTCTGCATCTGGAGGAGGCTGCGGTGCAGAAGACGGGAGGTTGACGTGGAATGTGGCCCCGCTTTCGTCGATCACGTCAAAGCGTGTGGCTGGCGATCTTGCAAGCCTGACCAATGCTTCAGTCGCAGCCTCACTGGGCGTCGCAGCCTCGACTAATATCGTCGTTGTCACGGAAAACCTCCGCTTCAACATGTGCGCTCACAGGAGTAAAGTTGCGGAAAATAGCGAAGGCAGGCGCATTCATCTTTCCAACGATGCAGACATGACACCTCACTGTCTCTCGGTGGGGAGAACCTGGATAGAAACTCCCCACCTTCGGTTGCGGTGCTGAAGATGGCTCGGCGATGAACCACCGCGCAACCTGACCAACAACGTGTGAAAGCACGCGCCGTTCCTTCGGCTAGCTGAGGTCTCGCCCCTGTCGGCAGGAGTAATCACGCTGATCCGGTCCTCCAAACCCTCCAGAGGAAAATCGAGTGCGGTAGGGAATCTACCTGAAGCATCTCGTGAACGAACTTTTCGCCAGCGCGTTTTATCGCTCACAATAATCTCGAGCTTGCTACTGCCGTTTGCGTCAAGGCACGCTCATCATAAGAGGTTGGAATCGGGTGAGCATTCTTCATGAAGGGAATCTGCCGTGGGGGCTCAAAATTCATCAACTGGCAGCGGGCAAGTTGCGTTCCAGGCGGGCAACGCGCGCCGTTAACCTGCTGGTTGTCGTTGGCGTGATCGCAGTCATCTACCTGACAGTTTCAATTTCGGCACATGACCGTCAGGTCGAACAAAAGGTGCGCGATACGATTGCGAACCAGTCTGCGATTTCGGAAATTCGTTCACTACTTCAAGATGCAGAAATCGGGCAACGTGGCTATCTCCTGACTGGCGATGAGCTTTATCTCGATCCGTACACCGAGGCCCTTCCAACGGTGGGTCTGGCCGTTGACGGACTTGCGAAACGCACGGCGGACGACGCTTCTCAAGTTGTGAATATATCAAATATGCGGAGTTTGATTGCACAGAAACTCTCCGAGTTGAAGCAATCCGTTGATCACAGACGCCGAGGTGACCTAGACGGTGCAAAGGCCCTGTTGGCGACCGGGCAGGGCAAAATCATCATGGATGGGATCCGCAGTGTTCTTCGTCAGATGACTGACGAGGAGGCCGTCAGACTGGCCGAGCAATCCCGTCTGGCGCAGGCGGGAAAGACATGGATCGAAATCACCATGGCGGGTCTGGCAACATTGTCCGGCGGGATGGCGCTTTTTGCACTTAATATTGCGACTGGCCGTGCGCGCGAAGCCGAGCGCACAAGGGACGAGCTTCTTACACGCTTCGACCGGCGTCTAATGGCTGTGATGGCTGCTGACTTGGTGGGATACAGTCGCCTGATGGAGCGTGACGAGGCGACCACTCTTTCCAAGCTAAAGGTGGCGCGGGAAGCAATTGACGAAATCATCGTTCAACAGGGCGGCATGATAGTCAATACCGCCGGTGATAGCGTCGTTGCGGCGTTCCCGAGCGCGCTTTCCGCAGTGGATTGCGCAGTCGATATTCAGGAGACCATGCATCTGAATAATGTTCAGGTGCCTGAGGGCGAGCAGCTCCAGTTCCGGATAGGTCTCAATGTAGGCGACGTTATCGTTGAGAATGGGGACATCTTCGGAGATACCGTCAATGTTGCAGCCAGGTTGGAGGGGATAGCTGATGCGGGTGGGATTTGCATCTCCCGCGCTGTGCGCGATCACGTCAGAAAGCACCGCAATTTGAAGTTTGTCGATGGGGGCTTCCAGCAAGTCAAGAACATCGCACGTCCCGTAAGCACCTTCCATGTGCGACAAACCTGACCAACGTACTGCTGCAGAAATGTGCTCCCCCTGCGAGACGCGGCTGAGCTCGCAGGGGGCAGTCCATAACTGGTTCGGCGTTATCTCCGAATAAGCTAGACTAAGACGTTGCGAGGAATAGGAATTTCGCTCGATCTCCCATCAGCGTGTTGCCTCAAAGGTTGCTTGTGAGTCGTTGTGCCCATCCCAGTGCGGGTAAGACAATGAACGGCGACATAGAAACTCAGTGGAGTTCCTGTCTCCTGCCTTAACGAGGCATTCAGCCGACATTCAGCGCCGTTTGCAATGATGCATTCAAATCCGGAGTGGCCAACGCACTGAGCGTCGGCGCGACCCGGTTTATGGAGCCGAGCAATGTTCAGGAAAGCCTTAGCCTCGACCTTTCTACTCGCAGCAATATGCGCCCCCATTTCACTTGCCGCCGCTGCGGCCGATGCCCAGGAGTACTACGGGCGTGGTTGGAATGACGATCGAGATTGGGGCGGCCCCCCTCCTGAATGGCATCGGCACCACCACCACCGCGACTATGGAGGCTTGATTGCTGGCGGTATCGCTGCGGGCATCGTCGGCGGCCTGGTCGGAAGCTCACTCGAGAACGACGGTCCGCGCTATTACGCACCTCCGCCGCCTCCGCCGGAGTGCTGGTATCAACGCCAGACTGTTCAAGATAGCTACGATGATGGTTACCATACGGAGCGCGTGCGAATCTGCCGTTGAGGTGATATCAGCTCGAGGTTAGGAGCGCGGGTAACAGGTAACCTGTCCTACGACGGGCATTATATGCCTCCTAACCAACCATTCGGCTGCGGTACACGCGTGAGCTGCTGGACGCTGGTGCCGGCCTAAACAGGGCAGTCGGCGAACGCGTGGACGTCGCGGTGCCTAGCGGTAATACTCGGTCGGCGCGCCGCGTGAAGCCAGGCGAGACAGCGCGAAACTATAATCGACGTCCACGAGGGCTAAGGACAGTGAGTTGTCGAGCGACCGTGTCTGGCGCGCGGGTCAACGATCGAATCTTGTTGCGGTGGCCTAGGCCATTTTTTGCTGCAGTAAACGACGGGGTGCTTCCGGGCATGATTTCGATGCAATCCTAGGCGCAGATGGATATTATAGCCTAGGTTGAGTCGGGGTCAGCAGGGGTATGATCACAGATGGGCTTCTTTACAGAGCAGGAACTGCTGTCGCTTCGGATCGACAGCATGATCCTCCATGTGGTGGGCGACGTTGAGTTTGAGGCGCAAAATGCTCGACCTGTTGAACATCAGGAGTTCTTCTTAGGTCGAATTCGCGATACGAACGCATCTCCGATATTCGAGTTCGATCCGGAATCCTCAACCAAGAAAGTCATCGAAAGGATTGCGTCCGGCGCCGAATCCTTTGAATTGGGCTCGCAGAAGCTGTCGCGCGAATTTGCAAAAGAGCACGATGGGACCAGTAAACCCGGCGCCTTCTTTGTCTTCCAACTGAGCAGCAACGAGCCAAGCGCTCGTTACTTCAGCCTCATCAAGTACGATTACCAGCAGGCTATCGAGCAATCTCGAGGGGAGGCTGGAAACCTGCTACGGCTTATCGTGCAGGCCTTCGTCGCGCAAAAGAAAGCAGTGCAGAAGTCGGCGTTGGTTCGAGTCCTAAACGGAACGGCCGATGCCCTCATGACGGCAGCCGATCGAATTTCGCGAGGCCCTGATATCGCCGACTATTTCGCGCAGTTCTTGCACGTCAAACGGACCCGTAGCGACGCTGAACTTAATCAGCGCGTACGTGATGTCATCCGAGAAACACTCCAGGAGGTGAGGGACCTCCTACCAGATCGAGATGTTGCTCGCGCATTCAGCCGCGCGAAAGCCACGTTGCGCGATCGCGCATTCATCGACCGAGATGCGATTTCGGAGGCTGTGATCGCGGCTTCAGACGCAATTGGACGCGAGGATTTTGTTATCGATGTCGGAGCTAGGCTCGACCGGAAAATGAGATCTGCCAAGCTGGACGGTTTGAGCTTTCCACCTGATAGAAAGGTTCTTTGCGTCCCGGCCAAGCGAAAGGTAACAACCGCCGAAGGCGTGACTATTACCTATCCCGACGAGGCCGACGTCAACATCGTGGACCGCCGGGAATTGCCGGGTGGCGGTGAAATTATTACAATCAAAACTGCGCGGGTGATGGAGGACGTCGTTGTCCGTGAGACATCTAAGCAAGCTGGTCGATGACGTCTCCGGTCGCGGGGCTATCGTCAATGAAGGCGTAAAGACCGTCATTATTGCAAACTTAAAGGCCGACGACGCTCGTGCGATCATAGAGAGCTCTGATCGGCTTGGCTGGTCCTCGACCGTAGCGGATGCCCATGAAGGTCTTTGGTCGAAGGACGAACTGGGCGATGACCTTGAGCCATTTCGGGCGACAATCATCAAAGCTAGCGAAAACGATATTGTGCCGGTCGTTTCTAAAAAGGGCTTCGAGCAGCTTCTGAATGAGCCTAGCATACAAAGTCGATGCTGGGCTGTTGCAGGGCTCGCAGCTCCTATCCGCACTTGGACGACGTTGTTTTTGCCGTGGGGCAAGACCGAGACGCCGGCGGAGCCGCCGCCGACAAAGAATCCTCGTTTCTTGGTAAAGGAGTATACCACGGAGCGGACTGTTCCGTCCGATATTGGTAGATGGCTGCTCCGCGCGCCGTCTTTGGATCGAGGAATTGCAGACGAGTATCGGCAGGTATGGGCCGAAGCTGCGACAAGAAACCTCCTATCATGTCTGCCGAACGAAATCGATCCCGAAACAAATGCGCTCCGGTTTCGTGGCCCTCCGAGGCTCTCATTGGAAAAACCCGAAAACACCGAGGTCATTGATTTCGCGAGTTCCCTGGATTTCGACCAACTACAGCTTGCATCCACCTGGATCTTCGAGAGTGTGCGAGACACGGAAGTTCGACATGCGCTCCTTGCCTCAGAAATCGCAAGGTCGGGCATGGATCAGATTTCTGCTACAACCGCCCTCAGAAAGGATCTGGAAGCGGCACTGGACGGCGCGCGGATTGCCTATGAGATGTCCTTAGCGTCAATAGGTGCAGATACCCTGAAAGCGCTGTCCGATCTCCGAAAGGGGGTGACGGAGGAAACAGCCAAGGTGACGGAGGCCACGAGGCAAACGGTGACCGCGGTATCGAGCGCTCTAGCCGTGGGCGTCGGTCTTATCGCAGCAAAGGCGACGTCAACCGTGAGCATCCTTTTAATTGGCGCATTAATGATCGTAGCGCTCTTGTACGTCGGAATGGTCGCCGCTTCCGGCTGGCAGTTCGTGGCTCTGCAACGTAAAGCTCGCGAGAGCTGGCAGGCGCGTCTCTACCGATTTTTACCAAAAGATGACTACAATCGGCTGGTTACGGAACCAACCTCCCACGCAGAATGCGTATTCAAATCCACAGTGGCGATTGGCGTAGTTGCCGTCTCCATACTGGCTGGCGCGCTTATCTTTGTCGATAGAAGTGCGCAGATACCGATCGAATCCGTCCCTGTCGCTCCTTTACATCCCCCGGATGTTCAGGCGTCGCCTTCGAGCTCGGCAGGACCCTAGTGATCCCGCAGGACGAGGGTGGTGCCGGTGGTAGGCGAGCCTTGAGAATGGAGAGTGTCGCTCAACCGAAATTTACTTTCGCAGGCGGGATTTGGATACGATTCGCGTGCCGGTGGTCCCTTGGCACAAAGAACGGTCAATCCAGATGGGCTCGTTTGTCGGATGAACGGTAACCGAGGCACACGGGGTGAGAGGTTTACGCCAGGGCAGGACAATGCTGTCGTTTATAAGATCGATGACTCGAGTTTCACGTCGCCGGTCATCGGCTATGCTCTTCAGACTGGCGCCCAGCAATAACCGATCAATGTGAACTCCAAGCTATACCACGCCTTGGGACATGCGCATTGATTGTCGATGGCACCAACAAACCTTCTGCTTCGTGAACTGACGGAGCCATACATGAGGCTGCAAGAACCGAGGTGAATGCGTGCCTTCTAAGACGCCTGTTCCGGAATGACAGTAGTCACAGCGCCAAGGTCAAACTTCCCGTTCTGTCTGCAGCATCGCCGAACGCGATTAAGTCTTCGCGTTCAGTTGGACGTCCAAATGCTACTCGAACAAAAATAATTCCAAAGGGACGCATCATCGTCAAACTGAATAGCATCCGACTGCGCGTCAAAATGCAAGTGAAGTAAAATCAATGCTCTAAGGCGATTCGGCCAAGTTTTGAACAAAGATCGATATTTCCTAAACCAGAGTCGTGTTTCAGGAAGATGACGTTCTCCGGCGCTCGTATTCTTGCTTCGTACGGAGAACGTTGCTGTCATGAATCCTTTGCAATGCCGTGTGAATTGGTCGGTTGCGCAAGTCGATGATCGTCTTACGCAAACTCGAAAGGCAAGCAACTATGATTGGCGAATTGGTGCACATGATCAATCTGGCTTACACGATTTACGTGTCCGTCAGCGAGCTACTTAGTCTGGTTTGGGCGGCGTTCTCGTTCCTCCGCTAAAAGGCGACCGCACGCCCAAACCGACTACATCGCAATTCCAGCGCGGCAAGGCCGCGCTGTCTCGCGCGAGGCCTAAGTTCCACACGAAGCCGAGTCCGTCAACGAGAACGTCGAGGGGTCGTGAAAAATTCACAAATCGGCTTCTGGGCTCGTATGCCCACCGAGGGGATCTAAATCGAGCGAGCAAATGGAACGAGCTTGGTGAGTCCATAGCTGCGCCATCAACTGAAAATCAGATTAGACCAGCTCCCGCCATCGAGGAACGGTGAGGGGAGGCAGCCGGCACCATCTACGGAAACTGCTTGCGAAACTAGACAAGATTCTAGCCCAGCATTTGCAAGCGTCACACACCGAGACGGATCAGCTTAATCGGTTTGACCGATCACTCCATCTACAAAAACGTCTATTGAGGATAGCGGCGAGCAGCTCAAGAACTGGACATGCATGCCGTCGCTGCTCCCTTACGCGAGTGACTGCGGGAGGCCATTCGCTCATTAGAATGGAATCGGAACGCCTTCACGGGTGAGGCGGCGAAACTTAAGTGGTTAAAAATGCCCGGCACCTCGGGGTCTGTACGGCGATCCGGTCATCGTTACGGGGAAAAGCAGGACGCAAATCGGGCAAATGTGGCCACTGTGAAAGGAAATCCGCACTAAGCAGGGCATCTTGACGAGTCATTAATTAGTGTGAAATGCTAAGATGTCAGACCAATTTTAAGGTCGGCTGCCTAGAACAATATTGGGGAACCATGCGGGCACCAAACATCGACAGGCCGGTTATCCGGCCGCTTCCCGCTTTAGATCGCGCGCGTCAAGTGACGGATGCGTTGGCGGACTATGTGGAAGATGCACGGCTGCAGGCTGGCGATAAACTACCCGCCGAGCGCGAGTTGATGGCCGACCTCAGGGTTGGGCGCTCGACAATCCGCGAGGCGATCAGGCACTTCCAGGCGCTCGGCGTTATCGAGACGCGCAAGGGGAGCGGGACCTATCTGCTGAAGCCGATTACCAAGGCGACCATCCATATGCCTTTGTCGCTGCATGCGACGGACCTGCGCAATGCGTTGCTGCAGACGTTGGAGGTGCGCCGTGGCATCGAGTGCGAGGCAGGGATGGTTGCGGCAAAGATGCGCACCGCGCAGGATCTCATCGTCATCGAAGAAAAGCTCAATGAGATGGAGCGTGTCCACCTGGAAAAGGGTACCTCGGGTCCGGAAGATCTCGCTTTTCACCTCGCCATCTACGACGCCAGCCACAACCCGCTGTTTCGCCAACTACTTGAACAGATGCGCGAGACCTTCTGGCAGTTCTGGCAGCATCCATTCGAGCGCCAGGATTTCGCGCGCCGTTCCTTTCCCTTTCACCGCACGCTCTTCAACGCGATCGCCGCGCGCGATCCCGAGGCGGCGCGCGAAGAGACACTGAAAATCCTCGCGGTCGTCGAGGAAGACATCAAGGAAATGTCCCAATGATCAACGGTTCAGACCCGTTCGAATTCGCGTCCCTCATCACCGCGCACGACGAAGGCAACTTCGCGGAAGCCGTGGTACCGCCGATCTTCCAGACCTCGCTGTTCACCTTCTCCGATTACGACGACATGATCGCCTCATACCGCGGCGAGAAAGTACGGCCGATCTATACGCGTGGCCTTAATCCGACGGTGCGCATGTTCGAGGAGATGCTGGCGAAGCTCGAGGGTGCGGAAGACGCGCTGGGGTTTGCCAGCGGCATGGCAGCGATCTCGTCGGCGGTGCTCGCGTTTGTGGAACCGGGCGACCGTATAGTCGCCGTCAAGCATGTCTATCCCGATGCTTTCCGCCTTTTCGGCACGGTCCTTAAGCGCATGAAGGTCGAAGTAACCTATGTCGACGGCCGTGATGAGGAGGCCGTCGCCAAGGCGTTGCCCGGCGCCAAGCTGTTCTACATGGAGAGCCCGACGAGCTGGGTCATGGAAGCGCATGATGTCGGTGCGCTCGCCTCACTGGCGAAGCAGCATGGTGTGATCTCCATGATCGACAACAGCTGGGCAAGCCCCGTCTTCCAGCGCCCGATCACGCTCGGTGTCGATCTCGTCATTCACTCGGCCTCGAAATATCTAGGCGGCCACAGCGATGTCGTCGCAGGGGTTGTGGCCGGCTCGAAGGAAATGGTCGCCCGCGTCAAGGCGGAATCCTATCCCTATCTCGGCGGCAAGCTGTCGCCCTTCGATGCCTGGCTGTTGATCCGCGGCATGCGCACCTTGCCGATCCGCATGAAGGCGCACGAGGCGGCCGGCATGACGATCGCCAAGCGCCTGCAGGATCTCGATGTCGTCGAAACGGTCTGCCATCCGGGGCTGGCCAACCGCCTGCCGGCGGGTCTTAACGGCACGTCGGGGTTGTTCTCGTTCATATTCCGCGAAGGCGTCGATATCCGCGCCTTCGCCGATCATCTCAAGCTCTTCAAACTGGGAGTGAGCTGGGGTGGGCATGAAAGCCTGATCGTACCAGGCGAGGTCGTCCTTCAGCAGAAGGCACAACCCAATTCCGCGCATACCTTCGGGATCCATGCGCGGTCCGTACGCCTCCATGTCGGCCTCGAAGGAACCGAGGCGTTGTGGAGAGACATCGAGGAGGCGCTTTCCGTCGCTTCGTAAAAGTCCAGAAACAGAGGAAAAACCTGGAAGGGGGAACTGAGCATGAAAAGACTGATAACTGCAACGCTGCTGGCCATGATGATGGCGGGTACGGCGATGGCCGACACGACGCTGAAGCTCGTCGAGGTGATCACCAGCCCCGAGCGCACCGAAACCCTGAAAACGCTTGTCGGCAAGTTCGAAGCCGCCAATCCCGGCACCAAGGTCGACATCATCTCGCTGCCCTGGAACGAAGCGTTCCAGAAGTTCGCGACCATGGTATCGGCAGGCGACACCCCTGACGTCATGGAAATGCCGGATACCTGGCTCTCGCTCTACGCCAACAACGGCATGCTTGAGAGCCTCGAGCCCTACCTCGAAAAGTGGGAATACACCAAGGGCCTGACGCCGCGCGCGCTGGAACTTGGCCGCGACGTCAAGAACACCGCCTACATGCTGCCATACGGCTTCTATCTGCGCGCGCTGTTCTACAACAAGAACCTCTTCAAGGAAGCAGGCGTTTCCGAGCCGCCGAAGACGATGGACGAATTCGTCGCCGCCTCCGAAAAGGTCTCTAAGCTTCCCGGCAAGTCCGGATACTGCCTGCGCGGCGGACCGGGCGGCCTGAACGGGTGGGTGATGTTCGGCGCGACGATGGCCGGCTCCAACAAGTTCTTCAACGACGACGGCACTTCGACCATGAACAGTGAAGGCTGGACCAAGGGTCTTGAATGGGTCGTCGACCTCTACAAGAAGGGCCTGGCGCCGAAGGACAGCGTCAACTGGGGCTTCAACGAAACGGTCGCGGGCTTCTATTCCGGCACTTGCGCGATGCTCGATCAGGATCCGGATGCCCTGATCGCGGTTGCCCAGCGCATGAAGCCAGAGGACTTCGGCGTCACCAAGATGCCTGTTGGCCCGAGCGGCAAGGGCTTTACAACGATCGGCTTCGCCGGCTGGTCGATGTTCACCACTAGCCAGAACAAGGATCTGTCCTGGAAGCTGATCGAGACGCTTGAATCGCCCGAAGGCAACATCGAGTGGAACAAGCGCACCGGCGCGCTGCCGGTTCACACCTCGGCCGAGAAGGATCCCTTCTACGCCAGCGAGCAGTTCAAGGGCTGGTTCGACGAACTGGCCGACAAGAACATCGTTCCGACCGTGATGCCGACCTATCTCGAGGAATTTGCCTTCTTCAAGGATTCGCTCGCCATCAAGACGACGCAGCAGGCGCTTCTCGGCGATATCACGCCGAAGGAACTGGCTGACCAGTGGGCAGACTATCTGACCAAGGCTCAGCAAAAGTACCTCGCGAAGAAGTAAGCGGGCTCAGAGCAAGCAGCCCCCTCATCCGATCCTACGGGCCACCTTCTCCCCAAGGGGAGAAGGGAACGGAGACACCGCGGCAAATTCCTTCTTCCCGACGGAGGAAGGTGCCGGAAGGCGGTTGAGGGGGCCCAGTCCCTATTGGGATCGTACAGTCGAACCATGAAAGCCGCCCAAGATGACCATGACCGCCGATACGCTCGACAGTCGCCGTGACCGCAGGTCGTGGCTGAAGCGCGTCGCCGATGCCTCGGAACCGTATCTCTACAGCGCCCCATCGCTCGTCCTCATCATCGCCGTGATGCTGGTGCCGCTGGTGATCGGCGTGTCCTACGCGTTCCGCGATATCCAGCTTCTGAACCCATTTTCCGGTGGCTTTGTCGGGCTGGAGCATTTTCGCGAGCTCTCCAAGGATGCCGCCTTCTATGGCGCGCTGAAGAACACGCTCTGGTGGACGGGCGCGTCGGTCGTTCTGCAGTTCATCTTCGGGCTCATCCTCGCCCTGCTCTTGGACAAGCCGTTCTGGGGCAGGGGCCTCGTTCAGGCGCTGGTGTTCCTGCCCTGGGCCGTTCCGTCTTTTCTCGCGGGCCTCAATTGGGCATGGCTGTTCAACCCGGTGATCGGGCCTATCCCGCACTGGCTCTATGCGCTCGGCCTTATGAGCGAGCCGCGCAACATCCTTTCCGACCCGCAATATGCCATGTGGGGGCCGATCATCGCCAATGTCTGGTGGGGCATTCCCTTCTTCGCCATCACGCTGCTGGCCGCCCTTCAGGCAATTCCGCGTGACCTCTACGAAGCAGCCTCGATCGACGGCGCCACCTGGTTCCAGCGGTTCCGCTCGATCACGCTGCCGTTTCTCGCGCCGACGATCGCGATCACCGTGCTGCTGCGCACCGTATGGGTGTCGAACTTCGCCGATCTCATCGTCGTCATGACCGGCGGTGGCCCGGCCGACCGTACGCAGATCGTTGCCAGCTACATCTTCACCCAGGCGTTCAAGCGGCTCGATTTCGGATACGCCTCGGCGATCGCGCTTGTGCTGCTGGTGTTGCTGCTCGCCTATTCCATGCTGATCATCCTGCTTCGGCAGACCCTGCTGAACAAGGATTGAGCCATGAGACGATCCATCATCCCCACCATCGCGCACCGTCTGGCGATCCTGTGCTACATCGTATTCGCGCTGTTTCCGCTTTTCTGGCTGCTCAAAGTCTCCGTCACGCCCAACGACCTTCTCTATTCCGAAGGTGTCCGGATGTGGCCGTCGCGCACGACCTGGGAGCATTATAGTTTCGTTCTCCAGCACAGCGCGTTTCCGACATTCTTCAAGAACAGCCTTATCGTGTCGGCCTCAACCGCCGTCGTCGTCACGATCTGTGCATCGCTTTCTGGCTATGCGCTCTCGCGGTTCAATTTCCGGGCGAAGTACTGGATCGTGGCGCTGATGTTGCTGACGCAGATGTTTCCGCTGGTCATGCTGGTCGCGCCGATCTTCAAGATCCTGACGCCACTGCATCTGACCAACAGTCTGACAGGCCTCGTGGTCGTCTACACCGCCTTCAACGTCCCCTTTGCGACCTTTCTGATGCAGTCCTTCTTCGACGGCATTCCTAAGGATCTCGAGGAAGCGGCAATGATCGATGGCGCGACGCAATTCACCGCGTTTCGGCAGATCATCCTGCCGCTGACATTGCCGGGGATCGCAGCCACGCTCGGCTTCGTCTTCACTGCGGCTTGGAGCGAGCTGCTTTTCGCGTTGATGCTGATCAACGGCAACGACGCAGCGACCTTCCCGGTCGGGCTGCTAACCTTCGTAGGCAAATTCTCGGTCGACTTCGGACAAATGATGGCGGCGGGAGTTCTCGCGCTCATCCCGGCCGGTCTCTTCTTCCTTCTCATTCAGCGCTACCTCGTCCAGGGTCTCACAGCCGGCGCGGTCAAGGGTTAATCACATGGCATCGATCGATATCCAGAACGTCAAGAAATCCTTTGGCCATGTCCACGTCCTGCAGGACGTCGAGCTCAAGATCGAGGATGGCGAGTTCGTCGTGCTCGTTGGGCCGTCCGGCTGCGGCAAGTCCACATTGCTTCGGATGATCGCCGGCCTCGAGGACGTGACCTCGGGCGAGATCCGCATTGCTGGAACCCGGGTCAATGAACTGCATCCGAAGGACCGCGACATCGCCATGGTGTTCCAGTCCTATGCGCTCTATCCGCACATGAATGTCGCCGGAAACATGAGCTATAGCCTAAAGCTCCGGAAAACGGCAAAGAACAAGGTCGCAAGCGTCGTCGGCGCGGCTGCCTCCAAGCTTGGGCTCGATCCATTGCTCGAACGCCGACCCAAGGCGCTATCCGGTGGCCAGCGCCAGCGTGTCGCCATGGGCCGCGCCATCGTGCGTCAGCCCAAGGCGTTCCTGTTCGACGAGCCGCTGTCGAACCTCGATGCCCGTTTGCGCGAGCAGATGCGTGCCGAGATCAAGAAACTGCATGGCGACCTGAAGGCGACCTCGATCTACGTGACCCACGACCAGATCGAGGCAATGACGCTGGCGGACCGGATTGTCGCCATGTATGGCGGGGTGGTGCAGCAGGTGGGCAGCCCGCTTGAGCTCTATGATCGCCCCGCCAATCTCTTCGTCGCCGGTTTCATCGGTTCGCCGGGCATGAATTTCCTCGACGCGACCTACAAAAACGGCGGCGCGCAGCTGAAGGACGGCACCATTGTGGCGCTGTCTAATCCGCTCAAGCTTGCTGACGGCGACAAGGTGACGCTTGGCATTCGCCCCGAGCATGTCGTTATGACGTCGGAAGAAACAGGCATGAAGGCAAGCGTCGAGCTGATCGAGCCGACGGGCTTTGGCATCATCCTCCATCTCTCGTTGCATGGTCTGCCGTTCAAGATCTTCACGCTCGATCGTGCGGCGCTGACAGCGGGACCGGATGTCAACGTCAGCTTCCCCGCACAGCATGTCCATGTGTTTGACGCGAAAGGCGACAGGGCGAGCTGATCGCCTCTAAGTCTCGAAGATCAGAAGGACATAGGCGACGAAGAGAACGAGGTGCACCGCTCCCTGCATGAGATGCGTGCGGCCGCTGGAAAAGGTTATGATGCTCAAGGCGAGCGTCAGCACCAGCATGATCGGGCTGCTGTGATCCAGACCAAGAATGACGGGGTTTCCCGTGAGGTGGCTGATGACAAGCATTGCGGGGACGGTGAGGCCGATGGTCGAAAGCACCGAGCCAAGGAAGATGTTCACCGATCGCTGCAGGTGGTTGGCGATCGATGCCCTAACGGCGCTGATCGCCTCGGGTGTCGCCACCAGAATGGCCATGATCACGCCGCCAAGGGCCGCCGGCGCCCGAAGCGTCTCGATGAAGTAATCAATTGGTGGGGCCAGTTGCTCGACCAGGAACACGACCAGCGACATATAAAGGGCGAGCATCACGATTGGCCACCAAAGCGGCCCTTGATGATCGTGGTGGCGAGTTTGAGGTAGCGCTTCTTCGGTGTCGTCGATGAAAAAGCCCCGGTGGCGCCCTGTTTGCAGCATCAGGAAGACGCCATAGAGCCCGACCGAGATGAAGGCCAGGACGGTCTGCTGAACGGTCGAATAGCCCGGCCCGCCGCCGGGATGAGTAAAGTTCGGCATGATCATGCTGAGCGTTGCCAATGGTACGATCACGCCGAGATAGGCGTTCGCACCCTGTAAATTATGCCGCTGCTCATGCCGTCGCCAGGCACCTAGGAGCAGTGACAGTCCCACCATGCCGTTCAGGATGATCATGACGACAGCAAACAGGGTATCGCGCACCAGTGTGGGGTTGTTCTCGCCGTGCTGCATCACGGCGGTGATCGCCACTACCTCGATTGTTGTGATGGCGAGCGTCAGGATAAGCGTTCCATAGGGCTCGCCCAGGCGCTCGGCCAAGTGATCGGCGTGTCGCACAACTGATAGTGCCGAGCCGAGAACGACGGAGAACAGCCAGATAAAGATGAGTGTAAGCCAGAAGGGATTGGCAAGCAGCGCAAACAGCGCCTGACCGCGAAACAGAAAAGCGACACTGGTGAGCGCGCTGATCGCAAGGAACCACTCCCGCTGCAGCAAACTGCCAGTGGGAGGACGGTGCAGCGTTCCCGCATCTGCTGTCACGTCGCAATTCTCCCACAGGTTTCCGCCCAAGATGATGAAAGCACGTGCCTTGACCAGCCTCAAGCTCAAATCAACCGAGCGTTTCGCGGGAGGCCCTTGTTTTTGGGGTCACAGGTTGCGCTTGCTGTGAGCGATAAATGCTCTCACGGCCGGCGACGCCTCGGTCTTCCTGTAGGCGACGACAAGGTCGGATGTAACGTTGGCATAAGGCAGCGGCACGTACCGGATGCCGGGCAGCCTGACGCATTCAAGCGATTTCGGTACGATCGCCACGCCTGCCCCAATCGCAACCATGCTGCCGATACCTGTGAAGTCCCAGGAGGTGGAATTGATGTTAGGCTCGAACCCCGCTTCCTTGCAGGCAGCAAAGGTCGTGCCGTGGAAACCGACGTCGCGCGGTTGCTGCGGCGTCAGGAAAGTTTCACTCGTTAGACCGGCGAGATTGGCGGCGCCGCGCTCCAGCGTCAGCGGATGTCCATCCGGCACCATCAGAACGATGGGCTCGCGGCGGATGATGTGGGTCGCAAGGCCATCCGGGATAGGGGCAGGGCCGCGGATGAAGGCGAAATCAAGCAGTCCTTCGACGATGCGAGCGAGCTGCTTGCGCAGTTCCATCTCCGTCAGTTCGATCTCGACACCGGGGTGATCGCGCTTGTAGGCCTTGATCGACTGCACGACGGCACCGGAATAGGCCGCCGATGCTACGTATCCGATCGAGACGCGCCCGGTCTCGCCGCGACTGACTCTGTTGACCGCCACCATCGCGACATCCGCCTGCGCGAGGATTTTCGTCGCCTCGTCGTAAAGCACCTGCCCGGACTGGGTGAGATGGACGGAACGTCTCGTGCGATCGAGAAGCGACGTTCCCAGGATCTCCTCAAGTGCCATGATTTGCTGGCTCAGCCCCGGTTGGGCGATGCCAAGCCTTGCGGCCGCGCGCTCGAAGTTACGCTCCTCAACAAGCGCCACGAAGTATCTGAGATGGCGGAGTTCGAAAGAAGGATTGCGGATAGGTCTTCGAGCGTCCGTGTTCGTCATGTGCGATGCGCTTCAGAATAATTAAAAACTATGGCGATCAAAAAATATCATAATCAGAAATGATGAAAATACCCCCTGTTATTTATTGGATGAAATAGGATAAGGTGACTAAACAAGTCCAGTTTTCGGATCGTGACTGGATTGGGCGGTAAAGTGACAAGACACCTTAGTTTCATGGAAGCGCTGGCAGCAACGGCGGTGGTAGGCGTATCGGTAGCGGCTCCGGGCCAGTTGCGCGCTGAAGATGGCGACAGCGCAACAGCGCTTGCTCCGATCACGGTTCAAGCCAAGGGCGCGGAAGATCCGAAGGGCCCCGTCAAAGGCTTCGTCGCGAAAACAAGTTCGACCGCGACCAAGACCGGGACGCCGATTTTGGAAACCCAGCAATCCATTTCGGTCGTCACATCCGATCAGATGCGCGCACAGGGCGCCGAAACGGTCGGGCAGGCGGTCGAATACACACCTGGTGTTTCCGGCACGCCTTATGGTTCCGATCCACGCTTCGATTCGCCGAGGATTCGGGGCTTTGATGGCCGCCAGTCGCAATATCTGAATGGCCTGAAGATGATGCGCACCGCCGGCGCGCCTGCTGTCGATCCCTATCAGCTGGAGCGCATCGAGGTCCTGAGGGGACCGGCATCGGTCATGTACGGCCAGGGCAATCCCGGCGGCATGATCAATCTGATCAGCAAGCGGCCGGTGTTCGAGCGCTTCGGAGAGGTTGGCCTGCAGGCTGGAAGCTATGACACCTACGGCTCGTACTTCGATGTCGGCGGTCCGCTCAGCGACGGCTCGGACTTCGCCTATCGCGTCACGGGCCTGGTGCGCGCAGCCGGTGCCCAGACAGACAATATCGATAACGATCGTTACTTCATCGCTCCGGCGGTGACATGGCAGCCCGATGACGACACAAAGCTGACGATCCTCACCAGCGTCCAGCACGACAACCCGAGCACCCCATCCAGCCTGCCGGCCCAGCTGACACTCAACGCGACGAACAATCGGCTCTCCCGCGACTTCTTCGTGGGTGATGAAAGCTTCGACCGTTCCTCGCGGACACTGACAAACCTCGGCTACGAGTTCGAACATCGCCTGAACGACGTCTGGACCTTCCGCCAGAATGTTCGCTATTCCAATTTCGACTGGAATTACCAGGCGCTCGGCATGGCCACGTCAGGTCTCGCAGCCGATGGCCGGACCATCAATCGCAATGCGACCTTTCAGGATGAAAATCTCAACACGTTCAACATCGACAACAACTTCCTGGCCGAGTTCGATACTGGTGACGTCGATCACAAGCTGCTTGTTGGTCTCGACTACAGGTACTTCTCCAACGATGCCAGCACACAGTTCTGGAGCGCGACGCCGCTTGACGCGTTCAATCCCGTCGATGGTGGTCCGATCAGGCTCACCTCTAAGACCACCGACGCGCATGTCGTCTCCGACCTGCAGCAGCTTGGCATCTATATCCAGGACGAGATGGCCTACAACAATTGGCGCGCGACGCTTGGCCTCAGGCAGGATTGGGCGAGCACAAGCGGCACCTCGTTGAATGGAAGAACCAATGTCGCGCGGCCGCTCGAAAAGGATGATCACAAGCTGACCGGTCGCGCCGGGCTGGGTTACGTCTTCGATAACGGCATTGCACCCTATATCAGCTACGCCACATCCTTCGAGCCGGTTCCTGTGCCGACAACAGGCCAGTTGCTCGACCCGACGACGGGCAGGCAGGTGGAAATCGGCGTCAAGTATCAGCCCGAGGGCTGGAACGGCTTCTTCTCTGCTGCCGTCTTTGATCTTCGCCAGAACAACGTGTCCAATACGGTTGCTCTTCCCGGTGGCGGAACGACGATTGCCCAGATCGGTGAGGTGCATGCCAGAGGCGTGGAACTCGAAGGTGTGGCCAGTCTCACCGAAGGACTGGACCTGCACGCCGCCTACACGTACATGGACACGGAAATCTTAGGGCGTACGGACAATGGCAAGCGCCTTGACAACGTTCCGGCGAACGCAGCAAGCCTCTGGCTCGACTACACCTTCCAGGAGGGAAGCGATCTCGATGGCTTCGGCATTGGCGGTGGCGTGAGATATGTGGGACAGCGCTATGGCGATACGGCCAACACATTCGATCTCGGTGGTGTCGCTCTCCTCGACGCGGCGATCCGCTACAAGAAGGATGGTGTTACCGCGTCACTCAATCTCAAGAACATTGCGGACAAGAACTATGTCTCAAGCTGCTCCTCGTTCGGTTGCACCTATGGTGATGGCCGCACGGTCATGGCCAGGTTGAGTTTTGCCTGGTAGTTGGCAGATAAAGTGGGCGTATGATTTCAGACAATTCCAACAGGTCAGCTCTGATCGGGCGGCGGCAGGCTCTTGGCCTGCTCGCTGCCCTTGCCGTTGCATGGGATGCGAAGGCGGCGGCAAGGCCAAGCCGCATCGCGGCAATCGACTGGGCGATGCTTGAAACCCTGATGGCGCTCGGCGTGACCCCGATTGCGGCCACCGAGCTCCTGCAGTTCCGCAGCGACGCTGTCGAGCCGCAGATCCCGTCTTCCGTCGTCGATCTCGGCCTGCGCGGCTCGCCCAACTTCGAGCTGCTGCACCTGCTGAAGCCCGAACTCATCCTTATCTCGCCCTTCTATGTCCGGCATCAGCCGGCCCTTGAGGCGATCGCTCCCGTCTACTCGTTGCCTTTTTATGTCCAGGGCGAGCCGCCCTATGCCAAGGCGCTCAACGCAGTCTCGCAACTGGGCGATCTGCTTGGCCGGACGGATGCCGCGGCCAAGGAGCTGGCCGATCAAGAGGCATTGCTGGCGGGCCTTCGCCAGCAACTCGTTCCGTTCGCGGCACGGCCGACCTACATCATCAATATCGGCGATTCCCGTCACTTTCGCGCCTTCGGCGCCGACAGCATGTTCGGAGACATCCTGCAGCGGCTCGCTCTTCCGAACGCCTGGACGGACCGATCGCGCTTCACCTTCGCAGCACCGGTACCCATGGAAAACCTCGCCGCCAATCCTGAGGCGCGTATCGTCATCGTCTCCGATATCCCCGTCGAGGCGCGCAGCAGCCTGCGCGACAGCATGATCTGGAATTCGCTCAAACCGGTGAAAGCAGGACGCGTTGTCAACATCGGCAACGTCAACCCCTATGGCGGCATAACAGCCGGCCTTCGCTTCGCGCGGCTCTTGAGCGAAGCGCTCGTCAAAGGCGGAGAAACGCTTTGACATCACGTACAGCCTGGACATTCTTCGCCGCCGCGACCGCGCTTGCGATCCTGCTTTTCCTGCAGCAGGCGCTCGCCTTCCTGCCGCTTGCCGACTGGCCAACGCTGCCGATCGTACCTGACGGCATGACGACCGAGCAGATCATCCTGGCCTACGGTGTCTTCCCAAGAGCCGTCGTCGCCATACTGGCAGGCGCCGCCCTCGGCCTCGCCGGTGCCTTGCTGCAGCGGCTGCTCCGAAACCCGATCGCAGATCCCTCGACCCTGGGCGTTTCGGCCGGCGCCCAGCTCGCCATTGTCGCGACGACGCTGTTTTATCCCGCGATCCTCGATGGATATCGTGCGCTGGTCGCGCTCGCGGGTGCCACCGGTGCAACGGCGCTGGTCTTCCTGCTTGGCTGGCGCCGCAACTTCGACCCAGTCACCATGGTCGTTTCCGGGCTGCTCGTCGGTATCACCTGCGGCGCGCTGTCGGCTGCGATGACCCTTTCGCAGGGCGAGTATTTGATGTCTCTGGTGACATGGAACGGCGGCGCGCTCGGTCAGCAAGACTGGTCCGTCGCCTCGACACTGGCGCTCGAACTGCTCGCGGGCCTTTTGGCCAGCATTCTGCTGCTGCGGCCGCTGGCGCTGTTCGGCCTCGGCGATAGCGGCGCGAAATCGCTCGGCGTGGGGCTGGTTGGCATACGCGTGGCAGTCGCTGTGATCGCGGTCGGGCTGGCGGCCGGGGTTGCGGCGAGCGTCGGCCTGGTCAGCTTCGTCGGGCTTGCCGGGCCGGCCCTGGTGCGCGGCCTTGGTGTCAGGAAGCCACATGCCATCATTCTCGCATCACCCATCGCGGGTGGCCTGTTGCTCTGGCTGTGCGACGGCCTGGTGCAATTCCTTGGCTCCACCACCAGCGAGACGTTTCCGACAGGGGCGATGACGGCTCTGATCGGCGGCCCGCTGTTGCTCTGGCTGCTGCCGAAGGTCAAGCCGGTCGAGCTGCATGAGGAGCGTGCACATGTGACCGAGGCGAGGGCGCCGCGCACATGGCTGATCCTGCTCCTCGCTTTCTTGCCGGCGCTCGCTCTCTTGGTGCTTTTCCTGGCGCGGACGCCGGCAGGGTTCACACTGCTTTCGGCGCAGGACTTCACCGATCTTCTCCCCATGCGCTGGCCAAGGCTGCTCGCTTCGGCCGCTGCGGGCAGCCTGCTTGCGATAGCCGGCACTATTCTGCAACGCCTGACGGGCAATCCGATGGCAAGCCCCGAGGTGCTGGGCGTCAGCGGCGGCGCCGGTATCGGCTTCGCGGCGGCGATTACGATCGCGCCGGCCGCAGGTGTCGCCGAGCTTTTCGCAGGCGCCGGTATCGGCTCCATGATCGTCATGATCATTGTCGTCGCCTTTGCCAGCCGGCGCCAGCTCTCGCCCGAACGTCTGTTGCTGGCCGGCATCGCCGTCAGTTCGCTGACCTCAGCTATTCTGTCGGCGCTGCTTGCGATCGGCGATCAGCGCTCGTGGCAGATCCTGTCCTGGCTCGGCGGCTCGTCCAACACGGCGACGCCGGCATCGTCAACCGTGCTCGCAGTTCTGGCGATTGTCTGCACTGGCATCGTGCTTTTCTTCACGCGCTGGCTGACGATCCTGCCGCTCGGCAGCGCGGTGCCGGTTGCGCTCGGCGTGCCGGTGCGCTCGGCGCGTACCGCGATGATCTTCGTGGCCGGGCTCGCGACCGGCGCCGCGTCGCTGCTGGTTGGACCCTTGAGCTTCGTCGGGCTGATGGGGCCGCATATTGCGCACCGCGCGGGCTTCATAAAACCGGCGCATCAGCTGTTGGCGTCATCGGCGATTGGGGCACTGCTGATGATCGTCGCCGATCTCGGCGCGCGCACGGCAACCTTCCCCTACGAGCTGCCGCTGGGTCTGTTCGCGGCGCTCGCCGGCGCGCCCTATCTCGTCTGGCTCATCGCCCGCAGGCGATGAGCGTCAAGACAATACCGGCGGCATCGCAACGCCGAGCCGCTCGGCATGATCGCGTAGCCCATCGATAATCCCGGGAAACAGGCGCACGCCCTCGGCGAGCGCGCCGCGCTTGCGCGCCAGCCCGTTTTCCCCAGGCAAGCGGACGCGTTCGACGCCGGGGCGCGGCGGGTTGTCGTGACAGGCATCGACGAGCCAGCCGGTCTGGCGCAGGAAAGCCTCGCGACCGCCGAATGCAGCTGGATCGAACACTTGCACAGTGACGGCGGCATTCGTCCCCTTCGGCGCATCGGCGCGGCCATAGCCCGATAGCGCCTGAGTGAAGGCTTCGACATGCAGCGCCATGCCGTATCCTTTCTGGCCGTGGTCCAGCCCGCCGGTCGGGAGCAGCGTGCCGCCGCTTTCGATGACTTTGGGGTCGCGGCTGGGATTGCCGTCTTTATCCATCAGCCATTCGTGCTCGTACTGGCGGCCTTCCCGGATCAGGCGTTGCGCCATGTTGACCGTCGTGATCGAGGCGCTGATATCGATGAGGATCGGATCTCCAGATGTGGGGATGCCGTGCGCAACCGGGTTTGGCGTGTAGACGCCCTTGCGCCCGCCGAATGGAGCGACCTGTGCGCCCGAAGGGCTCGAGCTTGCAATGCTCACCATGTAGCCCCGGTCAGTCGCGATCGACAGATAGGCGGCAAGGCAGCCAATATGGTGGCTGTTTGCGATGGTGATCGTCGCTGTGCCGTAGGCTTCCGCTCGGTCGCAGGCGAGCTTGACGGCCTCCGACGTCAGCCATGCGCCGGGCAGGCGCCTTCCGGCCCAGGCAACCGCAGGCCCACGATCCGATATGATCTCGGGGCTGCCCTCACGCGTCATCACACCGTCGGCGATGCTCTGCAGATACCAGCCGGCGAGCGCCAGGCCATGGGTCGTGTGCCCCATCAGATCCGCTTCAACGAGATAGCGGGCCACGGCCTCGGCTTTGGCGTCCTCAAGTCCGGTGGCCGCGTACAGGTCTTTGGCAAAGCTGCGCAGCGCGTCCGGCGCGTAGCGGATATCGTTGGTGTCGTTCACCAGTCTCTCCGTCGTTGTTGAAGCTGCGATGTGCTCAGCGCGCGAGAAAGCGCGGCTCGAGCGCTTTTCCATCCAGCGCATCCAGAACATTCCTTGCCGACATCACCGAGACCGCCCGCTTGGCGTCGACAGTCACGCCCGCCACATGCGGCGAAACAAGCGTGTTGGGCAGCTGGAACAGCGGATTGTCGACGCCGGGCGGTTCTTGCTCAAAGCTATCGAGGCCAGCGCCGGCGAGATGGCCATCCTGTAGCGCGCGGACGAGGGCTGCTTCATCGACAACTTCGCCGCGGGCCGTATTGATCAGCAGCGCGCCAGGTTTCATCAACCCGATGCGGCGGGCATCGATGAGCTTGTTTGTTTCCGGCGTCAGCGGACAGTGCAGGCTGACGATATCCGACGACGTAAGCAGCGTATCCAGATCGATCTCGCGGCGAATGCCCGAGACAAAGGCGCTTTCCGGCGTATGCGGATCAAAGGCGATAACCGCCATGCCTATGGCGCCGGCCATTTTCGCGAGCGTCTGGCCGATGAAGCCGAAGCCGACGATGCCGAGCGTTTGGCCGCGCAGCTCGCGGCCGTGGTACTGGTTCTTGTCCCATATGCCGTCGCGGATCAGCGCGTCCTGTCGCGGGAGATCCTTGGAGAGCGCCATGATCATAGCAAGCGCGTGTTCGGCGACCGAGTGGCCGTTGCTGCCTGTTGTCATCGATACGGGAATGCCGAGCTCGGTGGCCGCCGCGACGTCGATGTCGTTGGTCCCAACGCCGTGCTTGGCGATATGCTTGAGCCTTCCGCCGGCCTTCATCTCCTCAGGGCCAAGCTTGTCGGCCAGCAGGCGAATGATCACAGCCTCCGGCCTGTGGGCCTTCATGATGTCGATCACGGCCCGTCTGTCGATATAGGGTTCCGTCGTCACGACCGTGGCGCCGGCTTCGACCAGCAAAGAAAATCCCTCCGGCGCCAACTGGCCGCCGAGCACGATAACCGTCTTGTCCATTGCGCATCTCCTCCCGAGAGAATGGCAGGCCGCGGCGCGCGATGGCGCCAGGTCGTTTCAGATCTCCGTTCGGATCAGGCTGCCTGACGACGCGGCGAACGGGCCATCAGTCGGGCATAGGCGATCGCCGAGAGCATGTTGACGTGATTGGCCTGGCCGGTGCCGGCAATATCGAACGCCGTGCCGTGATCGACAGATACGCGATCGATCGGCAGGCCGAGCGACACGTTGACGGCCGTCTCAAATGCCACGAGCTTGATCGGGATATGCCCCTGGTCGTGATATTGCGCGATCACCAGATCGAAGGCGCCGTTATAGGCCCGTGCGAAGACGGTGTCGGCCGAGATCGGCCCGACCACGTCGATGCCCTTGGCCCGCGCCAGTTCGACGGCGGGCGCCAGGAATTCGGTGTCTTCGGTGCCGAACAGGCCGTTTTCGCCGCAATGCGGGTTGAGACCGGCAACGGCGATGCGGGCCTTCTTCCGGAGCCTGAGGAAATGCTTGTGGCCGGCTTCGATGGTCGCCAGCACGCGCTCGGTGCGCGCCCGTTCGATCGCGCCCTTCAGCGAAATATGCGTGGAGACGTGAATGGTGTTGAGACGCTCGGAAGCCAGCAGCATGAAAGAGCTTTTCGATCCGGTCAGATGTGCCAGAAGCCCCGTATGACCATCGAAGTGATGGCCGGCGAGATTCATCGCCTCCTTGTTGATCGGCGCGGTCACGATGACATCGGCCTCGCCTGACATCGCAAGTTCCACGGCGCGTGTGATATAGCGAACCGAGGCGTCGCCGGCGACCGGGCTGACCTTGCCGATCTCGGGCAGGGCAGCACCCAGGTCCACTTCATCGACGGCGATCTTGTTCGCACCGGCGGAGCCGGCAGGGGAAAACTGCAGACCTGTCTCGGCCGAGCGGTTGGCACGCTCAAGCGCCTCGGTGTTGCCCACGATGACGAAATCGCGGCGTTCGATCTCCGGCAACGTCGCCAGCGCCTTGACGATCACCTCGGGGCCGACACCAGCGGGATCACCCAGCGTCACCGCGACTTTTGCATTTCTGTCCATCAGTCCCATTCCTTATTGGATCAAACGCACCTAGTAGGCAGCTTCGTATATCGAACGTATGTCGGCGTGCGTGAGATCACGCGGGTTGTTGTCGAGGAGACGACGAATGACAAAGGCGTCATCCGCCATGGCGTCGAGATCGCTATCCGGCACGCCAAGCGCGGAGAGCTTCATTTCGATGCCGAGATCGGCGCAGAAACCATAAGCCGCATCGAAGACCGATTGTACGTCGTCCGATGTCTTGCGGCCAAGCGCGTCCATCACCGCGCGCGTTTTCTCGGGGACCGAAGGCGTGTTGAACGCCAGCACATGCGGGAAGATCAGCGCGTTTGCCGCACCATGCGCGATATGCCAGCGCGTGCCGAGCGGATAGGCCAGCGCATGGCCGCCGGCGGTGTTGACCGGACCAAGACAGAAGCCACCATAGAGCGAGGCAAGCGCAAGCCCGGCGCGCGCTTCCGCGTCGGAGCCATCCTTGACGGCACGGGCGAGGTATTTACCGACCAGCCGCGTCCCCTCGATCGCGTATAGGTCGATCATTGGATGCGCCTTGCGGTTGGTGAAGGCCTCCACGCAATGCGCCATGGCATCGACACCGGTTGCCGCGGTCGTGCGGGCCGGAACCGTGAAGGTCAGCGACGGGTCGATGACAGCGATATCGGCCAGCATGTGAATGCTCTCGACGGCGAGCTTGGCCATCGTCTCGGGGTCGGTCACCAGCGCGCGGATGCCCGCCTCGCTTCCCGTCCCGGCCGTTGTCGGCACTTGCGCCAGCGCGACGCGGCGGGGCCCGTGAACCTTGTTCGGGCCGACGACGTCGCGCAATGACTGCGACGACCCGGCGAGTACGGCTGCCAGTTTTGCAAGATCCATGGCGCTACCGCCACCAAAGCCGACGACCAGTTGCGCATCGGCTGCATTGGCAGCCGCAAGCACCTTGTCGAGATTGGCGGTGTCGGGCTCCGGGGTTACATCCGCAAAGACCGTGATTTCACCCCTGAGGCCCAGCGCTTCGACGCGTGTGGCATTGAATGCATCGGAAATGACGAGGATGCGGGCGTAGCCCTTGTCGCTCGCCCATTTGCCCAGGCGTTCCGCCGTCCCCACGCCGAACTCGATGATTTCAGGCCGGATGATTGTGATAGGCGAATCCAAGCTGACCACCGGATGACTCCTCCCCTGCGGTATTGCGGCATCTTCCGACGCCCCCAAGATGTAAATTTGTTATACCAGCTCATTCGCCTTGGCAAGCTTGGACATTGCTTTTGGCTGGAAAAATGCCCTGCGCTGGCTTTTCTTGGCCATTGTGCTCACTGTTAATGCGTCGCAAAATATTGATATAAAACGATTAATTAGCGAAGAGAGGAAACTGCCGTCTGCTCGTCGCGCTTCAAGCGGCATGCGCCGTCGCCAGACCCAAATTTGTAAACTCCCAAGCAATAATCCGCAGGGTCAGCGTGCCTAGCTCGATTTGCCGGCACGCCGAGTTGACAAGCGAAGCGCAATTCCGGCGTCAGCCAAGCGCATCCTGAGACAGCCGCACATATTTGATTGCGCGCCGGTAGTAGGTGTAGGCGACATGCACCGTGCCATCGGCCCCTTGGATGATCGACGGGTAGGAAAATTCGCGGTTGACCGCGTCTTTTGAGTTGTTGCTCAAGCAATAGCCATCGCCCGCATCGAGGTCGATCCGGCGTGGAAAGCTGCGGCCGCCATCCGTCGAAAAGGCGAGGCTGAGTGGCGCACGTGGCACGCCCCAGATTGCCTTGCGCCTCTGGCTTGGCTCACTGGCAACGGGTACTGCCACCTCGTCCCCCTCGATTTCGTCATAAAGCGACAGGCGACGGGCGTCGGACATCGAGGCGTTGCAATGATTGTAAACTATTGCGATCGTGTCACTTTCCAGCTTGACTGCCTGGATGGAGGAGTTGTTGTTAGGTAGGTCAATCGGCTCCGGTGCACTCCAGTTCTCGCCATCGCTCGAGCGGCTGGACAGCACGTATTCGGCGAAACGGTTGCGATAGAAGGCGACGAATTCACCTTCCGGCAGGGGCACGATGTTCATGTGAACCGCGCCGATGCTGTGAGGTACCTCGGCCATCGTCCAGCTTTTGCCAGCGTCGCGCGAGATCAGCACGCCCGCGGTATCGGCGTCACCCGTCCAGCGTTCGCCCGGCAGTCCGACGCAGCGAAAGACCGGCAGCAGCCAGGTGCCGGCGCCGTTCACGACGATCGGTTGGCGCACGAATGTGCCGGGGATATCGCATAGCACGCGGACCTTGCCAAAGGTGCGGCCGCCATCAGCGGAGATACGACATTTGACAACAGAGCCATCCTGGTTCCCGGATGTCTGTGACGTGTATAGCAACCAGACATTTCCGCCAGGCGCGTTGAAAATCAACGGGTTCTGCTCGGATTTAGTCGGATCGTCGGACATTTTCTCCGGCTGCGACCATTGTATGGCGCCGGGTGTCAGGCGCGACATGTAAATCGATATGTCGCCCATGCCTTCCATCGTGCCGCCGAACCAGACGCAGGTCAGTGTCCCATCCGGCAGGAAGGCCAGGTTGGCAGCGTGGTTCTGTATGCATGGGGAGGGGAGATAGGCATCGAAACGCCCGCTCTTAGCGGGATTGGCGATGATTTCGCCGGTCATCAGATCAGGAACGGCATCCGGTTGCAAACCCGTGAAGGCCATGGTCGTCCTCCTTTAGGGCAGTGTCTTGTAGGCGTCGGCAAGCGATGTGTAGTCGGCGTCGCTGATCGGCATCAGCGGTGCGCGCGTGCGCTTCCAGGCCGGGTTGCCGGTCTTCAGGCCGACCATTGCCTTGATCGTCGGTATCTGTACATAGGAGTTGGACAACGTGCGATAAGCGTTGATGCGCGCTTGCGCTGTCTCGACCGCCTCAGCGCCGCTTTCGTCGTGGACCTTGTCATAGACGGTGCGCAGCGAGCCCGCGACCAGGTTGGAGGTGGCGGTGATGCAGCCGGCGCCGCCTGCCTTGAGCAGTGGCAGCAGAAGCGGATCGGCCCCGGCGAGAACCGAGAAGCCGGGATAGGCGGCGATGATCGCCTGCATGTTGTTGAAATCGCCAGCTGATTCCTTGATGCCGACAACAGTGTCAGGGAAGGCTTCGATCAGTCGACCAATCAGCGGAACCGACAGCGGAACGCCGGAAACCTGCGGAATATGATAGAGGATGAGATGAAGCTTGCTGTCGGAGATCTTTTCCAAAATCTGCGAATAGGCGGTAAACAGGCCGTCGTCGGAAACGCCCTTGTAGTAGAAGGGTGGCAGCATCACGACCTTGGTGACGCCGAGTGATAGGGCATGCTTGGTGAGATCGACCGTTTCCTGTATAGCGACGACGCCGGTGCCCGGCAGCAGCTTGTCGGCAGGAATGCCGGCTTTTAGCGCTGCCTCGAGGATCGCCTTGCGCTCGCTCGACGAGAATGAGTTTGCCTCGCCCGTGGTGCCCAGCAGCGCCACGCCGTGGCATCCTTCGGATAGCAGTCGCTGGCAATGTTCGGTGAAGAGGCCGAGATCCGGACTTCCGTCGGCATTGAGCGGGGTTGCGGCGGCGCTATAGACACCAGTGATCTTGTGCTTGTTCATGTCGTCCTCCTCGGATGAACGCCGCATATCGCGGCAAAAGGCGGGAAACCCGGCCTGCAAGATGCGGTTTTCTTCATCCTCGTCTTGCATGTTGTCAATATGACAATAAGCATTTCAATCGATCGTATTTTTCAACGCATTGAAATAACACATTAAAATTTTTGTCGATTTCGCAGAAGTGTGGAAGAATTAATTTTTGTTGACATATTTACATTAACGAGCGAGTGTCTGCGCCATGTCATGACGCACTTTCGGGATGGAGCGAAAGAGGCAAGCGTCATCGATTTTGTCATGGGAGGATGGAATGACTGATCGGACGAATGAGAATAAGGGCCAGGAAAAGGGATTGTCGCGCCGCGAGGCGCTGAAGCTCGGCCTCGCCGCAGGTGTTGGGCTCACCGTTTTCGGCCTGAACGCCAAAATCGTGCTTGCAGATGACGGGCAGGTGCTCAAGGTCGCCAACCCGGCGTTTAACCAGGATTGGTCGCCGTTGCGCGGCGGTGGTGTTCCGTTCCGCTGGAACTCGATCTGGTGGGCATCGCCGATGTATTTCGACAGCGAAGGCAAGATCAAGCCTTACGTCTTCACCAGCTGGGAATCTCCGGACAACAAAGTCTGGACCTTCAAGATCGATCCCAAGGCAACCTTCTCCGACGGAAGCAAGATTACCTCGGCTGACGTCAAGGGCTCCTGGGAAGTCGCCTCCATGCCCAACACCAAGAGCCAGCGCGCAGATCAGGTGCTGAGCAAGGTTGAGGGCTACAAGGAAATCGGTGCCGGTTCCGGCAACGAGCTGACGGGTGTCGCAACCCCTGATGAAGGCACTGTCGTCGTGACGCTGACGGAAGCTGATCCGATCTTCTTCATGCGCCTTGCCAACCACATCGCGCCGATCACCAAGGCCGCGCAGTCTCGCGGCAGCGACGGCGAGGAAGTGGCGGATTGGTACAAGCCCGACAGCAGCGCCGTCTATTCCGGCCCGTTCAAGCTCACCAGCATCGATATCGACGCAGGCAAGCTGGTATTCGAGCCAAACGAGAACTTCTTCGGCCCGAAGCCAAAGCTGGCCCGCATCGAGATCACCTCGATTGAAGACAATGTAACGGCGACGTCGCTGATCAAGTCCGGCGAATTCAACGCGCATACCGAATTGGTGACCTCGACGATCATCCAGGATCTTGGCCCCGAATTCTCCGCCGGTCCGCTGATCCCGACAAGCCAGCACTTCTGGTTCAACGTCACCCGCGCACCGATGGACGATCCGAAGGTTCGTCAGGCGCTGATCATGGCGATCGACCGTGACGGTCTCTTCAAGGCGTCCTATCCTGATGGTCCGCACAAAAAGGCCGACCAGATCCTGAACTCCGTACCCGGCGCCGACAACTCCGGCTTCGAGCCCTATCCTTATGATCCGGCCGCCGCCAAGAAGCTGCTCGCCGAATCCAGTTACGGTGGTCCAGAACGCCTGCCGAAGATCCTCTTCGTCGGCATCTCTGCCCCGGCCATCCAGGCGGCGGCGCAGTATATCGCCGAGCAGTGGCGCCAGAACCTCGGCATCACTGCCGTCGACATGAAGCCGCAGCAGGACTCCTATGCCGGCCCGGACCAGAACGCGGTGCAGATCTTCCGCGACGACGTCGGCACCCGTGTTCCTGACGCAGTCTCCTATCTCGCCGGCTGCATCGCCTCGACCTCGTCCAACGCCCAGAACAAGCTCGGCGGCTACAAGAATGACAAGGTCGATGCCGCACTTGCGGAAGCCGCGACCAAGGCGGCCGACGATCCCGATCGCATCAAGCTCGCCCAGGATGCCCAGAAGGCATTCCGCGAAGATTGGGCCTTCATTCCGTGGTACTCTCAGGCGATGTCGCGCTGGGCCACCAAGGAGGTCAAGGGCATGGAGAAGAACCTCGACTGGCAGGTCGTGGCGCCCTGGGACATTTCGATCGGCTGAGCCGGTCCGAAACCTAAGAACAGATAGCCCACCCGTAATCGGATTTTGGGCAACCTAGCAACCGCGCGAAGACCGCAAGGCCTTCGCGCAAGTTTCAAGAAGACATCGCATGTCCGCGTGAAAGCGGAAACGTGTCTGCCAACCGGTGGGAGGTGACCTTGTTACGCTACGTGCTAACCCGGTTTGCCATCTGGATTCCGTCAGTCCTTATCGTCATGCTGGCCGTCTATGCGCTGGCGTTCTATGGTGCTGGCGATCCGATCAAGCTGATCTTTCTGCGCGCACCCGGCGACGTCGCCTATAACCCGCAGCGCATCGAAGCCATCCGCGAAAGTGCCGGCCTGAACCGGCCCTTCATCGAGCAGTTCGGCCTTTACATCTGGAACCTGCTGCATGGCCAGTTTGGCAACTCGCTGACATCGGGACGCTCTGTCTGGGCCATGGTTTCGGCTGCCGCTCCCGTTTCCTTCAAGCTGGCGCTCTGTTCCATCATCCTCACGACGGTCATTGCCATTCCGCTCGGCATGATCGCCGCGATGAACCAGAACAGCCGCCTCGACTACACCATCCTCGGCTCGGCGCTGTTCCTCTGGGCAATCCCAGCCTATGTCGCCGGCCCGCTTTTGATGGTTGGCCTCATCGTGCTGATGCCGATGATCAAGGTTCCCTATGGCTGGGGCGGCGTCTTCGATGTGCGCATCTTGTTGCCGCTGATCGTCCTTTCCTTCCAGCCGATCGCACTGATCGTGCGCCAGACGCGTGCCGCCGTCATCGAGGTCCTATCGGAGGATTTCGTCCGCACCGCTCGCGCCAAGGGCGTGCCTGAAATGGTCGTGGCGCTGCGCCATATCCTGCGCCCGGTGTTGACACCCGTCGTCACCCAGCTCGGCCTTATCATGATCACCATCGTCAACGGCGCGATCTTCGTCGAGCTCGTCTTCGGTCTGCCAGGTCTTGGCCGCCTGACCGTACAGGCGCTGACCAATTCGGACTATCCCGTCATTCTGGCGATCACGCTTATCGGATCTTTCCTGGTGATGATGTCGAATCTTCTGGTCGACGTTCTCTACCCGCTGCTCGATCCGCGTGCCAACGATGCAAGAAGGAGCCGCTGACCATGTCCGCCATCCCTCTCTCTCCCGTCGCCCAACAGGAAGAAGCACCCGTCAGCCTGTGGCGCGATGCGTGGTATCGCCTGAAGCGCAACAAGCTTGCCGTCTTCGGTCTCGCAGTTGTGCTCATCTTGGCCTTCGCCGCGATCTTCGGCCCCTATCTGACGCCTTATGACTATCTGAGCCAGGACCTGCAGGCCCGCAACGCCGTCCCGTCGCTGACGCATCTCTTCGGTACCGACGATCTCGGCCGCGACGTCTTCAGCCGTGTTGTCTTCGGCACCCGCACGGCCTTCCTGGTTGCTGTCATCGTGACCGTCATCGCAGTGTTCATCGGGACCCTACTCGGGGCGATTGCCGGCTTCTTCGGCAATCCGTTCGATCGCGTCATCATGTGGTTGACCGACATGACGATGTCGGTGCCGAACCTGCTCCTGGTCGTCGTCATCAACGCATCGCTGAAGTCGCCGATCACCAAGTGGATGGAGGCGCAGTATCTGGCGACCCTCAATCCCTTCTATCGCCAGACGATCTGGGTCGATTTCATGCTGGTCTTCGGCTCGATGGCGCTTATCTCCTGGCCGCCTTATGCACGCCTCGTTCGCGCTCAAGTCCTGTCGATCCGCAGCCGTCCCTATATCACTGCTGCCCAAGCGCTCGGTCTGTCGAATTGGATCATCATGAAGCGCTACGTCATTCCGAACGCGCTTGGTCCTCTGATCGTCTCGGTTAGTGCCGGTCTTGGCACGGCCATGGTGCTCGAAAGCGCCTTCAGCTTCCTCGGTGTCGGTGTCAATCCGCCCACGCCCAGCTGGGGCAACATGATCTCCGACGGTCTGCGTGTCTGGCAGCACTATCCGCATCTGCTGGCCGCTCCGGCCGCCGTCCTCGGGCTTGCCTCGGTCGCCTTCAGCTTCCTCGGCGATGGCCTCAACGACGCCCTCAATCCGCGGGGTTCCAAGTAATGACCCAGGTGATGAACACGACGCGATCCAACGAGAAATTGCTCGATGTCCGCGGCCTGACAGTCGAGATTGACGGCAGGAACGGCCCGGCAGTCGTGGTCGATGGTATCGACCTTCACGTCAACAAGGGCGAAACGCTCGGCGTCGTCGGCGAATCCGGTTGCGGCAAGAGCCTGACCATGCTGAGCCTGATGCGGCTCTTGCCGAACAAGATCAAGGTCACCAAGGGCTCTGCGAGCTTTGACGGCCACGACCTGCAGAAGATGTCGAACAAGGAGCTGCGCAAGGTCCGTGGCGGCGACATTGGCTTCGTTTTCCAGGATCCGATGACCTCGCTGAACCCGGTGATGCGCATCGGCGACCAGATCTGCGAACCGCTGATCTACCACCGCGGCATGAAGAAGGCGCAGGCACGCGCACGCGCCATAGAGCTTTTGCGCCTCGTGGGTATCCCTGGACCGGAAGAGCGGCTTCAAGCCTATCCTCACGAACTCTCTGGCGGCATGCGCCAACGCGTCATGATCGCGATCGGCCTTGCCTGCAATCCGAAGCTCCTGATTGCCGACGAACCGACAACAGCGCTTGACGTTACCATCCAGGCGCAGATCGTCGACCTCGTCAAGGACCTGCGCGCCAAGCTCGGCATGTCGGTCGTCTGGATCACCCACGATCTGGCATTGATCGCTGGTCTGGTCGACCGTGTTGCTGTGCTTTACGCCGGCACCGTGGTTGAAGATGCACCAGTCGACGAACTCTATGCCCGCCCGAGCCATCCCTATACGCGCGGCCTGCTTGCCTCGATTCCGAAGCTGTCGGATGCGCCGGCAAGCCGGCTGAGCTCGATCGGTGGTACACCGCCAGAGCCAGGACGCCGCCCCAAGGGCTGCCCTTTTGCCCCGCGCTGTCCGTTGGCGGAAGCCGTCTGCCATGAGAGCGTGCCGAAACTCGAACCGATTGCGGGCGCTACAAACCACCGCACCGCCTGCTTCGTCGTTCAGAAAATGCAGGAGGCCGCGTGATGGGTGCCCAACCGCTGCTCAAGGTCGAAAATCTCGTCAAGCATTTCCACGTCAAGCTCGGTGCATTCGGTGAGCGCTCGGCAACCGTTTACGCGCTCGACAACGTCAATCTAGACATCATGGAGGGGGAGACGCTCTCGCTCGTCGGCGAATCCGGCTGCGGCAAGTCGACAACGGGCTTCACCATCCTCAACCTTTACAAGGCGACATCAGGCAAGGTCGTCTACAAGGGACAGGATTTGGCGACGCTGGATGAAAAGCAGATGCGGCCCTTCCGCCGCGACCTGCAGATCGTCTTCCAGGACCCCTATTCGACGCTCAACCCGCGCATGACGATCGGGGAGGCCGTCGGTGAGCCAATCCTCTTCCACAAGCTTTGCTCCAAGGCCGAGCTAAAAGATCGCGTCGCAGCGCTTTTGACCGACGTCGGCCTGCCGACCCGCTTTGCGCAGCGCTATCCGCACGAGCTTTCCGGCGGCCAGCGTCAGCGCGTCGTCATCGCCCGCGCGCTCGCCTGCCAGCCGAAATTCATAGTTTGTGACGAGGCGATTTCGGCGCTCGACGTGTCTATCCAGGCACAGATCATCAATCTCCTGCTCGATCTGCAGGAAAAATACGGCCTCACATACCTGTTTATCGCTCATGACCTCGCCGTCGTGCGACACATCAGCACCCGCGTCGGCGTCATGTATCTCGGGCGCCTGGCCGAACTCGCGACCCGCGAGGAACTGTTCGAAAACCCGCTTCACCCCTATACCAAAGCGCTGCTGTCGGCCGTACCGGAAACCGATCCAGAGCTTGAACGCACCCGGACACGGCAGATCCTCCAAGGCGACGTCCCGAGCCCGCTCAATCCACCGAGCGGCTGCCGCTTCCATTCACGCTGTCCAATCGCCATGGATGTGTGCAGCAAGGTCGTCCCGGAGTGGAAGGAGGCAAAGCCCGGCCATCTCGTTGCCTGCCATGCGGTCAACACGGGACAGACTGCATGAAGTTGAAGGTCGCGATCATCGCAGACGATCTGACCGGCGCGCTCGATACGGGAACACCCTTCGTCGACGCCGGTCTTTCCGTTGCCGTGGCGATCGAGATCGAAGCCATCAAAGATGCTCTGGCAACTGGTTGTGAGGTGGTGGTGGTCAACACCGCCTCGCGCGCCCTCCCGGAGGGGGACGCGGCGAGAAGGGTCGGCCTTGCAGCCAGTGCTCTTCTTGCCGCACACCCTGAGATCGTCTTGAAGAAGATCGATTCCCGACTGAAGGGCAATGTGGCGGCCGAAAGCATTGCGATTGCCGCGATCTTCGGCCACGACGAAATCACTGTAGCCCCTGCAATTCCCGATCAGGAACGCTTTACCCGCGACGGCCATGTGGTTGGGCGCGGGGTCGAGCAGCCGCTGCCCGTTGCCGCCCTTTTCGAGGGCCGTCACGACGCGGTCACGCTCGCCGATGCCGATAGCGATGCGGATCTCGACCGGATCGTATCCAAGTTCGATTGGCATAAGACGCTTGGCGTCGGCGCGCGTGGCCTCGGCAGCGCTTTTGCGCGTCGTCTTCGCCGTTCACGCGATGCGGCGACTGCGTTTGAACCGGCGCGCAACACGCTCTTTGCTTTCGGTTCCAGAGACCCGATCACCGGTGCGCAAATGGCCCGGCTCAATACGTCGGGTGCTTTGCATGCGTCGATCCCCGCGCCGATGGGCGTGCTCGAAGAGGACAGCACACTGAGCTTGCCGGCGCTTTTGTTTTGCACCGGCGATATGTCCGAGGATGCGGTTATCGTTGCGGATCGTTTCGCAGAGGGCGTGAGATCGGCGATCGAGCAGACACGTCCCGATATGCTGATGGTCGGTGGCGGCGACACGGCGCTGGCGGTGTTTCGCGCGCTCGGTGTGCGCACACTTTTGCCCAAGGGTGAAATAGAGGCAGGTATTCCCTGGTTTGACGTGACTGATGCCGATGGTCGCCATTTCCGTAGTGCGGTAAAATCCGGGGGCTTTGGGAATTCCGATAGTTTGCTAAGACTGATTTCGCAGAATCAGGCGGCGTGAATCAATGCCGGCGGGGAGAATAGACGTGGATGAAGCAAACGGTGCGCCGGCAACCCCGGCGCCGAAGCCGGAGCGCGGCAAGCCTATGAAACTGGTGGACCGCGTGTTCGATCAGTTGCAGGAGCGTATTCGTGCCGGAAACTATCCGCCGGATTCAAGGTTGCCGGGCGAGCACGAGCTGGCGTCCATGCTTGGCGTTTCCCGGCCTATCGTTCGTGATGCGTTGGCAAAGCTGCGCGATCAGGGCATGGTCTATGCCCGTCAGGGAGCCGGAACCTTCGTCAGCGCCAACAGTTCGCCAACCACGCATCTTTCCTATTCGCCGGTCAAGACGATCGCAGATATCCAGCGCTGCTACGAATTTCGCCTTACGATCGAGCCTGCCGCCGCCTATTTCGCGGCCAAGCGCCGCGACGAGGCTGCGATCCAGAAGATCGCCTCGGCGCTTGCCGATCTCAGGGAAGCGACAAGTCATCAGTTGCACCGGACCGATGCGGACTTCAATTTCCACCGCGCCGTGACTGAAGCCGCCAACAACCACTATTACACAGCCTCGATCGATGCGTTGAAAGCCCATATCGCAGTTGGCATGCATCTCCACGGGCTATCCTTGCTGGGACCGAGACCCGGGCTCGAACAGGTCTTCCAGGAGCACAACACCATCTACAAGGCGATTGCCGAGGGCCGGGCCGAGGAAGCGCGCGACCTGATGCAGTCGCATCTCGAAGGGTCTCGAGATCGATTGTTCGAGGGCAGGGCGCTCGATCTGTCGTTCTGACGCTTTTAGGCATCGAGTGGCTTGCTGCCACAGCGTTTCGCGCTCATGTAGACTGGATCAGGCTGCATGGAGACTTGGCATGACATTTCCGCTGTTCGACCTCACAGGAAAGCGCGCACTGGTGACGGGATCGTCGCAAGGCATTGGGTTGACCTTAGCGCGTGGTCTGGCCGAACATGGCGCTTCGGTCGTGATCAACGGCCGCGACGCAGGCAAGCTTGCCATGGCATCGCTCAGTCTGTCGGAAGCCGGACACGATGTTCATGTCTCAACCTTCGATGTCACGGATCATGACGAGGTGAAGAGCGCCGTCGATGCGATCGAGCGTGATATCGGGCCGATTGACATCCTCGTCAACAATGCCGGCATGCAGTTTCGCGCGCCGCTTGATGTGTTTCCATCGGACAAATGGGATCAGCTGCTGCGCACAAACATTTCCAGCGTGTTCTACGTCAGCCAGGCGGTCGCAACGCACATGATTACACGTGGCTACGGCAAGATTATCAACATCGCGTCCGTGCAAAGTGAGTTGGCTCGCCCGGGCATCGCACCCTATACGGCAACCAAGGGCGCGGTAAAGAACCTGACGCGCGGGATGTCGGCCGATTGGGCCAAACACGGCCTGCAGGCAAACGCTATCGCGCCTGGCTATTTCGACACGCCGCTCAATCAGGCGCTCGTCGATAGCGCGGAATTCACCGCGTGGCTGGAAAAGCGCACGCCCGCCGGGCGCTGGGGCAACATTGACGAACTGATCGGCGCCGCTGTGTTTCTGGGAGCGCCGGCATCCTCTTTCGTCAATGGCCATACGCTTTATGTCGATGGCGGCATCACCACCTCTTTGTGAGAGGTGGTCGCGCTTCCGTCAGGTCGGCGGCGCGCCCAATGCGTGCAGGATGCCGCGAAGCTCGGCAAGCCCTCTCAATCGACCGATCGCCGGATAGCCAGGCGTGGTGGTCTTGGTGAGGTCGTCGAGCATGCGGTGGCCATGGTCCGAGCGGAAAACGATCGTCTCATTGACCGTGCGGTTGCGGTCTTCCGCGACCAGTTCCTTCAATACGGCGACCATGTCGACATCGCCTTCGAGATGCGCGCTTTCGTGGAAGCTGCGGCCGTCGCCTTCGCGTTTGGTCGCTCGCAAATGCGCGAAATGAATGCGCGAGGCAAACCGCCGTGCGATGGCGGGCAGGTCGTTGTCAGCACGTACGCCGAGACTGCCGGTGCAGTAACACATGCCGTTCGCTGGCGACGCGACCGCATTGAACAGCGCCGCATAATCCTCGGCGGTGGACGCGATGCGCGGCAGGCCAAACAGCGAGCGCGGCGGATCGTCGGGATGAAGCGTCAGCTTGACGCCACGGGCTTCCGCCACTGGAGCCACGGCCTCCAGAAACTCGATCAGATGCTGGCGCAGGCGGCCGGCATCGATGCCGGCATAGGCGGCGAGACGGTCGCGAAACTCCGGGATGGTTAGCGGCTCGGTGGTCGATCCCGGCAAGGCCGAAGTGATGTTGCGGGTGATATCGGCGATGTCGTCCTCAGACATGGCCTCGAAGGCGGCGCGGGCGCGGGCCTTGTCTTGCGCCGAATAGGCCGCATCGGCGCCGTCGCGCTGAAGAATGAAGAGATCAAAGGCGGCGAACTTCTCGTGGTCAAACCGCATCGCCGTCGCGCCGGTGTCGATCTCGTGGTCGAGGTCGGTGCGCGTCCAGTCGACGACAGGCATGAAATTGTAGCAGACGATCGGGATGTTGCAGGCCGCGACCGCTTCAAGGCTTGCGATCCACGCCTCGATCTCGGCCTTCGCCTGCCCACCCTTGCGCTTCACGGCATCGGGAATGGGAATGCTCTCGACCACCGACCATGTAAGCGATGAACGCCCCGGTGGAGTGGTCTCGATCATCGCCTGGCGCTCGCGCACCTCGGCCTCGGTCCAGGCGCGGCCGATCGGCACCTGGTGCAGCGATGACACGATGTTGGTCGCTCCGGCCTGTCTCACCTCGTCGAGGTCCACCGGCGCATCCGGTCCGAACCATCTCCAACCTTGCCGCATCTGTTTCCTCCTTCAATGCCTTTTGTTTTGGTGTCGCCGTCGTCAGCAGAAATAGTCGGGGTAGCGTGTGCGCAGTTCCGCCACGTCAGGGATGACAGCACTTAGATGATGGGTCATTGCGGCGCGTGCAGCCTCGACGTCATGAGCTGCGATTGCGTCGCGGATGACGGCGTGCTCGCCGACTACATTCTCCATGCGGCCGAGCACCGGCAACGTCAGCCGCCGAGCGCGGTCGATCTGGACCTTGACAGATTTGAGGATGCTCCAGATCCCGGGATAGCCGGCGACCTGCGCAATTGCCTCGTGAAAAGCCTCATCCTCTTCGTGGAAGCCCGACGTGTCGCCCAGGATGGAAAGCGCTCTTTGGCGGATGATGATGGCATCGAGGCGAGCAAGATCAGACGCCGAAGCGATCTCTGCTGCGCGCTCGACCGTCGTTCCCTCCAGCGCCTTGCGCACCACGACGGCCTCGGGGATCGCCGAAACCGGTACGCGCGACACGACGGTGCCCGACTGCGGGTAAATATCGACCAGCCCGCCTTCCGACAAGCGGAGCAGTGCTTCGCGAACGGGTGTCCGGCTGACCGCGAAATCCTCGGCGATACGCTTTTCCTGCAAGGCGATCCCGGGCGGCATCTTGAGCGACACGATATCGTTGTAGAGCTGTTCGAATATTGCGTCCGCCGTCGTGACGCGCCGAAGCTTTGCCGGCCGTTCGGCCGGCGCCGAAAGGTCAGGGGTGGCGGTGACTGCGCCTGATTGCATGAAAAGTCCCAACGTTGACTTGACTGTGCATACTAGTATATCAATTCTACATGGCTGCCAAGATCCACCGCGGAGGAACGGTGTTTCTGGCAAGAAATTCAGGAGGTTCCAAACAAGAACGGCCAGAAAATCCGACCGCATAAATGGATCAGGATACGCACGTGCGCGGAATTATCGTGCTCGTGCAGCCAAAAGAGGAGGAGAAATCAGAATGAAATTTACCCGCAGAACATTCGTCGCAACCGCAGCAAGTGCGGCTGTTGCCACCATGCTTCCGGTCAAGGTGTGGGCGCAGGCCAAGAAGCCCGCAAGCCCCGTGACCATCACAATCGCCGACGTCGCCGGCAACCTGGCGCTGACGCAAGGCATGTTTGAGGCCTATGCCTCCGAGAAAGCCGACTGGGTTTCCAACTTTGCCTTCACCAAGGCGCCGGCTCCTGAATTGCCTGGCAAGATCAAGGCACAGCAGGCAGCCGGTAAGGTCGATATTGATCTCGTGCTGACCGGCACCGATGCGCTGTCGGCGGGTCTCGACCAGGGGCTATGGCTGGATCTGTCCGCGCACAAGGCCGACCTGCCTGATATCGAGAAGATCCTGCAACCGCAGGCATTCAAGATGCAGGCGCTCGCCAAGGACCAGGGTATTGTCATTACCTATTATCCCTCCGGCCCCTTGATCGAATACATGCCCGACAAGGTCGCCAATCCGCCGAAATCGGCACCCGAATTGCTGGAATGGGCAAAGACCAACAAGAACCGTTTTATCTACGCCCGCCCTGCCAATTCCGGTCCCGGCCGCACCTTCCTCATGGGGTTGCCCTATTTGCTCGGTGACAGCGATCCTCGTGATCCGGTCAAGGGCTGGGACAAGACCTGGGAATATCTTTCAGCGCTCGGCGAGCATATCGAATACTACCCGACCGGCACCGGTCAGGTGATGAAGGAACTTGGCGAGGGGACGCGCGACATCGTTGTTTCAACCACTGGCTGGGACATCAATCCGCGTGCGCTCGGCATTGTTCCTGCTGAGGCGAAAGTGCAGAAGCTGGAAGGCTTCCATTGGGTGACGGATGCGCACTACGCCGTTATCCCCAAGGGCGTCTCCGACGAGAAGATCGCGGTGCTGATCGACGTCTTGAATTACATCTTGCAGCCAAAGCAGCAGGCGATCGCCTATGACGCCGGCTATTTCTATCCGGGTCCCGCCGTCAAGGACGTTACGATCGATATGGCGCCGCAGGAAAGCCAGGACACGATCAAGGAGTTCGGCCGTCCAGAATATGCCGACTGGATCGCCAACAATCCGCTGGAAGTGCCGCTCGAGCCGAAGCAGCTCGTTGAAGCATTCCGGATCTGGGACGAAAAGATCGGCGCCAAGAAGGGCTGATCCCTGACATTGCCGGCACCGGCTGCAACAGCCGGGCCGGCTACTTCCATGCTGACACGGAGAGTGGTTTGAACTCGGTAGCGAATAAGGTCTCTTCGCGCAGCACTGCGCGTCTTGAACTCGATGGGCTCAGCCGCTCCTTCGGCGCCTACAATGCGCTTGATGGTATTGATCTTGCAATCGAGCCTGGTGAATTCGTGGCGCTGCTTGGTCCGTCAGGCTGCGGCAAGTCTACGGCGCTTAATTGCATCGCCGGCCTTTTGGGGTTGTCTGGCGGCGAGATCCGTCTGGGCGGAAGCCGCATCGACCAGCTCGAGCCCGAACGCCGAGGGTTCGGAATGGTGTTTCAAAGCTACGCGCTCTTTCCACATATGAGTGTGCGCAAGAATGTCGGCTTTGGTCTGACCATGCAGGGTATCAAGGGGCAGGAGGCCGACAAGCGCATCAGTGACGCTCTGGCGCTGGTGCGGTTGGAAAGCCAGGCGGACAAACTTCCGGGGCAGCTTTCAGGCGGTCAGCAGCAGCGCGTGGCAATCGCGCGCGCCATCGTCATCCGCCCGCCGGTTGTCCTCATGGACGAGCCATTGTCCAATCTCGACGCCAAGCTACGCCTGGAGATGCGCGCCGAAATCCGCGGCATCCACGATCAGATCGGCTCGACGACGATTTACGTTACGCACGACCAGGACGAGGCGCTGTCGCTGGCCGACCGCATCGTGGTCATGAGCCAGGGACACATCGAGCAGATCGGCTCACCACAGGATCTTTATCAGCGGCCCGTTAATGTTGGGGTTGCCGATTTCATGGGGTTTCGGACCCGTGTCCCCGGCAAGGTCGTCTCGGTCTCCGGCGAGGAGGCGGAGATCGATGTCGCCGGCGCGCGTATCACCGGGACGATGCGCACGCCGCTCAAGCCCGGCGACGCCGCTATCCTCTCGGTGCGACCCGAGGATCTGGTGGCCGCCGACGAGGGGATTGCCGCGACCGTCTCAAGCATGGAGTATCGTGGCCGCGCCTTCTTCGGGCTGGCGCGCTCGGATGACGGCTCCGACCTCTACTTCCGGGCTGACGATGCGCTTGCGCGCGGAACGCCGACGCGGCTGAAGCCGATCGCGGGCAGGGCGCTTTTGTTCGGAGACAGCGCACGATGAGCGCGCCATCGCTTCGAACGCGGCTGGCCGCCAGAGGCTTTGACGGTACCACCATGCTGATCATGCCTGGCCTTGGCTTCATGATCGCGCTGTTCGTCTATCCTTTTTTTTACGGCGTCGTGGATTCACTCACCCCCAAGGATGGCGCTTGGTACGCCAATTATGCCAAGTTCTTCAGCGATCCCTTCCAGTACAACACCATCGGTGCGACACTCTGGCTGGCCCTGCCGGTGACGATCATCAATCTCGCCTTCGCCGTGCCTGTTGCCTTTCGTGTGCGATTGATGCGCCGGCAGCGTCTGCTGACGACCATTCTGGTTCTGCCCATAACGCTTGGCACGGTTTTCGTCGCAGATGGGTTGCTGACATTTTTGGGACCCCGCGGCTGGTTCAACCACACGCTTCTCATGATCGGCATCATCGACAATCCGATCAAGCTGACCAACAACTACTGGGGGGTATTCGCATCACTGCTGATCACCGGCTTTCCCTTCGCGTTCCTTCTGACCCTTTCTTACATCAGCGGGATCGATCCAGCGATCGAGCAGGCAGCCGCAACGCTCGGGGCTGGCCCAAGGCAGCGTTTCGTGCGGGTCTTTCTCCCGCTGCTGGTGCCGGGTCTTGCTGTGACATTCTGCCTTGCCTTCGTTCAGGCATTCGCCGTGTTCCCGTCGGCCGTGCTTCTCGGTGCACCGGCAGGCCCGACCCGTGTCATTTCGATTGCTGCCTATCAGGCCGCGTTCGAGCAGTATGATCACTCGCTGGGCTCTGCGATTGCGCTGATCATGGGTGGTGTAGAACTGGCTGTCGTGCTGGCCGTTCTCGGCGCACGCTCATTCTTTTACCGCGGCCCCGCCGGCGGCACGAAAGGCTGACCATGATCCGCGACCAAGGCCTCACCTCGAAGATCTGGCGTTTTGCCATATGGGCACTGGCCACACTCTTCGTCCTCAATCTCCTGGCCGTCATCGCCGCCGTCGTCGTCAACTCGTTTGCGACACGATGGCTCGGTACATGGCTGCCGGCTGGCTGGACGACCAAATGGTATTTTAGCGCCTGGAAGGAATTTCAGCTTTCCAGTGTCGTCCTCGTTACCTTCGAGATCGTTTTCACCGTGGTCATCATCTCCGGTATTCTTGGCGTGACGACCGCCTATGCCCTTGCACGTCGCGAGTTCGCCGGCAAGCGGCTGGTCATTCTACTCTTCCTTCTCCCCCTGCTCATCCCACCGCTTACCTACGGCATTCCGCTGGCGACGGTGCTCTATCAACTGGGGCTGGGTGGAACCTTCTGGGGCGTCGTTCTCATCAACGTCGTGCCGTCGCTTCCCTTCGTGGTGCTGGTGATGATCCCCTTCATTGAGCAGATCGATCCGCGCATCGAAGCCGCTGCCCGCGTCTTTGGCGCAGGCACCACCAGCCTGTTCGTGCGCATTCTCCTGCCGTTGCTTCTGCCAGGCATGCTGGCGGCACTGCTTTTGGTTCTGGTTCGCACGATAGCGATGTTCGAGCTCACCTTCCTGATTGCCGGCCCGACCACGCAGACCCTCGTGGTCTCGCTCTATTATGCCGTTTTTGCCTCTGGCGTGAGGGCTGGCCAATCGATTGACGCCATGGCCGTTGTCTACATGGTGACGACATTGTTCTGGCTGGTGATCGCGCTTCAGTTCGTCAACCCGACGCAAATCGTCGCAAGGGCAAAACAGCAGTCCGCCCACTGAACGGACGCGCCTGGAGCACGTCATCGCTCTGGAGTTTCTGTTAACAGAAAACTTATTGGGTAGGGCGTGTGTTCTTGACTATCGGCAATGGGCGGCCAAGTATTGACGGCGTGACGGTCATTTCTTGAGGAAGTTGATCATGGCGCAGTACAAAGAGACCAACCGCTTTCACTGTGAGAGCAGTTCCGGCGCGCATTATGTTGTTATCGAACAGATCCTGACATCGCGTTTGGCGCTTGATGTCGGAGCAAGCCCGCGCACCGATTACGTTACTGACACCGGCGAGATCGCCGAGCGGCTGGATGACGATACCTTCCTTCTGCTTATGTCAGCGGAAGTCTTGCATGTCGCCTGAGGCGGGATGTGCCAGTCGAGTGCTGGAAATTCCGGCCGGATGGCTTTAACTGGAGCCTTAGTCCTGCGCCAGGCGATTCTGGATGCGATCCGGAAACCCATGGCCGACGAAGACAACCAATCTGATACACCCACCAACCGGATGCAAAGCTGGGCGCGCAACTCGACCATCTATCGCCTCGGCCGGCAGATGATGACTGAAAAGCAGTTGTCCGATGCGATTTCGCGCAAGGCCAAACAGAAATTCGAGGATATATCGCAAGCCCAGGTGAGGGCGCTCGCCGATCTCGCGGTGAAATTCGGTTACGAGCAGGGCGGATTGAATGATGTCGCCTATGCCGAGATCAGCGTGCGCTCCGGCGTGCGCAGCGGCCGGTCAAAGCGGATCATGGCCCAGAAGCTCGCGATCAAAGGCATAGACCGCGAGACCGCCGTCATCGCGCTTGAGGGAAGCGACGATCTCGTGGCGGCGATCAACTTCGCCCGCAAACGCGCCTTCGGCCCCTTCCGGCGCGGGGAAGCCGACGAAAAACGCTATAACAAGGAAATGTCGGCCTTCGCCCGCAATGGCTTCGGTTTCGAATTGGGACGCTCGGTCCTCGCCATGAGCCGTGAAGAAGCCGAGACACTGCTCGACGAGCGACGATCGTAGACAATGGCGCCATCAGTTATGTCGGTTCGCGGCCCGCGCGCCTTACAAATGCAATGGGTGGCCGAGCGCCTTCAGCGCCGCTTCCTGAACTGCTTCGCTGCGTGTCGGATGCGCGTGAATCGTGCCGGCGATATCCTCGAGGCGGACGCACATTTCGATCGCAAGCGCAAATGCTGCCGACAATTCGGAAACGCCACGGCCGACCGCGTGAAGGCCGAGGACCAAATTGGTGTCGGCACGCGCCACCACCCGCACGAAGCCATCCTCGGATTGTGTGGTCATGGCGCGGCCATTGGCGGAGAACGGAAACTGGCCAAGCCTGACCTCGTAACCCTGCGCGCGGGCCTCTTCCGGTGACAGCCCGGCGCTGACGATCTCTGGGTCCGTAAAGCAAACGGCGGGAATGCAGCGTTTGTCGAAGCTTCGCGGCCGGCCGGCGATGATTTCTGCCACCATCTCGCCCTGCGCCATCGCCCTGTGTGCAAGCATCGGTTCGCCAGTAATGTCACCAATGGCGTAAACACCGCGCATCGAGGTGCGGCACCGGTCGTCAATGCGTAGATATGGCCCGGCGCGATCGAGATCGAGTTCCTCCAATCCCGCGCCTGATGTTTGTGGCCTGCGGCCGACAGTGACGAGTATCCTGTCAGCCGACAGCTTGACCTCGCGGCCGTCGGCTTGCTCGATGATCAGGCTTTCGCCGGCATCGGACAGCACCTTTGCCTTGGCCGCCAGATGAAGCTCGATGCCGCGCTCCTTCAGCGCCTTTGCTACAGGCCGCACGAGTTCGGCGTCATATTGCGGCAGGATCTGGCCCGTTGCCTCGACGATGATGACCGAAGAGCCAAGCTTGGCGAAGGCCGTGCCGAGTTCCAGGCCGATGTAGCCGGCGCCGACAACCACCAGTCTTTCCGGTACACTGTGCAATGCCAGCGCCTCCGTGGAGGAGATCACCCGTCCGCCGAACGGAAGCCCCGGCAGCTCAACCGGCTCGGAGCCCGTCGCGATCACGATATTCTCCGCGCGGATGAGCTGTGCGCCGGTCTCAGTCTCGACTTCCACCGTTTTTCCGTCGCGAAACCGCGCCCGGCCATGGACCTGCTTCACCCTTGCCTTCTGCAGCAAGGCGGCAACGCCACCAGTGAGGCGCCTGACAATCCCGTCCTTCCAGGCGATCGTCCTGGCGAGATCGATTGCCACGCCTTCGGCACGAATGCCAAGTGGATCTTGACCGCTCGCCATCCGCCGCGCGGCATCGAATTCGTCGGCGGCATGGATGATCGCCTTGGAGGGAATGCAGCCGATATTGAGGCAGGTGCCTCCAGGCTTTTCCATTTCGACGATCACCGTGTCGATGCCCAACTGACCGGCGCGGATTGCGCAGACGTAGCCGCCGGGCCCAGCGCCGATGACCAGCAATTTGCAGATGATCTCTTTCATGGCCCTCAGCCTTCGATGAAAATCAGCGCCGGCGTCTCAAGCAGCACGCGGATGCGCTGGATGAAGGTCGCGGCATCCCAGCCGTCGATGATGCGATGGTCGAAGCTGGAGGAAAGGTTCATCATCTTGCGCGGCACGAATTGCGCTCCATCCCAGGCGGGGCGGGTGGCGATCTTGTTGACGCCGATGATTGCGACTTCCGGGTGGTTGATGACAGGCGTCGAGACGATCCCTCCCAGTGCGCCCAGCGAGCTGATGGTGATGGTTGAACCCTTGAGTTCGTCACGCGTCGCGGTTCCATTGCGCGCCGCCTCCGCCAAGCGCGCCATCTCGCCGGCGCAGTCCCAGATCGTGCGGGCCTCAGCGTGGCGCACCACCGGCACCACAAGGCCCGCCGGCGTCTGCGCCGCGATGCCGACGTGAACGCCGCCGGAGCGAGTGAGGATGCCGGCATCGTCGTTGAAGGTGGCGTTTATATCCGGCTGATCGGCGACGGCCTTGACGATCGCCCGCATCAGGAAGGGAAGGATCGTCAGTTTCGGATGCTCCGGCTTGCGGTCCCTGTTCATCGTCGCCCGCAGATCCTCCAGCGCCGTCATGTCGATTTCCTCGACATAGGTGATATGCGGGATGCGCGAGGTGGAAAGCGACATCTTCTCGGCGATCCGCCGCCGCATGCCGGTCAGTTTGACCTCTTCGGTCGAGCTATTCCTGGCGAACGGGGCAGGGGCGGCGAGGGAAGACCCACCACGCGCGAGATAATGCTCGACATCTTCTCGCTGGATGCGCCCGTCCGAACGGGTCGGTGGCACTTGCCGGAGATCGACCCCGCTTTCGAGTGCGAACAGGCGCACGGAAGGCGACGCCAGCGGCTTTTCTTGTGGCGCGAGACTTGGTGTCGGGGACGGCAATGGCTTTGCACGCGGGGGCTGCAGCCGAGCGGGTGCTTCCTCGGCGCCGGACTGGGTCTTTGCCACAAGCGGCGCTGACTGATCGGGTGCCTTCGCATCGTCTCCACCCTTGCCGTCTGTCTCTATCCTCACCAACGGTGCCTTCACAGCCACGGTGTCGCCCACTTCCGCACCCAGCCAGGTCACCGTGCCATTGACCGGTGAGGGGATCTCGACTGTTGCCTTGTCGGTCATCACAGCTGCGATCACCATGTCCTCGCGAACCGGATCGCCAGCCTTCACATGCCACTCCACCAGCTCCGCCTCGGCCACGCCTTCTCCGACACCAGGCATCTTGATCGTGAACTCGCCCATCCTCACGCCTCCATGACTTCGCCAAGTGCCCGTCCGACGCGCGCGGGGCCGGGGAAATAGTCCCACTCTTGCGCGTGCGGATAGGGCGTATCCCAGCCTGCGACACGCACGATCGGCGCCTCCAGATGGTAGAAGCAATGTTCCTGGATCAGCGCTGCAATTTCGGCTCCGAAGCCCGAGGTCAGCGTTGCCTCGTGGACCACAACGCAACGGCCGGTCTTCGATACGGATTGAACGATGGTATCGAGATCGAGCGGCAATAGGCTTCGCAGGTCGACGACCTCGGCATCGACACCGGTATCTTCGACGGCTGCGAGCGCCACATGCACCATCGTACCGTAGGCTATGACAGTGACCCCGCTTCCAGCGCGACGGATCTCCGCCTTGCCGATCGGGATGACATAGTGGTCTTCGGGCACTTCACCCAGTTCGTGCTTCGACCATGGCGTAACCGGGCGCTCGTGATGGCCGTCGAATGGACCGTTATAAAGGCGCTTTGGCTCTAGGAACATCACCGGGTCCGGATCCTCGATCGCGGCGATGAGCAGCCCCTTGGCGTCGTAGGGGTTGGAGGGAACGACCACCTTCAGGCCGCACACATGTGTAAACAGCGCTTCCGGGCTCTGACTATGCGTCTGCCCGCCGAATATCCCGCCGCCCGTCGGCATTCTGAGGACGATCGGACATGTGAAGTCACCATTCGATCGATAGCGAATGCGTGCCGCTTCCTGTGTAATCTGGTCGTAGGCCGGATACATGTAATCGGCAAACTGGATCTCGACACAGGGCTTTAGCCCATAAGCCGCCATGCCGATCGCCGTGCCGACGATGCCGGATTCGCTGATCGGGGTGTCGAAACAGCGGGTTTTGCCGTATTTCGCCTGAAGCCCCTGCGTGCACCGGAACACACCGCCGAAATAGCCAACATCCTCGCCGAACACGACGACGTCATCGTCTCGGGCCATCGAGACATCCATGGCGCTGCGCACCGCCTCGATCATGGTCATGCGCGCCATATCAATACCCCGCTTTCTGCCGCTGGCGGCGGATATGCGGCGGCATCTCGGCATAGACGCCCTCGAAAATATCGCGCACCGAAGGCTTGCCGCCTGCATGCAGCGTTCCGTGTTCCTCGGCGCGCTTTTGCGCATCGATCACCTCGTCCAGGATCTCGGCCTCGGCCTGAACGTGACGCTCCTCGGACCAGACGCCCTTGAGAATAAGATGCTTCTTCAGCCGCAGCACGGGATCTCCAAGCGGCCATGCGTCGGACTCGGTTTTCGGGCGGTAAGCGCTTGGATCGTCGGAGGTCGAGTGGGCGCCGACCCGATAGGTGACATATTCGATCAGTGTCGGGCCAAGGTTGCGTCGCGCCCGCTCCGCCGCCCATCGGGCGACCGCATAGACGGCCAGATAATCGTTGCCATCGACGCGCAGCGCCGGGATGCCAAAGCCCAAGCCCCGGGCAGCAAACGTGCCGGAACCGCCGCGCGCAATACCCTGGAATGTGGAGATGGCCCACTGATTGTTGACGATGTTCAAGATCACCGGCGCCCTGTAGGTCGAGGCGAAAACGAGCGCCGAGTGAAAATCGGATTCCGCGGTCGAACCGTCACCGATCCAGGCGGCGGCGATGCGCTTGTCGTTCTTGATCGCAGACGCCATCGCCCAGCCGACTGCCTGGACATACTGGGTGGCAAGGTTGCCCGAGATGGTGAAGAAGCCGTGCTCCTTGGAGGAGTACATGATCGGCAATTGCCGTCCCCGCAGGGGATCGTTCTCGTTGGAGAAAATCTGGTTCATCATCTCGACCATTGGATAGTCGTCGGCGATGAGGAGGCCTGCCTGCCGATAGGTCGGGAAGTTCATGTCCCCCTTGTTCAGCGCCTTGCGCACGGCGCAACTAACCGCCTCTTCACCAAGATGCTGCATGTAAAAGGACGTCTTGCCCTGGCGCTGCGCCATCAGCATGCGTGCGTCGAAGGCGCGCAGCTTCATCATATTGCGCAACCCGGTCAAAAGCGCCTCGTCCGAGAGCAACCCTGCCCAGGGACCGACAGCTTCGCCCTGCTGGTTAAGCACGCGGATGATCGAGTAAGCGAGATCGCGAATGTCTTCGGACGCGACATCCACCTCCGGGCGCGGCACGGCGCCTGCCTTGGCGATCTTGACGTTGGAGAAATCGGGCTGACCGCCAGGGCGGACGGCGGGTTCGGGGACGTAGAGGCTCAGTCGTTGACTGTCTGGCATTTCCTGTGTTCCTCCTCCGCTCGCGTCGATCCTCTCCTCAGGGGCAACGCGGCGTATTCTCCCTATAGATTGCGGGCGATCACCATGCGCTGCACGTCACTCGTTCCCTCGTAGATCTGGCAAATGCGGACATCCCGGTATATGCGCTCGACGGGGTAATCGCTCATATAGCCGTATCCGCCGTGGATCTGGATCGCGTCGGAACAGACGCGCTCGGCCATTTCCGACGCAAAGAGCTTGGCCATCGATGCCTCTGAAAGGCAGGGCAGACCCGCCTCGCGTAGGCTTGCCGCGTGAAACACCAACTGCCGCGCAGCCTCGATCTGTGTTGCCATGTCGGCGAGGCGAAAGGCTAAGGCCTGATGCTCGACGATCGGCTTGCCGAACGCCGTCCGCTCGCGGGCGTAGTCGCGCGCTGCCTCATAGGCCGCGCGCGCCATGCCGACCGCCTGCGCCGCGATCCCGATCCGGCCGCCTTCGAGATTGGCAAGCGCGATCCTGTAGCCATCGCCTTCCTCGCCGAGGCGAAGGTCGGCGGCAACGCGCATGTCGTTGAAGGCGATCTGGCAGGTGTCGGAGGCATGCAGGCCCAGCTTGTGCTCGACGCGAATGACCTCGTATCCTGGTGTATCGGTCGGCACAATAAAAGCGGTGATGCCCTTCTTGCCTGCCGCCGCGTCCGTCACTGCGAAGACGATGATCACCTGACCGTTTTTGCCCGAGGTGATGAACTGCTTGGCGCCATCAAGCACGTAGTGATCGCCATCTCGTCGCGCGCGGGTGCGCAAATTGGAGGCATCCGAGCCGGCTTGCGGCTCTGTCAGCGCAAAGCCACCGATCCACTCGCCGCTGGCAAGCTTGGGCAGGAAACGCTGTTTCTGCTCTTCGTTTCCGAATTTGAGGATGGGAACGCAGCCGACGGAGCTATGGACGCTCATGATTGTCGAGCAGGGGCCGTCGCCGGCGGCGATCTCTTCGAGCGCGGCGGCGTAGGCAACCGTTCCCGTGTCGGAGCCGCCATAGGCCTCCGGCACCAGCATGCCGAGAAGGCCGAGTTCACCCATCTCCTTCAGTTCGTCGCGCGGGAAGCTGTGTGTGCGGTCCCGCTCGGCGGCCCCGGGTGCCAGTCTTTCGCGTGCAAAATCGCGCGCGACGTCCCGGATTTGGCTCTGCGTGTCGGACAAGATCATCAGCGCACCTCCCTTCTGCGCTCACTGACGCTCTATGGCGATGGCGGTCGCTTCGCCGCCACCGATGCACAGCGTCGCCATCCCGCGCTTCATCCCGTATCGCTCCAGCGCCGCAAGCAGCGTAACGATGACACGGGCTCCGGACGCGCCGATCGGATGGCCCAGTGCGCAAGCGCCGCCGTGGACGTTGACCTTGTCGTGGGGGATATCGAGATCACGCATGGCGGCCATCGGCACGACGGCGAAGGCTTCGTTGATCTCAAACAGATCGACATTCGATAGCTGCCATCCGGTGCGCTCAAAGAGCTTTCTCAACGCGCCGATCGGCGCCGTGGCGAATTCGCCGGGTGCCTGGGAATGTGTGGCGTGCCCGACAATGGTCGCGCGCGGTGCGATGTCGTGTTGGTCGGCCCGCGAGCGGCGCATCAGCACCAGCGCGGCAGCTCCGTCGGAAATCGAGCTCGCATTGGCTGCCGTCACCGTGCCGCCCTCACGGAAAGCCGGCTTCAGCCTCGGGATCTTGTCGATGCTGGCCTTGCCCGGCTGCTCGTCGTTACGGATTGTCGCTTCGGTTTTGCCTGACATGACCGAAACCGGCACGATCTCGCGATCGAAATAGCCAGCCTCTATCGCCTTCTGTGCCCGCGTGAGGGACGTAATGGCATAGGCGTCCTGCGCCTCGCGCGTGAATTGGTAGGCTTCGGCGCAGTCTTCCGCGAATGTCCCCATCAAGCGCCCCTTCTCATAGGCATCCTCGAGCCCATCGAGGAACATATGATCGACTACGCGCCCATGACCGAGCCGATAGCCGCCACGAGCGCGATCAAGTAGATAGGGCGCATTCGTCATGCTTTCCATGCCGCCCGCGATCACCACCGAAGCGCTGCCGGCGGCGAGCAGATCATGGCCGATCATCACGGCTTTCATGCCGGAGCCGCACATCTTGTTGACGGTGCTGGCGGCGGTAGAGAAGGGGAGGCCGGCGCCAATCGCCGCCTGTCGGGCCGGTGCCTGTCCCTGGCCAGCCGCAAGGACGCAGCCCATGATGATCTCATCGACACACTCAGCCGGGACTTGGCTTTGCGAGAACGCCGCTGCGATTGCCGGTCCTCCCAGCTGCGGTGCGGCCAGGGAGGCGAAGGCTCCCTGAAAGCCACCGATTGGCGTGCGTGCGGCGCCTGTGATCACAATCGGATCCTGCATCGTCATCGCGACCTCCTCCTCGAAGCCGGCATCGGGCTGTACCGTAGGCCATAACGAACTTGGCCCCGAGAAGACCAAACGTCGTCAAGCTGCACGGTTCTCCTCCCATGCATCATCTCGTGAATTGCACTTCGCCGCATCAACCTCCAGCAGCACGTCAGGCAATCAAGATAACGCAAAGTCTATGCGCGCTCTTCGTTGAAAGCGATGGCAAATTGTTGCGATGTTTATCGGCAGCGGGCAACGAAGTTGCCGGACGAATGGCTGGGTCAGACCGATCGTTGCGGCGCGGCTCAGCCGCGCTGTTGGAACGGGTTGAGCCTCGGATCCAGCATTATCGTCCCGCGATTCCGCCCTTTTCTCGGCCGTATCGGGCGAGCGACAGGTCGCTGACGTCGATATCTGCCTTTCGGCCACCGACGACATCCGTCAGCACCCGTGCGGAGCCGGTGCTCATGGTCCAGCCGAGCGTGCCGTGGCCGGTGTTGACGAACAGATTACGGATGTTGGTCGCGCCGATGACGGGCGTGCCATCCGGCGTCATCGGCCGCAGCCCGGACCAATAATTGGCGGCCTTCAGATCGCCGCCGGGGAAGAGATCGCTGACGGAATGCTCCAGGGTTCTCCGGCGCGCGGGGCCGAGGTCGTTCGTATAGCCGGAAATCTCCGCCATGCCGCCGACCCGGATACGGTCGCCCAAGCGCGTGATGGCAATCTTGTAGGTTTCGTCCATCACCGTGGACTCAGGCGCACGCGATGCATCGGTGATCGGGATGGTCAGGGAATAGCCCTTTACCGGATAAACGGGGAGCTTGATCCCGAATGGCTTCAACAGCAGCGGCGAAAAACTGCCGAGCGCCACGACGACGGCATCGGAGAAGACGGTGCCGGTATCGGTGACGACACCCTTGGCCTGTCCCGCCTCGATCACGAGGCCCTTGATCTGGCGTCCATAGTCGAAGGTGACGCCCATCGAAACGCACTTGGCGGCGAGCGCATTGGTGAATTTGAAGCAATCGCCGGTCTCGTCCTTGGGTGTCAGCAGGCCGCCGACGATCTTGTCGCTGACGTGGCGCAACGCCGGTTCCATACGGATGCAGCCCTCGCGGTCCAGCACTTCGTAAGGAATGCCGTCAGCCGCCAGCGCCTTCACATCCTTGGCCGATGCGTCGAGTTGCGCCTGCGTGCGGAAGAGCTGCAGCGTTCCCTGCATGCGCTCGTCATAGGCGATATCGGTTTCGGCGCGCAGCTCGGCGAGCGACAGGCGGCTGTAATCGGCAAGGCGCAGCATACGCGACTTGTTGATCGCGTAGCGCTCGGATGTGCAGTTGGCGAGCATCCTGATCATCCAGGAGATCATCGCGTAGTCCACCTTCGGACGGAGGACCAAAGGCGCATGTTCCATGAACAGCCACTTCAGCGCCTTCTGCGGAATACCCGGCGCTGCCCACGGCGAGCAGTATCCAAAGGACACCTCGCCAGCATTGGCGAAGCTGGTTTCGAGAGCCGGGCCGGACTGGCGATCGATAACGGTGACCTGATGTCCCGCCTTGGCCAGATAGTAGGCGCTGGTGACACCGATGACGCCGGCGCCGAGAACTGTGACTTTCATGCTTGCCCCTCTTATGTATGCTTTTTTATCAGATGTATTGGCGATGGTAGCGCTGGCCAAGCCCCGTGAGTATCTCATACGAAATCGTGCCGGCATCGCGCGCGATGTCCTCAAGGCTTTGATCGGCGCCGATCAATTCCACGAGGCTGCCGAGACCAATCGCATCTGCTGGAAGAGATGAAATGTCGATCGTCATGCTATCCATGGACACGCGGCCAACGATCGGCAGGCGCTGGCCAGCGAAATAGGCGGCGCCACGCCCGCTGAGACTTCTCGGCAAACCATCGGCATAGCCAGCGGCGAGCGTCGCAAGCCGCATCTCCGACGGGGCCCGGTAAGTGCCGGCATAGCCAACCAGCGCGCCTTCAGGCACGGTGTGCGTCTGGACGACGCGGACGCTCAGTTGAACAACCGGCTTCATCGGATTGGCAATGCGATCGCTTGCCGCGCCGCCATAGAGCGCGATCCCCGGCCGCACCATGTCGCCACGAAAGTCAGAGCTGAGGAGAATGCCGCCTGAATTGGCAAAGCACAGCTTGGCCTGCGGAAAGCGGGCCGCGAGACCCTGCATGACGGCAAGCTGCGCGGCGTTCTGCGGGTTGTCACTCTCATCCGCGCTGGCCAGGTGGCTCATGATGAATTGCACGTCGATATTGCGCAGCAATGTAGGGCCTTGCGCAAGAACCGATGCATCGTCCAAGCTCAGGCCGAGGCGCGACATGCCGGTATCGAACTGAAGCACGGCAGACAGGGGTGCACCGCGCCGTTCGGCGGCGAGAGACCAGTTATGAAGCTGCGCCATCGAGTTGAGAACCGGAATGATCCCGTTTGCAGCCGCAAACTCTTCACCACCGGGCATGATCCCATTCAGAACAAAGAGCTTGGCATCCGCTGGCAAATATCGCTTGAGGTTTCTGGCTTCGACGAGGTGTGCCACGAAGAAGTGGTGGCACCCTTCGATAGCCAGTGCCCCGGCGACGCGATCGGCTCCCAGGCCATAAGCATCCGCCTTGACGACAGCGCCGCAAATCGATGGCGCGACTTGGTTTGCGAGGAGCCGGTAATTCGCCGCAAGCGCGCTAAGGTCGATCGTGAGAAGACCGGACAACGCGCGCTCACTGAGAGTATTTGCGATGGCAGCGTCCATCATGATCCCCTTTGATTGTTGCCATGAAGATAGCGAAACAATCGAGCAATTTCCTGGTGATCAGCATTGCGATATTGCAATCGGTCAATGATTGCGAAATTATCGAGCGTCAAAAGAGGAATTATTGCGCATGATCTTGGATGCGATCGATCGTAACATTGTCCGGCAACTCAGATTGAATGCGCGCATCGCCTACACAGCACTTGCAGCCGAAGTCGGTCTTTCTCCATCAGCATGTCTTCGACGGATCGCAAGACTGGAAAAATCCGGCCATATCAGGGGGTACACGGCCCTGATCGGTACCTCCGACAGCGACGATGCGCTTGCAGTGATCGTCAATATCACGCTCGATCGACAGACCGAGGAACACCTGAACAGGTTCGAGGCGGCCATCCGCCGTTATCCAGAGATCCAGGAGTGCTTCCTGATGACGGGCGGTTCGGATTATATTCTCAAGGTCGAGGTCGAAAGTGCGCGCGATTTTGAGCGGATCCACAAGGATATCTTATCGACTTTGCCTGGCGTCGCACGTATCCATTCGAGCTTCTCTATCAGGGACGTGTTGAAGCGGGGACCAAGAAGGAGCTCATCGGGATGATGCCTTCAGGTTGCAGCGCAGGCGCGGCACCGGCGTGATGGGCCAAAGGCCAATTCGCAAGAGTTGGGGGAGGAAAATTGCGACCCCGTAGTGTGGTCGAATGCGAAAACAACTGAAGCTTTTGTCGATAGGTGGCTGATTTGCCATCATGTGAAAAGATGCCGTCTAATTTGGCAGGTGGCTGTAGTCGGGCTCCTGAGCCACTCTCGTGTGAAAACGCTTTGCTCGTTTGGGTAGATCCTTGCACACGCCGCGCATACATATTAATGGCTTTCGCGGTTGGCAAAGACGTGTGTCCAGCGAGAAACCTATAGCAAGTTTGGCGCCCGATGGATGCCCCAGGAGACCACTGTGCGTGAACGCCAGCAGACTGACAGCGCAGCTGACGACCAAACGCGCCGATCCGCAACAGGCGAGACCTTGTCTCGGCTGCAAATCGTGTCCTACGTCATCAATCTCGATCGCTCCATCGACCGCTGGCAGCATATAAAGAGCCAGGCTGAAGAATTCGGCCTTGATGTGCAGCGTATCGCAGGCGTCGAGATTGATGCGGCGAGCACCGCGCAATGGCGAGACTACGACCGAGCCGGTTTTGTTCGCCGCAATGGCCGTCCGATGCTGCCGCAGGAATATGGTTGCTATCTCGCCCATCTAAAGGCGCTTGAAGCGTTTGTCGAAAGCGCGGCGGAGTGCGCAATCATTATGGAAGACGACGTCAACCTCAGCGGCGACCTCGTTTCTCGTGGCTATAGCGCACATAAGGCTGCGCCATTTGCTGACGTGCTGAAATTATTGAACCATCGTGTCGTCTGGTTTCGACCCGTTGCCCGATCCGTCGACGGCGATATCGTCGGTAAATGCCTGTTCGGACCACAGGGGTCGGCGGCATGCTATCTCGTGACCCGAGCGGGCGCGCAAAAACTCGTCGACGCTCTCAAGGTCATTACATGCCCGTTCGACATAGCGCTGGAACGCGGTTGGGCAACCGGCGTTGAAGTCTACACCCTCAAACACGATCTGATCTCCCTGTCGGTTCGCTCCAAGGAGAGCCAGATCGCCGATCGCGCGCGGTATCGATCAGTGAAGCTGCGCGGGCTTCGCAAAATTCCAACTCATGTCTGGCGCACGCTGGAACTCCTTCGCCGTGTACGGTACGCAGTTTCATGAGCCATTTTCTCCGAGCCAGTTTTTGCCGTAGCATCCAATGTCGGCCGCTATTGCCAAACCCGTCACAATCGAGCCAGCGCCATGTTTGACAATTACGTGCAGCAGGTTCTTGCCTTGCCCCGGCCAGCCAAGCGCGTCATCGCGCTGCTTTTTGATGCCTGTCTATGCATCATAACGGTTTGGATTGCATTCTGCTTCCGCTTCAACGACTGGTACCTGCTCACGGGTGTGCAGTTCTGGACGATCCCGGTATCGCTCGTCATCGCGCTGCCGTTGTTCATCACCTTCGGTCTTTACCGCGCCATCTTCCGTTTCATGGGCTGGGCCGCCTTTTCGACAGTCATCAAGTGCGTGCTGATCTATGGCGCCGTCTACATGGTGATCTTCACGGTCATCAGCGTGCCGACGATCCCTCGAACTGTCGGCATATTGCAGCCGATGCTGCTGTTGCTCGCCGTTGGCCTTTCGCGCTTCGTGGCACGCTACTTTCTCTACGATGCCTATAGCGAAATTCTCGGCGAGGCCGCGCCGATCCGGACCCTGGTCTACGGCGCCGGCTCGCAGGGGCGACAGCTGGTCAGCGCCTTGGGCCATTCGGCCGAGTTCAAGGTCGTGGGCTTTCTTGATGATGATCGCGGCCTAAAAGGAATGTCGCTCAACGGGGTGAAGATCTATAGCCCTCAAAACATCGAGAAGGTGTGCGCGGATCTCGAAGTCAAGACCGTTCTTCTGGCCTTGCCACAGATCGAGCGGGGCCGGCGCAACGAGATCATCGAACGCTTGCGTTCGGCACGCGTTGCCGTTCGCACCGTCCCCGATATCAGTGCATTGGCAACCGGGCAGGCGCAGCTGACCGACCTCCAGGACCTCGATGTCGAGGACCTGTTGGGCCGTACCGCGGTGTTGCCGAACACCGCCTTGCTGGAGCAAAACGTCGCCGACCGCATTGTCCTGGTCACCGGTGCTGCAGGCTCCATCGGCAGCCAGCTGTGCCGCGAGATCGCCAAACTGCGTCCCAAGGCGCTTCTGCTTCTGGACCAGAACGAGTTCGGCATCTACTCACTTCAGGGCGAGCTTGCCGGCGAAGATGCAGAACCGCCATTTCCGATCGTCCCGCTGCTTGCCGACGTGTGCGATGAGCACCGCATCAGCACGATCATCCAGACATGGAAGCCTGCGACCGTCTATCATGCGGCCGCCTACAAGCACGTGCCGCTGGTCGAGCAAAACCCTGCCGAAGGCGTCAAGACGAACGTCTTTGGTACGCTTACGGTCTCCAGGGCAGCTCTCGCCGCCGGCGTCGAGCGCATGATCCTTGTCAGCACGGACAAGGCGGTGCGGCCGACCAATGTGATGGGTGCGACGAAGCGCCTGGCCGAAATGATCCTGCAGGCGCTTTCCGAGGAGCACGGGAACACGACCTTTTCCATGGTGCGCTTCGGCAATGTCCTGGGTTCATCGGGATCCGTCGTGCCGCTCTTTCGCCAGCAGATCAGCCGCGGTGGCCCGATCACGCTGACGCATGAGGAGATCACACGCTTCTTCATGACCGTTCCCGAAGCCGCCCAGCTCGTCATCCAGGCTGGTGCGATGGCATCGGGCGGAGATGTCTACCTGCTCGACATGGGCGAGCCGGTCAAGATCATCGATCTTGCGCGCCGTATGGTCGAACTCTCCGGGCTGACGGTTCAGGACGATCTGAATCCGGGCGGCGACATCGCGATTGTAACAACCGGTCTGCGTCCCGGCGAGAAGCTCTACGAGGAGCTGCTGATCAACGACAATCCCGAAGTCACGGACCACCCGAAGATCCGGCGCGCGCGCGAACTCTTCCTTGGCTGGTCGCAACTGTCCGGAAAGCTCGACGCGCTCGCGCAGCTTGCACGCGATGGCGATGCAAGGCGTCTGAAGGAAGCTTTGAGCGATCTGGTGCCGGGATACAGTCCCATGGAGCGCGTCGTGGATCTCGTTGCCCTCAGGCAGGAGGTTTCCAGGTGAGGGCCTTCGTCTTGCCGATATGCCTGCTGCGCTGGAGGCCGTCATGTTTCTCGTAACCGGTGCCTCTGGCTTTGTCGGTCAGGGGCTTTTGCGCACGTTGCAGCAACGCTCCATTCCGTTTCGTGCAACGAGCAGGCGGGGCGGTGATGGGCTGTTCGCCGTCGCCGACATTGATGGCGCGACCGACTGGTCGGCTGCCCTTGAAGGGGTTGATGTCGTCGTCCACCTCGCTGCCGTCAATCAAAACGTCGTCGAAGGCTCGCCGGCGGTTCTTGCGCAGTATCGGTCCGTGAACGTTGAGGGCACGATCAATCTGGCGCGCCAGGCAGCGGCGGCGGGCGTAAGACGGTTCGTGTTCTTAAGTTCAATCAAGGCGAACGGCGAGGCAACGACCAGAGGCGCGCCGTTTACAGCGACGGCCACACCCGACCCGCAAAGTGACTACGGTCGAACGAAGCTCGAAGCCGAGCGGTTGCTGCTTGCCCTTGGCGCCAGCTCGACAATGCAGGTCGTCGTCATCAGGTCGCCGCTCGTCTATGGACCCGGCATGCGTGGAAGCTTCCAGGCATTGGTGCGGCTCGTGCAACGTGGCCTGCCACTGCCCTTCGCCTCGATCGATAATCGCCGCTCGATGGTCTATCTCGAGAACCTGACCGATCTTATCGTGACTGCCGTAAACCACCCGGATGCGGCGGGGGCAACATTCATGGTTGCTGACGCCAAGAGCCCATCGACACCAGAACTCGTGCGCATGATTGCCGCGGCATCCGGCTCGTCGGCCTCGCTGCTGCCGTTTCCTCCAGTGCTGCTGGAACTTGCTGGTAGTGTTGCTGGAAAACGCGAACTGGTTCATCGCCTGACACGCTCGCTTGAAGTCGACACTCTTGAAACCAGGCGGTTAGGCTGGACGCCGCCGTTTTCGATGGACGAAGCACTGGTTCGAACGCTTGGCCCGGCAACGAGCGCCAAGGCCCCGCAACCCTTTAAGGACTGACATGACAAGCAAGCTCGACCAGGGGATCAAGAGGGCGTTCGATTTCTGTGCGGCAGCCGGTGGGCTCGTCGTTTTGTCTCCCGTCTTGCTTGTGCTTATCGTCATGGTCCGGCGTTCGTCGCCTGGCGGCGCATTGTTTCGTCAAAAAAGAGTGGGCCGAAACGAATTGCCATTCACCTGCCTAAAGTTCAGGACCATGGCCGCCGGCACGCCTGATGTGGGCTCCCATGATGCGGCCGAAGCTTGGATCACGCCGATCGGCAAGACGCTTCGCGCCTACAAGCTCGACGAATTGCCGCAGCTCGTCAACGTCTTGAAGGGCGAGATGAGCCTGGTTGGCCCGCGCCCATGCCTGCCGAGCCAGCCCGATGTCATCGCGGCCCGCAGAGCCCGAGGCGTATTTGCTGTTCGCCCCGGCATAACCGGTCTGGCGCAGATTGCCGGCATCGACATGTCGACCCCCGAGCGACTTGCTGCGGCAGACGCCGAATACGTCAAGACCGCCAGCCTTTGGAATGACATCGCCATGATCCTCGGCTCCGTGATGGGCAAGGGAAAAGGCGACGCAGCGCGGAAATAGCTGTTGGCGTCGACGAGCGGTTTCGTCGCTCTATCGCGCGGTCTGCTCACAGAGTTCGCGAAGTAACTAGCCTGCGGCTGCCTGCAGACCCGCTAGGTTTTCCTGCGCTGGCCGCAAGCGCAGATTGCACCAACAGGCAAAGGCTGATGTCACGAGCGCAAGACTTTCTCCGATCGCCAGCCTGTTGTTGGAGTTGCTGAGAAGGGTGAGCGCGAAAAAGAAGATGCAGACAAGATAGGCGTGCATGGCCGCACGCGGGATGATGCCCTGGCGACAGGCCTTGCAGACGGAGACAATGAAGCTCGCCAGGATAAGCGCCATGACGACGGCCCCGAACAGACCAAAGCGCACCAGTATCTCCAGATATCCATTGTGTAGCAGCGTATAGGAAACGTGGGCGTAGCGTGTGTGCTGCCAGCGCTCGAGCCATTCGTTGCCCCAGCCGAAGATCGGTGCGGAGGAGAAGAGCTCCCAACCGTTCGACCAGAGCTGCAGGCGCTCGTCCATTGCAACAGGCGTCGTGTCCGACTGAATGGTCTGCGTGATCGTCTCTGCGTGGTTCGAGCTGCCCAGAACACCAGAAAAGAGCAACGTGGTTGCCTTGATCGTTGGGCCGGCAGTCTGATCGAGATTATGGCGCACAGCGTAGATTCCAACGCCAAGCAGCGCAATCGCGCAGGCCATCACCAATCCGCCGCGCGCGCGCACCTTGATGTATCGCATGCCGACAATGGCGAGAACCGGCAGTGTGAACGCCATGGCGAGCCAGACGCCCTTGGACTTGGCGCCATAGATTGCGATTACGCATAAAACCAGAACAAGCGGTGATACCACATAGGCTAGCCGGGCGAACCGACGATCGGCATTAGGGGTTGTCAGGTAGTGCAAAAGCCAAAAGGTCGACATCACGAAAATCAGGCCACAGGCGACTGCGCCGTGGATCTGGTTGTTCATGACGAGTGGGCGCACGGCGACACCGGTGGTAATCGTGCCAATCGTCAACGCCACCGTAACGGCAAGCATGGCAACAGCGACGACGAAAAATGCCGCGATGATCCTTTCCATCTCGCCCTCATAGAGCGCGAATGCGACCCCGAGGATCGGGAAGAACAAGGGAAATGCAAAGAGCCAGTCGGATCCGCCCATATCATGATGTTCGGTCGTGAGGTAGATGAACGCAAAGCGTGCCAGAACATAGAGTGCCCAGCCCATGCACAGCCAACCCAGCCAGTTCGTGCGGGGACGCAACGGCTCCCTCACATAGTAGACCAGTGCAATGATCGCCAGGATCGCACAAGCGTAGCGATAGGTGTCGCTCTCCACAAGAAGGGCAGACGATGCGAGCACCCATAAAAGGCCGCCAAAGATTCTAAGAGTCGGGCTCATGGCTGCGCTTGAGGCGCGAAACGAAATGTTCAAGATGTCTACTTCTGCCCGCGCGCGAGTTCCCGTGTCAATGTCGATGGCCGCTCACCGAAAACATGACGGGCACCGACGCCTGTTGCAAGCGCGGTGCGTCAAATTACCAAGTCGATATTTACGAAAAAAGTGTGGCCGACAAGCCGCTCGTGCGACAGTTCACCGCAAAAGCTTTGTCACCGTGCAAAGACAGCTGAGCGCGCGCAATAACGGCTGACCCTTGCACGCGCCCCACAGCTACATGCATTCGATTGATTCAGTGTGTCGCCGCCCGATTAAGCTTGGAAATGCTCAAGATGTAATCGTCGGCGATGTCGGCGATGGCCATAGCGATCTCCGCGGGTGAATACTCAACCTGCTTTTCGTCGAAGATCATCTGATGGACTGCTTCCTCGATCTGCTGACGGCAGGCCGACAATCGCTCGGAGTGGTTTATCTCAATGGCAGGTATCTGCATGACGTTTTTCCCCATATACTGCGCCAAGTCCGTTTTGTGTTTGCTTCAATTCTAGAAGTCGCCCACCTGACTTCGACCAAGCGCATGCCCCGATCTTAAGGCGATAGTATAGAGGGGTAAGTCCAGCAGCTCACGTGAAATCGACGTGACACCAGTTAAAGTGGTTTTTGAAGAAAATACGCCCTTGTGATGTGGCGGAAGCAAGCCTTTGCGACGTGCTTGTGGATAGTTTCTACAACATTCGGACAGGTGTCGAAAGTTTCTTGGGTATCTCTTTACTTTTGGTTGCATTTTTCTGCGGCAGCTTCATTATGCACCTGCATTTCTATTGTTGCAGGCGAGGGACGCCATGAAGGCGAAATCGACGAACGCGATCGACGGCTATGTGGGCGAACGGGTTAGGCTGCGTCGCAAGATGCTCGGCATGAGCCAGGCCAGCCTTGCCGAAGCGTTGGGCATAACATTCCAGCAGATCCAGAAATATGAAAAGGGCATCAATCGCATCGGCGCCAGCCGTCTTCTGCGAATGGCGGAGATTTTTGGCGTAACCGTCGGATATTTCTTCGAAAACGGCACCTCCAGTGCCGGTGAAGACGGCAGCCGTCCGGAGACGGACGCAGTCGCCGCTTTCATGGCCTCGAAGGAGGGGGTGGCGCTCGGCAAGGCCTTCATCGCCATCGAAGACCCGAACGTGCGGCAGAAACTGCTCGCTTTGACACGCAGCCTCGGCTCGTCTGGCATCGTGATCAATGATCGCGACGGCTTGGACCAGACGGAGCACGAAGGCACCTAGAAACATGCGCCAATCGCCCGTGTGCGTGATGATGCGAGTGGTTGTCGGCCTGTCTTTTTTTGGGTGACTGGCACTGACCTCAATCATCGAACCGCCAAGCTATTCGGATCGGATCATCTCAGCGCCGGCGACGCTGGCGCGCGTCACCCCGCTTCTGGCGCAATTCGGCATCACGCGCGTGGCCCGCCATACCGGGCTTGATCATATCGGCATACCTGTATGGTGCGCCTACGCACCGAACGCGCCCTCTGCTGTCGTGGCACAAGGAAAGGGGCTGTCAGACGTTGATGCACGCGTTTCGGCAATCATGGAGGCGCTCGAACGGGCTGTTGCCAGCCGACCGGCGGTGTCGACATTTCGCGCCACCGTCCAGGAATTGCGCGAAAACGGTCATCCACTGACAACGCTCGAGTGTTTGATCGGCTTGCACCAAGCAGATATCGGTCCGCACGAGCCGGTCGAGTGGGTGAGAGGGCGCGAATTGATATCGGGCGGGATGATCCATGTCCCGTTCGAGGCTGTTATCTTGAACCGCACCAGACAAACGCGCTTTTGGATGTCGTCCGACGGATTGGCGTCGGGAAACACTATCGACGAAGCCATCTTGCATGGCATGCTCGAACGCATCGAGCGGGATGCATATGTGCTATGGCAGATCAGCGACGAGAGCGTCAGGCACTCCCGATGCGTGGACCCGGCATTGTTCTGCGACGATGTTCTTGATCGGCTGTTGGAGAGGATAAAATCCGCCGGCCTGGTCCTCAAACTGTTTGATATAACCAGCGATGTCGCCATTCCCTGTTTTACCGCCTTGCTCGGACCACGGGCCGCCCTGTCGGGCGCAGCTGTGCGTTTTGCCGAAGTGACGGGCGGAAGTGGTGCCCATCCATCAGCCGTGCGCGCAGCCGTGCGCGCGATAACCGAGGCAGCTCAGTCGCGCCTGACCTTTATCAGCGGCGCGCGCGACGACATTGCGCCGACAGCCTTTCAAGCGCTGCTGCCCGCCGAGCTGCGTGTCAGTTTCACGAGCAGACCGACCGTGCCCCCGCCACCGTCTGTTGCGAAGGGTCTATCCTTGCAGCAGTATCTGGATCATACGACGGACAAGCTGCGCGCCGCCCGGATCGCAACGGTGGCTGCTGTGCAGCTTAGTCACCCGGATCTTCCATTCGCCGTGGTCAAGGTGCTGATACCGGATCTGGAAAATCCAGACGGAAAGCGAGCCCGGCGTTTCGGCAATCGGGCTCTTTCGAGCGCCTTTCTTTTCTAGGTCTTCTATCCTGGCAGCTGCAAGGCAATCCCGCGAGATGACACCCTGAAGTTGTTTCACACTTTATTCACGGGCGCTGCGCGTGTCTCCGGCTTATGTTGCCCAGGATTGGCGGAGAGCAAAAATGAGTGCAATGCCTGAAGACCACGGGGATGATCACGGCGACAACGCAAGGTCGGCAGAGGATATCAAGGAGCTTGCGGCACTCGCGCGCCTTATCAGCTACGCGCGCGCTGCTGCGGAAGATGTCGAACTTGTCGGCGCAGTCCATTGGCTCGAGCTCGCAATGCAGGCTGTAAAGCGGGAAATTCTCGCCTCGCCGCACCTGGAGATCGTTGCGCCGCACCTTCCGACCGTCACGGACAGCCGAAGCACCCATTGATATTGTGAGTGATATTCGTGAGCAGGCACGGGCGATAGGCCCAGAATTAGCTGGGTTGTAGCACAGCTGTAGCAAGCATTTTCGAATAGATACACAAGGCGTTCGACCGGTTATAACCATTCATCTGATAATAGTTTGCAACACCACCTATCTGCCGCGACACGAGCCAAACCTGCAAGTAGCCTTGCTGGATCGCGGCACGCTCGACGTGGGTAAGTAGGGCCGTTCCAAATCCCATTCTCTGGTGCGATGGCGAAATTGCAATCTCTGCGACATACAAGCCGGTGCCGATTGCTGAGGTATGCGGTGATGCGAACGCAAAGCCAACGAGATGGCCCTGACAGAACGCGCCGAGCCTGATGGCGTCCGCGGGCGAAGACAGCTCGATGAGCCGCCTCCTGGCGTTCTCCATTGTCCAAGCCTCTTCCCATGGGGGCTCGCCATAGGCTTGAACCAGAATATTGGCGCCGCTCAGCGCCTCGGCCTGATCAATTCGTCTTACGCTGAACGCCATACCGAACCTTCTGCTGATCGATGCTCTTGTTGCGGCGACAAGATCAATTATGCACGAAGGATGCTTCAGATGTTGTGACTTCGACGTGACACATCCGGTGCTCCTCCGTTGTTGCTGGTCACTTTACTCTACGGAGAAGTTGGCTCTGAGCGGGCGTCTGTGCGCGCCCAAGCTGGCTTCGAAAAAACGATGTCCTGTGATTTACCTCTAGAGCCGTCCGGGCATCGCTCCGAGGTCGTGGCGGACGGTCATCTTTCGACCGACCGGTCGAAATGCGGCATCAAAGTCCGACGTGCTGGGAACGTCCAGATGTTGACTTTATCATTCAAGCATTCCAAATGGCTCCCTTAACTGATGATCTCAGACCGCTTGGAGAATGGACGAATGGCCGAACTAAAAGTGTATATCGGATGGGATTCCCGCGAAGATATCGCCTATCAGGTCGCTAAGGCTACCTTGCTTGAAAAGGCGTCTATCGATGTCGAGGTCCATCCTATCAAGCTGCAGGAGCTCGTTGATCAGGGTGTCTACACCCGTGAAGTCGATCCGCTTGCATCGACCGAGTTTACCTATTCCCGTTTCTTCACGCCCTGGCTGGCCAACTATAAAGGCTGGGCGCTGTTTTGCGACTGTGATTTTCTGTTCTTCGGGGATGTGGCGGAGCTGTTGCGCTACAAGGACGATACGAAGGCCGTTGCTTGCGTCCACCACGACTACACGCCCAAGGAAGGCGTGAAGATGGATGGCAAGGTGCAGACAAATTACCCCCGCAAGAACTGGTCCTCGTTCATGCTGTTCAATTGCGAGCACCCTTCCACCCGCCAGCTGACACCCGAGCTCGTTAATTCACAGACCGGTGCCTATCTCCACCGCCTGCAATGGGCCAAGGACAGTGAAATCGGCGAGATCCCGGAAGAGTGGAACTGGCTGGAGGGCTGGAGCACCAGGCCCTCGCAGGGTTTTCCAAAAGGCGTCCATTACACCAATGGCGGCCCTTGGTTCCATAACTGGCAGGACGTCGAATACGCGGATGTGTGGCTAGAAAAGGCTCGCGGGCTCGATCCTCATTTCGCACCTGTGTGATCGCGTGAACCTCGGCTTTGTTGTTCGCCTGCGCGCTACCTTATCGCGCGGGGCGTTGCGGATCGGCAAGGGCGCGAACATGCGATATCTGCCAAAGCTTCGCTATCGCAACGGCAGGATTGAGATCGGGGATCGGCTTTTCACCCGATGTGGCGTCGTCCTCGATGCCCAAAGCGGCGCGATCGAGATCGGCAACGAGGTATCGATAAACGATTACTCGATCGTGCTCGGACATGGTGGCGTCACGATCGGCGACGGTACCCGGATTGCGGCGCACGTCGTCATTGTCTCGTTCGAGCACAGCTATGACGACGCCACGCTCCCCATAAAGGATCAGCCAATCAAAAAAGGCAGGGTCGAAATCGGTAAGGACGTCTGGATCGGCGCCGGCGCCAAGGTGCTTGCCGGCACCAAGATCGCCGATGGCTGCGTGATCGGGGCAAACAGCGTGATCAAGGGGGCAACGGAGCCGTTTGGCGTCTATGTTGGGTCGCCCGCGCGTTTGGTCAAAAGGCGCGGACTGCCCAACACGACTAGGAGGGAACAATGACCGACGGGCATGGAGATACCAGTTCAAAAAAGGCGAACGCTGTCGCCGAGGAGTGGAAATCTCTCCTGGCAGGATACAGCGATGTTGTCTTGGTCGCAAACAGCGATGAAGTGAACATCGAGGAGCTCAAGGCGCGCTTTCCCGACACCACACTTTTTATCTTCTTCAACAAGGTCTTCAAGGTTCTGAATGAGCCCTTCACCCGTCCTTCCCTGCTCCTGTCGAGAAGCGGAACCCTGGGTGCCAACCTCGTGAAGAGCGGTAAGGTCGACAAGGTCCTGCCCTATTTCGATATGCGCACTTTCCACGGTGTGGTGAACGTCAAGGCGGGACCCAATGAGCAACTTAGTCCGGCATCTGCGTTCGGCGACGTTCATGTCAGACACCTTGATCTGACGGAGGTGTTTACACCTTTTTATCCACCCACAGGTGTGCCCACGACCGGTTTCGCGCTCTGCTTCTGGCTGACAACAATTGATCTCGGTGCAAGGATTACGCTGGCCGGTTTCTCGTCGAAGCGAAGCGAGCGCTACAAGGTGCTCGATGTTCACGACTGGACTTTCGAACAGGTGCTCCTGCGTCTGATGTTCCGCAAAGGGAAGATCAATATCGTCGGAAGAGACGCGACCAATCCATATGCGGACCTTTCAGCTCACTTTCCGGAGTATACGCCCGCCGATATTGCGCTAACAGCCAATGAGATCATAGACGAACGGCTCGGCAACCTGAGTTCGATCGTCGACCGCCTGATGGATGTCACCCGCTTTCTCCGCTTTGTCGATCGGACCTGGAAGAGCCTGAAGCCAAAATCACGCAAGCAGCGGCGATGGGACGAGATGGAAAAGAAGAAAACTGATCGGTGAGCCGCAACGAGCCGCCATCTTCAGTCTGAACCGCGCGATGATGGCCTGAGCTACGTGTGGAAAGCTCACCCTTGCAAACGCAGTCCATTCGTACAATCCTGCCGCTGCAGTCGCTTTATGTTTGATGATGGTGGTCGAAGCCGGCCACTGAATGGACGCGCGACTTGCCGGCAGCCAGAGAATGTCGCGGCAATCGATCTTGACTGCTTCGGAGACGGATGATGATTGCTACGCCCATCGACCCGACTGATCCCTGGCTGCGCCAGGCGCAGACATTCCCGGTTCTGTCCTTCGAGATGATCGAGCGCGCCAAGGCCTATGGTCTCGAAGAGAAGGTGACTGAGGATACCATCGTTTTTGAGCGCGGCCAGCGCACGATCGACTTCTTCCTTGTGCTGGAGGGGGAGATCGAGTTGTTCATCGATGATGTCAGGCGGGGTCGCCGCTTGGTCTTCACCTATCACCCAGGGCAGTTTTCCGGCGAACAGAACATCTTCACGAAGCGGCCCATGCTTCTGACCGGGCTGGCAAAAGCCGGTTCGCGCCTGTTGCGGATCACCAATCGCGACTTCCATAGCTTTATCACGGGCGAGCCCGATATCGGCGAGACGATCATTCGATCCTACATCCTGCGCCGCGCCGGCTTCGTGCGCCATTCCGAAGGCGGCGTCTTGTTGATCGGGGACCGGCACCATGGTGACGTTCTGCGTATTCAGCGCTTTCTCACGCGTAACCTCTATCCTGTCGCAGTCGTCGACCCCGCGATCGAGCCGACGGCTTTGGCGTTGATGCAGAAACTGGCAGTGACATCTGATACGCTTCCTGTCGTCGTGACGCCCGACAGGAAAGTCTGGTCGCGTCCGTCCAACGCCGCACTCGCCGATTTGGTTGGCATCAATGAGCCTCCGGAGGCAGACACCATCTATGACGTTGCGGTCGTCGGTGCCGGGCCTGCCGGTCTGGCAGCATCGGTTTATGGCGCCTCAGAAGGTCTTAGCACCATCGTGCTTGAAACAATGGCGCCTGGCGGGCAGGCGGGCACCTCATCCAAAATCGAAAACTACCTCGGCTTTCCCACTGGTATCTCCGGCCAGGCACTTGCCGGTCGGGCGCATATTCAAGCCCAGAAGTTCGGCGCCAGGATTTCGGTCTCGCATGAAGTCATGAAGCTCGATTGCTCCTCGTATCCCTATAGCCTCGTTCTTGACGACAAAACGTCGTTGCGCGCGCGCTCCATCGTGATCGCGACAGGCGCGCGCTACCGAAAGCTCGACGTGTTGAACTACGACAAGTTCGAAGGGCAGGGCATCCACTACGCGGCAACAGCCATGGAGGCCCAGATCTGCGCGGATGACAATATCGTCGTGGTCGGCGGTGGCAATTCCGCAGGTCAAGCGGCAGTCTTTCTGTCACGAACGGTCCGGCACGTACACATGCTGATGCGCAGCGGCATCGCGTCAACCATGTCGGATTATCTCGTTCAGCGCATCGAGCGGTCGCCGCGCATCAGTCTCTACCAGCAGGCTGAAATCGCCGCGCTGCATGGCGAAAAGTCATTGAACGGCGTGACCTGGATCGATCATCGGACAGGAGAACGCCATGAGTTGGCGGCCACCAACATCTTCGTCATGATCGGCGCTTCCCCGAACACCGGTTGGCTCGATGGCTGCCTCGATCTCGACCAGCACGGCTTCGTCAAAACGGGCATGGTTGCGACGGAGCATAGCCCCGCGTCACCCTACGCAACCTCGAAAGACGGCATCTTCGCGGTCGGTGATGTACGCGCCGGTTCGGTCAAGCGCGTCGCCTCCGCTGTGGGCGAAGGGTCAGTGGTAATTGCGGCGATCCACCAGTTCCTTGAGCGTGAGCGCCAAAGCGAACATGACGATCCGGTACTGAGCGCGACCGCTGCGCGATAAAAGCGGCGACCACGGCTTGACCGCCAGACTGCTGACCCGTCAGTCGATGTTTTTCTCCAGTTGTTCGGCTGCGATATCGGGTGGGGTCCATCCGCGTTCGGCCTTTTCGCCAAGCGCGCTGCGGTCGCCCATCATTGCCTGCTCCAGCAGGTCGGCGATTTCCTTTGCCTTGGCGATGTATTCCTTGTTGTCGAAGACCGCGACCTCTTCCCGCCACAGTGGTGCGAGTTTGCGAAGGCCCCGGACGTCTTGACGCACGAAGACCGTCTTGCTCTTTTCGACGTCGTAGGGATGCATGCCGAGCCCCTTCAGCGCGTAGCCGGCGGCGCGAACAGAACTGTCGAACACCTCACGGACGATATCGTGGGCGCCGGCCTCATAAAGCCTGTAGACGGTCGTCCGATCGAACGCGCGGGCGATGATGTGGATATGCGGGTTCTCCCGGCGCGCATGCTTGACGATTTCGATCGCCCGCTCCGGATCGTCGATCGCGACCACAAGGACCTTTGCCTCATGTAAGCCCGCCGAATGCAGGAGGTCCGGCCGGCTGGCGTCGCCGAAGAACGAGCGGACGCCGAACTTGCGCAGGCCCTCGATGACGTCAGCCTGGTGGTCAAGCACTATGGTCTTGTAGCCATTGGCGAGAAGCATGCGGTTGACGATCTGCCCGAAGCGGCCAAGGCCGGCGATGATGACGGAACCAGGTTCGGGAATCTCGTCAGCGTCCTGCTCCTGCCGGCGGTCGAAGCGCGGCACGATCAGCCTGTCGAAAATGATGAAGAGTGCCGGCGTCAACAACATGGACACCGCGACGACCAGCAACAAAACCGCGGCCAGATCGGGCGGCAGCACGGCGCTTTGCACGGTAAACGAGATCAGCACGAAACCGAATTCGCCAGCCTGCGCCAGCCCCAGCGCGAAAAGCCAGCGATCGGTGCCACGCAGCTTGAACACGAAGGCGAGCGCCAGCAGCACGATCGCCTTCAGCACCATAACGCCTACCGTGATCCCGAGTACGGACCAGACCTGCGCATAGAGCAGCGAGAAATCGATACTGGCGCCCACAGTGATGAAGAACAGGCCGAGCAACAATCCCTTGAACGGCTCGATATCGCTTTCGAGTTCGTGGCGGAATTCGCTGTTGGCAAGCACAACACCGGCCAGGAACGTGCCGAGCGCCGGCGACAGGCCGACCACGGTCATCAGCAATGCGATACCTATGATCAGAAGCAGGGCGGCGGCGGTGAAGATCTCGCGCAGCTTGGAGCGGGCGATCAGCCGGAAGATCGGGCGCGACAGATAGTGGCCAGCGGCGATGACGAAGGCGACGGCAACAATCGTCACCAGCGTCACCTGCCAGCCCGGCAATCCTTCAACGAGGCTGAATGAGTGGTGCCCACCATTCCCGGCATTGCTGCCGAGGGGATGGCGCACAAGCTCGGGCAAAGCCAGCAGCGGGATGAAGGCCAGCATCGGAATGACGGCGATATCCTGGAACAAGAGCACCGAGAAGCTCGCCTGTCCGCCGGACGACCGAAGCAGGCCCTTTTCACCGAGCGTTTGCAGAACGATTGCGGTCGATGATAACGAGAAGATGAAGCCGATCGTCAGCGCGACGCTCCAGACCTGACCGAAAAGCATGGCGCAGCCCGTAACGACCAGTGAGGTCACGATCACCTGCAGCCCGCCAAGGCCGAGCAGCTTCGAGCGCATCTCCCATAGCGCGCGTGGCTGCAGTTCGAGGCCGACGAGAAACAACATCATCACCACGCCGAACTCGGCGAAATGCTGCAGATCCTGCGTTTCGTTGCCAACCAGATGCAGGGCTGGCCCGATGACGATGCCGGCGATGAGATAGCCGAGCACGGAGCCGAGCCCCAGTCTCTTGGCGATGAGCACCGAGACGACAGCTGCCAGCAGATAGATGAAGGCCTGGAAGATAAAGCTATTCATGGGGCATGCTCTCACGAAGCGGAAGCGTCTCGGCGCTCAGCAATTCCATGCCGGCGGCGGCGTCGATGTCGAAGGTCTCGTCGCGCAGAGCCTCCAGCAGCCGCCGGTAACCCTCCAGATGCGGCTCGGCCCGCCCGTCGCCACGCGCATCGTGCGCGGCAAACAGTGCGTACGGTGCAACGAAGCGCATCCGGCACAGATTTGCCGTCTGCTCCAGCGGTGATAGCAGCGCCCGGAGGCGGAAATGGTTGCTGCCCTGTTCGGTATAGGCGTGGTCGGGGCCGCCGGCGGTAATGACCGGCAGGAACAACTTGCCTGCAAGCTTGTCTCCGGTGTGGCCGTAGGCAAACCCATACTCCAACACCAGGTCCTGCCACTCCTTCAAAATCGACGGCGTCGAATACCAGTAGATCGGAAACTGAAAGATGATCACGTCGTGCTTCAGCAACCGGGCCTGTTCGACGTCAATGTCGATATCGAGCTTTGGATAATCGGCGTAGAGATCGACAAAGGTCACGCCTTCAATGCTGCCGGCGATCTTGGCCATCAGGATATTGACGCGCGAATGGCGCTGTCCGGGGTGGGCGAAAAGCACAAGCACCTTGGCCATGTATGGGCTCCCATCTGAATTCAAAATGCCTGAGATCCAGGGCCGGATCGGTCTGAAGTGCGCCGTATCCACAAGGGCCTTGGCAAGACCTAGTAGAAGTGCGGGATCGGCCCTACCTGTTCGGTTTGATCCGGCAAGTCAACCATGATTTCATCCACGTAGCACCATCCCCAACCCTCTGGCGGATCATAGCCCTCCATAACGGGATGATCGGTTTGAAGGAAGTGACCGGTGGCATGCCTGCCGATCGACTGATCGCAGCAGCCGACATGGCCGCATTCCCGGCACAGTCGCAGATGGACCCAGGCCTGACCAATCGCCAGGCACTCTTCACAACCGCGCGTCCTTGGGCGGACGTTGCGGACCAGGCGAACATGCTTGCAAGTATGCGACATGGTTTTTCCTCGAGTGAGCTGAATTTATGCAAGCGGCTTCGGCCAATTATAATCACTTTCTGCGAGCTCGCGGGCACGGAGTTCTCGCACCGTGACACGACGGATGAGCAGCTTTCCCACGAGACTTATGCAGCCCATTGGTGCGCGGGCAACTATACCCGAGTATGCCCCCCACAAGACCCAGGTCTATGCAAACTTGATCATAGTAGGATTCCGCCGGCACGGTCCCATCGCCAGAATAGAGCCAGAAAATCACACCTCAACCGGTTCCAGGACGGAGATTGACGATGCAGGCGACCACGACAATTGCGATGGAACACCACGAGCCGAACGTCGGCGCTCTCGGCGTCTTCCAGCAAGGCGCCTCAAACGTATCACAGCTCCTGGCACGCGCCATACATTGTGTCGACCAGGACGAGGCGATCGCCATCGATCTCGTCAAACGCGCCTCGATGCTTCTGAAGCCATCCCGTGTCGTGTCGGGTGGTCCGCTATCGCGCGAAAGGGCGGCATCGGGCGGGTTGGCGCCATGGCAAGTGGCGCGTGTCAAGCGGTTCGTCGAAGATAACATGGCGCGGAGCGTTGCGATCGACGAACTGGCGGAACTGGCAAGCCTGAGCACCAGCTACTTCTCGGCGGCCTTCAAGAGGAGTTTCGGTCTGTCTCCGCATACCTACATTATCGCCCAGCGCGTGGAGCGCGCCAAGCAGCTGATGCTTTCCACCAACGCACCCCTATGTGAGATCGCGCTCGATTGCGGCCTTTCCGATCAGGCTCATCTTTCGCGGATTTTCCGCCGTGCAACCGGTACAACACCGAGCGCCTGGCGCCGCTTTCGCCTTCGCCCTGCCGCCAAGCGCGAAGCTGGTGAATATGAGCTCGCGCTTGCTGTCTGATCGAGGCTCTTGAAGCACGAGTGGGGCGGCGACCAGTGATGCACGCGACATCAGGCCGACTGATACCGGAGCGTTCGGTCCCGCGATCAGGGGGGCGGTTCGGCGAGCGTGGATCGGATCGCGGAGATAAAAACCCGCACTTTCGGCAGTATCAGCCTGGTCGTCGGGTAGACCGCCCAGATCGCGTTGGTTTCCGGCACTGCGTCCTCGAGTGTGATGCGAACCAGGCGGCCGGCGTCAATGTCGTCTTCGACATACCAGTTGGAAAGCAAGGCGAGGCCGCCACCGGCAAGGCAGGCGGCGTGGCAACCGGCGATGCTGCTCGACGAGAAGCGCGAATTCAATCGCACATGGGTTTCCCCGTCCTCACGCACGTCCCCACGGATGCCTCCACGCATGAATGTCCAATGCGAGACGCCGGTCATGGGGAGGCAATCGTGCTCAAGCAGGTCGTGCGTGTTCATTGGGGCGCCGCGCCGCTTGAGGTAAGCGGGTGCGGCGACCAGCGAGCGTGCATTGTCGGCGAGCTTCTGGGCAATCAGGCTGCTGTCCTTCAGCCGCGCAATCCGGATCGCAAGATCGGTGCCCGAGGCAACGAGATCAGGCAAGCTGTCGTTCATATCGACCGAGATTTTAAAATCCGGATTGTCCTGCAGAAGCTTCGGCACCAGCGGCATGACGAGCTTCAGGCCGAAAGCCACGGGAACCGAGACACGCAGCAGGCCCGCTGCACCCTTGCCGTCTGTCCGCAGCCGGGCCCTGGCCTCCTCCTCGTTTTCCACCAGCGCCTGGGCAAACGGCAGGAATGTCTCACCCTCCGGCGTCAGCGAGAGGGATCGTGTCGTACGATGCATCAGACGCACGTCGAGCGCCGCCTCCAGAGACGCGAGGCGGCGCGTCGCGACCATCGGTGCGATCCCGAGGCGTCGTGCGGCCTCCGAGAGACTACCGGCCGCTGATGCAGCAACGAAGATCCTGACATCCTCGGTATTCACTATATCAGATTTCGATATTCCGGTTGATCATCTTCGCTCAGTACACCGAAATTCGAGAAAATAATAGATAGGTTCCATCTTCTGAAGCCAGAAAGGCTACAAGCATGACCACCGTGACCACTATTCAAAGACCCTTAGCTGCCACGCCAGCCGGCATAGGCCGGATCGGGCTGCTTGCAATGGCCGTAGCCAGTGGCATCGCCGTTGCCAATATCTATTATAACCAGCCCATGCTCGGGATCATCGAAGCCGATTTTCCAGGCCAGTCCGCCACTGGGCTTATCCCGACAGCCACTCAGCTTGGCTATGCGCTCGGCCTCTTCCTATTGCTGCCACTTGGCGATCTCGTTCATCGCCGGCGTTTGATCATCAGCCAATTCCTGATACTTGCCGTCGCCTTAGCGCTTGCGGCGATCGCACCCACCGCCTGGACACTGGTCGCGGCATCACTTGTGGTCGGCGCGAGCGCAACTGTTGCCCAGCAGATCGTGCCCTTCGCGGCCTCATTGGCCTCGCCTGAAAAAGCGAGGGGCCACGATCGGCACGGTGATGGCGGGCGTGCTCTCAGGCATCCTGTTCAGCCGCACCCTGTCCGGTTTCGTCGGCGAACATGCCGGATGGCGCGCCATGTTCTGGATCGGCGTTCCGATGGCGCTTTTGGGTGCAGCCATGATGTTCGCCGCCTTGCCAAACCATCGCCCGACCTCGCGCATGCGCTATCACAACGCGATCCGTTCGCTGGCACAACTGTGGAAGCAGCATTCTGCGCTGCGTACCGCCACCTTCGTACAGGCAGCGCTGTTTGCGTCATTCACAAGTTTTTGGACGATCCTGGCACTCTACCTGCAAGGTCCACGTTTCGGGCTGGGTGCTGATGTCGCGGGTCTGTTTGGTATCGTCGGCGCGGTCGGCGTCTTTGCGGCGCCGGTGGCGGGCCGTATTGCTGACAAACGCGGCCCGCATTTCGTGGTGTGGCTCGGTGCTCTCTTAACGCTCGTCGCCTGGATCGTCTTCGGCGTGTGGTGGTCGATCGCAGCGCTGATCATCGGCGTCATCGTGCTCGATTTCGGCATTCAGAGCGCGCTGGTCTCAAATCAGCATATCATCTACGCGCTGGATCCTGAGGCCCGCAGTCGGCTGAACACGATCTTCATGACTGGCATGTTTCTCGGCGGTGCCGCCGGATCAGCGCTTGCCACCCTTGCCTGGGGCTACGGCGCATGGCCGGCCGTGACTGTTCTCGGCGGATTGCTCGCCATCGTGTCGCTCGGCGTCCGGCTGCTCGATTACTGGGCGCAGCCAAAGACGGCGTGACACCGCTACGTGAGACCTCAATGCGCAAAGGAAAAGCGCCAGCCGTGCTTTCGGCTGGCGCTTTCGATTCAATTAAACGTGAAATTCAGCCTTCGATCTGAAGGTTGGCATCGCGAGCTGCGGCGATCAGGGCCTGCCTCGCATGCCCGCCGCCACGCTTTCCTTCCAGCACAGCGGCACAGGCCTTGAGTGCGCGAACAAAGGATTCACCGGTCAACACCGGCCATTTATCGGCCAGCAGCCAAGCCGCGTCTCGCGTGCTTTTCACCACATATTTCACGGAGCCAATCGCGATTGTGAGTGGTTTCTTCCAAAGCTTTTCATCAGTCATGCATCACCTCATCGGCGGCCTAAACGCCGGCTGGAGGATTTGGTTCCAACGATAATGTTAGATGAGGCGATGCTCATGTTGCGACCGTTTGGCGGTAGTTGTGTCGCATAAAAATCACCGTGCGACGCATTGGGGGCGTTTCATGGCGTTTTTGTTCATCGCACCCCGCATCGTTTTAGGTGAAGATCGCCCTTTCTCTTGTTTGGTGGTGCAGATCGATGGCTTCGCAGGATCCCCTACTTCAACCATTCCAATTGAAACACCTCACGCTGAAGAACAGGCTGATGTCGACCGCGCACGAGCCGGCTTATTCCGAAGACGGCATGCCAACCGATCGCTACCGGCTCTATCACCTCGAAAAGGCCAAGGGCGGCATCGCGCTGACCATGACGGCCGGTTCGGCGGTTGTGTCTCCCGATTCACCGCCCGCCTTCGGCAACCTGCACGCCTACCGCGACGAGATCGTGCCATGGCTGAAGCGGCTGGCCGACGACTGTCACGAGCATGGTGCGGCCGTGATGATCCAGCTCACCCATCTTGGCCGCCGCACCGGCTGGAACGAGGGCGATTGGCTGCCGGTGCTTGCGCCAAGCCCGATCCGCGAACCCGCCCACCGGGCCTTCCCCAAGGAGGCTGAAGAGTGGGATATCGAGCGGATCGTCGACGATTACGTTTCAGCTGCTGAGCGCATGCAGGCCGCCGGCCTCGATGGCATCGAGTTCGAGGCCTACGGCCACCTGATGGACGGCTTCTGGTCGCCGGCCACCAACATCCGCGAGGATGAATTCGGTGGCGGACTTGAGAACCGGATGCGCTTTTCAACAATGGTCACTGAGGCCGTGCGCAAGGCGGTCGGCCCCGATTTCATCGTCGGCATCCGGCTTGTGGCCGACGAGCAATGGGACAAGGGCCTGTCGCGCGAGGAGGGCGTGGAGATCGCCAAGCGGCTCGTCGCCGGTGGGGCAATCGATTTTCTCAATGTCATCCGCGGCCATATCGATAGCGACGCTGCGCTCAACAACGTCATCCCCATTCAGGGCATGCCGTCCGCGCCGCATCTGGATTTCGCCGGCGACATCAGGGCCGCCACGAAATTTCCGGTCTTCCATGCCGCCCGCATTTCCGACGTTGCGACCGCCCGCCACGCGATCGCCGAGGGCAAGCTCGACATGGTCGGCATGACGCGGCCCCATATCGCCGATCCGCACATCGTCAGAAAGATCGAAGCCGGCGAAGAGGCGCGCATCCGCCCCTGCGTCGGCGCGACCTACTGTCTCGATCGCATTTATGAGGGCGGCGAGGCGCTCTGTATTCACAATGCGGTGACGGGCCGCGAAACGGAAATGTCGCACGAGATCGCCCCTGCTGCGTCGGCGCGGCGGGCTGTGGTTGTGGGCGCAGGGCCGGCCGGGCTTGAGGCGGCCCGTGTGCTGGCTGAGCGCGGCCATATGGTGGATGTCCTTGAGGCGAGCGGCGAGGCGGGCGGTCAGATCAATCTTTTGGTCCGCAATCCAAGGCGGCGCGAGATGGTTGGGATCGTCGACTGGCGCCTGGAGGAACTTGAGCGGCTGGGCGTCACGATACACTACAACGTCTTTGCAGGTGGCAACGACGTTCTGGCCTTCGAGCCGGATCTGGTGGTAGTGGCAACCGGCGGTATCGCGCAGTCGCCGGCGCTCGATGCCGGAGATGAACTGGTCACTTCGACATGGGATATCTTGGCCGGCTCGACGAAGCCGGGCGAGACTGTGCTTCTGTTCGATGACAACGGCGCCCATCCCGGCATGTCGGCGGCCGAGGTTATCGCCGGTGCCGGCGCCGAGCTGGAACTGGTGTCACCGGAGCGTTTCTTCGCGCCCGAGATCGGCGGCATGAACCATGTGCCCTACGCCAAGGTCTTCGCCGAAAAGAACGTCAAGGTCACGATCAACACGCGGCTGAAATCGGTGCGCCGCGATGGCAATCAGCTCGTGGCCATGCTGGGCTCCGATTACGCGGAAGAGACCGTCTTGGAGCGCCGGGTATCGCAAGTTGTCGTCGAGCACGGCACCATGGCCAATGCCGATCTCTATTTCGAGCTGAAGCCGCTGTCGCGCAATCTCGGCGCCGTCGACTATGGCGCCTTGATCGCGAGACGAGCGCCGTTGCCGCTGCGCAATCCGGAGGGCCGTTTCGATCTCATTCGAATCGGTGACGCGGTGGCGAGCCGCAATATCCACGCCGCGATTTACGAAGCGTTCCGTTTTGCATCACTTCTTTGAGATCAGGAGCGACAAGGATGATCTTATTGCGACTGCCAATACATGAGAACATTGAAAGAAAGCTCCAATGCGCCATTTTTTGACGCAATCGGAATGGCGCATGCCGAGCCAATGACGGCTCAATGGGGAGGCTGGCGGACGCGGTGCTGCCGGCGCCCGGGTTCACGTTGCACCGCGACCAGAGGGAACAAGAAAATGAAAATGCTTTTGGCTTCCACCGTCCTCGCTGCCGGCCTGCTTGGCCTTGGCGGTGTTGCATCCGCCGCCGAATGTGGTGATGTCACAATCGCCAACATGAATTGGCAGTCCGCCGAAGTGGCGGCAAACATCGACAAGCTGATCCTTGAGGCAGGATACGGCTGTAAGGCCGAACTGGTTGTCGGAGACACCGTCCCGACGCTCACCTCCATGGCCGAAAAGGGCCAGCCCGACATCGCGCCCGAGGCCTGGGTCAGCCTCCAGCCCGAGATCGTCAACCGCGGCCTGACCGACGGCAAGTTCATCAAGGCCGCAAAGATTCTCTCCGATGGCGCCATCCAGGGCTGGTGGATACCAAAGTATTTCGCCGACGCTCATCCTGATGTGAAAACGATCCCCGACCTGATGAAGCATCCGGAACTCTTCCCGGCACCTGAAGACAAGAGCAAGGGCGCCGTCTTCAACGGTCCGCAGGGCTGGGGCGGCACGGTTGTGACCGCGCAGCTCTTCAAGGCTTACGGCGGCGACAAGGCCGGCTTCACGCTCGTTGACACCGGCTCGGCCGCCGGCCTCGATGGCTCGATCGCCAAGGCCTACGAAGCCAAGCAGCCATGGGTCGGCTACTACTGGGCACCGACCGCGCTCCTCGGCAAGTACGAGATGGTGAAGCTCGGCTACGGCGCCGAATATGACGCCGCCGAATGGAAGCGTTGCACCTCGGTTGCCGATTGCGCTGATCCGAAGGAAAACGCCTGGCCCGCCGACAATGTCGAGACGCTGGTGACCAAGACCTTCGCCGATCGCGCCGGTCCCGATGTCGTCGGCTACCTCAACAAGCGCGCCTGGACCAACGACACCGTCAACAAGCTGATCGCCTGGATGTCGGATAACCAGGCCAGCGGCGAAGAAGGTGCCAAATACTTCCTGAAGAACAATGAAGCGCTTTGGACCACCTGGGTTTCTCCCGAGGTCGCCACGAAGATCAAGGCTTCGCTGTAAGCACCGCATCGACAGCGGGCGGCCCCGATCAAGGGATCGCCCGCCTACACACCGGCAGGACGGTCAACAATAATCAAAGCCGCCGCCGATTTTGTCATGGGGAACCGACATGGATTGGCTCTGGAAATTTCCGTCGATGGACGAGGATATGCTGCGCGCCTTGAAAAAGAGCGTAGACGAAGGATTTCGCGCCTTCACGCGCGGCTATGGCAGTGGCATCGAAAATCTGTTCAGTCCGCTGCAAAGCTTTTTGATCTGGGCTGAACGCCTGATGACGGGCATGCCATGGCCGTTGGTGATTGCGCTGATTGGCGCCATCGCGTGGTTGGCGACGCGCAGTTGGCGCATTGTCATCGGTTGCATCGTCACGCTGCTTCTCATCGGCTATTTCGACATGTGGGAAGACACGATGAAGACGGTCTCGATGATCTTCGTCTGTACCGTGCTTTCGATCGCGATCGGAATTCCGATCGGCATTGCCATGTCGCGCTCGGACAGGCTTCAAAGGATCGTCAACCCGATCCTCGACGTCATGCAGACGATGCCAAGCTTCGTCTATCTCATTCCCGTCGTCATGCTGCTCGGTATCGGTCGCGTGCCCGGCGTCATCGCCGTCGTCATCTATGCACTTCCGCCGATGATCAGACTGACCAATCTGGGCATCCGCATGGTCGACCGCGATGTGCTTGAGGCCGCAGATGCCTTCGGGTCATCAAGCTGGCAGAAACTGCGCAATGTCCAGCTTCCGCTGGCACTGCCGACGATCATGGCCGGCATCAACCAGACGATCATGATGGCGCTCGCCATGGTAGTCATCGCATCGATGATCGGCGTACAGGGCCTCGGCCAGCCGGTATTGAAGGCCATCGCCAACCAGTACTTCACGCTCGGCGTCTTCAATGGCCTCGCCATTGTCGGCATCGCCATCATTTTCGACCGTATCAGCCAGGCATACGGTCTGCGTCTTCAGAAGCATCGGGAGGTCGTTCATGGCTAGCCAATCGATCAATATCCGTAATCTTTACAAGATTTTCGGACCTCGAGCTCGTGATTTTGTTGAGCCCGTCATGCGGGGAATGTCGAAGACCGAACTCAACCGCGAACACGGTCATGTCCTTGGCCTGAAGGACATCAACATCACAATCCCAGGCGGCGGCATCACTGTCATCATGGGGCTATCAGGCTCCGGCAAGTCCACGCTGATCCGCCACATCAACCGCCTGATCGACCCGACATCCGGAGAGGTCCGCTATGGCGATGTTGATGTCTGTCGCATGGACAAAGAGCAGTTGCGCCAGTTCCGCCAGAAGAAGACGGCCATGGTCTTCCAGAAGTTCGGCTTGCTGCCGCATCGAAACGTGTTGCAGAACGCCGTCTACGGGCTTGAGATCCAAGGTGTGGGGAAGGGCGACCGCGAAGAGCGCGCGCAGCACTGGATCAAGCGTGTCGGGCTTGAAGGCTTCTCCAACCACTACCCCAATCAGCTCTCGGGCGGCATGCAGCAGCGCGTCGGCCTTGCCCGTGCGCTGACCAACGATGCCGAAATCCTGTTGATGGACGAAGCCTATTCGGCTCTTGATCCATTGATCCGCGTGGATATGCAGACGGTGCTGCTCGATCTACAGAAGGAGTTGAAGAAGACCGTGGTCTTCATCACCCATGACCTCGACGAGGCGTTGCGGCTCGGAGACCGCATCGCGATCCTTAGAGACGGCGAGGTGATCCAGCAGGGCACCGCGGCCGATATCGTGCTCAGGCCCGCCGACGAGTACATCACCGCCTTTGTCAAGGAAGTGAACCGCGCCAGGGTTATCCAGGTCGACGCCGTCATGTCACCGCCGTCAGCGCTTGCGAAGTCTGGCCTTCGCATTCCTGCCGGGACAGCCGTCGAGGAAGCCTTGCGGCAGCTATCGGCCGCTAACGCGTCGGCAGCAGCGGTCGTGTCTGAAGACGGTCAGGAGATCGGCAGCGTCAGCATGAGCGAGCTGATCCGTTGCCTCGTCGGTCACGAGCCGGGCACGCCGCAAGCGGCGGCGCCCGCGGCTGCGGCTAAAGCCATGTCGGCCATCCCGTAATCGGCGCGGATACAGCGTTGCATTGAGCTTGAAGCATGCGCGGTCGGACGAAGTTTCGGCCGCGCATTGTTCTATGAAAACAAGCGCTTACGCCTTCACGATCCAGTCTTGGTTGAGGTCTGCAAAGGATGCGGCTGGAAGCGGCCCGGCGGTCATGAAGGTAAAATCGAAGGCGGAGCGCAGATCCGAGCCCAGTACGTACTGTCGATGCACGCGCAAGAAATCGCGGCGGATCTTGCGATAGTGCTCTCCAGTCAGCATATGGCGCATGCGGATCGTAGCAATCGAGGCCTGAGGCGCGTCGGCATGGCCGCAGCAGGCCACGACGCGCGACTTGTAGAAATGGATCACGTCGGTCAGACAGTGGATCTCCAGCCAGAAAATCTGTTGTGTGCGCGCAATCGCGCCAACTCTTGCCCGCAGGCTCTTTGCCGATCGAAGTAGGGCGCACTGCAAAATCGCGCCGCCGAGCGTCACGAAGACCACCCGCTTATTGGCGAAGAGCTCTGGTTCTTCTTCGACCAGCATGCCGATGACATGGCTGGCAATGCTCGATCCCATGCTGTGCGAGGTGATCAGATACTCGTCCGCATTCTCGCGCATCGCATCGCGCACCCGCGCCTTGCACCGCTCGAGCCACTGAACAATGGCTGGATCGTCAAGCTTTGCCAGCGCCACCGCCAAGTCCCAATCCGCAAAGAGATGCAGCGTGTGGAACCTTGCGGCGAAGGGAAGGAAGACGAAGCGGAAGAACATTATGCCAAGCAGCGCGCTCCAGAGGAAATTCCAGCGCTCAAGGCTTAGGACATAGGGAGCAGCAGTGATCGTAGTGCTAAGGACAAGTGCGACCAGAACCAAGGCGAAGGGAAAGACGAAGAACAGGCCGAAGCGCCATGCGTGCTTGAAGTAACCGAACAACCCGCCCTGAGCGACGACGCGGCCAGCGCTCGCATAACCTGACAAGAGACGCTGTAGCAGGCTCTTGTCACTATATTTGCGGACGAGGTCATTATGGTCGAAGACGAAAACGCGGCTTGCCGTTTTTTCCGCCTGAAAGCTGCAGCTGACGTCAAATTGACCGTCCTCCTTGCAGGCGCCGACAGTCAGGTCGAGGTTCCAGGCCCTGGCACTCAGATTGCCGGACCGCACGTAGCGTGCATGGTGGGCTTTCGAATCAAGCGGCTCGAAACCAGGAAAATGCAGAACGACGCGTCTTTCCACCATTGGGTTGGCCACGGGGTTGATGGCAGCTTCTTGATTCAATATTTATGACCCTGGCGGAAAATCGAAATGCGGCAGCCGGCCTCTTGGCCATGTCGCTCTTACGGACGATGATGGACGGTAGACCACTAACATTCCGGGGTGCGCGTCAATCCAGTCCTGAGAACTAAAATAGAAAACCCTAAAAAATGAGTGGTCGCTTCAATGGCTCATCTATGAGCCGACTATGGAAACAACAAGGCCTTTTACCCTTCTTTTCATCAAAACCGGTGGCTTGTCAGGATGGTTCCGACATTTTTGCGCTCTCGCGTGGCATATCGGAGACGGGTTTCTTGCTGCTCATGGAAAATTGCGCGATATTTCAACAGACTGTATTGCGCATATGAGGGAGTTCGTCAGTGACCTGCGCCAAGGACATGGTTCAAGGAACGCACGGTTGAAGACGGCGCGGCGCCTTTCTGTGTCTGGTTCGCCGAGGACACGCGATCCGTCAGATGCACGGCCTGGGATCAGCCCTGTCGACATCGCTGATCACAATTCCCGTACAACGCTCGGGCTCATCCGCCGCTTCGGACCGCTTACGCGCCAGGAGCTATCACGACGCCTCGGGCTGACGGAGCCCGCAATCGCAGGCATCGTGCAGCGCCTGGCAAGTGCCGGGCTGGTCGCCGGGCGAAAGCGCGCTAGCGCGACGCGCTACGCGGCGCTGGAATTCGCGCTTTGTCCCGACGCTGCCTTCTCGCTCGGGATCTCGGTCGCGGCGCAAGGTGGGGAGATCATTGTCATCGACCTTTCTTGCTCGATCCGCGCGCGCGTCGGCTTCACGGATATCGATGAGGTCGGCGAGGCGGTGGGAGGCATCCGGCATGCGGCGTCGGGCAAGCTTGTCGGCTGTGGCGTCGCACTTGCACCCGGAGCGTCCTTCGACCATCGGGTGCTAAAGGATTGCATTGGCGAGATGGTCGGGCCGCTTTATGTCCTCGACGACAGCGACGCCGCCGTCGGCGCGGAACGCACGCTTGGGATCGGCGATCCGGATGGGGGGCTTGTGACCATCCTGATCGACGATACCGTTCGCGCGGGGCTACTCATCGGGGGCAGACCGTTTCGTGGCATTCACGGACTTGCCGGCCAGATCGGCAATATGCGATCTGGCGTGGACGGCGCGACGTTGAACGAGGTTGCGACATTGCCCTCGCTTGAGCATCACCTGGCGGCCCAATCCGCTTCGGTGGATGCGTGGACTGTCGTGGCCGCGCGCCACCTTCATGAAGCGGTTTTGACGATCTCCGGTTTCATCGCTCCGGGGGCGATCCTCATAGGCGGGTCGTTGCCTGACGACATTCTGGCGTCAGTGATATCGTGCATGGTGCGGGAGCGAGAGGAAAAAATCCGCGACCTTGTGATCGCTCCCTGGATCCCGGTGGTTCAACCGGCAACCCACCCGAAGGACGGCGTCGTGCTGGGCGCTGCCCTTCGACCGTTCAATGAGACGCTATTTCCCGTTTGAAGCGTCAACCGGCAGCAACCTTGGAAACCACTTCGGGCCACCGTCCCACATTGTTTGCCAGGCCACCTATCGGGTTGCGGAACCGCTGCGCGGGTTCGGCCGATGGCAGACCGAGACGATGGGCGAGCGGAATGGCCGCAGCGCCGAGGGCTGCCGCATCCTCCGAGCCGGCCGCGCGATGCAGCGACGGCGCCTTTGCGCCGAGACGGCCAATCTCCTCGTGAACGTAGAGCAACAGCTCGTCGATAATCCGGACGGGAAAGCGGCCGCCGATGAGAACGCCCTCCGGATCGACGATCATGCCGATATGAACGATCGCCTGGGCGATCTTGACACTCACTTTGCGCAGCCATGCGCTGACGATTGCGCGTCCCTTCGTATCGAGCGTCAGGAGATCAGCGGGCGTGGACGCCTCGACGCCGTTCCGCTTCAGGTGATCGAGCAGGATGAACAGTGAAAACATCTCGCCAAGCGGCTGGGTGCTGCCGGCAAACGGGCCATCATCAAACAGCACCGGCAGCCAGCCGATTTCGCCGCCAATGCCGCTGGCCCCCTTGTGGCGGATGCCGTCGATTACCAGGCTGCCCCCAAGGCAGGCATTCGCCAGGATGTAGAAGAAGCTGCCGATCTCGGTGCCGAGACCGTATTCAATCTCGCCCAGAGCAGCAGCATTCGCATCATTGTCGATGAATACAGGATGGTCGGAGATCGCTTCGAGCGCGCCGCGCACATCATAGCCGCTCCAGCGTCGGTATTCCGGCGGAAAGCCGATAACGGGTACTTCACCGAGCCAATCGGGGATAGCAAGGCCGATCCCGGCCAGCCGGCTTTCCTCGATGATCTTGCGTCGCCGGAAAGAGGAGAGCGCATCAGCCATCAAAGCCGCGAAATCATCCGGCAGCAGAAACCGCGCCTCGTGATGAATGCGGCCACGCACCGTACCAACAGCGTCGACAGCAACGATGGTAAGGTGATCGCGGTCAATATTGGCGCCGATCGAAAAAACACCTTCCGGATCGATCTCCAGCTCGATGGCCGGCTGCCCACGCAACCCGTGCCGGCGCCGCGCCTCCATGACGAGGCCCTCGTCGAGCAGGCGCTCGACGATCCGTGTCACAGCCTGCTTAGTCAGCCGCGATTGCGCCGCCAGTTCGGTACGCGAAATCGGCCCGCCGCGATGGATCGCGCTCACGATCATGGCCCGGTTGGCCGCTGCCGCCTGCTCAGGATTGGAACCCGAAACCTGCAACTCCACTCTTCTCCTTGACCGTGTCGGACATGTTGAACTGCCACCAGATCTATCGAGACTAAGTCATTGTGGCGTAAACGGAAAGAGCCCAGTCACGTCGTGACCGGGCTTTCACCATGCCTTGGTCTCGACTTAGCGCGAGATATGCCAGCTCTTGACCTGGAAAGGCATCAATCCCTCGAGCGGCACGTCGCTCATAGGTTCCTCCATAATGCTCACCGGCCCTTCGTTACGCCATCCTTGCGGTAGCGTCAGCTCAAAGGCACCACGCCGACCGGCGGGCTCGTAGACGCGTAGGATCAAGCCATCATTATCCTCGCTCGGCTTGATCGCCGAGAGAGCCGCGCAGATGCCATCCGTCGTGATCGGCTGCCAGGCCCCCACGGCACGATCCGATACGGCCAGGGCAAGAAGCGGCTGGTTGAGGTCGTCGGCTTCTTCTCGCACGCCACCCTCGTGCCATGGCCCCTCATGTGGCATCAGCGAATAGGTGAAGCTCTGCAACCCCTCATCGGCCAAAGGGTCGGGATAGATGGGCGAACGCAGAAGTGAAAGGCCGAGTACGTTACCCCTGATGCTATGGCCATACTTGGCGTCGTTGAGGATTGCGACGCCGAAGCCGGGCTCGGACAGATCGGCAAAGCGATGCGCAGGGGCCTCGAACATAGCCGCGTCCCATGACGTATTGGCGTGAGTGGGCCGCTCGACGACGCCATATGCGCATTCGCAGGTGGCACGCGCATTGCGAACGGCGACCGCCGTCAAGGTCCTGAGGAAGGCACGGCGGTCGTGCCAGTCAAGCTCGGTTTGGATATCCAGGCGGCGGGAATTGGCGCCAAGCGACAGGATCTGTGTGATGCGCGAATGGCGCCAGCTGCGAACGATGCGGATCGCGGCACGGTGAGCCGTGTTTTCGATCAGCTCGATGCTATCAAGCGCGGTGATTTCCTCGCCACGCGCGGCGTAATCCTCCTCGACGTCCCAGGCGTCCCAGTTGCGCGGCTTGTCGGCCGGGTAGACGAAGAGCCGGTTGCCCGCGCCTTCAAGCGCTTCGCGGCCGCTGGGCTTGTGCAGTATGCTCGAAATCGAGCCGTCCTTGGCTAGCGTCACCCTCAGCGTTTCGTTCTCGAGGTGGCTGCTGCTGGCCGAAAGGCCCGGCTGCGCCTTCAGCGAGGCAATGTCGATGACCGCGATGGCGAGCGGGGCGATGCTGTCGCGTGACGCGACGTGGCTGCCATCGGCAAGCGTCAGCCTGACAGGTCGCTCATCCAGCGACGGGTTGACCACCAGCACGTTGCTGCCGCCTCCCGATGGCAACTGTTTGGCGATGGCCGCCAAAGCGCTTGCCTGCGCGGCCTGGCCGTCGGCGATCACGCCGTCGAGTTCTTCCGCGCTGTCGGCATAGACCTCGGCGATTGAAGATCCCGGCAGAATGTCGTGGAACTCGTTCTTCAAAACAACACGCCATTCTTTCTCCAGCGAGGCCGGCTTCTCGCCACCCATGAGATGCGCCAGTCCGGCAAGGGTTTCCGCAGTGATCAGGCTACGCTCGGCCTTGCGGTGCAGGCGCTTGACCACGCTCTGGCTGGTCAGCGTTGCGCGATGCAGCTCGAGATAAATCTCGCCCTGCCAGGTGGTGAGCTCCTTTTCAGCGGCACTCTTGTGAGCACCCTCGAAAAAGTCGTGCACCTTGGTCCAGCGCGCTGCGGGCAATGCCGGGAAGGCGCGCAGTTGCTCTTCGCGGGCAATCATCTCCGGTGTCACGCCGCCGCCGCCGTCACCATAGCCGACGGCCAGAAGCGTCGTGCCGTGCTTGTCCTTCTGTTGGAAGTTGCGCCAGGTGGGCACGAAACAATCCGGCTGCACAAAGCCGTTATAGCCATGCATCGGGTTGTCGAAGGTGTGCGTTAGCACCCGGCTGCCGTCGAGGCCCTCCCACCAGAAGAGGTCGGCAGGGAATTTATTGGTCTCCGACCAATTCACCTTGATCGTGAAGAAGCTCTTCATCCCGCCTTGGCGCAGAAGCTGTGGCAGGGCGCCGGAGAAGCCGAAGCAATCGGGCAGCCAGCAGACGGTGTGGCGAACGCCGAAGGTCTTTTCGAAGTAGCGCTGGCCATAGAGGATCTGCCGGCTGAGGCTTTCGCCTGTCGGCATGTTGGTGTCGGGCTCAACCCACATGCCGCCGAGCGTTTCCCATTGCCCTTCCTTCACGCGCTCGACGATGCGCTTCAGCAGTTCGGGATCATCCTCGGCGATCTGGTTATAATAATGCGCCGTCGACTGGTTGAAGCGGAAGTCGGACGACTGTTCCATCAGCGAGAGCGCGGTGTGGAAAGTACGGCGCATCTTGCGGCGGGTCTCGCGGTAGGGCCACAGCCAGGCAAGGTCGATATGCGCGTGACCTGTCAGCGCGATCTCGCCCTGCGGCGGGAAGCGTTCGCGCAGTTGCTTCAGCTCCTTGATCAGCGTGTCGTAGGCCGCGACCACGCTGGCGCGCTGTCCCTGGTTCAGGCCTTCGGGCGCGGTTTCGAGTTCGGGCAACTGCCAGATCTTCTGCTGGCCGGTCGATGGCGACATGCGCGCGATATAGGCTGCCGTCGATGACGGCCAGTCGAGCCCGCGCATGGCGGCCTCGGCGATATCGATCAAATGTGGAATGACCTCATGGCCCTCAAGCGTATCGACCGCCTCCGAGATCTGGCGCAAGAGCAGCCAAAGCCGGTCGACCGGCTCGTCCAGCCACAAAAGGTTTGCCCGTTCGAGCCGGGGCGCGCGGACCGGCTCGCCGAACGGCAGACGTGCGACCGTTTCTGACGAGATCGCGAGCCGGCGCGACGTCAGGCGGAATTCCTGGTGATATGGGTCAAGACCAAGGCGCGTTTCGTCACCGGCCTCGTTGGTGATGGTGATGAGGCTTTCGCCGCCAAGATTGAGGCTGAGGCGGGCTTCCTCCACCGGCCAATGTTCCGGCACGCGCGCCGAGGCGGAGAAGCTCACCGTGCCGTCCTTGCGCGGCCATGCGGCGCCGATCGCGATCGGTTCGCCGTCAAAGGTCCAACCGCTGATCTGCACTGTTTCACGGGAGCGCCAGTGTTCGAGTTCCGACATGCGGACGCGGATGCGGTCGAGGCGTTGGGCAAGCGTAAGCGTCATGATCATATCCTGATGTTTGAAAGAAATCAGCCCTTGACGGCACCAGCCGTCATGGCGCCGAGAATGAGGCGTTGGAGCGAAAGAAATGCGACGATGGCGGGCACGACAGACACAAGGCAGGCGGCCGCCAACAACTGAATGGAGCTGTCGTTCTGGGTGCCGGCGTACTGGAAGATGCCGACACCGATCGGCATCAGCGCCTCTTTGCTGATCAAGAGGAAAGGCACAAGAAATTGCGACCAGCCGGCGATGACCGAGATGATGAAGGCAGACGCAATCCCTGGTTTCGCGAGCGGCAGAATGATGCGCCAGAAGACTCCGAAATGGCTGCACCCGTCGATCAGTGCCGCCTCGTCGAGGCTTCGCGGGATGCCGTCGATGAAGCCCTTGAGGATCCATGTGACCATCGGCACGGCAAGCGCGATATAGACCATCGTCGCGCCGAAATGGCTGTCGGTGAGACCGATCTTGGCCATGTAGCGATAAAGCGGGACCATGATGACGAGTGGAGAGATCATCTGAAAGGCAAGCAGTACCATCATCCATGGGCCTTTCCCGCGGAAAGGAAAGCGCGAGAAGGCGTAGGCAGCCGGCAATGCCACGATCAGGCATCCGATCGCGCTCGAGGTCGACAGGATGAGCGCGTTCCAAAGATAGCCAGCGAATTTGTCGGAGGAGAGGATCGCGATGAAATTGTCGAGCGTCGGCGACTTGGGGATCAGCCTGGAGACGCCGAGGAACACCTCCTTGCGGGTGCGCAGCGCCAGCGACAAAAGCCAGACCAGAGGCCAGGCGAAGAAGAGGAAGGTGATCAGCATGAAGAGATAGCTGAAGAGGTCGCCGATGCGTTCCTGTCTCGAATTGATCATACCGGTTCTCCCTTCGGCAGAAAGCGGGCATAGACGAGCGCCAGGCTGAGGCTGATGACAAGCATCAGGATCGACAGCACCGCGCCGGCCGCCAGATCGTAATTCCGGAAGACGACGTTGAACGTGTAGAGCGACAGAACCTCGGTCGCCCGGCCCGGGCCGCCACCGGTCAGCGAGATGATCGCATCGAAGGTGTTCAGCGTCTGGATGGTGATGAGGATCATGTTGACGAGGATCGCAGCGCGCAACTGCGGCAGGGTGATGTAGATCAGCCGTTGCCAGGGATTGGCGCCGTCCATTTCCGCGGCCTCATAAAGCTCCGGGTCTATCGCCTTGATTGCGGCGTACATAACGACCATCGAAAAAGCCGTTCCGCGCCACACGTTGGAGATAACGACCGACCACATGACCATGTTCGGGTCGGACAACCACTGAACGGGCGAGGCCCCGAGCATCCTGAGCAGGCTGTTGAGGCCGCCAAAGGGCGCCTCGTTGAATAGCATCTTCCAGATGATGCCGCCGGCGATCCCGGGAACAACCCAGGCGACCAGCGCCGTGGTGCGCACGATAGTCGAGCCGAACAGGCCGCGTTTTTCGCTGCGCACGACCACCTGCGCAATGAACAGGCCGAGCACCTGCTGAGCTACAACGCTGGAGCCGGTGAAGATGAGCGTCACCCAGAGGATCTGCAGCAGTTCCGGCTTCGAGAGCGTGTTGGCGATCGTTCGCAGCGTGTATTCCTCGTCGTTGCCGACGAGCGAAATGTTGGTGAAGGCAAAGCGGAAGACGTCGATCAGCGGATAGAGATAGAAGACCCCAAGAACCAGGATCAGCGGCATCAGCCAGGGCGCGGGCGAGGGGTAGAACTTTCGCGCGGCAAGCCTGCTTCCGGTAGGCGCAGTCTCGGCCGCAATGCTGAGATTGGTCATCGATCCGTCCGGTCATGTGTCATTGAGATCAGGCAGTCGGTATCGGTGGCGCGGGTGAGGTAAGCCCACGCCACCGATCATCAGCTCAGCTCCGTTTGAAGGCGCTGAGCGAGGCGGTGAAGGCTTCGTCGACGGCGGCATCCGTTGCCTGCGTGCCTGTTAGCACCTTGCCCATCATGATCTGGATCTGGTTGGAGATTTCGGGATAGACGGCAGCACCCGGCCGCGCTTGCCCGACCTTCAGGGCTTCGGCGAAGGTCTTATTTGCCGGCGTCGAGAAGACCTCATACTTGTCATAGAGGTCGGCGCGCGTCGGCAGCTGTTCCTGCAGCGCGTTGGCCGGCCCCATATAGACTTCGCGGGCAAGGTCGGCGCAGACCTTCACCTTGGCGGCATCCTTGCTGAAGGCCGCGACTGTCCAGCCGCCGGTGCCGGTCGAGCGCTCATTGGCGGTCGGGCCGGGAAGGGGAGTGAAGGTCCACTTGGCGAACTCGTCCTCGTCGAGCGCCGTCTTCAGCTGCGCATACTGCCAGTTGCCGCCAACGAAGAGTGCCGTCGTTCCGGCTGCGGCCGCCGCATTGAAGTCGTCATAGCTGCCGAGCGTCGCGACGCGCTTGGGAGCAGCACCCGATTCCACCAGATCACGATAGTAGTTCACGGCCTTGATGAACTTCTCGCGGTTCTCGCCCTCGCCGAAGATCGGCTTGCCCTGATCGTCGACCAGCTTGCCGCCCTGGCCCCAGAAGTTGGCGAGCCAGTCAAACGTCGTGCCCTCGTAGCGGCCACCGTTGAAGAGAATGCCCTCCATTCCCTCTTCGACGGAATGCAGCGCGGCCTTCTTCAGGTCATCCCAGGTCTGAGGCGCGTCGGGAACGATCTCCTTGTTGCGGTAGAGGACGCGCAGGTCGGTCGACCACCACCAGGCATAGATGTTGCCGTCATCGCCGGTGATGCCCTCGCGGATGAACGGGAACAACTGGCCGATTTCTTCCTTGCTGAAATAGGGCGAGAAGGATTGCAGCACGCCGGACTTCTTGAAGAGTGGCAGCACGAAGGAATCGACCGCAGCGCAATCGGGCGCCGAACCGGACTTCGCCTGCTCGAGCATGCGCGCCTGCTCTTGGCCGATATCACCAGACATCATCTGTAGCTCGATCTGCCAGTCCGGGCGCTTGGCGATGAAGTCGTTGAAGAGCTTGCTGTAACCCTCGGCATAAACGGGCTCGTTGTTGCGCGGCCCGTCTGTCGTCATGCGGAAAATGAGCTTGTTGGGCGCATCGGCCTTGCCGACGATGTCGCCCGTGATCAGATCCTGAGCCGCCGCGATAACAGGCGCGGCCAGGAACGAACCCGCCAGAAGGGCGAGCATGATTGCCTTGTTCTTCACCAGTATTTCCTCCCGATTCAGGATCCCATCCGAGCCGCTGCCTCCACAACAACGGATCTCCTCCGATCCGTTGACTAGATTAAGTCGCTTTTCTTTTGTGTCAAGCAGGTCGAAAACGCTCCGTGATTGCACGCACGACGACAAGTGAGAAAACGCGGGTGCGTGCGATGTCGGAAAAGGTCCGACCCAGGTTGATCTAGAAGTCGGAGCGGTCGCTGCTTCTCGGATCGGAGACCATTTTAAGGCGATAGATGTCGCCCTTTCGCGCTAGTGCACGCCACGGCCGTGCCTTTTGCAGGGCAATCTCGTAGCGTGGATCGCGGCGGTCCAGCTCGGCGATCGTAAGATCCAGTTCCTGGGCCGGGATGCATCGCGCCGTCCATTCACCATCCGGTCCGATGATCCCGGCTGGACCTTTGTGGGATTTCTGTGTGGGCGTTGATGCGCCGATCCACAGGCAATTCAGCCCGGCATGTGCCCTGAGTGCGATCTGGAAGTACTCGGCAACTCCGTAAGACGAGAAGAGCACGCCATCCACGCCCATTCGCTCATAACTGGAGAAGACTTCTGGAAACTGCGATTCGATGCAGATGGCAAAGCCAAACCGATAGCCATCGACTTCCACCGTCACGGCATCGTTGCCGGGCGTATACCACCCTCCTAGCTCGGCGTTCGACAGAAAGCGCTTGTCATTTCGCGTTGTCAGATCACCTTGCTCGCCGATGACGTAGAGGCAGTTGTGCGGAGGGACGCCGTTTGAAAGCCGGTGCGCCCCGCCGATGACCGCAAAGATCCCGCGCTGCTGGCAAAGCGCGGCAATGGCCCGCAGCTCCACCTCCTGTGTTCGCCAATCAAAGCGCGCCCACTCTTGCGGGGTTTCGATCTGGAACTTGGAGTAGCCCGATAATGCGCCCTCGCAGAAGGTGATCAGTCGAGCGCCACTATCGGCGGCACGCGCGATCATCGATCGTATCGTGCGCCCGTTTGCCTCGATATCGGGGGAGACAAAGGTCTGCGTCGTGGCAAGTCTCAATGCGTCTCTCCTCGTGGTGTGTCAACGCGCAATGTCTCCCCGTTCGACGGGCGATGAAACCCCAATTGAAGCATGCCGCACCGTTAGCCCATACGAGTTGTTGATCTCAGGAAGGTTCTCAGAACAATAGACTAAGGATTTCAACCCACCGGGCAAACCGATTAAACCAAGTATCCGGTGGACAAGCCTTCCGCCCTTGCATCTGCCGCAGCAGCAGAGCATTTTGAGACATGCTCAAAGTCATGGTGGAGAAGTCAGATGGGCGCAGTTCACCGATTCGTATCCGGCGGTGTCGTAGTAATCTTGGCCGCGCTCACGTCCGCCTGCACAACGGGGCCCAACCATAATCCGGCCGACAATTACTACAACCCGCGAACGTCAGCGAACCCGGCTTGCGACGCTGGGTTCAGGCCGACCAACAACTGGACATGCAGCTACTGACGTCCACGCCGCTGCAATCACTCTTTTAATCATCGGCCGTATGGGCATCTACGCGGACCCGTTGTGAGATGCAAAAAAATTGGCATGGCTAAGCCACGAATTAGTCATGCGATGCCGCGAGCGCAATCGAATCGGCGACCTCGGTGCAGCGATCGGACAGTGTCGCGGTCGCCACGCGCAGGAAGTTTCCCGGCAGTAGCGAGAATTTTGCGCCCGGATGCACGGCAATTCCGCGCGCCGCGAGTGTTACCATCGCGAATGGCTCCGAGGAGACCGGCACCCAGGCTGACAGACCGGCACCGTGCGCGGCGTTTATGTTTCGGTCGCGCAATGCCTGCACCAGGTCGTGGCGACGCCTGGCGTAAATCTCGCGCGCCGCTCGCACAGTCTCCTGCGTGGCAGGGTCGCGGATAAGCCAGGCGCCCGCTGCCTGCAGGATGCGGCTTGTCCAACCCGCGCTGAAGCTTCGGAACGACTGGATCTGCTCGACGATCGCCCGCGAGCTCGACAGTGCAGCCAGTCGTAGATCAGGGCCGTGGGTCTTTGAAAAGGAGAATATGTGGATCACCCGGTCAGGGAAGATGTCTCCCATAGATTGCCGTGGCGCATCGGAGATGTCCCCGACGCCGTCATCTTCAACGATCAGCGTATCAGCGCCGCGCAGCACGTCGGCCAAGCCTTGCATGCGTGCAACCGTGACGGTTTGGCCAGTAACCGAATGAATACGCGGCTGGAAGACAAAGGCGACGGGACGATAGGCCATGGCTTGGCGCAATGATGAAGGTAGTGGGCCTTCGTGGTCGCACTCGACCGGGATGATACGCGCGCCGCGATCCTCCAGGATATCAAGGAGGCGCATCGCCGTGGGGTTCTCGATCGCAACCGCTGCGCCAGGCATGACAAGTGCGTTCATCAAAGTGTAGACCGCGTTGTAGCCGCCGTTGGTGGCGAGAAATGCCTCCGGCTCATAAGGCCATGTTTCTCGGACCGCCGCCTCGAGCTCGGGCAGAATGCGGTTGCGCTCATAGCTATTCAGGTTTTCTGCCGATGCGCCGTACACCATGGCAGCCTCAAGTTTCGGCAGAAGAGTGACGTCTGGAACGGCTGCCGTCAGGTTCAGCACCTCCTCACCGTAGTTACCGGAACTTGCCAAGCGCTCCGGCTTGGCGACAAAGCGGTCGCCGCTGACCCATGTCCCATTTCGCCCACGGCCGCTGATGATCTTCTGGCGCCGTAATTCGCTCCATGCCTCGGAGATTGTTGCCGGGCTGATACCCAAAGCAAACGCGAGATCGCGAATGGCCGGGAGCTTGGTGCCGACGGGCAGGGCGCCGCCACGGATCAGGGCGCTGGTCTCGAGTGCGATCCCCCGAATCGTCCGATCGGTTATTTTTTGGGCAAACCAGGTTGCATCCCGAATGTCGCTCATTTTCGCACCATAATTAATGTTCAATAACGTAATAACATTTGATCAGGTCTATTTGAACATTTAACGATGCGCCAGACAAGAAATTTTGAGAGTGAATGCAGATGCCGATCACACTTCGCCTTGCCCTTCGCGACTGGGACTACATGACCCCTCTCATTCTCGGCGACGTCTCGTCGTCGAAGCTCGACGTCAAGGTCGAGCGCATCGGTACCCTGGTCTCGCATGTTGGTAAGAGCGACACCTGCGACGCGGCCGAAATGTCCTTCAGCCGTTACACCCAGCTACGTTATGACGGCGATCACAGTGTCGTAGGCATCCCGAACTTCATCATGCGTGGCTTCCGCCATCGCTGTGTCATCACCATGAAGGACAGCCCGATTACCGAGCTGTCGCAACTTGCCGGCAAGCGTATCGGCGTCACCGGCTGGCGCGACTCTGGCAATACCTGGACACGCGCTGCGGTGCGCCGTGAAGGCGTTCAGGTCGAGGATGCGATGTGGTATGCTGGTCGCCTGACGGAAGCGCATCCTGTTGTCGATCGGCTCGATGGCTTTGGCCGCCCTGGGCTCATTGAAGCCGCCCCCGGCGAACGTCCGATGGTCGATCTGCTGCGCGACGGTCAGCTCGACGCGATTTTCACGCCGTTCATGCCGGATGGTTATTTTGCCAATGGTTCGCCGTTCCGGCAGGTTCTTTCTGATTTCCGTGGCGCCGAGCGTCGATATTTCGACGAGGTGGGATATGTACCCGGCATGCACCTTATCGGCATCAAGGCGGAGATCGTGGAAGAGAACCCCTGGATCATTGCCGAGCTTAGCCAGCTGATCGAGGAATCGCAGCGCATGTGGCTGAACAAGCGCCGCAAATATGCAGATACGTCGCCGTGGATGTTCGATGAGCTCTTGAAGACCTCTCTCGAACTCCCTGCGAACTGGGATGAAAACGGCTTTGCCGCCAACGAGAAGATGATCGCCGATTTCTCGGCCGAGCTGCACGCCCAGGGCATTCTCGCTCGCGAGATGACGCCCCTGGAACTCTTCCCGTTCGACACCGACGGCAGCCGCACGGATGCCAACCTCTAACCGCATGCAACCACGACAGCATTAATAAGGGGAATGAACATGTTGCTGAAGAAAATGACCTATCTCGTCTTGGCAAGCGCCGTGGCCACCGGTGCCGCATTGGCAGAGGATGCCGCCTTGCCCAAGCCCGCGCTCAACGCCGCGTTGCATGACAAGCTGCCTGACGCGATTAAGACCTCGGGCAAGATGATCTCCGTTAACAACGGTTCGTTCCCACCCTACGAAATCGTCACCGGCACCGTCATGTCCGGCGCCAGTGCTGATCTGACGGAAGCCCTGAGCGCGGTCCTCGGCGTCAAGATCGAACATGAGACGGTCGGTGGCCTGCCGGCGCTGCTCGCCGGCGTTAACTCCGGTCGCTACCAGTTCGCTTTCGGCCCTGTCGGCGACTACAAGGACCGCGAAGCGTCCAACGACTTCGTCGACTGGGTGCAGGAATTCGTCGTCTTCGCGACCCTGAAGGGCAACCCCAAGGGCATCAGTTCGCTCGACACGGCCTGTGGCCAGCGCATCTCGGTCATGGCTGGTGGTTCTGCCGAGCGCGTGATCAAGACCCAGTCGGACAAGTGCAAGGCAGACGGCAAGGACGCGGTTGAAGTCCAGTCCTACACCGACCAGCCGAGCTCGATCCTTGCCGTACGTTCCAAGCGCGCAGATGCCTTCTTTTCCTCCCAGGCGCCGCTCACCTATTTCGTTAGCCAGGCCAACGGCCAGCTCGAACTGACTGGTGTCGGCCAGAAGAATGGCTTCGAGGATATCTTCCAGGGCGCCGTCGTTCCCAAAGGCTCGCCGCTCGGACCGATCCTGATCGACGCCATCAAGGTACTGATGGCCGACGGCAGCTATGCTGCCATCATGAAAAAGTGGGGCCTTGAGAACAACATGATCAAGGAACCCGGTCTCAACCTTGGCGGACAGCTTCCAAAATGAGCACCAACCCCAACACAAATGCACCGCCTTCGGGCGGTGCTGACTTCCGCGACGTCGTTACCGCGCATACGCCGTTCAGAACGGGACGCCTCGTTCTTTGGGCGATCATCGCCATCGTCGTCCTCGATTTCGTCTGGATCGTCGCCAACAACGAGAATTTCGGCTGGCCGGTCGTTGCCCAGTATTTCTTCGACCCGACAGTGATCAGCGGCCTTTATGTCAGCCTTGGCCTGACGGTTGTCGCGATGATCCTCGGCGTCGCGCTCGGCCTGATCATCGCAATCATGCGCATGTCGAACGACCGGTTGGCTAGCGGCTTCGCCTCGCTGTTCATCTGGTTCTTCCGTGGCACGCCGCTGCTGGTGCAGCTGATCTTCTGGTACAACATGTCGACCCTGTTTCCGCAGCTGTCGATTACCATTCCATTTGGCCCGTCGCTCATTAGCTGGGACACCAACGCGGTGATCACGCCGATGACGGCCGCCATTGTCGGCCTGGCACTCAACGAAGCGGCCTACATGGCCGAGATCATTCGCGGTGGCCTTCTGTCGGTCGATCGCGGCCAGGCGGAAACCGCTGAAGCCTTCGGTATGACTAAGGGCAGGGCACTTCGGCGGATCATTATACCGCAGGCGATGCGCTCAATTGTACCGCCGACCGGCAACCAGCTAATCAGCATGATCAAGGCGACCTCGCTCGTCAGTGTCATCGCCATGGCCGATCTGCTCTATTCGGTGCAGTCGATCTATAACCGCACCTTCGAGATCATACCGATGCTGCTGGTCGCAGTCATCTGGTACCTGCTCATCACATCGGTGCTCAATATCGGACAGAGCTACATCGAAGCCTATTATGGCCGTAGCGAACGCCGCAACGGTGCAACGGCCAAGCCGGCAGCCGTCGCTGCTGCAGAGGAGGCAAGTCATTGACCGCCGTCTCCAACACCAAGCCGCTGGTCCAGGCGCGCAATGTCCACAAGTCCTTCGATCATCTAGAAGTACTCAAGGGCATCGACCTCGACATCATGCCAGGCGAAGTCGTCGTTGTCCTAGGTCCGTCGGGCTCGGGAAAGTCCACATTTCTGCGCTGTATCAACCACCTTGAGTCCATCCAGAAGGGCTACATCGAGGTGGATGGTGAACAGATTGGCTACCGGGTGCACAACGACCGGCTGGAGCGGCTTTCGCCCAACGGCATCGCCCGGCAGCGCCGCAAGATCGGCATGGTGTTCCAGCAGTTCAATCTTTATCCGCACATGACGGTTCTGCAAAACATCATCGAAGCGCCCGTGGGCGTCCACGGTGAAAAGCGCAAGGACGCGATCGAAAACGCCAAGCAGCTATTGCAGCGTGTCGGCCTGTCGGAAAAGGCCGATGCCTATCCCCGTCAGCTCTCCGGCGGCCAGCAGCAGCGCGTGGCAATCGCCCGAGCGCTTGCGATCAAGCCGAAGTTGATGCTTTTCGATGAGCCGACTTCGGCACTGGATCCAGAACTCGTCGGTGAGGTGCTGTCGACGATGCGCGATCTCGCCAAGCAGGGACTGACCATGATCGTCGTCACTCACGAAATTGGCTTCGCCCGCGAAGCTGCCGACCGGGTGGTGTTCATGGACGGTGGCGTCGTGGTCGAGCAGGGCAAGCCCGAAGACGTGATCGGCAATCCACAGCATCCGCGCACGCAGTCCTTCCTGTCGCGCTTTCTGTGACGTCCGGCTAATCCGGCCGAGCGCCACTCTTGACGCAAACGAAGACCCGACCGGCCCTGTCAAGGGGCCGGTAACGGACCACGCACGCAAAGAATTGGAACGGACATGACCATCGACAACGATTTCGCCCGCCTTTCGGATTTCGAGCCTATGGACGCCGAACTGCGTGCCATCCGCCAGCATCTTCATGCCCATCCCGAGCTGTCGTTCGAAGAGACGGAAACCGCCCGCTTCGTCGCCGAAAAGCTCGAGGGTTGGGGCTATGAGGTGACGCGCAACGTTGGTGGCAACGGCGTCGTCGCCCGCATGACACAGGGCGCCGGCAAGAAAAGCATCGCGATCCGCGCCGACATGGACGCGCTGCCGATCACAGAGCAGACGGGGAAGCCTTATGCCAGCCAGGTTCCCGGCAAGATGCATGCCTGCGGCCACGACGGCCACACGACCGTGCTTCTCGGTGCTGCCGAGTATCTGGCGCGCACCCGCAAGTTCAACGGCACGGTCAATCTGATTTTCCAGCCGGCCGAAGAGGCTGGCGGCTTTAGCGGCGCTCAGGCGATGATCGATGACGGCCTGTTTGAGCGCTTCCCGTTCGATGCCATCTTCGGTCTGCACAACCACCCTGGCGCGCCCGAGGGCAGCTGGCTCATGCGTTCGGGCCCGCTGATGGCGGCGGCTGATACGGTCGAGATCAAGATCACCGGCAAGGGCGGCCACGCATCGCGTCCTCACCTGACAATCGACCCAGTCGTCGTCGCGTGCAATCTCGTCGTCTCACTGCAGTCGGTGATTTCGCGCAACGTCGATCCGACACAGACGGCTGTCGTCACGGTCGGCGCAATCCATGCCGGTGAAGTCGCCAACGTCATCCCCGAAAGCGCAAACATGCTTTTGACCGTGCGCTCGTTCGATCCCAAGGTCCGCGAGATCCTCGAAAAGCGCATCCGCGCACTGACGACGTCGCTCGTCGAAGCTTTTGGTGCCACCGTCGAGATCGACTACGCCTATGGCAATCCGGTCGTGGTCAACTCGGAAAAGGAGACGGAGTTTGCCCGCATGGTGGCCGAGGAACTTGTCGGCGAGGGCAATGTTGCGCTCTGCCCGCTTATTCCGGGTAGTGAAGATTTCTCTCACTTTCTCCAGCACAAGCCCGGTAGCTTCCTGCGCCTCGGTAACGGCATGAATTCGGCAATCCTGCACAGCGCAAAATATGATTTCGCCGACGATAGCCTGACGGCGGGCGCGGCGATGTGGGCGCGTCTTACCGAACGCTACCTCGACGCTTAGTCGTCCGCTCGCCGAGCCGTCCATGATAAAGCGGTGCGGCACGGTTCCTCCCAAGAAACGAAGAAGGGGCGCCCAAACAGGCGCCCCTTCTTCCATGTCATACAGGTCGTCGCGCTGATGCGCGGTCGGCCGGGACATCCATTATTGGCTGGACGAGGCGCCGGACTTGTCGGCAGCAACCTGCGTCTGCGCCATCGCCTTAACGAGAGCCACGATCTTTTCGCGCAGCTGTGTGTCTGTGATCTTGATGAACGCCTTGTTGAGCGCGAGCCCTTCCTTGGAATGCAGGAATTCCGCGACAGGATCTGTCGTCGCCGCCAGATCGAGACCGGCGAGCGACAAAGGCTCTGAAGGGTCCTGTTGAAAGAAGAAACTTGGTGTGGTGTTCAAAACCTCGGCGATGCGTTGCAGGCGGCTCGCCCCGATCCGGTTCATACCCTTTTCATACTTCTGCACCTGCTGGAACGTCACGCCGATCTGCTCGGCCAACCGTTCCTGGCTCAGTCCCAGCAACTGCCTGCGCATTCTGACCTGAGAACCCACATAGCTATCGATTGCATTCGGTGTCTTTGCATTCATCCTGTATTTCCTATGCTGGAACCAAAGCGAAACAGTCCCCGGCAAACCGGCTCTATCCAGCAACAACAGTTTGTCTTAGCAAGCGTTCAATTTCAACCTCAGGATTATGACGATAAGGTGATCTGTGCAAAAAAAGCCTGAAGATGCGCGCTCGACGTGTGCTGCTTTCAATCTCTACCGCGAAAGCGGATAGGCCGGATTACCCGGTGAACAATCTTCAGCGTTCGGTCGGGCTGGATCATGTAGGTCTCCTCGACCTCCTGTCCGTACTGGTCGATAAAGCTGTGCGGGAACGTAGAACCAATGGGCGACTTTGTGAGCTTCGTCCGCGGCTGGCCACTATAGATGATGCTGCCGGGAATTGGCGTCAGCCCCGGGGCGGAATAGTCCTTACCCGTCGTGCATCCTGCCAAGACGACCAGGGCGATCATTGCAACCGCAGTCAGTTTCATCGCGCTCTCATATCTTTGCTTCGCTTATCCGTTGCATATATGGTTGCGGTCCGGAATAGACAGGCGCTCAAGGCTTGTACCGGTTGTTTTTTGATGGCGGTCGCACGCCGCCACCGAGGCTCGCTTGTTCGAGCGTCCAAACATGCGGTCGACGGCTAGAGCAGTCCGCGTTTTGCCAGATTGGCCATCAAGGCGCCGATGCCAAACGTCCAGGGCGGGCAGTCATTCGAGCGGCGAACCGTATTGACGAGTGAGCCGAGGCCGAGCGACGAAATCTCCACGACATCACCGATCTTATGGGTAAAGCCCTGGTTCGGCGTGTCGCGGTCTTTGGTTGGCGCAAACAGCGTCCCGAGAAACAGCATGAACCCGTCGGGATACTGGTGATGCGCGCCGCAGGTCTGGCGGACGAGATCGGTCGGATCGCGGCTGATCTTCGACATCGAACTTGTGCCGTGAAGCACAAAGCCATCTTCACCGGTCACCTTCAGGTCGAGCTCGGCGCTGCGGACCGCATCGAGATCGAAGCTGTCGTCGAGCAGGCGAATGAAGGGTCCGATCGCACATGAGGCGTTGTTGTCCTTCGCCTTGCCGAGCAGCAGCGCCGATCGCCCTTCGACATCGCGCAGGTTGACGTCGTTGCCGAGCGCCGCCCCCCGGATCTCGCCGCGGCTATTGACCGCGAGCACGATTTCCGGCTCCGGATTGTTCCAGGTCGAGACCGGATGCAGTCCGACATCGGCACCCCAGCCGACGGAGGAGAGCACCGGCGCCTTGGTGAAGACTTCTGCGTCCGGGCCAATGCCGACCTCGAGATATTGCGACCACATGCCTTCCTCGATCAACGCCTGCTTGACCTTGGCAGCATCGGGAGAGCCGGCCTTCAAATTGTTGAGGCTGCCGCCGATCAGCGTGCTGACACGTTCACGGATAGCGGCTGCGCGATCAGGATTTCCCGCAGCCTTCTCCTCGATAACCCGCTCGATCATTGACTGCGCGAAGGTGACACCACAGGCCTTGATCGCCTGCAGGTCGACAGGTGCTTGAAAATAGGGGTGAGTCTCATCCGGTTTGCCAGAGCTGTTTGCGGCGATCTCCTCGAGCGTTCCAAGTGACTTGCCGTTCGCCGAGCGGACGAAGGCGACAAGATCAGGTCTCTCCAGGAGCGCGCTCATCGTGGCGACAGTTTTCGAGGTGATATCAATCACCTGTTGATCGCGGACCGTGACGAGGCTCGGGCCTCCAACGTCAGGGTTCCAGACACGGCCGACAAACAGACCACCCGAGGCGGCGGCGTCGAGAAGGGTATAAGACATGATATTGTTCCGTCACGCGAGCGATGGACGCGCTCTATGAGCCAGGGATGCGCCGCCCTCCAACCCAGCGGCAGCAAAATCGATCACATTCGTGAGCGCCGGGCAAGGCCGGATTGCACGGAGGACGGTCGTTTGATGGCGCGCATGGGCCGGTGCCCACCAAGGCATCGGCCCACGACGGGACAAGACGATCAGATTAGTGGTTATCGCGAGGGATGCCCTTTGTCTGGGCGATCCGCTGATACTTCACCGCCGGCTCCAGCACCGCGCCTGTTTCCATCTGCCCGACATAGGAGCGCTGAATTTCCTGCCACGGCGTCTGGCTTTCCGGATAGACATAGCCGCCGGCCGCCACCAGTTCCGCGCGCCGCTTGGCGATTTCCTCGTCGCTGATCAGGATGTTGGCGGTTCCCTTTTTCAGGTCGATACGCACCTGATCGCCCGTCTGCAGGATCGCAAGCCCGCCACCTGCGGCCGCCTCCGGCGAGGCATTGAGGATCGAGGGTGAGCCTGATGTGCCCGACTGGCGGCCATCGCCGACGCAGGGGAGAGATGAGATGCCCTGTTTCAACAGGTAATCCGGCGCGCGCATGTTCACAACTTCGGCAGCACCAGGATAGCCGATCGGGCCGGCGCCGCGCATGAAGAGAATGGTCGCGGCGTCGATGGCAAGCGACGGATCGTCGATGCGGTGATGATAATCCTCCGGCCCGTCGAACACGACGGCGCGGCCAATGAAGGCTTCCGGGTCATTGGGATTGGAGAGGTAGCGGTCGCGGAACTCCGGCGAGATGACGCTGGTCTTCATGATCGCAGAGGAGAAGAGGTTACCCTTCAGCACGCGGAAGCCGGCGTGCTCCTTGAGCGGCCGGTCGAAAGGCCGGATGACCTTTTCGTCTTCGATCATCGAGGCCGTGTAGTTCTCGCCGACCGTCTTGCCGTTGACCGTCATCGCGTTGGTATCGAGGTGGCCGTGCTTGATCAACTCGCCCATGACGGCGGGGACGCCGCCGGCGTGGTAGTAATCCTCGCCGAGATATTCGCCGGCCGGCTGGAGGTTAACGAGCAGCGGGATTTCCTCGCCATGAGTCTGCCAGTCGTCGACCGAGAGTTCGACGCCGACATGACGGGCAAGGGCGTTCAGGTGGATCGGCGCGTTGGTCGAGCCGCCGATCGCGGAGTTGACCTTGATCGCGTTGATGAAGGCTTCCCTGGTTAGGATGTCGGATGGCTTCAAATCCTCGCGTACCATCTCGACGATGCGCAGGCCGGTCTCGTAGGAGATCTCCTGGCGATCGCGGTAGGGCGCGGGGATGGCGGCTGCACCCGGCAGCTGCATGCCAAGCGCTTCGGCAAGCGAGTTCATCGTGGTCGCCGTGCCCATCGTGTTGCAATAGCCGGTCGAGGGTGCTGAGGAGGCGACGAGCTTGACGAAGCCCTGGTAGTCGATCTCGCCGCGCGCCATCATCTCGCGCGCCTTCCAGACGATCGTGCCCGAGCCTGTGCGCTCGCCGCGGAACCAGCCATTCAACATCGGGCCGACGGACAACGCGATCGCAGGGATGTTCACGGTTGCCGCGGCCATGAGACAGGCCGGCGTGGTCTTGTCGCAGCCGATCGTCAGGACGACGCCATCGAGCGGATAGCCGTAGAGCACCTCGACAAGGCCGAGATAGGAGAGATTGCGGTCTAGGCCGGCGGTCGGGCGCTTGCCGGTTTCCTGGATCGGGTGGACCGGGAACTCGATGGCGATGCCACCTGCATCGCGGATGCCCTCGCGAACGCGCTTGGCAAGCTCGATATGGTGACGGTTGCAAGGAGACAGGTCCGAGCCCGTCTGTGCGATGCCGATGATCGGCCGGCCTGATTGCAGTTCCTCCTGGCTGAGCCCGAAGTTCATGTAGCGCTCGAGGTAGAGTGCCGTCATATCTGGATTGGCCAGATTGTCGAACCAGGCCCTGGAGCGAAGCTGCGGCGCCCCGGTCTTCTCGTCAATTGCAGTGTCACTGGATGAGGCGGGTGTTTTCTCGACCACGATCATTTTCCTTGGTTTTGCTGCGGTATTGTCATGCGGTTAGCCGATCGGTACCTCCAAGTATCATCGGCAACATGGCGGATTGTCGGCGCGCGAAACGGACTGAGGTCATTCCGGCAACGTTTACGACGTTGCCTCCTCAGGCCGGAACGTATTGCGAGATGAAGCGCGAGTCGCGACGGAAATCGGAAGGCGACATGCCTGCGATATGGCGGAAGGATTTGTTGAAGGCGCTGATCGAGCCAAAGCCGCTATCCATTGCCACCTGCAGCACATTCGCCTCTTCGTTCATCAGCATCGCCTGCGCGCGCGACAGCCTGAGCAGGTTGACGTATTTGCTGAGCGTCATGCCCGTCGTCTTCTTGAAGAGGTTCATGGCGTATTTCGGATGCAGGTCCGCCGCCCGCGCAATATCGACCGAATCGATCTCGTGCAGAAAGTTCAAGGCGATGAAATCACACATGCGCGCGACGCTGCGCGACGATTGCGGATAGGCCTGCTCGACATCATCAGTCGCTGAAAGCCCGTTGGGCGCCAGCATCGAATAGGGCTCGAGCACGATGCGTTCGATGCGCAGAAGCATCTCCTCCACGGCGTGCTGCGCCTTGGCGGCATCGCCGGATTTCGCATAGGCCACCCAGCGCGGAAAGTTCTCGACGTCGGCGGCATCGGTGGCGGAGGTGAAGAGAATCTCGCCCTTCATAAGCCGGCTCGAAATGTTGATCGGCACGCGCATCCGGAAGAAATAGACCAGCGGCAGATGCCCGCCGGCATAGATCGAATCATCGCTGCTCTCGTCCATCTGGTGCGGCTGCCCGCCCCAAAACAGGCACATGTCTCCAGCCTTCATGCTGATGTCGTGGCCGTTCATGCGGTAGTGCACCTCACCACGCATGATGTAGTTCAGCTCCACCTGCACATGCCAATGCGGCATGAGCATTGGCGGCGGATGGTTGTGAAACATCTGGAGTGCCGTCGGCAATCCCTCGATGCTGCTCGCTCCCGGCTGATAGACAGCCCTCTGTTCAATCTTACTTTCCGCCAAATCCATATTCCCTTTTTAGGAGACAGCGGCTCCCTTGCGGTTAGTGTAGTCACGTTCGCTAAGGGACGGCAATTGAAAAGGGAGGATTTTCAATGCGCTTCAAACTTATCGGTGCAACCGCTGCTGTTGCACTTCTTGCATCCGGCTCCGCATTCGCGCAGTCGGCCAATCTCACCATCTGGAGCTGGAACGTCGCCGCATCGGCGCTGAAGTCCACGCTCGAGGGCTTCAACAAGCTCCACCCAGATATCAAGGTAACCGTGGAAGATCTTGGAAACCAACAGGTTTTCGACAAGATGCTGGCAGCATGTGCTGCCGGCGGCGAGGGTCTTCCTGACATCGTGACCGTCGAAAACTTCGAGGCCGAAATCTTCTGGAATCGCTTCCCGGATTGCTTCGCCAACTTGAAGGACCTCGGCTATACGGCTGAAATTCAAGCGAAATTCCCTGAATTCAAGCGCACCGAGCTTGAAGTGGGCGATGTCGCCTACGCAATGCCCTGGGATTCCGGTCCGGTCGCCGTCTTCTATCGTCGTGACTTCTATGAGAAGGCCGGCGTCGATCCGGCATCGATCAAGACCTGGGACGATTTCATTGCCGCCGGCAAGAAGATCTCGGCCGCCAATCCAGGCGTCGTCATGGCCCAGGCCGACTTCAACGGCGACAGCGAATGGTTCCGCATGATCTCCAACGAGCAGGGCTGCGGCTACTTCTCGACCGATGGCCAGAACATCACCATCAACCAGCCCGCCTGCGTCGCCACCCTTGAGAAGGTCAAGGAGATGAAGGACGCCGGTACGCTGACGGCTGCCATCTGGGACGAAAAAATCCAGGCCAACACCGCCGGCAAGGCTGCCAGCCAGATGTATGGCGGCTGGTACGAAGGCACCGTGCGATCGGGTTCGCCCGATCTGTCGGGCAAGTGGGGCGTCTACATGATGCCGAGCCTGACGCCGGATGGGCCGCATGCTGCCAACCTCGGCGGTTCGTCGCTGGCGATTGCCGCCAACTCGGCCAACAAGGAAGCCGCCTGGACCTATGTCGATTATGCGCTCGGCACCAATGAAGGCCAGGTCGCGATGCTGAAGTCCTTCGGTCTTGTTCCCTCGCTGCTTACGGCGGTGCAGGATCCGTTCGTCAACGAGGCGCAGCCCTATTGGGGCGGCCAGAAGGTCTGGGCCGATATTCTCTCGACCCTGCCCAAGATCAAGCCGAGCCGTGGCACGCAGTTCCAGACGGATGCTGACGCGATCTACAAGGCAACGCAGACCAAGTACTTCGCCGGCGGCTATCCCGATGCAAAGGCGGCACTCGATGACGCCGCCAAGCAGATCGAGACCGCCACCGGTCTTCCCATTGCGGAATGAGTGACGATGCCGGGCATCCTTTGGGTGCCCGGCTTCCATCTCTCGCTTCGACTTTGAGGAGAATGAAATGCCGATCCGCAATCGGAGCGCATACTTTTTTCTTGCGCCCTATCTGCTCGTCTTCGCCACTTTCTGGCTATGGCCCATCATCAGCTCGTTTCTGATCTCGTTTCAGAATACGCGCGTAAATCCCTGGAAATTTAGCGCTTCCGTCAATTGGGGACGCCTGATCGGCGATCCCGCTTTCTACAATGCGCTCTACAACACGCTGATCATTCTGGTGATCCAAGTGCCCGTCATGATCGCGCTTGCGACACTGATGGCCGTCCTGTTGAACTCGCCGCTTCTGAAGGCGCGCCCGCTCTATCGCTTTGCCTTCTTCGCGCCCGTCGTCGTCGGTGAGGTGGCCTATGCCGCCGTGTTCCGGCTGATGTTCAGCATCGATTTCGGCATCGTCAACAAGCTAATCACCTCGGTCGGCCTGTCTCCCGTTTCCTGGTTCGACAACGCCAATGCCGCGATGGCACTCGTCATCATTGCTGTTACCTGGCGCTGGGCGGGCTACAACGCCATCATCCTGCTCGCCGGTCTGCAATCGATCCCTGACGATGTCTACGAGGCGGCAACCCTCGACAAGGTGTCGAAGACCAAGCAGTTCATTCATATCACCCTGCCGCTCCTGAAGCCGATCATCCTGTTCTGCGTCATCCTGTCGGTTATCGGCACGATGCAGCTCTTCGCCGAACCCTTCCTGATCACCAATCGCGGTGGTCCCGGCGGCGGCACCGAGACGCTTGGCCTGCTGCTCTATCGCCAAGGCTTCCTGTCGCTGAACTTCGGCTACGCGTCGGCGATCGCCTACACCATGGCCATCCTCGCCATCACCATCTCGCTGCTCAATCTGTGGGTCGGGAGGGAACAGAAATGAAGTCCAAGTCCCAATCCAAGATGCTGCAGACCGTGCTGCTGCATGTCGTGCTGACGCCGCTTGCCATCGTCTGGCTGTTTCCGATCTGGATGATGTTTGTCTTCTCGACCATGCCCGATTACGGCATCTTCAGCCCTGACATCGTGCTTTGGCCGTCGACGAACTTCGTCGAGAACTTCAAGAACCTGCAGGCTGATACCGATTTCGTCCGTGCCATGTTCATCTCGGTGGTGGTCGCCTCGGTCTATACCTTCCTGTCGGTGCTCTTGACGTCGATGGCCGGCTGGGCGCTTGCGCGCTATCGCTTCGTCGGAAAGTCGATGGTCGTTGCCATCATTCTTGGCACCATCACGCTCCCGTTCGCCGTCGTCGTCATCCCGCAGTTCATCATGGTGGCGCGCGAGTTCAAGCTCGCCAACACCTGGGTGGCGTTGATTGTCCCGCCGCTGTTCAACTCGCTTGGCGTGCTGTTCATGCGCCAGGCCTTCTCGATGATGCCGGCCGAACTCTTCGATGCCGCGCGTGTCGAAGGGGTCAAGGAGCGGCAGATCTTCCTGCGGATCGCTTTGCCGCTAGCACGCCCGACGATGGCGGCTCTCGCCATCATCCTCTTCCTGGCGTCGTGGAACAACTACCTCTGGCCGCTGCTCATCAATTCCAAGCCTGGAATGATGACCGCGCCGGTGGCGCTCGGATCGCTGATCGGTCTCACCAAGGTTTCATGGGGCGGCATCATGGCCGGTGCCATGCTGCTCACCGCGCCGATCCTCGTGGTCTTCGTGTTCCTGCAACGTCACTTCATCGCCGGCATTTCGGCCGGCGCAGTCAAATAGTCGGGGAACGCCTGATGTCTGAACTTTCTTTGAAAAATGTGGTCAAGCGCTTCGGCGCGCTCGAGATCATCCATGGTGCCGATCTCGACGTAAAGGATGGCGAGTTCGTCGTCTTCGTCGGCCCGTCGGGCTGCGGCAAGTCCACGCTGCTGCGCATGATCGCCGGGCTGGAGGATATCTCCGGCGGCGAGATCAACATCGGCGGCAAGGTTGTCAACGATGTCGAGCCAGCTGACCGCGGCATCGCCATGGTCTTCCAGTCCTATGCGCTCTATCCGCACATGACGGTCGAGGAGAATCTGAGCTTTGGCCTGCGCATGAACGGCAATCCCAAGGCGGATACCGAAAAGCGTGTGAAGCATGCCGCCAACATCCTGCAGATCAACGAGCTGATGCAGCGGCGCCCAAAACAGCTCTCAGGTGGCCAGCGCCAGCGCGTCGCGATCGGCCGCGCCATCGTGCGCGAACCTGAGGTCTTCCTGTTCGACGAGCCGCTGTCCAACCTCGATGCGGAGCTGCGCGTGCAGATGCGTGTCGAGATCTCGCGACTGCACAAGCAGCTCGGCACCACGATGATCTACGTCACCCACGATCAGACAGAAGCGATGACGCTCGCCGACAAGATCGTTGTGCTCCGGTCCGGCAACATCGAACAGGTGGGCGCGCCGCTCGATCTCTACGACGATCCGGCCAACCAGTTCGTCGCCGGCTTCGTCGGATCGCCGAAGATGAACTTCCTGAAGGCCAAAGTGATCGAGACGGGGGGCGGAACGGCCACCGTCGCCATCGCCGGCGAGCCGAACTTTCGCCTGACGCTGCCGGTCACTTCGGCGGTCGAGAAGGGCGCTGACGTCACTATTGGCATCCGGCCGGAGCATTTCAGCGATGCCGGGCAGGGCGACACGGATCTGACCGTCTCCATCGATGTCGCCGAGCACCTCGGCAACACCAGCTACATCTACGCCACCACGAAAGGCGGCGAGCAGATGATCATCGAGCGCCCGGAATCACGCACAGCCGCCGAGCGAGACACGCTGACGGTCGGGCTGACGGCAAAACGCGTCTTCCTGTTCGACAGCGCGGGCAAACGCCTGCGCTAAGACAATTCCATCCCAAGACTTGCAACTGACTGACATGAAAGAAGAGGACTTTCCCATGAGCTCAGATCAACCGATCCGCTGGGGTATCATCGGCCCGGGCACGATTGCGCGCACCTTCGCAGATGGCATCGCCCATTCGCGCACCGGCAAGCTCGTCGCTATCGCCACCCGCAACCCCGAAAAGCCGGGTCTTGCCGAAAACTTCCCCGGCGCCCGCATCGTCAAGGGTTATGACGCTCTGCTTAGCGACAGCGAGATCGATGCGGTCTACATCGCCGTGCCGCACACCGGCCATGCTGAATGGGCGATCAAGGCGATCCGGGCAGGCAAGCATGTGCTCGTCGAAAAGCCGATCGCGCTTACCGCCTACGATGCCGATGCCATCTATCATGAAGCCAAGAAGGCTGGCGTTTTCGCGGGCGAGGCCTTCATGTACCGCGTCCATCCGCAGACGGCCAAGATCGTAGAACTGGTGAAATCCGGCGCCATCGGTGCGCTGCGCATTATCCGAACCAGCTTCGGCTTCAACATGGGTACGTTCCGCCCCGAACACCGCCTGTTTGCAAACGAGACGGCCGGCGGCGGCATTCTGGATGTCGGCGGCTATCCGGTCTCCATGGCGCGGCTGATCGCGGGCGCTGCCGAAGGCAAGCCGTTCCTGGAGCCGGAGAAGGTCGCGGGTGTCGGCCATCTCGGCCAGTCTGGCGTCGACGAGTGGGCGTCCGCCGTGCTGCAGTTTCCAGGCGGCGTCATCGCCGAGGTCTCGTGCTCGATCATGGCGAACCAGGACAACACGCTGCGCATCATTGGCTCGGAGGGCCGCATCGAGGTCAAGGACTTCTGGTTTGCTTCGGGCCACAAGGGCGGCGTCGGCAAGATCGAGCTCTTCAAGGGCAACGAGCAGCAGACGATCGAGGTCAACGAGGACCGCTGGCTCTATTCGTTCGAAGTCGATGCGGCAGGCGATGCCATCCGCGCCGGCCAGCAGGAATTCACCTCTCCGGGCATGGGCTGGGCCGATTCCGTCGGCAATCTGCGCGTGCTCGACCAGTGGCGCGCCTCGATCGGCCTGGAATACAGCGTCGAGAAGGCGGCAAAGCGGGTGAACAATCTTGCCGGCGACAAGGTCGCGCTCGGTAACAGCATTCCCAAGCGCGCTATCCCCGGCATCTCCAAGCCCGCCTCAGTCGTTACCCTCGGTTTTGAGTTCTTCCCGAACTTCGCCGCCGCCTCGCTTACGCTCGATGCCTTCTATGAAGCCGGCGGCAACGTCTTCGACACCGCCTTCGTCTATGGCGGCGGAAAGACCGAGAGCATTTTCGGCGACTGGCACACCAGCCGCAATGTCAATCGCGAGGAGATCGTGCTGATCGGCAAGGGCGCGCATTCGCCACTCGTCTATCCCGATGTCATCGCCAAGCAGCTCGACCAGTCGCTTAACCGTTTGAAGACAGACTACGTCGACATCTACTTCATGCACCGCGACAACACCGACGTTCCGGTCGGCGAGTTTGTCGATGCCATGGACGCCGAGGTCAAGCGTGGCCGCATCCGCGGCATCTTCGGCGGCTCCAACTGGACCCGCGAGCGCATGGACGAGGCGGCGTCCTACGCGGCCAAGAACGGCAAGCTGGCGCCGGCAGCGCTGTCGAATAACTACTCGCTCGCCGAAATGCTCGATCCGATCTGGGCCGGTTGCGTGACGTCGTCGACCGACGAATGGAAGACCTGGCTCAATGAGCGGCAGGTGCCGAACTTTGCATGGTCCAGCCAGGGCCGTGGCTTCTTCACAGACCGTGCCGGTCGCGACAAGCATGACGACGAGGAAATCGTTCGTTGCTGGTATTCCGACCGCAACTTTGTACGCCGCGACCGTGCAATCGAGCTCGCGGCCAAGCTTGGCCGCAGCCCAATCCACATCGCGCTCGCCTATGTCATCGCGCAGCCGTTCCCGGTCATTCCGTTGATCGGACCACGCACGATCGCCGAGCTGGAAGACAGCCTCTCGGCGCTTGATATCAAGCTGACACCGGAACAGGTGAAGTGGCTCGAGGCATAATCGATCGTCTTTCAAGATGATGTGAGAAAGCGGGAATTCGGGCTCCGGATTCCCACTTTTTTTCTGGCGTTCGCCGCCATTCGACCTATATCGGTGTCAACGCTCCGACGAAGGGTTGGAGCAGCGCCCGGACGGGCGCAATTCGCGCGATCGGCCGCCCGGCGACCCCGCGCTCAGGCATGAACGATACAGGAGCATCCCATGAAATCGCTCTTTTCAATCGCAGCGCCCCTGGCGCTCGTGACGCAGCTGGCGTTGATGCCGATAGCCTCGGCCCAGGAGCCGGTCGTCGGTGTTTGGAAGACGCAGGTCGGAACGACGGCGACGATCGCGGAATGCGGCAATGGCTACTGCATCACCATGAAGACCGGCGATCATGCCGGCCAGAAGATCGGCTCGTTTACCGGCGAGAACGGCAATTTCACCGGCACGATCATCGAGCCCGACAGCAAGAAGACGTTTGACGGGGTTCTGACCGTCTCCGGCGACACCGTGAAAATGCGCGGCTGCACCATGAAGGTCATCTGCCGCTCGCTGATCTGGACGCGCCTCTAGGACTAGCGCCGCAGCCCCTCGATGACGGCCTGATATTCGTGCGCAAGCGAGATTGCCGCTTTTGCAACCACGGGGTTGATCGAATTCCGGTCAATCGCCTTTGAGCATGTCTCGAACAGTCCGCGCAGCTCGCATTCGATCTCGGACAGTTCGGGATACTGCTTCACAAGCACCTGCGGAAGCAGTTTTGCTTTCGTTTTCATGGATTTGGAACTGATCCATATATTCGGCGACGCAATCGTCGCGTTCAAGATGGCGGTTTCAAGCTGTCCGGTGGCACTCACGATGTCAGTGACCAAAGCCGTCATTCTTCCCTCCAAGCAAAGGAAACCCGAAGAAGACGATGCATATCTCGTGCCAAGCGCAATTTTTCGGTCAGGCGGCGCCGGCCGCATGAAATCCTCTGGGACGGACCCGCCCGCAGGCCATCGAAATTTACCATCAGGATAGATTGGCAGGTCCAGGCCGCGATTTTGGCCTCTATCCATTAGACAATTCGCAAATACTTTTTTACGTTGTGATTCTGGGCAGAGGGGACAAGTCCATTATCAATCGTTGGCGCCTATTTCGTCATCACAAGACCGGCTACGGCGAGCATATCGTCGGGGCGCACTCCCTCCGCGGCCTCCAAAATCCGCTAGCACTCCTGCTTTGCACCGCCGCCCTTCTGGCGCCTGCCAATTTGCAGGCACAAGAGCGCGTGCCTTATGATGTTGCGCCAGGCACCACGGTCTCGGGCGGTGCAGGGGGCGCGGGCGGAGCGGCGAGTGGTTCGCCGGGATCCACTGGCGGCGCAGGCGGTGGGGGCGGCCCCGGTTTCCTCGCAAACGTTCCGACCGCGATCACAATCGGCGCAGGCGCGACAGTTACAGGTGGTGCCGGCGGAGCCGGCGGATCTGGTGGTGCATTCGGCACGGCAGGGGCGGCTGGTGCGGGCGGTGTCGGCATTATCGGCAGGGACCTTTCGATCATCAATGGTGGCGCGATCAACGGCGGATTGAGCGGTGATGGCACCGCGCGTGCGGACGGGTTGCAGACAGGCGGCTCGACTTTCCTCGGATTTTCGACCGGCGCGACGCTTCTTGGCGGTATTCTGATTTCAGATGGCGAACTGAGTGTCGCAGCAAGCAACACGACCATAGCAGGCGCGATCAGGGGCGGCGGCGCGCTTGCCCTGCAAAGCGGCCTGCTGACCCTTGGGGGTGCCAACAGCTACGCAGGAGATACGACCATCAGCCCCGCCGCTACCTTGCAGGCGGGCGCCGATAATGTGTTGTCCCCAGTGAGCGGGTTTATCGTCAACGGTAGTCTGGACCTCTTAGGACATGTAGCGACAGTCGGCTCGCTCTCGGGTGCCGGAAGCGTGGGCACTTCGGGCGGTGCAGCGACACTGACCATCGATACGGCAGCGTGGCGACAAGTCGCGTTTCTTGGCAGCTTCTCTGCGGGTCCGCTCGGGATCGTCAAGACGGGCGCCGGCACGCAGGTTTTTTCGGGAACGGCATCCTACACCGGCTCGACCATCATCAATGGCGGTACCTTGGCCATCAACGGCATGGACCTGTCGAGCTCGAGCTCGCTCACGGTGAATTCCAGCGGCACGATCGCCGGCTATGACAGCACCTTGCCGTCGACGACTGTAAACTCAGGCGGGTTTATCTCCCCTGGTAGCACCGGCCACGATATCGGCCTTCTGTCTATCGCAGGCAACCTGCTGCTGGCGCCTGGCTCGACCTACCGCGCGGACATCGGCTTTATCGGCCCTATCGGCACGAGCGATCTTCTTGACGTCACTGGCGTGGCCACTATCGGCGGCTCCTCCCTCGACCTCGTCGGGTCCTTCTTTCGTCCGGACCGCTACACGCTGATCACGGCGACCGGCGGCATCAGCGGCTTCTTCGCCAATACGCCACAGCAGCTCCCGCTGGCCGACCTCGCCTTCGCCTACGATGCCTCCAGCGGCTATCTCGACGTTACCTATAACGGCCAGCCCATCACATCCGTCATTGCAGCGCGAACCTTCGCACGCATTGGCACTGGAACCGGCGTGCAGTCATTGGGCTCGGGCAATGAGGTTTTCGATGCGATCGTGGGGCAAGTCTCTACGACTGCCATCGACGCTGCCCTCGATCAGCTCTCGGGTCAGAGTTACGCATCCATCCGCTCATCGATGATTGACGACAGCCGCTTCATCAGGGACACTATCAACGATCGTCTGTATGCAACCGCACAGACGGGTGAGAGCGAAGGATCTGCGAGCGGCTTCTGGGTTCAAGGCGTTGGCTCTTGGGCCAACCGTGACGCAACCTCGGAGGCCTCCGGTCTCGACCGCTCCATTGGAGGTTTCTTCCTCGGCGGCGATGGTCAGATGAGCGACACCGTCAGGATCGGCCTCTCCGGCGGCTACAGCAGATCGGCTTTCGACGATGATGGTCGCGGTGCCCGCGCCAACAGTGACGACTGGTATATCGCAGCCTACGCGGGGGCGGACCTCGGCAGGGTCAGGGTGAGAGGCGGCCTTGCCTACGCCTGGCACGACGTCGATACGACACGCAATGTTGTCTTCCCCGGCTTCAACGAAAGGCTCTCAGGCAATTACAATGCTGCAACCGCTCAGCTGTTCGGCGAGGCCGGATACGAGATTGAGCTTGGTCAGGCAACACTCGAACCTTTCGCCGGCGCCGCCTACGTCAATGTGCGCTCCAACGACTTCACCGAAAGCGGTGGGGATGCGGCGCTTCAGGTCGGCGATGGCAACGACAATGTCGGGCTCACCACCTTGGGGCTGCGAACAACCTCGGCCTTTTCCCTTGAGAATGTGACGGTGGAAGCGAGGGGAATGATTGGTTGGCGCTATGCGTTCGGCGATCTCGCGCCGGTCGAGGTTGTCGCCTTTTCCGGCGGTTCGGCCTTCGGTGTGAGCGGGCTCGCCGCGACCAGGAATGCCGCGCTCGTCGAACTTGGATTTGATGCCCTTGTCTCGGACAATATGAGGTTTGGGCTGTCCTATAATGCAGCCTTGTCCCGGGACGTCGTCGATCAGGCTGTGAATGCGCGGCTGTTGGTGACGTTCTGACGAACTCCATCCCGAACGTTCAGCGAATTCGACTTCCCCGTCTGGCGCGCAATAAAACGGCCCTTCAAGGACAGGATTGCCCGCGTTTGGAATTTTTACTCGGGCATCGGCCGATCAACGCGCCGAGAAAAGGCAGCGACCACATCAAAATTGGCGCTTCTGATGGATGTTAGTCAGGCGGTCGGAGCTGTGTCTTTGGCAGAAGGCGAGGGGCTGCGACTATCAACAAACACAGCCTCTCTAATCTCCATCTCGGTATCTCATCCCCGTGACGCTTCAAAGCTAGCGTGAATTCGTGAACAGAATGTTATCCAACGCGCAGCTAAAGCCGGATAGGCCTCGGGCCTCGCGCAGCGGCTTGGCCGAACGTGTTACCGCGCCAGGCATCAACTCATTGGAGACTGGATTGTCCGGCGATGCTGGTCTTCAGGTCGAGAGGGGCACCCAACGGGACATATTTGCTCAGCTTGGAGTGCCGGATTACAGATGGCTGGGTCATCGATCATTCAAGGCGCGTGGATGGCGGTCACCGCCATATGTCGACCTTGGTTTCAATGGACAGGAGCGATCCGCCCGTCTGGGCGACTGGCGGCCACAACAGTCAGCCCGGTTTCTGCAGGCGGCCAAATCGGCTGCCATTGAACGCGGCGTAATGGAACTGATCGACCGACGAATGGGTTATCTTGAGGTTCGACAGGCCACACCGCAGCGTTCCGATCACCACGGTCGTTTGATCGCAGATGTGTTATACATAGCGAGGACATGATGGGTACCAACGATACCAATGCCACGCCCGAGCAGCGTCGCCCAAAGGATGTTAAACCGCTTTCGGAAAAGCCTGAGGGCGCCGATAAGGGCTCGCTTGCCCCGACGACAGTCCAGCCCGCAGGGAGCAAGGATGAGAGCGAGCGACCGATCGTCAATCCCATCACCGGCGCGGCTCTGTGAGGTGGTCGATGACCGAGCAAGACGACCTCCGCCAGCGCGTTGAAGCCCTGGCCGCAGCTGCCGAAGCCGAGCCGGAGACGATTGCAGATCTCAGCTCGCTCGCAGTTCAGCTCTGGGCTAATTTCGACGAATTCAGCGTTGAGGACCTCGAGGACATTCTGCGCGATACTTGGCAAAGCCGAGGTTTGCCCTTTAACGACAATACCGCATAACCTTCTACGCGCTCGCTGGAGATTTACCCTTGCATCCAGGTTGAGGGATAAGACTTGTCGAGAAGATAGGTCGGAACTTAGAAGATAGAATTCATCTTCCCCGTTTACCTTCGTTCGAGCGATTCTGATGCGGATAGTTTCGGCGCATAGTTGGCATCCGCCCATATTTGAGCTCTGTCTGGCTTCCCCTGTTCAGTACGTGGCACGCGCGTGTAGGCGAGAAACTCCATGGAGTTGGCTATCTCACGCGAGAAGCGTTCCTCGATAACGCGGCGGCATTGATCTTCGCCCAGAGCGCCGGCCGGTCTCGGTTCGATCGCTGCAATACGCCGGTTCTGCGCAAGGTCGATCAGGACAATGGCGTAGCGAACACAAGCAAGCTCGCATAGAACGTTTTCCATCATGGTCGGTGTAATCCAACGCGTACCGATCTTTTCGATTTCCGTCGCCCGACCCATGATGTGAAGGCGTCCTTGGTCATCAAGATAACCAAGGTCACCTGACCGATACCAACCCCCTTCGAATGCCTTTGTCGCCAGATCGGCCCGATTTCTATATCCCTGAGCCATCCCCGGCGCGTTGACTTCGATGATACCGGGCGTCCACCGATCCGTCAGAGCCCCGTCCAATCCCCGCAGTCGCACGGCGACGCCGGCCATCAGGCGTCCCGCGCTCGTGAAGTCTTGATCGTAGTCGTCCCGGGACAGGGCACTGACCAGGCCCATCTCGCTTGCGCCATATGTGTGCATCAGGCGCGATCCGAGGTTGGCGAAGGCGCGTTTGCGAAGTACCTCGGGTGCCGACGCACCGATATGAACGAGGTAGCGCAACGAAGACAGGTCAGTCATCGCAACATCAGCATGGTCTATAAGCTCGAACAGTTGCGGTTCGACCAGAAACAGGTCGGTGATTTTCTGGCTCTCGATCTGTGCAAGCGTATCGGCGGCGTCAAAGCAGTTCCGCATGACGACATATCCGCCGTTCATCAGCGTCACATCGACAAGGATTTGGGAGAGATAAGCCAAGGGGCCGTTGATGAGTTGGCGACGATCTGGACGACTTACTGCGCTGACGGCATGGGTGTAGGATCTGAAATCGCGACAGCTTCCCTTTGGCACGCCCGTGCTGCCACCCGACGATACCACGACAGCCAGGTCGTCATTCTGAGCCAGGGACACAAACGGTCTCCGTTGCGCGCCAACGACGACGTCGATGTCGACAACCAGCGTAGCGCAATCCATGCCAGTGGGCACCAGATGATCGGTTCCGGGGAAGGCGACGAGGAGGTCGGGAGCGATGTCGTGGATCAACTGCTTCCTCACCTCGGCTTTGGAGGGTGACGAAAGGAAGCATGTTGCCGCACCAAGCAGGTGAGCGGCATATCGCGTCGCCAGTGCTTCGGGCCTGTTCGGTGCGATGATCCCCACCAGGTGTCCCGGAGCGATACCGTAAATGGAGAGCCGGTCGACCAAACCGCTGATCAGGTCCAGGAACTTGGAAGCAGTCATATCCCTGTTTTGGAAACGAAGTACCGGTCTTTCGGCTGGCGCTTCCTCCAGGGTTCGGATGAGCGTTTCAATGTAGGTCATACTCTCTCCAGCCAGGCGTGGCAGCTCACGACATGATGACGAAGTCTTTTCCGGTGCGTGTGTCCGGGTATAAAGGCGCGTCGGTGAGAACCAGAACGGAACCAAGTTGAAGCGAGGATCGCATGAGCCCCGCGAACTCATCGGTCGTATGCAGGCTTTTGATCAAACGGGCGTCTGCGGAAAACGCTGCGGCGGGTTCCGCTCCCCCTCGAGCGACGTCGACCCATTGCGGGCCCGTCGTAGGGTCGATGCTCTGCATCGTGAACACGCGGCTACCAAGCTTTCCTCCGCCATCGATCGATAGCGGCGCCTCTCCCTTCAACTCGTCATTTTCGATGAGCATGATCTTGCTGTCCGCCGACGATGCAATCACCGAGACAATCGGGTGAACTTCTGAGGCAGCCCAGTCTGCCGGATGCTTCGGCCCGTCCTTAGCGACCACCGCCTGGTCGAACTGTCCTGCCGCTCCCCCTCCAAGGACGAGGCCGGGGTCGATCAGCCCAGGCGCGTCTGTCGCGCCAGCGATGATGACTGGCGTTCCGAGGTGGGTTACCGTGAAGAGGTCTTGCGAAAAGGCCAGCGGGAGGCGCACGCATCCGTGCGAGGCGGGATAGCCAGGCAAGTTCCCGGCATGAAGAGCGATCCCCGACCAGGTAAGCCTGTTCATGTTCGGCATCGGCGCGTCACTATAGATGTTGGATTCGTGCATCGCGTCTTTTTGTAGGACGACGAAGACGCCAGTCGGCGTTTCATGGCCCGCCTTGCCGCTGGAGCATGTAGATACTGCGATGCGTATGCCGTTGCGATAGACATGAACGAGCTGACGCGGCAGGGAGACGATGACAGCGACCGGCCCATTCGGTGATCGATCAGGGTGCCAAGTAAATTCTCCCGGCCGCAGATTTTCGATCTCAATGAGGGCGCTTGATTGCGCGAAAAGCGATGTCGGCAAAAGGGCGACCCCGATGCCCGCAAGCAGTGTCCTGCGCGTCGTTGTAAATGTCATTGCCTGCTCCAATGTCTGATTTTTGCCCTGTGTCGGCCGATGGGAGCGAAATAATCTGATCCCGTTTTCATCGCATACCCAGAAGTGGTGATGCGGCAATGGATCGATATCGGCTAATCCCCCGGCCATCGGAGCACATCGACTGGCCACTGATGGTCTGGGACGCACTCCGGTCGGCAGCCGACGCTCTCCCAAAGACGACGATCGTCCGACAGACCAGCATTCAACAGCAGTCCAATCGAAATGCACATCGAGCGAGCGTAACCGCCCGCAGCATTCAACACATCTGGAGTGAACATGAACACGAAATTTGCAGTCATCCTCGGCGCTGCCGCACTGTTCGCAGCACCGTCTATGTCTACCGCAGCGCCGCTGATGCCGACGATCGAGGCGCCGTCAGAGATCACGCTGGTCGCCGGCGGCTGCGGCCCCAATGCGTGGCGCGGTCCTTATGGCGGTTGCCGCACCACCCCATTCTACGGTCGTCTTCCGAACGGCTACTACCAGGAGCGTCCCGTCGCCAGTAACGCGTGCCCGCCCGGCTACTGGCGCGGTCCTTGGGGCCATTGCCGCAACACGCCCTATCACGGTCGTCTGCCCAACGGCATGTGGAAGTAAACGGAGAGCCGACAGATGACTGTTTCGAAACTCTCTGGCGGACTTGCGCTCGCACTGGCCCTGGTGGCCGCCTCTGTTGTCCCCGGCCATGCAGACGTTGCCAAGATCGGTATCCTGTCCTGTGACGTGTCGAAGGGCATCGGCGAAATCCTCGCTCGCAAGCAATCGCTGACCTGCCAGTTCAAGCCGGACGGCGGCCAATCTGAGACCTATGTCGGTAACATCGACGAGTACGGTGTCGAGATCGGCAAGGTCGATCAAGGGCACCTGATCTGGGGCGTCGCGTCAGCAACGCGCGGTATTGCGCAGGGTGCACTTGCGGGCACGTATGTCGGCGTCGCCGCAGGTGCCGCGCTCGGAGTAGGCGCCGGAGCAAACGCTCTGGTCGGCGGTAGCAATCAATCGTTTTCGCTACAGCCGATCTCCGTCGACGGTGAGACCGGCATCAACATCGCAACCGGCGTTGCCAAGGTCACCCTGACAGCCGCCAACTGAAGAACCCTCGCAAACTTGGAGAACTGAAATGACCGACTTCACACTTTCACGCAGAAACATGCTTGCAGCTGCAGGCGTTGTGCTCGCCGCAGGCTCGGCTGCTGCCCTCGTATCGTCTCCTGCCATGGCGGATCAAGGCAATATGGATGCTGCATTGCGCCAGCTCCAGAATGCACTGAATTCGCTTCACCGCGCGACCCCGAACAAGGGCGGACACAAAGAACGCGCTGCCGAACTGGTCATGCAGGCCATGGCCGAAGTCCAGGCCGGCATCGACTATGCAGCCGAACACGGTGGCGGCTGATCTCCGAGCCTTCCGCAACGCAACGGTACTCAAAAAGGAATTCGACAATGATGCGCATGAATAAAGTAGCACTGCTGTTGGCCGGCTCGCTCACGCTGCTGGCGGGAACCGCGCTGGGCCAGGATATGGCCAAGGCACCGCATGTGCCCCTGCAAAAAACCGTGGGTCAGGTCAGCCAGCAGGCGCCTGTCGCATCGCTTCTTGTCGTCAACGCCGACGGTGCGAAGCTGGAAGGCGACAAGCTGGTCCTGACGGGGGTTGCCGCCAACTCGATCATCTTTTCCGATCGTCCGACACGCGCAGCCGGACACATCGCGACCGACGAAATCGTCAAGCAATGGGGCGCTGGCGCTGACAGTTTCGACAAGGATCCGCCGAACGCAACGGTTTCGGTTCTTGGCGGCGGGTCGAATGTCAGCGACGCCGTGGTCACACTCAAGTCTCCCAAGCTTGATGGCGCGACGCTGACGTTCGACGTTTCTGTGCTGGAAGGGAACCTGTCTGGCACATCTGGCCCGGCGGCTCTCTTTATCGACCATTGGCGCGGCTGGAACAATGCTGGCTGGTACGCGCTCGGCGCAGCTTCGGGCGCCGCTATTGGTGCGGATCTGGCAGCTCCACGCTACGTCGCGCCATACTATCCGCCCGCGTATTACCCGCCAGTCGCCGCGGCATGCCCTCCGGGCTGGTGGCTCGGCCCATGGGGTCATTGCCGTGATACCCCTTACCATGGTCGCCTGCCTGATGGGCAGTGGCAGTAACAGGACCGGGCGGCTTCGGCCGCCCCTTTCACACCTGTTCTAATCTAACAAACCTGATGCCTTTCTGGATCGCCGTCATGACACGCATTCGTTACATCGAGCCTTCCAAGCGCCGACGCATCGGCATCAGGGAAACGCTTCGACTAATCGTCGGATACACATTGGCGGCGCTCGCCATGTGGGTGGTGTTCTACAACGGCCCCGCAAAGGCGGACGACCATTTCTATCAACCGGAAAACGGCGAACTCGCTGGCCCTCCTGGATCGATCATCAAATCGGAATCCATGCCGTTCGCACAGCAAGGTGCTTCCGCCTTGCGCATCCTCTACAGATCGCTTGGACTACACGGCGAACCGATCGCGGTTTCCGGCATCCTCATCAGCGTATGCATCCTCGCGCGATGAGCCATGAACTTTACAGATTTGCGATCTCGACCCCATCGTTAGATCTCCTCGCGGGACTCCCAATGGCGGTGATTATTCGGCTCGTGCGTGAGAATGCTCCCGACGCTTATGAGGCGGAGGAGGCCATTGCGATGGTCAGCGGCGGCTTGACCGATGCCGGTAGGTACGACGCGGACGGATGGTTTTGCTGTTTCGCGCGACGCAACGTAGCGCGGCACTAGCTGGCGTGTTCCGCCATGTGGTCGTGGAAGGCTCCCTTCCACTTGACTTTGACGAACAAAACAAGAACAATTACCGATGACCCGACGCAAAGGTGAACTCACACCGGCTGGCATTGATAGAAGCTGGCCTCATCAGATCGCGCACCTTGCCGAGCTGTTCCTTGGCAAGCTTGGCGCGGAGCAGGACGATTTCTGCCACGGAAACCGCTTGCTTCGCTGCCAGCGGTTTCACTTTGTCACGTTCGAAGACAAGAGCTGTGTCGTGCATTGCTTCGCTACCAAGGCGAACGCGCAGGGCTTCCTAGACCGTTACGGTGGAGAGTGGTTTGATCCTCGGAAGCGGGGGAAGGGCTCCAACTGGAACAAGCGGTATAGAGGGGCAGCGGGACAGCGCGTGCAAAGGCGCCGTCGAGGGACAATATAGACACCGAAACGCGGCTATGCGGCTGCCGGATTCTTGCCTTTGCTCCCTTCTCTCCTGAAAAGCGGAACATTGGCTGTCGAGAGGCAGAGTTGCGGAACAGGTCGTGATCCAGCGGAATCGCCGCCCGTCTCGCGCCCTCATTGATCCCACGCGCTAAGCACGATACAGAAGGCGGAGGCGGGCCTGTAGCTCAATGGTTAGAGCCGTCGGCTCATAACCGATTGGTTGCAGGTTCGAGTCCTGCCGGGCCCACCATCGACTTTTTTCTCCAATAAAATCAATGACTTAGCGACCTGATATGGGTCCAGCTCCTGAAAAATGTTGGTACGATTGTTGGTATGAAAGTACCCACAAGCCATCGTACCAACAACTTTCAGATTCTCCTAAGCGATTCAAAACGTTGACGAATCTGCTGCACCGCTAATATTCCGAGTCCTGAGTTACTACGGGTTCGAGTCCCACCTATCCCCGGCACCTTTGAAAATTGTTGGTACAGCCGTCTCATCCGAGGCGCTGGCTGATCGTCGGATATTCCACAATCAGTTGAATATGCTTCTGGCCGTGATGTAGAATCAAACCACACCCACAGACGCGGGCATGACCCGCCTAGGAAAGGAAATTGGAAGATCGCGAATTGCTAGAGGCGGATTTCAGGGCGAGGCTTAGGACTTACGTAACGGCGTCAAAGGAACAAGACGAGTGGGACGCTATCGCGCCTGTCGGCATGAACGACCGCCAGAGGAAAAAGGAGCAAAAACTCCATTCCGCAACCGAGGACGCGTACGAGTCGCTTTGGGATTTTGTGCGTGCCTCTGCCGAGGGCAGGAGGTTGGTTCCATGAAAAGGAAATACTACGCCGCCTGGGAGGACCCCGCCTACCTTGCCTCCGTCAGCTATACGATTGTCCGATTTGAGATTGCAGACGCAGAATCGCGAATGGCTCAGGGGCGTTTCTTCGATCGCGATTATCAGACGGCGCGTAAGGCTGCATGGGAGGCTGAACGCTCCCGGAGGGCGATGCCATGAGTGTGAAAGTCAAAGTCCGCCTGACAGGCGGTCCCCTCGACGGTCAGAGTCGGGACATGAGACTTAACGTGCGCACGGGCCTTCCAGGTCCAATGGGTTGCGTGACGGACGCACACGCTAAGGGTATGCACGGCCTTTATCGTCCGAACCGCGAAGTAACTACCGCTCCGTACCAGCTGGTTTGGCAAGATATGCCTCGCGGTGATGCGGGGCCCTGCCATTGCGGATGCGGTGGCCGAACAGGTAAATAGTCCACAGAAATCCCATGCAATCCCAAAAAAGTGTTGGTATGGGTGTTGGTACGGCACGCTTGACCAGGGAAGAAAGCTGAGCGATAACAACGCTCTAAGGCCAATTCCTTGGTTCCTCCGGGCCCACCAATCAGTCCACAGACATCCCATGCCTTACCCGAGGAGCTCGTACTGCTTGGCAATCTCTGCGGTGGTCTTCTCGAGGCCAGGATAGATTGTGCTGGACTTGATGTTCAGCTTGGCCAACTGTTCGAGGATCGACTGCTTGTTTCTCACCGTGACGCGCCTGATGTTGAGCCCGCTGTGCCCGGTCTCGGGAAGGACGGCGTCTTTGCCAAAGATGAGAAAGGCGCCTGATTGCGACATGATACGCTCATGTGTGCTTCTGCCGCGAACGAATTGAATGCTTTCCAGATCGCTCGGCACTATGCGGGCCTCGAAATACGGCTTCTCACGTCTGATGAAGTGCAACAGCCTCCCGCACTCAGGTAGTAGGTTGAAATCCTCGAGTGACCGGCCTGTATCCAAACGGTCTTTCGCCTGCTCCTCGAGCATCGCAAGGTTTGCGATGCAGCTAACAGTGTCGGACTCGAAGAAGCGAACATGATCCTTCGGCGTCGCGAGGATGATGACCTCCCCGTCCAATTCGTTGTCGGATTGGTCGAATTGGGCCGTGGAGCAGCAAAAATAAAGCCCCACGAGTGGGTTCGAAGTCACGTCCAGCAGTCGTGTTGGGAGGCCGAAATGCTGCATGCGTACGAGTCGATCCAGCATATAGGCGTCACTGCTGAACGCGGAGGACTGAGCACTTAATAGTTCCAGAATCATGCGCGCTTCGTTCTGAAGATATTTATACTCGCCCGAGGCCGTTTTCCGATAAAGGGATGGCTCGAGCTTGTAGCGGGAGTCCGAGTGACCTCGGTAGAAAACTTCGTGATCAGATGGCACTTCCAAGGTCATCACGACCTGTATGAACTGTTCAAGGTTCTCGACAACGGTGGATGCCGGCCTTGGCTCCACTGGCAACGGTGGAGCTGGGTTCAACGGCACTGCGAGGCTCAGTGCGGGGGCAGGCCAATCTTCATTTTGAGTCAGAAGATCGGCTGCCCGCAGCGCGCCGACAACATCATGGCTCTTGACTGCCCAATGGCTGCGATGGATCTCGAGCTTTCCCATCCCGAAGGCGTTCTCGAACGGCTTGAGATCGGGAACCGTCCGAGGACCGAAATCACGTTCAATCACGAAGGAATATCGGATCTCGGTGCTCTCGATGGACAAGGCGAAAACCCGACCGATCTTTACCCAAACTGTTCCGCCCGGCTTCTGTCGGTCCGACTGAAGCTCGGTCATGAATACCGTTGGGAGACCTGCGAGGCGCGCCAGCGAGGAAGCGACTACGGGTGTAAACTGCCCCTCGATGTCGGGGATCGTATACTCAAATAGACGCGCTAGGGGAAAGGTTGCCGTGCGGATCGTATTGAGTGGCGCCTGCCAGTCCGATCCATCGTACAACATTATAAGGTTGAACATGGCGTTTACTCCTTCCGTGCGGTCGACGACCTAAACATCGAAGAGGTGCGGCACTATAGGTCGACTTCAGGATGATGAGCATCATCTTGCAACCATCAGATCCCATGGATTGACATCGGTATGCCAAATCGCCGCACCCACAATCGTCAGGATAGCGCCGATGATCGCGGGGATCGTATTGATGGTCGCCAATGCCCCCCAGTGGGTGAAATACTCCTTCAGCGAAAGGTGTTCAGCGTCGGGCAATCGCCCGGAGTCCTGCAGGCGGTCGACCCTGTCGATGATGTAGAGTCCATCGCGCCCTCTTAGGTAAGCCTTACGATAGATCGAAGCGAGCGCGAAAAGACGGCTACTATATTTGCCGTAGAAGATAATCATCGCACGCGCAGCTAGCGCGATACTCATTATCACGAGACCACAAACGGCAATGATTACGTGGGGCTTCAAGTGCGTTGCAAAGAAGCCTGTCTGAAGCAGCAGCACCGTTCCAAAGGCCATAAAGTTTTTAACCGTGATGTCCCGTTCTACCGCGAGATTGCTGTCCGCCATGTTGTGTTGATGCGTGTATAGACTGAGGAGTTCTGAACCTGAGGCTTGCTTCAGGCCGGTGCCGTCGGTCGCCGTCATTGTGAGTTCATGCTCCCCTCTTGATAGATCGGCGCGATAGGCGCCGAACTGTTTCTCGTGTTCTGTTGGCATGGGGAGGCAGAGCACAGATTGCAGACAAAGTTGAATGCACGTTCTCTCATCTTTTAGGCGCGGCGCGTACTCACAGTCATTCAAGCCTCCGCGGCCTTAATGGAGGCCATGATTGCCGACAGCAACGCTGCAGCCTAACCGTCTTCCGTCCCTAGGATTGTCAGCGTCCCTTCGTCGGGAGCCAGCAAGGCCCGCGCGACGCTGTAGTATCGCCACGAAAGTCGTCCATACCCAGTAGTTCAGTAGACGCCTGTGCGAGCGGTACTTGCTGCTCGATCGAGTCGAGATTTCCATTTCCACTGAACGATCCGTCGCACGAACGATCTCGTCACATCCGGCGCTGCAGTTTTCGCCGCCACGAACGCCGCGGTGCCGACCGATGGCAGGCCTCCGTCAGCCGGCGTTGGACTAAAGCGTGAAAAACGCTAGGTTCAAACCTAACGCGAAAAAAGGGAAGAGTAGCTCCTGTGGGTTCAAACCTCCGCGGCCTTACCATGTCAATGCACGGCTGATGATGTCGTCTTGATCTGGTTGCTGTGATAAATAACTATTTAGATACAAATATTATTGATTAAAAACAGATGGTTAAGTCTACTTTCGACGAGCCGGGCCGGTTGCGCGATCTTGACAGGAAATCGCTTTCGCTGTCTGTCTTGTCGCGAGGAGTGCGGTGAAGCTCGGTGTATGTCGAGCTTTACATCGCAAGTGAGGAGGACGCGTTTTTATGTTGAGATTTGCCGTTGTCGGGATCGACCATGGGCATACCTTCGATCATGTGAAGGGATTGCTGGCCGCCGGCGCCGAATTCGTCGGCTATTGCCCGAAGACATCCGTTCCTGCCATTCGCGAGATGTTCGAGAAAACCTATCCCGATGCACCGCAGATCGACCGTGAGCAGTTATTGGCCGATCCGTCAGTCGACGTGATTTGCATCGCGGCGATCCCGGCCGACCGGGCGGATCTCGCCATCCGCGCCATGAAGGCCGGCAAGGACGTGATGACTGACAAGCCCGGCGTGACGACATCAGCGCAGCTGCAGGCGGTGAAAGACACGGTGGCCGAGACAGGCCGGATCTTCTCGATCTGCTTTTCCGAACGTCATTGCGTGCGCTCAGCAGTCAAGGCCGGCAAGCTGGTCAAAGCGGGTGCGATCGGCACCGTCATCCAGACGCTCGGTATGGGGCCGCACCGGTTGCAACTACCGACGCGGCCCGACTGGTTCTTCGACCCGGAGAAATTCGGTGGTATCATCGTAGACATCGCTTCACACCAGGTCGATCAGTTTCTGTTTTACACCGGTTCGACATCGGCCATGGTTGCTGCAAGCTCGATCGGCAATTTCGGCATGCCCGACAGGCCGGCTTTCCAAGATTTCGGTGAGGTGCTTCTGCGCTCCGACAAGGGCTCCGGCTACATCCGCGTCGATTGGTTCACACCCGAGGCCCTGCCGACATGGGGCGATGGTCGTCTCACTATTCTTGGGACCGAAGGCTATATCGAGCTGCGCAAATACATCGACATCACTGGTCGCCCCGGCAAGGATCACCTCTTCCTCGTCAACGGCAAAGAGATGACCCACATCGATTGCAGCGACGAGAAGCTCGAGTATTTCGAGGCGCTCCTTGTTGACGTGCGCGACCGCACGCAGACGGCGATGTCGCAGGCGCACGTCTTTGAGGTTTGCCGGCTCTCTCTGGAGGCGCAGGCGAATGCAGTCAGGATCGGCAAGGGCGACGGGCAGGGGCGCTGATATGAGCAGGAAATTTCGCGTAGGCGTGATCGGGGCTGGTATCGCCGCTCGCCATCTGGCCGGTTTCGCCTGGAACAAGGAGCTGTTCGACGTCGTGGTTCTGTGTTCGCTCGATGCGGACCGGGGCAAGGCGCTTTGCGAGGAGTTCGCAATCCCTGAGTATACCCAGGATGCCGAGGCAATGATTTGCCGCGCCGATCTCGATATCATTGACATCTGCACGCCGCCGAGCTCGCATTTTGACCTCTGCCGCAAGGCAATTGAGGCCGGCAAGCATGTCATCTGCGAGAAGCCGTTGTTCGGTTCGATTGCCGAAGTGGACGAGATGGCCGGCATCGTCGCCAAGGCGAACGGCCCGAATCTGATGCCGATCTTCCAGTATCGCTACGGCTCCGGTCTTCAGAAGCTGAAGATGCTGATCGATCTCGGGCTTGCCGGCGAGGCGTTTTTGACGACAATCGAGACCCATTGGTGGCGCGGTCCGGATTACTACGCCGTGCCCTGGCGCGGCAAATGGGCAACTGAGCTTGGCGGCGGTCTGCTCGGGCACGCCATCCACGCCCATGACATGCTGAACTACATTCACGGTCCCTGCGCCGAACTCTTTTGCTTTGGCAGCACGTTGGTCAATCCGATCGAGGTCGAAGACACCGCAGCACTTTCGTTGAAAATGAAGAACGGATCGCTCGCCAGCCTGTCGATGACGCTCGGCTCGCGCGAAGAGATCTCGCGCCTGCGGTTCTGCTTCCGAAATCTGGTGGCCGACAGCATTGTCGAGCCCTATACGATGGGCCGCGATCCCTGGACCTTCAAGGCGGGCAACGACGAGCACCAGGAGAAGGTGGATGCCGCGCTCGCCCGCTTCGAGGTCAAGGAGGATGGCTATACCCGCCAGTTCGAGCTCTTCTATCATGCACTGATGCGCAACGAAGATCCGCCAGTGACGCTTGCCGACGCTCGCAATTCGCTGGAGTTGGTCACCGCCGCCTACCAGTCGCAACGCACCGGACTGCCGACATCCCTGCCGATCCTTCCCGACCACACGCTTTACCATTCCTGGCTACCCGAGGGTGCCCGTTAGCCAAAGAGAAGGCCAACGAAGAATATCGTTGTTGAGGCGATGAAAGTCGTGCTGAAGTAACGACTTCCTAAGCTCCATTTGTCAGCCTCTGAGCTATTGATTTTCATAATCCGTTGTTCGAGGTCTTTCATGTTTTTGAGTAAAGACGATTGGATCAATCAGCGCGCCTATGCGCTGTGGGAAGCGGAAGGCCGGCCCGATGGGCGCGGCGGCGAGCATTGGCAACAGGCGGCCCGCGAGTATCAGATGCTGGAGCGGACGCGAGCCTCCGCCGATGGCCGCGACCTGATCGAGCGCTTGAAGACGATGGGCCGGATCATGCGCGAAGCGGACCGCGACGATCGCTCCGAGACACCGGGGAAATCAACGTCCTCTCGCCGTTCGGCAAGCTGATTAGTTCCAGCCAGTCGTCGGCGTGATCTGTGGTGCTATGAAAAGACTTTGCAGCCTAAGATTCATTGCCATTCCAGTCATTGCCGCCTCGGCTTTGGTTCTTCTGCTGATCGACGATATAAGCTCGTCACGACGGTCTGTAATGATTGTCGCCATATTGGGACCGGTTGGAGCACTTTGGATATTCCGTCTGCTGTGTCTACTGGTCATTCTTCTGGCACTATGGGCGATATGGCAGGATGCGAAGCTGCGAGAGCGCGTTGATCGGATCATTGCGCAGCGGAATATCATCGACGAAGGTGTTCGGCGTGACGAATGATCTTTTCGACGATGTTGGCACACAGCTGCCATTCGGCGGCGCCGCTCGTTAAGGCTTCCTTAGGCACGATCATCTGTTTCCACTCTATTCCAGTGGGAAAGCAACCTCTGGAGTACAACGTAAACCTTTGCTGAAGAATATGCACAGTGGAAGGCATGATCGCCTTCTTGCATGGCAGAGGCGGCGAATGTTCTCATCGATTGTACGCGAAGTCAGGTCACGGCTTACGGGACGCCTGTGCGCTCGTCCTGATCGCCCCGAGATCGGCGCCGACGCGATTTCCACCGACACATCCGCCGAACTCGTCCACCTGAAGAAGCTGTTCGATCACTCGTCGCGCGCTGCCCGTATCGGCGTGTGGGAATGTAGTCTTCCAGACGAGACCTTGGTATGGACCGACATGGTCTACGAGCTGTTCGACCTACCCATCGGCCACCCGCTCAATCGTGACGAGACCGTAAAGCTTTATACCGAGCGATCGCGCATCGAACTGACCATGCTGCGTGATCGGGCGATCAAGGATCGGTCCGGCTTCAGTCTGGATGCCGAGATCATTACGGCCAAGGGCAATCACCGCTGGATCCGGATCACCGCCACGGTCGAATGCGAGGGTGACCGCCCGGTCCGCATATTTGGGATGAAGCAGGATATTACCGCCGAAAAGAAGCTTTTTGACGAGATCCGCTATCTGGCGGAGTTCGACCTCCTGACCAGCCTGCCGAACCGCGTTCAGTTCCAATCCACCTTCGAGACGTTGTGCACGACCGAGGCGTCACGTCAGACTGTCGTGCTGTTCCTCGTTGATCTCGATGGTTTCAAGCAGGTCAACGACCGGCTCGGCCATCAGGCCGGCGACCAATGCCTGCGCGTGGCGGCCAACTGCCTGCGATCCGTGCTCGGCAGCGCCGAGCTGGTGGCGCGCATCGGTGGTGACGAATTCGCCGTGCTTCATCGCTGTGGGTCGAGCGACGAGGCGGCCCGTATCGCCAGCTCGATCGTCACTGCGCTTGCCGCATCCTGCGGCGAGGATGGTCGCCATATCGGCATCGGAGGCTCGGTCGGCGTGGCGATGGCCGCGGGCTATCTTGCACCGAAGGACATCTTCGCGGCCGCCGACGGCGCGCTCTACGCCGCCAAGAGCGGAGGCCGAAACCGCTTCAGCCTAGCCCATCCGTCGTTTGCGTCGCAGACCCACGCGGCTTAGGGCACCGGCAAGTTTCTCCTGAATGTGTGATCACGTGCGGCCGCTTGTCGCTTTTCACAGCATGCGCTTTTGAGCTAACAGCTTGGCATCGACATGATCAAACGAGCACCGAGACATGAGCCATATTCCGCAGATTGACTACGACACGGCTTCCGCAGAGATCCGCTCGGCCCACGACGAGGAAGTCAGGGTTCGCGGCCGGATGACAAACATGAAGCGGACGCTGCTGCACTCGCCACAGGCGCATCGCATCTATGCGGAATGGTTCACGCTGCGCGCCGAGCTGGCCGCAATCAGCGACCGGCCGATCTGGATTTTCTCCCACGCAATTTCGAAGGCCTGCAAGTCGAAGATCGCCATCACCTTTTTCCGCCGCGCGCTGATCAACAACGGCTTCGATCCGGATGCTCTTGAGCTCTCCGAGGAAGAGGCGCTGCTCGACGCGTTCGGCAAGGCGATCGTCGCTGATTCCAACGCCATCCCGAGCGAAATCTGGGTTGCGCTGAAGCAGCGCTACGACGCCAAGACGCTGGTCAATCTCGTCGCTTTCGCCGGCATCATGATCGCCACCGCCGTCTTCAACAATGTCGTTGAGGTCGATTTTGACCCCGAGCTTGAGGCATTCGCCGAGGGTGCCGCTCGATAAGGTAGTTATCGTTTATCAAGCGATATCAATTCTGTTCGAGATCTTTCTCGACTTTTCGATCAATCTCGCTCGCGACGAAGACCGCGTGTTCGGTGATCTGCGGCAGGCCCATCAGCTCGCCGAACGCGCCGCGCGCCAGGGGACCTGATATCAGCAATGTCGGCTCCGGCCGGCCGTCGGCGGCAAGCGCTTCAGACGAGAGGTTACAGGCGATGCCCAGCCCGGTCGGATCCAACCCAAGGTGGCCGAGATCGCGTAGCTTCGCGAGCCACGGCTGGCTGTTCAGGATAACGCCATGGGCAGGGCCGGTGGCGGCGACCACCGCATCGTAGACCCGTTCCAGCAGCCCGCCGTTGCGCTGTCGCAGCACGACGCCGATATCATCGCCCTTACGCCTAATGCTCGCGACGGAGGCGGCCAGCACTTCCATGCGGCCGTTGGCGACCGCGCGGTCCAGAACCTCCTCCACCTGCGGCGCGATGCGGAAGCGGTGCACGTCCCAGAAGGGACGAAGGTGGCGGACGATCCGGCGGCGTTCCGACACAGGCAGTGCCCGCCAGATCGCGTGCCCGTGACCACGCACCTGATCGAGTACGGCATGCCATGTGAGCCCCGCTTGTTCGGCCTCGCTGATGGTGCGGCGCAAGAGGCGCAAGAGCTGGGTGGCGCTCTCCACCGGCACCGTCTCGAACGCGCCAAACGGATCCTGCGCGACCGCGGGGTGGCCCCGCGACCTCAAGCCTCGCCGGGAGATCGACGTGACCGGGCCGCGATGTCCTGTGATCTCTAGCGACGCCACGACGTCTGCTGCCGTCAGTCCGTTGCCGACGACGAGGAGGCGATCATCAGGGTCGATGGCATAAAGCGCGCCCGGAACGGTGGAATCGGCGACGAATTTCGGATGACCGGCAAGCGCCAGCAGCGCCAAGGGTGGCGATGGTGAGGGGTGGCTTGTCGCAATCACGAGATAGTCCGCGAAGGTCTGGCCGCCCTGGCTATCGGAAATCCGCCAGAAGGCGCCGTCGCGCTCGACATCGGTGACGACCGCTCGTCGGTGCCTGACGGCGCCGGTCTCGACCAGCGGCAGCAAGGCTGCTGCCACGTATCGGCCGAACAACTCACGGCGCGGAAAGATCGCACCATCGGCGCGACGTGCGGCGGGGTCGTCGGCGATCGCATCGTTAAGCTCGATCCATTCGAGGAAATCTCCGGGATGCTCCGGCAGAAGGCTCATTCTGGCTGCTGGCACGTTGATGCGGTGCGCGGGGTCGTTCGTGTCATAGGCGAGGCCACGGCCAAGCTCAGCACGCGGCTCGAAGACGGTGATCGCAGGCGGCCGATCCCGCCCCGCGAGCGCCAGGTGATAGGCGACACCCGCGCCCGAAATGCCGCCGCCGATAATGGCGACCAGCGGCCGGCGGCGCGTACCGCTCAGTTCCGCCGGGGAAGGGAAGGTATCGTCGTCATTCAAGATCTGCTGTCCATTTCGGTCTGTCTGCGGCATCGCAATCTAGGCATCGGCCGGGCGTCTGGCAACGGCGGCCGAAGCTTGTTCACGGGTAGAGTACCCGATCCCCGCGAAGGGGAGATGAACTGTTGCGGATGCTAGCTCTTCCCCTTCCACGGCACCAGCACGGCTTCTAGGATGCGGATCGCGGCGCTAAATGAGAAGGCGCAGGCGGCGATGATGCCGATGCCGACGAAGACGACGTCGGTCGCCAGGAACTGCGACGCCGACATGATCATGTAGCCGATCCCACGGGTGGAGGCGATGAGCTCGGCGGCGACCAGCGTGCCCCAGCCGATGCCGAGCGCGATCCTCAGCCCCGTCAAGATTTCCGGCAGCGCCGAGGGGAGCACGATGCTGACGAGGATCTGCCAGGGACCGGCACCAAGCGACCGGGCGGCGTTGACGCGCTCGATCGGCAGCGAGCGGACGCCAGCCTGCGCCGAGAGGCAGATCGGCGCGAACATGGCGAGCACCAGGAGCGTTACCTTGGAGGTCTCGCCAATGCCGAGCCAGATGATCATCAACGGCAGATAGGCAAGCGGCGGCAGCGGCCAGTAGAACTCGATGGGCGTATCCAGCACGCCCTTGATCCAGCGGTTCAGCCCCATGAGCAGACCAACGGGAATGCCGACGACGGTGGCGATAGCGGCGGCGGTGACGATGCGAAAAAGGCTTGCGGAGACATGCTCGTAAAGCGAGGCGCCGGCATAACCGTCATTGTAGATTGCACCCACCTGCGTCCAGACCTCCTGCGGCGTCGGCAGGAAGAGATGCGGAACCAGCGCCAGTTTGGCGACGAGCCACCAGGCAGCCAGAAGCACAAGCGCGGTTGCAATGCTGATCAGCACAGTCGGCTTTTCGCCGGCGCCGAAGCCTTTCATCTTGACGAGCTTCGGCTGTTCGGCAGGCGAGCCGATGACGACGCGGCCGGTTTCGGTGAAATCGCTCATTCGGCGGCACTCCTCAGCTCTTCCGATCCATGCAGGATGTCGCGGATTTCCTCGCGCAGATTGGCGAATTCCGGCGATGTCTTCACCGCCCTGGCGTCACCGGTCTCGGCGAAGCGGCGCACGAAGTCTAGATCGAAGCGGGCAACGATGCGGCCGGGGCGCGGGGACATCACCACGACCTGGGTGCCGAGAAACAGCGCTTCCTCGATCGAGTGGGTGATAAAGAAGATGCGGGTATGCGTCTCTTTCCAGATCGAGACCAGCAGTTCCTGCATCTGCTCTCGCGTCAGGCTGTCGAGCGCGCCAAAAGGTTCGTCCATCAGGAGCACAGCGGGTTCAGTCGCGAGCGCTCTTGCGATACCAACGCGCTGGCGCATGCCTCCTGAGAGCTCGTAAGGGAAAGCTGCGGCGAAGTCCTTGAGGCCGACCAGGTGCAACAGTCGCTCGGCGCGTTCGCGTCGGACGCTTTTCGGCACGCCGGCGAATTTGAGGCCGAGGGCGACGTTGTCGATTACCGTTTTCCAGGGGAGCAGCGTGTCCTTCTGGAACACGACGCCACGATCGGCACCGGGCGATGTCACGGGTCGCCCATCGAGCGTTATCGTGCCTTCAGACAGTGGCAGGAAACCGGCAATGGCGTTGAGCAGCGTGGACTTGCCGCAGCCGGAAGCGCCGAGCGCCACAATGAGGCTGTTTTCGGGAATGGCGAGCGAGACGCGGTCGAGCGCATGGACCGTTTTGCCGTCTCGTGTCTTGAAGTAGACGCTCGCGTGATCGACTTTGAGCATGTCAGGTCTCTTTGAAAAGTAGGGACGCCGGCGCGGATCGCGCCAGCGTCATTGCCGCGATGGTTTAGTTGCTCGGATTGCTGAGCGCGTCGGCGGTAACGAAGGCAGCGTAGCTCGGCAGCACTTCGCTGACCTTGCCCTGTTCCTTGAGGAAAGTGGCGGTGTCCTTGAGGATCTTGGCCGCACCAGCCTTTTCGCCGCCACCGAGCCATGCTTCGGATGCCTGGACGTCCGGCGTCAGAAGCGTCAGGTTCTTCAGCGCCGCCGCCTGCTGTTCGGGCGTGCCGCCGAGCGCCTTGGCAAGCAGCTTGGCGTTTTCGCTGTCGGCCTCCCAGGCCTTCTTGTCCTTGGCAAAGGAGGCGTAATAGGTGTTGATCACACCGGCAAATCCCTTCAGGAAGGCCGGGTTCTCATCGGCGAATTTCGACGCTGCGACCCATGCGGAAAAGGTTGGTGCACCCTTGTCGGCAACATCCTTGGAGGTGACCAGCACTTTACCCTTCTTCTTCAATTCGGTGAGCGCCGGATCCCAGACGAAGCCGCCATCGATGTCGCCGCGATTGTAGCTGGCGACGATCTCGGGCTGCGGAATGGCGAAGACCTGTACATCCTTCTCGCTGAGGCCAAGCGATTTGATCAGCGCGAGAAGCTGGTAGTGGTCGGTGGAGACGGGGGCCGCGGCAAGCTTCTTGCCCTTCAGGTCGTCGAGCGAGGAAATGCCCGAACCGTCGCGGACAACGAGCGCCTCGTCGATGCCCGAGATCGACGAGAGGTAGAAGGCCTTGACGGCGAGGCCCCGCGAGGTGGCGGCCGCGAACGGGCTGGAGCCGACATAACCGACCTGTACGTCGCCGGAAGCGATTGCTGCGAAGATCTCTGCGCCCGAATTGAACTTGCGGAAGTCAATGTCATAGCCTGTCGCCTTGGCGAACTCGCCATTGGCGATGGCGACCGACGACGGCAATGCGTCCGTCTGGTAGGCAACGACGACCTTCTTGTCGGCTGCCTGTGCCAAGAACGGCGCGGCTACGACAGCCACGCCAAGTGTAAGTCCTGCCGTTAGTCCTGCAATAAGACCCTTGATGTTCATGTTTCGCCCCCAGATGCCGCGCCTTTGCGTCGGCTCAACTTGTTTCGACGGCAAAACACTAAGGCGGCCCATGATCGGCACACAGATAAAACTATCTATTTTATAGACTATGCTGACAATATTGTTTTGCGTCTGATTTGGTGGGCGGACGATTGCGGCTTGTCGTGAGAAGGCCGCGTCTGGCGTCCGTCAGGCGGCGTCGATCGTGATGACGTAGCAAACGGCTTGCCCATCGATTTCGAGTGGCGTGCCTGTTGCATCCTGCAGCAGCACCGTATCGCCCTCACCAAGTGAGGCCTGGCCGTCCGTCCAAGCCACTTTAAGTGTGCCGCGATGGCAAAAGACGAGCAGCGTATCAGCCGCACCGGAAAATTTGAGCTCGCCATCGACAACAAGACGCTCGACCTGGTGTCCCATGCCGCCACGCCGGGTCATGACATTAAGATCGGTGATCGGTCCGGATTTGAGCGTTGCCGACACCGGGACATCGGCGGGGAAGGCGAGCGGGGCGCTCGTCTGCGTCAGAGCAACCGGCGCGCTGCCGCCGATTTCAAGCGACATTCCTTCGCCATCGAGGATCGACAAGGTCCTGTCGATACCGGGGAAGATCGAAAACGGTCCATCGGTTGCAACCGTTGCCATGCTGATGCGCCAATCGAAGTCTGAAAGTGCAGAGCCTGCGGGTGAAATCGCGATCTCCACCGTCTCCCCACCACCGTTCTTCCACGGCATGCGGCGGTAGCGACTGGCAGCAAGGATTGTGGCGCGGGTCATGCGATCTCCGGTGCTTGCGAGTGACAGGCGCGCAGCGCCTAACAGCTGATGTCTGCGTTCAAAGTGTATGGGGGCCTGGCGAGAGACACGCCCGGCACCGCGAGCAAGGGGATGAGACCCTGCTTCAAGAACCGGGCCTCGTTCTCGGCTGAGGCCCGGTTTTTGCATCGTCAGTTTCCGAGAATGCCCGGCAGACGCAGGCCCTTGTCCTTGGCGCAATCAATGGCGATGTCGTAGCCGGCGTCGGCGTGGCGCATGACGCCGGTCGCAGGATCGTTCCACAGCACGCGCTCAAGCCGCTTTGCCGCGTCGTCGGAGCCATCGGCGCAGATGACTACGCCCGAATGCTGGCTGAAGCCCATGCCGACGCCGCCGCCGTGATGCAGCGACACCCAGGTGGCGCCGGATGCGGTATTGAGGAGCGCGTTGAGGAGCGGCCAGTCGGACACGGCGTCCGAACCGTCCTTCATCGCTTCCGTCTCGCGGTTTGGCGAGGCGACCGAGCCACTGTCGAGATGGTCGCGTCCGATGACGACGGGGGCCGAGAGTTCTCCGTTCTTGACCATTTCGTTGAAGGCCAGCGCCAGGCGGTGGCGATCACCGAGGCCGACCCAGCAAATGCGCGCCGGCAGGCCCTGGAAGGAGATGCGCTCACGCGCCATGTCGAGCCAGTTGTGCAGGTGCTTGTTGTCGGGCAGCAGCTCCTTCACCTTGGCGTCGGTCTTGTAGATATCTTCAGGGTCGCCCGAAAGGGCTGCCCAGCGGAACGGGCCGATGCCGCGGCAAAACAGTGGGCGGATATAGGCCGGCACGAAGCCCGGGAAGGCGAAAGCGTTTTCGAGACCCTCATCCTTGGCGACCTGGCGGATGTTGTTGCCGTAATCGAGCGTCGGCACGCCGGCATCCCAGAAGGCAACCATGGCTTCGACGTGCTTCTTCATCGAGGCGCGGGCGGCGGCCTCTACCGCCTTCGGATCGCTTTCCCGCTTGGCCTTGTGCTCGGCAACGGTCCAGCCGATCGGCAGATACCCATTGAGCGGGTCATGCGCCGAGGTCTGGTCGGTGACGATATCGGGACGCGAGCCGCCTGATTTCATGCGGGCCACGAGTTCCGGGAAGATTTCGGCGGCATTGCCAAGCAGGCCGACCGACTTGGCTTCGCCCTTCGCCGTCCATTCGGCGATCATCGCAAGCGCCTCATCCAGCGACTTGGCCTTGGCGTCGACATAACGGGTGCGTAGGCGAAAATCGATGCGCGTCTCGTCGCTTTCGACTGCGAGGCAGCAGGCGCCGGCCATGACGGCTGCGAGCGGCTGCGCGCCACCCATCCCACCGAGACCACCCGTCAGGATCCACTTGCCCTTGAGGTCGCCATTATAGTGCTGGCGGCCGGCTTCGACGAAGGTCTCGTAGGTGCCCTGTACGATCCCTTGAGTGCCGATATAGATCCACGAGCCGGCGGTCATCTGGCCGTACATGGCAAGACCCTTCTTATCCAGCTCGTTGAAATGATCCCAGGTCGCCCAGTGCGGCACGAGGTTGGAATTGGCGATCAAGACGCGCGGGGCATCCTTGTGGGTGCGGAACACGCCGACCGGCTTGCCGGATTGGACAAGAAGCGTCTCTTCTTCCGTCAGTGTCTTCAGCGTTGCAACGATCTGGTCGAAATCGGCCCACGTACGCGCCGCACGGCCGATGCCACCATAGACCACAAGTTCGTGCGGGTTTTCCGCCACGTCCGGGTCGAGGTTGTTCATCAGCATGCGCAAAGGCGCTTCGGTCATCCAGCTCTTTGCATTGAGCTCGGGCCCGCGCGGGCTTCTGACATCGCGAATGTTATGACGTGGATTGCTGGTCATTGCGGTTCCCCTTATCCGGGTTGGATGGCGTATTGTTTCAGGCTTGCTGTCTGAGGCTTGTTATTTGATGTTCTGCCCGATCGCGGCGATGCGCTCCAGGATGTCTTTCAGATGGATGCGCAGGCGATTGGCCTTGGCACCGTCATAGGCAAATGGCGGAATTTCGCTCTGAAGGTGCGTGGACTGTGCCAGCTCCATCTGGATTGCGTGTACGCCGGTCTCAGGTCGGCCATAGTGACGTGTCGTCCAGCCGCCCTTGAAGCGACCGTTGAGGATGCTGTCATAACCCTCGGCGGCGCCGGCGACCGCGACAGCTGCCTCCTCGATCCTTGCGTCGCAGGTCTTGCCCATGTCCGTGCCAATATTGAAATCCGGCAGCTTGCCCTCGAACAGGAAGGGAATGTGCGAGCGGATCGAGTGGCAGTCATAGAGGATAGCGATACCGTGGATTGCCTTCACCCGCTCGATTTCGGCCGCAAGGCCGGCATGATAGGGTGCGTGAAAATCGCGCAGGCGCTCCCCGATATCAGCCTCATTCGGTGCCTGGCCCTCCTTCCAGATCGAAAGGCCGTCGAAATCCGTAGCGGGCACCAGCCCGGTTGTGTTCTGGCCAGGATAGAGACTCGTTCCCGATGGATCGCGGTTGGCGTCGATGACGTAGCGGTGGAAGGTGGCGCGCACGGTCGTCACGCCGTCAATGAGGCCATCATAAAGGTCGTGGATGTGCCAGTCGGTGTCGGCAAGCAGCCTGCCGTTGTCGTTCAGGCGCTCCCAGATGCCGGCCGGCACGTCGGTTCCGGTATGCGGGAAGGCAAGGATGACAGGGGATGTGCCCTGGCGGATCTGGTGGGTGGTCATTGGCTGAAGGCTCCGCTGATGGCCGGGCTGGGTGCGTCGTGGCACATCGTTTTCATCCCTCCAGCACCGGCAAGATGCCGGAAGATACCGCCGCGTTGAGCCCACCCGATGCCACCAGATCGCTGGCCGCCTGCAGATCACCCGCCATGTAGCGGTCAACTTCAAGCGTCGGTACGACTGCGCGGATCGCGGCGATGGCGCTGGCAAGTTCAGGGCTGGTGGCGAGCGGGGAGCGGAATTCGACACCCTGGGCTGCCGTCAGTGCCTCGATGCCGATGATCGAAAAGAGATTGTCGGTCATTTGCAGCAGGCGTCGTGCGCCGTGGCAGGCCATGGAGACGTGGTCTTCCTGGTTGGCCGAGGTCGGGGTCGAATCCACCGAGGCCGGATGCGACATCTGCTTATTTTCCGACATCAGTGCTGCCGATGTGACTTCCGCGATCATCAGGCCGGAGTTGAGGCCGGGCTTCTTGGCGAGGAAGGCTGGTAGGCCGTAGGAGAGGGCGGGATCGACGAGAAGGGCAATGCGACGCTGGGCGATGGCGCCGATCTCGCAAACGGCGATGGCGATCTGGTCAGCGGCAAAAGCGACGGGTTCGGCGTGGAAATTGCCGCCGGAGACGACGGAGTTGTCAGACAGAACCAGCGGGTTGTCGGTGACTGCGTTCGCCTCGATCTCCAGCGTCCGGGCGACCGAGCGAAGCAGGTCCAGGCAGGCGCCATCGACTTGCGGCTGGCAGCGGATGCAATAGGGATCCTGGACGCGCTCGTCGCCCTCGATGTGGCTCTGGCGGATGACCGAGTTGTCGAGAAGTGCGCGCAGCGCACCGGCGGTGTCGATCTGGCCCTTGTGGCCGCGCAGCGTGTGAATATCGGGATGGAACGGTGCCGAGGACCCCATGGCCGCATCGGTCGACATCGCGCCGGTAATCAGCGCGGCCTGGGCGGCGCGGTGGGCGCGAAAGAGACCAGCGAGCGCCAACGCGGTTGAGGTCTGCGTGCCGTTGATCAGGGCCAGGCCCTCCTTGGCTGCGAGAACCACCGGCGTCAGCCCGGCCTTGTCGAGTGCTGCAGCACCCTCAAGGCGCTCGCCCTTGTAGAAGGCTTCTGCCTCGCCCATCATCACGGCAGCCATATGCGCCAGCGGTGCAAGGTCGCCAGAGGCGCCAACGGAGCCCTTTTCGGGAATGACGGGAATGACGCCCTTTTCCAGCATGCCTTCGATCAGCCGCACCAATTCCAGCCGCACGCCAGAGGCGCCGCGGCCGAGCGAGACAAGCTTCAAAGCCATGATGAGGCGGACGATGTTCTCACCAAGAGGTGCGCCAACGCCGCAGCAATGCGACAGGATGAGATTGCGCTGGAGCGTGGCGACATCGGCGCTGTCGATTTTGATCGAGGCGAGCTTTCCGAAGCCGGTATTGATGCCATAGACCGGCGCATTGCCGGCGGCGATCTCGGCGATACGGGCGGCGGCCTTGTTGATGCCGGCGTCGAAGGAACGGTCGAGCACGGCCGGCTCGCCGGTCCAGTAGATCGTTTCCAGATGCTTGAGCGATACGGAGCCGGGATTAAGAGTGATGGTCAACGGTCGATCCTTTCGCCCTTGAAGACGTGTGCGTGAAGCGGGTTGAAGCCGATGCGGTAGACGAGCTCAGCGAGGCTCTCGACATCCCAGATCGCGAAATCGGCGGATTTTCCGGCTTCGAGCGTGCCGGTTTCGTCGAGGAGCCCAAGGGCACGCGCGCCTTCCCGGGTGACGCCTGCAATGCACTCCTCGACGGTGAGGCCGAACAGGGTGGCCGACATGTTCATGGTGAGCAGCAACGAGGTCAGCGGCGAGGTGCCGGGGTTGCAGTCGGTGGCGATGGCGATGTGGGCGCCGGCCTCGCGCAGTGCCTTGACCGGCGGTTTCTGCTTTTCGTTGATCGCGTAAAAGGCGCCCGGCAAAAGCACGGCGACGGTTGCAGCCGCGGCCATGACAACGGCATCGTCAGCGGTCAGATATTCGAGATGGTCGGCCGACAACGCCAGATACGAGGCCGCTAGCCGAGCGCCGCCCAGGTTGGACAACTGCTCGGCATGGATTTTGACCGGGAGGCCGAGGCTCTGGGCGCGATCGAAGACGCGGCGCATTTCCTCGACTGAGAAGGCGATGCCCTCGCAGAAGCCGTCGACGGCATCGACAAGGCCCTCGGCATGCGCCTGCTCGAGGCCGGGCAACACGACATCAGTGATGTAATCGCCGTTGCGGCCCTTGTACTCGACCGGCGTAGCATGGGCGCCAAGATAGGAGGTTACGACGCGGACCGGGCGAATATTGCCCAGCGCACGGGCGGCGCGCAGCATCTTTAGCTCGGCCTCGATGTTCAGACCGTAACCGGACTTGATCTCGATCGTTGTCATTCCCTCGGACAGCAGCGTGTCAAGGCGGGGGAGCGAGGCGGCCACGAGGCCATCGACGGAAAGGGCATTGGTGGCTTTGACCGAGGAAACGATGCCGCCGCCGGCGCGGGCGACTTCCTCATAGGTAGCGCCTTCCAGGCGCATCTCGAACTCGCGGGCGCGGTTGCCGCCATAGACGATGTGGGTGTGGCAATCGATGAGACCTGGCGTCACCCAGCGACCTTCGAGATCGGTGATCTCGGCGCGTTCGATCGCCAGGATCGGCAACTCGGTTTCCGGGCCGGCAAAGGTGATACGGCCCAATTCGACGACAATCGCTCCCTTTTCGATGACGCCGAGGCCGTCTTTATGCGGGGCAAGCGTTGCCAGGCGCGCATTGCGCCACAGGTGCGGACGCCGCTCACCAGATCCCTGCTCATCTGAAAAATTGTTCCCGTTCATCAGCTTTGCGCCTTTCCTTATGCCTCAACATGTATATACATAATAAACAGGTGACAAGGAAAAATTTGGGCGTATCTCTGGAAAAGAAAGAGGCGCCTTCGCCAGAAGGGAACAAACGGTCATGGCTCGAACGGTTGCGACGACACTCCACGCAGGCGCAGCACTTTTGCCGGAAGGCTGGCAGGATAATGTCCGGCTGACCCTTGAGGACGGGCGCATTTCCAGCATCGAGACCGCGGTTGCCGCACAACCGGCCGATGAACGCCATCACACGCTCGTGCCGGCCATGGGGAACCTTCACAGCCATGCCTTTCAACGCGCCATGGCGGGCCTTGCCGAGGTAAGGGGCCCCGCCAATGACAGCTTCTGGAGCTGGCGCACCGTTATGTACAAGTTCGCCTTGTCGATGACACCAGAGCATGTTGAGGCCGTGGCAGCGCAGCTCTACATGGAGATGCTGGAGGCCGGCTTTTCCCGCGTCGGCGAGTTTCACTATTTGCATCATGACAAGGACGGACGGCCTTACGCCAATATCGCCGAGCTGGCCGAGCGGATCGGTGCGGCGAGCGCCACGGCCGGCATCGGGCTCACATTGCTGCCAGTTTTCTACGCCCATTCGGGCTTCGGCGGTGCAGAGCCGATCGACGGCCAGCGCCGGTTCATCAATTCGCTCGACAGCTTCGCGGCGCTAATGGACGGCTGCCGGAGGGTGACGTCGCAGCTGAGCGGCGCCGAACTCGGCCTTGCCCCACACAGCCTGCGGGCGGCAACGCCGGACGAGCTCGCGACGGCTGTGGCGATGGCGGGCAAGGGGCCTGTTCACATCCACGTCGCAGAACAGGTCAAGGAAGTCGAGGACTGTATCGCCTGGTCTGGCGCCCGTCCCGTTGAATGGCTCCTCGACAATGCTGATGTCGATGGTCGCTGGTGCCTGATCCACGCCACTCACATGACCGACGATGAAACACGCCGGATGGCACGGCGCGGCGCAATCGCCGGTCTTTGCCCGATCACCGAAGCCAATCTCGGCGACGGCACTTTTCCGGCGCCTTTGTTTCTGGAGGAAGGCGGACGCTACGGCGTGGGCTCTGATTCCAACGTGCTGATCTCGCTTCCAGATGAGCTGAGGCAGCTTGAATATTCACAGCGTCTTGCACTTAGAGCTCGCAACGTCATCGCTGCGTCCGGCGGCTCCACTGCGCGCAGCCTCTTTGATCACGCGATCACAGGCGGCGGTGCCGCGCTGAAAGCGCCGGGCGGCCTGGCGGTTGGACATAACGCCGACATTGTCGCACTCGATACGTCGGCCGTTCCCTACCTCGCCGGTGATCAACTGCTCGACCACTGGATGTTTGCCGGCGGCGTTTCAGTCGATACTGTCTGGGCGATCGGCAAGAAGACGGTCGAGGGCGGGCGGCATCGGAGCCGCGAAGCGATCAACCGTCGTTTTGTGAAGGCGATGGGCGAGTTGCTGGCGGCCTGAAGCCTTTCTTGCCCACGGTGCTCGATAGTCTTTCGCGACTCAGGCATTGCCGGTAGACCGAGAAGAAAGCGGAGCGTAACGATGGATCAGGGCAGGGATCTCACCTTGCATCAGCGGATCGTGAACGACATCGAAGGCCGCATCGTCTCGGGCGAGTGGCCACCGGGTCACCGCATTCCGTTCGAGCTCGACCTTACCAAAGAGTATGACTGCTCGCGCATGACGGTGAACAAGGCCCTGACCCAGCTTGCCAAGGCTGGGCTGATCGAGCGGCGCAAGAAGTCAGGCAGCTTCGTCACGCAGCCGCAGGCGCAGTCCGCCGTGCTGGAAATTCACGATATCGCCGCCGAAGTAACGTCGCTGAACCTTGCCTATTCGTTTTCAGTGACCAGGCGCACCAGGCGCAAGGCGGGCGTTGACGACAGACTGCGTCTCGACCTGGAGCCGGGCTCCTCACTCGTCGAAGTCGTCTGCATCCATCATGCCGGCGGCCGTCCCTTCTGCCTGGAGGAGCGGCTGATCAGCCTTGCAACCGTGCCTGAGGCAAACGACGCCGACTTCTCGACCGTTCCGCCCGGCAGCTGGCTGATCAATCAGGTGCCGTGGTCTAGCGCCGAACACCGCATCCACGCGGTTGGTGCAGGCAGCGAGGCAGCGACCTTGCTGGACATCCCCCGCAACACAGCCTGCCTGGTGGTCGAGCGCCGCACCTGGAGCAATATCGGCCCCGTTACCCATGTGCGCTTCACCTATCCCGGTGACAAGCATGCGCTGGTGGCGCGGTTTACGCCGGCCTCGTGAGATCCGGGGTCGCGGGAGGCCTGCTAGCGTGGCGGTCCGATCGGGTCTGATTTCGTGCGGGAACGCTGGCGCCCGGCGGGGCCGCCAGTCCCGTGCGCGTGCTTCGATCACGAGCTATTCCTGGTCGTGACAAATGCACTCTTCTTGGTCGAACGCGCAAAGAGGCGGTTGCAGCCAGCCGCCTTTTCACCCCTGTCGAATTTTCGTCTGGCACTGAGGCGAAAAGCCGGCACCCGGAAATTGCTCATACCGATGAAAAGAGACAACAAAAAGCCGCGCGCCTTTCAGCGCGCGGCTCGTCAATCTTGGGAGCTCGAATAACTTAGAGCAGGCCAGCGGCGGTCATGAGTTCGACGACCTTCTTGTTGTCGAGCTTGGAAGCTTCGACCTTCGGTGCCTTCAGGTCGGCGATCGGGACGAGCTTGGCGTTCGAATCGCCCGAGACCGAATATTCAAACGAGGTGCCGTTCTTCAGCACATCCTGACCAGCCTTGGAGGTGATCCACTTGAGCAGGGCCTGGGCTTCCTTCGGGTGCTTGCTGGATTTCAGCACGCCACCGCCCGAAACGCTGAGGAAAGCGCCCGGATCTTCGTTCTTGAAGTAGTGCAGGGCAACGTTCTTGCTGTTTTCACCCGTCTTTGCCTGATCACCGAACCAGTAGTAGTGGTAGATCACAGCGCCTTCGACTTCACCGGCGTTCACCGCCTTCATGGCAACGCTGTTGCCCTTATAGGGCGTCGCGTTTTCCTTCATGGCTTTCAGCCACGCCGTGGTTGCTTCTTCGCCCTTGAGCTGGAGAAGTGCACCGACGATCGCCTGGAAGTCAGCGCCACCAGGCGAAGCGCCCCAGCGACCCTTCCAGGCCGGATCGGCAAGATCAAGCATCGACTTTGGCAGCTTGTCTTCCGTGAGCTTGGTTTTGTCATAGGCAAAGACGGTCGAGCGGGCAGCGATGCCCGTCCAAGTGCCATCGGCGGGGTGGAACTGGGCCGGAACCTGGGCCAGCGTTTCCTTGTCGACCGGCGCGAAGAGGCCGGCGGAGGCGACCAGCGCCATGGCAGGGGAGTTTTCCGTCAGGAACACGTCGGCCGGCGAAGCGTCGCCTTCCTGGACGATCTGGTTGGCGAACTGCATGTCGCTGCCCTTGCGGACGGTGACCTTGATGCCTGTTTCCTTGGTGAAGCCTTCTGCCCATTCGGTGCCAAGGCCCTCGTGCTGCGCATTGTACACAACGATGCCGTCCGCATCTTGCGCGAGCGCACCGTTTACGAAGGCTGTAGCGGCAAGAAGCGCGGCGGCGGAGACCAGCTTCAGGCTGATGGATTTCTTCATGTCAAACTCCCGATTGGAGCGAAACCAAGCGCACATGGGCTCAAGTTTTCGGTCGCTATGAATTGGTTTTCCAATGCGTCTGGACGTCAGGGCCAACTGTGTCGGCCAAAACTATTCCAACACACTCCACTTATCGTGGGCTTTGTGTCGTTACCATGGGGACTAAAGTCCCTAGTGGCGTCGTAGAAGGCCGGGGCCGCTAGGAATGGATGCGCAATCGTCGACAATTGGACCATCCGGCCGGCCATCATCGATCAATGGCAACCGTATCGGTCGGAAAACCAAGGAGCATACGCATGAAGAAGATTATCGTTCACACTTGCGTTATCGCCGGATCGCTTTTGCTGGCGATTGGCTCGGCCGGGGCCGGGCCTTTGTCTCTAGACCTCGGAGCAGTCGCTTCCAAACCGCCGCTAGCAACACTCGTGCGCCAGGGCGCCGACGATCTCGTCAAGCACAAGCGCCATGGTCGCGGGCTCGATGACGGTCCCGACCACGTCCGCCACAGCTCGACCTCGTTTTCGGCATCCTCGTCGCGCGGACGCGGCTCCGATGACGGCGCGAGCCACGAACATCACGGTGGCGACGACCGTGGCGGCGATCACCATGGTGGTGGCGGCAGCGACGATCACGGCGGGGGTCGTGGCGGCGACGATCATGGCGGCCGCCGCTAGTCGCGCTGGCAATCATATCCCGGCCCGTTTGATGGGCCGGGATCGTCCTTCAAGGAGATTGATCGTGAACACGTCGCTGAAAATCGCCTGCACTGTCATTTTCTGCACGATGTCAGTCGTGGCGGGCCCAGTCTGCGCATGGGCAGACAAGGGAAGCGGCGGCGGCGGTTCGAGTGGAAGTGGGAGTTCTGGCGGCAGCGGTAGTGGTAGCTCTGGTGGGAGCGGATCGGGGTCTGGTTCGGGTTCTGTTTCTGGTTCCGGCTCTGGCTCTGGCTCTGACCACTCAGGATCCTCCGGTTCCGGGCATTCGGGCTCGTCAGGGTCTGGCACGTCAGGCTCATCCGGTTCGCGATCGCAGGATGACGATGGCGACAGCCGATCTGGAAGCGACAGGCACGGGCGCCGAGACGATCGCACGGGCTCGATATCGCAACGCGAGGACCGTTCTTATGATGGTGGCTGGCGCGAGCGCATCCGCAACGGTCGCTATGAACTTTTCGATCCCGAGGGCCGCCTCGTTATCCGCCGTGCCGCCAAAAATAGCGATGTCGAACGGTTCCGCTGAACGAAATCCGGAATGATCAGGACCGTGATTGCGCATCGCGCAGGAACATCGCGGCTTCGGTGCGATTGCGCGCTTTCAGCTTTTGCAGGATGCGCGTCATGTTGTGCTTGATCGTCTTTTCCTGGAGGTTGAGCTGGCGGGCAACTTCCTTGTTGCTGTTGCCATCTGCGACCAGGCGCAGGATCTGTTCTTCGCGTGGCGTCAGCGAGGACAGAGCATCTTCGTGCGGGTTGCGCACTGCGCTCGGTTGCGGTTGGGAGGCCTCCCCCTTCATTTCCGTCAGGATGCGCGCGGCAAGACTTGGAGACACATAACGCTCTCCGGCCACGACGTTGCGCACCGCCGATACCAGCGTCGATGCATTCACCCCCTTTAGAATATAGCCCTTGGCGCCTTCCTTCAGCGCGTCGAACAGATCGCTGTCTTCTTCCGAGGCCGTGAGTACGATCACGGTTGCGGCCGCATCCGCCTTGATGATCGTGTTCAGCGCGTGGTGACCGCCTCCGGGCATCGAGAGATCAAGCAGAAGCACGTCGGGTCGGTGCTGGCTGAAGAGCGCTACGGCGTCGGCCGCGGTGGCGCCTTCGCCAACCACCTCGAAACCCGGCTCGTCGGAGAGGCTGCGGGCGAGACCGTTGCGGAATATCGGGTGATCGTCAACGATCGCGACCCTGAGCATGTCTGAAGTCATTCCCCCGTCCTCTTCGGTAGTGTCATGCAGATGCGGGTGCCCGCCTTTGCGTCAGATGCGATGTGGAGATGTCCACCAAGCCCTGCAAGTCGCTCCTCCAGACCGGCAAGTCCAAGGCCGTCCTCGTCACTAGACCGGACGAAGCCGGTCCCGTTATCTTCGACCGCGATCCTGATGTACTGGTCATCTTCAGTCGCCGTCACTGAAATTTTCGACGCGCCGGCATGCCTGGTAGCATTGCTCAGCGCCTCCTGGATAAAGCGATAGGCGCAGATCTTGGCGGCCTGGGCCGGGATATCGAGCCGTCCGACATCCGAGATGATCCTGGTGCGCGAATGCGTCTCGTGCGCCTGGATGGCGCGGCGAACGACATCGTCGCCCGAGAGCATCTCGAGTTCAGGCAGCGTCAGGCCCCGGCAGATGTCGCGGATCTCCTGGATGGCTTCAGTGATCGAGCTGCTGACGAGCGATTCATCGTCGCCCTGTGCCTTGCCCTTGGCAATCGCTTCCAGCCTCAGCGCTGCAAAGCCTAGCAGTTGCGCCGGGCCGTCATGCAGTTCGGCGGAGATGCGGCGGAGATAGCGCTCGTTCAGTGTTGCCGTGCGCTGGTTTGCCGTGTCGGCGCGTCGTCGCAGAGCCCGGTTGAGGTCGAGCATCCGCGACAGTTCGATGACCTGCTTGTCGAGCGACCGCCGCTGGACGTCGATCAGGTGGCTGCCTCTGGCAACGATGATAAAGAGCAGCGCCAGCATGCCGGCGGTCACCGTGCCGACCACGAGCCAGCTCTGCAGCCTGGCAACCGCGAGATCGGAGCGTAGGTCGCTGGCGATTTCGTAGAACTCGGCAACGCCGATGATGTCGCCCGACCAGGGTTCGCGGATCGGGCTGTAGATTTCCAGGAGTGGCTGGCCGCTATTCTGCTCCAGCTGGTTTTCCTCGCCCTCGAGGTCGTCGAAATCTGCATGAACCGAACCGGCAAGCGCCGTGGCAAGCCCTTCAGTCATCGCGAAGTGCTTTCCAACGAGACTGGGCTCGCTGCTGAACAGCACCGTGCCATCCGGGCGCCAAATCTTGAATGAATAGAGCCTGCCGCGCAGGACACCCTGGTGCAACGTTTCTGTCAGCGCCAGCTTGGCGCCTTCGCCGAGCGAGGTTGCAGAGGCAAGTTCCTGTGTGAGCGGCGCGATGATGCTATCGACATAGAGTGCCGTGGCGCTGGCGGTGTTGCGCACTGCCGCGCCCTCGATCCGGCTCGTGACCCACAGTCCAATGAGCGCCATGCCAAGCAGAAGCACGAGACCACCGACGATGGCGAATTGCCACGCCAAGCTAAGCCTTTGGCGCAACATCCTGCGAGGTGGGGTGAGCGAAACGACATTCATCGCGCTACCATATCGATCTTTCCTTGCGAGATGAAGAAGGACCAATGGCCACTCGATCAGGGCTTGAAGATACGTCTTTCGTCCCAGAGGCCAGGGCGATCAACGCGCGATCGAGAGGGGCTCATGCCTGGCTCAGTGGCGACCTGCTCGTGGCATTGAGGCTGTCACTCAACTCAACCAACAGCGAGAGCAGGATGGCAGACTTGTCGGGATCCATTGCTGTAAGAATGCGATCGCCGGCGCGTTTGGCGGCAGGGCCGGCCATTTCGATCAGGCTCGCGCCCTTCTGCGTAGAGGAGAGCTTGCGGGCACGCCTGTCGGAGTTGCTGACAGTGCGCCGAATGAGACCCCGCTTTTGAAGCCTCTCCACGCATTTCGTAACCGACGACCGATCGAGCGCGATCGCGTCGCCGAGCGTCGTCTGATCAATGCCTGGTGAGGCGTTGATGGTTGCGAGCGCCGAAAATTGTGTCGGCGAAAGATCAGCATCGCCAATCTCTTCAAGGAAAATAGCAGTCGAAATCTGATGGCATCGACGGATCAGGAAACCCGGCGCCTTGGCGATGTCCTCGTAGGAAATTGTCATTCTTCATCCTCCCAGAAGTTGACATTGATTAAATGCTGTCATAGCTGAAATTCAGCTAACAAACTATCTTTCAATTTGAAAGGCAAATGTGACGCGACAAACCCTCGCAAAAGCGCGAGAGCCCTCTCTGGCTCCCCTCCGCTCATCATCCTTTTTTGAATAATGCGCCCGCGCGCGCATCCCGACAGGTGGCGGCTACGCGACCTATCGACCCGGCGCGCGCGGACGCCATATCTCCGGGGTCTGCACGCAGATCCTGTCAATTCGTTCCTGAATTTGTAACAGAGAGGTCGTTCGATGACTGAAAAGGCTCACACCGGGATTAGCCGCCGGAAGCTCCTATTGAGCAGCGCGGCGGCGTTCTTCGTCGCGGCGGCGGGCAGCGCGGGGGCAACCATCATTCGTGGCGCGGCTCCCTTCAAACCCTTCGATTACAACCCACCCGAGACACTCGGTCCGGGCGGCTGGTATTTCTTCACGGCCGAAGAAGCGACCGCCGTCGAAGCGATGGTGTCGCGGATCATCCCCGCCGACAACTTGAGCGTTTCCGGCAAGGATGCGGGCTGCGCGGTATTCATCGACCGGCAGCTGGCTGGCTCCTACGGCACGTTTGAGCGGCTCTACATGAAGGGTCCGTTCATGGCGGGAACGCCCGAGCAGGGCGATCAGTCCGAACTCGTGCCGCAGCAGCGCTATCGGATCGGCCTCGCAGCAATCAACGCGCACTGTCGAAGCGCGAATGGGAAGGTCTTTGCCGAGCTCGGCGAGACCGACCAGGACAAGGTCCTTAAGGGCCTCGAGAGCGGCGAGATCAAGCTCGAAGGCATCGATTCCAAAATGTTCTTCGGCCAGCTCCTGTCCAACACCATGGAAGGTTTCTTTGGCGATCCGATCTACGGCGGCAATCGCGACATGGTCTCCTGGCGGATGATCGGTTTCCCCGGCGCCCGCTACGACTACCGCGACTATGTCGAACGTCACAACGAGAAGATCGACCTGCCGCCGCTCAGCATCGCTGGTCGGCCGGAATGGACAGCAAGGAACTAGAACATGGCTCGCAAACTTCCTTCCACAGATGTCGTGGTTATCGGCCTCGGCTGGGCCGGAGCGATTATCGCAAACGAACTCACCGACCAGGGCCTTGAGGTCGTGGCGCTCGAGCGTGGCCCGTGGCGCGATACCGCGGCCGACTTCAATGTCGCGTCGGTCGCCGACGAACTTCGCTACGCACAGCGCCAGGAGCTGATGCTGCGCACCGCGCAAAACACCATCACGGCGCGAAACAACCCCTCGCAGACCGCGCTGCCGATGCGCAACTGGGGATCCTTCCATCCCGGTAACGGCACCGGCGGTGCCGGCAACCACTGGGCAGGCATAACATTCCGCTTCCAGCCCGACGAGTTCCGGCTGAAGAGCCACCTGACGGAGAAATACGGCGCCAACGCCATCCCCGAAGAACTGGTTCTCCAGGACTGGGGCACCGACTGGGACGAGATGGAGCCCTTCTACGACGCCTTCGACAAGATCGCCGGCATCTCCGGAAAAGCCGGCAATCTACGCGGCGAGATCAAGGAAGGCGGCAATCCGTTCGAGGGCCCGCGCTCCAGCGAGTATCCAACCGGACCGATGCGGCAGCCCTATGGCCCGACGCTGTTTGCCAAGGCGGCAAAGGAACTCGGCTACAATCCATTCCCGGTACCATCGGCATTGATCTCCGAGGCCTACACCAATCCGCTCGGTGTCACGATGGGTCCGTGCACCTTCTGCGGCTTCTGCACGAACTACGGCTGCGCCAACTATTCCAAGGCGAGCGCTATCACGACTATCCTTCCGGCCCTCGTGCGCAAGTCTAACTTCACGGCGCGTACCAATTCCGAGGTGCTGAAGATCACGCTCGATGCGACGGGCAAAAGGGCGACGGGCGTCGTCTTCGTGGATTCGTCCGGTGAAGAGTGGGAACAGCCCGCCGATCTGGTGGTCGTCACCGCCTTCACCTTCGAAAACGTTCGTCTGATGCTGCTTTCAGGCGTTGGTACGCCCTACGATCCCAATACAAATGTCGGAACCACCGGCCGTAACTACGCCTACCAGACGGCAAACGGCGTCCAGATGTTTTTCGACGACAAGAACTTCAATCCGTTCATCGGCGGCGGTGCTGTCGGCATGGGGATCGACGAATTCAACAACGACAACTTCGACCACTCGGGGCTCGGCTTCTTCGGCGGCGGCAGCATCCGCATCACGCCGATCGGCGCGGCTCCCATCGGCTACCGTCCAACGCCACCGGGCACGCCGAAATGGGGTTCGGAATGGAAGAAGGCGACGGTCGACAACTATCTTTCGACGGCTGGCGTCGGCTGCGAGGCCTCGAGCTACACAACGCGCAACAACTACCTGTCGCTGGACCCGACCTATACCGACCATCTCGGCCGGCCGCTGCTGCGCATCACCTTCGACTTCCCCGAGAATGACCTGAAGATGGCGGCGTACTGCACGGACAAGGTTGGCGAGATCGCCCAGGCGATGGGCGCCAAGCAGATCGTGAAGAACCCGATGAAGGGACATTGGAACACAGGGCCTTACCAGTCTTCGCACGTCGTCGGCGGCTTTGTCATGGGGGCCGACCCGAAGACCAGTTCGGTCAACAAGTACCTGCAGACTTGGGATGTCCCGAACCTCTTTGTCGTCGGTGCATCCGCATTCCCGCAAAACCCCGGCTACAACCCGACGGGCACGGTCGGCGCGCTCGCCTTCAAGGCAGCCGATGCAATCCGCAACCAGTATCTGAAAAACCCTGGCCCCCTGGTGCAAGCATGAGAAAAGCTCTTCTGATTGCAGCGAGTGCTCTGACACTTGCCGCCCAATCCGCAGGGGCTCAGTCACCCCGCGAAGATTCCTTCGAGCAGATCCAGAAGGGCCGCTACCTCGCGACGCTCGGGGACTGTTCCGCCTGTCACACCGCTCCCGGAGGCAAGCCATTTGCCGGGGGCGTGACGCTGAAGACCCCGTTTGGGGATCTTGTCGGTGCCAACATCACACCCGACCTCGAAACGGGCATCGGACGGATGACGCCCGAGGAATTCCAGAAGGTAATGTCCGAGGGCGAGGGCAGGGGTGGCTACCATCTTTACGGCGCGATGCCATTCACGGCCTATACCAAGGTCACAAACGAAGACAACGCTGCGATCTACGCCTATCTTCAGAGCCTCGAACCCGTCCACAACAAGGTCGAGACCAACCTCCTGCCGTTTCCGTTCAACGTTCGCGCGAGCCTTTCGGTATGGAACGCGATGAACTTCGACAAGGGCGTCTACAAGCCGGACGCGTCCAAGTCCGAGGAATGGAACCGCGGCGCTTACATCGTCCAGGGTCTGGCGCATTGCGGGACCTGCCACACGCCGAAGAATATGCTTGGCGGTGACAAGAGCGGTGAGTTCCTGAAGGGCGGCGTTCTCGACAACTGGTATGCGCCGGATATCACTGCGGATGCCCATAGGGGTATCGGCTCGTGGTCAGTAGACGACATCGTCGCTTATCTTAAGACCGGTGCCAATCGCTTCGACATCGCATCCGGACCGATGGCCGAGGAAGTCGAGAAGTCGAGCCAGCATTGGACCGATGCCGACCTGAAGGCCGTAGCAAACTACCTGAAAGACACCGATGCGAAAGCCGCGGCGGTTCCGCAGCCCATTACCGCTACAGACGGACGGATGGTCGCGGGCGCCGCGATCTATGCCGACCGTTGCTCCGCATGCCACACGCCGAATGGAGCGGGCATACCCAAGCTGTTCCCGCAGCTTGCCAAGGCGCCGCTCGTGAACGGCGACGACGCAACCAACCTCATTCGTGTCGTGTTGGCCGGCAGCCAGTCGGGCGGTACGCATGTGGCTCCGACAGGGCCATCCATGCCATCCTTCGCGTGGAACCTGTCCGACAAGGATATCGCCAACGTCGTGACCTACGTCCGAAACGACTGGGGTAACGCTGCGCCGGCGGTATCGGCGGGCGAAGTCGCCAAGCTGCGCGAGAGCCTGCAGCAATAAAACTGATGGGGGTCGACATTGATATGCCGCCCCCAACTTCCCGACGGCATGCACGTCTTCTGACTTATTGAGAATTGGGTAAGGTTCTGGCGCTAGGCTGGTTAGCGTTAACGAAGCCTTACTCGGTAGAAGATGATTCGAAGCATCCTCATTATTGTGATGATCATGCTGACCACGATCGGCAGTGCGCAGCTGTGCCTTGCTAACACGTCCTTCGTAGCCCCCTGCCAAACCGAAGTCCTCACCGAGGGCGACGCCCTGTCCGGCGCTGACAACCGCGACATCAGCCATGCCAATGACGCCGAACACTGGACAAGGCGGTTACCTGTTGAAGGCTGGCCCGATGCCTGGGAGCTAGCCGACGTGAGCTACTATCCCAATCTCCCGATCCAACTGGAAGGCCGGGCGCTCGATCCCATCTATCGGCCGCCAATCGGCGGCGGCACGCTTTCTCATCCCAATCCAATAGCCAGAGCAGCCTGACGATCTCCTGTTGATTGAGGGCTGCTCGAGAGAGAGCCCTGATGTTGTTGATCGCTGACGCACCCAAGAGCCTGCCTGCATCGCCGCGATATGCCCGGATACCGGGAGCGCGCGCACGATGAGCCTCGTATCGAAAATTATCCTCGCGAAACGTCGCGGCCATCTCAACGTCTCGACACAAAACGGGAGAAGCCGAAAGAAGGTCGATCTCTACAGGCAGGGCAAGACGCGCGTTCTTCTGGTTGCGCTGGCACTCGTCATGGGATTTGGGGCGAGTGCCGTACGGCTTGTCGAATATGGGGTTCGTGATCCCGAGGCCACATCCGGTATCCTGCCGTCCGACAAGCTAATGGCATCGCGGCCAGACATTCTCGACCGGCACGGGCAATTGCTTGCCACCGACGTTCGGACCGTCTCGATGTTTGCCGAGCCCAACAAGATCGTCGATGTTGATGATGCGGTGGAAAAGCTCGCCACCATCTTTCCGGATCTCGATCGCAAGGGAACCTACGCAAAGCTCTCTGTCAAATCATCACGATTTGCATGGCTTCGCCGGCAGATCACCCCTCGCCAGCAGAGTCAGATCCTTGAATTGGGGATACCAGGTGTCGGCTTCCGGCCGGAAAAGAAGCGGTTTTATCCAGGTGGAAACACGGCCGCGCATGTGCTTGGCTATGTCGATATCGACAATCGTGGCGTTGCCGGGATGGAACGCTACCTCGATCAGCAGGGGCTCCTTGATCTTCGAGCCGCCGGTCTGACAAGCGACATGCCGCTCGAGCCGGTCAAGCTATCCATCGATCTGCGCGTGCAAAACATCGTGCGAGAAGTTGCCGCAGAAGCCATGGTCAAATATCGGGCGGAAGCCGCAGGCGCCGTGATCGTCGACGTGGAGACCGGAGAGGTTCTGGCGATGGCATCGGTGCCCGATTTCGATCCCAACCAGCCGTCGCGCACACTTGCCAACGGCAAGGTTGACAAAGAATACGAAAAGGGCTGGTTCAACCGCATCAGCAACGCGACGTTCGAGATGGGGTCGACCTTCAAGAGCTTTACGCTGGCGATGGGGCTGGACGAGGGAAAGATCAACCTCAATTCCGTCGTCGACGCCACCCGGCCAATCCGCATGGGCGGTTTTATAATTCGGGATTTCAAAGGCAAGAACCGCGTGCTCACCATTCCCGAGGTGTTCCAGTATTCATCGAACATTGGTACGGCTGCCGTCGCCGACATGGTCGGCATCGACCGGCACCGGGAATTTCTGACCAAGCTGGGGCTGCTTTCCAAGATGGAGACGGAAATGCCGGGCGTGGCGACGCCGACCCAGCCGCGAACATGGAAAAAGATCAACTCGGTGACGATTTCCTTCGGTCACGGCGTCGCGACGACGCCTTTGCAAACGGCCGTTGCGGCAGCCTCGTTGATCAACGGCGGCAAGCTCGTCCCGCCGACCTTCCTTCCGCGCAGCCCTGAGCAGGCAGGCGATATCGCCAAGCTTGTTCTCAGCGACAAGACAAGCCAGGACATGCGCTATCTCTATGCCTGGAACGGTATCAAGGGATCGGGCCGCAGCGCCCAGGTCGAAGGCTTCAATATTGGAGGCAAGACAGGAACAGCCGATAAGGTCGTCGATGGTCGATATGCGAGCGACAAGAACTTCAATGCCTTCGTTGCGGCCTTTCCGATGGACCGCCCCAAATACATCGTGCTGACCATCATCGACGCGCCGGAGACGGGAGAACATGGCGGCCGCACGGCGGCATCGACGGCAGCCCCGATGATCAAATCGATTATTGGCCGCGCAGCGCCACTGCTTGGGGTCGCACCACGCTTCGGTAGCCCCGATGCTCAGTATCTACTCGCGGACTACTGACCACAACCAAATGCCTGCGATGAGCCCCGAAACGACAGGCGTTCCCGGGGACGACGAGGGTTCAATCACAGTGCTGGACGCCCGCTGCGCCTTTCAGCGCGGTAGCAGGTGACACTCGACTTTTTCGCAATGCTTAGAGCTGGTGCAACGCGCAGAGCTGGAGTTGGGTGATCCACGTGGTTTCGCCGCGATCAGGATTGCGACCTCTTTTGCGGTGATCCCTCAGTCAACGAGTTGAGTGCGGACAATTGTGTTCGCGCTCAGACCAATACTGGTCCGTAGGCTGCCTCGAGCTTCGCTTGCACTCTTTGCGCACTTTCGGCAAGCGTGAACTCCTTGCCGCCGACCAGAATGAGCAAGGTGGTTTGCGCGGAAACCTCCACAAATGCGGCAACCTGGTTTGGGTTGACGCGAAGCGACCGAGGCGTTCCGTTGTCGTCTGTGGCGAAGTCGACAAACATTCACAAAAATCCCAGCTGAACTGCAGCACAGAACATCGTCGAGATAACGATGATCGCACTTGCGACTATCCATGTATGTAAATCGCTCTCATGAATACGGACATCGACCTTGCTGTTTTCTTGGTGGCTGCTCGCCATCAATCTCTCCATATTGAGTGCCTCTCAACCTTGAAAACAATTGTTAGTTCCGATTGGAGTGATTTTCCAAAATCGACGACACGCATTTGCATCTGTGGAGGTGGCGGTATTTACTTAAGGCTGCTCTTAATTCGCTAAAGCTCTTCTCAAAAAGAAGCCCCGCACATGGCGGAGCAAATAGGGGAAGTGTGGCTACGAGGGACATTTCGCAGCCGTCATATTAATCCACATGGCGTCGATTTGTTCCGAGTGGGAATAGCTTTCCGGTCGTTGCCGTTCAAACCCTTGGTTTGGCTCGGAACGAATCACTTCGTCGACAGTTGAGTCGGGTCAGCAGTCATCGAGGTAGAGCGTTATGAATGCCATGCATGAACCAATTCCAATTGCTCCACTCCACGTGGATATAGGGGGCGCTGGCAGATACATTGGAGCGAACAACGTCGAGAGGATGGCGGCCCTTTTGATCAGCGTCGAGTGGCCGGACAAGAAGCTTCCTGCTTTTCATCGGGCGCTCGTCACCTCGCTCGAGGCGCTAGACAACTCCGTCTCCCCAGAGCGGGCTCGCGCCGCATTCGTCGATGCGGCCCACGCCGCCGGCATGCACATTATTCCAGATGATATGACCGAGATCAAAAAGGCGAGCTGACCGGCGTTCTACGCGCCCGGCTCTTATGTCAGATCGACCGTCTCCATCGCTACGTCAGGCGGCCGCGGCTCGAAATTATCCCTCGTGAAGTCATTGAGCGATATGACGAAGAATGCGCCTATTCCGCGGCCTTTTGCCGGCGAAAGCTCCTGTGGTCGATAGGTTCTAGAGGGACGAAAGAACCCCTCCGGCTTCGGCAAAGAACATTTATGGGGGCCGCGGCAGCCATCCATACTGCAAACGGCCATTTGATTGTGTCTCCCAAGGGAGGTTGTGGAGGGCCAACCAGCGTTGAGGGACCTTCAAGCCCTCCACCTGCGGCGCAAGCATGGAGGCCAGCTCGGCATGCAAGAAACCTGCTCGGCCTCAATATGTTCCACATCGTATCGGGAGAAGAGCGGCGAAGGGTTGCTGCACCACGGACCCCTTCGCCTTTTCTCGCCACGCCCAGCACCCTATCCTTTACGGAGATAACGATGAAACCTCTCTCGACACGGAGGGTTCGTTTTTTAAGAGTGCATCGTTGTTTGTGGTGTCGCCGTGGCCATGTCTCGCCATTGATCGGTTCCTCCGCAAGAAAAACGCCTCGCGCCTAGTCGCGGTTCCGCGCGCATCTCGTGTCATCTTCTCACCGCCGGTGCGCCGTGCAGCTCTTGCAGTCAAATGACGGTTTGCAGTCCAAGCTCGACGACCCGCCCCGTTGGAAGGCCAAAATAATCCGTAGCGTTGCCAGCGTTTTGCGCAAGCACAATGAATAGGCGATCCTGCCAGAAGGGCATCCCGCCTTTCTTGGAGGGTAGGATCGTGCGACGCGACAGGAAAAACGACGTCGACATGATGTCGAACTTAAGCCCGAGCCTGCGCACGAGCACCAGGGCTCGCGGAATGTTGGGCGTCTCCATGTATCCGAAGGTGATCACCAGTCGGCTGAAGAGCGGACTGAAGCTTTCGAGGAAGATCTTCTCGTCGTCCGGCACAAACGGCTCCGTTGCGGTGATCACGCTCAGTATGACGTTGTGTTCGTGCAGGACCTTATAATGCTTGAGGCTGTGCAGCAGCGCAGTGGGTGCGCCTTCGACGTCGCTGGTCAAAAAGATGGCCGTTCCCGGCACCGTCGTCGGTGGCTTTGTCGTGAGTCTCTGTATGATCCCTTCGAGGGGAACTTCATCAGCGCGTGTTCGCGCAGCAAGAAGCCGTCGCCCCGCCATCCACGTCTGCATGATAAGGCCCATGGTGCATGCAACGGTAACGGGAACCCATCCTCCCTCGGGAAACTTGGCGATGTTTGCCACGAAGAACGCTGCGTCGATCAAGAAAAGCGGAGCAATTACCGCTGCGGTGCTCAACATCGTCCATCGCCAGATGTGTCTCATAACTACGAACAAGAGGACGCTGGTGATCAGCATCTCGCCGGTAACGGCAATCCCATAAGCGGCCGACAACCCACTCGAGTTCCTGAAATACAAGACGAGTGCGATGACAAATATGAAAAGGAACGCGTTTACCTGTGGCATGAAAATCTGCCCCTGATGCGTCTGCGAGGTATGCAAGATCTGCAGGCGTGGCAGAAGGTTGAGGTGCATGGCCTGACGAACAAGCGAGTATGCGCCCGAAATCACTGCCTGGCTCGCGATCACGGTTGCCGCTGTTGCCAGGCACACGATCGGCACACGCGCCCACTCTGGGTGCATGCCGAAGAAGGGGTGGTCGGTCATGCCGGGATTGGCAAGGACGAAGGCACCTTGTCCGAAGTAGTTGAGAAGTAGGCAAGGAAAGACAAGCGAAAACCAGGCGATTACGATCGGCCGCCTACCGAAGTGCCCAAGGTCGACGTAAAGCGCTTCAGCTCCGGTCACGGCGAGAAAAACCGCGCCGAGGACGGCGATGGCGTGCCCCACATTGTTTGAAGCATAAAGAACGCCATGGAGCGGGTTGATTGCATTGAATATCTCGAGGTCGTCCATGATATGGATTGCGCCGCTTATTCCCAGAACCAGGAACCAGATAGCCATGACCGGCCCGAAAACTGCAGCAACGCCGCCCGTGCCGAAGCGCTGAATGAAGAAAAGCACGGCGATGATTGTGACGGTGATCGGAACGATCCATGCCGATAGACCTGGAGCCACCACCTGGATCCCTTCGACAGCCGACAAGACCGAGATTGCGGGCGTTATGATCGCGTCGCCCAAAAACAGCGATGCCCCTGCAACACCCAGAACGAGGATCCATGCGGGTTTTTCGGAAAAACTCTGTCGCGCAAGTGTCATCAGGGAAAGTGTTCCGCCTTCTCCCCGGTTGTCGGCCTTGAGTACGAACGTCACGTATTTCACCGTGACGACGATGGTCAGTGCCCATACGATGAGGGAAAGAATGCCGAGAACATTTTCCCGATGCGTTCCCGACCCGGCTGTGGCGTGCAATGCCTCTCGAAATGCATAGAGCGGGCTCGTGCCGATGTCGCCGTAGACAACACCAAGTGCCGCAAGCACCAGTGAAGGCATACCGCTGCGGGTTTCAGATGCGAGTTCTGGGTCTTCGGAGCGGAGTTGAGGATAGGTCACCGGACGGTCCTGATGGGAGCTGCTTTGTTTCAGGGTTGTAGCTGATGATATCGCTGAACGCCGGAATGTTCGATTGGTTCGATTGGGTGAACCACAGTATTTGCCTGTGCCAGGGCGCTGGATAAAAAGTCGTTGGCGGCGAGGTTTCTGCTACTCAAGCCACTCAAGCGCGATGTCTGGTTCTATCTGGCTCTCTGGTGAAGAAGCCGGGTTTTTCCGCAGGGTTGACCCACCAATTGCCGTGAACAAGTCGCGATCGGCGTCCTTCGTCTGTCCCGCCCCACAATGGACCGCGGCTGATCTTTTTGTGCTGTTGGGCATGTCGCTTGCTTTTTGTTGTCCATTCTTGACTCGTCGCACGAATGAACTGACAACAATAGTGGCTAACTGACCCAGCCTCACAACCGGGGCGCCTTCATCGGAATCGACAAAATATCATGTTCGAACTTCAGCAGATCATTGGCGGCAAGCTCGTGTCGGCAAAATCGGGTCGTACATATGATCGTATCGATCCCTATACGGGCAAGGTTGCTAGCCGGGCGCCAGCCTCTGGAACAGATGATGTGAGAGCTGCTGTTTCGGCGGCTGCCATGGCATTTCCGGCTTGGTCCCAAACTGGTCCCAGCGAGCGTCGGACGTTATTGATGAAGGCAGCCGACGTTTTGTCGTCAAAAGCCGATGAATTCGCACGTCTCATGGTCGAAGAGACCGGAGGTACAGCACCCTGGGCGAGCTTCAACACGATGCTCGCTGCAGGGATCTTGCGTGAGGCGGCAAGCATGACCACCCAGATCCAGGGTGAGATCATCCCTTCGGACAAACCTGGTACCCTTTCAATGGGCGTGAGGCAGGCGGCGGGCGTCTGCCTTGGAATCGCACCTTGGAATGCACCGGTCATTCTCGGCACGAGGGCGGTCGCAATGGCGCTTGCCTGCGGCAATACGGTGATCTTGAAGGCGTCGGAAGCCTGCCCGGGGATCCATCTCCTCATCGGTCGATCACTCGTAGAGGCTGGGCTTCCCGATGGCGTGGTAAACGTCATTACGAATGCGCCAGAAGACGCTGCGCAAATTGTCGAAGCCTTGATAGCAGCGCCAGAGGTGCGCCGCGTGAACTTCACCGGATCGACCAAGGTCGGTCGCGTAATCGGTGAGCTTTGCGGGCGCCATATTAAGCCAGCTCTCCTCGAACTGGGAGGAAAGGCGCCATTTATCGTGCTGGACGACGCAGACATCGACGCTGCCGTCAACGGTGCAATTTTCGGTGCCTTCGCGAACATGGGCCAGATCTGCATGTCGACCGAACGGATCATCGTCGACGAGAAGGTCGCAGACGAATTCGTTGAGAAGCTGGCGGCGCGTGCGGCGAGGCTTCCCGCAGGTGACCCGCGAGGTCATGTCGTTCTCGGTTCACTCGTCACCCCGCAGGTCGCGATAAAGATGGAGGATTTTATCGCGGATGGTGTTGCCAAAGGCGCCACGCTGGTCGCAGGCGGGAAGCGAGAGGGCTCCGTCGTAAATGCAACGCTGCTCGATCATGTGAAACCTGGCATGCGGGCATATGACGAGGAATCGTTCGGCCCTGTGAAGCCCATCATTCGGGTAAAGGGCCAAGCCGAGGCGATCGAGATCGCCAATCAGTCGGAATATGGTCTGGCTTCATCGGTTTATAGCCGCGATGTCCAGCGCGCTATGGCGGTCGCCGCCCAGGTCCAAGCAGGCATTTGCCATATCAACGGTCCGACGGTTCATGATGAGGCTCAAATGCCGTTCGGAGGCATGAAAAACTCCGGTTACGGTCGGTTTGGCGGCAAGGCTGCCATCAACGAATTCACGGATCTTCGGTGGATCACGATTGAGGATCCACACCAGCACTATCCGTTCTAGTTCGCGGGACGAGCTTGGTCGGTTTCGAGCGCGCACTCGTCTTCAAACGCATTTCCTGTAACAGTGGAACATACCTCAATAGCTTGAGAAGCTTGCAACCGGCGCTTCTTGCGCCGTCGCGAATGCCAATATAGCGGCTACAGTCGACCTCGCGTCCATCATGGACTACCGCAGCACGCGAGGGTGCCTATCGCCCACGTATCGAAAACGCTTCGGACAGCCACGAAATCTAGCCCGAGCGTCTGGTCGCGGTCTGACATAGGCATCTTCGGGAAATCAAAGCCCGCCATGAACGTCATGGCCATGGCGGGCAGTTGCTGGACCGGCGCTCATGCCAACGCCACGTTAACGAGAAGCCGATCCAGCGCCAGCAATGTTACAGATCTTAATTCCTCAGACGCTGTACACCTTTTGGACAAGGCCCACTTATGTTCCGTTGGTGTTCGTGTCCTGTCTGTAACACCGCAGTTATTCCGGGGCTTTCTGTGGACGACGTGACCATAGCGGTTTTCGATGATGTTCGCAGGAAAAACACTCTTCGGCAGACACCAAAACGACAACCCCGCCCATGATCCGGACGAACAGCGATCGCCGCGATGCTGGCTCCAGACAGTCTCGTTTGGTTCTGCGACGGGACGGGTTGCGCGCTCTCAAGGCGCCATATCGTGTTGTCCGTTAGCGGAAAATTACCCGCCGCAGTCTTTCAAATAGCCCTGCGGGTGGTGGTGACAGGATAGCGCGGACTTCTCGCGCGGCTGACGCAGCGGGTACACTCGCGCCAAAATGGCAGTAACAGATGATTTCGTGTAGTTGAGCGTCTTCCAAACCGAAGGACCGCTTTGCCTCGCCATAGGTGTCGCCTTCGAGACCTTCTGAGCGAAGCAGAGGATCGTTGAATGCTACCGATAAAGGCGAGTTGTCCGCTCGCATGGTGTCGCGCGAATTTGCTGACTGAAACTCTGTCTGATGCAGCGTCGAGAGACGCCAATGGGGATTGCGTTCCAGCAGTTCGGCCCAGCGCTCGAGACGTTCGCTCGCAGACATTGAACTGATCGCACGGGTCTCGATGCCAGCTACGGCCCGCAATTCATCGAGTGTAAGGTGTTTCATCTTTGGCTCCGTTCAGACTTTGACTATGTCCATTCCGCGCCATCCCCTGACGATATTCCGCTTGAGCGGCGGGGAAGTCCAATCACGATCTGTCCATGCACGCAAAGTGTCGCGCCTCTATGGTGGCGCGCCGGGACGACGGCTAGCGCGAGCGTATGGATGAGACAGGTTATTACGAACGCGGAAGCCTAAGCAGCGGGTCGCGGCGAGAAACTGGACCTCATCGCGCAGCACCTCGGTATTTGCCGTGCCGCCAACGCTTGGCCTAGCGTATAATAGTGGCTAGCTAGGCAGCGTACGCTTTCGGAGAAGGAGGTAATCGTAGCATCGCGGACTTCGGGTGGGACCTAAGTCTGACCCGTGGAACTTAACGGATCACGGCACACTTATTTGGAAATTGACCCGTGGCTTTTCTGAGTGAAGCCGGAAGGAGCGTCGCCATGAAATTCGGTTCCGATAGTTTCAGTCACGAAGACTGCTGTTCACAAGGTCACAGTTCGGCCTCGACGATTGCCACCATCCAGGCGGCACTTGCGGCGGATGCCACGTTTGACAGCAGTGCGATCACCATCGCCATGCTAGGACCCGTCGCAGTTCTCGAAGGCTACATTTCTGACGCTCAAGATCGCAATAAGGCGATCTCAATCGCCGCAATGATCGTGGGTTTTGAGAACGTCCACGACCGGATGTTGAGCCGTGTGACGTCATAGTAGATCAATGATTTTAGACGGATGAGACTGCGATCTGCCTCAGACCCAGGTCTTGGGTTCGAAACGAGTGCATAGAGGTTTGGCCTCCTAGCGCAATGGTCAGCTCAAACGGGCCAGCGTCGTGCGCACTACAGGTCCTCGTCCCTAAGAATTTGCAATTGGTCCGACCGCAAGACTATCTAAATCTTGTCGAGCTGGCTGGCTGGATCGAATTGCCCTGCAAGGGTAACCCCCAAAGAGATCGGGTCAGTCAGCTTTTTCGATTTTCTCCTCGTCCAATCGATCAGCCAAAATCGTGCCGAAGATAACGGAATATCTTGCGTAGATATATAAGGTTTGCTTAATGTATCTTCAGGTTCGGTGCGGAGCCCACAAACCAAAATATGATCATCGCCTCAACGGCTTTTAATCTGCTGGCGCTCCGCCGTTTGTAGGAGGTAGACGATATGCTGCAATCACTGATGAGCCTGTCCGACGAGGACGTTTCGATAGTCATCGCTGCCATTCACAAATATTGCGGAGACCATGGCTATGACCTTCATAGTCCACAAGGCAGGCGGACCATCACGACTGCACTCGAGCTGATTGAGCACAAACGCAGCACCAAAAATCTTTTGAACGATCTTGATCGACGGCTGCACTCTTAGTTTCAGGACGGAGCCGGGTGCTGGCGCAGAAAAGACCGAATGGCGGCCATTCATATGGCCGACTGCAGCGGCGCGGAGCGTTCTAAGTGGCACTTGCGAGCATCAAGCAGAAGCTCTTCGCCGTGGTATCCAGCGAATTCGTTGCCGCCGCCCCTAGATCCCAACTGGCTCGCTTGCCGTGTAGGGAAGGCGGCTTACGGGTGAGCAGTTTCGCAGCTGCCGCGGGGCGATCGTGCGACTAAACACACCAAGTATCCTTTCATGACAAGGTGGCGCCAGAATCTGCATCCGATTTCTGCTGCCCAGCCGCCTAGCTCCATTGAGCGCGGCGCCCCCCCGGCTCGATAAAATCGCTACATTATGCTGATTGCAACCAAAGGATTTTTTCTTTGCTTGTGGCGGAAGCGTTCCCCAGTGAGTTTTCTAACTTGTAATAGTTTTGTTCTAGCCACGGCGACATCTTACGTTTAAGTAAGCTGTAATTTAGTTGGTCTTGGTTCGATAACATGAACGATAAAACAGCGTTTGCCGCCCAGGCAGAACTCCTCGCTCTTCTTGCAAACGAGAAGAGGCTGCTCATTGCCACGCATATTTTAAACCGCGAGCTTAGCGTCAACGAGCTGGCGGAAAAGGTTTCGCTTTCGCAGTCAGCACTTTCCCAACACCTTGCGAAATTCCGCGCTGCCAAAGCTGTTACGACGCGCCGTGATGCCCAAACAGTTTACTATTCAACCGCGCACGAAGGTATTCAGAAGGTTCTGGAAGTCCTCGAGGAGTTGTTTGAGCCGAGCGCGGCTATTCGGATCAGAAAATCATTGTAAGGTCTGGATGTCGGGAACCTTGCTTGTTTCAGCAACTTGTGATGTATGGCGCCAGCACGATTGAAAGAAAAGGCTGGGAGACCAAAGGGTGTCAGATGCGAAAGCCTTATTCGTCACACGGATCTTCGGGGACCGGATGCCTGACACAGGCCTTTTTACCTGGGACATGAACGCGGATCTTGTCTATGCCGATAGCGCTCTCGCTTCGCTTTTTGGCCTCGATGCAGCCGAAACTGAAAGAGGTTTGCCAGTACAAGCCTATCTCGATCGGGTGCATCCTGATGACGTCGCCGGACTAGCCAAGCAAATAAGTGATGCCATTATTGCACAACATCCGACCGTTCAGCATTATCGGTCAATGAATGCGGACGGGTCTTACGTTTGTGTTTCTGCCTTTGGCAGATGCTTTCGCGACCGCCACGACAATCCCGTATATTACGCAGGTATTGTCGTACTCGCAGAGGCGACTGAAACCCCCTCACATCATTGAGCGGCTATTCGATGGTCTCTGAGGCAGCTTCGAAGATCAGCAGCCTATTTTGACGGGCACGATCGACTGCGTGCAAGGGAACAACTCGTCCCTTGCATCGTTCACGCTCCAATCCTACTAAACGCACGGAGCTTGAGATGTCCGACAACAAGAGTGACCGCGAAACCGAATACGCCCCACGCCAGATGTCCTCGAAGATGCAGTTTGCCGCCGGCGGCAATCCGCAGTCACGACATGCACCCACGCGATCCGAAGTCAAGGCTGACGCTGGGGACTTAGATCACCTCTCCCTGATGATGGTCCAGGCACTAGAAGGGCGTGCCTGATCCGCAATCGATTGATGTTTTCGCTCGCCGTAGTGTCCAACGACGCGATGCGCCCCGCCAAGTCGCTAAAAGCCGTGTCGAACGCTAGTGGGAGGTCATCTGATGTCGGTCGATCGCCTCGGCGACGTTTGATTGTGCCGCGCTACCATTCGATAACGCTTCCATCATAGGCGATGAATGTCCCCGTGTGAGTTTGCCGACCCAGCGTATGAAGGAGCGATGCGGCTGCTTGCTCCGGGCTGACTGTCGGATGGCCCTTCGAGTAGGGATCTGAGAGCGGCGTACGAACTGTGCCCGGATGCATCGCCGCTACCACCGCGTGCGGATGTGTTCGCGCCAACTCTATGGATGCTGTTTTCACGATCTGGTTGAGTGCCGCCTTCGACGCGCGATATGAAATCCAGCCACCCTTCACGTTATCTCCGATTGAGCCGACGCGTGCAGACAGAAACGCTGCCGCCGTGCGGGACTTGCGATCGAGCAGCGGCAGAAAATGCTTGGCGACCAGTGCTGGTCCGACCGCATTGACGCGGAACTGCGACAACATGATCTCGGGATCAATCTGACGCAGCGACTTCTCAGGCGGGCAACCATGCGTCGTCAGCATGCCTGTTGCGCATATCAGAAGATGGATCGGGCTATTTGAATGTTGGTTTGCGTGGTCGGCGACGCTTGCCTCGGACAGCAGATCGAACCCGTCCAATTTGCGTGCGATTTCGACGAGTTCGCCGAGATGTGGCTCGCTTTTCAAACGAGCGCAAACGGCAGCTCCGATCCCTCCGCTGGCACCAATGACAACGGCGCGGAAGCCATCTGGCAGGGATTGTAGATGAGATTCTGGTCCGGTTGTCATGGCACTACCACCCAGCGGCTTGCTAACTTATCGGACTGACTGCGCTTACCGACGGCTAGAACAGGAAGCGACGCTCAACCCATATGTCTTACGAAGCGCGCTTTAAATCAGACTACCCAGAAAAGGTCATCGATCGAATTGTCTCCGCGTCGTTGCAGGTGAGGGAACGATGCGCGGCCCCCGGTGTTCAAATAATATGACGGAGGCCTCGATATTCGGATGCTAATGTTGCTCATTGTGGGAGCGATGGTTGCCTCGATCTTTGGCATCCTCGCCATCAAACCCTTCGATCGTGGCAGCGACAAGAACGATGCACCGCCGGCCGTCATCCAGCAGCCGGAACCGAAATAGTGCACATCTCGCCGAGGCGCTCATATTTGATGCCAGACAGATGCCACCAGTGTCGCAAGGACTAAGAGCAAGGACAACGAGATCGCCTAAACGGCCGCCTTGCTGTGGCTGCCGCAAATTGAAAGGTTGAATTGTGAATTCGAAGTACAGATGTTCACATGGCCCCGTTCTCTGTTGTTGGTTCCGGGTATTTCAAAACACCGCAGTATCGAATGATCCGCTCAGTAGCGGGCGACATCCCAACATCGAACCAGTATGGTTGTGAGAAAGGCAGATCGAGGGGGTGTGCCGATATTGTCGTTGAACGTTTCGCGGTTGCAGAAAATATAATTAATATAAAACCATCCGTGTGTAGCAAGTGTTCAGATTGAATTCGATGTATCCGAATGTGCTTCAGTATTATTCATTATTGCGGCGATTATCGTCTCTGGTAACTCTACGATAATCAATTTTATGGCGACTTTTGATTGGTTGACTTCGCGCTTTGGCTGCGGGGATTATTCTCGCGGGCTGAAAGTGGAGGGAGTTCTATGAGTATATTGTTTCAGTCGCATGGAGGAACAGAAAAAGAAGGCAAAATTCCACCGGTCGATCTAAGAGCAGGGCCACCCGCCGGGACTGACGTTGCCATAGATGAGGAGGCCGATTTCGGGTACTTCGTCCCGCCTTTGGACGCGCCTGAGAATTACCTTCCGGAGACCGGAGAAACGGTCGGAGAGCTCGATGAACTCGGGGACATCATGATCGATGTGGTCGCGGACCCCAATGCTCTGGAGGCTCCCGACGAGGATTCAACCTTGCCTCCTGTATTCACCTATTGGGGCCAGTTCCTCGACCATGAGCTGACCGCCCGCACCGATCGAGAAAGTGCGGTGTCGAGCATGGTCAACGCGCACCCGCCTGCAGCCTCGTCTGAGGTCGAGAGCCAACTGAGAAACGCGCGGTCACCGCGGTTTGACCTCGACAGCGTTTATGGCGGATCGGTTGTCGGAGCCGGGATCACGGCAGATGTGGTAAAGGTCATTTCCGGCCTTCGCCACCCAACCTTGAAGAACAAAATGAGGGTGGGGACTGCGATCGAGCCCGGTCCATTGCCCGACACGATAGATGAACACCGCGATCTGCCCCGCTATGGGCAGGTCCAGGCCAGTGTTCGCGACGCCGCGTTGCGTCTCGCCCAGGCCAGTATGCCGGCAGATGCGTTTCAGAAATATGCCGCAAGTCTACCGCAAAGGGCGATCATCGGTGACAATCGCAATGATGAGAACCTCATTGTCGCGCAGTTCCACCTGAGCTTCCTCAGGTTTCACAACAAGGTGGTCGATTTTCTTTCGAGCCATGACACGGGATGGGTCGCCGATTTCAACTCCGCCCAGACGCTAACGCGCCTCCACTACCAGTGGCTGATCGTCGAAGGCTATCTGAAGGGGGTGTGTGACCCTGCCGTGGTGCAGCGCGTGGTCGACGACCGGGCCTCGCACTTCTTCAAGTTCAGGGCGGAGTTCGATGCGCGTAGACAAAACACCAGGCTCGGCAACGCGTTGCCCCTGGAATTCTCCTCTGCTGGGTATCGCTTCGGCCATTCGATGGTTCGAGCAGTCTACGACTACAACAAGAATTTCGGGCGGCCCGGCGGTATCCTTCCCCATGCGACGCTCGATCTGATCTTTCAGTTCACCGGAGGCGGCGGTCGTCTGGACACCGACAAGAAACTTCCAAAGAACTGGGTGATTGACTGGACACGCTTCACCGGCGTTGCCCCGCACGATACCTCCGACGGCCAGCCGGCGCGCTTGGCGAGAAAGATCGACACCGATATCGCCCCACCACTACGGCTGATGGTCAAGGAGGGCAATGACGAGACGGACGACAACTTGAAGAAACTCTTCAAAAGCCTGGCGCGACGAAACCTGCGTCGCGGCTATAACCTGCGTCTTCCCACCGGACAGGCTTTGCACAAGCATCTCAAACAAATCGGTGCCGTCCAATCCTCGCCGATCGCCGACGTCTCCGCGCTCTTTAATGCAAAGCCCGACCTGCGGGATTTCCTCAAGAACACGAATGCCAAGTTCCATGAACGGACACCGCTCTGGTTCTACATCCTTGCGGAGGCGGAAGCCGCAGGTGGAAACAGGTTGGGCGAGGTTGGAAGCTGTCTGGTTGCGCTCACCTTCGTGGGTGTGTTGCTTGCCGACCCGGATTCTGCGCTCTCCCGCGGCTTCACGCCCGATCAGAGCCCCCTACGGATGCCAGATAACTCGCCAATCGATACCATCGCGAAATGGATGCGCTTTGCCACGGTGATGCAGTAATCCATCGGCCGCGCGGCGAACCTAGCCGCGCGGCCGCCTTTCGCTTTCAGCTGTCGCGCTTTCTGTGGAGGATGTCATGCGCGTTTCGGTCATCGTGTCGATGCCTGCGGAACAGAACCTACGCTCGCTCAGTCTGGCGGCGTTTACACCAGGCAGACCTGCGGCACCTACTTTTACGACAGTGAGACCAACGGACCTCTATATCGATCCGAAGTTTCCGCCGCTGCCGTTGTCTGCCAAGCGTGCTGACCGCATCGATCTTGCGATGGCAACTGCCGACGTTGCGCCGACTTTCGTGACCCGAGGAACAATCGACACGGAAAGCATCGATCGACTGAGACAGGAAAATCGCGGGATCGAGATCTTTGCCGATCCGGAAATCGGATTGTTCGAGACGCCGCATTGCGGATCGACCGCTGTCGGTATGAAGTCGGATGTCGAAACCAAGCTCGACGTAAAGGGTCTGCTTGCCAAAGGACTGGACGGCCGCCGTGTGGCGGTTGCGGTGATGGACACCGGGATCAACATCGCACATTTAAGAGGACACGGTTTGAAACCCAGGCTCGATCGCCAGGTGTTCTGGGCGCCGCCTGGTGTTGCCCAAACGCCGGGTCAATTCGCGGTCGACCATGGCACGATGTGTGCCTTCGATGTGTTGATTGCAGCCCCTGCCTGCACCTTGCTTGATTTTCCCATTTTGAAATCCACCACACCTGGCGGCAGCGCCATGGCAGGCTTCTTGAGTGACGCACTGCTTGCATTCTCCTATCTGAACACACAGCGCAGCACGGCCTCGTTCCAGCGCAAGTACAAGGCTCTGGTGGTCAGCAATAGTTGGGGAATGTACCATCCGAGCTGGGATTTTCCAGTCGGCCATCCCGGACGATACGCCGACAATCCCAATCACCCGTTCAACATAATGGTGGGAACGCTTGCAAGATCAGGCGCTGATGTGCTGTTCGCCGCAGGAAACTGCGGGGCCGATTGTCCTGACGGGCGTTGTCAGGGGGTGACGACCGGAACCATTTGTGGTGCGAACGCACATCCCGATGTCCTGACGATCACGGGTTGTGATGTCTCAGACACCCGCGTCGGCTATTCTTCGCAAGGGCCCGGGATTGCCGGAATGGCAAGTCAGAAACCGGACTTGACGGCTTACACACACTTCGTGGGCTCCGAAGCGTTTGGACAAGGTACGCCTGACTCCGGAACATCCGCTGCCTGCCCAGTGGCTGCAGGATGTATCGCGGCGATCCGAGCCAAGCTTCCAGCTGGAAATACGACATCGAAAGATCTATTCTCACAGTTCCAGGCCAATGCGCTTGTTCGGCCGGGACCTGGCGCGGGATGGAACAAGGACTATGGCGCGGGGATAATACGACCCATGGCGGTCGCAAGCCACTTTGGCTTGTAATGGTGTCTGGAGACCGAAATGGCTGACGTGTTTGTCCTTATGATGATTGAGTCACCAGGCAACGTTCCAGACCTAGCCCGCGCAGCAGGTCTGCTTGGAGTTGACACGTCAGAGATGGATGCCGCGTTCGGCGTTGTGCCGATCGACCCTGAGAATGGCAAGTACGCGGTGCAAGTGCGCGCTGACGCTGCTGCAGGTCCGCGCAACTCTTCGGATGGTTCTAGTGGACCATACTCAAACCCACGTATCGAGGGTTACGGCCCAAAGGAAGGTAAACGATAGCCTAGCCGAATTTCCCGCGGTGCCGCTCGGCTGGATCAACCATATCGCCAGTGTTCCGTGGATTGCACGGCTGCAAACGAACGATGGATCGTAACGCCGTCCATTTTAGTGCGGAAGTCTGAACAGGTGGCGTATTTGGCCGCTAGTGAGACGGGATGAGCCTTGGTGCCGGCATTGCCAGCGGCTTTAAGGTGCGTCCGGTAAGGTTAGTCAACGTGACTTTGGCGAGAGTGCTGTTAGGGACGACGACGATGACCTTGATGATGACGAGGTCGTTGGTGTCGTTGAGGACGTGCGTCAATCGCCAGTTTGTTTCCACCACCCGGCCCCGAACGCTTCCCTCACCCCGATCCAGTCGCCAACGGTGTAGGGACATCCCAGGTTGAGGGTGATGCCAGAAAAGACGGTCGTTCAGTGTTCTCTGGATCGGCAGACCGATCACGATCGCGGTAAGGCGCGACCGTCCCGTAGAAAAAGCTGCCGCTTAACTCGCGGCAGCTATCGGTTAAAGAGCTCGAAGGTCCTCAGCAGCTGTCTTTCCAGAGCGGCGATCCTGCGTCGGCTCAAAGCTCACCTTCTGTCCATCCTTTAGGCCCGAAAGGCCCGAACGTTCGACCGCTGAGATGTGAACGAACACGTCCGCAGCGCCATCGTCCGGAGCGATGAAGCCATAACCCTTTTCAGAGTTGAACCATTTTACAGTACCAGTAGCCAATGTAGATCCTCGGTTGATTTGCGAAGTGAAAAATAGCCGTGGGCCTCGAGATATCAAGGTCCAGAATGACGTTTCGTGGGCGTCGCCTGCTCTAATCACGCGCCGTGAACGTGAGGCATAAACGATTACGAGCGCTTAACCCGTTAGGGCAGCGCACGTGTTGCTGCTGGTGGCAGAAGCCAACTGAATGGCGGGCCAGTTGCCTAACCGGCCATGTACGGAACCGGACCGAGCCGGGGAACCGACTTTTTCGCAGCGCAGGTATACGACGGCTGGTATGCCAGTATCGTTCAAAAAAATGACCCGATCGAATGTCAATCAGCTCGCACAGCGCTAGCCGGATTTGAAGGCGTTCCGACCCTCGGCATCAAGCGCAGTGAACTGATCGTCGGTGAGGTCAACGCCTGCAGCACGTATGTTTTCCTCAAGGTGCATGACCTTGGAAGTACCTGGGATGGGAACCATTACCGGACTACGTTTTAGAACCCAAGCCAGTGCGATCTGACTGGGGGACACTCCGTGCTTGGCGGCCACTGAATCGAGCAAAGACCCCGCCCTGGCAAGATCGCCAGCCGCGAGTGGTGACCACGGAATAAACCCAATACCGTGCTCTGTGCAGTAGTCGAGAACGTCTTCGCTCGTGCGATCAACCAAATTATAGCGGTTCTGGACAGTGGCGACCTTGAACGCTTTGGATGCTGCCTTGATCTCGTCGACCGATACCTCGCTGAGACCTGCGTGCCTGATGAGCCCTGAATCGATGAGCGACTTGATCGCGTCGAACTGCTCATTCGCCGGGACTTTTGGGTCGATCCGATGGAGTTGCCAAAGGTCGATCCGCTCAACACCTAAATTACGCAGGCTCTTATGGACCTGCTGGATGAGATACTCCGGTCGCCCGACAGGGAGCCAGATATTAGGGCCATGCCGCGTCAGTCCGCCTTTTGTGGCGACGATTGAGCCTTCATTGTAGGGGTGAAGCGCTTCCTTAATCAGCCATTCAGAGACGTCTGGACCGTAGGAATCGGCCGTGTCGATAAAGTTCACCCCGAGTGCGGGAAGCCTTTTGAGAGTCCGGATCGCCTCGTCATGGTCTGCTGGCGGGCCCCAAATGCCCGATCCCGTGACACGCATAGCTCCGAAACCCAGACGATTGACTTCCAAATCACCATTAATTCTAAACGTTCCTGATTTCGCTGCGCTGTAGTCCGTCATGATCAAACTCCGCCGTCGGTTTGTGTTTCCTGACAACATCAAGGTAGTGGTTCGTGGCGGGAGTTAAAGGCAGCCCGTCCAAGCTTTGTCGTCAAAGCCGCAAGTTCATAACCAAACGTTTGCTTCTTCGAATGCTCCCGGGTACCCGCCTACGACGCTCCCCACGGGACGCCCCGGCCCTTATGGGTCTCGTTGCACGAAATTTAATAGCCTCAACCTGTTGCAAATACTGAGCGACACTGAAATTCCCTTCTTCCGGCAGCGCATGGAAAAGCTGCTTGGTGAGGGACATTTCACGGAATGGCAGCGACAATTCTTTGGTGGTGTTGGCTGCAAAACGGCTCGCAGCCGACGCCACTAATTCTGGATGCTTTCGGCGCGACCACGATCATATGGATCGGACCCGAAAACGGGAAATGCCGACGGGTGGCGCTCGCTCCCGCTTTGCCGACCGGCGTCACGCTATTGATTGAAGAGCAGGCCTCCCCCCATTCTCCGGTTTGGAACAAGAGATCCGGCTCTGCGACAAGCTCGGCTTCTGCGCGAAGAGGTCTCGAGTATGACAGTTGGTCTGCCGATCATGCGAATGCGTCTCAGCCGCATTAAAAACTAGAAGATGCACTTGCAAGTCATTGTTAATTAAAGCTTTTTGTGCTCCGATCTTGTGTTTCGCGTTGACAGGCTCAGGCGGTTCGCATACCCAGCGCGCATCGGGGAGTAGCCACCGCCTGATGGCGGGAGCGTGTCAACATACTCGTGCAAGAGCACGTGGCGCGTTCGGCCGAAAAGATCGGCTCGGCAAGACCGTGGCAGACTTCACCTGGCCAAAACAGGGTGAATTGGCTCAGCTACGTTTCTCCGAAGGGTTTAACCATGTCACTGCTATCGATCATCGTGCTGGCATTCAGCATGTCCATGGACGCATTCGCCGTCTCCGTCGGTCGGGGCGCAGCTCTTGGTCGACCGCGCTTGGCTGAGACGCTGCGCACCGGTGTTGTCTTTGGGATCGTCGAGGCGATCACGCCACTTATCGGCTGGGCGGCCGGTGTTGCCGCTGCCAGGTTCGTGACGGCGGTCGATCACTGGATCGCGTTTGGTCTGCTTGCTGCTGTTGGTATCAACATGCTGCGCGCATCGATGAGCAGTGAGCAGGAAGAAGACAAGAAAGCCGGGATGTCCTTGGCCATGCTGATCGCAACTGCAATCGGCACCAGCCTCGATGCCATGGCAGTAGGCGTTTCGCTGGCGTTCCTTGAGGTCAACATTCTGGTCATCGCGGTTGCGATAGGTGCCGCAACTTTCCTGATGGCATCGGGCGGAATGCTCGTCGGTCGCCTGATCGGTGAGCGCTTCGGGCGCTACGCCGAGGGCGTCGCCGGCGTTGCACTGATCATTCTAGGCTCATCGATCCTTTACGAGCACCTGTTGGCTGGATGACTCGGTCTGGCGCAAGCCGTCGCGACCTGCACGGTCATGCCTTGATCAGCCGGACTTCAGTTCCCCAGGGATCCATTGCGATATAGCCGCCGGCAACATGGCCGCCGATGCCGGCAGTGTTGAAGCGCTTGATCTGCTTTTCGTAGAGCAGTGGTTCGGATATCGTTAGCGAAAACCAGCCAAGCCCGGTTTTTGAGCTGTCCCGGCCACCGGCGCCGGCGCTGCGCCATGTGTTGACCGCCACGTGATGGTGATAACCACCCGACGACAGGAAAGCAGCGTTGTCACGCTCGGCGCTGGTAGCGGCGAGGCACAGCAGATCGCGATAGAAGCCGTTTGCCTCATCGATGTCGCCGACGCGCAGATGAATGTGGCCGATGCGCAGCCCCTCGGGTGCCGTGTCATACGTATCCTTTGACGTGTCGGTCAAAGCGGCGATCGCATCGATATCGAGTTCCTTTGTGCCCATGGTGACGATACCGTCCTTCCATTGCCATTGATCTCGTGGCCGGTCGGAATAGACCTCGATGCCATTGCCTTCGGGATCGGTCAGATAGATGGCTTCACTGACACTGTGATCTGCAAACCCGTCGAGCGGGATTTTGGCCACTGCGGCGTGCACCAGCCAGCGCGCGAGATCGACCCTGGACGGCATCAGATAGGCGATATGGAAAAGGCCGGCCGACGTCGGATCCTCGAAGCCAGCGTCCGGGATGCTGGTCAAGTAAAGCAGCGGCTCGTTGGCAACGCCGAGCATGACTTCCTCGGCGCTTTGTGCAAGCACCTTAAGGCGCAGCGTGTCTTGGTAATAGCGGCTCATGCCGGCGAGATCGCGCACGCGCAGGCAAGCGCTCTTGATATGCGCGGCAGTGGTTACTCCATAAGGCAACCTAGCCGCTACAGGCATTGCGCCCGCTTCGGCCTTTACGGCATTGTTGAATGCGGCTGCGAGCGAGGTTATGCCCGCGAGTTGCAGCAGGTGGCGACGGCTGATGACCATTGAGACGATCCGGTGGCTGCGTGTTCATTCCCCGCCTATCGCTTCTAGTCTTTAGGCCGGTTCATCAAGTCAAAACTATGTGTTCTCAAGGATGAATGAAAAACTTCGGGGGCAGCAATAGGGAAGGGTCCAGCGTCGAGGGTGAAGCTGGGCCTGTAGTGAGGTCGAGCATGGGCGCTGCGATAATGCTAGAGTTGAACTCCCGTCATTTCTGCAAGGCGCGCTATCAGTCTGTCCTGGAACCGCACGTCTTCGACCGCGGGTGAGGGCTGTTGGCGTTGTCGGTGGTACCAATACCCGCCAGATGTCATCGCCTCGCGATCGTTCTCGACAGCCAGCCACACCTGGGTCTGGTGACCCATCTCGAGATTGTCCGACGCATTCGGCCCACCCATTTTCGTGGGTACCCAACCAGGGTCGACGGCATTGCTCAACGTTCCCGGCCACAATCTCGCAACGGCGCACGCAAGTGCCGCCACATGCAGCTTGCTTTCCGAATATGCCGTACTTGCCTGCCAGCTCCGGGTTTGCCAATCGATGTCGGCCAACGAGCTATCCGCACTTCGGTGCATTCCGCTGCTAAGGTATACCAGCCGATCGGGCCGCTCGATAAGCGCGGTTAGCATGTAGGGAGCAAGCGTGTTCACGGCCAGCGTCGTTGCATGACCCTCTATCGTGCTGCCTCGCTCGTATTGGAGATAGACGCCCGCATTGTGAATGATTGCATCCATGCGTCCAATATCGTTGACTTGCTTGACGAGTGATTGGATGTCATCTGCGCTGCTCAGGTCACCGATGACGATACGAGGCGAACCCGTAAGAGCGCTGGAAATGGCTTTGCTACGTTCGCGAGATCGAGCATGCAGGATGACGTCATGTCCGGCGCGTGCCAGGTTCTGGGCGGCCGCAAGACCAAGTCCATCTGCTGAGCCCGTGATGAAAATCTTACCCAAAGAATCCTCCCTCGGACGGCGAGTGTTGTGAGCTTATGATGTTCGCGAACTCAATTGTGAGATCGGAATAAAGACCAATTAAACAATGCATTGAGTTTGATTGCTACAGCGTTGGATCAGTACGCGACGCCAAGCTGGCTGCGCCGTATTCTGTCCCGGTCGTTCAAGACGCCTACGAGACGTTCGACCTCGTCCGCTTCCAGCGTGTCGAGGACCGCGCCGAAAAAATCGGCGGGCTGCCCGGTAAACAGGTCGATGACGGACCAGTACTGATCCGATGTGTTTTTGCCAGAATAATAGCGTTTGTGGCTCATACTCAGGAGGATAGCGCTGGCCGGGCTTTTGACAAGAATATCTGCGGCGTGACAGGTGCATCGCGAGTTCTACTCGGCGCTTTAATATCGAGTTCTCCTATCGCTGCGGCAACAGCTGGGCGAGTTTATCGAACTCCAACCATGTTTTCGGTCGTTATGGTCGCTTCGCCGATTGCTGCAGACGCTGCTTTGCGTTCAGGACGCACGTTACGGCAACTGTTGGATTGCCGCCCTAGGTGGTTCTCTTCGCTGCGCCACTCGAATAAAACCGGAAATCTCGCCCGCTCTGAACGATTTCGTCTCTCGCTCGTTGTGACAGGCATGTACGGATTGGAAATTTTGTGCGGCTATTCCTGTTTTCTTTGGCGTCCTTGACGTCTCTCGCCTGGTTTTTTGTCTTCTATCTCGTGGCGCACGTCCAATTGTCGTAGCCGGTCGCTATTTGGGATTTGCCGTTTCAGAGAATCGTGCTGCTATTGGTCCACCACAGCTAACATTCAAAGGACGTCTCATGAGCCCGTTCGATCTAGCTGCAGTGACATTTGCAAGTGGAGCCGCAACCGGCGCGCTGTCGCTTTGTGTGTACGTTTGGGTGAGGGGAGAAATCCTACGACGACGTGAAGGGCCGCATACCGACGATGCAGCACGCGATCTCGCAATGCAGTCTGTGTTGGCCATCGATGACTTCGTTGGCGCCTGTTACATTGCAGCGCACGATTTTCCCGAATACGACGTCGATGACCCTGAAAATTTCTTCCTACATTCCGACGATCCGGTGATCATGCTTCCAAAAGACGCGAACTGGTCGCTGCTCAGTCGCGAACTTGCTGATGAAATCAGATGGCTGCCCAATCGTCTGCGCAATGTTCGAGATGGTTTGGAGTCCATCGAAATCGAGCCACCCGAATTCAACGACCTTTTTGAGCACAGGCAAGACGATTATGCCCGCCTTGGCTTAAGGGCGATGGACCTGGTAGAACGTATCTGTGCCGAACATCGCCTGCCGTTGCCGATCCGCCCCGATTACTACGATCCTCGAAGCGATTTCGTTGAGAAGATACGGGAAATGGACGAATTCTGGAGACGCCGCGCTCAAAGCGCTCGACATGTCCCGGATCAACCATCGAACGTCACGCCAATTTTTGGACGAAATGCAGTTCCGGAAAGTGTGTCGACTTGACCTCTAAAGCGCTTCTTGAATTCGAGATCGGCCGCAGTCAGCAGCCGACGTTCCTCATGAGCATGTAGAAAGCTTCGATAAGGTTGTCTTCATCACGAAGCTTTGCCATTGCAGGAGCGGTAGCTGAATTCGAGCCGAGTGAGCGAAGCCGATGCTGGTCATAACTTGGCGGGAGCCTCGACATCTGAAAATGCCTGCACCGCATCAGGTAGTCTGGCGCCTCTGATTTCGGTCGCAGCAAGCGAGGCGTTCAGATCGGCCAGTTCCGTCGCAGTAAAGGAGACGCCCGGACCTCCGATGTTTTCGATCATGTGCGCCATCTGTGTCGTGCCGGGGATATGCTCCCAAAAACGGTCGCTTGATTTTGTCGTTGAGCGGACGCAGCCAAAATTGTGGAAGCTATGTCTGATCGCTGAATGACCGGTTTTGGCGCGAAGGGGAAGACCGCAGGCGACCCTAAGCGGTCGTTGCAGGAGAGAATTCCCTCACACGGCCCCGGCCCGAAGACGCACGACATCCTTCGAGGGCGGTAGCCCGAACTGCCTTGCGTATTCCCGGCTGAACTGGTTCGGACTTTCATAGCCAACGCCGTAGGCGACCGACGTCGCGGTTCCTTCTCCGGCCATCAAAAGCCTGCGCGCGTGCAGCAGCCGGACTTGCTTCTGATATTGGATCGGGCTGAGCGCCGTGATGGCCTTGAAGTGTCGATGGAACGCCGAGACGCTGAGCGCCGCCATCTCCGCGAGAGCCTCGACCCTGAGCGGCTTGGCAAAGTTTTCCCGGATCCATTGGATCGCAACGCCGATCCGCGACAATGCGGCATCGGGCGCCGCAATGTCGCGCAGCATCCAGCCCAACGGGCCCTGCAGCACCCTGAACAAGATCTCACGCTCGTAGGCAGGCGCCAGCACGGCAATCTCGTCCGGACGGTCCATCAGCCGGAGCATCCGCACCCAGGCGTCGAGGAACTCGTCGTTGACCGGCGCCACTGAAAAACCGGAGCCGAACAGCTTGCTGCACACCTGCACGGGCAGATCGCTGATGAGGGCTGCGACCGTCGGCGGGTGGAGTGTCAGGCTGACCGCGAGATAGGGTTCTCCCGCCACTGAAGGGTGAACCGATCCCACCGCCGGAAGGTCTACCGACATGACGAAATACGTCGCCGGGTCGTAGGCAAAAGTCCGCTCGCCGACCGTCATCGTCTTCGACCCAGTCAGGATCAGGTTGATCATCGGCTCGTAGACGGCCGAGAGCCGATGCTCCGGGATCTCGCCCTGGACCATCGCAACACGGGGAATTCCTGTTTCCGTGCGGCGGTTTTCCGCCGTCGACGCCAGAGCGCGCAGTTCCTGAAGTTGCTTTTCCATGAAGGTGACCGTGACAGGTCAGGATCGCCTCCGCAACAGGGAAGCAGAAATAGGCAAGCTTCGGAGAGGAATAGGTGAGCGGGCAACACGGCGCAGGCCTAGCTTCAGGGCACAGCAAACAGCCAAGGAAACAGCCATGAAAATCGTCATCGTCACCGGAGGAAGCCGGGGTCTCGGAGCCAGCACAGCCATCGAATGCGCGGCTAAGGGAATGGGCGTCGTCGTGACCTACAACAACAATCCGGCAAAAGCGGTCGATGTCGTGAAGACGATCACGGGGAGCGGCGGTCAGGCCGCTGCCCTAAAACTCGACGTCGGCGAGATCGGCGCGTTTCCGGCGTTTCGCGACGCTGTTGCATCGGAACTGCGGTCCGTCTTCGGACGGGACGACTTCGATTATCTCGTCAACAATGCGGGATACGGCCTCTTCAATCCGATCGCGACTGTTACGGAAGAACAGTTCGATGGGCTGTTCAACGTCCATCTCAAGGGGCCATTCTTCCTGACCCAGATCCTGCTGCCGCTGATGGCGGACGGCGGCCAGATCATCAACATCACCAGTGCGACCACGCGCGTGGCGACTGCAGGCGTCGCGCCCTATGCCTCCTTCAAAGGTGGTCTCGAAGTCCTGACCCGCTACATGGCCAAGGAATTCGGCCAGCGGGGCATCCGGGCGAACTCGATCGCGCCCGGCGCAATCCGCACTGAACTCGGCGGCGGCCTGAAAGACGAGTTCGAGGCGATGCTTGCAGGCCAGACCGCACTCGGCCGCGTCGGCGAGCCTGAAGAGATCGGTGGCGTCGTCGCAAGCCTTCTGTCTTCCGAGAACCGCTGGATCAACGCCCAGAACATCGAGGTCGCGGGCGGCTACATCATCTGAACAAGGAGAGCGATATGCTCGACCATGTCTTCATTTCCGTCAGCGACATCGATCGCTCGATCGCCTTCTACGAGGCGGCGCTTGCCCCGCTCGGCATCGTTCACGCCCATGACTACGAGGGGAAGAACGGCCCTCCCGGTCATCCGGATCTGAAAGGGTTCGGCGCGAACGGCCGGGTGTTCGTCTGGCTCCGCGAAGGCGTGGTCGAAGGCCGCGCAGCTCATCTCGGCTTCGTCGCCGACTGCATCTCTGAGGTCGACGCAGCCTTCGCCGCCGCCATGATGGCAGGCGCCTCGGAAATCCATCCGCCGGGAGCACAGCTCCACTACGACCCCCGCTATTACGCCGCCCAGGTCCGTGATCCGGACGGCTACAGCCTCGAATTCGTCTACAAGGAATGGCAGCACTGACATGAAAAAACTGATGATCTACGGCGCGACCGGCTATACCGGCCGCATGGCGGCGGAGCATGCGAAGGAAGCAGGCATGCCGCTTGTTCTCGCCGGCCGCAACGAAGCGACCCTCTTCAAGCTCTCTGCAGAACTCGGCGTCGAATACCGCGTCTTTGGTCTCGACGATGCTGGAGCGATCGATGCCGGTCTGGCCGGCATCTCGGTCCTACTGAACTGCGCCGGTCCGTTTATGCGCACAGCCAACACCCTCATGACGGCGTCGATTCGTAACGGTGTGCACTATCTCGACACCGCCGCCGAACTCGACAGCTATCGTCTGGCCGAGAGTTTGGACGACAAAGCGAAGGCTGCAGGTGTCATGCTCATGCCGGGTGGCGGCGGAAGCGTCGCCATGCTCGGAAGCCTCGCGGGACATGCGGTGTCGCGTGTGAACGACCCTCGCAAAATTAGGATCGCGCTGCATGTGGCGGGCGGACTGTCACGCGGATCGGCGATCAGCGCCATGGAGAACGTCACCGTCGAGACCCTGGCGCGGGTGGACGGCGAGCTTGTCGCCATTGCCGCCGACGGCATTCGGAAATTCGATTTCGGCAAGGGTCAGGTCGATTGCTTCCCGGTCACGCTGCCCGACCTCATCACCATCTGGCGGGCGACGGGCGTTCCCGATGTCGAAACCTTTGTGCATGTCACTGGCGACGGTTTCCCACAGGGTGATCTTTCGACACTTCCAGACGGCCCGAGTGAAGAGGAGAGGCTGGCGAACCGCTATCAGGCGTCCGTCGAAGTCACCGGCGCGGATGGAAAGGTCACACATTCCGTCCTGGATACAGTCAACGGCTACACGTTCACGGCGATGGCGGCAGCCGAGGCCGGACTACGTGTGCTGGGCGGCGAAGTCCGGCCCGGTTTCCAGACGCCCGCGGCCCTGTTCGGCGCCGGCTTTGCGCAGACCATCGCCGACACCTCGATCAACGATGGCTGAGGAAGCCGGCACCATGCGAAAGCTCGTCGAATCCTTCATCGCGGCCGCCAATGCCTTCGACGTCGAAGGGGCATTGTCCCTGTTCGCAACCGACGCCGTCATTGACGATATCTCGGTCGGCGACGCCTTCATTGGCCACGCTGGTGTCCGCCAGTACCTCGAGCGGTTTTTCGTCGGCTACAACACCAGAAGCAAGCTGCTGTCCATGGAGGAACTGGACACCGTCCATTCGAGCGTCCGGCTCGATTTCACTGGCGATTTCGGACACGAGATCGGCATCCTGAAGATTGCGATCAATTCCACCGGCCTGATCGAGCGCATCGACGCCGATCTCGAATAGCAGACCCCATCAGTCCTATCGAACCACAACCATTGGCGCCCAGCGCGCCCACGCCGGTGACGGTCTGCATTCCGCAGGCCTCCGGCACGACAAGGAACACGTTCATGACCACATCGCCATCATTCGCACAGGACGCAGCAGACAGACTGGCCGTCGTCGAGGCTCTCTATCGCTTCGCCGCCGGTATCGATCTTCGCGACAACAATCTCCTCGTGTCATCTTTGGCGGAAAATGCCGTCTCCGACTTCCGACCGGCTGCCGCCAAGGCCGGCTTCGACTATCCTGTGATCGAGGGCCGGGATGTCATCGTCTCGGCGTTGACCACATCGCTTGCCGCCCTGGACACCACGCATTCCGTCAGCAATCCGCGGATGACGATCGATGGCGACACGGCACGCATGAATGTTCTCGTCGAGGCGCAGCACGTTCCGCGCAGCGATCCCTCACGTCATTACCTGATGAAGAACCGCTACGACGTCGAACTGAAGAGGAGCGGCGACATCTGGGTCATCACCCGCAACACGGTCGACAATATCTGGCGTTCCGGCGACATCGGAGTTCTTTCCGGCATCTAACATACTTTGTCTGTGCTCAAGGCGGCGGCGAGACACTGTCTCCATCTCCATATCGCTTCGTTCAATAGCCAAACAGACGCTGCAGCAATCTGTTTAGCCGGGTGGCACATAGGCTTATGGTGGCGTGGAGTGGCGCCATGTCTACCTCTCCGCATCGGCCGCGTCTGCGCCATAACGGGAAGCGGCGGAGAGTGGTTCTCTGCCAATGCCGTAATTGATAATTGAATAGGTCAAATTTGCGATCATTGCGGAGGTTGCCATCTCGACGTTGACTTCCCCCGCTATCACCTCTCCGGCAGGCCGGCTTTGCGGAAGCCATCGGCGAAGTGGTCTCCCACATCTGTGTCGCGGAGCGGCTGGGAGTTGAGCCAATGGTCGATCGTGAAATGGGGATGGGCGATCAGGAACAATTCTGCTTCCCGGTGCGCCTCCTCGTCGTCGCCCAACTGCGCGAGCGTCGCAGCCAGGAATTTGCGTGAGTTTGTACGATAGGTCTCCTCCCTGCGCAGGGTAACCTTCGCTGCCTGATAGTCCTGCGCGGCGTACTGCGCCTGCCCGAGATGACAAAGGTACCAGCAGGCTGGATAGGGATTGAGCCGCAGTGCTTTTTCGATCTGCGCCAGGCCGGCGGCAACCTTGCCATCAAGCACGGACATGTCCGACATGGCGGCCCAGGTGTCGGCGTGGTTGGGGTCCAACTCCAGGGCCTTGGTGAAGGCTCCCTCCGATTCCTCCCATCGCCGCTCATAGGCCATGATGGTCCCCAGAATGTATCGGCAGCCTGCGTCGTTGGGATCCAGGTCGACCGCTTCCTGCGCGAACGTCACTGCCATCGCCCGGTTTGGATCTTCGGGCTCGCCGAAATGAGTCCAGGCAAGCCAACGGTTATATGCGAGAAGACCGAGGGCCTCGGCATATGACGGCTCAAGTTGAACGGCGCGCTGGAGCAGCATATGTGCCTCACGCTCAGTCTGAGGTGACTCTTCCGTCAGGAGGCGGGCGCGGACACACAGGTCGTATGCCTCGACGTTCTTCGGACGATTGCGTTGCGCGGGTGCGGTCAGCCGGCCGACGAGGGCTTCGACGATCTTGGCGTTGACTTCGTCCTGCAGCTCGAAAACATCTTCCACCGTCCTGTCAAACCGGTCGGCCCACAGGTGCTTGCCGCAAAGCGCGTCGAACAATTGCGCATTGATGCGGACACGCCCCATCGCGCGTCTGGCGCTCCCCTCAAGGACGTAGCGGACGCCGAGTTCCTGGGCGACCAGCCGTACGTCGACAGCTTTGCCCTTGTAAACGTAGACGGAATTGCGCGCGATGACGAACAGGCCAGCCGTACGGGACAGGTCGGTGATCAGGTCTTCGGTCAAGCCGTCGACAAAGTGGGTGTCCGCTTCATCCCCGCTCATGTTGGTGAACGGCAATACGGCGATTGAGGGACCTTCGGGGAGCTGCAATATGCTTTGCAGCGCATCCGGCCAATGCCACACGTGGACCGGGCGGGTCAGGTTCTTCAGGTAGCGCTCGCCTGCATCGAAGAACCGCTCGTTGATCTTGCCGACGATTTCGCCGTGGACGCCGGCTGAAATGCAGATGCCTCCCGATGCGGCTTGCGTCTGAAGGCGCGCGGCGACGTTTACGCCGTCGCCGAGGATGTCCGAGCCGTCGCCGATGACATCTCCCACATTGACGCCGACGCGTAAAAGCAGGCGTCGGTCTCCCGGGGTCTCGGTGGCAGTGGTGGCCCGTTGTATCTCCAGCGCTGCCTTGACCGCATCCAATGCGCTAGCGAATTCGATTAGGAAGCCGTCGCCGACGATCTTGAAGATTCGACCGTTGTGGAACGTCACGGCGGGCTCGATAACGCCGGAACGGAGTACCCGGAGGTTCTCCACCGTCGCGACTTCATCAGCCTCCATCAGGCGAGAGTATCCCACCACATCGGCAACGACGATGGCGGCAAGACGCCGCTGAAGAGATGGATCTGTCATCTGAGGACAAGCCTAACGACTGAACTCGCAGGGTATTGTTCAGCCGTGGGTGAGTCAACAAATTGTAGACTATCGATGTTCATCAGCAGCCCGTTGCAGCCACTGAGGTATAGTGACAGAAAAGCAATTGCGAACAAAGTGATGAGACGGTCATCCTACCCATCGAAATCAAGTCCGTCCTGGAGTTGGCGCCTGATAACAGCTTCGTCTGATCGAGGCCTCCCGCGCGGGTTTCCGTTTTATGAAAAACTTATCAAGTAGCGGAGGCCGCAGGAAAATCGGTATGGCTTGCCTGCGCCATTAATATGCCTCGCACGCAACAGCCGACAAGGTCGCCTCTCGTGATGCTCGCTATTTTCCGGAATCAGCGCGAACATCGTTCTCCGGCGTTCGGATATTTACTGATAAGGCAGAAGCTGCGGCTCTCTGTAAGAAGCTTGGTTTTGCGCGCGCAATTCTTCAATGCCACTTACGTAATTTGACTTCTTGTGGCGAAAATATCGCCTGCTATCGACCCCGATTCGATCATCCCGCCTTGTTCTGTGAACGAACCATGCGTTGGCGCCGAACGGCAACGGGAAAAACTATTGGTTGACTTTGTGCGCAAAGTCTCTATTTTTGGTTTTATCGATCTTTTGCTTGCCGAGCTTTGTCTACCGCGCGATTGGCACCGCGCTCTATTCGAATCTTCTCTTTCAAAAATAGTCGTATCACCGTCCGCGAAGCATCGCTTCCGCGGTCCCTCACTCTATGCTTTGAAAGGGTTCATCATGACCACAGGCACAGTAAAATGGTTCAATTCCACCAAGGGCTTTGGCTTCATCCAGCCTGACAATGGCGGCGCCGATGCGTTCGTCCATATCTCTGCTGTCGAACGTGCGGGAATGCGCGAAATCGTCGAAGGTCAGAAGATCAGCTTCGATCTCGAGCGCGACGCCAAGTCCGGCAAGATGTCTGCCTGCAACCTGCAGGCCGCATAATTGAACGTGCAGTCCCATTGACCACGGATGTACTGGCAATGGAACAGCGCGTTTGAAAAGCCGGACACTCCGGCTTTTCACTTTATAGCCCCGAAACCCAAGGAGGTTTCATGACCCAGAGCAAATCCAGGCAGCAAGCCGAAAACGCATTCAACCGCGTCCAGTCCTCGTTCTTCGCACACGGCCAAGCCGTCGAGGAACTTCAGACCGAAGAACAAGCACGACAAGCCAAAACCCAACGGCTTCGAGAAGCACGGCTCGCTCGCGACGAGGCGAGGGATCAAACTCGCTGAGTTAGCTTTGGTAGCAGTTACAGTGACGTGGTGTCGTCGGACGCATGCAGAGAGATCGGGATGCGATCCATTTGTGTGATGTCGCAGCTTGCCGCGAAGCGGAAGACCGCAGTCGCCCTAAGCGGACCTGCCCACCTTTGGACGAGCCGGCCTGCAGCTTTCTCTTCCGCAAAGACGCGTAATACGCTGCCATTGCGGGCAGCGCCACGACGCCAATCCAGTGGGCGAAAAACGGTGCGACGGTGGAAGTGAAGTCCCAGAATGACGACCCGCAGCGTTTCTCCGACGGAAGCCGGGGAACGGCTACTCCGATCGCTTTCGCCCATCGAAGAACTCGAGACCGAGATCGACGAACTGATTGAGATCATGGACAAGCCGTCGGGTACTGTACGAATTACCTTGTCAGATCATGCCCTGGAGAGTGTCGTCTGGCCGAAACTGCGTCCGCTTCTCTGCGACTATCCCGACATGTAGGGCGACAATCTGGATGAGATCAGCGCGACAATCTGGATGAGATTCTAGTGTCGCGGTCATCGTCGACGGTATCATCGTGATTGTCGCTGGCAAGCGCTTCGTTGGGTTCTGATTGTCGCGCAGCGTCAGTCTCGGCGGCATTTTTCATTGTCGCGAAGTAAGCGGGCCTACCACGCTGGCGTTTGGCTTCTATCGCGGATCGACGCCGGTAGCTTTCGACATTCATCTCAAAGATAGTCGCGTGGTGGACGAGACGATCAACGGCGGCGAGTGTCATGGCGGGATCGGGGAAAACCCTGTTCCATTCACCGAAGGGCTGGTTGGCGGTGAGCATGATTGATCGCCGCTCGTAGCGCGCGGAGATGAGCTCGAAGAGTACGCTCGTTTCGGCCTGATCCTTGGTTACATAGGCCAGATCATCGAGGATGAGCAGATCGAATTTGTCGAGCTTGGCAATGGCGGATTCGAGCTGGAGTTCGCGACGAGCCACCTGCAGCTTCTGAACGAGCTCGGTCGTA
>NZ_JAUDSA010000038.1:0-478970 GCF_030380805.1 Rhizobium sp. S163 | reverse complement strand
TTCATAAGAAATCCAGAGCGAAAGTCACCGTCGCCAGCAGCGCCGCCGCCCTCGTTCTGTGAAGCGGCTTATAAGGCCCCTAACCCAAACAAGTCAACAACCACACGCAAAGTTTTTTGACAGTTTTATAACACACTGATTCTGTTGGGGGAATTTCACGCTTGGCGGATAGCAGCCAGATTGGCTTTAAGACGGCGCCGGCGTTTTTCGAGGCTGATCGCGCCGGAACAGCCCAAAACAGGCAATATTCGTCCTTCACGCCGCATCGAACCGGCGCAATCGGCGTCATCACCGGTTTGCCGAACCGCCCTCGCCCTTTATAGAGTGCGCTTTATAGAGAGATGCGGGGCGTTCCGCCCAGCCATATATATATATAAGCAAAGAGGACAGACGAGGCGTGATCGACCTGCGTGCCCTGCCGGAGCTCCCGGTCTCCCATGTTCTGCCCGAGATCGGCGCGGCACTAACCACCGCGCGGCGCGCCGTGCTCTCGGCGCCGCCGGGGGCGGGAAAGACGACGCTGGTGCCGCTTCATCTTCTCAATGAAGCATGGCGCGGCGATGGCAGGATCATTCTGCTCGAGCCGCGACGGCTTGCGGCGCGCGCGGCCGCCGGGCGGATGGCGGCACTGCTCAATGAGAGTGTCGGCGAGACGGTCGGCTATCGCATGCGGCTCGATACCAGGATTTCGGCGCGAACGCGGATCGAGGTGGTGACCGAGGGCGTGTTCGCGCGGATGATCCTCGACGATCCCGAGCTCTCCGGCGTTTCTGCTGTGATCTTCGACGAATTTCACGAACGATCGCTCGACGCCGACTTCGGTCTGGCGCTGGCGCTCGACGTGCAATCGGCGCTGCGCGAGGATCTCAGGATCCTGGTCATGTCGGCGACGCTCGATGTGGCCGGCGTGGTGTCGCTACTCGACAACCCGCCTTTGATCGAGAGCATGGGGCGCAGCTTCCCGATCGATATTCGCTATCAGGATCGGCCGGGCGGCGAGCGGGTCGAGGATACGATGACGCGCGCCATTGTCGACGCGCATAAAACGGAGAGCGGATCGATCCTGGCCTTTCTGCCCGGACAGGCCGAGATCACCAGAACGGCCGAGCGGCTGCGGGAGAGGTTCGACGCGACAACGGTGATCGCGCCGCTTTACGGCAATCTCAGCCAGAAGGAACAGGACGCGGCGATCCGACCGGCGGCGGTGGGCACGCGCAAGATCGTGCTGGCGACCTCGATCGCCGAGACCTCGATTACCATCGATGGCGTCCGGATCGTGATCGACAGCGGATTGCAGCGCCTGCCGGTGTTCGAGGCATCGACAGGGATCACTCGGCTGGAGACCGTCAGGGTGTCACGAGCCTCTGCCGACCAGCGGGCCGGACGCGCCGGGCGAACCGAACCGGGGATTGCCATCCGGCTCTGGCACCAGGGCCAGACGGCGGCGATGCCCGCCTTCACGCCGCCGCAGATCCTCTCGACCGATCTTTCCGGCCTCGTGCTCGACCTCGCCCATTGGGGCGTTCAGGATACGCGGGCGCTCGGCTTCATGGACCAGCCGCCGGAGACGACGCTTGCGGAGGCGCGCGCGCTGCTGCGCGAACTCGGCGCACTCGACCGGGATGGCGGACTGACGGCGCGCGGGCGGGAGATGCGCGACATGGCGCTGCCCCCGCGGCTGGCGGCGATGGTGCTCTCCTCGGGCGAAACCGGCCACGCCAGGGAGGCGGCGATGATGGCCGTGCTTCTGACGGAACAGGGATTGGGTAGGACGAGCATCGATCTCGAGGACCGGTTGCGCCGGTTCAAATCCGAGCGCGGCGAGCGGGCCGAGGCGGCGCGGCAGCTGGCGGGACGGCTGGCGAAGGGGCGCGATCAGATGGTGGCGGACGAGCCGGGACTTGCCGGCCGGTTGCTTATTCATGCCTTTCCGGATCGGATCGCGCTGCAGCGCGGCGGGCGTGGTCGCTTCGTGATGGCCAATGGACGAGGCGCAGAGATTGCCGAGACCGAACGGCTGGCGAGCAGCCCGATGCTTGTGATCGCCGACCTGACGGGTCGGGCGGCGCAGGCGCGGATTCTTGCGGCGGCCGAGGTGACGCGGGGGGATATCGAGGCGGAGCTGCCGGGCGCGATCCGCACCGACGACCAGACCTTCTTCGACCGGCACAGCAAACAGGTGCGAGCACGGCGGGCGACGCGGCTCGGCGCCATCGTTTTCGACGAGACGCCGCTGCCCCGGCCATCCGGCGAGGCCGTCACGCGGGCGCTTGCCGAAGGGATCAAGGAGATCGGGCTGGAGCAGCTGCCGTTTTCCAAGGAAGCGATGCAGCTGCGCGATCGAATCGGCTTTCTTTATAGAAGCATCGGCGCGCCATGGCCCGACATGAGCGAGGCGGCGCTGCTTTCCCGCATGGACGACTGGTTCATTCCCTATCAGGCGGATGCGCGCGGGCTTTCCGACATTTCGGCAGGCGGGCTTTCGAACGGATTGATGGCGCTGGTGCCGCACGAGCTGCAACGCGACCTTTCGCGGCTGGCGCCGACGCATTTCGAGGCGCCAACCGGGCAGCGGCATCCGATACAGTATGACGGGGAAGAGCCGACACTGACCATCCGGGTGCAGGAACTGTTCGGGCTGAAGACGCATCCGACAATTGCGGGCGGACGGCTTTCGCTGCTGCTCGAGCTGACATCGCCGGCGCATCGACCGATCCAGACGACACGCGATCTTCCGGGGTTCTGGGCCGGGAGCTGGAAGGATGTGCGCGCCGACATGCGTGGGCGCTATCCCCGGCATCCATGGCCGGAGCGGCCGGAAGAGGCACTACCGACGACCCGGGCAAAACCACGAGGAACATGAGCCGCAATGCCGATCAAGAATAAAGAGATGGCCGACAAGGTCGAAAGCATGCCCGAGGAAGATAGGCAGAGCAGCCGTCGGCTGAGGCTGGAGACGCTTGTGCGTCTGCGCTGGCTTGCGGTCTGCGGGCAGACCGCCACGGTGCTGATCGTTGCTCTCTGGCTGCAATTTCCGCTGCCGGTGCAGGCGTGCATCGCGCTCATCACGGCGCTGGCGATCGTCAACTTCTATCTGATGATCCGTTATCCGGCGACGCACCGGATCGACCCCGTGGCGGCGCTGGCGCTGCTCGGCTTCGATCTGTTGCAGCTCTGCGCGCTGCTCTTCATCACCGGCGGGCTGGTCAATCCATTCGCGGTGCTGGTCTGCGTCCCTGTTATCATCGCCTTCGCGTCGCAGCCGATCCGCTACAGCATGCCGCTGATCGTGGTGGCGTTGGCCTGCATCACCATACTGCCGTTCACGCCCTTCCCGCTTCCTTGGTTCGACGGGGCAGAGATCGACATTCCGAGCTTCATGCAGTTCGGGGTGTGGTGCGCGATCGCGTCGACCATGACGTTTGCCGCCTTTTATGCCTATCGGGTCTCCATGGAAGGGCGGCAGCTGGCCGAGGCGCTGGCAGCGACGGAGCTGGTGCTGCAGCGTGAGAAGCATCTGTCGCAGCTTGATGGCCTGGCTGCAGCCGCCGCACACGAATTGGGAACGCCGCTCGCCACCATCAGCGTCGTTGCCAAGGAGATGGAGCGCGAACTGAAAGATGACGATCGTTTCCGCGAGGATGTGCAGCTGCTGCGCAGCCAGAGCGAGCGGTGCCGCGATATTCTGCGCCGGCTGACGACGCTCTCGGCCGAGGGCGATGCGCATCTGAGGCGGCTGCCGCTCTCCTCGATGATGGAGGAGATCGTCGCAGCGCATCGAGAATTCGGTATCAAGCTCAACCTTGTCGAGAAAGCGCCGCGCAAGGGCGAGCCGGTGACGGAGCGCAATGCCGGGATGATGTACGGGCTTGGCAATCTGGTCGAGAATGCCGTCGATTATGCCCGCCAGGAGGTGACTGTCACGGTGGAGCACGACCAGGAGAAAGTGCGCATCACCATCGAGGATGACGGTGAAGGCTATTCGCCCGACATCCTGCTCAGGATCGGCGAGCCCTATGTGACCAAGCGGCAGAAGGAGGACCGCGCGGGCGGGCTGGGGCTCGGGCTGTTCATCGCCAAGACGCTTTTGGAGCGTTCGGGCGCGGTGCTGACCTTCGAAAATCGCGGTCCTGATTATGTCGGCGCACGCGTTCGCGTCGAATGGCCGCGCGTGCTGATCGATACGCATTCGACAAAATGAGCCGATGGGGCTAAAGAAAACGCAATGCAATAGGCCTATATCGGGCTGACAGCGCCAGGATTGAATAGATGAGCGAGCAGATTACCAACCCCTCCCCCGCCAGCGACGACCATATCGGCCCCGATGCGAGCCTGCTGATTGTCGATGACGACGGACCGTTCCTGCGCCGGTTGGCGCGCGCCATGGAGACGCGCGGCTTTCAGGTCGAGACAGCGGAATCGGTGGCGGAGGGTGTGGCCAAGTCCCACGCCAATCCGCCGAAATACGCGGTGCTCGACCTGCGGCTCGGCGATGGTAATGGCCTCGAAATAATCGAGGCGATCCGCCAGAAGCGCGAAGATACCCGTATCGTCGTCCTCACCGGTTACGGCAATATCGCAACGGCGGTGACCGCGGTGAAGCTCGGCGCCGTCGACTATCTTGCCAAGCCGGCGGATGCCGACGATGTCTATGCGGCACTGACGCAGCGCAGCGGCGAGAAGGTCGAGCTGCCTGAGAACCCGATGTCGGCCGATCGGGTGCGCTGGGAACATATCCAGCGTGTCTACGAGATCTGCGAACGCAACGTTTCGGAGACGGCGCGCCGGCTCAACATGCACCGCCGCACATTGCAGCGCATTCTCGCCAAGCGGGCGCCGAAGTAAGTTCAAGCTTAGATATCGTTGACGCCGAGCGGCTTGCCGGTGGCCCATTCGGCCATCAGCAGGCGCTGTGCGGCCGCGCGCGAAAAGTTCAGCGTGACGGATTTGCGGGTGGCGGGCGCCAGCTTATGTTCGGGCGCCTCGCGGATCATGTGGGCGCCATATCCATCCGAGAGAAACAAGCCGCAATCCTCGGGGAAGATATCGAGCGGCACATCCTGGTGAGTCGCGAAGAACAGCCGATCGCAATGCAGGCGGTATTCCGGCCATTTGCGATCCACCTTGAAGTCCTCGATCGACGTCTTGATCTCGATGATCCAGATCTCGCCCTTGTCGGAGACGGTGATCAGATCGGCCCGCCGGCCGCTTGCGAGCGGCAGTTCCGGCAGCACGGCGTGACGCATCTCGTGAAGTAGAATTTGCGTCCCGCGACGCACGAGCATGGCCCTGTCCGATTGCCGGCCATCGATTAACGGATTGTTATTGTAAACACTCAAAATCGTCATGGATAAGTTGGGGTCCGGCGCCCGCGTTGTTGCAAAAAAACCATGCGGTTCTAGTTTGCCATTGCGTAATTGCTCCGCCGCATTGCAACAGCTTGCCAAGGCGAAGTTAATCGAAAATAAACCATAATCTAAGATGGTTCGAAAGAACGATCCTCCCTTGCCCCATTCTTAAGAGACATCCATGCGCATCCGCAATGCACTTCCTGTATTCGGCCTGATGGCGACGCTCGCTCTGGCCGGTTGCTCCACGACTTCCGAGAGCGCCTCTGTCGAAAACAAGGCTGCCATGCCGGGTCCGACAGTCCAGACCGCGCAGATCTTTGACGACGCTTACGGCGTCACCACGGATGCCGGATATTCGCTGCCGGCGATCCCGATCCAGAAGGTCAAGCCGCAGTTCCACAGGCAGGTTGTCTCCTACGAAACCACGGAACGTCCGGGTACGATCATCGTCAACACCCGCGAGCGCTTCCTCTACTACATCATGCCCGGCGGCAAGGCGATGCGCTACGGCATCGGCGTCGGCAAGCAGGGCTTTGCATGGGCCGGCACCGCATACGTCGCCTGGAAGCAGGAATGGCCGAACTGGCATCCCCCGAAGGAAATGGCCGTTCGCCGCCCCGAGATCGCCAAGTACGTCGAAGACGGCATGGGTCCTGGCCTTTCCAACCCGCTCGGCGCGCGCGCCATGTACCTCTTCAACGAAGAAGGCAAGGACACGCTGTTCCGCCTGCACGGCACGCCGGAATGGGCTTCGATCGGCACCGCCGCTTCGTCGGGCTGCATTCGTCTGATCAACCAGGATGTCATCGACCTCTACAGCCGCGTCCGTCCGGGCAAGACGACCTCCAAGGTCATCGTCATCCAGTAAGCTGGACCTGAAATTCGGTATAAAAAAGGCCGCCGGGACATTCGCTCCGGCGGCCTTTTTGTATTTTGCTGGTGGGGATCAGGCCGCTTGCGCGGCCTTCAGCTCCAGGCGGCGGCGGTGCAGGACCGGTTCGGTATAGCCGTTCGGCTGCGCCCTGCCCTTCAGGACCAGTTCGAGAGCGGCCTGGAAGGCGATCGAGCAGTTGAAATCAGCGGCCATCGAATGATAGGCCGCGTCGCCGGCATTCTGGCCATCGACGACGGCGGCCATGCGCTTCATCGTTTCGACGATCTGATCTTCTGTGACGACCTTGTGGTGCAGCCAGTTCGCCATGTGCTGCGCCGAGATGCGCAGCGTCGCGCGGTCTTCCATCAGGCCGACATTGTTGATGTCCGGGACCTTCGAGCAGCCGACGCCCTGATCGACCCAGCGCACGACGTAGCCCAGGATCCCCTGCGCGTTGTTGTCGAGTTCGCGCTGGATTTCCTCCGGCGTCCAGTTGGGACGAACGGCGACGGGCACGGAGAGAATATCGCTCAACTTGGCGCGCGGGCGATCCTTCAGGCCGCGCTGGACATTGGCGACGTTGACGCGGTGATAATGCGTGGCGTGCAGGGTCGCGGCCGTCGGCGACGGGACCCAGGCGGTGTTGGCGCCGGCCTTCGGATGGGCGATCTTCTGCTCCAGCATGGCGGCCATCAGATCCGGCATGGCCCACATGCCCTTGCCGATCTGGGCGTGGCCGGAAAGGCCGCATTCGAGACCGATATCGACGTTCCAGTTTTCGTAAGCCGCGATCCATGCGGCCTGCTTCATGTCGCCCTTGCGGATCATCGGGCCGGCTTCCATCGAGGTGTGCATCTCGTCGCCGGTGCGGTCGAGGAAGCCAGTGTTGATGAAGACGACGCGCTCGCGGGCGGCGCGGATGCATTCCTTGAGGTTGACGGTGGTGCGGCGCTCCTCGTCCATAATGCCCATTTTCATGGTGTTTTTCGCCATGCCGAGCGCATCCTCGACGCGGCCGAAGATCTCGACAGCGAAGGCGACTTCCTCGGGGCCGTGCATCTTCGGCTTGACGACATACATGGAGCCGGTGCGCGAATTCTTGCGGCGGCCGTTGGGGCCGATATCGTAGAGCGCGATCGCGGCGGTGATCATCGCGTCCATGATGCCTTCGGGCACCTCGTTGCCATCGCGATCAAGGATAGCCGGATTCGTCATGAGGTGACCGACATTGCGGATCAGCATCAGCGAGCGGCGATGGACCTCGAAGGTGGCGCCATCCGGGCCGGTGTAATCGAGATCGGGATTGAGCTTGCGGATGAAGCTCTTGCCGCCCTTTACGACCTCTTCCTGCAGATCGCCCTTCATCAGGCCGAGCCAGTTGCGATAGACCTCGGTCTTGTCCTCGGCGTCAACGGCGGCGATGGAATCCTCGCAGTCCATGATCGTGGTGATGGCGGATTCGAGCCAAACATCGGAGATGTGGGCGGCGTCGCTCTTGCCGATCGCAGTCGACGCATCGATGACGATGTCGATATGGATGCCGTTGTTCTTCAAGAGGATGTTGGTGGGGGCCGCTGCATCGCCTCGGTAGCCGGCGAAATGCGAGGCATCCTTCAGCGCAACATGTTCGCCGTCAGTGGACGTGATAGCCAGCGCGCCGTCCTTGATGACGAGACCGGCGACGTCCTTCCAGCTCCAATCGACAAGCGGAACGGCGTTGTCGAGGAAATCGCGGACCCAGGCGATGACTTTTTCGCCGCGCTTCGGATTGTAGCCCTTACCCTTCTCCGCGCCGTCAGCCTCGGAAATCGCGTCGGTGCCGTAGAGTGCGTCATAGAGCGAGCCCCAGCGGGCGTTGGCGGCGTTCAGCGCGTAGCGGGCATTCATGACCGGAACGACCAGCTGCGGGCCGGCGATGGAGGCGATCTCCGGATCGACATTCGTCGTGCTGACCTGGAAATCGGAGCCCTCGGGAAGGAGATAGCCGATCTCGCGCAGGAAGGCCTGGTAGGCGTCCATATCGGTGGGGGCGCCGTGCTGGCGATACCAATCGTCGATGCGCAGCTGCAGGGCGTCGCGCTTGGCGAGCAGTTCGCGGTTTTTCGGCGCCAGATCGTGGACAATGGCCGAGAAGTCGGCAAAGAACTTGTCCGCATCGAGCCCAAGACCGGGAAGCGCCTCCTTGGCCAGGAAATCATGAAGGACGGCTTCAATCGCAAGACCGTGTTTTTCGATGCGGCTCATAGACTATCTCCTCGGGCGGCGCGTTTTTCGCATGCTGCCACTTTGACCGGCTTTCATTCATAGTCAATCAGGCAATAGTTTGAAAGATTTATGCCTTTTCAGGCAAGAACTCTCGGCGTGACGCGCATCGGCAGGCCGTTCTGCGGTTGGGTGGTCAGCTTCTGCACCGGCCAGGGATTGGTCTCATCGGTCATGTCGAAGCGGAATCGGTGCATCATGACAGCGAGCGCGATCACCGCCTCCTGCAGCGCAAAGGTGGCGCCGATGCAGACGCGCGGGCCTGCGCCGAAGGGGAGGAACTGGAAGCGGCTGATCTTGGCGCGGTTTTCGGGCAGGAAGCGCTCCGGTATGTAGGCGCGGGGCTTGTCCCAATAGAGTTCGTGGCGGTGCAGCGTCCAGGGCATGATGAGCACGGTGACGCCGGCCTCGATCTCGACGGTCTCGCCTTTGGCGTTGGTCCAGCGATCATCCGACATCGCGGCGCGGTTGATCGACGGCGCCGGCGGATATAGGCGCAGCGCTTCCTCGAAGGCGGCGCGAGTATAGGGCATGAGATCGAGCCATTTCACCGGCTCGGCACCGGTGGCAAGCACACGGTCGATCTCTTCCTCCATCGCGTCGCGAATATGCGGCGTGTTGGCGACGCAATAGAGCGTCCAGGCGAGAGCACGGGCCGTGGTTTCGTGGCCGGCGCCGATGAAGGTCAGGATGTTGTCCTCGATCTCGGCATTGGTGAGCCCGCCCGACTTTGCCTGGTCGAGCAACAGTGTCAGGAAATCTTCCGGCGTCGTGTCGCGGTCTGCTTCCATGCGGCCAAGGCGGGCATCCATGGTTTCGCGGACGATGGTGCGGAATTTCTCCAGCACCTTCTGGCCGCCGATACGGGTGACGCGGGGCACCCAAGAGGGCGCGCGCAACAGGTCCATCGGATCGACGCGGCCCATGCGATGCAGGAGCGCGTTGACGTCGTCGGCGAAGCTGTCGGAGGAGGTGACGATCTCGCCCGAAAACAAGGTATCGGCGAGGATTGCGAAGGTGAGTTCGGCCATATCGCTGGCGATCTCGAAAGTCTTTCCGTCGCTGCCCGCTTCTTCGTACTTACTGATGTATTCTTCCGACTGGCGCAGCATCTGGCCGGCGAAGCCATTGGCGTGGCGCGGTGTGAAGACCGGGGCGACGGCCTTGCGTGAGCGCTTCCAGACCTCGCCTTCCGCCGTCAGCAGGCCATCGCGCAGGATGGGCCGCAGGATCAGCTGGCGGATATCCGACATGCGGTAATTGGCGGCGTTATCGACAAGCACATGCTTGATCAGGCCGGGATCGTTGACGATGATCGTGCGTTCGCGGAAGAACTTCGTCTTGATGAAGGGCAGCGTGTAGGACGGCTCGCCCCACAGCTCCAGCGGATTACGCAGGATGGTGCGGATGATCTCAAGCCGGCTCGGCGGCACGGTGCGCGGAACGGGCGCTGGCGGAACGAACGGATCTGGACGCATGTCCATGTGCTGCAAGCCTTTCGCGGAAGATTATGGCCCTCCCCGGCAGGACTAGAGTTAGAGCAGGCGCTCCAGCTCGTCCAGCTTGTCGTTGATCAACCATCCGTAATAGTTTTCTTCCGGCCAGACCGTTTCGCCCGACGCGCGGTTCTTGGCGGCAAGGGCCGCGGCGCGCTGGCGGGAATTGCCGAGATTGTAGAGCGTTGCCGTCAGGCCCGGGTTCTTCGAGATATCCATGCCGGCGATCTGCTTGTAATCGTCGATCGAGCGGCGCACGGCGGCGGCCACGAAGGCCAGCGAGATATCCGGGTCCATAATCGCCTTGTAGACGCTGCCGGCATCCTTTTCGTTGAGCTTGTTGATACCGGAAACGCGGCTGACGAGGTCGGAAAGCATCAGGGCGGTCAGCGGATTGATCTGGCCGAGGCCGAAGGTCTGGCCGGCATAGAAGGGCTGGAAGAAGACGGCGCTGAAGCGATTGTTCGGGAAGCTCTTGCCGCCGACCGTCTTGCCGCGAAAATCGCTTTCCCAGACATCCTCGCGGCAGCTCCACAGCGTGTAGGAATCGCTCTTGCCGTTACATTCAGAGAACTGCGGGCGCTTGACGAAATCGTCCACATCCTCGCCGTCATAGGCGAAGCGGAAGCTCTGGCCGGCATAGGACGCGGCCTTGACGTAATAGGACTGCAGGCGGTCGTAGGCGTCGACATTATAGGTGTGCTCGCCGACGATGGCGCCGATCACGTGGATCGGGTCGATACCATAGGCGGCCGAGACCTTCTTGATCTTGCCCATCAGCTCGTGATCCGTCGCCAGGAGCTCGTGGACCTTGTCGTACTTGCGATCGAAGGTGGTCTTGGTGCCCTTGGTGCGGCGGACCGATGCGCCGGGGACGTTCGGCTGCTCGACGTTGCGATTGCCTGGCGGCACGAGCTGCATGGAAAAAGCGGGCGCGGCGGTCAAAACCGTGGCGGCAATTACAAGGCTCGTCAGAAGGCGTCGCACGATCAGCTTTCCCATCATTTCCAATAGAGGCATTTCCGGTATCGGTCGGCATTTCCAGCTTGGCTGGCGCGCTGACTGTACCAAAATCTTGGCCGAATAATGCTGGCGCCAACAACAAAACGGGCCTTTCACTAAAAAGTAAAAGGCCCGTTGTCGAGAGTTCAGTCGGTCAAAGTTGCGGCATCATGGCAGTAAAGCCTGAGACCGATGTTTGCGCATCACAGAATGAAGCGCGAGAGGTCGGTGTTCTGGGCAAGATCGCCGACATGCTTGCGCACATATTCGGCGTCGATGGTCACAGCGGTGCCGCCGCGATCCGGGGCGTTGAAGGAGATTTCGTCCAGCACGCGCTCCATCACCGTCTGCAAGCGGCGGGCGCCGATGTTTTCGACCGAGGCGTTCAGGTGAACGGCCACATCGGCCAGCGCATCGATGCCGTCATCGGTGAATTCGAGCGTCAGGCCTTCGGTTTCCATCAGCGCCTTGTACTGGCGGATCAGGCTGGCTTCGGTTTCCGTCAGGATGCGACGGAAGTCTTCCTTGGTCAGCGGACGCAGCTCGACGCGGATCGGCAGGCGACCCTGCAATTCCGGCAGCAGGTCCGAGGGCTTGGACACGTGGAAGGCGCCCGATGCGATGAACAAGACGTGGTCGGTCTTCACCGGCCCGTACTTGGTCGACACGGTCGTGCCTTCGACCAGCGGCAGCAGGTCGCGCTGCACGCCTTCGCGAGAGACGCCCGCCCCCATGCCGCCATCGCGGGCAGCGATCTTGTCGATCTCGTCAAGGAAGACAATGCCGTCGTTTTCGACGGAGCGCACTGCCTCGCGCTGGATGACTTCATTGTCGATCAGCTTGTCGGATTCGTCGCGGATCAGGTCGGTGTAGGAGGCCTTGACGGTGGTGCGCACCTTCTTGGTGCGGCCGCCCATGGCCTTGCCGAACATTTCCGACAGGTTGATCATGCCGATATTGCCGCCGCCGGGCATGCCGGGGATGTCGAAACCGCCCATGCCGGTGCTGGTATCGGCCACTTCGATATCGATTTCCTTGTCGTCGAGCTCACCGGCGCGCAGCTTCTTGCGGAAACTGTCGCGCGTGGCCGGCGAGGCGGTCGATCCGACGAGCGCGTCAAGCACACGTTCCTCGGCGCTCATATGAGCCTTGGCCTCGACCTCGGCGCGCTTCTTTTCGCGCGCAAGGCCGATACCGACCTCGACCAGATCGCGGACGATCTGCTCGACGTCGCGGCCAACATAGCCGACTTCGGTGAACTTGGTGGCTTCGACCTTGATGAAGGGGGCGCCGGCGAGCTTGGCGAGGCGGCGGGAGATTTCCGTCTTGCCGACGCCGGTCGGGCCGATCATCAGGATGTTCTTGGGCATCACTTCGTCGCGCAGGCTCTCATCGAGCTGCTGACGGCGCCAGCGGTTGCGCAGCGCGATGGCAACGGCGCGCTTGGCGTCATGCTGGCCGATGATGTGGCGGTCCAGCTCGGAGACGATTTCCCGGGGAGAAAAATTGGTCATGATATCCTCTTGGCTTTCCTGCTCCGGCCGGCCGTTCTCGGCCCGGCCCACAGGACCCATTGTGAACGATTGCCGTTACTCAGCGTCGAGCGTTTCGACCACGAGATTGTGGTTGGTGTAGACGCAGATATCGGCGGCGATATCGAGCGCCCGGCGGGCCACTTCTTCCGCCGACTTGTCGCTGTCCATCAGGGCGCGGGCGGCAGCGAAGGCGTAGTTGCCGCCGGAGCCGATGGCGATGGCGCCATGTTCAGGTTCGAGCACGTCGCCATTGCCGGTGATCGCCAGCGTCACCGACTTGTCGGCGACCAGCATCATCGCTTCGAGGTTGCGCAGATACTTGTCGGTGCGCCAATCCTTGGCGAGCTCGACTGCGGCGCGCATCAGCTGGCCGGGATACTGCTCGAGCTTCTTTTCAAGCCGCTCCAACAGCGTGAAGGCATCGGCGGTGGCACCGGCGAAACCGGCAATGACGTCGCCCTTGCCGATGCGGCGCACCTTGCGGGCATTGCCCTTCATGACGGTCTGGCCGAGGCTGACCTGTCCGTCGCCCGCCATGATGACCTTGCCGCCCTTTCGAACTGTAATAATGGTTGTCATCGAATATACCCTAGCCCGTCAGGCGGGCCCTTACCTCGGGCCGCACATCGGCCCTGTTGAGCCCTATGTAAGTTGGCAAATCGCGATTGCAATCGGCGTCGATTTCTCTACTCGCGCTTCTGGATATTTCCTGGCACGCCTGATAAGGAACCCGCGTATTTCCGGAGGGAGCGCCATATGGCCGAGACCGCAGCAAGCCGTACGGGATCCGTATCCCGCAAGACCAACGAGACCTCGGTTTCCGTTTCCGTCAATCTCGACGGCACCGGGAAATCGACGATTTCGACCGGCGTCGGCTTCTTCGACCATATGCTCGACCAACTGTCGCGACATTCGCTGATCGACATGGAGATCGAAACCAAGGGCGATCTGCACGTCGACGACCATCATGCGGTGGAAGACACGGGCATCGCCATCGGCCAGGCCATCGCCAAGGCGCTCGGCGACCGTCGCGGCATCACCCGCTACGCCTCGATCGACCTTGCCATGGACGAGACGATGACGAAGGCCGCCGTCGATCTCTCCGGTCGCCCCTTTCTCGTCTGGAACGTGTCGTTCAGCGCGCCGAAGATCGGCACGTTCGACACCGAACTTGTCCGCGAATTCTTCCAGGCACTCGCCCAGAACGCCGGGATCACCTTGCATATCCTGAACCATTATGGTGCCAACAACCACCATATTGCCGAGACATGCTTCAAGGCCGTCGCCCGCGCGCTGCGCACCGCGACAGAGATCGATCCTAGGCAGGCGGGCCGTGTTCCCTCGACGAAGGGCACGCTCGTCTAAGCCCCTTCAGGGAGCTTGACGACATGACTTCCAGCTATCTGGTTCTGACCGCCCCCGGCGGCACCGATATCAAGCACGAGAAGACGCGGTTCATTCGCGACGGCTTTACCGTTCTCGGCTTTCTGTTTCCCTGGATCTGGCTCGCCGTCCACCGGCTCTGGCTTTACGCCGTCGCCGCCTTTCTCTTGCAGAGCATCGGCGGCGCTTTGATGGATCAACCGGGAATGTGGCTGGTCGGCTTTGCCGTGACCTTCGGCACCAGCCTGCTCGTCGGGTTGGAGGGGCAGAATCTGCGCGTTCGCAACCTTGCCTCCAAGGGCTGGCAGGACGAGGCGTTGATTTCGGCCGATCGGCTCGATGTCGCCGAGGAAATCTACTTTTCTGAATTTCAGACCGATCTCCGTGACGACACGCGTATGCCGTCGCCGCAGTGGGATGGCGGGAGCCGCACGGAGCGCGGCACCGCAACATCCCTCGGTCTCTTTGGCTTTGATGGAGGACGCTGATGCGCGTCGCAATTATCGACTACGGTTCCGGCAATCTGCGTTCGGCGACGAAGGCCTTTGAGCGGGCCGCTCGCGAGGCCGGCGTTAACGCAGTGATCGACCTCACCGACAAGGCCGAGGTCGTTGCCGCTGCCGATCGCGTCGTGCTGCCGGGTGTCGGCGCCTATGCCGATTGCCGCCGTGGACTGGACGCCGTGCCGGGGATGACCGAGGCGCTGATCGACGTGGTCGAGAAGAAGGCGCGGCCTTTCCTCGGCATCTGCGTCGGCATGCAGCTGATGTCCTCGCGCGGGCTGGAGAAGACCACGACCGAAGGCCTCGGCTGGATCCCCGGCGACGTCGTTGAAATGACACCTGATGATCCCAATCTGAAGATACCGCAGATCGGCTGGAATACGCTGGACCTGAAGCGCCCTCACCCGCTGTTCGAGGGTATTGCGACCGGCACCGACGGGCTGCATGCCTATTTCGTGCATTCCTATCATCTTGCCGCGCAGAACCCCGAGGATGTGATTGCTACGACAGGTTATGGCGGACCGCTGACGGCCTTTGTCGGGCGCGACAACATGGCCGGCGCACAGTTCCATCCCGAGAAGAGCCAGAAGCTCGGCCTCGCCCTGATTGCCAATTTCCTGCGCTGGAAGCCCTGAGCTCGCGCCTTTGAAGGACTGACAGAATGATCCTATTTCCCGCCATCGACCTCAAGGACGGCCAGTGCGTTCGCCTCAAGCTGGGCGATATGGAGCAGGCCACCGTCTACAATCCCGACCCCGGCGCGCAGGCCAAAGCCTTCGAGGACCAGGGTTTCGAATGGTTGCACGTGGTCGACCTCAACGGCGCATTCGCCGGCGAAAGCGTCAATGGTGCTGCTGTCGATGCGATCCTGAAGGCCACGAAGAACCCGGTACAGCTGGGCGGCGGCATCCGCACGCTCGACCACATCGAAAGCTGGCTGTCTCGCGGGCTTTCGCGGGTGATCCTGGGCACCGTTGCCGTGCGCGATCCGGCGCTTGTCATCGAGGCCTGCCGCAAATTCCCTGGACATGTGGCCGTCGGCATCGACGCCAAGGGCGGCAAGGTGGCTGTCGAGGGTTGGGCGGAAGCGTCCGAGCTCGGCATCATCGAGCTCGCCGAAAAGTTCGAGGGCGCCGGTGTGGCGGCGATCATCTACACCGATATCGACCGCGACGGCATCCTGACCGGCATCAACTGGGATTCGACGCTGGAACTGGCCGACGCCGTATCGATCCCCGTCATCGCATCGGGCGGACTGGCCTCGATCGACGACATCAAGCGGATGCTGAAGCCGGATGCCGCCAAGCTGGAAGGCGCGATTTCCGGCCGCGCGCTCTATGATGGCCGTATCGATCCCACGGAAGCGCTGGCGCTCATTAAAGCGTCGCGCGCGAAGGAGACCGCGCAATGACCCTGAAGGCTCGCGTCATTCCCTGCCTCGACGTCAAGGACGGCCGTGTCGTCAAGGGCGTCAACTTCCTCAACCTCGTCGATGCCGGCGATCCCGTCGAGGCCGCCAAGGCCTATGATGCGGCCGGCGCCGACGAGCTCTGCTTCCTCGACATCACCGCCTCCTCCGACAACCGCGAAACGATCTTCGACGTGGTGTCGCGCACGGCCGACCAGTGCTTCATGCCTGTTACCGTCGGCGGCGGCGTTCGCACAATCGCCGACATCCGCAAGCTGCTGCTCTGCGGCGCCGACAAGGTCTCGATCAATTCGGCGGCTGTCAGCAATCCCGATTTCGTGGCGGAAGCGGCCGACAAGTTCGGCGACCAGTGCATCGTCGTCTCGATCGACGCCAAGCGCCGGCAGACGCCTGCCGGCGGAGACGCCAGCGCCTGGGAGATCTACACCCATGGCGGCCGCAACGCGACGGGCATCGATGCGGTGGATTTCGCGCGCCGGATGGTCGAGCGCGGGGCCGGCGAATTGCTGGTGACCTCAATGGACCGAGACGGAACGAAAGCCGGCTACGATCTGGCGCTGACGCGGGCGATCGCTGACGCGGTGCGCGTTCCGGTCATTGCGTCCGGCGGTGTTGGCGATCTCGACGATCTTGTGGCCGGCGTCAAGGAAGGCCATGCGACGGCGGTTCTCGCCGCCTCGATCTTCCACTTCGGCACCTATTCCGTCGGCGAAGCGAAGCGCTATATGTCTTCCTGCGGCATCGACATGCGTCTCGACTAAGACTGAAAGCGATATGATGAGCGAATTCACACTCAGCGACCTCGAGAAGATCGTCAATGCGCGGTCGAAGGCCTCGCCCGACGAATCCTGGACGGCGAAGCTCGTTGCGGCCGGCCAGCCCAAGGCGGCGAAGAAGCTTGGCGAGGAAGCGATCGAAACCGTGATGGCTGCCATCACCGACGACCGCGAAAACCTCACCTATGAGGCGGCCGACGTGCTCTATCATCTCTTGGTCGTATTGAAGATCGCCGGTATTCCGCTAAAAGATGTCATGGCGGAACTTGAGCGCCGTACCGCTCAATCCGGCCTCAGGGAGAAGGCCAGTCGGCAAAGCTGATGGGTATCGCAAGACAGATCACCGGTGCGCCCGAGGCGCACGATCATTTCCAGGCGAATGCCTATTCGCCCTATCACTTCTTTTCTTCCGAGGAATGGGCGAAGTTCAGGGCGGATACGCCGATGACGCTGACCTCGGACGAGGTCAAGCGGCTGCGCTCGATGGGCGATCCGATCGACCTCGACGAAGTTCGGCGTATCTATCTCTCTGTATCGCGCCTGCTTTCGGCGCATGTGGAATCGTCGCTGCTCCTGTTCAAGCAGCGCAACCGGTTCCTCAGCCTGTCCAACGTGGCGAAGACGCCGTTCGTGATCGGGATCGCCGGCTCGGTGGCCGTCGGTAAATCGACAACCGCGCGTATCCTGAAGGAGTTGCTGCGTCGCTGGCCATCGAGCCCGAAGGTGGATCTGGTGACCACCGACGGCTTTCTCTATCCCAACGCCGTGCTGCAGCGGGAAAACCTGATGCAGCGCAAGGGTTTCCCGGAGAGCTACGACACGGGCGCGATCCTGCGGTTTCTGGCGGCGATCAAGGCCGGGCAGCCCGACGTCAAGGCGCCGTCCTACTCGCACCTCGTCTATGACGTGCTGCCCAACGAATACAAGATCATCGACCGCCCTGATATCCTGATCTTCGAAGGGATCAACGTGCTGCAATCGCGCGACCTGCCGGCGGGCGGCAAGATCGTGCCGATGGTCTCGGATTTCTTCGACTTCTCGATCTATATCGACGCGGATGAAAGCCGGATTCACGACTGGTACGTGACCCGTTTCATGGGACTGCGCGAGACCGCGTTCCGCGATCCGAACTCGTTCTTCCACCGCTACGCCTCGATCAGCGAGGAGGAAGCGCTGTCGATCGCCGAGGGGCTCTGGCAGAACATCAACCTGAAGAACCTGCGCGAAAACATCCTGCCCACGCGTCCGCGTGCGGATCTCATCCTGCGCAAGGGGCAGAACCATCTGATCGAGCAGGTGGCGCTCCGCAAGCTTTAAGGCGTTACACGCCGAAGCGTGAGGTTGATGCGGCCGCCATTTTTCAAAAGCGTGGATGTTGCCGGGTAAATGCGGTCGACGCCGTGGAAACACAGGCGCCCCTGCCCGCCGAGAATGACGACATCGCCGCTTGAGAGCTTGAAGGACATGGTCTTGTCCGTGCGCTCGAGGCCGCCGACGCGAAACAGGCAGGTGTTGCCGAGAGAGATTGACACGACGGGCGCTGACAGATCCTGCTCGTCCTTGTCCTGATGCAGGCCCATCTTGGCGTCGTCTGAGTAGAAGTTCACGAGACAGGCCTCGGGCGGCTTGTCGTAGCCGGACACATCATTCCAGATATCGAGCAACTCGGCCGGGATTTCGGGCCATGGTTTTCCCGTGGCCGGATGGGTCGGCTGGTAGCGGTAGCCGCGCTCCTTGTCGGTGACCCAGCCGAGCGAACCGCAATTGGTCATGCGCACCGACATGGGTTTGCCGGTTCCGGGCATGACAGGCGTGTAGAGCGGCGCCTGCGCGACGATGCTGCGGATGATATCGACCAGCGCTTCCTGGCGGGGACGGCTCAGATAATCCGGGCTGTGGCGAATGCCGTTCGGCAGCTGCAGCATCGTGCCCTCCCCTGACTATTCGCCGCTCGGGCGGCTGCGCATCTTCTTGACGTCGGAGCGGCCGGACTTGGCCTTCAGTCGGCGTTCCACGGAGCCCTTGGTCGGCTTGGTCTTCTTGCGCGGCGGCGGCGGTGGCTTGGCGGCCTCGAGGATCAGCTCCTTCAACCGCTCGCGCGCATCCTCGCGGTTGCGTTCCTGGCTGCGGAAGCGGCTCGCCTCGATCATCAGCACGCCTTCCTTGGACATGCGACGACCCGCCAGTTTCACGGCGTTGATCTTTACGCGCTCGTTCAGCGCCGGCGAATTCTGGATGTTGAAGAAGAGCTGGACTGATGTCGAGACCTTGTTGACGTTCTGCCCGCCGGGACCACCCGCCAGAACGAACTGTTCCGTCAGTTCCCATCCCGCGATGGTGATCCTGTCGTTGATATAGAGCGGGTCGCTGGCCATGTGATGTCTATCTCACATCGCCTCCCGCTTGGAAAGGCGCTTCAAAACGCGCAAAACCCGGCCGTTCCGGGCCGGGTTTCACGTGAATCATCAATCAGTTGTCGCTGATTTACTCAGCGGCCACCCGAAAACCCGGGGCCGCATCGCGCACTCCGCCGTCGACATGGCCTTCGAACTTGGCGAAATTGTCGATGAACATGGTCACCAGCTTGTTCGCCTGCGCGTCATAAGCGGCAGCGTCGGCCCAGGTCGAGCGCGGATCGAGAATGCCGCTTTCGACACCTTCGACCGCGACCGGAACGGCGAAGCCGAAGTTCGGATCGGCGCGGAAATCGGCCTTGCTGAGTTCGCCCGAAAGCGCGGCTGCGAGCAGCGCGCGTGTCGCCTTGATCGGCATGCGCTTGCCGGTGCCATATGCGCCGCCGGTCCAGCCGGTGTTGACGAGCCAGCATTCGACGCCGTGGCGGCCGATCAGCTCCTTCAGCAGATTGCCGTATTCCGACGGGTGCCGGGGCATGAAGGGGGCGCCGAAGCAGGTCGAGAAGGTCGCTTCCGGCTCGGTCACGCCGCGCTCCGTGCCGGCCACCTTGGCGGTGTAGCCGGACAGGAAGTGGTACATGGCCTGATCCGGCGTGAGCTTGGCGATCGGCGGCATGACGCCGAAGGCATCGGCCGTCAGCATGATGATCGTCTTCGGATGGCCGGCGCGGCCGGTTTCCGAGGCGTTCGGGATGAAATCGAGCGGATAGGCGCAACGGGTGTTTTCCGTGAGCGAACCGTCGTTGAAGTCAGGAATGCGGTTTTCATCGAGCACGACGTTTTCGAGCACGGTGCCGAAGCGCTGCGTCGTCGCGTAGATCTCCGGCTCGGCTTCGGCCGAGAGGCGGATGGTCTTGGCGTAGCAGCCGCCTTCGAAATTGAAGATGCCGTCCTCGCCCCAGCCGTGCTCGTCGTCGCCGATCAGCGTACGGGCTGGATCGGCCGAAAGCGTCGTCTTTCCGGTGCCCGACAGGCCGAAGAAGACCGCGGCATCGCCATCCGGGCCGACATTGGCCGAGCAGTGCATGGGCATGACGCCCTTGGCGGGCAGCAAATAGTTCAGCGCGGTGAAGACCGACTTCTTCATTTCGCCGGCATAGAAGGTGCCGGCGATCAGGATTTCGCCGTTGGTCAGGTCGCAAGCGATGACGGTTTCGGTGCGGCAGCCGTAGCGCTCCGGATCGGCCTTGAAAGTCGGCAGATCGATGATCGTCAGCTTCGGCGCGAAGCTCTCCAGCGTGGAACGTTCCGGCCGGATCAGCAGGTTGCGGATGAACAGCGAGTGCCAGGCAAGCTCGGTGACCACGCGGGTCGGCAGCGCATTCGCCTCATCGGCACCGCCGATCAGGTCCTGCACGAAGAGCTCCTTGCCGGCGGCGTGCGCCAGCATGTCCTGCTTCAACAGCGCGAAATGCTCCGGCGACATGGGCTTGTTGTTGTCCCACCAGATCTGGCCATCGGTATTCGCGTCGCGAACGACGAACTTGTCCTTGGGTGAGCGGCCGGTGTGCTGGCCGGTCAATGCCCGCAAGGCGCCGTGAGCGGTGAGTTCGGCTTCTCCCCGGCGAATCGACTCTTCATAGAGGGAGGCGGCGGTGAAGTTATAGCGAACGCTCTTCGCGCCTGCAAAACCTGCCGTCGCCAGCTCTATCGCTGGGTTGTGTGTACCGAACTGCTCCATGGTCATTTCCTTCCCTTGGGGCTCACGCCGTTAAGAACTGAGCGCGAACCTACGGACAGGATTTTTAAAACGCAAGTGGTATAAATCGATATTATTTAATGATATCAGTTATTTAATCGATTTAAATTTCTGGCGTTTATTTTAAATCGTTTGAACTGACTTGGCGTAGTCGATTTCACCGCACGACTTTCGGTTGTCTTCAAAAATTACCGATCGCCCCACCCTTTATCTTTGCCACAATTTGTTCCACCTTTATCCCCATAAGCGCATCCGGTTCATATGGCCGCCTGGGGACCTTCAAAAAACCTGGAGACGCGCATTAGATGACGGAGACGAATACAATGCCGACAATCGCGCTCGTTGATGACGACCGTAACATCCTGACCTCGGTGTCGATCGCGCTTGAGGCCGAAGGATACAAGGTCGAGACCTATACGGATGGCGCCTCGGCCCTTGACGGTCTTCTCGCCCGCCCGCCGCATCTGGCGATCTTCGATATCAAGATGCCGCGCATGGACGGAATGGAACTGCTGCGCCGTCTGCGCCAGAAATCCGACATGCCGGTGATTTTCCTCACCTCCAAGGATGAAGAGATCGACGAACTCTTCGGCCTGAAGATGGGCGCCGACGACTTCATCACCAAGCCGTTCTCGCAGCGACTGCTGGTCGAGCGCGTTCGCGCCGTCCTGCGCCGCGCCGCCGGCCGCGAAGCCGCAGCGGCTGCCGCCACGGGTGCAGCACCCAAGCCCGGTGCCGCACAGCTCGCGCGCTCGCTCGAGCGCGGCCAGCTTGTCATGGACCAGGAGCGCCACACCTGCACCTGGAAGAGCGAGCCGGTGACGCTGACCGTTACCGAATTCCTGATCCTGCACTCGCTGGCGCAGCGCCCCGGCGTCGTCAAAAGCCGTGACGCGCTGATGGATGCGGCCTATGACGAGCAGGTCTATGTCGACGACCGCACCATCGACAGCCACATCAAGCGGCTGCGCAAGAAATTCAAGATGGTCGACAACGACTTTGATATGATTGAAACGCTCTACGGAGTGGGATACCGCTTCCGCGAAGCAGCCTGACGCCTAAGGGCGCGGCGGATAAGAATATATGAGAGCCGGCGCCGCGGACGCGGCCCGCTCTTCGAAAGGGCTGTCGTTGGCACAGTTGGTGCAGGAGAAGGATCTGGATGACGCAGACGGCGTAGGCCGACGCGTCAGGGGACGACGCTGGTCGCATCCCTTCACGATCATTCGCCGTATCTTCGGCAACGCCGTCTTTTCCAGCCTGACGCGCCGCATCCTTTTCTTCAATCTCGCAGCCCTCGTCGTTCTTGTCGGCGGCATTCTCTATCTCAACCAGTTTCGCGAGGGGCTGATCGACGCCCGCGTCGAGAGCCTGTTGACGCAGGGTGAGATCATCGCCGGCGCGGTCTCGGCTTCGGCCTCGGTCGATACCAACTCGATCACCATCGATCCCGAAAAGCTTCTGGAACTGCAGGCCGGCCAGAGCATTACCCCGGTTCCGAATGACGAGGACCTGGAATTCCCGATCGACCCGGAAAAGGTCGCGCCGGTTCTGCGTCGGCTGATCTCACCGACCCGCACACGCGCGCGCATCTTCGATGCCGATGCGAACCTGCTGCTCGATTCGCGTCATCTCTACTCGCGCGGTCAGGTGCTGCGCTTCGACCTTCCGCCGGTTGCCGATGAGGAGCAGACCTGGGGCGAGTGGTTCACGACGATCTTCAACAAGGTTCTGCAGCCGGGCAACCTGCCGCTTTACAAGGAAGCGCCCGGCGGCGACGGCTCGATCTATCCTGAAGTCATGAACGCGCTGACCGGTGTGCGCGGCGCTGTCGTCCGCACCACGGAAAAGGGCGAGCTGATCGTCTCCGTCGCCGTGCCGATCCAGCGCTTTCGCGCCGTGCTCGGCGTGCTGCTGCTATCGACGCAGGCCGGCGATATCGACAACATCGTCCACGCCGAGCGTCTCGGCATCATGCGCGTCTTCGGCGTCGCGACGCTGGTCAACGTGCTCCTGTCGCTCGTGCTGTCGTCGACGATCGCCAACCCGCTGCGCCGTCTCTCGGCCGCGGCGATCCGCGTGCGTCGCGGCTCCAAGGAGCGCGAGGAAATCCCTGATTTCTCGGTTCGCCAGGACGAGATCGGCAACCTGTCGATCGCGCTGCGCGACATGACGACCGCGCTCTACGACCGTATCGATGCGATCGAGAGCTTCGCGGCAGATGTCAGCCACGAGTTGAAGAACCCGCTAACATCGCTGCGCAGCGCCGTCGAGACGCTGCCGCTGGCGAAATCGGACGATTCCAAGAAGCGGTTGATGGATGTCATCCAGCACGACGTGCGCCGCCTCGACCGCCTGATCAGCGACATCTCCGACGCCTCGCGCCTCGATGCCGAGCTTGCCCGCGTCGATGCGGGATCGGTGGATCTGGAAGTTCTGCTTCGCGATCTCGTGGAGATCTCGCGGCAGATCCGCAACCGCAAGAAGGAAGTGCAGATCGAATTCGCGATCGAGCGCAAGCCCGGCGTGAAGACGCGCTTCCTGGTTAACGGCCACGACCTGCGCATCGGTCAGATCGTCACCAACCTGATCGAGAACGCGCGCTCCTTCGTCTCCGACCAGGACGGGAAAATCACCGTTCGTCTGGTGCGCACCCGCTCGCGCTGCATCGTCTATATCGAGGATAACGGCCCCGGCATTCAGGCCGAGAATATCGACCGCATCTTCGAACGCTTCTATACCGACAGGCCCGAGTCCGAAGGCTTTGGCCAGAACTCAGGCCTAGGCCTGTCTATCAGCCGGCAGATCGCTGAAGCGCATGGCGGTTCGCTACGCGCTGAAAACATCATTGACGCGGAGACCGAAGAAGTGGTCGGCGCCCGCTTCACGCTTGCGCTGCCCGCAGATCCCAACTCATGACCACGGCCCCGGTCAATATTCACGCGACGGCGATCGTCGTCGGCAAGACCGGGCTTCTCTTCATGGGGCCATCGGGCTGGGGCAAATCGATGCTCGCTTTTGCCTGCCTTACCGAGGCTAAGAGGATCGGGATTGATGCCGCGCTGGTCGCCGACGATCAGGTGTTGATCTCGGCGCGGGACACGATTGCGATCGCGACCTGCCCGCCTTCCATACAAGGGCTGATCGAGCTGCGCGGAACCGGTATTGTCCGCCTCCCCTTTATCCAGGAAGCGCCTATGCATTATGCGGTGCTCCCCGGCCATGTTTCGGGGGAAGACCGCGTGCCGCCGGAGGGCGAGACGACCGTGGTTTCGCAGGGTATCACGCTGCCCGTCATTCGGTTGCTGGCTAATGTGCCGCTTCCACTGGCGGTATTGATAGCCAAAGCACCCGAAATCGGGCGCTAATGCCCACGAAACCGGCAGCTGGCGCGCGAAACCGTGCATTTTTGTCTTGCCATTCGGCTTTTCATAGCCAAGATGTGCCCCCACGGTGGACGCGATTGCTGCGTTGCGATATTGGGCCTACCGTTTGCATACGCCATTGGGAGCAGTAGTATCATGATCGGACTTGTGCTTGTCACTCACGGCAAGCTGGCTGAAGAGTTTCGTCATGCGGTCGAACATGTTGTCGGTCCTCAGAAATTCATCGAGACGGTCTGTATCGGCCCCGAAGACGACATGGATCAGCGACGCCAGGACATTCTGGGCGCTGTTGCAAACGCCGATGACGGCCATGGCGTGGTCATCCTGACCGACATGTTCGGTGGTACCCCTTCCAATCTGGCGATCTCCGTGATGAGCAGCGGACATACCGAGGTGATCGCCGGCATGAACCTGCCAATGCTGATCAAGCTCGCCGGCGTGCGCGGCGAGGACAATATGGAAAAGGCGCTCGCCGAGGCATCCGAAGCCGGCCGCAAATACATCAATGTCGCCAGCCGCGTCTTGAGCGGCAAGTAACGAGCCCCAGATGACCGTCCAGCTCTCCCGCGAAATTCTCATCATCAACAAGCGTGGCCTGCATGCGCGCGCTTCGGCGAAATTCGTGCAGACGGTCGAAACCTTCGACGCTTCGATCACCGTGTCGAAAGATGGGATGACCGTTGGCGGCAACTCGATCATGGGACTGATGATGCTGGCCGCGAGCCCTGGCTCAAGCGTTTTGGTCTCGGCCAGCGGCAACCAGGCCGAACAGGCGCTCGACGCGCTGGACCAGCTGATCCAGAACAAGTTCGGCGAAGATATGTAACGGTCCGCCGGACCATATAAACATATAAAGACTTCTTTATATCATTATTGCCTTCGTCATAGAAGCCTGCTAAACGGCTGGCATGACCGCGCCTGCGCGGAGCTTTTCGTCGCGCGACCTCGTTTCGCGCCTTCGCATCTGAGACGCTTTCAGCATGGAGAACCCAATGAGCACTGAAAAAGATTACGTCGTCGCCGATATCGGCCTCGCAGACTTCGGCCGCAAGGAAATCACGATCGCTGAAACCGAAATGCCGGGCCTGATGTCCTGCCGCGAAGAGTTCGGCGCATCGAAGCCGCTCAAGGGCGCGCGCATCACCGGCTCGCTGCACATGACGATCCAGACGGCCGTGCTCATCGAGACGCTGGTTGCTCTCGGCGCCGAAGTGCGCTGGGCGTCGTGCAACATCTTCTCGACGCAGGACCACGCCGCTGCCGCGATCGCTGCTTCGGGCGTTCCTGTTTTCGCCGTCAAGGGCGAGTCGCTGCACGACTACTGGGTCTACACCGACCAGATCTTCCAGTGGGCCGATGGCGGCCTCTCCAACATGATCCTCGATGACGGTGGCGACGCTACCATGTACATCCTGCTCGGCGCCCGCGCCGAAGCCGGCGAAGACGTGCTGTCGAACCCGCACTCGGAAGAAGAAGAGATCCTCTTCGCACAGATCAAGAAGCGCCTTGCCGCTTCGCCTGGCTGGTTCACCAAGCAGCGCGACGCGATCAAGGGCGTCACCGAAGAAACCACCACGGGTGTCAACCGTCTGTACCAGCTTTCCCAGAAGGGCCTGCTGCCCTTCCCTGCCATCAACGTCAACGACTCCGTCACCAAGTCGAAATTCGACAACAAGTACGGCTGCAAGGAATCGCTGGTTGACGGCATCCGCCGCGGCACCGACGTGATGATGGCCGGCAAGGTTGCCGTCGTCTGCGGTTACGGCGACGTCGGCAAGGGCTCGGCCGCTTCGCTGCTCGGCGCCGGCGCACGCGTCAAGGTCACGGAAGTCGACCCGATCTGCGCACTGCAGGCTGCCATGGACGGCTTCGAAGTCGTCACGCTCGAAGACGTCGTCTCGACCGCCGACATCTTCATCACCACGACCGGCAACAAGGACGTCATCCGCATCGACCACATGCGCGCGATGAAGGACATGGCGATCGTCGGCAACATCGGCCACTTCGACAACGAAATCGAAGTTGCCGCCCTGCGTAACCTGAAGTGGACCAACATCAAGCCGCAGGTCGACCTGATCGAATTCCCGAAGGGCAACCGCATCATCCTGCTTTCGGAAGGCCGCCTGCTGAACCTCGGCAACGCGACGGGCCATCCGTCCTTCGTCATGTCGGCTTCGTTCACGAACCAGACGCTGGCGCAGATCGAGCTCTTCACCAAGCCCGGCCAGTACCAGAACCAGGTCTACATCCTGCCGAAGCACCTCGACGAGAAGGTCGCGCGCCTGCATCTCGCCAAGCTCGGCGTCAAGCTGACGCAGCTTTCGGAAGAACAGGCATCCTACATCGGCGTCACGCCGCAGGGTCCGTTCAAGGCTGACCACTACAGATACTAATAGCGGATCTGATATCCACAACATCTAGAGGGTGCGGCATTGACAAATGCCGCACCCTTATTTTTTGGCACACATCTTCCCGACGAATCCTATCCGAAGTATTGTTTTAACACTCGATTCGTGGAGACGGACGCGTCCGTTTGCTTCGAAAATGGGATGTCTTGTCGTAATGCGGCACAAAAGGACGGAGACATACCGCGCATGTCGGAAATGATGCACCGCCTGGTCAAACAGGCAGAAGACGGCGTTTACCCGTCTTGCTGCACTGATCACCCGGGCAATGGAAAACCGGTCGATGCCCGCAAGGCGTCGACGCAGCGATCAGGCTTGTTGGCTCGGGTGGCAAGGATCTTTGCCGCGGGGACTGCAATGGCGTCAATCGCCCAGCCGGTTTTCGCACAGGCGGCGTCAGAGGCTGCCACGTCTCCGCATCTTTTCACCTCCACGCAGGTCGTCGGTTTCTCCGTCGTGATCGGCGTCATCTCGGCAGCCCTTCTTTCCACGCTCTGGGTCGTGCGCCAGCGCGGCAATCTCGAGAGCGAAGGCCGCGAGATCCGTTCCGCGCTATCGGATGCGCAGCAGCGCATTTCGCAGTATCAGGCGCTGATCGCCGACAAGAACCGCCGCATCGTGATCTGGGACGGCGACGAGCGTCCCGAACTGCTGGGACAGCTGCCGGCCGAGACCGGCGCACCGCAGGACAATGAATTCCTGGCATTTGGCCTCTGGCTGAAGCCACGCTCGGCATCGGAACTCGACCGCGCCATCGACGGCTTGCGGCAGTCGGCCAAGAGCTTCGACATCGTCGTCGAGACCCACCGCGAAGAGGTTCTGGAAGCGCAGGGCCGGGTTTCCGGCGGCCGCGCCTTCGTTCGCTTCGTAGCGCTGAACAATCTGCGCGCCGAGCTTGCCGAACTGAAGATCGAGCGCGACCGGCTGATGTCGTCGATCTCGGCGTTTCAGGGGTTGCTTGATTCCATCGACCTGCCGGCTTGGCAGCGCGACACCGAAGGCCGGCTAACCTGGGTGAACCACGCCTATGGCGCTGCCGTCGACGCCGCATCACCCGACGAGGCGATCTCCGAAGGCCGCGAGATCCTGACGACCATTGCGCGCGAGCGCATCCGCGCCGTCGCCACGCCGGAATCGCCGTTCCACGACAAAATCTCGACCGTCATCCACGGCAACCGCACCTTCCTCGACGTTGTCGATGTGAAGGTTCCGAGCGGTTCGGCCGGCATCGCGGTCGATGTCTCCGGCGTCGAGACCGTTCGCGCCGAGCTGGAACGGACGCTGAAGAGCCACGCCGAGACGCTCGACCACCTCGCGACCCCGGTCGCGATCTTCGACGGCGACCAGCGCCTGCAGTTCTACAACCAGGCTTTCGTGACGCTGTGGCAGCTCGATATCGCATTCCTTGAGAGCAAGCCTGACAATGCCGAGCTGCTGGAGCGCCTGCGCGCCGCCAAGAAGCTGCCGGACCAGCTGAACTGGAAGACCTGGAAAGAGACCGCACTTTCGGTTTACCGGGCGCTCGATACGCAATCCGACCTCTGGCATCTGCCGAACGGCCAGACGCTGCGCGTCTTCGCGACCGCGCATCCGCAGGGCGGCGCCACCTGGGTGTTCGAAAACCTGACCGAACAGGTCGATCTCGAGACGCGTTACAATACGCTGGTGAAGGTTCAGGGCGAAACGATCGATCATCTGTCCGAAGGCGTGGCGGTGTTCGGTCCCGACGGGCGTATTCAGTTGTCGAACCCCGCATTCCGGGCGCTCTGGGGCATTACCGTAGCGGAAGCGAAGCCGGGTACGCATATCCGGGCGCTGGGCGATGCCTGCGCGCCCTCCTACGACAAGCCCGATGGCTGGAAGACTTTTGCCGAGCTGATCACCAGCTTCGACGACGAGCGTCGCTCAAGCCAGGGAACGCTGGAGCTGTTCTCCGGCCTCGTGCTCGATTACGCCGTCATTCCGCTGCCGAACGCGCAGACGATGCTGACCTTCGTCAACATGACGGATAGCGTTCGCGCCGAACGCGCGCTTACGGAAAAGAACGACGCTCTGCGCAAGGCCGACGAGCTGAAGAACGATTTCGTCCAGCACGTCTCCTACGAGCTGCGCTCGCCGCTGACCAACATCATCGGCTTTACCGACCTGCTGCGCACGCCGGGGCTCGGCGATCTCAACGAGCGGCAGGCGGAGTATATCGACCATATCTCCACCTCCTCCTCGGTGCTGCTGACGCTGGTGAACGACATTCTCGATCTCGCGACCGTCGATGCCGGCATCATGCGGTTGAATTATTCGGAGATCGACCTCGGCGACCTGCTCGACGACGTCTCGATCCAGATCGCCGACCGCCTGCAGGAAAGCGGCGTGACGCTGGAGATCACGGCGCCCGCACGGCTCGGTTCGATCATCGCCGATCCGCAACGCCTGAAGCAGATCCTGGTCAAGCTTCTCTCCAATGCCGCGAATTTCTCGCCGGAGGGCGCCTCGATATCGCTGGCCTGCCAGCGCGAGGGAACGGACTTCGTTTTCAGCGTGACCGATCAGGGCCCGGGCATCTCGCAAGAGATGATCTCGACCGTTTTCGACCGCTTCGCGACGGGGGCCAAGAGCGGCAAGCGTGGCGGTGCAGGCCTCGGTCTGTCGATCGTCGACAGCTTCGTCAACCTTCATAACGGCCAGGTCGTCATCGACAGCCAGCCGGGCAAGGGAACGACGGTCATTTGCCGGATTCCTTCGGCCAACCTCCCCTCCTACGCCGCCGCCGAATGACGACAAGCGCGCCTGTCATCTCGCTTTTCCTCGCAGACGAGGCAGCGACCGACCGTCTCGGCGAGGATCTGGCGCTGGCGCTGAAGCCGGGCGATTGCCTCGCGCTATCGGGCGACCTCGGCGCCGGCAAGTCCTCGCTATCGCGGGCGCTTATTCGCGCGATTGCCGACGACGCTGAGCTCGAAGTACCGAGCCCGACCTTCACGCTCGTCCAATCCTACGATTTGCGCATTCCCGTCGCGCATTTCGATCTCTACCGGCTTGGCGATGCCGCCGAACTGACCGAACTCGGCTTCGATGAGGCGCTGCAGGGCGGGATCTGTCTGGTGGAATGGCCGGAGATGGCCGAGAGCGAGCTGCCTGGTTACCGGATCGTGCTGACGCTGACGCATGAAGGTGTGGGACGCCGGGCGACGATCGCCGCGCCCGAAAAGCAGGCCGCGCGGATCAAACGCGTGCTCGCCATTCGCGCCTTTCTCGCCGCAGCCGGCTACCCTCTTGCCAAGCGCCGGTTTCTCACGGGCGACGCGTCGCTACGGGCCTACGAGGCGATCTATCCAGACGACGGCGTGCGCCGCATCCTGATGGACTGGCCGCCGCTGCCGGAAGGGCCGCCGGTGCTCGATGGCAAGCCCTACCCGAAGGTGGCGCATATTGCCGAGAACGCCTATCCCTTCGTCGCCATTGCCGACGTGTTGCGCGAGCGCGGCTTCGCGACGCCGCTGATCCATGACGTCGATTACGAGCAGGGCATTCTGCTGATCGAGGATCTCGGCAGCGATGGGGTTCTCGACGAGAACGGCCAGCCGATTGCCGAGCGCTATCTCGAAAGCGTCGCATGCCTTGCGGCCCTGCATGCGCAAGCTATCCCGCAGGATATCCGCGTCACCGACGAGCATGTGCACCACATCCCGGATTTCGACCGCACCGCCATGAAGATGGAAGTGCGGTTGGTGCTTGACTGGCATCTGCCGTGGAAACGCGATGGGGCGCCGGTGACCGATGCGGAGCGCGACGAATATCTGGCGATCTGGGACGCGCTGATCGACCAGCTCGATGCGGCCGAGAAGAACCTGCTGCTGCGCGATTTTCATTCGCCCAATATCATCTGGCGGGAAGACGAGATCGGCGTAAAGCGGGTCGGCCTGATCGATTTCCAGGACGCGATGATCGGGCCGACGGCCTACGATCTCGCCTCGATCGCCCAGGATGCGCGCGTGACCATCGAGCCTCATCTCTTCGACCGGCTGATGGAGCACTATCTGTCGCTGCGCCGCGCGCAGGGCGGATTCGACGAGGCAGGCTTCCTGAAAAGCTGGGCAATCATGTCGGCGCAGCGCAATTGCAAGCTCGCCGGCCTATGGGTTCGGTTGATGCAGCGCGACGGAAAACCTGGCTATATGAAGCACATGCCGCGCACGCTCTCCTATTTGAGCGTGGCGCTTCAGCATGAAACGCTTGCCCCCTTGCGCGAGTGGTGCGTAAGGACTGGAATAGTCACCAGCGAATCATAAGTTTCGGACGATATGACCATCAAACAAGCCATGGTGCTGGCTGCCGGTCTCGGCACCCGTATGCGCCCGATTACCGATACGATCCCCAAGCCGCTGGTGAAAATCGACGGCAAGGCGATGATCGACTATGCGCTGGATTCGCTCGCCGAAGCGGGCGTCGAGAAGGCGGTGGTCAATGTCCACCATCACGCAGACCAGATGCTCGACCATCTCAGCCGCTACAAGGCGCTCGAGATCATCATCTCCGACGAGCGCGCCGGCCTGATGAACAACGGCGGCGGCTTGGCGAAGGGCTTGAAGCTGCTCGATCGCGGCCCCGTGTTCGTCACCAATGCCGATCTCTTCTGGATCGGCGAGCGGCGAGACCGACCGAGCAACCTGCGGCGCTTAGCCGGATTCTTCGATGCGGACCGGATGGACATGGCGATGCTGTGTGTCAATCTCGAGGACACGACCGGGCATAACGGAAAGAACGACTTCAACCGCGATAAGGCTGGCCGGCTGAGCCGTGTTCGCGCCGATGGTCCCGACCCTGTGGTCTATGCCGGGGCGATTGCCATGCAGACGGCGTTTCTGGACGACGCGCCTGATGACGCCTTCAATCTCAACATCTATTTCGACAAGGCGATCGCGCGCGACCGGCTCTACGGCATGATGCTCGAGGGACACTGGCTTACCGTCGGCACGCCCGAGGCAATCGGCGATGCGGAAGAGACGATCCGGCGTTACCGGGCGTTGGCATAGGCCATGAGCGAGCGGCACCAGCCCAGGGTTCTCACAATACCGGCAGGGCTGCCCTTTCTCGCGACCCTGGCAGAGACGCTCTGCGACGGACGGCTGACACCGCTGTTTCGCCATGACCCGAGCGATCCGCTATCACTTTCCAAGGTGACGATCTATCTGCCGACGCGGCGCGCCGTGCGCGTGCTGCGCTCGGAGTTCGTCGATCTGCTGGGTGGGCGGTCCGCGATCCTGCCGATCATCCGGCCGCTTGGCGAGACGGATGACGATAGCGGCTATTTCGACGAAGCGCTGCCGGCGACGCTCGATCTCGCGCAGCCGCTTTCCAACACCGCACGCCTCCTGGAACTTGCGCGGCTCATTCTCGCCTGGCGCAACAAGCTGCCGGAGATCGTGCGCAGCATCCACTCGGATTCGCCGCTTGTTGCGCCCGCCAGCCCGGCCGACGCGATCTGGCTTGCCAGAAACCTGGCCGAGCTGATCGATTCCATCGAGACCGAGGATCGCGACTGGAGCGAACTTGCGACGCTGAGCGCGAGGGATCATGCGCTGTGGTGGCAGCTGACGGCGGAGTTTCTGCAGATCGCCAGCGCCTTCTGGCCGGAACGCCTGAACGAGCTCGGCAAGTCCTCGCCGGCGCGGCACCGCAACGCGATCCTGAGAGCGGAAGCCAACCGCATCGCGACGATGCCGGAAAGCGGGCCGATCATTATCGCCGGATCGACCGGTTCGGTGCCGGCAACGGCCGATCTGATCGCGGCGGTGGCGGCGCGGCGCGAGGGCGTGATCGTCCTGCCCGGTCTCGATGTCGGCATGCCCGATGAGCACTGGCGTATGGTCGCGCCCGATAAGGCTGATGCTGCGAGCCGCAGCCACTCGCAATATGGCCTAGCACAGCTTTTGAAGCGCCTAAGCCTGACTCGCGAGGATGTTTCGACACTTGCGAACGCACCCGACGCGCTTGCTGTGCGCGCGCAGATCCTCTCGCATGCGCTGTCTCCATCCGAGGCGACCAGCGATTGGAGCCGGTGGAAGGAAATGCTTTCGGAGAGCGATATTGCGGCCGCCTTTGCCGATGTATCGCTGATCGAAGCCGGCAATGAGCGCGAAGAGGCGACGGCGATCGCCATTGCGCTTCGGCTGGCATTGGAACAGCCGGGAAAGGACGGCGAAAGCCGCGCGGCGCTGATTACGCCGGACCGCAACCTCGCCCGCCGCGTGATGGCGGAGCTTTCGCGCTTCGGCATCATTGCCGACGATTCCGCCGGCACGCCGCTTGCAGCGATGCCGCAGGGAACCCTGCTGCAGCTGCTGCTCGAAGCGGCGCTGCGACCGGGCGATCCGGTAGCGATCGTCAGCCTTCTCAAGCATCCCTTGGCGCGCTTCGGGCTGGAGCGCGGCGCGCTTTCCGAGGCGGTGGCTGCGCTCGAATTGCTGGCCTTGCGTGGCGGCGTGGCGGAGGTCGATATTAGCGCGCTTGGGCCGCTTCTCGAACACCAGCTTTCCGAACAGGCGCTCGACCGGCACGCGCCGCATTGGCGCAAGGCCCTTCCCGTCCACGCGATCGATCTGGCGCGCGATCTCGCCCGCCGGGTGGGTGCAGCAACCGAGCCGCTCGCTTCCGCTCTGGTGCGCCATGAAACCGCTGGTCGCGGCCTGACCACACGTTTCACGCTTTCCGACTGGGCTGACCGCGCCGGCCGCGCCATTGAGGCGGTCGCACGCGACGAGAAGGGCGATCTCTCCGGGCTCTGGTCGGGCGAGGCGGGCGACACGCTGGCGACTTTGCTTGGAGAGGTGATCGGGACCGACGGCCAGATCGAGGCGGACGGCGCGCAGTGGATCGATATCATGGCGGCGCTCTCGGCCGGACAGGCGGTGAAACCGCAAGCGCTCAGCCATCCGCGGCTGTTCATCTTCGGCACGCTGGAAGCGCGCCTGCAGAGCGTCGATACGCTGATCCTCGGCGGCTTGAACGAGGGTTCTTGGCCGGGCCAGACCGCCAACAATCCCTTCATCTCGCGATCGATGAAGACAGAGATCGGGTTGGAGCCGCCGGAGCGCCGTATCGGCCAGCTGGCGCATGACTTCGAGATGGCCAACGGAACGCGGCACCTGGTCTATACCCGCGCACTCCGCAAGGGCTCGACGCCCACCGTCGCCTCTCGCTGGCTGCAGCGGCTGATGGCCTTTTGCGGGAAGAGTTTCGAAGCGACGCTGAAGGATCGGGGAGAGCAGTTCGTGCACTGGGCGGGTCTGCTCGACGAGGGGCAGCGGCAAGCGCCGGCGCAGCGACCGAGCCCGACGCCGCCACGCGAGGTGCAGCCGAAATCCTACTCGTTCAGCGAGGTCGGCCGGCTTCGGCGCGACCCCTATGCGATCTATGCGCGCCGCGTTTTGAAGCTCGACGCAGTCGATGCCTTCAACCGCGATCCCGGAGCTGCCGAGCGCGGGACGCTCTATCACAAGATCATCGACCGGTTCATCCGCGAGGGCAACATCGCCGGCACGCCTGACGGAACGGCGGCGATGGAGCGCATCCTCACCGAGCTGTTCGACATGGAGCAGCTGCCGGCGCATATCGATGCCGTCTGGCGTCCGCGTTTCCGCGAGGTGGCGCGCTCGTTCCTCGCCTGGGAAGCAGAGCGGCGGCCGGGGCTTCAGCGGACGCTCACCGAAGTGCGCGGCGCCATGCAGCTTGAGCAGGTCGATATCCGGCTGAGCGGCGTTGCCGACCGGATCGATATCACCGGGCCCCACTCCGCCGATTTGATCGACTACAAGACGGGCTACAACCCCTCGCCCGCGCAGGCGCGAGCGTTGCTCGATCCGCAGCTGGCGCTGGAGGCCGAGGTGCTGAAGGCCGGCGGGTTCATGGATGCTGGCAAGCTGGTGCCACAGGATCTGCTCTATGTGCGGCTGCGGCCGGGAAGTCGGTTCCAGGTCGATACCGTCAACAACGAATTCTCGGCGCGCAGCGACAAGGCGAAATCGGCGATCGAGCTTGCCGGCGATTCCATCGATCAGCTGGTGAAATTCGTAGCGTTGCTGCAATCCGGCGAGAAGGGCTTTACTTCACGGCTTATTCCCGCCCAACAATTCGAGTTCGGCGGCGATTACGATCACCTTGCCCGCGTCTCGGAGTGGTCGACGGCCGAAAGCGATGAGGCCAGCAATGATGAGTGACGAAACGGCACTGCCTGAGGGCGACGACCCGCACGACTGGACCAGCTGGACGACGGTGCAGCAATCGATCGCATCCGACCCGCGCCGATCGGCCTGGGTTTCGGCCAATGCGGGATCGGGAAAGACGCACGTCCTGACACAACGGGTGATCCGCCTGCTGTTATCCGGCGCCCGACCCTCGGCGATCCTGTGCCTGACCTATACGAAGGCGGCAGCCTCGGAAATGTCGAACCGCGTGTTCGATCGGCTGGCCGAATGGGCTGTGCTTTCGGACGAGGAGCTTCGCAAGCGCATTGCCCAGATCGAGGGAACGCCGCCCGACTTCCTCAAGCTCGCGGAGGCGCGCAGGCTTTTCGCTAAGGCGCTGGAGACCCCGGGCGGGCTGAAGATCCAGACCATCCACGCCTTTTGCGAAGCGCTGCTGCATCAGTTTCCGCTGGAAGCGAACGTGGCCGGGCACTTTTCCGTGCTCGACGACCGGGCAGCCGCGACACTGCTTGCCGACGCGCGCCGCTCGCTGCTGACGGCGACGACGCCCGAGGAAGACAAGGCGCTCGCGGATGCTTTCTCCTATGTTCTCAACCTCGGCGACGAATCCGGGCTGGAAACGCTGCTTGGTGAGATCGTCGCCAACCGCAATGCGATCAAGGCATTCACCCAGGCCGCCGAGCAGAATGGTGGCCTCGACAATGTCTTGCGGGCAGAGCTTGGCCTTTCAGAGGGTGACACCGAGCTTGCGATCGCCGGGCAATACTGGCCGCTGCCCGGTTTGGCTGGCGGCACGCTCAGCCTTTATCTGGAGCTCGCCGACCTCAAGGGCGGGGCGAAGGCGCAGGAGGTGGCTTCCGCGCTTAAGAGTGTGGTGCGGGAAACGGATATCCTTCGCCGGATTCCAACACTGGAAAAGATCTTTCTCACCGCCAAGGGCGAGCCGAAAGCGGACGGGCAGTTCACTGTGAAGGCGATGCTCTCCCAGGCGCCTGAGCTTGTCGATGCCATTGCCGCGGCGCGTGCGCATGTGGTCGCCTGCCGGGACCGGCTGAAGATCGTGCGGATGTTCGACGCCACGCGCGCTGCCCTTGTGCTCGCCGACAGGCTCAATCGCGACTACGACGACCTCAAGAAGCAGCGGAGCCAGCTCGACTTCGAGGATCTGATCACCCGCACCGCCGATCTTCTGAACAAGAGCGATGTCGGGCCGTGGATCCACTACAAGCTGGATCAGGGTATCGACCACATTCTCGTCGACGAGGCGCAGGACACCAGCCCGATCCAGTGGAGCGTGATCCAATCGCTGGCGGAGGATTTCTTCTCCGGCGAAAGTGCGCGCGACGTGGTGCGCACGCTGTTTGCGGTCGGTGACGAGAAGCAGTCGATCTATTCGTTTCAGGGCGCGCGGCCCGAACGTTTCTCGGAAGAAAGCCGGCGAACACGGCAACGCGTTTCGCAGAGCGGTCGGGACTTCTCCTCGGTTCGATTGCCGCTCTCTTTCCGATCGACCTCCGACGTGCTTGCTGCTGTCGACCACATCTTCACGCCGCCAGACAACGCGCGCGGACTGAGCGCCGGTGGCGAGCCGGTGGTGCATCGCTCCAATCGTATCGGCCACCCCGGAGCCGTCGATCTGTGGGAGATGATCGCGCCTGAGGTCGCGATCAAGGACGAGGACTGGACGGCACCGTTCGACGCGACGCCGGAAAGCGCACCCGCCGCCATTCTGGCGCGGCGCATGGCGCACACGATCGACATGATGGTCGGCAAGAAGACGATCATCGAAAAGGGCAAGGAGCGGTTGATCGAAGCTGGCGATATCCTTGTCCTCGTGCGCAAGCGCGATGCCTTCGTCAATGCGCTCACGCGCGCGCTAAAGCGGCGCGGCAATATTCCGGTTGCCGGCGCCGACCGGTTGCGGCTCACCAGCCATATCGCGATCCAGGACCTGGTGGCGCTCGGCCGCTTCCTGCTCTTGCCGGAAGACGACCTTTCGCTGGCGGCCGTTATGAAAAGCCCGCTTTTCGATCTCAACGAAGACGACATCTTCGCGGTGGCGGCGCTGCGTGGCGACGGCCAAAGCGTGTGGGCGCATCTGCAGGCCTATGGGGCGGATGGCAACGAGCGCCTTGGGGCTGTCGTTGCTCGGCTCCAGCTGTTTCTCGAGGAATCGAAGAGCCTCCCGGTTCACGACTTCTACGCCCGGGTGGTTGGGGTTCATGGCGGTCGGCGGCAGTTTCTGGCGCGGCTGGGCACCGAGGCGAGCGACATTCTGGACGAGTTTCTGACGTTCACGCTCGACCACGAGACGGCCGCCCTGCCCGGCCTGCAGTCCTTCATCTCGACGCTTGAGCTCGAGGCCCCCGTCGTCAAGCGCGAGCAGGACAAAGGCCGCAACGAGGTCCGGATCATGACCGTGCACGCCTCGAAGGGGCTTGAGGCGCCGATCGTGTTTCTGGTCGATGGCGGGTCCAAGGCGTTCACGCATTCACATATGCCGAAGCTGCGGCTGCTGGAGCAGAGTGGCGAGCGGCCGCCGCTACCGGTCTGGGTGCCGCTCGGCGATCTCAGCAATTCGCTGACACAGGCCGATGCCGCGCGTATTCAGGTGTTGGCGGAAGAGGAATATCGCCGGCTTCTCTACGTGGCGATGACGCGCGCGGCCGATCAGCTGATCGTTTGCGGCTACAGGGGCGTGCGGCTCAACACCGACACCTGGCATGCGATGATAACGGCTGCGATGGACGACAGCCATCCGCATGTCGAAGCCGCCACCTTTACCGGGCCGGACGGCGACTGGCAGGGCGTCGAATGGCGCGTGCCAACGATGGAGCGGATGTTCGAGCGCGCCGACCATGTCGAGCAGACTGCTGCCCGCGACGCCTTGCCGTTCGACCTCAATCGCCCGCTGCCACCGCAAAAGAAGCTCCCTCGACCCCTCAGCCCTTCCGGAGCCGGAACGATCATCGACGAAGAGGCCGACAATCTTCTCGTGGCCTCGCCGCTCTTCACCGACAAGCCGAAATCCGACCGCGCGCTGCAAAAAGGCCGCCTGCTGCACCGGATGCTGCAGACCTTGCCCGAGATACCGCTGGCGGAGCGCGCGGACGCGGCAAGGCGCTATGCCGAGCGCGCTGCCCGTTTCTGGCCGCAGGACGAGCGCGACAGGTTGATCGATTCGGTTCTGAAACTATTGGACGTGCCGGATCTGCAGCCGGTTTTCGAGGCCCATGCACAGGCGGAAGTCTCGATCATGGGAACGCTTACGCTCGACGGGCGTGACTATGCTGTCTCGGGTCGTGTCGACCGGCTGGCGGTGCTCGATGACCGGGTCGTCATCCTCGATTACAAGACCAATCGCGTGCCGCCGGAGACGGCTGCGACCATACCCTTCGCACACCGGGCGCAGCTTGCCATTTACCAGACGATCATGGCGCCGCTCTATCCCGGCAAGCGGATCGATTGCGTGCTCGTCTACACCGAGAACGGCTCCGTGCACACGCTGACGCCTGAGGCCATGGCATTGGCGCTTGCACAGCTCAAAACAAAGTGAAATACCGGTCATTGAAATCCCGCCGGCGCACCATCACATGTGCTTCAACAGGAATCCTTTAAAGGAGCGGCCTTATGGCTACCGTGAAAGTCGATATAAATAATTTCCAGGCTGAAGTTCTGGAATCCGCAGAACCCGTCGTTGTCGATTTCTGGGCTGAATGGTGCGGCCCGTGCAAGATGATCGCTCCGAGCCTCGAAGAACTCGCCGTCGAGTTCCAGGGCAAGGTGAAGGTCGCCAAGCTCAACATCGACGAAAATCCTGAGCTGGCCGCCCAGTTCGGCGTGCGCTCGATCCCGACGCTTGCCATGTTCAAGGCCGGCGAAGTTGCCGACATCAAGGTTGGCGCTGCTCCGAAGACCGCTCTTTCGAGCTGGATCTCCAGCGCGGCCTGATCTGTCAGGACATTAGAATGAAAAAAGCCCGGTCGATGCCGGGCTTTTTTCATTTGGGGGGTGTGCCGTTGTCGGCAAGCACGTCGCCAACAAGATAGAGCGATCCGCCGATCAGAATGCGTGGTGGCTGTTCGCGCTCGAAGGCGGTGTCGCGGATCGCTTCCAGTGCTTCGCCGACCGTAGACATGGGCTCGGCGACGAGGCCGGCGTCATAGGCGGCATTGGCGAGAATGACGGGGTCGATCATCGCGTCGCTGCCGCGAATGGGCACGCAGTAGACCTTTTCCGCAAGGCCCTTGAAGGCGTTAAAATAGCCGATCGGGTCCTTGGTGTTGATCATGCCGATGATCAGAAACAGCGGGCGCGGCTGCTTTTCCTCGAAATTGGCCATGGCTTCGGCGATGACTTCGCCCGCGCCGGGATTATGGCCGCCATCGACCCAGATCTCGGCACCCGAGGGGGCGCTCGCGATCAGATTGCCATCGCTCAGCTTCTGCAGGCGGCCAGGCCATTCGACCGTTGCCATCGCCTTTTCCATCATCGCTTCGGTGACGGTGAAGCCCGCGGCCTTTACGGCGCGGATGGCTGCGGCAGCGTTGGCATATTGGTGGCGGCCGGGGAGCCTTGGCAGCGGCAGGTCGGCGAGGCCGAATTCGTCCTGATAGACGAGCCGGCCGTATTCCTCGTGCGCCATGAAATCCTGGCCGAAGGCTGCGGTCGGGCAACCGAGACGCTCGGCGGTCGAGATCAGCACGTCGAGCGCCGCATCATATTCCTGCTTGCCGATAACGACAGGCCGCTTGCGCTTCATGATGCCGGCCTTTTCGGCGGCGATCAGTTCGACGCTGTCGCCAAGATAGGGCTGGTGATCGAGCGAGATCGGCATGATGACCGACACCGCCGGATTGGAAATGACATTGGTGGCATCGAAGCGACCGCCAAGGCCGACTTCGATGATGGCCGCGTCTGCCGGATGCTCGGAGAACAGGATGAAGGTGACCGCCGTCAGGATTTCGAAGACGGTGATCTTCTGGCCGTCATTGGCGGCAGCGACACGGCGCAGCGCATCGGCAAAGACCGCGTCATCGACGAGCTTTCCGCGACCGCCCTCGACGCCGATGCGATAGCGCTCGTGCCAATTGACGAGATGCGGCGAGGTGTGGACGTGGGCGCTATAGCCGCCCGCTTCCAGAAGCGCGCGACAAAAGGCGGTGACGGAGCCCTTGCCGTTGGTGCCGGCCACATGAATGACCGGCGGCAACTTCTTTTGCGGATCGCCGAGAACGGCCAACAGGCGGGTAATGCGATCGAGAGACAGATCGAAGCCCTTGGGGTGCAACCCCATAAGCTTGTCGATTTCCTGTGCTGCTTCGCTCACCGCGGTCTGACCTCTGGGTATCATCGCTCAACCCGCCTGTGATGTTTGCGGTCAGGCGCTTGCGGCGATCGCAAGCGTGCCGTTGTTTTCGTTGGCAACGGCAGCCGGCTTCTTCGTCAGGATCTTCAGGACACGCGCGAGCGTATCGGGAATGTCATGACGCTTGACGACCATGTCGACCATGCCGTGCTCGAGCAGGTATTCCGACGTCTGGAAGCCTTCCGGCAGCTTTTCGCGGATGGTCTGCTCGATGACGCGCTTGCCGGCAAAGCAGATTTCGGCGCCGGGCTCGGCCATGTGGATATCGCCGAGCATGGCGTAGGAGGCGGTGACGCCGCCGGTCGTCGGGTTTGTCAGCACGACGATGTAGGGCTGGCCGGCTTCCTTCAGCATGTCGACGGCAACGGTGGTGCGCGGCAGCTGCATCAGCGACAGAATGCCTTCCTGCATGCGGGCGCCGCCCGACGCCGGGAACATGACCAGCGGGCACTTCTCCGCGATGGCGCGCTCGAAGGCCTTGACGATCGCTTCACCGGCGGCGATTCCGAGCGAGCCGCCCATGAAGTTGAACTCGTGCACGACGGCAACGAGCTTCAGGCCGCGAACCTTGCCGACGCCGGCAACGATCGTGTCTTCCTGGTCGGTCTTGATGCGGCTATCGCGCAGACGATCCGTATACTTCTTGGAATCCCGGAACTTCAGCGGATCCTGTGCGACCTTCGGCTGGATCAGCGCTTCATAGGCGCCGTCGTCGAAGAGATCGGCGAGCCGAGCCTTGGCCGGCATCTTCATGTGATAGCCGGAAGCCGGGATGACCCACTTGTTGTCTTCTAGATCCTTATGGAAGACCATTTCGCCCGTTTCCGGGCACTTGATCCAGAGGTTCTCCGGCACTTCGCGGCGGCCCAGCATGGAATTGATGCGGGGGCGAACGTAGTTGGTGATCCAGTTCAAGTCGAAAACTCCTGATTAACTCTTGCCAATGTGGGAAAACTATTCGGCAGCAACAAGGCGCGCCGAACGTGTTCCCGATGACAGCCCGCGAACGAGCGTTGCGACAGCCTGTACGGTATCGGCTGTCGCCTTCCCGTCCTTGGTCAGGCTGAGGGCTACCTGGTTGACGATTGCCGTGCCGACGACGACGCCATCGGCAGAGGCGCCTATGACCTTCGCATGGTCGGCCGTCTTGACGCCGAAGCCGACGCAGACAGGCAGATCGGTGTGGTTCTTGATGCGCTTGACGGCGCCGGCAACGAGCGTCGGATCCGGCAGCGCCGAGCCGGTGATACCGTTCATCGAGACATAATAGACGAAGCCGGACGTGTTCTTCAGAACGACCGGCAGGCGCTTTTCATCGGTGGTCGGGGTGGCGAGCCGGATGAAATTGATGCCCTTGCGCAATGCCGGGATGCAGAGCTCGTCGTCCATTTCCGGTGGCAGGTCGACCACGATCAGGCCGTCGATGCCCGCTTCCAGCGCATCGTCGAGAAACTGTTCGACGCCGTGCACGTAGATCGGGTTGTAGTAACCCATCAGGACGATCGGCGTGTCGTTATCGGTCTTGCGGAAGTCGGCTGCGAGCTGCAGCGTCTTCTTCAGCGTCTGACCGGCCTTCAGCGCACGCTGGCCGGCCATCTGGATCGCCGGGCCATCGGCCATCGGATCGGAGAAGGGCATGCCGAGCTCGATGATATCGGAGCCCGCTTCCGGCAGCGCCTTCATGATGCCGAGCGAGGTGTCGTAATCGGGATCACCGCCCATGAAATAGGTGACCAGCGCCGGGCGGCCTTCTGCCTTCAGAGCTGCAAAGCGTTTGTCCATACGTGCGGTCATGACTTATGCACCCATTCCCAGAATCTTGCCGACGGTGAAGATGTCCTTGTCGCCGCGACCGGACAGGTTCATCAGGATGATCTCGTCCTTGCCCATCTTCGGCGCGCGCTTGATGACTTCGGCCAATGCGTGCGAGGGCTCGAGCGCGGGAATGATGCCTTCAAGGCGCGTCAGCGTCTGGAAGGCTTCGAGCGCTTCGTGGTCCATGATCGGCACGTATTCGACGCGGCCGATATCGTTCAGATAGGAGTGCTCGGGGCCGATGCCGGGATAATCGAGGCCGGCCGAAATCGAGTGGCCTTCCTTGATCTGGCCGTCGCTATCCTGCAGCAGATAGGTGCGGTTGCCATGGAGAACGCCCGGCGAGCCCGCGGTGATCGAGGCGCAATGCTCGTCGCCCTGCAGGCCCTTGCCGCCAGCTTCGACGCCGACGATCTTGACGCTGGCGTCATCCAGGAACGAATGGAAGATGCCGATCGCGTTCGAGCCGCCGCCAACGGCCGCAACAACGAGATCCGGCAGGCGGCCTTCGGCTTCGAGCATCTGCTCCTTGGCTTCGGCGCCAATCACGGCCTGGAAATCGCGCACCATCTCAGGATAGGGATGCGGGCCAGCGGCCGTGCCGATCAGGTAATAGGTGTCGTCGACATTGGTGACCCAGTCGCGCAGCGCCTCGTTCATGGCGTCCTTGAGCGTGCCGTGACCGGCGGTAACCGGCTTCACTTCGGCGCCCAGAAGCTTCATGCGGAACACGTTCGGCGCCTGGCGCTCGACATCGGTCGCGCCCATGTAGACGACGCAGGGGAGACCGAAACGGGCGGCAACGGTTGCCGAGGCAACGCCGTGCTGGCCGGCGCCGGTTTCCGCGATGATGCGGGTCTTGCCCATGCGCTTGGCAAGCAGAATCTGGCCGATGCAGTTGTTGATCTTGTGCGAACCGGTGTGGTTCAGCTCTTCACGCTTGAAATAGATCTTGGCGCCGCCGAGTTCGGCGGTCAGGCGCTCGGCGAAATAGAGCGGGCTCGGGCGGCCGATATAATGCGTGCCGAGATGCTTCAACTCCGCCTGGAATTCCGGGTCGGTCTTGGCCTTGTCCCACTCGTCCTGCAGTTCCAGGATCAGCGGCATCAGCGTTTCGGCGACGAAGCGGCCGCCGTAAATACCGAAACGGCCATCCTCATCGGGACCGGAGCGGAATGAATTGGGTTTTGGGGTCTCGTTCACTATCAACTCCCTGAGGCCGTTTCAGGCCGGCAAGCCTGCTCGACCGCATCGAAAAACTCATCAATCAGTGCGACGCTTTTCACGCCGGGCGCGCTTTCCAGGCCCGAGGACGCATCGAGCCCCGGCGCCTTGGTGATGGCAAGAGCTTCGGCGATGTTGTCCTTGTTCAGGCCACCGGAAAGCATGTAATCCACGGTGCCGTCAAGCCAGCTGAGCAGCGTCCAGTCGAAGGACACGCCATTGCCGCCCGGCAATTCCGATCCCTTCGGCGGCTTCGCGTCGAAGAGGAAACGATCGGCGATACCAATATAGGCCTCGACGCGCTTCAGATCATCGGCGGTGCGGATCGAAAACGCCTTCATAACGGGCAAAGCGTACACGGCCTTTATGGTCAAAACGCGCTCGGGGCTCTCGTCACCGTGAAGCTGAAGAATATCCGGCCTCAACGTGGCGACGATCTCGTCGAGATCATCATTGGTCGGATTGACCACCACCGCAACGATCTTGGCGCGGCCGCGCACCCGGTCGGCCAGCTTGGCGGCATCGTCGGGCTCGATATAGCGCGGGCTCTTTTCGAAGAAGATGAAGCCGATATGGGTCGCGCCGCGCGTCACCGCGCGATCGATCGCTTCGGCCGTTTTCAGGCCGCAGATTTTGATATCCGGTTTCATGGCAGCGAAGTGACACGAAAAAGGCCGTGAGTCGAGCCAATTCCGAGTGCTGCGGTATTTTGGACGGTGGTTTATTGGCGGAGGCAGATCAGTCGAAGTCGATCGCGTGCAGCAGGCTACCCTGCCGCTTCAGCCAGGATTTCGCATCTTCCATGCCAGGGCAGAGCTTCTTGCAAAGCGCCCAGAAGTGGGGACCGTGGTTCATCTCCTTGAGATGGGCAACTTCGTGGGCGGCGAGATAATCGACGACTGATGGCGGCGCCATGATGATGCGCCAGGAGAAGCTGAGGTTTCCCTCGGCCGAACAGGAGCCCCAGCGGCTGCGCGTGTCCTTCATCGAGATCGACTTTATCGGCGCCCGGATCGAATGTGCATGGAACTTTGCCAGGCGCTCCAGATCGGCGCGTGCTTCCTTCTTGAGAAACGTCGCGATGCGGCGGCCGAGATGCTCCGGCATGCCGCTCACCCGCAGCACCGGCTTGCCGTCGACGACGGTCGCCTCGGTCAGTCCGCGCAGGCTGCCCGTGTGCTGGATGCGATGGGACACGCCGCGAAAAAGGATCGTGCCGCCATCGTGAAGGCCGGTATCGGTCGAGAATTTCGCGAGCTTGGTCATGAGCCAGCCCTGGTGCCGGTCGAGGAAGGCGTCGACATCGCGTCGCGCCAGACCGCTCGGGATCGTCATCTTCAGGGCCCGGCCGCCGGGCTCGATGCGCAGCGTGATGCGGGTTGCGCGCTCGTGCTGCTTGATCGTCAGCGGCATTAGCCGTCCGGCAACGTCGAGCGTGCGCGTCTCCGGCGGAGCCGGTTTGCGGACACTGCGTCGTGGCTTGGACAAGAGCGGGAACATCGGCATTTTCTATATGATTCGTCGCAATTCCGGTCAAAGAAAAACCGGCACCTGATGGTGCCGGCTGATGTTTTGATGCCGATCGCGGTTACGGCGCCTGATATTCGGCAACCGGGCCGTTATCGTCGCGCCTGGTGTTCTTGCGATCGCGCATGTAGCGGTCGAACTCGTCCTGGTCCTTGGCGCGGCGGAGCTCGCGCACATAGGTTTCGAAGTCCTCGCGCATTTCATCGAGCTTGCGGCGTTCTTCCTCAAGCCTGTCGAGCTCGGCCTTGCGCCAATCGTCGAAGGCGACATTGCCCGTGGTGAAGTGCGGGCGATAGCGGCCATGCGAACGTCGGCAGCCGGCGAAGAATCCATCAGCGGCACTATTGGCGTCGCGCTTGAAGCCACGCAGACGCTCCCCGAAGATGATGTAGGCGAGCATGGCGAGACCCAGAGGCCAGAAAACCACGAAGCCGAGGATCATCAGGGCAATGGTAGCCGGAGTCCAATCCGGGCGAAGCAATGCTGACTGGTTCATCGTGCGGTATCCTCGCATTTTCGCGCCCGGCGAAATGCCGAACGCTGGAAATCGATGTGGTTACCGTTTGACACCGCTTCAAGACGATCTCCGCTCAAATCGGACAAGGCCTTGAAAGCACAACGCTAATTCAGATGATGCTAAATCAGCTTGATTTGCCGCCCTTGATCACGCGTTTGACCGCAGGCTTTCCGGCGCGGCCATGCTCGCGGACGAAGTTGATGATGCGCGGCGCGATTTCGCGGCGGAAGCGCGAGCCGTTGAAGACGCCGTAGTGGCCGACATCCGGCTGCAGGTAGTGCATGCGCATGTGGTCGGGGATGTTGGTGCAGATGGTCTGCGCGGCCTTGGTCTGGCCGACACCCGAGATGTCGTCGTTCTCGCCTTCGACGGTCAGAAGCGCCACGTTGCGGATCGCCGTGGGGTCGACCAACTTGCCGCGATGCTCGAGTTCACCCTTCGGAAGCGCGTGTCTGATGAAGACCTGATCGACGGTCTGCAGGTAGAACTCGGCGGTCAGATCCATGACAGCGAGATATTCGTCGTAGAAGTCGCGGTGCTTCTCGGCCGGCTCGCCGTCGTTCTTCACCAGGTGCATGAAGAATTCCTTGTGGGCGACCAGATGCCGATCGAGGTTCATCGACATGAAGCCTGAGAGCTGCAGGAACCCCGGATAGACCGGGCGCATGAAGCCCGGCTGCGGCCAGGGGACGTTCATGATCACGTTTTCGGCGAACCATTCCAGCGGCTTGTCCTTGGCCAGCTGGTTGACAGCGGTCGGATTGATGCGGGTATCGATCGGGCCACCCATCAGCGTCATCGACGCCGGCGCCAGCGGATCGTTGGCCTCTTCCATGACGGCTGCAGCAGCGAGCACCGGCACGGAGGGCTGACAGACCGCGATCACGTGCGTGTCCGGCCCGAGGAAGTGCAGCATCTCGATGACGTAGTCGACATAATCGTTGAAATCGAAGGTCCCGTCGGTCATCGGCACCATGCGGGCGTCGATCCAATCGGTGATGTAGACATCCGCGCTCGGCAGCAGCGCTTCGACCGTGCCGCGCAGAAGCGTCGCATAGTGCCCGGACATGGGGGCGACGATCAGGATGCGCGGGTCGGGAGCGTGGCCAGCCGGCAGGTTGCGCGAGAAATGCAGCAGATTGCAGAAGGGCCGCGCCCAGACGACCTCTTCTCGAACAGCGACCTTCTTGTCGCCGACGACGGTCTCGGGCAGATCGAAGGACGGCTTGCCGTAGCGGCGCGTCGTGCGCTCGAACATCTCAAGTGCTGCGGCCATTGTCCGGCCCCAGGGGGTTTGGGACAGCGGATTGAGCGGGTTGGCGTAGGCAAGCCGCATGATATCGGCCACGGCGCGGTATGGCGCCATCGCGGCATGATTCATTTCATAAAGCTGGTAAAACATGAGATGCATCACCTTTCTTTCATCTGGAAGATGACGCCTGCTGAAAGGCATCGGACTCTTTCCAACGATGTGCTGGCATCTCAACGCACAGTAACAGGTTTTTGTTGCACAGCAACATGAGCGATCCGCACCGCAATAAAGAAATGCCGGGGATTCTCTCCCCGGCATGATGCTGCGCTCAAATGCTTAACACTCGTCAAACGCCTAGAAATCGGCCTGGAACGTCTGCTTCTGCGTGCCTAGCCCTTCGATGCCGAGCTCGACAACGTCGCCTGCGCGCAGGAAGCGCGGCGGCTTCATGCCCATGCCAACGCCAGGAGGGGTGCCGGTCGAGATGACATCGCCCGGATGCAGCGACATGAACTGACTGAGATAGGAAACGACGAAGGCGACGCCATAAACCATGGTCTTCGACGAGCCGTTCTGCATGGTTTCCCCATTGACCTTCAGCCACATGCCGAGGTTCTGCGGGTCGGCGATCTCGTCCTTGGTCACCAGCCATGGGCCGATCGGGCCGAAGGTGTCGCAGGACTTGCCCTTGGTCCACTGTCCGGCGCGCTCCGTCTGGAAGGCGCGCTCGGAGACGTCGTGCGAGACGCAGTAGCCCGCCACGTAATCGAGAGCGTCCGCCTCGCTGACATATTTAGCGGTCTTGCCGATGACGACGCCAAGCTCGACTTCCCAATCGGTCTTTTCGGAGCCGCGCGGGATTAGAACGTTATCGTTCGGGCCGACGATGGCCGAGGTGGCCTTCATGAAAATGACGGGTTCCGGCGGCACAGCGGCGCCGGTCTCGGCGGCGTGGTCGGAGAAGTTCAGGCCGATGCAGATGAACTTGCCGGTGCCGGCGACGCAGGCGCCGATGCGACCAGGCTGAAGCTCGGGAAGGGTTTTCGGGTCGATCGCCGCCAGTTTGGCCAAGCCCTCAGGCGAGATCGCCGCGCCCGCGATATCCGATACATGACCGGACAGATCCCTGATCTTGCCGTCCGCATCCAGCATTGCCGGCTTTTCCTGGCCGATCTCTCCAACGCGCATGAGCTTCATCGAATATCCTCCTCAGCGTGAGCCATGTTTCCATCACCTATGAACGAATTATTCACCGGTGTCATTACGGCTTTTCGTGCGAGCGGTACGCTCGTTTAAAAGTCCGGCAAAAATCCGGGCAAGGGGCCACTGTCTTTCCGGCGCGTGGTGCCCACATATAAGAGTGACAAGACTGCGTTTGCCGAGGAGACCCCGGCACCGCGCTACCAACCATCGGAAAGATCATGACAAAGAGCAACAGCCGCGAATCCCGATACCCGATCGAGCCGATCTTTCTCGACCGCTGGTCGCCCCGCGCCTTTACCGGTGAGATCATCGATGAAGCTGACCTCATGACCGTGCTGGACGCCGCGCATTGGGCACCCTCCTCCGCCAACCAGCAGCCGTGGCGCTTCATCTACACGCTGAAGGGTTCCGACGACTGGGACACGTTTGTATCGCTCCTGGTCGAGTCCAATCAGGAATGGGCGAAGAATGCATCCGCGCTGATCTTCGTCGTGTCGAAGGGTTTCAACGGCGACTTTTCCGAGGGGCGCAAGAGTTATACGCACTCCTTCGATGCCGGCACCGCCTGGGGCTATCTGGCGCTGCAGGCCAAGCTCTCCGGCTTCTATGCCCACGGGATGGGCGGCATCAAGCATGACGAGATCCGCGACACGTTCGCCATTCCGGAAGGCTACCGCGTGGAGGCGGGCATCGCGTTCGGACGCCTTGCCGACAAGAGCGTGCTTTCGGAGCGCAACCAGGAACGCGAATTCCCCAGCCAGCGCAAGCCGCTGGCCGAAGTCGCTTTCAAGGGTAAATTCGTAGCCGGATAAGAGCACAATAAAAAACGACCCCGCGGCTGGCGAGCCGCAGGGCCGTTTGTCGATAAATGCCAGCGATCAGATGTCGAGATTGGCGACGTTGAGCGCGTTTTCCTGGATGAATTCGCGGCGCGGCTCGACCTCATCGCCCATGAGGCGGGCGAAGAGACCATCCGCATCCGTGGCGTCGCTGACGCGCACCTGCAGCAGCGAGCGGACGTTAGGATCGAGCGTTGTTTCCCAGAGCTGCTCGGCGTTCATTTCGCCGAGGCCCTTGTAGCGCTGCATGGTCAAGCCCTTGCGGCCGCTTGCGAAAACGGCTTCCAGCAGTTCGCGCGCACCTGACAGTTCCAGGTTACCGTCGCGACGCGTCAGCTTCGGCGGCGTCTGGTAGATTTCCTTCAGGCGAGCCGACATCTGGTCGATCAGGCGGGCATCCTGCGAACCGATGAGCGCAATGTCGAGAACCACGACTTCCTTGACGCCTCGAACCATCCGCTCGAGACGCAGGCCACCTTCGCTCGTCAGGCCGCCTTCCCAGCCACGCTCGGTTTCCTCGGCGATAACGTCGAGGCGACGTGCCACTTCGGCCACCAGCTCCTGGGCGCGGGCATTATCGCTGATCGCCTCGGCGTTGAGCGCGCCGGCGATGGCCGCCTGCTCGACGACCGCGCGATTGTAACGCGAATGCAGATTATCGAGCAGCGCGCGCAGGCGCAGTGCATCGACGATAACTTCGCGCAGATCCTGACCGACGCGGACTTCGCCGCTGCCGAGCGTCAGCGCAGCGTCATCGAGACCCTGGGCGATGAGGTATTCCTCAAGCGCCTTTTCGTCTTTGAGATACTGGATCGACTTGCCGCGCGACACCTTATAGAGCGGCGGCTGGGCGATGTAGATGTGACCACGCTCGATCAATTCCGGCATCTGGCGGAAGAAGAAGGTCAACAGCAGCGTTCTGATGTGGGCGCCGTCGACGTCAGCGTCCGTCATGATGATGATTTTGTGGTAGCGCAGCTTGTCGGCGTTGAACTCGTCCTTGCCGATACCGGCGCCGAGCGCGGTGATCAGCGTGCCGATTTCCTGGCTCGACAGCATCTTGTCGAAGCGCGCGCGTTCGACGTTCAGGATCTTACCGCGCAGCGGCAGGATGGCCTGGTTTTCGCGCGAGCGACCCTGCTTGGCCGAACCGCCTGCCGAGTCACCCTCGACGAGGAAGACTTCGGACTTGGACGGATCGCGCTCGGAGCAATCGGCGAGCTTGCCGGGAAGCGAGGCGATATCGAGCGCACCCTTGCGGCGCGTCAGTTCGCGCGCCTTGCGGGCGGCTTCGCGCGCGGCGGCGGCTTCGACCACCTTGCCGACGAGGATCTTGGCGTCAGCCGGATGTTCTTCCAGCCAAGTGCTCAGCGCCTCGCTGACGAGATTTTCGACGACCGGACGAACTTCGGATGAAACGAGCTTGTCCTTGGTCTGCGACGAGAACTTCGGATCCGGTACCTTGACCGAGAGAACAGCCGTCAGGCCCTCACGGCAATCGTCACCCGTCAGAGAAACCTTCTCCTTCTTGGTGATGCCCGAGGTGTCGGCATAAGAGGTGATCTGGCGGGTCAGCGCGGCGCGGAAGCCCGCCATATGGGTGCCGCCATCGCGCTGTGGGATGTTGTTGGTGAAGCAGAGCACGTTTTCGTGGTAGCTGTCGTTCCACCACATCGCGACTTCGACGGTGATCCCATCCTTGTCACCACGAATTGCGACCGGGCGCTCGACCAGCGGCTTCTTGGCGCGATCGAGGTAGGAGACGAAGGCTTCGAGGCCGCCATCATAAAGCAGCTCTTCCTGGCGCACGTCGGAATGGCGCTTGTCGGTCAGGAGGATGCGAACGCCGGAATTGAGGAAGGCAAGTTCGCGCAGGCGGTGTTCGAGCGTGTTGAAATCGAACTCGATCATCGTGAAGGTTTCGGAGCTCGGCATGAAGCTGACTTCGGTGCCGGTCAGGCCACCGGAATCACCGGTTTCCTTGAGCGGGGCATCCGACACGCCGTGCGTGAAGCTCATCTCATGGATCTTGCCCTGGCGGCGGATCTTCAGCTTGAGCCAGACGGATAGCGCGTTGACGACGGAAACGCCGACGCCGTGCAGACCGCCGGAGACCTTGTAGGAATTCTGGTCGAACTTACCGCCGGCATGCAGCTGGGTCATGATGACTTCGGCAGCCGAAATGCCTTCGCCGCTGTGAATGTCCGTTGGGATACCGCGGCCGTTGTCGGTGACGGTGACGGAACCATCGGCATTGAGCGTGACAGTGACGATGTCTGCATGACCGGCCAGGGCTTCGTCGATGGCGTTGTCGACGACTTCGTAGACCATGTGATGCAGACCGGAGCCGTCATCGGTATCACCGATATACATGCCGGGGCGCTTGCGCACGGCGTCAAGACCTTTCAGGACCTTGATCGAGTCTGCGCCATACTCGGTGCTAACGCCGTTTTCCGTCGCGGGTGTATCGGTCATATTGTCGAGAATTCCCTGTTGTCGATGCCGTGGTGACACGCGGGCGAATCACCGGCCTTAATCACGTTGAATATAGGGTTTTTGCATGAAGTTCCCAATGCCAGCGGTCGCCAAGAGCGCATAAAACAGGGGATTATGACCGTTTTCCGTCGGCGTTTTCCGCATTTTCGAGAACCTCCGACAGTTTTGCCAGGGTCACCTCATCCAGATGGCGAATAGACCCTGCCAAACGGTTGGCGAAGGTCGTGTATTCGGCCGCCAAACCCGAGGTATCGATGACAATTCGCGGATCGGAAAAGCGCGCGATCAGGAACAGATCGTCTGCTTCGTCCCAGATGATGTTGAAGTAGCCGGCGATGCGCTGCAGAAGGTCGAAGGTCGGGACACCGCGCTTTCCATGCTCGAGTGCCGAGAGATAGGCTGGAGACACGTTCAACGCCTCTGCCATCTGCTTCTGCGACACCCCCTTGCGCTCTCTCAGCTTGCGGATCGCCTCCCCGAACGGCGTCATAGCCGATCGCCCACACGACGAGAGAGGCGGATGTAGAGTGCGCCCTCGCCGCCATGGTGCTGCGCCGCAGCCTCGTAAGACGAGATGAGATAGCGAAATTCGGGCTTGGAAAACCACATCGGCACGGCACGCTTCAACGCGCCATCGCTGCCGAGCGAACTGCCCTTGCCAGTGATGACGAGGACATGACGCATGCCGCGATCGTGGGCCCGCATCAGGAATTCGAGCAGCATGATGTGGGCTTCGCTTTGAACGAGGCCATGGAGATCGATGCGCGCCTCGAGCGCGAGGCGGCCCTTGGCGATCTTGCGCTTCACCGGGCGCTCCAGTGGGTGGTGGATGCCACCCGCAGGCTTCGGTGCCGCTGACGGTTCAGGTTGCCCGCTAGCGCCTGCGACCGATTTTGGTGCGGCGGCGGCTTTCAGGTTGGCGACATCCGCTTCCTTTTCGGCCTCCACCAGGAAAGCATCGAGCTCGTTCATTGCCCCGGCGTTGCCCGGCATGGGGCGCGTGCTGCGGGCAACCTTGCCCCACAAAATGCGTTCATCGGCGCTGAGCTTGCGATCCTTCGCCATCACGCAAACCTCGCGGCGGCTTTGTTCGGGATCAGGATCGCGAAATCGGCGTCATGGCGCACGGTGCCGGCAAGCTCGCCGGCCGTGTCGCCGGAGCCCGTAAAGATATCGCCTCGCGCCGGGCCAACGATGGCCGAGCCGGTGTCGAGCGCCAACATCAGGCGCTGGAAGGGCTTCCCACCCTGCAGATGCAGCAGGCCTTGCGAGTGGATGTAGAACGGAAAGCCGAAGGTGTGGATCAGGCGATCGACGGCAAGCGATCGTCCTGCGATGAGCGGCACCTTGGCGGCCGCGATCGGGCCGGCATGCTCGTTGTCGATCTCGACCTCACGGAAGAAAATGTAGGACCGGTTGTGCGCGAGGATGTCATCGACACGGCCGGGGTTAGTCGCCAGCCAATGCCGGATCGATTGCATCGAGATGTTCACCTTATCGATCTCGCCGAGATCGATCAGCAGTTTGCCGATCGCCGAAAACGGATGGCCGGCCTTCGCGGCATAGGTGATCCGCCCCGTGCGCCCATCGGGGTAACGCAGGCGTGCGGCGCCCTGGACATGCACGAAGAAGACGTCGACCTTCGATTTTGCCCAGCAAATTTCCAGCCCCTGCCCTTCCAGCGCGCCTTTGTCGATGGCGGCGCGGTCGAGATAGGGCGCGATCGTTCCCTGACGCAGGCGGCCGAACATGTAGCTCGGATCCATCGCGGCGGGGCGGTTCCGATCATCGAGGTCGATCAGGTCATCGGGGCGACGGTAGAATGGGAAGCGGTATTCGTCGTCGGGCCTGGCTGAGACGGCTATCTCGGGCTCGTAGAATGCAGTGACGAAGCCGGGCTGGCCGTCGGTTCGCCTGATCCTGAAGGGCCGACAGTGTGCTTCGAAGAAGGCGAGCGCCTCGCTCGCCGATGTTGGTCGTATATCGCTCGCGGCCTGCAACAGGTCCAGGAGATCGGCGCTGGTCAGGCCCAACGATCCGGCGCGGTAGGGCTTGGTTTGCTCGATATGCTGACGACAGGCTTCCATAGCCTCGAAAAGGCTGGAGGGATCATCATCCCGCCAGCCTTCCAGGTCGTCAAAGCCTATCGCCTCGAGGGCAAAGCCTCGTTCATCATCACTCATGTTCCGATTCGGTGGCCACGAGTTTCCAGTTCGGATCGCGCGAGCGGGTGTCGCGTGCGAATGTCCAGAGATCGTTGATCTCGGCAACGGTTTCCGCATCACCGTCAACAAGGACATCGGCCTTGTCGTAGGTGGCGGAAATCATCTGGCTGATGATGCGCAAGGTGATCTGCGCTTCGCTGCCATTGACCTCGACATTCTTGATTTCGGCCTTGTCGATGCCGACGAAAGTGGATTTGACCTTCTCGCCCCTGCTCTCACGATCGGAAATCGCCGCATCGAAGCCTTCGTAGACTTCCTTCGACAGCAGATTCTTGAGCGTCTTGCGATCGCCATCGGCAAAGGCCATCACGATCATTTCATAAGCCATGCGGGCGCCGTTGACGAATTCCTTCGGGTTGAAAGAGGGATCCGCCTTGTTCATCTCCCGCAGCGATTCGTTGAGCGGCGTGCCCGCCGGCGCAAAGGCGTCGATTGCCGCGAAGCGGTCTTCTTCCTCGCCTGCCGCATCGCGGCGTGGCAGGGTTACGACCTTTCCGGCATCCGGTGTCTCGGGGCCGGCGGCATCGCGCGGGGTGTAGAGATCGCGTGGCGGCTTCTCATTTCCCGTGCGTCGACCAAGGACATTGCGCAGCTGCAAAAATATCAGCACCGCCGCCACGAGAAAAAACAAAGTGATGAAGTCGTTTGAACCCATATCCCGCCGCAATCTGTTAACATCTAGAATTTGTATACCCATATAGTCTGCATATACAGATGATTCAAATGGGTCCGGTACGTTGGGCCGATTTCAATGGAGACCGGTGAGAACCGGAGAGAAATAATGCGCCTTACAATGCTGCCTGGTTTTCTGCTGCTCATGCCTTTGGCCGAGATCGCGGGCTTCGTGATTGTCGGCAAGGCGATCGGTCTTTGGGCGACGCTCGGACTGGTCATGCTGAGTTTCGTGGCCGGCATGATGCTGCTGCGCCGGCAGGGTATCGGCATCCTGCAGCGCATGTCGATGGAAGGACGTTCTGGCGCCGTGCCGGGCCGCGAGTTGCTGCGGCCGGCAATGTTCGTGATCGCCGCCCTGCTCCTGATCATTCCCGGCTTCATCAGCGATATCGTAGCGCTGCTCATCTTCATTCCGGCGGTGCGGGATCTCGCGTGGAATTATGTGAGCCGTCGTTTCGTGGTGGTGGGTGCATCCGGGCCGTCCCGCACATCGGCGCACTCCCCTTATCGGGACAACAATGCAACCGTCGTCGATCTCGATGCAGACGATTATCAGCGCGACCCGAACGGCAAGTCTCCCTGGTCCGGCAAAAGCCTAGGCGAATGAGGCCCTTGCTAGATTAGCGCTGGCTGGCCTAGGGTTGTAACGACATCGTCGAAATGATAGATGCGGCGAAATCCAATGCCCTCGAGGAAAAGCCAATGGACAGCGAAAACAGCAATAACGGCGCAACGAGCCCGAGCCTTACCATTCTAGCACAGTACACCAAGGACCTTTCCTTCGAGAATCCTGGTGCACCGCGTTCGCTGCAGGCCCGCGACAAGGCACCTGCCATCAACATCAATGTCAACGTCAACGCCAACCCGCTTTCCGACACGGACTTCGACGTCGTTCTCTCCTTGAACGCCGAAGCCAAGGAAGGCGACAAGACGGTATTCCACACGGAGCTCGTCTATGGCGGCGTTTTCCGTATCGCCGGCTTCCCACAGGAACACATGCTGCCGGTTCTCTTCATCGAGTGCCCGCGCATGCTCTTCCCGTTCGCACGCCAGATCATCGCCGACGTGACCCGCAACGGTGGCTTCCCGCCGCTGATGATCGATCCGATCGATTTCTCGCAGATGTTTGCCCAGCGCGTTGCCGAAGAGCAGGCCCGCGCAAAGGTTCAGGCGAACTAATTCCTAATTGAATGACGACCGAGATGCCCGGGCCAGCGCCCGGGCATTTTAGTTTGGGCGATCGTATTTGGCCCAGATACCTTTTTGCCCGAGCTTGGCAATCAACGCATCATGCTGCTCGGCTTCTGTTTCGCTGAGGCGCGGCGCAAGCGGTCGCGGCCGCTCCAGCGCGACTAGGACGATATCGTTATCGCCGTCGTTGCGTTCCGACGCTCCGTTGTTTTGCGCGACACCGAGACCAAGCGCCGTCTGACGACCGCCGATCATCTCGATATAGACTTCGGCAAGCAGTTCGGAGTCGAGCAAGGCTCCGTGCTTGGCGCGATGGGAGTTGTCGATCCCGTAGCGACGGCAGAGCGCATCGAGCGAGTTCGGGCCCATCGGATTCTTGCGCCGGGCCATCGACAGCGTGTCGATCACATTTTCGGGAGAGATCGGCGGCAGCGAAAGTCGCGCCAACTCGGCATTGATGAAGCCCATGTCGAAGGTGGCGTTGTGGGCGATCCACTTGCCTTCGCCGAAGAAGTCCAGAATTTCCTGGACCACCGCCGCGAAGGGCTGCTTGTCCTTCAGGAAATCATCGGTGATCCCATGGACGGCGAGCGCGTCCGGATGGACCTTCTGGTCACCGGGATTGATGTAGATGTGCAGCGTCTTTCCCGTCGGAAAGTGATTGAAGAGTTCGATGCCGCCGATTTCGATGATGCGATCGGTGCGGTTATCAAGCCCGGTGGTTTCCGTATCGAAAATGATTTCACGCATTCGGGAAATCTCCGTTCGCTATCCGCTGTTTCAGGTCCGCGATAATGGCGCCGACCCGCGCCCTCGCCTCATCGATGCCATGGCCGGTATCGATTACATAATCAGCGCGCTGGCGTTTTTCGGCGTCCGGGGTCTGGCGCGAGAGAATCATATTGAATTTCTCTTCCGTCATGTTCGGACGCGCAAGTACCCGCTCACGCTGAATCTGTGGATCACAGCTGACGACGACGATGACATCGACGCGATCGGCGGCACCACTCTCGAAAAGCAGCGGTATGTCGAGAAGGACGATGGGTGTGCCCTGCCCGCGTTGTTCGTCGAGAAACATCGCCTCGCGTTCGCGGACGAGAGGATGAACGATCTGCTCCAGTTGCTTGAAGCCTTCGGGACGCAACGCAAGCTGCCGGCCCAACTCTTGGCGATCGACCGTGCCGTTTCTCACCGAACCTGGAAAAGCCGCATCGATAAGCGGCGCCGCAGCACCCGCATAAAGATCATGGACGACGGCGTCGGCATCATTGACCGGCAGACCGGCATCGGCAAACAGCTTTGCCGTGGTCGATTTGCCCATCCCGATCGAGCCGGTCAGTCCGATTTTCAGCATCAATGCTTTTCCATATCCGCGATGATCAGAGCGCGAAGCGTCTCATCGACGACGGGCCGCTTGCCGAACCATTTCTCGAAACCGGGCACCGCCTGGTGCAACAACATACCCAAACCATCGACGGTCGCGAAACCCTGTTCCTCAGCCTGCGCGAGAATGGGCGTCCTTAGTGGTACGTAGACGATGTCGGTGACAACGGCGTCTGACTGCAACGGAGAAAAATCGATATCGGGTGCGATCTCCCCTTCCATCCCCAGCGACGTGGTGTTGATAAAGAGGCCTGCGTCCTTCATCACTTCGGAAAGAGCTGTCATCGGATGCGGATGCACGGCTTCTCCAAAACGATCCGCGAGCTCGACCGCGCGTGCGACGGTGCGATTGACGAGGTGGATCTCCTTGATGCCGCGATCGCGAACGGCCTGGATGACGGCACGGCTGGCGCCGCCGGCGCCCAGGATGACCGCCGACCGCACCTTGTCCCAGCCGGGATGGCGTTCATCCAGATTTGCGGTGAAGCCGCGGCCATCGGTGTTCGTGGCCTTCAGCTTGCCGTCCTCAAGCCAGAGCGTGTTGGAGGCGCCAAGCTCGCGCGAGATGTCATCCGGCTCGTCCGCCAGCTTGAATGCCATCTCCTTGTGCGGGATCGTCACATTGCCGCCGACGAAACCCGCGGCGCCTGATTTCAAGGATTGGATGAAAGCCGGAAAATCATCCGGCGCGACTTCATGAGTACGGTAACTTCCGTCGAGCGACAGCGACTTCAGCCAATATCCATGGATGATCGGCGAGCGCGAATGCTTGACGGGAAAGCCGGTGACGAAGGCGCGCGGGCCGATTGTTTCACGTGAATCATCCATCGATCGCACCCAATTCTCGCAGTTTTTCCAGAAGCGGCAGCATCGGCAGCCCCAAGATGGTGAAGTAGTCGCCGTCGATTTTCGAGAAGAGCTGCAGGCCCTCCCCCTCCAGCTGATAGGCACCGACGCTGCTTAACGCGCGCGCGCCAACCCGCTTCAGGTGTCGTTCGATGAAATCATTGGTGAGCGGACGCATCGTCAGCTCGGCGCGCGATACATGCTCCCAGATGATGTCGCCGTTATAGGCGAGCGCGACTGCGCTGTTCAGCCGATGGGTCTGTGCGGACAGCGCGGCAAGATGGGCGGCCGCATCCTCCATGCTCTTCGGCTTATGAAATGTGCGCTGCCCCAGCGACATGGTTTGATCGGAACCGATCACGATTGCGCCCGGCGAGCGATCACTCACCTCCTTGGCCTTGGCCTTGGCTAGGACCAGCGCGATCGCATCGGGCGTTGCGCCATCCCGTTCGAGCGGCGCTTCGATTGCCCGCTCATCGACCTTGGCAGGATGAGCTTCGAAAGACAGGCCGGCATTTTCCATCAGCATGCGACGGAAGGGGCTGGAGGATGCGAGTATGAGTTTCGGTATCATCTGTGCTCTCGGCGCGGTTGGCTAGGGGCAGCGCTTAGCGCAGCTTGGGACGCAGGGCAACGATTGCCGCCGCCGTCTCTTCGATGGAACGGCGCGTCACGTCGATGAGCGGCCAGTTGTGGCGGGCGCAAAGCGAGCGGGCATATTTGAGCTCTTCCGATATCGCGGCGCGATCCGTGTAGTCGCCGCGATCGAAACCGGGCGTCGCGCCGAGGTCGCGATTTTCGCGGACCTGGGAGATGCGATCGGTGGTGGCGATCAGACAGACGATGAGCGGCTTGGTCGCTTCGAAGAGGCTTTCCGGCAGGGGCACGCCATAGACGATGGGGATGTTGGCGGTCTTGATGCCGCGATTGGCGAGATAGATGCTGGTCGGTGTCTTCGATGTGCGGCTGATGCCGATGATGACGACGTCGGCGTCATTATAATCATCCGGCATCTGGCCGTCGTCATGATCCATCGTGAAGTTCAGTGCTTCGATGCGCGCGAAGTATCCGGCGTTCATGACATGCTGGGCGCCGACCCGGCGGCGCGACGGTGCGCCGAGGTAGATCTGAAACGCATTGAGAACGGGCTCAAGCACATTGACCGAGGCGACGCCCATTTCAAGGCAACGCTCGTCAATCAACGTGGCGAGCTCGCGATCCACGATCGTGTAGAGCACGATGCCCGGCTCGCCGTCGATCGCCTGCAGGACTGTCAGCAACTGCTTGCGATTGCGGATCAGCGGATAGACATGCTCGATCGGCTGCGCCGACTTGAATTGCGCCGATGCCGCGCGGCCGGCCGAAATCAGCGTTTCGCCCGTCGAGTCAGAAATGAGATGCAGATGGAAGAAGTTCGTACGGTTCTCCACGCTATTTTCCGCTGCCTGTTGAAAACACTGGATGACGGAGAGCTACGAGACGCGCCGGGGGTTAGGCAAGGGAAAACATGCCTGGTTTTCCACATTTCGGATTCTTTGGAGGCCAGCGAAGGTAGCCTGTTGGTTTTGTGGAAAGTTTGCGGCTGTTCGTCGGATAGCCACAGCTTATTCACAGATTGGGGAATTTCCGTAGAAGCCATATCTCATTGAAATTGTATCGAATTTCGTGCTCGTCCTGTTTCTGACATCGAATTGCGCGATTTTCTTCCCGAGCAGCCAGCGAAGCAGTGACAATTGGTATCGGACGTGGATGGATTTTAATCCTTGATAGTCACCGACTCTAAGAAATAGAAACCTTATAAATATCTTTGATTTTTTATAGGGAAGAAGCGCTTGAGTGAAATGCGCCGGAAGATCATGCGGGTTCTGGACGGGGAAGCATTGAGCCCTCCCCCCATCTGGCTGATGAGGCAAGCAGGGCGATACCTACCGGAGTATCGAGAGGTACGCGCCAAGGCTGGAAGCTTCCTCGATCTCTGTTACACCCCGGACCATGCAGTCGAAGTCACGCTGCAGCCGATCCGGCGCTATGGCTTTGATGCTGCCATTCTCTTCTCCGACATTCTCGTCATTCCCGATGCGATGAAGCGCAATGTTCGTTTCACCGAGGGGCATGGACCGGAGATGGATCCGATCGACGTCGATTGCATCGATGGTCTGGATGGCAGCCGCGTGCTGCAGCACCTGGAGCCAGTGCTGGAGACCGTTCGACGTCTCCGGAGTGATCTGCCAACGGAAACCACTCTGCTCGGCTTCTGTGGCGCTCCCTGGACCGTTGCGACCTATATGATCGCCGGACATGGCACGCCTGATCAGGCCCCTGCCCGCTTGTTTGCCTATCGACATCCGAAGGCGTTTGAAAAGCTGCTGATGTTGCTGGCGGATGTTTCGGCTGATTATCTCGTCGCGCAGATCGATGCCGGCGCCGATGCCGTGCAGATTTTCGATTCCTGGGCCGGCGTGCTCGGCGAGCGTGAGTTTGAAGCATTTGCCGTGAAGCCCGTGGCGCGGATGATCGCCTCGATCAAGGCGCGGCGCCCGAATGCGAAGATCATCGCTTTTGCCAAAGGCGCCGGCTATCTCTTGAAAACGTATCGCCAGAAGACGAAGGCTGATGCGATCGGCCTTGATTGGTCCGTCCCGCTCGATTTCGCGGCCGAGCTGCAGAAGGATGGCCCGGTACAGGGCAACCTTGATCCGATGCGGATGGTTGCGGGCGGTACCGCGCTTGAAGAGGGTATCGACGATATCCTGCAGCGATTGGGCAATGGTCCGCTGATCTTCAACCTTGGACATGGAATCACCCCGCAGGCCGATCCTGAAAACGTTCGGCTGCTCGTCGAGCGTGTTCGCGGCACGAGGGTTTGATCATGGAACGGCAGATCGACGAGAGGCCGGGTTCCTATGCGCGCCGGCGCGCCTTCATCGCTATCGCGTTCTTTGTGGCGTTGGCGGTGGGTCTCTTCGTCTGGAATCCCGATACGCTCTACCTCTGGATCAAGGCGCTTCACATCATCGCCGTGATCTCGTGGATGGCCGGGCTGTTCTACATGCCGCGATTGTTCATTTATCACACGGATGCCGAGCCCGGCTCGGTGCAGTCGGAAACCTTCAAGGTCATGGAACGCCGCCTGCTGAAGGTGATCATGAACCCGGCGATGATGCTGACCTGGATCTTCGGGCTGTATCTGTCCTGGTCGGTCTATGGCTTCCAGGGCGGATGGCTGCACGCAAAAATCGGGCTTGTCGTGCTGTTGACCGGCGTGCACGTGTTTTTCAGCCGCGCGGCGAAGGCATTCGAGCGTGACGAGAACCGGCGTTCGGCGCGCTACTGGCGCTTCATGAACGAGGCGCCGACCGTTTTGATGATCGCGATCGTCATCCTTGTCGTCGTCAAGCCATTTTGACGCAGCCGGCTGACGGGTTAAATTTGCTTCATTTTAAGCAGCCCCCTTGCGGCGGCGGAGCTGACTCGCTATTTTCCGTCCACCTCATCCTTGTGGCATGTATGTAAAGTTCGATCGTCTGCGGGCTCCTCGCAGGACCGGTTACTGTCTCGACATCGCCTTTCCCCTCAAAATTATAGAGTAATGGACACTTCATGTCTGAAATGAAGCTTCAGGAACTTAAGAGTAAATCCCCGACCGATCTTCTGGCATTCGCCGAATCGCTCGAGGTCGAGAATGCCAGCACGATGCGCAAGCAGGAGCTGATGTTCGCGATACTCAAGGTTCTTGCCAGCCAGGACGTCGAAATTATCGGCGAAGGCGTGGTCGAGGTTCTGCAGGACGGCTTCGGCTTCCTGCGTTCCGCCAACGCCAACTACCTCCCCGGTCCCGACGACATCTACATCTCCCCCTCCCAGATCCGCCGCTTCTCGCTGAAGACTGGTGATACGGTTGAAGGTCCCATCCGCGGACCGAAGGAAGGCGAGCGCTATTTCGCGCTGCTGAAGGTCAACACGATCAACTTCGACGATCCGGAAAAGATCCGTCACAAGGTTCACTTCGATAACCTGACGCCGCTCTATCCGAACGAGCGCTTCAAGATGGAACTCGAGATCCCCACCAACAAGGATCTCTCGTCGCGCGTGATCGATCTGGTCGCGCCGCTCGGCAAGGGCCAGCGTGGTCTCATCGTCGCGCCGCCGCGCACGGGTAAGACGGTTCTCCTGCAGAACATCGCGCATTCGATCACTGCCAATCACCCGGAATGCTATCTTATCGTTCTCCTGATCGACGAGCGTCCGGAAGAAGTGACGGACATGCAGCGTTCGGTTAAGGGCGAAGTCGTTTCCTCGACCTTCGACGAGCCGGCAACCCGCCACGTGCAGGTCGCCGAAATGGTGATCGAGAAGGCAAAGCGCCTCGTGGAACATGGTCGAGACGTCGTGATCCTTCTCGATTCGATCACCCGTCTCGGCCGCGCCTACAACACGGTCGTTCCCTCTTCCGGTAAGGTTCTGACCGGTGGTGTCGACGCCAACGCGCTGCAGCGCCCGAAGCGCTTCTTCGGTGCGGCGCGTAACATCGAAGAAGGCGGTTCGCTGACCATTATCGCGACCGCGCTGATCGATACGGGCAGCCGTATGGACGAAGTCATCTTCGAAGAATTCAAGGGTACCGGTAACTCGGAAATCGTCCTCGACCGCAAGGTCGCCGACAAGCGCATCTTCCCGTCTATGGACATTCTCAAGTCCGGTACGCGTAAGGAAGACCTGCTTGTTCCACGCCAGGATCTGCAGAAGATTTTTGTTCTCCGCCGTATCCTCGCCCCGATGGGCACAACCGATGCGATCGAGTTCCTCATCGACAAGCTGAAGCAGACGAAGAGCAACTCCGATTTCTTCGAATCGATGAACACCTGATTTATCCTTAGCCGGATTCTATCAACTAAAGCCGGCCGTTATCATGCCGGCTTTTCTGTTTCTAACGTCTGGTTGAAGTAGACCTATAACCCTTCATCAGGCGGACGGACCGATCGATTCGGTATCGTATCAATTGGAGTGTGCCCGTGGTGGAATTCACTGAGACGATCTACGCGCTCTCCAGCGGCGCGGTTTCCGCTGGCTTGGCCGTGATCCGCATAAGCGGGCCAAGTGCTCGGAATGTAATGGACAGCATGGTCTCAGGCTCTGTCCCTGCCCGCACCACCGCGTTGCGAACGATTCGAACCCGTAACGGTGAGGTGCTGGACAATGGCCTCGTGCTGTTCTTCCAGGGACCGAACTCCTTCACCGGTGAAGACGTCGTCGAATTTCACCTGCATGGCGGCCGCGCTGTCGTAAGTGCTGTTTATAGAGAGCTGAGTTCGTTCGATGGGTTGCGACAGGCCCTGGCCGGCGAGTTTTCCCGACGCGCGTTCGAAAACGGGAAGCTTGACCTGCTGGAGATCGAAGGTCTTGCGGATCTGATTTCCGCAGAGACGGAGATGCAGCGCCGTCTTGCTCTCGAGCAAAGCTCCGGCGGGCTTTCGGCGATCTACGAAGCCTGGGCGCAGCGACTGACGCGCGGCCGCGCGTTGATCGAGGCGGAACTGGATTTCCCTGATGAGGACGATGTCCCGGGATCGGTGTCGGAGCAGGTCTGGTCGGATATGAGCGAGCTCGTCACCGAGATCCGGCGGCATCTTGGAATGGCTAAGACGGGCGAGATTATCAGAGACGGGTTCAAGGTCGTTATTGCCGGTTTGCCCAACGCTGGCAAATCAAGCCTGATGAACGCGCTTGTGAGGCGCGATATTGCGATCGTAACGGATATCGCCGGAACGACGCGCGATGTGCTTTCGACGGATCTCGACATTGATGGGTTTCTTGTCAAGCTCTACGATACCGCCGGCCTGCGAGAGACCGAGGAGCTTGTCGAGCGTGAAGGTATTCGTCGCGCGCGCACCGCGATGGAAGCCGCCGACCTGGTCATTTATATAGAGGACATGTCGGTTCCGACGGAGGACAGCGACGTTCCATCATCCGCCCTTCGCGTCGGAACGAAGGCGGATTTGCCGGCCATCTCTCCGAGTAAATACGATGTGACGATCTCGGTAGAAACGGGCGCTGGCTTGGATGAGCTGCGACAAGCCATTGGAGACCGGTTGCGCGAGATGGTCCCGCCACATTCATTGGCCATTCCCACTCGGACGCGACATAACGATTCGATAGCGGAATGTATTAAGGCAATCGAGCGGGCGATCGCTAACGATCACGTCGATCTGGATCTCAGAGCGGAAGATTTGCGCATGGCGGGCACGGCGCTTGGCCGCATTACCGGCAGGGTCGATGTCGAGAACTTGCTCGACGTTATATTTGGCGAGTTTTGCATCGGCAAATGATTCACGTGAAACACTGCCACGTTCCTGAAAAGCGTGGTTTCACGTGAAACGCCTTGACTCCCGGGGCGGCTTGCCGCATCACCGTGCGATCTCAGGAGCATTGTTATGAATACCTCACGGTTCGATGTCATCGTCATTGGTGGCGGGCACGCTGGATGCGAAGCCGCTTCCGCGGCGGCGCGCGCTGGCGCGAAGACCGCGCTCGTGACGCATAAGCGCGAGACGATCGGCGTCATGTCGTGCAATCCCGCAATCGGCGGCCTTGGCAAGGGTCATCTGGTTCGCGAGATCGACGCACTGGATGGCCTTATGGGTCGCGTGGCTGATGCCGGCGGTATCCAGTTCCGTATGCTCAATCGGAAAAAGGGCCCGGCAGTACGCGGCCCGCGCACGCAGGCAGATCGAAAGCTCTACCGCCAGGCGATGCATGCCGAAATCTCTTCGATGCCCAATCTCACGATTGTCGAGGGCGATGCCTTTGATCTGTCGATCAAGGATGGCCGCGTCTCTGGCGTCATCATGAAAGATAGCCGGATTCTTGACTCTGGCGCCGTGGTCTTGACGACCGGCACGTTCCTGCGCGGCCTCATCCATATCGGCGACACGAAGATCCCTGCGGGCCGTGTTGGCGAAGAGCCGTCGATGGGTCTTTCCAACACTTTGTTGGGAATGGGATTGCAGCTCGGTCGATTGAAGACCGGTACCCCTGCCCGGTTGGACGGGAAGACCATCGACTGGGCGGGCGTCGGCCGGCAGGGCGCCGATGATGACGCTGTTCCATTCTCTTTTATGACCGACCATATTTCTAACCCACAGATCGATTGCGGTGTCACGCGCACGACGGAAGCGACGCATCGTATCATCGTCGACAATCTCAAGCGTTCGGCGATGTATTCCGGTCAGATTGAGGGTGTTGGTCCACGCTATTGCCCGTCGATCGAGGACAAGCTTGTCAAGTTTGGCGAGCGAGATGGCCACCAGGTGTTTCTGGAGCCTGAAGGTCTCGACGACGACACAGTCTATCCGAACGGCATATCGACATCGCTTCCGGCGGAGGTCCAGGATGCTTTTATTCGGACGATACCAGGTCTTGAGCATGTCAACATTCTGCAGCCGGGCTATGCGATCGAATATGACCATGTCGACCCGCGGGAGCTCAAGCCTTCGCTCGAGGTGAAGAAACAGCCTGGCTTATTCCTGGCTGGGCAAATCAATGGCACGACAGGATATGAAGAGGCGGCAGCACAGGGTTTGGTTGCTGGGCTCAACGCCGCGCGTTTGGCCGGGCAGCAAGACGCCGTGCGCTTCAGCCGCACGGATTCCTACATTGGGGTGATGATCGATGATCTGACGTCGCGAGGCGTTGCCGAACCCTATCGGATGTTTACGTCGCGCGCCGAATACCGCCTCTCGCTACGGGCTGACAATGCGGATGTTCGTCTTACACCGCTGGCGATCTCATTGGGAATCGCTTGCCGCGCCCGTACCGATCGCTTTGAGCAATATGCATCGGCGATTGAGGCTGGCCGCGCGCTCTTGACGTCCCTCTCAGTAACACCAACCGAGGCACGGCGGTTTGGACTTAAGCTCAACCTCGATGGTCAACGCCGCACCGCTTATGAGTTGCTGGCGTTCCCTGACTTCAATCTCGAAACACTTCGGCCGGTGTGGCCTGAGTTGAGCGCAGTCGATTCGAAGGCGGGTGCTGCGCTTGAGATCGAGGCCAACTATGCGGTCTATATGGACCGGCAGCAGACTGACGTCGCTCATATCAAGCGCGATGAAGAACGCCTTATCCCTACGGATTTTGATTTTGATCGCCTGTCCGGCCTGTCGAACGAGCTTAAGCAGAAGTTGGCGAAAGCCCGTCCCTACGACGTCGCGCAGGCTTCGCGAATTGACGGAATGACGCCGGCAGCGATTTCGCTTCTGCTCGTGCACTTGCGTCGCGGCGACGTCGCCGCATAGATTGCAACCTACACTATTTGAGAGTCCTCGCATGGAATTGAACGGCCGGCGTGTTTCACGTGAAACACAGGAACGACTTGAGCATTTCGTTGGTCTTTTTCAGAAGTGGAGCAAGGCTATCAATCTTTCCGCGCCCTCCACGCTCAAGGACGCATGGGATCGGCACATTGCTGATAGCGCGCAGGTCTTTCAGCTTCAGCCAATCGCCGGAAACTGGGTCGATTTCGGTAGCGGAGGTGGCTTTCCAGGCGTGGTGACGGCCATCTTCCTCGCTGAACTCAATGACGGCTGGGTACATCTGGTCGAAAGCAACAATAAGAAGGCTGCCTTCTTGCGCACGGCGCTCAGAGAGACGGGCGCCCGTGGCTCCGTTCATCCGGTGCGTATCGAGAATGCGGCAAGGGATTTGCCGGTTTGCAATTTTGTGTCAGCTAGGGCGCTTGCGGATCTCGATAAGCTGCTGGAATTCGTCCAGCCATTCGCAACCCGTAACGATAAAATCCGCGCATACTTCCACAAAGGCCGGGATTACCGATCTGAGGTGGCAAATGCGCATGGTCGCTGGACATTTGATCTGGTAGAACACCAGAGTGCTGTCGAGATGGACTCAGTGGTTCTCGAGATTTCCAATCTACAGCATTTGGTCTAACAAATCGGGCGTTGCGACAATGGTTGCTGGACGGAATCGGATTATCACGATCGCAAATCAGAAGGGTGGCGTTGGTAAAACGACGACAGCTATCAATCTGGCAACTGCGCTAGCAGCGATCGGTGAGCGGGTTCTTATCGTGGATCTGGATCCTCAGGGTAATGCAAGCACCGGGTTGGGTATCGATCGCAAGAACCGCAGCCGATCCTCTTACGATCTCTTGATCGGTGACCACGGTATTCTTGAAGTTGTTCAAGAAACCGCTGTACCGAACCTGTTCATTGTCCCCTCCACCATGGACCTCCTGGGCATTGAGATGGAGATCGCGCAGCAGAGCGATCGTGTCTTTAAGCTCAAGAAGGCGTTGGCCGAGCGCGACGCATTCCAATTTTCCTATATTCTCGTCGATTGCCCGCCGTCATTCAATCTCTTGACCATGAATGCAATGGCGGCTGCACATTCGGTACTGGTTCCCCTGCAGTGCGAGTTTTTTGCGCTTGAGGGGTTGAGCCAGCTGCTGGAAACTGTCGACCAGGTTCGCAGGAGTGTGAACCCGCAGCTCGATATTCAGGGTATCGTGCTAACGATGTTTGATTCGAGAAATAATCTTGCGCAGCAGGTCGTGAACGACGTGCGCACGCATCTCGGCGAAAAGGTTTACCATACGTTAATCCCGCGGAATGTGCGGGTGTCCGAGGCGCCTTCCTACGGTAAGCCTGCCATTCTCTACGACCTCAAATGTGCTGGAAGCCAGGCTTATCTGCAGCTGGCTTCTGAAGTCATTCAGCGTGAACGCCAGCGCCTGGCTGCCTGAACAAGCTCTTGAATAAGTGGTGAGTACCGACATGAACGATGATGTCTCGAAGAGAAGACTGGGGCGCGGCCTCGCGGCGCTAATTGGCGAAATGGATCAGGCGGCGCCTGTTGACGCAAGTCAGCGCGCGGTCAGCGCCGATCGTTTGGTGCCCATTGAGTTCATCACGCGCAACCCACGTAACCCTCGCCGCTTCTTCGATGACGGTGAGCTTCATGATCTCGCAAGCTCGATCCGTCAGCATGGTATTGTGCAGCCGGTTGTTGTACGTACACTTTCGACCAGCCAGTATGAAATCATAGCCGGCGAAAGACGTTGGCGTGCGGCACAGTTGGCGGGTCTAGTTGAGATTCCTGTCATTGTGCGCGATGTTGATGACAAGACCGCGCTTGAGATCGCGATCGTCGAGAACGTTCAGCGATCCGATCTGAACGCATTGGAAGAAGCGCTCGGCTACGAGCAGCTGATCGCAGATTACGGCTACACACAGAACGATCTCGGCGAGATTATCGGCAAGAGCCGTAGCCATGTCGCTAACTCGCTGCGGCTCCTGAAGTTGCCGGAGCCTGTTCGTGACTTGCTCGCCGCCGGCAGCCTGTCTGCAGGTCATGCGCGCGCGCTTGTATCCACATCGGATCCAACCGTCCTGGCACGCACGATCGTTTCAAAGGGTATGTCTGTGCGCGATGCCGAGCGGCTTGCGCAGAACGATATCAAGGCGCAGTCGGAGCCGAAGCCAGCGGTCAATCCGAGGGATCAGAAGGATTCCGATACGATTGCGCTTGAGCGTACCCTCTCCGATACACTCGGATTGGACGTCGTCATCAATCACAAGGCGAATGGCGGGCAGATCCGGATCTCTTATAAGTCATTGGATCAATTGGAAGAAATCTGCCGGCTGCTTGAGCGGCGCTGATCCGGTCTATTTTCGACTAGACTGGAGCGTGGTCGATAGAAGTGTCTGCATGGCGATCGTGTCCTCCAGCGAGGCACGGCGCCTAGTCTGCAGGATGGCCGCCTGTAGGCGGGTTGTTTCACGGGCCAGCGCATCGGCCGACCATGTCCTCAGAGCCTGCTCGATGATCGGCTTGCGCTTGAAATGAAGGTGGCGCCCAAGTGTCTGCATCACCTGCGACGCCGGCGTGCGCTTCTCTTCCATTTCCGCACGCATGGCATCCATTAGCTGAAACTGCCGCAGGCATGCCTGTATGACCAGGAAAACAGATGTCCTCGATGCCGTGATCTTCTGCATGGCGTGCAGGAAGTTTCCGGAATTTCCAGTCAGGATGGCATCAACAGCGTCATCGACGGATATGGCGCTGGCGTCGCCGATGATCTCCGTGACGTGATGTTCCTCGATGACTTCAAGATTGAGGCAGTAGAGCGCAAGCTTTCTGACCTCGTTGCGCGACGCTATACGGTCGCCCCCTATCAGCTCGAACAACGCTTGGCGCGCTCCGGTCGTAATGCGAAGATTGGCGCCCGCGAGTTCGGCGTCTATCAAGCTATTCAGCGCCCGCGCGTCGTCCGCGTAGCACGGGATGGTCGCGACGCTGCGGGCGGTTTCGCTTGCCTTGCGTAGGAGCGATCCTTTCTTGAGATCGCCGGCCTCGATGATAATGAAAGTCGCCTCGGGAGGCTTCTGCGCCAAGACCTGAAGACCGTCAACGAGGTACTTCTCGTTCGCCGCGCCGCGGATCCAGATCAGCTTCTGGCCGCCGAAGAGACCGATGGCGCCTGCTTCGTCGAGCAGACGTCCCTGGTCTTTCTGGAGGTCCCCGATATCAAGTTTGATCAGGGAGAACGGGTCAGTTAGAGCGACGCCGGTCTTGCCGGCGAGCAGACCGGCGCGCTCGGACACCAGCCCGCGATCCGGGCCGTAGATGACGAATAGCTGGTAGTGGCGGGCAGATTTCTCAAGAAATCCCTCGAACTCGTGCGACTTGATCTCCGCCACTCAGTCGCTCCTCAGCGGCCAAGCGCCGCGGCGATCTCGGCGGCCACGAATTCAGCCACCTGGCGTGCGGCGCGGTCTTCGGAGTCGCGAATGGCTCGCTGCTTGGCAAATTCCTGGGCCGGGAAGTCGATGAGGGCGGTCGCCGACTGATGGCCGGCACGGATCACGTGGCCGTCCTTGTTCGACTTCAGCGTATAGTCGACGCTGACGGTCGTACGACCCGCGCGTGACTCATCCGAGGATGCGACCAGCAACGTGTCGATGACGCTTGAGCGAGCGTTCATCTCGACCTTGTAATCGGCCTTGTCCGGTTCGCCGGCGCCGCGGGAGGACAGGAAGATCAGCCGGTTGCGAACTTCCTGCTCGACGCGCGACGTTGCCTCGGAGAAGGCGATGGACGACAGCTTGCCAGCAACGCCTGACGTTTCGGAATAGAGCGGCCGAACCTGGCACGAGGCGAGAAGAACCGTGGTTGCCAGCACCGCGGTAATCCCCGCGCGGCTGGCCAGCCTGGAAGCGATATTAAACGACAATGTTCACAATCCTTTGCGGAACCACGATAATTTTCTTCGGCGCCTGGCCGTTGAGCACGCGTTTGACATCCTCCAGCGCAAGGGCGGCATCGCTGACCGTAGTTTGATCTGCGTCGCGAGAGATTGTCAATTCGGCGCGCTTCTTGCCGTTGATCTGCACGGGCAGAACGACGTCGTTTTCGACCACAAGAGCGTCATCGTATGTCGGCCACGCGGTCTGCGAGAGCAGCGTGTCGTGGCCGAGCACCGACCAGCATTCTTCCGCCAGGTGCGGTGTCATAGGTGCCACAAGCTGTACGAGGATTTCGGCGGCATCGCGCACGGCAGCACGATAAGCAGCATCGGCCTTGCCTGCTGCGACGGTCGTCAGCGGGCCGGCAATGGCGTTCACGAGCTCATAGATGCGCGCGACGGCCTTGTTGAACCACAGCTTGTCGTAGTCGTTCTGGACGGCCTTCAGCGTCTTGTGTGCCAGCTGGGAGATGGCAAGGGCCTCTCCATCCTTAGCCGGAGTCGCGGACACATCGCTCAGAGCTTCGGCAGCTTCCGAGATCAGTCGCCACAGGCGCTGGGTGAAGCGGTGGGCGCCTTCGACACCCGCTTCCGACCAGATGACGTCGCGCTCAGGCGGCGAATCCGACAGAACGAAGAAGCGGGCAGTGTCGGCGCCGTAGGAAGCAATGATGTCATCAGGATCGACGACGTTCTTCTTCGATTTCGACATCTTCTCGATCGAGCCGATGGCAATCTCTTCGTTGTTGGAGAGGAGGAACGCGCGGCGTTTGCCATCCAGTTCCTCGATCTTGATGTCAGCCGGTGCGACCCATTCGCGGGTCATGCCGGAGCCACGGCTATAGGTTTCGTGCACCACCATGCCCTGCGTGAACAGGCCCTTGAACGGCTCCTTCACATCGACATGGCCGGTTTCGCGCATGGCGCGGGTAAAGAAGCGCGAATAAAGCAGATGCAGGATCGCGTGCTCGATACCGCCAATATACTGATCGACGGGCAGCCAACGGTTGGCAGCCGCGAAATCCGTCGGCTTGCTCTCCCAAGGCGCCGTGAAGCGCGTGAAGTACCAGCTGGAATCGACGAAGGTGTCCATCGTGTCGGTTTCGCGACGAGCATCCTTGCCGCAATGCGGGCAGGCGACGTGGCGCCATGTGGGGTGCCGGTCGAGTGGGTTGCCCGGCTGATCGAAGGTGACGTCCTCCGGCAGCTTGACCGGGAGATCTTTCTTCGGCACCGGCACGACACCGCAATCCTGGCAGTGGATGACCGGGATGGGGCAGCCCCAGTAGCGCTGGCGGGAAATACCCCAGTCACGCAGGCGGAAGTTGACCTTGCGTTCGCCCTGAGGCGCGTTGCCCAGCGATGCGGACGAAAGACGGTCGGCCACAATGTTGAAGGCTTCGTCCGTCGACTTACCGTCCAGGAAGCGCGAGTTGATCATGATGCCGTCGCCATCATAGGCGGTGTCGCCGACAGCGAAGGTCGCGACGTCGCCGTCACGCGGCATGACAACGGGTATGACCGGAAGGCCGTATTTGCGGGCGAAATCGAGGTCGCGCTGATCGCCTGCCGGGCAGCCGAAGATGGCGCCCGTGCCGTAGTCCATCAGCACGAAATTGGCGATGTAGACGGGCAGCTCCCAGGAGGGGTCCAGCGGATGGCGGACACGGATGCCCGTGTCGATGCCCCGCTTTTCGGCGGTCTCGAGCGCTGCCAGCGATGTGCCGGCACGGCGGACGTCTTCGCAGAAGGCATCGATCTCGGCGTTCTTGGCCGCGGCGTCCTTGGCCAGCGGGTGATCGGCGGAAATGGCGAGGAACGAGGCGCCAAACAGGGTGTCCGGGCGCGTGGTGTAGACCGTTACCTCGGTCTCACCAGCAGGCGCGGTTTCGCCGACGATTTCCCAGCGGATCGTCATGCCCTCGGAACGGCCGATCCAGTTCTTCTGCATCAGGCGGACCTTCTCAGGCCACTGATCGAGACCATCCAAGGCGTCCAGCAAATCCTGGCTGAAGTCGGTGATCTTGAAGAACCACTGGGTCAACTCGCGCTGCTCTACAAGCGCGCCGGAGCGCCAGCCGCGGCCGTCGATAACCTGCTCGTTGGCGAGAACGGTATTGTCGACCGGGTCCCAATTGACCTTCGACTGCTTGCGGTAGACGAGACCCTTTTCCAGGAAGTCCACGAACATATGCTGCTGATGTTGGTAGTATTCGACATCGCAGGTCGCAAATTCGCGGCTCCAGTCGAGCGACAGGCCCATGGCCTTTAGCTGCGCCTTCATCGACGCGATGTTCTGGTAGGTCCAAGCGGCCGGATGAACGTTGCGCTCCATGGCGGCGTTTTCAGCCGGCATGCCGAACGCGTCCCAACCCATGGGATGCAGCACGTTGAAGCCACGGGCACGCTTGTAGCGCGCGACGACGTCGCCCATCGCATAGTTGCGGACGTGGCCCATGTGGATGCGGCCGGACGGATACGGGAACATCTCCAGCACGTAGTATTTCTCGCGCGGATCAGCGTTGTCGGTCTCGAAGACCTTCGCTTCGTTCCATTTTTTCTGCCAGCGAGGCTCGGCATCGCGCGGATTATAACGTTCGGTAGCCATGGTATTCGTATTTCCGGAAAATCAAGGGAAGTTGGTGGTGACCTTCACCATGAAACCACCGTAGCGTCAAGTTTTGCCGACGTGGTTTGGGGCCAATCAGCGCCTAGCTGCGATAATTTCGAGGCTTCGGACCTTGGCAAGGCAAGATCGGGTGTTTAGTGCATTTTCATTGTTTTCGATGATGGACCGAGGCGCAACATGGAACTTCAAGAGCGACTGGAAGAGGTTCGCGGCCGGATCGCCGCGGCGGCCCGTGAAACGGGCAGAGCAGAAGGCTCGGTGCAGCTCGTGGCCGTGTCCAAGACATTCGATGCGGATCAGATCCGCCCGGCCATCGAGGCTGGCCAGCGCGTGTTCGGTGAAAACCGGGTGCAGGAGAGCCAGGGCAAGTGGCCGGAGCTGAAGAGCGAGACGGCTGGTATCGAGCTTCATCTGATCGGACCGTTACAGTCGAACAAGGCCGGTGAAGCGGTCGCGCTCTTCGATGTCATCGAGACGGTCGATCGGGAGAAAATCGCGCGTGCGCTGGCCGATGAAATGAAGCGCCAAGGAAAGGCCCCTCGCCTGTATGTGCAGGTCAATACGGGCCTCGAGCCGCAGAAGGCCGGCATTGCGCCTGACGATACGGTGGCGTTCGTGGCGCTCTGCCGCGATGAGCTTGGTCTTTCCGTCGAAGGGCTGATGTGCATTCCGCCGGCGGATGAAAACCCGGGCCCGCATTTCGCCCTGCTGGCGAAACTGGCGAAGGCTTGTGGTGTCGAGAAGCTCTCGATGGGCATGTCGGGTGATTACGAGACAGCGGTCGCCTTCGGCGCTACCAGCGTACGGGTCGGGTCGGCCATTTTCGGCACCCGCTGATCATCGTGCCTGCTCCAGTGGTCGGCTTGAATGTTTCACGGGAAACATTGGCGATCCGCGTTACGGCGCAATTGCGAACCGGCAATAAAAAACCCCGCCAAAGCGGGGTTTTATCAATCTATCCGATCGCTTAGTAGCGATCGTCTTCGTCTTCATCCGGCGTCGAGGACTTCAGCGACTTGAGCTTCGCGAAGACGGCATCGGCGTCGATTTCCTTCTCTTCCTCACGCTCGTAGCTCGGAGCCAGGCGTTCGGTTTCGTGCGCGGACTGCAGCGTTTCGCCGAGTTCGGCAGCGGTCGGCAGCGGACGGCCCTTGGCGGCCTTCTCGACTTCCATGTCGAGGTCGATCTGGCTGCAGAGGCCGAGCGTAACCGGATCCATCGGCGTCAGGTTGGCGGCGTTCCAGTGGGTGCGCTCGCGGATCTGTTCGATGGTCGACTTGGTCGTGCCGACGAGGCGCGAAATCTGGGCGTCCTTCAGTTCCGGGTGATTGCGAACCAGCCACAGGATGGCGTTCGGACGGTCCTGGCGCTTGGAGACCGGGGTGTAGCGCGGGCCACGGCGCTTGGATTCCGGAACGCGAACCTTCGGCTCGGAAAGCTTGAGCTTGTGGGCCGGGTTCTTCTCGGCGCGTTCGATTTCGTCGCGCGACAGCTGACCGGTGGAGATCGGATCCAGGCCTTTGATGCCCTGAGCAGCTTCGCCGTCAGCGATCGCCTTCACTTCCAGAGGGTGCAATTTGCAGAACTGAGCGATCTGGTCGAAAGACAGAGCTGTGTTGTCGACGAGCCAAATAGCGGTCGCCTTCGGCATAAGCAGTTGTTGAGCCATGGATATAGTCCTTCTGTCGTCCGCGCCGGTGTCGCGGTCCGTGGGTTGTCACCACTATGTCCGGGAAATTATGCCGCTATATAACCGGAGTGACGCATAATTGCAATTGATCACGAATGAAATGACCTTTGTCTAATTGCCGGGTCGATCTGACCTGTTATGAATGCACAAAACCGCCTGTGGCAGCACTCCTGCCGCCGGCGTCCGAGTGAGGAGGAAATCGATGTCGGAGAAGATCTACCCGGTGCAAAAGCCGGTTCAGAACCATGCGCTGATCGACAAGGCCAAGTACGAGAAATGGTACGAGGAGAGCGTCGAAAACCCAGATAAGTTCTGGGGCAAGCATGGCAAGCGGATCGACTGGTTCAAGCCTTATACGAAGGTGAAGAACACCTCTTTCACCGGCAATGTGAAGATCAAGTGGTTCGAAGACGGCCAGACGAACGTCTCCTACAACTGTATCGACAGGCACCTGAAGACCAACGGCAATCAGGTCGCGATCATCTTCGAGGGTGACAACCCCTACATCGACAAGAAGATCACCTATAACGAGCTCTACGAGCATGTTTGCCGCATGGCGAACGTGCTGAAGAAGCATGGCGTCAAGAAGGGTGATCGCGTCACCATCTATATGCCGATGATCCCCGAGGCGGCCTATGCGATGCTTGCTTGTGCCCGCATCGGCGCCGTGCATTCGATCGTCTTTGGCGGCTTTTCGCCGGAAGCACTGGCGGGACGGATTGTCGACTGCGAATCAACCTTCGTCATCACCTGCGATGAGGGCGTGCGCGGCGGCAAGCCGGTTCCGCTCAAGGAAAATACCGACACGGCGATCCATATCGCCGCGCGTCAGCATGTGATCGTCGAGAAGGTTCTGGTGGTTCGCCGCACGGGCGGCAAGACGGGTTGGGCGCCGGGCCGCGACCTCTGGTATCACCAGGAAATGGCGACGGTGAAGCCGGAGTGCCCGCCCGCCAAGATGAAGGCGGAAGATCCGCTGTTCATCCTCTACACGTCGGGTTCGACGGGCAAGCCGAAGGGTGTGCTGCACACCACCGGCGGCTATCTCGTCTACGCGGCGATGACGCATGAATATGTGTTCGACTATCATCCCGGCGATATCTACTGGTGTACGGCCGATGTCGGTTGGGTCACCGGCCACTCCTATATCGTCTATGGCCCGCTAGCGAACTGCGCGACGACGCTGATGTTCGAGGGTGTTCCCAACTTTCCGGATCAGGGCCGCTTCTGGGAGGTTATCGACAAGCACAAGGTCAATATCTTCTACACAGCGCCGACGGCCATTCGCTCACTGATGGGCGCCGGCGATCATTTCGTGACACGCTCGTCGCGGTCCAGCCTACGTCTGCTTGGCACCGTTGGCGAGCCCATCAATCCCGAAGCTTGGGAATGGTACTATAACGTCGTCGGCGACAAGCGTTGCCCTGTCATCGATACCTGGTGGCAGACGGAGACGGGCGGCCACATGATCACGCCGCTGCCGGGTGCAACCGACCTGAAGCCGGGATCGGCGACCAAGCCGTTCTTCGGCGTGAAGCCGCAGCTGGTGGATAATGAAGGCAACGTGCTCGAGGGCGCGGCGGACGGAAATCTCTGCATCACCGATAGCTGGCCGGGGCAGATGCGCACGGTCTACGGCGACCACGAGCGCTTCATTCAGACCTACTTTTCGACCTACAAGGGCAAGTATTTCACCGGCGACGGCTGCCGGCGGGATGAGGACGGCTATTACTGGATTACCGGTCGCGTCGACGACGTTCTCAATGTCTCCGGCCATCGCCTTGGCACGGCCGAGGTCGAATCGGCGCTGGTGTCGCATAGCCTCGTCTCCGAGGCTGCGGTCGTCGGCTATCCGCATGCGATCAAGGGTCAGGGCATCTATTGCTATGTCACGCTGATGGCCGGCAATGAGGGTTCCGACGAGCTGCGCCAGCAGCTGATCAAGCATGTTCGCAACGAGATCGGCCCGATCGCAGCGCCCGACAAGATTCAGTTCTCGCCCGGGCTGCCGAAGACCCGGTCGGGCAAGATCATGCGACGCATCCTGCGCAAGATCGCCGAGGATGATTTTGGCTCGTTGGGCGATACGTCGACGCTGGCTGATCCGGCTGTGGTCGATGACCTGATCGCCAACAGGCAGAACAAGGCGGCTGCCTGATATTGGCTGGTAGTGAGACGCCGCTTCGGGAAACCGGAGCGGCCTTAATCTTGATCGGGGCACGGCGCCTTCTGCTTCCGGCCACCGTCATAGGCAACGGCGATCCCCTCGCCCAGCATATACTGAGCCGGATTCCGTCCATCGGAGAGCGTGACGTCGGCCAGGATGCGGCCGAAATATTTGTCGCCGGAAATTCGGGTCAGCTGCACTTGCGGCGAACCATCGGTCAAGTTTTCCAACATCTGACGGGCATCTATTGCCGCGCGTCTGACCGCGCCGCATTTCGAGTGCATCTCAGGCGTATCGATGCCGCGAATGCGGACATAGACTTCCACGTCTGCTGCGGCCACGGACGGGCCGCGACCAACAAGGTGTCTCCATCGATCACCCGCAGGATTTCAGCCGATACGGGTCCAGCGATCTCGTCGCGCGCGAAAGCCGGCACCGAAAGTGGCGCGATGGTCGCTAGTGATATGAGGGCGCGCGTGAACATATAAGGAATAAATTCCGATAATCACGCGAAGTCAATAGGAATATTTACTTAGAAGTCGATCGCGCGACCGTTGATTTCCCAATCGCCGAAGCGGGCCGGATCGGCGCCCCCTCGCCCACCGATCTCGGTCGGCATATCGTTCGGCTGTTCGTTGCGGCGACGCTCCTCAGCTTCGGCAAGCGCACGCTTGGCGGCGGGTGAAAGCATCTTGCGCGGACGCTCCGTGCCTTCCTCGGCCAGAGCCTCGATATTGTCGTTGTCCGCTTCCTGCATCACGCACGCCCGCTTGAAAATATTGAAAATGGCCGATGAATAACCAGATTATAGGACGCCGACGCGGCGATTGAAACCCTTTGAGCGCAAACGACGCTCGCCTGAAATGGAGATGATGATGAACCTTGTCCGTACTGCCATGTTGCTTGCCTTCATGACGGCACTGTTCATGGTCGTCGGGTTCATGATCGGTGGCCGCAGCGGCATGATGATCGCGTTCCTGGCTGCGGCCGGCATGAACTTCTTCTCCTACTGGAATTCCGACCGCATGGTGCTTTCGGCTTACCGTGCCCAGGAGATCGATGAGCGCAACGCGCCGGAGTTCTTCAACATCATCCGCGATCTCTCGCATAATGCCGGTCTGCCGATGCCGAAGGTCTATCTCTACGACAGCCCGCAGCCGAACGCTTTCGCAACAGGCCGCAACCCCGAGAATGCCGCGGTGGCGGCATCGACGGGCCTGTTGAGCGCGCTGTCGCCGGAAGAGGTTGCAGGCGTCATGGCGCACGAGCTCGCGCACGTTCAAAACCGCGACACGCTGACGATGACGATTACGGCAACGCTTGCCGGCGCCATTTCGATGCTCGGCAATTTCGCCTTCTTCTTCGGCGGCAACCGCGAGAACAACAACAATCCGCTCGGCTTTGTCGGCGTTCTGCTGGCGATGATCGTCGCGCCGATGGCCGCCATGCTGGTGCAGATGGCGATCAGCCGTACGCGCGAATATTCCGCCGACCGGCGCGGCGCCGAGATTTGCGGCAACCCGCTGTGGCTGGCCTCCGCACTTGGCAAGATCGCCCGTGGTGCCTCGAATATTCCGAACTACGACGCGGAGCGTAATCCGGCGACAGCGCACATGTTCATCATCAATCCGTTGACCGGTGCGGGCATGGACAACCTGTTTTCCACCCACCCAAATACGGAAAACCGCATCGCCGCGCTGCAGGAAATGGCACGAGGCGGCATGAATAACTCGACGTCGTCGGCTCGTGCTGCTAATCCCGTGCGCAAATCGCGCTCAGTTCCGGATGCCGGCCTTGGCCGCGGTGGCTCGCAACCGCCAAAGGGTCCCTGGTCTTGAGTTCAGACGGTAAGAAAAAGCCATTTCGCAAACCAAAGTCGTCCGCCCCTGTCAAGCCAGGCCTGCAGGCGCGTGCCGCTGCCTCGAAGATCCTGGCCGCCGTTATCGACCGCAAGCTCTCGCTTGATGGCGCGCTCGATCATGAACATGGCAATCCGGCTTACAAGGCGTTGGCTGATGACGACCGTGGTCTCGTCCGCGCAATTCTGAACACCACGCTGCGTCACCTGCCCCGCATCGAGGCGGCCGTGTCATCCCTGCTGGAATCGCCCTTGCCCGAGGGTGCGCGCTCGCTGCAGCACGTGCTCTCGATCGCCGCCGCGCAGATCCTCTACCTCGACGTTCCCGATCATGCGGCGGTCGACATTGCCGTCGAGCAGGCCAATCTCGACCCGAGAAACCGGCGCTTCGCCAAGCTGGTCAACGCCGTGCTCCGTCGCCTGGGGCGCGAGAAGGAAGAGATCCTTCGCCAGATCGACGACATTCCGTCGATGCCCGCTTGGTTTCTTGAGCGATTGGAGAAGGCCTACGGCCGTGAAGCGGCGCGGGCGATCTCGGATTCCCAGCTGCAGCCCGCTGCCATCGACCTGACGGTAAAATCGGACGCTGAGGCCTGGGCTGAGAAGCTGAACGGTGTCGTGCTGCCGACCGGCGGGGTCCGGCTTGCCGCATTTGACGGCTCCATTCCGTCTCTCGAAGGTTTCGACGAGGGATTGTGGTGGGTGCAGGACGCAGCAGCGAGCATTCCGGCGCAGCTGTTCGGTGATCTGTCCGGCAAGCGTGTCGCGGATCTCTGCGCCGCTCCTGGCGGCAAGACCGCGCAGCTGATCCTGGCGGGCGGCAAGGTGACCGCCGTCGAGCAGTCTGAAAACCGCATCAAGCGCCTGCGCTCGAACCTTGATCGTCTCCAGCTGTCGGCGGAAACGATGGCGCAGGATCTGACCAAGTTCACCCCTGATGAGCTCTTCGACGCTATCCTGCTAGACGCGCCCTGCTCTTCCACCGGCACGACGCGGCGGCATCCCGACGTGCTCTGGACCAAGGGGCCGGAAGATATCGCAAAGCTCGCCGCGCTGCAGGAGCGTCTGTTGCGCCATGCGCTGCGGTTGCTGAAGCCTGATGGCACGATCGTGTTTTCCAACTGCTCGCTTGATCCGAGCGAGGGTGAAGAGGTCGTGGCGCGGGTGCTCAAGGACACCAAAGGATTCGAGCGCGTGGCGATCGAGCCGAGCCGTTGGCCCGGGCTTGAAGAGGCGATCAGCCCGCTTGGCGAATTCCGCACCACACCCGACATGCTGAAGCTACCGGCCGGTTTCGCGCCGGGCCTTGACGGTTTTTATGCGGCCGTGTTGCGCCGTGTTGCCTGATCGAAGAGCAACTGGCATAGTTAAGCATTGTTGCAGAATCATCGACGGTCAGTGCCGTTTCCGGACTTGTCCATCCAATCCTAACGATATGGGTCAATAGACAATCGAAATGCGGTCCGGACGGTTTTCAGGTCTTTACCTGCGGGAGGCTTGGCGGCGGGTACTTTGCCGTGCTGCACTTCTGCGCCTCAAGTTGTTTCGCCACACGGTCTATGTGCCCGAGCGGCTGATCGTGGCGCCGACGGATCTGAGGCCCGTCGATTCGCATGTCGCCGAGGAAATCATCAACGGTCGCTTCCCGCTTGCCGGCCGCATGCTGGAGACGGGCGGAAAGTCGCCGTTTACGCTGAGCCTCCCTTCGCGCTCCTTCGCCATCAGCCTGCACGGCTTTGGCTGGCTGCGCCATATGCGCTCCAAGAAGAACGATCTGCATTCCAACGTCGCCCGCGCGATCGTCAATAGCTGGCTGTCCATTCACGGCGGCCGGATGGAAGGCATTGCCTGGGAGATCGATGTTACGGCAACGCGCGTCATTGCGTGGTTGTCGCATTCGCCGGTGGTGCTGCAGAATGCCGATCGCGGCTTCTATCGGCGCTTCGTGCGCTCGCTTGCGTTTCAGGTTCGCTTCCTGCGCCGCATGGCGCGCTATGCGCCGCCGGGAGAGGTCCGTTTTCGGGTGCGCCTTGCGCTTGCGATGGCCTCGATCTCCATGCCGGTGCGCGCCAGCGTGATCCGCAAATCCTCCGAAGCGCTCGATTTCGAGTTTGATAGCCAGATTCTGCCGGATGGCGGGCACGTGTCGCGCAATCCGCGCGTCGCGCTGGAGCTCCTGCTCGATCTGCTGCCGTTGCGGCAGACCTATATCAATCTCGGCCACGATCTGCCGCAGAAGCTGATATCCGGCATCGATCGCATGTATCCGGCGCTGCGCTTCTTCCGTCACCAGGATGGCGATCTCGCTCTGTTCAACGGCGCGACCTCGACCTCGGCGAATGAAATCGTTTCGCTGCTGCGCTACGATGAGACGGCGGGCGAGCCGTTCAAGGCGATGCCGCATTCGCGTTACCAGCGGCTGGCGGCCGGGCGTACCGTCGTCATCGCCGATACCGGCCTTCCGCCTGCTGGTAACCTCTCGCGTACTGTTCATGCCGGATGCCTGTCCTTCGAGATGTCATCAGGCCGGCATCGTTTCATCGTGAATTCGGGCTCGCCGAAATTCGCCGGCAACCGTTATGTGCAGGTCGCGCGCACCACGGCGGCGCATACGACCGTGACGCTCAACGATACGTCCTCTAGCCGTTTCGCGTCTTCCGACTTCCTGGCCCATCTGATCACCGATCCAGTGAAGACGGTTCAGGTCGATCGTGTGGTGGCGGATGACGGCCGCGATGTCGTCAAGGCCAGCCACGACGGCTATCTGAAGGAGTTCGGCGTCCTGCACGAGCGTGAGCTAACCTTGAACGCCACCGGTTCGATCATGACCGGGCTCGATCGCCTTGCTGTTTCGGAAGAGCGCAGGGGTGAGGGCGAACTGCAGGCCGTGGCACGTTTTCACGCTCATCCGTCGATCAATCTGAAACAGATGGACCGGGAGTCCATCCTGATGACGGCGCCGGATGGCGAGAGCTGGCTGTTCTCCTCGCCCGGTAACACGGTCGAGATTGCCGAGGACGTGTTCTTTGCCGATGCCTCCGGCATCTGCGCGTCGGATCAGATGGAAATCAGCTTCGCCTATCCGGAAAAGCCGGAAATACGGTGGTTTTTGTCCCGCAGAAGCTAGCGGCTGTTTTCGCCGACGCAAAGCTGTGCTAACGCGGCGCCATATTCCGCGCACCTCGCCGGATGTCTCCCGAAGATCGAACGGAGAAGCCACATGGCCGTTGTTTCCAAGAAAATCCCCGCCCCCGACAAGGTTGCCGTCAAGACCGCCTTGCTCTCCGTGTCCGACAAGACCGGGATCGTTGACCTCGCGCGCGCGCTTGCCGAAAAGGGCGTCCGGCTGCTGTCGACCGGCGGCACCCACAAGGCGATCGCGGCCGCCGGCCTCGATGTTACCGACGTTTCCGACGTCACGGGCTTTCCGGAGATCATGGACGGCCGCGTGAAGACGCTGCATCCCAAGGTTCACGGCGGTCTGCTGGCGATCCGCGACGATGCCGAGCACCAGGAAGCGATGAAGGCGCATGGTATCGATGGCATCGATCTCGCCGTCATCAATCTCTATCCGTTCGAGGATGTGCGCGCGGCGGGTGGCGATTATCCGACGACCGTCGAGAATATCGACATCGGTGGCCCGGCGATGATCCGCGCCTCGGCCAAGAACCATGCTTATGTGGCGATCCTGACCGATCCGGCTGACTATCCGGAGCTTCTCGAGCAGCTTTCGTCCGATGCCGGCCAGACCAGCTATGCCTTCCGCCAGCGCCTTGCGGCCAAGGCCTACGCGCGCACGGCCGCCTACGACGCGATGATCTCCAACTGGTTCGCAGAGGCGCTGTCGATCGACACGCCGCGTCACCGGGTCATCGGCGGCATGTTGAAGGAAGAGATGCGCTACGGCGAAAACCCGCACCAGACGGCCGGCTTCTACGTGACCGGCGAGAACCGCCCGGGCGTTGCCACGGCAACGCTTCTGCAAGGCAAGCAGCTCTCCTATAACAATATCAACGACACGGACGGCGCCTTCGAGCTGATCGGCGAGTTCTCGCCCGAGAAGACCGGCCCGGCCTGCGCGATCATCAAGCATGCCAATCCATGCGGCGTTGCCACCGGTCCGACGCTGAAGGACGCCTATCTCCGAGCACTCGCATGCGACAGCACGTCCGCCTTCGGCGGCATCATCGCGCTCAACCAGCTGCTCGATGCCGAGACGGCGGAAGAGATCGTCAAGCTGTTTACCGAAGTCATCATCGCGCCCGAGGTGACGGAAGAAGCCAAGGCGGTCATCGCGGCTAAGAAGAACCTGCGCCTACTCGTCACCGGCGGCCTGCCCGACCCGCGCTCGCGCGGCATCACGGCGAAGACCGTGGCCGGCGGCCTGCTGGTGCAGAGCCGTGACAACGGCATGATCGATGATATCGAGCTCAAGGTCGTCACCAATCGTCAGCCGACGGCGCAGGAACTGGTGGATCTGAAATTCGCCTATACGGTTGCCAAGCACGTCAAGTCGAATGCCATCGTTTATGCCAAGGACGGCCAGACGGCAGGAATCGGCGCCGGCCAGATGAGCCGCATCGATTCCGCCCGGATCGCCGCGCTGAAGGCTGAAGATGCCGCCAAGGCAATGGGCTGGGCCGAGCCGATGACCAAGGGCTCCGCCGTTGCTTCGGAAGCCTTCTTCCCGTTCGCTGATGGGTTGCTGTCGGCGATTGCCGCCGGTGCCACTGCCGTCGTCCAGCCGGGCGGCTCGATGCGCGACCAGGAAGTGATCGACGCGGCGAACGAGCACAATGTGGCGATGGTCTTCACCGGCATGCGCCACTTCCGCCACTAAACATTGAAGAGAACGGCTACGCCCTATCCGCTGGATAGGGCGTCCGGATCAACAGGATCAGCCCGCCGGCCAGAAACAGCACGAGCGTGGCCATGCCGAGATGCGACGAGCCTGTCGCATAGGTGACGATCGAAAACAAAAGCGTCGCCATGAAGCTGGTTGCCCGGCCCGAGAGCGCGTAAATGCCGAAATAGCGGCCGGCCTCATTAAGGCTGACGCTGCGCGCCAGATAAGAGCGCGACGAGGCCTGCACCGGGCCGAACGCCAGGCCGATCAGCAGGCCGTAGCCGATATAGGCCTTCTCCGCCACGGTGCCGAACAGACCGCCTGAATCCACTGTCGGAAGCGGCACCAGCCCAAAGAGTGTGTAGCCGGGTTCGGTCGATACGATGCCGAAGGTCGCCAAGAGCAGCAAGGTCAGGCTGATGACGATGGTTGCCTTCGAGCCGATGCGCGCGTCGATCCGCCCGGCGATGATGCAGCCGAAAATCGCCACCACATTAAGAATGATGCCGTAGATGCCGATCTCGATGGTTGCCCAGCCAAACATGCCTGCCGCGAAGGCGCCACCAAGGATCAGCAGGCCGTTGACGCCGTCCTGGTAGATCATGCGGGCGACGAGAAAGCGTAGCAGAGGGCGGCGCTCCTTGAGTTCCGCGAGCGTGTGCCTGACTTCGCGCAGCCCGGAGCGGACGGCGGCGGCGAAGGGAAGGCCGCCTTTCACATCAGGCGTGAACAGAAACATCGGCAGTACGAAAATCAGATACCACACGGCCGAGATCGGGCCGGCGATGCGCGCATCTTCGCCCGTGTGCGGATCAAGGCCGAAGAGCGGGTCGAGGCCGAGGATGGTCTTGCCGGTCTCGGGACTTCCGGCAAGCAGCGCCACCACCGCGATCAGCACGATCATCCCGCCAAGATAGCCGAGGCCCCAGGCGGTGTTGGACAGCCGGCCGACTTCGTCCTTTCCGACGAGGCGCGGCATCATGGAATCGTTGAAGACGATCGAGAATTCCGCGGCGATCGACGCCAGGATCATGAAGATCACCGGATAGATGACCGGTGAACCGGGTGCCGCGAACCAGAGGCAGCAGAGGCTGGCGATCTTGATGACGGCGAAGAAGCCGATCCACGGCTTTCGCCCGCCGGACTGATCGGCGATCGAACCGAGAATGGGCGAGAGAATGGCGATGATCACCGAGGAGATCGTCGCCATGTTGCTCCAGAGCGTTTGTGCGGAGACCGGATCGGCCGTCAGCCTGGCCACGAAGTAGGGGCCGAAGATGAAGGTGGTGACGACGGTGAAGAAGGGTTGCGCCGCCCAGTCGAAGAACATCCAGCCCCAGATGCCGCTGCGCGTGGCGCGCTGGGGCTGTGTTCCCGTCCAGTCAATGCGATTCACCGGCCTGCTCCTGATTTGGGAGCGGACTGTCTCACCTCGTCCCGTCTCTGGCAAGATCGGTCAGCAGGCCAGCGGCGACGGTGATGCGGGCGAGATTAGGATCGCCACCCTCGCTGAGACCCGCCAGTTCCTCGGCGATGCGGTTGATCCTGATCCGGTCGCTCGCATGCCATGCCTGCACCGGCAGCTTTTCCTTGCCGTTGTTTGAGAGCGCGGAGCTCACGATATCGCGGCGCGCGGTCGCGATCTGGTCGAGGCTTCGCGCCAGCGCCAGGTTTTCGTAGTGATCCGAAGTGGTGATACGGCTGCCGGCTGCCAGCAGCCGGCCGATCCGGAAGGTCTGGCTGACCGCGAAATAGCTCTCGGCGGCGCGGATCAGCGGCTCGCCCGTGCGTTCCGCGATCTGCATGATCTCAGGCACGAGCGCGAAGCCGATCAGATGCGCGATCTCGGCCGAAAGCTTGTCCGGCACGCCGGCGGCCTGATACTCGGTCTGGCGCGCCTCGAGTTCGGGAACGACCTGATTGGCGAAGACCGGCTGCAGCTTCTTGAAGGCCGCGCGAAGCCTGTCGATGGTCTCGGCGATGTCACCCTTGGCCATCTGCATCTTCAACAGCAGACGCGTCAGGACGGTGAAGATATGGCTGATTTCCTCGTAGATGCGGTTCTGCATCTGACCGGAAATCCGGCCGTCGAGCGCATCCGTCTCGCTCCAAAGCCGGCTCAGATCGAAGCCGTCGCGGGCGATGATGGCGGCGCGCACCACTTCGGGTGCCGAAGCGGCTGTCGCGTCCATCATGCTGACGGCAAAGCTCGGGCCGCCGCGGTTGATCGCCTCGTTGGCCAGCACGGTCGCCACGATCTCGCGCTTCAGGCGGTGGTTGGCGATATCCGAAGCGTTGGACTTGCGCATCTTGGCCGGGAAGTATTGCGAGAGCGTCGCTTCGAAGTAAGGATCATCCGGCAGATCGCTTGCCGCGATCGCGTCGAAGAGAACGATCTTGGCGTAGGACAAGAGGACGCCGATCTCAGGCCGCGTAAGGGGTCTGTTGGCGGCGTAGCGTTCGGCCATGGTGGTGTCGTCGGGGAGCGTCTCGACCTTGCGGTTAAGCTGCTTGGCGGTCTCCAGCACACCCATGAAGCGGGTGAGCTCGAGGCCGTTCCCGGTGCCCTTGCGCTCGGTCAGTGAGATGGCGAGCGACTGCAGGTAGTTGTTGCGCAGCACCAGTTTGCTGACTTCATCGGTCATCGAGGACAGCAGCTGGTCACGCTTCTGCCGCGTCAGCCGGTCGTCGTGCATGGCGGCTGCGAGCGCGATCTTGATGTTCACTTCGACGTCCGAGGTGTTGACGCCGGCCGAGTTGTCGATCGCATCGGAATTGCAGCGCCCGCCCTTCAGGCCATAGGCGATGCGGCCGCGCTGGGTGACGCCGAGGTTCGCGCCCTCGCCGATCACCTTGGCGCGCACCTCGTCGGCGCTGATGCGGATGGGGTCGTTTGCGCGGTCGCCGACGTCGGTATCGGTTTCGGCTGTCGCCTTCACATAGGTGCCGATGCCGCCGAACCATAGCAGGTCGACAGGGCTTTTCAGGATCGCGGTCATGACTTCAAACGGCGTCGCGACCGTCTTGTCCATGCCGATCGCGGCGGCGGCCTGCGCGGTGAGCGTCACCGATTTCGCCGAGCGCGAGATGATCATGCCGCCCTTCGAGAGCAGGTTCTTGTCGAAATCCTGCCAGCTCGAGCGCGGCAGATTGAACAGCCGCTGACGCTCCGCCAAGGTCTTGGCCATGTCAGGATCGGGATCGATGAAGATGTCGCGGTGGTCGAAGGCTGCCAAGAGCCGGATCTTCGGCGAGAGCAGCATGCCGTTGCCGAAGACGTCGCCCGACATGTCGCCAACGCCGGCGACGGTGAACGGCGTCGTCTGGATGTCGATGTCCATCTCGCGGAAATGGCGCTTCACCGTTTCCCAGGCGCCGCGCGCGGTGATGCCCATCTTCTTGTGATCGTAGCCGGCGGAGCCACCCGATGCGAAAGCATCGTCGAGCCAGAAGCCGGCTTCCTGCGCCAGCGCATTCGCGGTATCGGAGAAAGTTGCCGTGCCCTTGTCGGCGGCGACGACGAAATACGGATCGTCGCCATCGAGCCGTACCGTGTTTTCAGGCGGGATGATTTCGGTGCCGGAAATGTTGTCGGTGATCGAGAGCAGCGTGCGGATGTAGGTCTTGTAGGCTTCACGCCCGGCATTGAAGATCTCGTCGCGATTGCCGCCGACAGGGAGCTTCTTCGGATAGAAGCCGCCCTTGGCGCCGACAGGCACGATCACGGCGTTCTTAACCTGCTGCGCCTTTACGAGGCCGAGCACCTCGGTGCGATAATCCTCGGCGCGATCCGACCAGCGGAGGCCGCCGCGCGCTACCCGGCCGAAGCGCAGGTGAACGCCCTCGACCTCGACGCCGTAGACGAACATCTCGCGGAACGGCTTCGGCGCCGGCAGGCCGTCGATCAGATGCGGATCGAGCTTGAAGGCCAGCATCGCCTTTGCGGAACCATCGGGATTGCGCTGGAAGTAGTTGGTGCGCAGCGTCGAGTCGACCACGTTGACATAGCGGCGCAGGATACGGTCGTCATCAAGGCTTGGAACGTCCGACAGCGCGGTCTCGATCTTGGCGTGAAGATCGGTCGCCTTTTTGATCCTGTTCTTCTCGGTCAGCTTCGGGTCCAGGCCGTCGTGGAATAGGCGGAAGATGAGCGAGGAGATAGCCGGGTATTTATCCAGCGTCGTTGCGATGTAATCCTGCGAATAGGCGATGCCGGCCTGACGGAGATAGCGCGAGTAGGCGCGCAAGACGCTTGTCTCGCGGGCCGACAGGCCTGCCGAGATGATCAGGCGATTGAAGTTGTCGTTGTCGATGACGCCGGCAAAGGCGAACAGGAAGGCTTCTTCCAGCGCGGCTCCATGCTGCTGCAGATCGATCTCGGCGCCGCTTTGGGCCTCAAGTTCCATGTCATGCAGCACCACCAGCTTCTCGCTGCCGTCGGCCAGCGTCACGTTGATGTCGAAGGTGCCTTCGCTGATTACGCTGAAACCGAGGTTCTCGAGGAGCGGAACGCGGCGGGAGAGCGCGAGCTGGCCATTGAAGTGGAAGATCTTCAGGCAGAGCAGCGACACGCCATCCTTGATGCGCGTGTAGAATTCGATGCGGATCTGCTCGCCCGTGGCGCAGGCGACGATGTCGGCGAAGTCGGCGAAGGTTTCTTCCGGCGGGAAGAGATCCTGGTAGGCGTTGCTGACCTTGATCTTTGGCGCCTTCGGACCGGCAAGCATTTCGAAGCGGTCGTCCCAGCGGGCCGTGATGGCGCGGATCGCTTCTTCGAGCTTTGCCTGAGGAATGCGCGGGGTCTTTCCGCCGGAGCGTCCGATGATGAAATGGACGCGCGCGACGCCGCCTTCGGGGAAAGCCGGGTAATAGGCCGAGACGCGGCCATCATAGATGGTCTTGAGGTAGGTGCCGATCTTCTCGCGGACGATTGAATCATATTCCTCGCGCGGCACGTAGACGATGACGGAGACGAAACGATCGAAGTGATCGATGCGCGGCAACACCCGCACGCGCGGTCGGTCTGTGAGATCGTTGATCTGTTCGGCGAAGGTGGCGAGCAGGGCGGTGTCGATCTGGAAGAGATCGTCTCGCGGGTAGGATTCCAGCGTGTTGTCGAGCATGCGGCCGGAATGGCTCATCGGATCGAAGCCGAAATGCTCCTTCACCTTCTCGACCTTCGAGCGTAGCAGCGGGATATCAGTTGCGAGCGACGTATAGGCTGTCGAGGTGAAGAGGCCGACGATGCGCAGTTCGCCGGTGACATTGCCGTTCTCGTCGAAGCGTTTCACGCCGACATAATCCATATAGGCGCGGCGGTGGACGACGGATTTGACGTTCGCCTTCGTGACGATCAAGAACTCTGGGCCATCAAGGAAGGCGAGGATTTCAGGCGTCGTGGTGACGGCGTCGCGGCCGGTCCGGAGCACCAGGACATCGGGATTTGAGAGGATGCCCAGCCCCGTGCCCTTGTCACGCTCGACCTTCGCATCCGAGCCTTTGCCGGAATAGACATATTCGCGCATGCCCAGAAGGGTGAAATTGGCGTCGCGCAGCCATGTCAGGAAAGCGACGGCTTCGTCGCGATCTGCCTTGCGGCGGCCGACATTGCGCGACGACAGTTCATCGATGGCGGTGCCGAGCTTGTCCAGCATCGGTTTCCAATCGGAAACCGACAGGCGCACCTGTTCGAGGACGATTTCGATCCGCTCGATCAGATCAGCGGACTGCGCCGGGGTGAGCGGGGCGAGGTGCAGCTGGATGTGGCTGACGCGGTTTGCCGGCTCGCCCGGCATATCCGGCGAATAGAGTTCCGGCGGATGACCGGGCTGCATGACGAGAATGGGATGAACCGCCATGAAGAGATCGCGGTAGCTGCTCGTCACCTCACCCATGACCGATTCGTAGAGGAACGGCATGTTGTGATCGGTCACCGACAGGACCGAAACCGCCACGCCATCCGGCTCGACATTGTCGAGCGAGGTGACGGTGACGTGCGGCGCGTTGCCTGTCCAGGCGGCAAGCTCGGCTGCGCAGTGGACGGCGGAAATCGCCAGCATTTCAGGCGTGTAGGATTCAAGATCGTCGCCGCTGGCGCGTCCGAAGAGGATATCCGGCGCGAGATAGTGCTCGCCCATCGCCGTCGCGATCTTGTTCGCGCTCTCGATCTGCTTTTCCCGTCTCGGATTGTTTCGAGCAGCCATTGACTGTGTCCCCCATTTTCTCGATTGCGCGCAGGTTAGCAGAAGGTTTGACAGAAAAATTGCTAAAATAGGGACGTCGATCGCAGTTTTCGTGCGAATTTAGCCGGCATGTCGTCAATTCTGTAAAAAATGATCCGAATGTGATTTTCGTCGCCAGAACTTTGATCACGTCCGAATGAAGAGTTGTTGACAGTCGCGCAGCAAAAAGACGATCAACTGAGGATCGGAACCCGGATCGGATAAACATGTCGCAGAATGCAGCAGGCACGGTCATCGTCATATCGAGCCACGTCGTTCGTGGATCGGTCGGCAATCGGGCGGCGGTTTTCGCGCTCGAGACGCTCGGCCACCAAGTATGGGCGCTGCCGACCATCGTTCTGCCCTGGCATCCAGGCCACGGCCGTTCGACGCGGCTGACCTTCGCGGAGGCCGATTTTGATGCGGCGATCGACGATCTCATTCGCGCGCCCTGGATCGGCGAGGTCAAGGCGGTGCTTTCGGGCTATTTCGGCAATGCCGCGCAGGCCCGCTCCGTCGGCCGGTTGATCACTGCGCTCAGGGAGCAAAATCCCGATCTGTTCTACGTTTGCGATCCCGTGATGGGCGATCTCGGCGGGCTTTATGTTCCCGAGGCGACGGCCGAGGCGATCCGGGACCATCTGATCCCGCTGGCATCACTGGCTACCCCAAATCGCTACGAACTCGCCTGGCTTTCCGGCGCGCCGCTGGAGAGCAACACCGAGATCATGGAGGCGGCACTCGCCCTTGGGCCTGCACGCATGCTGGTCACCTCGGCGGTGCCGATGATGGCTGGTGGAACGGGCAACCTCTATCTCTCAGGCCGCCACGCGCTGTTTGCCGAGCACCGGCTGATCGACAATCCGCCAAACGGGTTGGGCGATCTTCTCGCCGCGCTTTTCCTGTCGCGGCTCCAGTCCGGCATGGAAGATGAGAAGGCGCTGCAGTTGGCGACGGCAAGCGTCTACGAGGTGCTGGCCCGGGCGGTGAAGCGCGGCAGCGATGAGTTGACGCTCGCAAACGACGCCTCCAGCCTGTCGACGCCAATGGCAATGGTGCAGATGCGGCATCTGCTGCACCCGGCGCAGCGGCGAAAGAGCTAGCGGCCGCGCCGTTAACGCATTTGGCGCTGCGATATTGATCTTGCATCGTTCACGCTGTAATCGAAGATCATGCAGCGTTTTCCAGATACACTTCTCGACGGCTATCGCAACTTCATGAGCGGGCGTTATGCCGACGCTCGTGACCGGTACAGGACGTTGGCGGAGCACGGGCAGAGCCCGAGCACGCTGGTCATTGCCTGTTCGGACTCGCGCGCGGCGCCGGAGCTCATCTTCGATTCCGGACCCGGCGAGCTCTTCGTCGTCCGCAACGTCGCCAACATGGTGCCGCCCTACGAGCCTGACAGCAATTTCCATGCGACCTCGGCGGCACTCGAGTTCGCGGTTCTGGCTCTGAAGGTTACCGATATCGTCGTCATGGGGCACGGTCGCTGCGGTGGTATCCGCGCGGCGCTCGATCCCGATGCCGAACCTTTGTCGCCTGGCGATTTCATTGGACGCTGGATGTCGCTGGTGCGGCCGGCGGCCGAGCAGATCCAGAGCAATGACGTGATGACCCCTGGCGAACGCCAGACCGCGCTGGAGCGTGTGTCGATCCGCAACTCGATCGACAATCTCAGAACATTTCCGGAGATCAAGGCGCGCGAAGAGGCAGGTGACATCCAGCTGCATGGCGCCTGGTTCGATATTTCGACCGGCGAATTGTGGGTCATGGACGCAGAGACGCGCGACTTCATTCGTCCTGACGTCTGACACTAAAATCCGAGACAAGCAAAAAGGCGCTGCGGTTTCCCGCGGCGCCTTTTCCATTTCATCATCAGGTGTGGATCAGTTCGCGTCGATCTGCTGGCCGATATAGGCGATTGCCTGCTGGTAGACCGTTGCGGCGTTCCAGCCGGAGATGGCTGCGAAGTTCGGCTCGCCCGGCTGATAGCCGGCGCCCGGACGCCAGCCGTGGCCCTTCAGGAAGTTCGCGGTCGAGGCCAGAGCGTCGGCGCGTGAGCCGACCATGTCGACCCGGCCGTCACCATCGCCATCTGCACCGTAGAGCACGACGTTGCGCGGGAGAAACTGTGTCTGACCGATTTCGCCGTGGGCGGCGCCGCGCGCCTGCGGGCTGAGGAAGCCTTCGCCGACGAGTTGAAGCGCTGCGTAGAGCTGGTCAGTGAAATAGGCGGTGCGGCGGCAGTCGAAGGCGAGCGTGGAGACCGCAGACATGGTGTGCTGGGTGCCCATGTAGCTGCCGAAGCCGGTTTCCATGCCCCAGATCGCGATCAGGGGGCCGGCCGGAACACCGTACTTGCGTTCGATGTTGGCAAAGAGCGCTGCGTTGGCGCGCTTCATGCCCTTGCCGCGCGAGATGATGGCCTGGCCACCGCGCTTCTGCATGAAGGCATCAAACGAGAGCTTGAAGCTCTTCTGGCCACGGTCGGCGGAGATGGTCGGTCTGTTGTAGACGACGTTGGCGAAGGCCTTGTCGAGAACGGAACGGCTGACGCCGTTGGCCGCGGCTTCCTGCTTGAAGGCAACCACCCACTGGTCGAAGCCCGCGCTGGTGTTGCTGCACTGTGGTGCCGCTTCAGCCGTTGCCGGAAGTGCCTGGAACATGGCGAACACTGCCGCCGCTGCCAGCAAAAGTCTTGTCTTGCGCATCGAATACCCCGATCCCAATCAGCCTAGCCTTCAGCCGGGCTGCAGCCCGCTATCGGCGATATTGTCCCGACCATCCTTTGATTAAGCGCGGGGAAGCCTTTCGGCACCCCGCGCCTTTGAGAATAAGCCTTAACTTAAGTAACGGGCTTAACAAGACATGGTTAAGAAAATATTCAAGCAGCCTGCTTGCGCGGCTTCACAAGTCCGCGATTGACGAGCAGTTCGGCGATCTGGATCGCGTTCAGTGCTGCGCCCTTGCGCAGGTTGTCGGAAACCACCCACATGTTGAGGCCGTTCTCGACGGTCGCGTCCTCGCGGATGCGCGAGATGAAGGTCGCGTCTTCACCCGCGGATTCGTAAGGCGTGATGTAGCCACCGTTCTCGTGCTTGTCGATCACTTGGCAACCCGGTGCGTCGCGCAGGATATCGCGAGCCTGATCGGCAGTGATTTCCTTCTCGAATTCGATGTTGACCGATTCCGAGTGGCCGATGAAGACGGGAACGCGCACGGCCGTGCAGGTCACCTTGATCTTCGGGTCGAGCATCTTCTTGGTTTCGGCCAGGACCTTCCACTCTTCCTTCGTGTAGCCGTCTTCCATGAAGCTATCGATGTGCGGAATGACGTTGAAGGCGATGCGCTTGGTGAACTTCTTGTTCTCGATCGGATCGGCGACGAAGACCGCGCGCGTCTGATTGAAGAGTTCGTCCATGCCGTCCTTGCCGGCGCCGGAAACGGACTGGTAGGTCGAGACGACGACGCGCTTGATGGTGGCGGCTTCGTGAAGCGGCTTCAGGGCCACGACGAGCTGGGCGGTCGAGCAATTCGGGTTGGCGATGATGTTGCGCTTGGTGAACTGCTCGATGGCGTCAGGGTTCACTTCCGGCACGATCAGCGGAACGTCCTGGTCGTAGCGCCATGCAGAGGAGTTGTCGATGACGACGCAGCCCTGCGCGCCGATCTTCGGCGACCACTTCTTCGATACGTCGCCGCCAGCAGACATCAGGCAGATATCGGTGTCGGAGAAATCGTAGTTTTCGAGGTTCATGACCTTCAGCGTCTTGTCGCCGTAGGACACTTCAAGACCCTGCGAGCGCGCGGAGGCGAGCGCTACGACTTCGTCAGCGGGAAAACCGCGTTCGGAAAGGATGTTGAGCATCTCCCGGCCGACATTTCCGGTGGCTCCCGCAACTGCAACTTTAAAACCCATTTTCAAGCTCTCTTTCTCATCTCTCCTCTTGTTCGGTGAGGGGGAAAGCGCGCAACGATTGCGGCTTTCTGTCCCCAGCCGAGCCGGGGAGAGAGCGGCAGGCCAGAGACGTCAGACGGTTTTCGTCGTCGTTTTGGCCTTGGTTTTGGAAGAAACCGGAAAAATCATAACCATCCCGGCAACTCGTGCCCGGTCACTGCGTGCAGCAATGGCGTGTTCTTGGCGAACCATGGATATTCCTTTTCCACCGCTGCTCTTAAAAGGTTTTCCACAGGAGTCAAGGTTTTTGCGAACGGCCGCGCCCGTGTTGATAGCGCGGACGCGGCCCTTACGATGTCACTTCCGATTGATGCCACGGCCGTTATCGGCGCGCACGGAGACTGTTTGGAGTGCCCGGCCCTGGGGCGCCTTCAGCTTGGCGGAAGCGGCGCGACCCAGCTTTCTCTTGCGCTCCAGATGGTAGGCGTAGACGAACTGGATCACGATTCCGAGAACCACGAAGATCGGGCCGACGATCTTATCGCCATTGTTGATGTAGAGCAGCACCTGACCGACCATCGCCAGGATCGTGCCGGCGACGAAGATGTTGAGCGAATGGCGGCCGAAGATCACCAGCGGGTTGTCCTCGGGACGACGCAGCAGGTCGGAGAGCGCGCCGATGTTGAGCACCAAGTAGGTGAGCGCCAGAACGTGCAGCAGGCGTGGCAGCGACAGGAAGGTCTTGTCGAAGCCGGTGATGACTGGCGGCAGGCCGAGCGAGGCCAGCGCATTGCCGATGCCCCAGAGCTGGCCGACGACCCATACGAAGGACAAGGCGACATAACCGGCGGCCAGAGCCATCAGCAGAGGATGCTGGGGCAGCTTGCCGCCACGGCGCACATGCATCATGCCGACGATGCCGATCGTGAACAGGAACTGCCAGGAGAGCGGATTGAGGAACCAGTAGCCCTCAATCAGGGTGTTGTGAGGGGCGATCTCATATATCCCCGACAGCAGCCAGACCGAACCGGAGACGGCCAAGGCCAGCAGCGGGTTTTTCGCTTCAAGCAACAGGATGATTGGGACCATCAGCATCAGCGCGCCATACATCGGCAGAATATTGTTGTAGCCGATCTGATGGCCGAGCAGCATCAGCGCCGGAATCCCGGCCTGCGGGTTCGTGAGAACCGCAAGAATGTTGATTTCGCAAAGAAGGCCCGCGCGATGGAACAGCCATGCACCCGCGATGAAAAGCGCGAGCGTCATGAATGTCGTGATCATATGGGCGAGATAGAGCGTGAAGGCGCGCTTCGTCGATTTCTTGGCCGTTTCGAACCAGGCGGCGACCTTGAAGCGCGAGCCATAGGCAATGCCCACGGCGATGCCCGAGATCAGCACGAATGCTTCGGCGGCATCAGAGAAGCCGTAATTCTTGGTGGTCAGATGCTCGAAGATCTGGCCGGGCACGTGGTTGATAAAGATCGTGACCAGCGCGAGACCGCGCAGAACGTCCAGCCGCGTGTCTCGTTTGGATGGCGCCGCAGTCACAATTCTGCGTTCTGCACCGAACGTGTTTTCGGGCGTCGATACCATTGACCTCTCCATGCTTCCATTTTGCAAACGCGGTTGAGGCCAAAAGGTTTCCCTCTTGGCCTCAACGAATCGCCGGATGGTTTGCATGAAAAGTGCGGTTATCCGACCGGATATCCCTCTTCGGGATCGGTGACTTGACGTCCGTTGATGGTCAAATCGTAGCCCCTTGGATGGGACGATTTTGAGACCAAAATGAGGTATTTAGCTCCTGCGTGTTCGATTTCCGCGGAGAAGCCTTCCCACGTTGTCGGCAGCGACGGCTTCACATGGATACGGCCGTTCTTGAGCCGGATTCCAAGAATGCCCTCGACTGCCGCGCGGTAGAGCCAACCGGCGGAACCGGTGTACCAAGTCCAGCCGCCACGACCCGTCAATGCGCCGTCGCCATAGACGTCGGCGGCGATGACATAGGGTTCCACGCGGTAGTGCTCGGCGGAGGCTGGGTCCTTGGCGTGGCTGATCGGGTTCAGGAGGTCGAAGCAACGCAGCGCGTCGTCACCGCGATTGAGCTCGGCCAGCGCCATGACGACCCAGGTGGCCGCATGGGTGTACTGGCCACCGTTTTCGCGAACGCCGGGCGGATAAGCCTTGATGTAGCCGGGATCCTTGGCCGAGTTGGCGAAGGGCGGCGTGAACAGGCGGATGATGCGCGCGTCCATGTCGACAAGCTTGGCGAGGACCGAATCCATGGCCTTTGCGGCATGGGCGGGATCGCCCTCCCCTGACAGAACGCTCCAGGACTGCGCGATCGAATCGATCTGGCATTCCAGGCTTTCCTTCGATCCGAGCAGGCTGCCGTCGTCGAAAGTGCCTCGGCGGTAGTGTGCGCCGTCCCAGGCAGCGGTTTCGAGCGCTGCCTTCAGTTCGGTCAGGTGCTTGCTCCAGCGTTCCACGCGGGCGGTGTCGCCACGCGCCTCAGCGAAGGCGCTGAAGGAGCGCAGCGCGCCGGCGAGGAACCAGCCGAGCCATACGCTCGTGCCCTTGCCGCCGATACCGACGCGGTTCATGCCGTCGTTCCAGTCGCCGCCGAGGAAGAGCGGCAGGCCGTTCGCTCCCTTGCGGGCGATGGCGAGATCGAGCGCGATGGCGGCATGCTCGTAGACGCTCACCTTGTCCTCGGATTTTTCCGGGCGGTAGAACGAATCGTGCTGTCCCTGGAGAAGGGCTGGGCCCTCGATGAAGGCTAGCTCGTCGTCGAGAACGCTCTTGTCACCAGTCACCGTGCAATAGTGATGGATGGCATAGGCCAGCCAGACCACGTCGTCGGAGATCAGCGTGCGAACGCCGGCACCCGTTCCCGGCAACCACCAATGCTGGACATCACCCTCGCGGAACTGGCGCGAGGCGGCGTTGACGATCTGCTTGCGGGCGATCGACGGCTCATGCAGCACGAAAGCCAACGTATCCTGCAGCTGGTCGCGGAAGCCGAAGGCGCCGCTCGCCTGATAGAAGGCCGTGCGTGCCATGATGCGGCAGCCGAGGCTCTGGTAGGGGAGCCAGGTGTTGATCAGGGTGTTCATGCCCTGGTCTGGGGTCGAGATCTGCAGCTTGCCGGTGAAGGCTTGCCAGAAATCCCGATTTGCCTGAACCGCGCCGTCGAAGGACGACTTGCGGATATCGGCGATCAGCGCGCGGGCCTCCTCCTTCGTCGCGGTATCGCCGAGATAAAGGATGACATCCCGCTCCTCGCCGACGGCGAGGTCGACGTCGATTGCGAGAGCCGCTGCCGGATCACCATCCAGATCGATGTTGCTCGACAGAATTGTAGCCGGATTCAAGGCTGCAGGAGCCTTGATGGTGCCCGCCTTGCCGATGAACTCGCGGCGGCTTGCCGTGTAGCCCGACAGCGTCTCGCTGGCGGCAAAGAAGGCCACGCGCGAGGAGTAGTCGATGCTGTAGTTGTTGCTCGCAAACAGGGCACCGGTCTCGGCGTCGTGCTCGGAGAGGATGAACGGCGCCGTCTTCTGCGGATTGTTGCCGAGTACCCACTCGACGTAACTGTAGAGACGCAGCTTGCGCTGGCTGCTGCCGTTGTTGCGCAGGCGCAACCGCTGCAGCTTCACCGGCCGTTCGCGATCCACGGTCTGCGTCAGTTCCAGAGAAACGTCGTTCTGGACGCTGGAGAAGACCGAGTAGCCGAGGCCATGGCGGGCTTCGAACTGGATGTCCTGGCGGTCGGACAGGGCGGCAAACGGCGTCATCACGGTTCCGCTGTCGCGATCCATCACATAGATCGCTTCGCCCGGCCGGTTGATGACAGCATCGTTGGTCCAAGGGGTCAGCTGGTAGTCACGCGAATTGGTGCTCCACGTGAAACCGGCGCCTTCGGCCGCGACGTGGAAACCGAACTTCTCGTTCGAGATCACGTTGATCCACGGCTGCGGGGTGGCGTGGCCACCCGGGATGCGGACGACATATTCGCGTCCGTCGCCGGAGAAGCCACCGATGCCGTTCCAGAAGTTCAGATCGCCATGCTCTTCGACAACCCGTGCCGGAACCTGCGCCTTGGCGACCGGTGCCGTGCGCTTGGCACGTGATTTCGTGGCGTTGACCTTCTCGAGTTCCTGCTGCTCTTCCTTGGTCGGCGCAAACAGCGCCACGGCACGATTGATCTGATCGATGATCTTGCCGTTCTTGGCATGGAAGGTGACGCGGGATGCCGAGATCAGCGCATGATAGGTCGATTCTTCCATCAGATCCTTGCGGACCGTGAAGATGTGCTGGCGCAGGCCGTCTGCCTGGCCGAGACGACGGACGTTTTCGGCCATCTGGTCGACGGCGTGTTGCATGTCCTGTGCGTAGGAGGATGCACGCTCGTTCATGATCACGAGATCGGCGGTGACGCCGCGCGAGCGCAGGTATTCCTGTGCCAGCAGGGCCTCTCTGGCGATATCCAGATCCATGTCGTCGTTGATGCGCAGGGTGAAGATCGGGAAATCGCCCGAAATCGCCAGTGGCCACAGCGAGGATTGCGACTGCATACCCGCCTGAACCGCTGCCGTATCCGCACGTAGATACATGTCGGGGTAGACGAGGTGGCGGCCGAGATGCTGGAAGGCGGATGCCTGCTGCGAGGTGACGCCGACATGGCGCATCTGCACCTGCGTGCGCGTCCAGGCCTGGACGAGCTCGTGGTTGAAGGCATCGGCGTGGCGATAGCGATCGACCGCCTGGTCCACCTCGTTGCGTGATGGCGCCGCGATGGTCCAGAAAATGACGCTGACCTTCTTGCCGGCAGGAACACGGACCGTGCGGCGCAGCGACAGTACCGGATCGAGCGTGAAACCGTCGGTGCCCGAGAGCGTGGCGCCTTGGTCGAAGGCGGCAGCGTTTGCAAGGCTGCGGCCGCGTCCGAGGAACTTGCGGCGGTCGGTTTCGAATTCGGTGTGGCGCGTCGCGCCGGCGTTATCGACGATCAGATGCGCGACCGCGATATTCGGCTCGTTGCCGTCGCGCTTGTTGCGCTCGACGCGGATGACGTCGCCGCGCTTGCCGATCTCCGTCTTCACGAACATGCGGGCGAAGGCCGGATGCGCGTTGTCGGTGTCGTCGTTGGTCAAGACCGGCTCGAGATAGGAGGTCACTTCGATGAAGCGATCTTCCGTGCCGGTGTTGAGCAGCGTCAGGCGGCGGCCTTCGGCATCGTGCTCGGTGGCGACGATGACCTCGACTTCGCTGATGAGCTCGCCGACGGTCTTGGTGAACTCCGCCTTTTCATCGGCGAAGAGAACCTTGACCTGCTCGCCTTCGATGCTTTTCGGTTCCGCCGTCGCCGACCACCATTCGTTGGTAGCGGTGTCGCGCAGGAAGATGAAGGTGCCCCAGCGATCCTCGGTCGGATCGGGCTTCCAGCGGGATACGGATTGGCCGTTCCAGCGCGAATAGCCGGCGCCGGTGGCGGTCAGCATCATCGAGTAGTGGCCGTTGGAGAGGAAGACAAGTTCGCGGTCGCGTGCGGCCGGATCGTAGATCTTGCGGATCTCCGGGCGCAACAGGTCGTCCTGGATGCTGGCCGGGGTGTCGGACTCGTGCTTGCCGCTCATGACGGGAATGTCGCGCGGCGCCTTTTCCTGCAGCATCAGCTCTGCCGCTTCGATGACGGGATCGGAGTGGAAGAGTTCGCGCAGGTGACCGTTGAAGGCAACGTTGGCGACGGCCGCGATCGACATGCCATGGTGGTGGGCATAGTAGTTGTAAACGACAGCACAGGTCTTGCCCTCGGGCACGCGGGTCGGCGTGAAGTCCACGGCGTCGTGGAAGCCGTATTTGCCGAGCGCGCCGAGCTTGCGCAGGCGTTCGAGGTTCTCGATAGCCGCCGGCGGATTGTACTGGCTGGCGAGGATCGAGGCGTAAGGGGCGATGACGGCGTTGTGGCCGAGACCGCGCTTCAGGCCGAGCGTCGGTACGCCGAAGTTCGTGTACTGGTAGTTGAGGTTATGGTCGCGGGCGTTGAAGGCCGCTTCCGAGATGCCCCACGGAATGCCCAGCTTGCGGGCGTAATTCATCTGCTCGACCACGACCAGATTGTTGGTCTGGTTGAGGATACCGCCGCCACGCTCCTGCATGACGAGAGGCGGCATCAGATATTCGAACATCGAGCCGGACCAGGAGACCAACGCGCCGCGCGAGCCGACCGGCACGACCTGACGGCCGAGGCGGTACCAGTGTTCGGTCGGCAGGTCGCCCTTGGCGATGCCGAAGAGACTTGTGAGGCGGCATTCCGATGCCAGAAGGTCGTAGCAGGCCTGATCGAGCTCGCCGCTTTCGACGCGGTAACCGATCGACAGAAGACGACGCTCCGGACGGAAAAGGAAGCCGAAGTCCATCGAGAAGGCCAGATCGCGGGCCTTGTCGCGCAGCGCGATCAGGCGCGGGCGTAGAGCGTCGATATTGGCGAGGTCGAAGGTGCTGTCGGAGATATGCGCTTCGCAGACCTTGACCAGCGCCTCGGCCCACTGGGTGACCTCGGCGCTCAGCGCCGACTTCACCTCGTGATCGAGGTTGGCGGCGAGCTTCTGAATGTCGCGGGCAAGAACCGAGAGGTTGATGATGCGGATCGACGCGAATTCGTGCTCGCGCTTGACGGCGGCGAGCGCGTTCTGGAAGCCGATGATGCGTTCTTCCAGGCGGCGGCGCAGCGGACGGACGGTCTTGCGATCATCCGGCAGGTCGGCCAGCACTTCGGCCAGGATGCCCGCCGTGTCGCCGACGCCGTCGAGGCTGCCTTGCATGTGCGCGGACGGGGCTTCGGCCCAGTTGCGGCAGGCGGACGAGATCGCGATCAGGTGGCCGGCGAGGTTGCCGCTGTCGACGGCCGAGACATAACGCGGTCCAAGCGTTTCAAGTGTGTCGGTGTGGTACCAGTTGAACAGGTGGCCGCGGAATTTCTCCATCTTGTCGATGGTGGCGATCGTCTGCTCCAGGCGTTCGATGGTTTCCTCGAAGGAGAACCAGCCGAACTGGCGGCCGGAGACCACCGAGAGCAAGTAGACGCCGATGTTGGTCGGAGACGTGCGGGTCGCGACGATGACGTGCGGCGTCTCCTGAACGTTATCAGGCGGCAGGTAGTTCTGTTCGGCCGTGGTGAAGGTGTCGAAATAGCGCCAGGTGCGGCGCGCGATCTTGCGCAGATCGTTGGAGACGGATTCGGCAACTTCGAGGCGATCTTCAGTCTCGGCCGACTGGCTGACGTAATAGGCGACCAGCGGGGAGAGAATCCAGAGCGCAACGAAGGGGATGCCGACCAGATAAGCCTTGTCGCCGGAGACGACGGCGAAGGCGAGGCCGAGCACGGCCAGCACCGGTGCATGCCACATGGCCTTGTAGTAGGACCAGATCGTGCCCTGCTTACCGGCCTGGACGCTGGCTGCGGTTTTCCACTGCAGCATCAGCTTGTGGCTGACGAAGAGGCGGTAGAGCGAGCGGCCGATGGCATCCGCCATCATGCAGGCGCCGTCGGCAATGAAGACGATGCGGAGCGCCACCTGCGCATTGGCGGCGCGGATGTCGGACCAGACGGTGTAGAGGTGGGCGCGCGCGACGATATCGCTGGTGCGCGGAATGATGCCGTTGATGAGCGACAGCGTCGGAGCGACGAACAGGCAGAAGATCAGAACGATCTGCCAGATCAGGGCGCCGAGCGGATCCATGAAGTACCAGCCGAGCACGGATGCGAAGAACCAGGCGATCGGGGTCAGCGAGCGGCGCAGGTTGTCGAACATCTTCCAGCGGCCGAGCGCGGTCACGCCGTGCTTGGTGCTGAACATGTAAGGCAGCAGCTGCCAGTCGCCACGCGCCCAGCGATGCTGGCGCGACGTCTCGACCTCGTAGCGGGTCGGGAAGTCCTCGACGAGTTCGAGGTCGGTCACGAGCGCGCAACGCGCCATAGAACCTTCGAGAAGGTCGTGGCTGAGAACCGAGTTTTCCTCGATGCGTCCCTTCAGGGCCGCTTCGAAGGCATCGACGTGGTAAAGGCCCTTGCCGGTGAAGGTGCCCTCGCCCGCGAGGTCCTGATAGACGTCGGAGACGGTGAAGACATAGGGGTCCAGACCGCGGTTGATCGAGAAGACGCGCTGGAAGACCGAGGCGTCCTTGCCCGTCGTCAGAGACGGCGTCACGCGCGGCTGCAGGACGCCATAGCCGCTTTCGACGCGACCGGTTTCCGGGTTGATCACGGGGCGGTTGGTCGGGTGATAGAGCTTGCCGACGAGCTTGGTTACGGCGTCGCGCATCAGGCGCGTATCGGCGTCGAGCGTCATCACGTACTGCACGTTTTCAGGCACGATATTGGCGCCCGGCAGATAGGTCGTGTCGCGGTCGCCGCGCAGGAGCAGGTTCAGTTCGTGCAGCTTGCCGCGCTTGCGCTCCCAGCCCATCCACGCGCCTTCCGACGGATTGTAGAGGCGGCGGCGGTGCAGGAGATAGAAGCGGGTCTTGCCGTCATAGGCATAGCGCGCAGAGAGGTTGGCGACTTCGCGGCGAGCGTAGTCGAGAACTTCGAGATCGGCGGCCGTCTCCTCGACCTGGCTGTCTGGCCAGTCGCTCAGCAGAGCGAAATAGATTTCGCCGCGCGGGTTGGCGAGATAATGAACCTCAATGTTGCGGACGAGTTCATCGACGCTGTCGCGGTTCGAGATCAGGCAGGGGACGACCAGAAGCGTGCGGGCGTCCTCAGGAATGCCTTCCTTGAATTCGTAGCCGACGAGGCGCGCCGGCGTGACGAAGAAGGAGAGCACGGTGTTGAAGAGACCCGTCGCGCCTTCCGATGCCGGTAGAGAGAACATGATCAGGAGCAGGATGATGGCGATCGGCGCCATGCCGGCGCTCGCCATGAAATGGCCGACGATAACCATCGCGAGAATGGTCAGGAGCAGCACCGGAACCGCGATCGACAGCCAGTTGAACCGGCGTACTGCGCGAACGAAATGCTGCACCAGCGTCGGGCTGTAGGTCGCTCTCGCTTCCAGCTTCGGGCGCTGCGCGCCGGCCAGGAATGCGCCAACATTCGGCTCATGGGGTTGCTCGTCGGCAGATGCCTTGGCTTCATCCGTCATGTCGAGCGCGAGCTGCGCGATCTCCATTTCGGTCATGGTGGAGCGCTTGGCGAGCTTTTCGATCTGCTTGCGGTACTTGTTGCGCGAGCCGGAATCGAGAAGGCCGTAGTCCGAGTTGTCCCAGAGCAGCTTGTCGACGTGGCTGACCTGCTCGACCCAGACGGACCATTCGGTATCGTCGATCTCGCGCAGGCTGCGAATGATGTTGCCCATCGTGACGTTGCCGGACGAGAGACGGCTGTGCTCGGCCATCGTCGTCGCTTCGGTATCACGGCCCAGCGCCTCGAGGCGCTCATCCAGCCAGGTGATGGCAAGGCTTGAGGTCTGCGAGCCGTCGCGCATGCGGTAGAGGAACTGCGTCGAGAAGGTATTGTCCTCGGCAAGCGGCTCAAGCGTCTTCAGATACTCGGCTGCCTTCGCGGGATCGGTCAGGCGCACCAACTCGTCGGCGGCCTCGTTGGCGCGGCGGCGCATGCGGCGGCTGCGCTCGACGCGGATCGAGATGCGGCGCAGGTTTTCGACCAGAACATAGCGCACCAGCGAAGGCAGCGCCCAGAGCTCGCCGATCCGCAGTGTTTCATGTTCCTGGAAACCATCGACCAGTGCGGTGAGGCTTTCCTGAGAAATGGTGCTGTGCGTGTGCGCGACATAGAGCCAGGCCAGCGCCAGTGTGCGCGGGATCTTGGTGCCGTTCACATCAATCGTCGGCAGTTCGCGGTAGAAGCGCTTGGGGAAGTCGCGGCGGACTTCCTGGATTGCTTCCTCGACGATGTAGTGGTTGTCCAGAAGCCACTCGGCGGCCGGCGTAATCGTTTCGCCTGCCTCCACGTCCGCCGCCGTCGTGCGGTAGACGCGCAGGATTTCCTTCTCGTTCTCCTTATGCCGGGCGAAGAAGTCGAAGGGTGCGAAAGCGACCAGCGAGTTGACACCTGAGTTGGCTGCGGATGCACCCATCGCCCTGATGTCTTCGATCGACATATAGGTCGCGCGGATCGAGTCGTTGTGATCGATCTGCTTGGTTTCGGACTCGCGGGACGGGCTCGGAGACGTGGGGGAAATAGACATGGGTTCGGTTCTGGATCCAAACAAAGTTATGGTCGGTAGGGTTTGCCTTGTGCACTGCCAAATATGACTGCCGCATGAACAATACCGGTCTTTTGCGGCCACACTGAAAACATTGGCAGTGGCAATCGAACGGCAATGCGAATCGATTTAGATTTGATCTTGCGACCAGCCGGGCAAAGAGGTGGGTGAGATTGAACGACGCCTCCCCGCCAAGCCAATCGGGAAAGTTGGACACTATTGCGACAATTCAAGTCAAGAGGTTTCGGCAAGTGGCGAACGCACGAAAAATCCGGCGCCTTTTGGACGCCGGATTTCGTTGATTATGCTGGATTTAGACGCGACGCATGAGCCGCGCGACAAGCGATACAACAAACAGCACCAGGAATATGAAGAACAGTACCTGGGCAATCGATGCTGACGCGCCTGCGATGCCGCCGAACCCCAGAACGCCGGCGATCAGGGCTACAACAAGAAATACGAGTGCGTAGTAAAGCATTGCCATCTCCATTTAGTCGTTCCTGACCAGATAACGATGGTGTGCCTTGTTGGTTCCGTGCCTGGTGAAAAAGGGTTTGTTTTCGGTGCTCTAACCGATAACGCCGCAGACTACGGCTGCGAGAAAGGTGAACGCGGCCACGACCAGCGCCGCATTGACTGCCAGGTGCAAGCGACCACGCGTCGTTGCCGGCTTCTTGGAGCGTGCGGAACGATAGTGGTCCGCGTGAGTATGCGACATACCCAAGTTTGCCATGTGTTGCCTCCGCCTGTTTTCAGCTCTTATTGAGAGCTCAGTTTCTTATATAGTCTATCTGAATGGTAGAGATAAAATTCCACCAGATGTCGCTTGCTGAGAAAATCCGTCTTGCCTTGGACGGCTTAAAAGGGACGGTCTAACAGATGGTGTGCCAGGCCCAGATCAGGGAGCGCTCTACCGCTGTGTCCTTGTAGGAGCTCTTCTTCTTCGCAACGATCTTTCGATCCCGCTTTGCCATCTTGAACAGCGGAGCTGCCCGCTTGGCAGCCTTGGCTGGAGGCGCGAAGTAACCCATGGTCATGCCGCCGAGAAAGAACATCTTTATCTCCATGATCACGAAAGCTAACAGCCGTTAACGCAATCATGACAGAAGCAAGGCAGCTGTCAATAGTCTAGTCGATTGGTCGTGTTTTAACGGACCGTTATTCTTAACGGTCCGCCGATTGTTAAAAATTTCAATTACTTGAAAAGATTGGGCTTCAGACTTTCACGAAGCCCTTGCTCGCGACCATCAAACTTTTCGTGTAGTCTTCGTGAACCTCGGCCTTGGCGAGCTGATCGGCAGTCAAGCGCTCGACCACGGTGCCACCGCGCATGACGGCGAGGTTTTCGCACATGTGGGTGATGACGCCGAGATCGTGGCTGACCATGACGAAGGTTAGTTTCCGGTCGCGCCTGACCTGCTCCAGAAGGTTCAGCACTTCGGCCTGCACGGAGGCGTCCAGCGCGGATGTCGGTTCGTCGAGCAAGAGGATGGACGGCTCGACGATCAGGGCGCGGGCAATGGCGACGCGCTGGCGTTGACCACCGGAGAGCTGATGCGGATAGCGGAAGCGGAAGCCGTTGCCTAGACCGACTTCATCAAGCGCGCGGGCAATGCGTCTGTCGCTGTCCGAGATGCCGTGGATCGCCAGCGGCTCGAGCAGCAGCCGGTCGATTGTCTGGCGTGGATGCAGCGAACCGTAGGGGTCCTGGAACACCATCTGGACCTTGCGGTAGAAGGCCTTGCTGCGCTTGGAACCAGAGAGCTGCTCGCCGTGGATCTTGATCGTGCCGTTCTTGACAGGAGCAAGGCCCGCGACGGCGCGCAGCAGCGTGGATTTCCCAGAGCCGGATTCGCCGACGAGACCGAAAGACTGGCCCTCGGCGATCTCGACGCTGACATCCTTCAGCGCGTGGAAATGGTCGTAGATGACGGTGACATTGTCGACGGAAAGGGCTGCTGTCATGCCGCCCACTCCGGCTTGCGGTCCAGCACCGGCAGTGGATGCCTGTTTTCGCCGATCTGGGGCATGCAGTTCAAAAGTCCTTGCGTATAGGGATGCTGGGCGTTCTTGAGCTCGGAGGCCTTCAGTTCCTCGACGACCTTGCCGGCATACATGACGATGACGCGGTCGCAGAAGGAGGAGACGAGGCGCAGGTCGTGGGACACGAAGATCAGGCCCATGCCGCGCTCGGACACCAGGCGGTCCATGATCCTGAGGACGTCGAGCTGCACGGTCACGTCGAGCGCCGAGGTCGGCTCGTCGGCGATCAGCAGTTCGGGGTCGGCGATCAGCATCATGGCGATCATGGCGCGCTGGCCCATGCCGCCGGATACTTCATGCGGATAGAGATTGAAGACGCGCTGCGGCTCGCGGATCTGCACGGCTTCGAGCATGGCGATAGCGCGGTCGCGCGCTTCGCCCTTGCCGATCTTCTCGTGCGTTCTCAACGTCTCGCAGATCTGCTTGCCTATCGTCATGACCGGATCCAGCGAATATTTCGGATCCTGCAGCACCATGGCGATGCGCTTGCCGCGCAGTTGCCGGCGCTCCTTGGCCGAGGCCGACAGAAGGTCGATGCCGTTGAAGTCGAGCGTGTCGGCGCTGACGATGCCGTGCGGCGGCGTCAGGCCCATGATGGCGCGGCCGGTCTGCGACTTGCCGGAGCCGGACTCACCGACGATGCCCAAGCGTTCCTTGCCGAGCGTGAAGGAAACGCCGCGCACGGCTTCGATGACGCCGGTGCGTGTTGGGTAGCTGACCTTGAGGTTCTTGACGGTGAGAAGCGTGCTCATTGGCCGCTCTCCTTCGGGTCCAGCGCGTCGCGCAGGCCGTCGCCAAGCAGGTTGAAGCCGAGGCTGACAACCAGGATGGCGATCCCCGGCATTGCGGCAACCCACCACTGGTCGAGGATGAAGCGGCGGCCCGAGGCGATCATCGCGCCCCATTCCGGCAGCGGCGGCTGGGCGCCGAGGCCGAGGAAGCCGAGGCCGGCTGCCGTCAGGATGATGCCTGCCATGTCGAGCGTGACGCGGACGATCAGCGAGGAGATGCAGAGCGGCATGACATGGCGCACGACGATGCGCAGCGGCGATGCACCCATGAGGCGGACGGCCGAGATATAGTCGGAGCGCCGCACCGTCAGGGTTTCGGCGCGCGCGATACGGGCGTATGGCGGCCAGGAGGTGATGGCAATGGCAATGATGGCGTTCTGGATGCCCGGGCCGAGCGCTGCGACGAAGGCGAGCGCCAGGACGAGCTTCGGGAAGGCGAGGAAGATGTCGGTGATGCGCATCAGGATGGCATCGACCCAGCCGCCGGCATAGCCGGATACGGTGCCGACCAAGAGGCCGATCGGCGCCGAGATGATGGCGACGAGGACGACGACCATCAGCGTCAGGCGGGAGCCGTAGATCAGGCGCGAATAGATATCACGGCCCTGATCGTCGGTACCGAGAAGATAGCCCTCGGCGCCCGGGGGCAGCAGGCGGGCGTTGCGGAGATCGCCGACGACGGGCGAGTGCGTGGCCAGCACATCGGCAAAGGCGGCCATCACGAGCAGCGCGATGATGATGAAGAGCCCAACGACGGCCAGGCGGTTGGCGGTAAACTGCCGCCAGGTAACGTAAGCACGGCCGAGACGGGCCTGCGTGCGCGACTGCGGGCGGTCGGAAAGCAGCCACTCGCGGCGGGTCATCGGTCTGACATTGGTTGCGGTGTTGTTTGCTTGCATGCTCATCGGGTTCGGGTCCTGGGATCGAGGGTCCGATAAAGAAGATCAGACAAGAGGTTGATGCCGATGAAGACGGTGCCGATGACGATCGTGCCGCCAAGCACGGCGTTCATGTCGGCATTCTGCAGCGAATTGGTGATGTAGAGGCCGATGCCGGGCCAGGAGAAGACCGTTTCGGTAAGGACCGAACCTTCAAGCAGACCGGCATAGGAGAGCGCGATGACGGTGACGAGCGGCACCGCGGCGTTGCGCAGCGCATGGCCCCAGATGACCCGGGTTTCCGACAGGCCCTTGGCGCGCGCGGCAACCACATATTCCTGGCTGAGTTCGTTCAGCATGAAGCTGCGGGTCATGCGGCTGATATAGGCGAGCGAGAAATAGCCGAGCAGCGAAGCGGGCAGGATGATGTGGCGGAAGACGTCATAGAAGACGTCCCACTGCCCCTGCATGGCGCTGTCGAGCAGATAGAAGCCGGTGACCGGCGTGAAGCTGTATTCGAAAACGATGTCGATGCGGCCAGGGAAGGCGACCCAGCGCAGCTTGGCGTAGAAGATCACCAGTGAGATCAGCGACAGCCAGAAGATCGGCACGGAATAGCCGATCAGGCCGATGACGCGCACGATCTGGTCGGCGAAGCTGCCGCGCTTGACGGCGGCGAGCACACCGAGCGGCACGCCGATCACCGAGCCGATGATGGTGCCGAGCGTGGCGAGTTCGATCGTTGCCGGGAAAACGCGCTTGATGTCGACCATGACGGGATTGGTCGTCAGCACCGAGGTGCCGAAATCGCCGGCCAGGATCCCCTTGAGGTAGATATAGAACTGCTGGTAGAGCGGCAGGTCGAAGCCCATTTCGCGCCGTACGCGCTCAACCACGTGGGCGGGCGCGCGGTCGCCGAGAATGGCGAGCACTGGATCGATGGGCACGACGCGGCCGATGAAGAAGGTCACGGCCAGAAGGCCGAGATAGGTGGTGACGGCGGCGACCAGAAAACGGCCCACAGCCTTCGCAACAGGAAGAGCACGGCCGGGTTTCGGCCGTGCTTCCGTCTTTGTTTCGACGATGCTCAATCTATCAATCCTGCCGGATCATTCCTTGCCGATCGTGCCGACATAGTTGGTGTCGAAGCTCGGGCCGAGTTTGAAGTTCGATACGCCCTTGCGGTAACCCGCGACTTCGGTCTGCTGGAAGATGAAGACGAACGGGCTGTTGGCCAGGTACTTCTTCTGGATATCCTGATACATCGCCGCGCGCTTGTCGTTGTCGCGTTCGAGCAGGGCAGCCTTGGCTTCCTTGTCCAGTTCAGGCGCTTCAAACGTGTTGCGCCAGGCGAGCGTCTTCACAGTACCGGCGTCGGAGTTATCCGGGTTGCTGGTGAAGGTGTCGGCGTTGGAGTTCGGGTCGAAATAGTCGGAGCCCCACTGGCCGATGTAGATGTCGTGCGTGCGGGCGCGGAACTTGGTCAGCGTCTGCTTGCCGTCACCCGGGATGATCTCCATCTTGATGCCGGCCTGGGCGACCGACTGCTGGATGGATTCGGCGATACCGGTTACCGGCTGCGTGTTGCGCACGTCGATGGTGACCGAGAAGCCGTCCTTCAGGCCTGCCTTGGCGAGCAGTTCCTTGGCCTTGGCGACGTCGAACTTGTAGGGGTTCTCGTCAAGCGCGCCGAGCTGGCCCTTGGGCAGGAAGGTCTGGTGGATTTCGCCGATGCCCTTGATCAGCGTCGCGCCAATCGCGTCGTAATCGACCAGGTACTTGAAGGCTTCCTGGACTTCCGGCTTCTTCAGGTTCTCGTTCTTGGAGTTGAGGCTGATGAAGTAGACGGTGCCCTTCGGCGCGCTTTCGCTGGCGAGATCGGCGTTCTTTGCGACTGCGTCGAGGTCGCCGGGCTCAAGGTTGCGGGCGATGTCGATGTCACCGGCCTCGAGCGCCAGGCGCTGCGCCGAGCTTTCCTTCATTAACCGATAGATGACGCGGGCAAGCTTGGCCTTTTCGCCGTAGTAGTTGTCGTTGCGCTCGAGCACGACCACTTCGTTGGCGCGCCATTCGCGCAGCTTGAAGGCGCCGGAGCCGGCATAGCCGGTCTTCAGCCACTCATTGCCGAAATCGTTGTCGTACTTGTAGTCGGCCGACGGGGTGACCGGCTTGACGTGGTCGAGAACCAGCTTCTTGTCGACGACGGAAGCAACCGTTGCCGTGAGGCAGTTCAGGACGAAGCTTGGTGCGTAGGGCTTGTCGACTGTGAAGGTGAAGGTGTTTTCGTCGGTCGCCTTGGCCTTTTCGGTGACGTTGTCGCCGGTGATGCCGAACTGGGTGATGATGAAGGCGGGGCTCTTGTCGAGCTTGACGGCGCGCTCGAAGGACCATGCAACGTCTTCGGCGGTGATCGGGTTGCCGGAGGCGAACTTCATGCCGGGCTTCAGCTTGAACGTATAGGTCAGGCCGTCATCCGAAACGGTCCAGCTTTCGGCGAGATCGCCCTTGACCTTGGACGTGTCGGCCATGTCGAGGCGCACGAGCAGGCTGTAGGTGTTGCTGGTCATCTCGGCGGTCGAGAGCTCGAAGGCTTCGCCCGGATCCATGGTGATGATGTCGTCGATCGCGAAGCCCTCGACGAGGGTATCCTTCGGGGTCTCGGCGAAGGCGGCGGGCGCGGCCATCATCAGGATGGAGAGAGCGGCGCCGGCGGAAAGCGCACGGAAGCTGCGGTTCAATCTGGTCATCATCATATTTTTCGTCCCCTGTTCATTTTTGAATTCAGTCAAAGCACGTCAGCAGTCTCAGGCAGCCTCTTCTCCCCATGCCGAAGACAAAATCCGAAGCCAGTTTTCGCTGGCTATTTTCTTCAAATCCTCGCCACCATATCCAGCGCGCTGAAGTGCATCAATCAGCTTCTGGTTGCCAGCGGCGTCACCGATTTCATCCGGTATGGTTGCGCCGTCGAAGTCCGATCCGAGCGCCACGCAATCGATGCCGATGCGCTCGACGAGGTAGTCGATATGGCGAACCATGTCGCTGAGCGGCGTGTCGCCGTCCGAGCGGGCGTCGTCGCGCAGCATGGCGGTCGCATAGTTGAGGCCGACGATGCCGCGGCTTTCCTTGATCGCGTCGAGCTGCCTGTCGGTCAGGTTGCGGGCAACCGGTGTCAGGGCATGGACGTTCGAGTGGCTGGCGACGAGCGGCTGGTCCGTCGTCTTCGCTACATCCCAGAAGCCCTTTTCGGTGATGTGGGCGAGGTCAATCATGATGCCCAGGCGGTTGCACTCGCGAACCAGTTCGAAGCCGGCGTCGGTCAGGCCAAGGCCGGTATCCGGCGACATCGGGAAGGCAAACGGAACGCCGTGGCCGAAGATGTTGTGCCGGCTCCAGACGGGACCCAGCGAGCGCAGGCCCGCCGCATAGAAGACCTCCAGAGCGGCCAGATCCGTGCCGATCGCCTCGCAGCCTTCCATATGCATGACAGCGGCGAAAACGCCGTCATTGATGGATTTGCGGATGTCCTTGACCGTGCGGCACAGGCGCCAGGCGCCGGCGCGATCGAGGCGCAGTGCGATAGCGGCCATTTCATTGGCGATCCGCAGCGATGGCAATGGATCGAGAGGCGCTGCAAGCGGGGTGACGTAGTGGCCGTCCTTGTCGGGATCGGCGAAAACCAGATCGCCCGACGGGATATAGATGGCGCAGAGGCCGCCGGCGAGGCCGCCTGCCTTGGCGCGCGGCGCGTCGATGTGGCCGGTGTCCGTTCCGTTCGCAAACTCGGCAATGGGATCGCCGCCCTCCCGCTCATGCGTCCAGAGGCGGAGGAGAACGTCGTTATGGCCGTCGAATACGAATTGCATGTCAGTTCCTGTAAGCCCTCATCCCTAGAGGCAGGGTGGGCGATGCGAAGCGCGCAGAATAGAAAAGCTGGCGGAATACGCCACCCCTTTTTTGAGATTATTTTGAAGCAACAACCCATGGTTAGGTGCAGCATTGCCGTCGCGAGAGGCCTCTCCAAAAACACAGAGAATGCTGCGCCGGCCGATGAAAATCAGATGCTGCCCGACTATATGATATCGCGGAAACGGTGGCCGATCATCGGCCCCGGCGGAGAGCGCAATGTCTATTTCAATCTATCGCCTGACAGTGCCTGTATTTCAGCGTGGCCTGACAACCTTGACCAACTATCTCGACAAGGCGGAGGCCTTCGCTGGCGAGAAGGGCATCGATCCCGTGGAGCTGGTCGCGACGCGGCTGGCGCCGGACATGCTGCCGTTTTCCGGCCAGTACCAGCGCGCCACCGATAGCGCCAAGCTTGCCATTGCACGGCTAACGGGTACGGATGCGCCGAAATTCGAGGACAACGAGACGACGATCGCCGAGCTCAAGGCGCGTGTCGCGAAGACGGAAGCCTATCTCGCAACTGTTTCGCCGAATGCGCTCGATGGCGCTGAAACCCGCGAGGTCGTCATTTCTCCCGGCGGCAACAGAACGGTCTTTCGTGGCGACGATTACGTCTTGAGCTTCGCGCTGCCGAATTTCTATTTCCACATCTCGATGGCGCACGCGATCCTGCGCAACAAGGGTGCGCAGGTCGGCAAGCTCGATTATCTCGGGCGGTTCTCCTGACGATCAATCAGGGCCGGTGTCGAACCGGCCCTTTCTCCGTCAGCTCGGTGTAGGCCAGAGTCTGGTCGAGATGGCGGGCGCGCAGCGACAGCAGTTTTTCGGCGTAGGCGAGCCGTGTCGAAGCGTGCGCCGGGTCGGCCGCGATATTTCGCAGCTCCATCGGGTCGTTCCTGAGATCGAAGAGCAGCGGCGCCAATCCAGCGAAGTGCACGTATTTGAAGTTTTCGTCCCTGACGACGGCGAGATTGCATTCGTTCGATCGCAGGCCGAAATGCCGCTCAGCATCTTGGTGGGCGATGTCGCGGAAATCGAACTCCCAGAAGGCCGCATCCCTCCAGCTCGCGACGCCCTTCCCTTCGGTGAATGGTAGCAGCGACTGCCCGTCCAGGCCGTTTTCAGGCTCGACGTCCAGGCGCTCGCAAAGCGTCGGAAAGATATCGGCGGCGCTGGTGAAGTGCTCGACCGTTCCGCCGCGGGTGCCCGATCGCGGATCACGGATGACCAAAGGGATGTGATAGCTCCCGTCAAAGAAGCCGCCCTTGCCGAAGGTCCAGTGATCGCCGGCCATCTCCGCATGATCGGACGTGAAGATGATGAGGGTGTTATCCCAGACGCCTGCATCTTTGAGCGCGGCCCAGATACGGCCGAGCTGCGCGTCCACCTCAGCGATCATTCCATAGTAGATGGCGCGAATGGCTGCGATGTCCCCGGCATTCCAGTCATCGACCCGGCCGGTCGCGCCGTGGATGAAGCTGCCCTTGTCGTTTCGCGGCATCGCGTAGGCGAGATAGGGGTGGGATGCCTCCTCGCTTTGGCGATCGGCAGCGCGGGAAAAGGCCGACCCATCCTCAGGTGAGAACATGTCGTTGTAGGGCGCCGGCGCGGAAAAGGGCGGATGCGGGCGCAGGAAGGATATGTGCGCGAACCACGGACTATCCTGTTCGCCCAGCCAGCGAATGAACTCGCCTGCCAGAAAGGCCGTCTGCGTCTCGTCTTTGGAATATGCAGTCGGCGCGTTGGAGATTTCGCCGGGCCGGGCGCCCAGGGGGACATGAATATCCCGGCTCGTGGCATCCTGATGGCCGCGCGAACGAAGCCAGGATAGCCATTGTTTCTCATGTTCCGGGAGCAGTTGCCGCGCGGTAAAGCCGGGCAGCAGGCCTTCATAGGTGGTCAGATGCGGATCGTTGGCATCGACGCCGCGCGGGTCGGGCGCCGTATCCGTATAGCCGAACAGTGTCGGCTCGTAGCCGGCGCGGCGTGCTGCCAGCGCCAGATTGTCGAACCTGCCATCGAGGGGCGAGCCGTTGCGGCAAACCCGATGGTTCATCTGGTAGAGGCCGGTATAGAGCGTGGCGCGCGCCGGCGAGCACGGCGCGGCGCCAGCGAAATGACGGGCAAACAGCGTGCCTTCGGCCGCCAGCGCGTCGACATTCGGCGTTCTGACGCAGGCGTGATTGCGTGCCGAGAGGCAATCACCGCGCCACTGGTCCGCGGTGATCAGCAGAATGTTCGGTTTGCCCGTCATCGATCTGGCCAATCAGTGATGGTTGGATTTCGAATGCCAGTTCCAGGCCGAGCGGATGATCTGGGACAGATCATGCTGCGGCACCCAGCCGAGCACTTCGCGCGCCTTGTCGTTGTTGGCGACCAGCGTATGCGAATCGCCTTCGCGGCGGTCGACATATTCGACGGGGAATGGCTTGGCGGAGACGTCTTCGATCGCGCCGAGCAATTCCTTGACCGTCGTGCCGGTGCCGGTGCCGAGATTGAGCGCAACCGATTCACCGCCGCGCAGCAAATGCTCGACGGCGCGGACATGCGCATCGGCAAGATCGAGCACGTGGATATAGTCACGTACGCAGGTTCCGTCACGGGTCTCGTAGTCGCTGCCGAATACCTTGAAGCCGTCGCGCCGTCCGAGTGCTGCGTCGATCGCGAGCGGGATGGCGTGGGTTTCCGGCTGATGCCACTCGCCGATCCGGCCTTCGAAATCGGCGCCGGCGGCGTTGAAATAGCGCAGCACGACCGAGCGGAAGCCGGTGTACTTGTCGTAGTCGGCAAGCGCCTGCTCGACGATGTATTTCGTCTGGCCATAGGGGTTGATCGGCACCTGGCGGTGGGTTTCATCCAGCGGCACACTCTGCGGCAGACCATAGGTCGCGCAGGTGGAGGAGAAAACGAAAGCCTTGATGCCGGCGGCCTGGGCCGCTGCCAACAAGGTGAGCGTGCCGATAACATTGTTTTCGTAGAAGGCGACCGGGTCCTTGACGGATTCACCGACCTCGATCAGGGCCGCGAAGTGCAGGATGGCTGCGGGCTTGTGCTTGGCCAGAACCTCGTCGAGGCGCGCGCGATCCCTGATATCGCCTTCTTCGGCCGGACCCCATTTGACGAACTCGCGGTGTCCGTTCGAGAAGTTGTCGTAAACGACGGGCTTGAAGCCCTTGTTGGCGAGATCGAGACATGTGTGGGAGCCGATATAGCCTGCACCACCAACGACCAGAACTGTTTCACCTGCCATGCACCACCTTCTGTGATTTGGAATCGGACAGCACCAGAGTTAGGCCAACGACATGGCGATAAAAAGAACGAAGTGGGTTGTACGCCGCTTTCGCCGCATCTTATGGCCAACGCCATTAGCGAATTTCGTTAGCCGAGATCCAAGGCCGGTCGAATGAGGATTGTTCGCCTGCGATGCATGATCAGCACATGCCTAGCCGACAATATCACTGGAATTATCGGTAGTGACAGAAAATCTTGCTACCTATGATACTGCCTTATTTTAGCTTTCATGCATGGTCTATGCTTTGTGTCTTGTTATGTCTGTTTCACTAGACTTCAAAGATATCTGGAAAAACATCGCGCATGGATGCAGCTATTCGCAAGTTTATCTTTCATGACCTTCAAACGATCGAGGGTTACATCGATCCCCCGGATGCGCTGGTGTTCCTGGCGATCCTCCAGCATCAGGCTCTGGCCGGTTTTGAAGGGGCGATCGCCGAGATCGGCGTCTATTACGGACGATCCTATTTCCTCTTTCGGCGCATCTGCGGTGACGAGGAGCGAATCGTCGCCATCGATCTTTTCGATCTCGACAGTGCGCCGAAAGGCAGCGCGCAATATCTGCAGTTTGTCGAAAACGGCCGCCGGCTTGGCCTTCCTGTGCTGGAAGACTTGGTGATCAAGGGCGACAGCACGCTTCTGAAGCCCGCCGATATTTTTGCGAAGGTGGGGCCGGTCCGCTTTTTCAGCATCGATGGCGGGCACATGCTGCATCACGTGATGTCCGACACGCATCTGGCGGCGGACACGCTGACCGATCATGGCATCATCGCCTTCGACGATACGTTCAACCCGACTTGGCCGGAGGTGACGGTTGGCGTTGCCGACTTCCTGCGCGAGCAGCAGGGCGAGTTCGCGGTCTTCTGCATCACCAAATACAAGACCTATGTCTGCCGCCGGGCATTTCACGCCGAATATTCCAGGGCGATCGCCGTCTCTCCCGATCTTGCCGCTTTTGAACATGTCGAAACCGAGTTTCTCGGCTCCAAGGCGGCGCGGCTTGAAAATCCGATGCGCCGACGGCTCGTGCACCAGCTTCTGGTGCGCAGCGGCATGAGCGTGTTTTCGGAGCGAGCCTATCGATAGCCGGCTTTGCTGTGAGCGGGCGATAGAAAGAAAAATGCCTCGCCGAAGCGAGGCTAGTCCAAGGTCGCTTCGGGGAAAACAGAAGCGACGCGGCTGTTTTATTGCTGCGCTAACTTTCCGCAAGCGCAGTTTCGCGAATTTTGGTACGCCCGGCAAAATGGTCGCCGGGGGAGTGTCAGGAGCGGTTGCTACCGCTCTTCAAGCCCGCAACAAGCCGGCGTCCGCGACGCAGGGCTGTGAATGCGGCGCCGACCGCGATCAGCCATAGCGCGGCAAGCAAGATTTCATTGGTGCCACCCCAGAGTGGCTGAAACACCGATAGAATAGCGGCGCCCGTTATCGTTGCCATGCGGTGCTGCTTGGCCATGGGGCCGGAGAAATCGCTCGGCTGGCCGGTGGCGCGGCCGAGCTCGCGGACATAGGCGGTGAGCACAGCAAAGGCCGCCGCCGCCCAGCCGAGCCCCGGCGCCCCGATGCCCGCCCCTGCCCCGACGAGGATCAGGATATCGGCAACCCGGTCCGGGAATTCATTCCAGAATGGCCCATCGGCCGCCCCCTTCCCGCCCTCGACCGCGACCATGCCGTCGAAAAGATTGCAGAGCAGCCGCAGCTGGCAAAAGAGCGCGGCCGCGACGAAGAAGGGCGCCTGCGCCCAGCCGGCCCGATATCCCGACAGAAAGAACGCGCCGCCGGCGAGTGCTGCCGCGATCATGCTTGCCTGCGAGATCTGGTTGGGCGTGATTGATTTCGACGCCAGCCATTGCGCAATCGAACGCGCCCAGTGCGTGTCGCGGCTCGCCAGCGGCCTGCGGTCACCTGTTTCGGTCATGCCCGCTCCCCTTCCGGTACAGTGAATAATTGTAGATCGCCGCATAGCTGGTCGAGACCGCCAGCGGCAGCGCGATCGTTTTCAGGATTTCAGGCGTGCCGCTCAACGCGTGGATTGTTGCGAGAATGGCGCTGGAAGCCAGGCAGGCGATCAGCGGCGGCGCCCAGAGGGCCTGCGTTCCATTCATCCGGCGTGACAGTTGCTCGACTGCGGTCTTGAGAAACAGCGTCAGGCAGGCGGACAATGCGCCCTGGACGAGGCCGGCAAGCAGAAAGCGGCCGGGCGGGTAATCCCGGTTTGCAAACATCGCCCAGCCGCCCATGGCGCAGAAGGCGAATGCGACATGGGTGATGCTGTTGCCGGCGATGCGCCGCAGCCGGGTCGTCATGTGGCCGACCACCAGTAGCGGACAAGATGGAAGAAGATCGGTGCGGAAAAGACGACGGAATCGAGCCGGTCGATCAGGCCGCCATGGCCCTCGATCAGGTTGCCCCAGTCCTTGACGCCGCGGTCGCGCTTGATCGCCGACATCACCAATCCGCCGAAGAAGCCCATCATGGTGATAACGAAAGCCAGCAGCCCGGCCTGGAAGGGCGTGAACGGCGTGATCCACCAGAGACCGGCGCCGATCAGCGTGGCGCTGGCAACGCCGCCAACAAAGCCCTCGACGGTCTTGGAGGGCGACAGCTTTGGCGCGATCTTGGTGCGGCCGAAAAGCTTGCCCCAAACATATTGGAGCACATCGCTCAGCTGCACGATGATGACCAGAAAAGCGATGAGCAACACATTGCGGCCCTCATAGCCCGGAATATCGAGCGTCAGCAGCGCCGGCACGTGGGAGGCGCAGAAGACGCAGATCATCAGCGCCCATTGTACCTCCGCGATCCGATCGAGAAAGCGCTCGGTATCGCCGCGCAGCACCGAGATGATCGGCATCAGCAGGAAGGCATAAACGGGAATGAAGATCGCGAAGATGCCGTATTGCTTGGTCCAGAGCAGAAAATACTGCAGCGGCAGCACGACGAAGAAGGCGGTCGCCAGTGCCCAGTGATCGGCGCGCTTCGTGTGCGTCAGCGTGATGAATTCGCGCAGCGCCGCGAACGAGCAGAAGCCGAAGAGGATAAGGATGCCGACCCGGCCGATCATGAAGGCGATGCCGATCAGGATCGCCATCACCCACCACGCCTTGATGCGCGCGTTGAGGTTCTCGATCGAGGCGTTGGCGCCATCGGGCGAGAGACGGCGCTGTAGGACATAGCCGACAGCGGATGCGATGACGAGCACCGCGAGAATGCCGAGGACGAGCGTGAGGAGGTCGGAATTGGCCGTGTTCATTCGCTACCGCCTGGCTGTTTTGGAGAAAGATCGAGAAGGGCCGCCCGCGCCCGGTCGAGAAAGGCCTGCTTGTCTTCGCCGGGATGCATGAGCATCGGCTCTCCGAAGGTGACGGTGCAGATCAGCGGGATCGGGACGATCTCGCCCTTCGGCATGACGCGGTTGAGATTGTTGATCCAGACCGGGACGAGGCGAATATCCGGACGCGCTGACGCGAGATGGAAAAGCCCGCTCTTGAACGGCAGCAGCGAGGCCTCCGTCAGATTGCGGGTTCCCTCGGGAAAGAGAATAAGCGACGAGCCGGCATCCAGCGCATTGGCCATAACCTCGATCGGATCGCTGGTCCGCTTCTCGCGCTCGCGCTCGATCAGCACGGCGTCGAACACATCGCTGCCGATGAAGCGCGTAATCGCGGATTTCAGCCAGTATTCGGCGCCAGCCACCGGACGCGTGGATCGGCGCAAACGGGGCGGCAGAACAGCCCAGACCAGAATGAAGTCGCCATGGCTCGAATGATTGGCGAAATAGATGCACGTGTCCGTTGTCGGGCCGTCGCTTGTCCAAATGGCGCGCACGGCCGTTATGGCGCGCGCAAACAGAACGATGGCCGTCGCCACCGGCCCCGCGATCATCTTCCGTACCAAATCGATCCCCCATCCACCTGACACATATAAGATGTGTAGCCGTGTTTAAGGCGGATCAAAAGCCCCCGACTTCGCGCAACCGTCGGCTGGTCGCGGTCATCACGGCACAACGCGTCGAATGGTGGAGGAAAGCGTTAACCATGCTTCGGTAGGAATGGTGTCGAACACAACGGAACGAATCGATGTCGGTAAACACAAGCAAGAGTTTGAAGGCCATGACCACAAGTGAAATCGTCCTTTTCCCTGTGGCCTCGCGCGCCGGCGACATCGATCGCAGCGCCGCCGAGCTTGAGCGCCTGCATGGTGCCGATGCCGTTCAATACTGGAAGACCGAATGCCGGCGTCTGGCGAGCGAACTCGAATCGCTCGGCCTGCCGGAGGCGGAAGTTCGTCATCAAGTCATGGTTTTCCAGACCGAGGTACAGCAGGCCCTCGTACAGCGCTCGCAGTCGCGGGCGATTTCGCAAAGCCGCAGCGGGCGCGCACTGAAGCGGTAAGCGGGCGAGGCATAGGCCTCTCTCACGGCATGGCGACATAGAGCCGAAGCTGCTAGACGCAAGGCCAACCCGCCACGCGAAAAGGAATACGCGATGATCCAGCCCACGGCTTCGTTCAAGGACAATCTGCAGCTGCTGCCGTCAGTCGAAGGCCTTGCTCGCATAGACCTGACCGACCCGGCCGGCGTCCTTGTCGCAACGATCGAAAACCAGCCGGGCAAACAGGGATCGCTCGCGGTCTATCAATATCTGCAGCAATGTTTCGGCATCCTCGATAAAAAGGCCGCAACCTACGCCCTCGACCTTTTCGCCGAGCACACCGCCGATGCCAAAACCCGCCCCGGCGCCCATCCCAATATCGACCGCTTGCTTGATATCATCGGCGGCGCTGCGCCATTGGGCATTCAGCTTGTTGCTCGCTGACAAACGCCGCACAGGCTAAGCTGCGAGTTTGATGACGAGCTGATGAAGCACGTGGGGTCGATGACGTCGCCTTTGGCGCGCCAGCGTACTGTGATCTGATCTCGAGAATATCGACCGCGAACAAAGGACATCTCGAACAATCGACAACCCGTTCGGCACGAGCTTGTCATCTATGTCTGAGGTGCGGATTGTTACCCATGTGTCCGGATCGGACAAGGAAATATGGCGGAGAGGGTGGGATTCGAACCCACGATACGGTTGCCCGTATGCCGCATTTCGAGTGCGGTGCTTTCGACCACTCAGCCACCTCTCCGCTTCGTTGGTCGGCGCTTGTTCGGCGCGGGCTGTCTCATAGCGAGAGTTTGGCGGGCTGGCAAGTCGTAATCTCAAGCCATTTCATCCTTTTGTCATCCTTTTACCTTGACAGTTTTTTTAGGCTCGCGTATCTGCGCAACCCAATAGGTGTGGATAAGTCCGCGCCTTGTCCGTCCCGCGCTCGCGTGGGGCATCACCGGCAGCCAGAGTTCCTGGGCAAAAGCCCTGAAATCCCTGCTTAACATCGACTGATAAAAAGACGGCCACCTGTTTGATGCGGGTCGAGCCGGAACGAACATGAAAGGATAAAAAATGTTCGCAGTCATCAAGACCGGCGGTAAGCAGTACCGTGTGGCAGCAAACGACGTGCTGACCATCGAGAAGCTTGAAGTCACCGCTGGCGAATCGATCGAATTCACCGAAGTCCTCGTAATCGGCGAAGGCGCCGATGCCGCGATCGGTGCTCCCTTCGTCAAGGGCGCGTCCGTCAAGGCCGAAGTCGTCGAGCACAACCGCGGCAAGAAGGTCATCGCCTTCAAGAAGCGCCGTCGTCAGAACTCGAAGCGCTCGCGCGGCCATCGCCAGCACCACACCGTTGTCCGTATCACGGACATCGTGGCTGCTAAGTAAGATCACGGGACTTAAGGTTTAAAGGAGAACTCCAATGGCACACAAAAAAGCTGGCGGTTCGTCGCGCAACGGTCGCGATTCTGAATCCAAGCGCCTTGGCGTGAAGAAGTTCGGCGGCGAAGCCGTCATCGCAGGCAACATTATCGTGCGTCAGCGCGGTACGCAGTGGCACCCGGGTTCCAACGTCGGCCTCGGCAAGGATCACACGATCTTTGCTCTCACCGCCGGCAATGTGAACTACCGTACGAAGGCCAACGGCCGCGTATACGTATCCGTGATGCCGAAAGCGGAAGCAGCGGAATAAGCCGGTAGCGCTTTATAGCAGCCGGTGTCTCATCGACCCGGCTGAGCGTATCAGGTTCAGTCAAGACAAAAGGGGAGATGGGGCACCACCCATCTCCCCTTTTTCTTTACCCTCAAGGAGGACTGAACCATGCAAGGCGAATTGTTACGGAGAGACCAAAGGTCTCCCGAAGAAAGGCTGCGGCCTGAGCGGTTAAGGACCGATTGCCCTGTCTTACTGTCGGAACGGCTCGTCATGCGCGCGCCCCACGAAGAAGACATCGACGCCCTTGCCCATCTCGCCAACAACGCCAAAGTCGCCACAATGGTGTCGCGCATGCCGCACCCGTATACGGCCAATGATGCCGCCGACTTCGTGCGACGCACGAAAAATGGCGAGATTGGCAAGTGCGTCTATGCGATCACTAAAGCCGAAAACGGCGCCTTTATCGGTTGCTGCGGGGTCGAGCCGCATCTTGATGGTCGCACCGTCGAGATCGGCTACTGGCTGGGCGAGCCTTACTGGAACCAGGGCTTCATGACCGAGGCCTGCCATGCGCTCGTCGATATGGTGTTCCGCACCCGTGAGGATGTCGACCAGATCGACGCCCGTTGCCGGGTGATGAACATCGCCTCGCGCCGCGTCATCCAAAAGTGCGGTTTTCAGTTCCAGGGATCGGGGCTTGCCGCGTCGCTGGCGCTTGGCAGCAACGTGCCGGTCGAATGGTACAGGCTCGACCGCAAGACCTGGATGTCGCTGAGAAGCTGGGGGAGCGTATTATGAGCGCGCTCAGCCTCGAAAGGCCAAGACCCCAGGTCGCCACCGCCGGCTCGCAGCCCGACATCAAGACCGAGCGGCTTTTGCTGCGGGCGCACCGGCTAAGCGATGCCGATGCGATCGCAGAATCGCTGTCCGATTTCGCGGTGACGCGGATGCTGGCGCGGGTGCCCGCACCCTATGACCGGCAGGATGCGCTCGACTGGCTGGTGCCGGTCACGGCCGGCCGGTTGCCGGACTGGCAGATGGCGATCACCAATGGCGACGACGCGCATATCGGCGTGGTGTCGATCGAGCTCCGGCACGGCCGCTGGCATCTCGGCTACTGGCTGAACCGCTACTACTGGCGGCGCGGCTATATGAGCGAGGCGGTTTCTGCCACGCTCGAGCGCTTCTCGCGGCGCATGCCCGAGACTGTCGTGCATTCCGGTGTATTCGCCGACAATCCGGCGTCGCTGAGGCTGCAGGAAAAGCTCGGCTTTCGCATGACCGGTTGCAGCGAGGTCTTCAGCTTCGCCCGCAACACGATGGTCACGCATGTCGAGACCATGCTGAAGCCCGGTGCGTTGCAGCAGAGCAAGAGCGCCTGATGAAAATTGGAGGCGCCCCACACGCATCGGGGCGCCTTCTTCAATTGTCGATCTCGACCCAGACGGGGAAGTGATCGGACCCCATGGCCGAGGTGTCGATCCGCGCGGACCTTAGCCGGCTTTCGAGGCCAGAACTGACGAAGACGTAATCGAGATGCATGCGCTTGCCATGATTTGCGGGATCCATCCAGCTGTAGCTGTCGGGCTGATAGGCGCGGAGCGCTTCGAAGGCGTCAACAGGCGTGCCGATGCGCGCCGTGCGCCCGTAATATCCGTCCTTTCGGCCCGCGAAAGCGCAGTATTCGGGCGATTCCGGCAGCATGTTGAAGTCGCCCATGACGAGATAGTCTTCGGGCAGCGGAAGCTCCTCGATCTCGAATTCGCGGGCGCCGGTCAGCGATCCGCCTTCATGGGTGAAGGCGTTGATGCGCTCATTGAGGTGAGCGAGTTGGCGGATGCGCTCGTCGCTGGAGACATGATCGAGATGGACCGAGTAGACGCGCACGGCATCGCCGGGAAGGTCGATGACGGCCTCTGTGGCGCTGCGTTGCAGGTTGAGCTTGGCGAGCGTCCGGCTGCGCGGCAGAAGCAGCGTGCGGGTCGACAGGATCGGCCAGCGCGACAGAACCATGTTGCCGAACTGCATGCGCATGCTGCGCGGCGCGGGACTGCCGTCAATCTCCGACACATGCAGGTCGCAGCCCGGTCCGTAGACCCAGAAATGGTCGGGGAAGAGGGCGCCGAGGTCGGCCACCATGTCGGCATATCGGTTTCGCGCGAAGCCGCGGGTGACTTCCTGGAGCGCGATGATGTCGGCGCCGGCAAGACTGTCGGCGATTCGTTTCAGATCGTACGTGCCGTCGAGACCGAAGCCGTACTGTATGTTATAGCTCGCAAACCTAACGATAATCTTTGACCTCCGGCTGAACGGCCTATATCGATCAGGCCAAGACGGGCGTCCAATGACACCGAATGATGGAAGTAAAATGAAATTTCTCGACGAAGCAAAGGTCTATATCAAATCCGGCAGCGGCGGCGCGGGTGCCGTGTCGTTCCGGCGCGAGAAGTTCATCGAGTTCGGCGGGCCTGACGGCGGTGACGGCGGACGCGGTGGTGACGTGTGGGTGGAAACCGTGAACGGTCTCAACACGCTGATCGATTTCCGCTTCCAGCAGCACTTCAAGGCGACGATCGGCACGCACGGCATGGGCCGCAACCGCACCGGCGCCAATGGCGAGCATGTGACGCTGAAGGTGCCTGTTGGCACACAGATCTTCGAGGAAGACCAGGAAACGCTGATCTGCGACCTGACGGAAGAGGGGCAGCGCTACTGCCTCGCCCGCGGTGGCAATGGCGGTTTCGGCAATGCGCACTTCAAGACCTCGGTCAACCAGGCGCCGGATTGGGCCAATCCTGGCCTCGAGGGCGAGGAAAAGACGATCTGGCTGCGTCTGAAGCTGATCGCCGATGCCGGCCTTGTCGGTCTGCCGAATGCCGGCAAGTCGACGTTCCTCGCGGCGGTTACCCGCGCGCGCCCGAAGATCGCCAATTATCCTTTCACGACGCTGCACCCCAATCTCGGTGTTGCGACGATCGATGAGCGCGAATTTATTCTGGCGGACATTCCCGGTTTGATCGAAGGTGCGCATGAAGGCGTCGGCATCGGAGACCGGTTCCTCGGCCATGTCGAGCGCACGCGCGTTCTGCTGCATCTCGTTTCCGCGCAGGAAGAGAATGTCGGCAAGGCCTACAAGACGGTCAAGCACGAGCTCAGGGCCTATAGCGACGAGATCGGTGACAAGCCGGAGATCGTGGCGCTGTCGCAGATCGACGTTCTCGACAAGGCGACGCTGACGAAGAAGACCAAGGAACTGGCCAAGGCTTGCGGCAGCACGCCCTACCAGATCTCGGCGGCAACGGGCATGGGCATGACCGAGGTGTTGCGTGCGCTGCGCGATATCATCGTCGAGGCCAATGCAGAGGCCAACATTGCCGAGAAACCGGCCAAAGCTTTGAAGGTGCGTCATCGCGATGTGATCGCCGACGAGGACGAGGCCAATGACTAGGCAGAAGGCGCTGGGTAGCTACCGGCGTATCGTTATCAAGATCGGCTCCGCGCTGCTCGTCGACCGCAAGACCGGCCTGAAGAAGAGCTGGCTGGACGCGATGTGCGCCGATATCGCGAAATTGAAGGCCAAGGGTGTCGATGTGCTGGTGGTGTCCTCTGGCGCCATCGCGCTTGGACGCTCGGTTCTCGATCTGCCATCGGGCGCGTTGAAGCTTGAGGAAAGCCAGGCGGCAGCTGCGGTCGGCCAGATCGCGCTTGCGCGCGATTGGTCCGAGAGCCTGTCGCGCGACAGCATCGTCGCCGGCCAGGTTCTGCTGACGCTTGGCGATACGGAAGAACGCCGTCGCTACCTCAATGCGCGCGCGACGATCAACCAGCTCCTGAAGATCGGCGCCGTTCCCATCATCAACGAGAACGACACGGTTGCCACCAGCGAAATCCGTTATGGCGACAATGACCGTCTGGCGGCGCGTGTCGCGACGATGGCGGGTGCGGATCTTTTGATCCTGCTCTCCGATATCGACGGCCTCTATACCGCTCCGCCGCATCTCGATCCGGATGCACAGTTCCTGGAGACGATCGCCGAGATCACGCCTGAAATCGAGGCGATGGCTGGCGGCGCCGCGTCCGAGCTGTCGCGAGGCGGCATGCGTACCAAGATCGATGCCGGCAAGATCGCGACGACCTCAGGCTGCGCGATGATCATCGCTTCAGGCAAGACCGACAGTCCGCTGTCTGCGATCGAAAGCGGCGCGCGGTCGTCATGGTTCGCGCCGTCGGGTACGCCCGTGACTGCGCGCAAGACCTGGATTGCCGGTCAGCTGCAGCCAGCCGGTGAGCTTCATGTCGATGACGGCGCGGTAACGGCGCTGGGCGGTGGGAAGAGCCTGTTGCCCGCCGGTGTGCGCAAGGTTGTCGGCGTGTTCAGCCGTGGTGATACGGTGGCGATCATCGGCCCGAATGGGCGGGAAATCGCGCGCGGGTTGGCCGGCTATGATGCCGAGGAAGCGCGGCAGATAACCGGCCGCAAGTCCAGCGAGATCGAGGCCATTCTCGGCTATGCCGGGCGCGCGGCGATGATCCATCGTGACGACATGGTCATGACCTCGCAAATCAATTCGAAATCGGAAAGGCAGAAGAAGGACGCCGCCCATGCTTGATACAGTCGTGCAACGCCCTGACATTGACGCGCTGATGAATGACATCGGCCGCAAGGCCAAGGCTGCTGCGCGACCGTTGGCCTTCGCCTCGACCGACGCCAAGAACGCTGCCCTGAATGCCATGGCTGATGCGATCCTAGCGGACAAGGACCATATCCTCGCTGAGAACGCGCGGGATCTCCAGGATGCGGCGGGCTCGGACATGTTGCCCTCCTTCATCGACCGGCTGACACTCACCGACAAGCGCGTCGCGGAGATGGCCGATGGCATTCGCGCGATTGCCGCGCTGAAGGACCCCGTCGGCGAAGTGGTCAGCGCTTGGGATCGGCCGAACGGCTTGCAGATCGAGCGCGTGCGCACGCCGCTTGGCGTGATCGGCGTCATCTTCGAAAGCCGCCCGAATGTTACGGCGGACGCCGGTGCGCTCTGCGTCAAGGCGGGCAATGCCGTCATTCTGCGCTGCGGATCGGATTCCCGTCGTTCATCGCAGGCTATCTATGAATGCATGGTGCGCGGCCTGAAGGCGGCGGGTCTCCCAGAGTATGCTATCCAGCTCGTTCCGACCACCGATCGCGCGGCCGTCGGCGCCATGTTGCGCGGATTGGATGGCGCGATCGACGTGATCATTCCGCGCGGCGGCAAAAGCCTTGTCGCGCGCGTGCAGAACGAAGCCCGGGTGCCCGTCTTCGCGCATCTGGAAGGGCTCTGCCATATCTATGTCGATGCATCGGCCGATCTCGACATGGCCAAGGAGATCGTTGTCAACGCCAAGATGCGGCGGCCGGGGATTTGCGGTGCGGTCGAGACCATTCTGGTCGACAGCGCTGTCAGCGACACGCACCTCGTGCCGCTGCTTGAGGTTCTCTCGGATGCCGGCTGCGAAGTTCGCGGTTCTTCAAGTGTCGTGGAAGCGGCGCCGGGAACGAAGGCTGCCACCGAGGAAGATTGGTCCACGGAATATCTCGACGCGATCGTTTCGGTCGCTGTCGTCGATGGCATCGATGGTGCGATCAAGCATATCCAGACCTATTCGTCGAACCATACCGAAGCCGTCATCGCCGAAGACCCAGCTGTCGTGGAGCGCTTCTTCACCGAGGTTGATTCCGCCATCCTGCTCCACAATGCATCGACGCAGTTTGCCGATGGCGGTGAATTCGGCATGGGTGCGGAGATCGGCATCGCCACCGGCAAGATGCATGCGCGAGGCCCTGTCGGCGTCGAGCAGCTGACCTCGTTCAAATACCGCGTGCATGGCACCGGCCAAGTCCGGACCTGATGTGATCAACGACGAATTGGACCGACGCTATCTTCGCGTGCCGCATGCCGAGCGGGGCATGGTGGTCGGTCTGTTCGGCGGTTCCTTCAATCCTCCGCACCAGGGCCACGCCCTTGTGGCGGAGATCGCCATCAAGCGGCTCGGTCTCGATCAGCTTTGGTGGATGGTCACTCCCGGCAACCCCTTAAAGGATCCGAGCCAGCTCTTGCCTCTGGCGGAGCGGGTGCGGCTCAGTGAAAAGCTCGCCAAACATCCAGCGATCAAGGTTACGGCTTTCGAAAAGAAATTCGGCACGACCTTCACCGCGGAAACGCTGGCGCGGATCAAGATCAGCAACCCGCATGTGCATTTCATCTGGATCATGGGCGCCGACAGCCTGAAGACTTTTCATCGATGGCAGCGGTGGCAGGATATCGCCCGCATGTTTCCGATCGCGGTCATCGACCGGCCGGGTGCGACGCTGTCGTTCCTGTCGTCGAAGATGGCCAAGACCTTCGACTTCGCTCGGATCGACGAGGATGATTCGAGAGCGCTCTGGAAGAAGCCGGCGCCGGCCTGGACATTCATCCACGGTCCGAGATCGCGACTGAGCTCGACAGCGATCCGCGCGCGGAACGGCGCTTAGCTCATTTCTCTCAATAATACGCTGGAAAATGAAAAGCCCGACGGGGGAGGATCCGTCGGGCTTAAAACTTGACCGGCAACTGGGAGGAGGAGTGTTGCCGATCCGTTACCGAACAGCTTGGGAGGAGGAGATCGCTGTCCGGTGAGAGACTTGTATGATGAGTATCACAGAAAGGAAAGCGGAATTGGTGCATCGCAGCAATGCATTTCTGGCATGTGTTTAAGTGTCGCACCCATCCAAATGCTCAATATCTGCGCACTACACTGGAGGTTTATCAAGTTTGAGGGCCTTTTGTCAGATGGATACTAGCAAATGGCTACCTCCTGGCCGCGCGCATTGCTGCCTTGCGGCAGTCTACCGCCCATGACCCACGCCAGTGCGATCAGCTCGGCTGCGGACCTATTCCACGCGTTGCGTTCAAGTGAATATAGCGCTGGTCAATAGCCAAGTTTCCGTTATATCTCTGCAGATATCTCGAAGTGTTGGGGAAACAATATGCAGAATCGTCGTCAATGGGTGAAATTCGCAGCCGTCGCGGTCTCCGCGATCTGGCTTGGTGCGACCGCCGGCACTGCCTTCGCCGCTGAAAAAGTTACGGTATTCGCTGCCGCGAGCATGAAGAATGCGCTTGATGCGGCCAATGCCGAATGGGCCAAGGAAAGCGGCAAGGAAGCCGTTGTCTCCTATGCGGCGAGCTCCGCTTTGGCAAAGCAGATCGAAGGCGGCGCGCCGGCGGATGTGTTCATCTCGGCCGACCTCGACTGGATGGACTATCTCGCCAAGAAGAACCTGATCAAGGCGGACACCCGCTCCAACCTGCTCGGCAACAGCATCGTGCTCGTCGCCGCCAAGGACAAGGTCAAGCCTGTCGACATCAAGCAGGGCTTCGATCTGGCCGGCCTGCTCGGCGACGGCAAGCTCGCGATGGGCGAAGTCAAGTCGGTACCTGCAGGCAAGTACGGCAAGGCGGCGCTTGAAAAGCTCGGCGTCTGGTCGTCGGTCGAAGGCAAGGTCGCCGGCGCTGAAAGCGTGCGCGCGGCGCTGGCGCTGGTCTCGCGCGGCGAAGCGCCGTTCGGCATCGTCTACCGGACCGACGTGAACGCCGATCCGGGCGTTGCCGTCGCCGGCACCTTCCCTTCCGATTCGCACCCGCCGATCACCTATCCGATCGCGATCCTGTCCGAGAGCAAGAATGCCGATACCGCCGCCTATCTCGACTTCCTGAAGTCGGAGAAGGCTGCGCACTTCTTCACCGAACAGGGCTTCACCATCCTCAAATAATTGCGGTTTTATACGCAACTTCGTAATCTGAAGGCCCGCCACGGTGGGCCTTCGTTTTTTCAGGAGCATCGCATTTGGAAGCACTTGGTCTGAGCAGTGACGAATGGACGGCGATCATGCTCAGCCTGCGGGTGTCGATCGTCGCGATGCTGGCAAGCCTGCCCTTCGGCATCGGCGTCGCGCTACTCCTCGCCCGCGGGCGCTTCTGGGGCAAATCCGTTCTCAACGGCATCGTGCATTTGCCGCTCATCCTGCCGCCCGTCGTTACCGGTTTCATCCTGCTTGTGCTGTTTGGCCGGCGCGGGGTGATCGGAGCCTTTCTCGATCAGTATTTCGGTATCGTCTTTTCCTTCCGCTGGACGGGAGCGGCGCTTGCCTGCGCGGTGATGGCCTTTCCGCTGATGGTGCGCAGCATCAGGCTCTCGATTGAGGCGATCGACCGCAAGCTTGAGGAAGCCGCCGGCACGCTCGGCGCCAGCCCGTTCTGGGTCTTCCTGACGGTGACGCTGCCCCTCACCTTGCCCGGTATCATCGCCGGCATGATCCTCGCGTTTGCCAAGGCGATGGGCGAGTTCGGCGCGACGATCACCTTCGTTTCCAATATTCCCGGCGAGACGCAGACGCTATCGGCTGCGATCTATTCCTTCACGCAGGTGCCGGGCGGGGATGCAGGCGCGTTGCGGCTGACTTTGGTGGCCGTGGTTATTTCCATGGCTGCGTTGCTCGCATCCGAATTTCTGTCACGTCTCATCGGGCGGAGAATCGATCCGCAATGACGCTCGTTGTTCAGGCAAAGCATCGGTTTGACGCGTTCTCGCTCGAGGCGGGGTTCACGTCGGAGCGCGGGATTACCGCGCTGTTCGGCCGTTCGGGCTCGGGAAAGACCTCGATGATCCGGATGATCGCCGGCCTGACGCGGCCCGACGAGGGGCGGATCAGCCTCGACGGCGAGATACTGACGGATACCGCCAAGCGCATTTTCGTCGCCAAGCATCGCCGGAGGTTCGGCTATGTGTTCCAGGAAGCACGACTCTTCCCGCATCTGACGGTGCGCCAGAACCTGACCTATGGTCGCTGGTTCGCGCCGAAGGGGGCGCCACGGGAGAGTTTCGAGCGGATCGTCGGCTTGCTCGATATCGAGAGGCTGCTTGGCCGCAGTCCCGAGCATCTGTCCGGCGGCGAGAAGCAGCGGGTGGCGATCGGCCGCGCGCTCTTGTCCTCACCGCGCCTGCTTCTCATGGATGAGCCGCTTGCCGCGCTCGACGAAGCGCGCAAGGCGGAGGTGATGCCTTTCCTCGAGCGTCTGCGCGACGAGATGGATATTCCGATCGTCTATGTCAGCCATTCGGTGGCGGAAGTGGCGCGGCTTGCCGATCAGGTCGTCGTCATGCAGGACGGCCGGGTGAAGGCCGTGGGCGCGGCAACCGAGGTGCTCAGCCTGCCCGCGGCGTCGCTTGATCGGCGCGAGGCGGGTGCCTTGTTGCAGGGGCGGGTCGAGGCTTTGGACGAACGGCATCGCCTGGCCACCGTTGCGATGGCGACCGTGCGGCTACGTGTGCCAGATGCCGGTCTTGCGCCGGGCAAGGCGGTGCGTGTTCGTATTCCCTCGCGCGATGTCATGCTCGCCACCGAACGGCCAAACGGCCTCAGTGCGCTCAACGTGCTTGAAGGTACGATCCTGGCGGTGACGCCTTCCGACGACGCGACCGTAGACGTCACAGTCGATTGCGGAGGCGATGCGATCCTGTCGCGGATCACCAGCTTCTCGGCGGAGCGCATGGCGCTGCGTCAGGGCATGCCGGTGTTCGCAATTATCAAGACAGTTGCGTTGGAGCCTTAGACAGCCGGCTCGGTGCCATCGATCAGACGGTTGCTTTCCAGCCAGGCGAGATCGTCGGCCAGGGTCACCCGGATCGTTTGCTCCATCTGCCGAAAGCGCGCCAGAAGTTCCTCGCCGAATTCAGTCAACGCCGCGCCGCCGCCCTTCTGGCCGCCGCGTTGCGATTCGACGACGGGATGTTTGAACATCCGGTTCATTTCGCTGACCAGCAACCAGGCGCGCCGGTAGGACATGTCCATCGCGCGGCCGCCGGCGGAGATCGAGCCGGTCTCCCTGATGTGCTCCAGCAATTCCATCTTACCGTGCCCAAGGCGATCCTCATGAGGGAAGCTGATGCGAAGGACCGGGACAAGCGTGTTTTCTAAAGGGTTTTTCATTTGCAATCTTCGCACTGGGACGAAGCATCACTTTACTGAGGGCGACAGCAACTGTACACAGCCCCGCAGGATGCACTTGAGGCTGAGCCATCCGTTGCTGCCGCGCCAAATCCGGCATTCATGCTTTGTGATCGCGGGCGTCTTGAAACATTTATGGTTCGGTGCCTATCTTAACCATGATTTGGTTCGCCAAATCAGTGATGTGCATGCTTTGTCATTCCGAGAAAGGGAAAGCACTGACAACAGTACACGCAAAGGGAAGCACGAAAGTCGTTGTCCCGAAGAGCCCGGAACGTGGCGTTGATGCCGCTGCCCGCGCCCTGCACACCGTCCTCGTCAGCCTCGAGGACTCCAAAGCTGAAGATATCGTTTCCATCGACATTGCCGGAAAATCGGCGCTCGGCGACTTCATGGTTGTTGTCTCGGGCCGCTCGAGCCGCCATGTCATGGCGATTGCCGACCACCTGCTCAGCGACCTCAAGGACGAGGGCTTCGGCTCCGCCCGGGTCGAAGGCCAGGATGCCGGCGATTGGATCCTTATCGATACCGGCGATGTTATCGTGCATGTCTTCCGTCCCGAAATTCGCGAGTTCTACAACATCGAAAAGATGTGGCAGGCTCCCGACCTGGACGAGACGCTGCACTGATACTGCGGCTGGCGGGCTGTCTGGACGCTGCGTCCGGCGCCTGATAGATGGCTGTGATTGGGCCGGCGGTGCTTTAGCCCCGGCCTGCGGCAGCTTTGAGCCGCGAAAAGCCTGATAGCAGGAGCGGATACATGCGCGTTGGTCTTTTTGCCGTGGGGCGGCTCAAATCCGGCCCGGAGAAGGATCTTGCGGCGCGTTATTTCGACCGCTTCGCGAAGGCTGGTCCCGCCATCGGCCTTGAATTCTCCCGCGTTGTCGAAGTCGCCGAAAGTCGCGCGTCCAATGCCGATACGCGCAAGCGCGAGGAAGCAGGCATGCTTCAGAAGTCGCTGGCGGATGGCAGCATCCTCATTCTTCTCGATGAGCGCGGCAAGGCGCTCGACAGCGAAGGCTTCGCCACTCTTCTCGGCAATTACCGCGATCAGGGAAAGCGCGAGATGTTGATCGCGATCGGCGGCGCCGATGGACTTGATCCGGCGCTCTACGATCGCGCCGACGCAACGCTGTGCCTGGGCAAGATGACGTGGCCGCATCAACTCGTTCGCACGTTGATCGCCGAGCAGCTTTATCGCGCCGTGACGATCCTCTCCGGCCATCCCTACCATCGCGTCTGAGCGCTCACGATCATTCACGCAGGTGTGTCTTGCGCGATCGGGCGGCAGGCCTCAATCTTTCTGGCAAAGATGGTCAAATCAGCTTAATCTTCGCGCGGTTTAAGAGGATTTACCGATCGGCATGCCGACACCTGCATCCAAGCGAAACTATGTGATCTTGTCGGTTGCCGTGGCGGGCCTCGCCGCGTCGGTTCTCGGCGTGTCCGGGTGGGTTTCCGCTCTGGCGCAGGAGCAGCCGGCCGCTGCACAGCCGGCCGCTGCACAGGCGGCGAACGCGCCCGTTGCGGCTGCGGCGCCCGATCCGGCCGTCGAACTGGAAAAGAAGCGTGACCAGACGCGCAGCGAACTGGATGCGCTGTCGAAGACCATCAATCTCTCTTCGAGCAAGGTCGCGGAACTGCAGAAGAGCATCGAGGATCTGGACAAGAGCACCAGCAGTGTTCGCCAGGCGCTGATCGATTCCGCCGCGCGGCGCAAGTCGCTGGAAAAGCAGATATTGGAGAGCGAGAAGAAGCTTGCCGATCTGGGCGTGAAGGAAGACGCGGTTCGCCACTCGCTGCACGAGCGGCGTGGATTGCTGGCCGAGGTGCTCGCGGCTTTGCAGCGGATGGGCCGCAACCCGCCGCCGGCGCTTCTGGTGACGCCTGATGATGCGCTTGCGTCCGTGCGCAGCGCCATCCTGCTCGGTGCCGTCGTTCCCGGCATCCGTAAGGAAACGGATAAACTCGCCGCCGATCTCGGCAGCCTGGCCTCTCTGCAGGCCGCAAGTGCCGCCGAGAAGGCCGGCTTGACGACGACGATGACCAACAGCCTCGAGGAAGAGCGGCGCATGGATCTGCTTCTCGCCGAGAACGAGAAATTGAGCCGGAGCAATACAGCCGAGCTCAATGCCGAGCGCCAGCGCTCCGAGGAGCTCGCGGGCAAGGCCACGAGCCTGGAGAGCCTCGTGGCATCGATGGAAAGCGAGATTTCATCCGTTCGCCAGGCGACCGCCGCGGCGCGTCAGGCGGAGGAAAATCGCAGGCTGCTGACGGATGAACAGCGCGCGCAGGCCAAGGCTTTGGCCGACAGCGGGGTGCCCGATAAAAACCGCATTGCGCCCGCATATCCGTTCGGAGAATTGAAGGCCAAGCTGGAGTTGCCCGTTGCCGGCGATATCCTGCGCCAGTTCGGCGATGCCGATGGAACAGGCCATGAGGCGATGGGTATGACGCTGGCGACCAACCCGGAAACGGTGGTCACCGCACCGGCGGATGGTCTGATCGTTTATGCCGGCGCGTTTCGCAGCTACGGGCAGATGATCATTCTCGATGCCGGCGACGGATATCACCTGGTTCTCTCCGGAATGGAGACCATGAACGCGCGGCAGGGCAAGTTTGTTTTCGCCGGCGAACCACTTGCGGTGATGGGTGCGAAAAGAGTGGCCAGTGCGACTGCATTGGCGCTGGAAACAAACCGACCAACGCTTTACATTGAATTTCGAAAAGACGGAAAGCCGGTCGATTCCCGACCATGGTGGACCGCCAAAGACACCGGAAAGGCACGCAATGATTCGTAGGGCTTCTCTTGTTCTGGTTGGCGCATTGATGGGTGCGACGGCCATGAGCGTCATCTATTCCGCCGGTGTGCCCGCGGAAGCGGCGGGGGCGTCCACCTACAAGGAACTGTCCGTTTTCGGTGACGTATTTGAGCGTGTTCGCGCCCAGTATGTGACGCCGCCGGCCGAGGACAAGCTGATCGAGAATGCCATCAACGGCATGCTTTCTTCGCTTGACCCGCATTCGAGCTACATGAACGCCAAGGACGCGGCGGACATGCAGACCCAGACCAAGGGCGAGTTCGGCGGTCTCGGCATCGAAGTCACGATGGAAGACGAGCTGGTCAAGGTCATCACGCCGATCGACGATACGCCGGCCGCCAAGGCAGGTGTTCTCGCCGGCGATTATATCTCGGAAATCGACGGGCAGTCCGTCCGTGGCCTGAAGCTCGAAGACGCTGTCGAGAAGATGCGCGGTGCCATCAACACCCCGATCAAGCTGACGCTGATCCGCAAGGGCGCCGACAAGCCCATCGAGCTGACGATCGTTCGCGATGTCGTGGCCGTGCAGGCGGTCAAGTCGCGTGTCGAGGATGATGTCGGGTATCTCCGTATCATCTCGTTCACCGAGAAGACGTATCCGGACATGGAAAAGGCGATCGAGAAGATCAAGAAGACCGTTCCGGCCGACAAGCTTAAGGGCTACGTGCTCGACCTGCGCCTCAATCCGGGCGGCCTGCTCGATCAGGCGATCCAGGTGTCGGATGCGCTTCTGCAGCGCGGCGAGGTTGTTTCCACGCGTGGCCGCAATCCGGACGAAACCCGCCGCTTCAATGCCGGCCCTGGTGATCTGACAGATGGAAAGCCTGTGATCGTTTTGATCAACGGCGGTTCGGCTTCGGCCTCGGAAATCGTCGCCGGCGCCCTGCAGGATCTGCGTCGCGCCACGGTTCTCGGCACGCGCTCCTTCGGCAAGGGATCGGTTCAGACCATCATCCCGCTCGGCGAGAACGGTGCTCTTCGCCTGACGACGGCGCTCTACTACACGCCGTCGGGCCGCTCGATCCAGGGCACCGGCATCACGCCTGACATCAAGGTCGAAGAGCCGCTGCCGGATGATCTGAAGGGCAAGATGGTGACCGAGGGCGAATCCGCCCTGCGCGGCCACATCAAGGGCCAGAGCGAGACGGACGAGGGCTCGGGCTCCGTCGCCTACGTGCCACCGGATCCGAAGGATGACGTGCAGCTCAACTACGCGCTCGACCTTCTGCGCGGAAAGAAGACGGACCCGTCTTTCCCGCCGAACCCTGAAAAGGCCGTCAGCGCCAAGTAACCATCAGATGAGGCGTCAGGCCGGATGAGTATCCGGCCTGACGCCTTTTTGCTGTCCTGATGATGGAAGCAGCCGAAGAATGAATACCGATCTGCACGCGCCTCTTGGACAGAACCGCAAGCCGGGCGGCAAGCGCCCTGGCGTCTTGCGCACGGGGCGGGTGGTTGCCGGGCTTTGCCTCGTGCTGATCGGCGGCTTTTCGGTCTATACCGCCTTTCGCGGCGATGGCCTGAAGCGCGAGACACCGCCCGCCAAGGAACAGGCCTCCGCCGTCCCCACCGACACCACGCAACAGGTCGCCACGCCCGATGCCGCGCCTCCCAACGGCATGCCGCGCAGCGAGCCGAATTCCGGCGCCAATGTCGAGCGGATGACGACGGGCGATGGCTCGGTGGTCACCAAATACAGCCCGAAGACCCGCGACGGAAACGGCCCCGTGCTGATCGACGCCATGCAGGTGGGGCAGGATCCGCGAATGGCCGCGCTGCCGAATGATGCCCTGCTCGAGGCGTCGTCATTCGGGCGGCTGCCGATCGTCGGGCCCGATGGCCGCCGGCCGATGGATCAATATGCACGGCCATGGTCTGGCGCGCATGGAACGCGGATCGCGATCGTCGTAAGCGGGCTTGGTCTCAGCCAGACGGGGACGCAGCGGGCGATCCAGCAGTTGCCCGAGGAGGTGACGCTTGCATTCGCCGCCAGCGGCAACAGCCTGCAGCGCTGGATGCAGGAGGCGCGCCGGTCCGGTCACGAAATCCTGATCCAGGTGCCGCTAGAGCCATTCGATTACCCGGCGAACGATCCAGGCCCTGATACGCTGCTGACGTCGAAAAGCGTGGCCAAGAATATCGAGAGCCTGCACCGAGCGATGGGCGAAATCACCAACTATACCGGTGTGCTGAACTACCAGGGCGGCCGTTTCCTCTCGGATGCGAACGCGCTGGAGCCCGTCATGCGCGATATCGGCAAGCGCGGGCTGCTGTTTCTCGATGACGGCACCTCGGCGCAGTCGAAGACGGCCGCGATCGCGAAGGGCACCGAGACGCCCTACGCCTTTGCCGACGTGCAGCTCGACGGGCAGGTGGATTTCAACGCGATCACCAACAAGCTTGACGAACTCGAGCGCGTGGCCAAGCGCAACGGCCAGGCGATCGGTGTTGCCTCTGCATTTGACGAGAGCATCGATGCCATTTCAAAGTGGACGGAAGAAGCGGCGATGCGCGGCATCGAGGTCGTCGGGATCGCCGCGCTGACCAATGATCCGAAGAAACCCTAGCAGAGACAACCATGAGCCAATCGACCGTTAAAGCCGAAGATCTGCCCTATCGCCCCTGCGTCGGCGTGATGATCCTCAACCGCGCCGGGCTGGTCTGGGCCGGTCGCCGAATTCCGGCGGAAAATTCGGAATATGACGGCTCGCCGCAGCTGTGGCAGATGCCGCAGGGTGGCATCGACAAGGGCGAAGATCCGCTGACAGCTGCTTATCGCGAGCTTTATGAAGAGACGGGGATGAAGACAGTAACGCTGCTTGCCGAGGCGAAGGACTGGATCAACTACGACCTGCCGCCGCAGCTGATCGGTATCGGGTTGAAGGGCAAGTTTCGCGGGCAGACGCAGCGCTGGTTCGCCTTCCGCTTCGATGGCGATGAGAGCGAGATCGCCATCAACCCACCGCCGGGTGGGCATTCCGCGGAATTCGACGCGTGGGACTGGAAGCCGATGGCGGAGTTGCCGGAGCTGATCGTGTCGTTCAAGCGCGGCGTGTACGAACAGGTGGTCGGCGAGTTCCGCCATCTCGCGGGGTTGCCGGCCGCCTGATTGACGGCTGTGTGATTGGATGCCGGCCGCCTGAGCGGCCGGGTCCAGGGCTCGATTATTCGGCTTGGTCGGCGGAGTCGGCGTTCAGCTGGCCATACTTGGCTTCGCCGATCTTGCCGAGCAGCTCAAGCTGCGTCTCGAGGAAGTCGATGTGGCCTTCTTCGTCCATGAGGAGCTCTTCGAAGAGCTTCATGGAAACGTAGTCGCCTGCCTCGTGACAGATATCGCGGGATTTCTTGTAGGCGGTGCGGGCGTCGTATTCGCCGGCGAGATCCGCTTCCAGGACTTCCTTGACGTTCTGGCCGATGCGCAGCGGCGCAAGCGTCTGCAGGTTGGGGTGGCCTTCGAGGAAGATGATGCGTGCGACGAGTTTGTCTGCATGCTGCATTTCTTCGATCGATTCAGCGCGCTCCTTCTTGGCGAGCTTGGTGTAACCCCAATCTTCAAGGAGTCGGTAGTGAACCCAGTACTGGTTGACAGCACCGAGTTCCAAAAAGAGGGCCTCGTTAAGCCGCTCGATGACTTTTTTGTCGCCTTTCAATGTCCGCTCTCCTGTTTTCTTCATGGAAGTTTCTGAGGCGAGACATGAAATCAAATATTTCGGCATCCGTCGAGTGCCGACGGGCGTGATAGTCCTCGGTCGTCTGAATGATGATGTCGACCACATTCGGGAAACAGCCGCAGCAGCGGCCGCGTTTTTCCATGGCGTGGTAGACTTTCGCAGGGACAATAAGCTGCCAACAGTCCTCATCGAGAAGGCTGTTGATAACCTCCCGGATTTCGGTGTCGGTTATGTAGTTGCAACTGCAGACAAGCACGTCTTCATTCCAAACATGACAATGACTATCGTCTTTTTGCTAAAGAAGACGCTCGTTGTCAAGAAAGATTCATATTCAGGCACTCCCGCTTCGCCCGCCTTCCGGCTCGTTTACGATCCAATCGAAGCGTATAGCTCTCCGCTTGCGACGATGCCCGATCGGACTCGATATTGAAAATCAATGAAAATTACGTCCCTTCGGCATGACCGAGGCCGTGGCTTCATCACGCCCGCGCTTGTCCTGCGTGGTTATTCTTTTTTCCATCACCGCCTTCTCCAATGTCTCGTTGAGCTTCTTCTGCCGGGGATCGGCGGTCGGGCGGCGCGCTTCGTCCGAGCGATCGCAGACGCCGAAGCGGTTCGCCTCCTTCTGCAGCAGCCCCAGCGCGTGCGTCATGTCCTCGATGTGATCGACAACCGTATGGATCACCCCGCTCTGGCTCTGCAGCTTGCCGCGTATCTTGACGAGCCGGGCGCCCATGACGATGGCACGGTATTTCTCGAAGGTCTTCGGCCAGACGATGGCATTGGCCACGCCGGTTTCATCCTCCAGTGTCATGAAGATCACACCCTTGGCCGAGCCCGGGCGCTGACGCACCAGAACTAGGCCGGCGATCGTCACCCACCGGCCGTTCGCCACCTTGAGCAGGTCGACGCTGCGGGTGATGCCGATGCCACGCAGCTCGTCGCGCAGGAAGGACAGAGGATGCGCCTTGAGCGACAGCGACAGATACCGGTAGTCCTCGACCACCTGCTCGCCTGGCAGCATTTCAGGCAGTCTGGCTTGCGGCTCGACTTGCAGGTCGAGATGAGATGCCTGATCGAACAACGGCAAGCGCTCGGCAGCACTCTTCGCATCCAGCGCACGGACCGCCCATAGCGCCTCGCGCCGGGACAGGCCAATGCTGTTGAAGGCATCCGCATCCGCCAGCCGCTCGATATCGGATTTATCGAGGCCCGAGCGCAGCCAGAGATCGCGGATGGAGGTGTAGCCGTATCCCCGGTGTGCCATCAGCTTCTCGCATATGGCGTCCTCGGATAATCCCTTTACCTGGCGAAAGCCGAGCCGGACGGCGTGGTTGGCCTTGATGACATCGCTCATCTCGCGGTGGCGGAAATCAATCCGACGATTGTCGAAGCGTCCGTCTTCCAGCAGGCAGTCCCAATCCGAACTGTTGATATCGACCGGCCGGATTTCGACGCCATGCTCCCTGGCGTCGCGGACCAGCTGCGCTGGCGCGTAGAAGCCCATTGGCTGCGAGTTCAGCATGGCCGCACAGAAGATATCGGGATAATAGGCCTTCATCCAGGAGGAGGCGTAGACGAGCAGCGCGAAGGAGGCCGCGTGGCTTTCCGGAAAGCCGTATTCGCCGAAGCCCTTGATCTGGTTGAAACACTGTTGCGCGAATTCCCGAGGGTACTCCTTGGATACCATTCCGTCGATGAAGCGCTGTTCGAAATTGCCGATGGTGCCCGTCCGCTTGAACGTTGCCATGGCACGGCGCAGTTGATCGGCCTCGGCAGGCTCGAAACCGGCCGCCGTGATGGCGATTTGCATGGCCTGCTCCTGAAAGAGCGGTACTCCAAGCGTTCGTTTCAGAACCTCCTTCAACTCTTCACTGGGGTATTCGATTGGAATATTTAGCTTTTCCTGTTCCCTTCGCTTCAGATAGGGGTGGACCATGTCACCCTGGATAGGCCCTGGCCGGACAATGGCGACCTCTATAACGAGGTCGTAAAATCTTCTCGGCCGAAGGCGCGGCAGCATGCTCATTTGCGCCCGGCTTTCGATCTGGAAGACGCCCAGCGTATCGGCCCGGCACATCATGTCGTAGACCGGCTTCTCGTCCTCATGCGTGTCATTGCCGAGATCGGCCAGCGTCTTCTTCACGTCGTAGTGCAGCAGCAGAAGATCGAAGGCCTTGCGCAAGCAGGTCAGCATTCCGAGCGCCAACACGTCGACCTTGAGGATCTTCAGATTGTCGAGATCGTCCTTGTCCCACTCGATCATGTAACGGTCCGGCATGGCCGTGTTCATGATAGGCACGACTTCATCGAGCCGATCGCGGGTGATGACGAAACCGCCGACATGCTGAGTGAGGTGGCGCGGAAAGCTCAAGAGTTCGGATGCGTATTGCAGGACGTGGTTGGTTACGGGGTTTCCGGTGTCGAGGCCGGCGGCCCTTGCTTCGCGTTCAGACAGCTTGTCATCCGACCAGCCCCAAACCAGACTGCCGATCGCCGATTGCACATCTTCTGACAAGCCGAATGCCTTTGCGACCTCGCGGCCTGCGGAACGGGTGCGATAGCTGGTGACGGCCGCCGTCAGTCCAGCGTGCTCCTTGCCGTATCGCTTGTAGATATGCTGGATGACCTCCTCGCGCCGATCATGCTCGAAATCGACGTCGATATCGGGTGGTTCGTCGCGGTCCGTCGACATGAATCGGTCGAACAGCAGCACGCTTTTTTCCGGGTTAACCTCCGTGACTTCAAGGCAGTAACAGATCACCGAATTGGCGGCCGAGCCGCGGCCCTGGCAAAGGATCTTGAGCTCATAGCGGGCATGCATGATGATGCGGTGGACCGTCAGGAAATAGGGCGCGTATTGCTTCTGCTTTATGAGGTCCAGTTCGTAGACGATCTGCTCCCGGGTCTTCTCCTTGATGCCTTCAGGAAAACGCCTTGCCGCTCCCGCCCATGTCAGGCGCTCCAGCGTTTCGTAAGATGTTTCGCCCGCGTCGTTCTCATCGGGATAATTGTGTTTCAGTTCGTCCAGGCAAAAGCTCAGCCTGGAGAAGAACTTCTCCGTGTTGGCGATCGCATCGGGATATTCCCTGAAAAGCCGCGCCATCTCGGCTCCATACTTCAGATAGCGTTCGGCATTCGGCGCCAGCAGAAAGCCGGCTTCCGGGATTGGTACGTGCTCCCTTATCGATGTGACGATATCCGACAGAGGGCGGCGGGCGGTGTCGTGATAAAGCGGCTGGTTGGAGGCGATAAGGGGCACGCGGTTTCTGGAAGCGAGGATCGAAATCACCGCAAAGACGCGCTTGTCGCGACCGTCATAGGTTGATGTCATCGTCATGTAGAGCTTGTCACGGAAGCGGGCGCGGAGACGACCGACGCAGGCTTCGAATGTGTCGCAGCGCAGGGGATCGTCGGCAACGACAAGATCAGGGATGATCGCCAGCATCATCTGGTCTCCCCATTCCATAAGGTCCGATTCCGTGAGGATGCAGTTACCCTTTTCTGCGCGCAGATTGCCGGCGCTCAACATGCGGCAGAGATGTGCCCAACCCTTTCGATTTTGAGGATAGGCTAGAATATCGGGTGTTCCGTCCGAAAAGACCAACCGGGCGCCGGGTTGCAGACGGACCGGGTCAAGGATGTTTTCTGGGTTCTCTCCCTTTTCCAGCAGGCCCTTTTCTTTCCGCTCGAATTTCTTCTGAAGCGCCGTTGCCTGCGCGTGCGCCCTCACCACGCCCGCGACCGAGTTGCGGTCGGCGATGCCGATGCCGCCTAGCCCCAGGACTGCGGCCTGCAGCACCATTTCCTCAGGCTTGGAGGCCCCTTCCAGAAAGGAGAAATTGGTCTTGGCGCCGATCTCGAAGAAAGCCTGTGTCATGCGAACATCCCGTGCATGTACCAGCTTTGCGTCTCGTCCTGGCCGTACAGACCCTTGCGATAGATCCAGAAGCGGTGGCCCTGATCATCCTCGACGCGGAAATAGTCGCGGGGCTGCGTATCCTTGCCGTCGAGCCACCATTCCATGGCAAGCCGTTCCGGCCCCTCGCTTTTGACGATACGGTGGCGCATGCGGCGCCAGTGAAAATTGGCCGGCGCGCCATCTGGCACCTCGATGGCAAAGGCATCCATCGGTTCCGCCCTTTCCAGCAGACGCGCGGGTCTCTCGCCGCGTGAGGGGGCGGGATTGCCTGGCGGGATCTTTGCGGTGAGGCCGTCGATGGCGGGAACCGAAATCACGGCCCTTTCCGGCAGGTGGCTTTCGCGCAACTGGAACGTCTGCAGGCAATCCGATCCCAATCGCGCGGAAACACGATCGACGAAGGCTGCCAGTGAGGCATCCTTCTGCTGGTGTCCCTCGAAATCGCTCTGGGCCGTATCGAAGGCTTCGTGCCGCAGGACATTGAGGCGCAGGATCTCGAAGCCGTAACCGGCATCGAGATCGTCATGGACGGCCTGCAGGCGTTCGGTGAACAGGACGGCGATGCGCCTTGGTTCCCGCAGCGGCCTGGTCGTGCCGGCCGCGATGCGGAAGACCTTGCCATCGACGCGAAACAGGACGAGTTCGAAAACACGGCCGCCGACGCCGCGCGCCTCCAGCGACGGTTTCAGCGCATGGGCGATCTGGTCGGTCACGGCTAGAATCTCCTCTTCCGCGGCGACCGGTTCCATCAAGCGGCGCTCGGCCGAGAGGCTGGCGACGGGCAGGCGTGGCGATATCGGCTCCTCGTCCGTTCCAAGAACCTGATCAAGCCGCAACAGCACGCTTGCGCCGAAGCGGCGGGTCAGCGGCGCGCGCGGGGTTTCCATCAGGTCGCCGATGTATTTCAGGCCCATCTTGGTGAGCCCTGCAACCGTGTCGTCCGAGAGGCGAAGTGCAGCGACAGGAAGGGGAGCCACGACCCTTTCCGTCTCATCCGCGTCGATTACACCCCCTTGGCCGAAGCGGCTGACCGCCCAGGAGAGGCCCGGGGAGGAGGCGATGGCGCCCCGGACGTCGATGCCCATTTGAAAGAGCCTAGACAGGATATCCTTGAGGAGCGCCTTTTCTCCACCGAAGAGATGGGCGCAGCCGGTGATATCGAGAAACAGGCCATCCCTGCCGTCGAGCGCCACCAGAGGCGTATAGCGGTCGCACCAGTCGGCAATGCCTTCGAGAAAGCGCAGGTCGGCGGCCGGATCCTCCTCGATTACCTCGATCGTCGGGTGGATGGCGCGGGCTTCGGCGACCCCCATGCTCTTTTTCAGGTTGATCGCCTCGGCTGCCTCGTCCAGCGCCGTCAGCCGCATGGTGTTGGCGTGGCGGCCGGAACAGACGATCGGCGGCGTCTCAGGACGATTGCGCAAACGCCAGGCGAGACCCCACTTCTTCCTGGATATGCGATCGGTCGGCAAATGCGGGAAATGCAGTGCCAGAATGCGCTGAGCGTTCGCCTGGAAAGCGAGTGTTGGCTGATGGGCGGACAGGGAAAAACCGGCGGTCATGGGGGTTCCACTCCAGAAGAATGGAGAAGGGAGCCGGGTTTCGGCTCTTCTCCAAGGTGATGCGAAAGATCGGATTGCCGATGCTGCCGCCCAGCATCGAGCCATCAGGCAAGGGCCGCGCCGCAGATGGCGCGGGTTCGGCAAGGAAGCGGAAGATGGCGCTGCTGGCCTCTTCCTCCGCTGCCTGCCGCAACAGGAAAAGCGGGCGGCGCGACGCCTTGGCCCGCAGGTTGAGACGACGGCTTTCCGTCAGGCCGAAGGGCCTGGGATTGCCGCGAACCTCAAGAATGGTGGCCGGGAAAACGCCGCTTTCGACGGCGGTTTCCGCCAACCACAGCGCGTCCTCCAGCTTTTTGGGTGCGGCGTGCAGGAAGAGCCGCGGCTTCAGGCCGAAATCGCTGAGGCCGACGGCATAGGGCCGCCCCGCCTCCATCGTCGCCACCGTGTCGGCGATCCAGAGGATCGGCAGGTGCGCGTAAGCGCCGTCCTCCTCCTGCCGCTGCAACATGGCCGCTATCGCCAGAACGAAGCCGCTGCTTGCGCCGGCATTGCGCAACAGCGTCGTGCGGATTTCGGTCAGGCCATCGAGCGGCAGGCCGCCGTCGAGCGCTTCATCCAGAGCGGGGATTCCGAGCGGCAGGCGCAAGGCGTCTTCGCTCCTCGGCTTGTCGAGAACGGTATCGGCCAAAGCCTGGTTTTCCGCCGCCGCCAATGCGGGCACCGGTTTTCCTTCAAGCTTTGCAATGGTTTCGCGGAGCGCAAAAAGCCGCTCGCGCGCCACGGCCGACTGTGCCACGACGTCACTCCATCTATCGTATGTTCCTATTATGTTCTTATGGATTCCAGAGCTCGACCGAAGAGTCAACAGCCGTTTGATGTGAATTTATTCCTGCCCTTGATTCCGCTCTCGAAAATCAGCTGCAAAGGCTCTATATGGGCGGCAAAGGAAAGGAGCTTTTATGGCTCGCATAGACCAGAGCGACAATTGGCAGGATCGCCACGCTCCGACAATCAGCACGTTCGAGTCCCTGGCGATGGAGGCCTACAGCCACCTGCCGGAAGAATTCCGTGCGCTGACGACCAATCTGACGATCGAGATCGAAGACTTCCCTGATGACGAGGTGTTCGAGGACATGGCGCTGGAAACGCCGTTCGATCTGCTCGGCCTGTTCGAGGGGCGCGGGATTTCCGAGCGCTTCACCCTGGAAACGGGCGAGCTTCCCAATCGCATCCGCCTCTACAGGCGGCCGATCCTCGATTATTGGGCCGAGAACGACGAAACGCTGGGCGATATCATCACCCATGTGCTGATCCATGAGATCGGGCACCATTTCGGTCTCAGCGACGATGATATGGAGCGGATAGAGGCGAGCGCGGAAGAGGCGGCCGAGCGCTAGACGCTGGGCGCTTCGTGCAGGCCTCGACCGAAAATTCTTACTGCTCGGAGAGCTTCATGTCGGGGTGGTAATCCTTGCCCTCGACATGCTTGACGATCGCCTGGGCGCACATCACCTGGCCGGTCTGCGAGTTGAAAGTCATGGCCGGCGAGCCGTTCAGCGACCAGCCCTTGTTGAGGGCATCGGTTACGCGGTGGCAGAAGGCGGCGTCGTCCTGGCCGGTCAGAAGGCGGTAGAGCTTCATCACATCGTCTTTCAGTTTGCCGTCTGGCCTTTTGCCTTTTGGCGATCTGCAATCAGGCGGGCTTTATGAACCAGAGTTTCCGCCTGGACAAGATGCAGCCGTTCGATCATGCGTCCGCCGACATTGATGACGTTGAGGCCATCCGTGGCGGGGTCGGCGAAGGCTTTTATGATCGCCTCAGCTTCGGCGATGGCGGAGGCATCCGGGCCGAAATGCCGGTTGGCGGGCTCGATCTGCGCGGGATGGATCAGCATCTTGCCATCGAAGCCCATGGCGCGCGCCTCGGCGCATTCGGTGTCGAAGCCATCGATATCCTTGAAATCGTTGAAGACGCTGTCTATGGCGCAGAGGCCGTAAGCGCGCACGGCGAGGATCACCTGCATCAGCCAGGGCACGAGATATTGCCGGCCGGGCTGCGGCAAGACGCCTGTTTCCTTGCGCAAATCGTTGAGGCCGACGACGAAGCAATCGAGCCTTGAGCCCGCCGTTCGGCCGGCCTCGGCGATCGCCGCGGCATTGAGGATGCCGCGCGGTGTCTCGATCATCGCCCAGATCCGCACTTCGTCGGGCGCATCGGCATCCGCGAGAAGATCGCTGACCGACATCACGTCTTGCGGTTCGTTGACCTTCGGCAGCAGAACGGCATCCGGCTCAAGCGCGCTCACGAGCTCCATGTCGGCGCGGCCCCAGTTGGTGTCGAGGCCGTTGATGCGGATGATGCGTTCCTTGTCCTTGAGCGGTTTGCCCCGGAAGAAGGCGGCCAGGTTTTCGCGCGCTTCGGCTTTCTTCTCGGGCGCCACTGAATCCTCGAGGTCGAAGATCACCGCATCGCAATCGAGCTGATGGGTCTTTTCAAGCGCGCGTGGGTTGATCGCGGGAACGCTCAGCACCGAGCGGCGCAGGTTCATCGAACGGGTGAGGGGAGACTGGCTCATCACGAATGTGTGTCAAGCTTTGTGACCGATGGCAAGACAACAAAAAGCCATGCTTATCTTGCAGAAGACAAGACGAAGGACCACATTCCTTTCCTAGAAAGGTTTCAAACCCATGCAGAATATTCGTTCCGTCTTCCTTTTGCTTGCAGGCATCACCGCATTCGCAGCATTGGCGCTCCTCACCTTTTCGGTGACGCTCGCCGTCGGCGCCATTCTGACGGTGCTGATGGTCGGCCGCGCGCTCTCGCTGAAGATGAAGGCGGCTCCGGTCTGTGCAAGGGCGAAGTCCAAGACGCGCGATGGTCAACCCATGCGCATCTGGAACGACGGTCGCGGCACGATCATCGATCTCTGATCGTCCCTATCTGATCGCTTCTGGCGCCCCGAATTTATTTCATTCAGTCTGTCGGCTGGCGTTTTGCTCGCGCGTCCTAGATGCGGCAAGGCTTGTGGCTGCACAAGCATCACGCCCAGGCATCAATGGAGGACTGCATGGAAAGCGAAACGCAAACCGGCCAGATGGCCATGCCGCCGGTCAAGAACGGGCTGCTCCCCTACATCACTGTCGATGGCGCGCTGAAGGCGGCGGAATTCTACGGAAAAGCTTTCGGCGCCGAGCAGGCATTCGTCGTGCCGCCTGATGAAAATGGACGCACCATGCATGTGCATCTCTATATCAACGGCAGCTCACTGATGCTGAGCGACGCTTATCCCGAACACGGCCACCCTTTCCGGCCGCACCAGGGCTTCTCGCTGCAGCTCGTCGTCGACGATATCGATCTCTGGTGGGATCGGGCGGTGAAGGCCGGTGTAGAAGTGGTCATGCCCGTCGAGCGCATGTTCTGGGGCGATCGCTATGGTCAGCTGCGTGATCCCTTCGGCGTCTCCTGGGCGATGAACGAGCCCGCCAAGGCCGGCTAGATCAGCCGCGCCCGGCCGGACGATTCTTCGGGGCGCTGGCCGGGGCTGCAGATTCCCCTTCATTTTGCCGGGAAACTGGACTAAACGCTGATCAACACACTATCTCTGCCGAACTGGAGGCCAGGCCATGGAAAAATTCACCAAGCTGACGGGCGTCGCCGCCCCTCTGCCGGTTGTCAACATCGACACCGACATGATCATCCCGAAGGATTACCTGAAGACGATCAAGCGCACCGGCCTCGGCAAGGGTCTCTTCGCGGAAGCCCGTTACAATGAAGACGGCACGCCGAACGAGGATTTCGTTCTCAACAAGCCGGCCTACCAAAACGCCAAGATCCTCGTCGCCGGCGACAATTTCGGCTGCGGCTCCTCGCGCGAGCACGCGCCGTGGGCGCTTCTCGATTTCGGCATCCGCTGCGTCATCTCCACCAGCTTCGCCGACATCTTCTACAACAACTGTTTCAAGAACGGCATTCTGCCGATCAAGGTCAGCCCGGAAAATCTGGAAAAGCTCCTGGACGACGCCTCGCGCGGCTCCAACGCCATCCTGACGGTCGACCTGGAAAACATGGAAATCACCGGCCCCGACGGCGGCTCCATCAAGTTCGATCTCGATGCCTTCAAGCGTCACTGCATGCTGAATGGTCTCGACGACATCGGCCTGACGATGGAAAAGGGCAAGGAAATCGACCAGTTCGAAAAAGCCAATGCCGCTTCCCATCCCTGGGCCGCCTAAGCGCCTCGACAGGATTGCATGATCAAGCCGGTGGGTTCTCCCGTCGGCTTTTTCTTTGGCTTCAGAGCAGCTGTTCTCTCCACATCTTGAGCTTTTCCAGCGACACGCCGATGCCGCCGCAGACCTCGATCAGCGGGTTTTTGAAGCGGGCGAGGAGGTCGGGGTGGGTGTCGGCGACGGCAAGGGCGGCGCCGCAGGCGGGTTCGACGAGGATGCGATAGGCGTCGGCGAATTTCAGGCAGGCGGCGATGGCTTCAGCGTCGGTCACCGTCACGCTCTCGATCGGATGATGTCTGGGAAGGTCGAAGACATGCTGGGCGACCTGGCGCGCGCCGAGCGAGGTGGCGATCGAGGTGATCGCGGGAAGGGTGATGCGTTCGCTGGCTTTCAGGCTGGCGTTGAAGGATGCGGCCCCTTCGGTCTCGACGGCGATGACGGGCACATTGTCGAGGCCGTTCCGCTTCAGGCCGGCCACGATACCGGCAAGCAAGCCGCCGCCGCCGACACTGGCAATCACGCAATCGAATTCGGCGCCCTTTTTCACCACTTCGTCAATCAGCGTGCCGTGGCCTTCCCAGAGCAGCGGATGGTCGAAGGGGTGCACATAGGCGGCCTTGCGCTCTGCGGCGAGATTGACCGCATGGGCGTTGGCCTCGTCGAAGACGGAGCCGCGGACGAGAACGGCGGCGCCAGTGGCTGCGATCGAGCGGCGGACGTCCTCGGAAGTGGTTTCCGGCACGACGATGGTGACAGGTACGCCGAGCGCGCGGCCGGCATAGGCAGCGGCGATGCCGGCATTGCCGCCGGAGGCGCAGAAGATTTCCTTGGCACCGTTTTCCACCTCATGCTGGCACAACCTGCCGACGCCGCGCAGCTTGAAGCTTCCCGCCGGCTGCAGCGCGTCCAGCTTCAGCCAGAGCGGCCGGTTTGCGGCGCTATAGTCGGCGGATGTCTGAAAGAGCGGGGTGTCGAGATGGAGCGGTGTGGCGGGCATGGGCGTTTTCCGGGTCATGGTCACGATGCCCTTCTTGTTGCCGATGCAAATCGAGGGGTCAACCGATCGTTCAACTCTGGCGCCAACCGTACCGAAACGGCCCCTTGGTCGCTTGAAATGCCTTCTGTCGAGGGATAATAAGCCGCAACTTGTTTTTCCCGGAGGGTTTCATGACGACGCGCAATCTTTTCCTGCTGCCGGGTGACGGCATTGGTCCCGAGGCCATGGGCGAGGTCCGCAAGATCATCGCTTACATGAACGAGGAAATGTCCGCTGGCTTCGTCACCGACGAAGGTCTGGTCGGCGGCAGCGCTTACGACGCCCATGGTGCCGCTATCTCTGAAGCCGATATGCAGAAGGCGCTTGCTGCCGATGCGGTTCTCTTCGGCGCCGTCGGCGGCCCGAAGTGGGACGACGTTGCCTATGAAGTGCGCCCGGAAGCCGGCCTGCTGCGCCTGCGCAAGGATCTCGAGCTGTTCGCCAACCTGCGTCCTGCCATCTGCTACCCGGCGCTCGCTGCCGCTTCTTCGCTGAAGCCGGAGCTGGTCGATGGCCTCGATATCCTGATCATCCGCGAACTGACCGGCGGCGTCTATTTCGGCGAGCCGAAGACCATCACCGATCTCGGCAATGGCCAGAAGCGTGCCATCGACACGCAGGTCTACGACACCTACGAGATCGAACGCATCTCCGCCGTGGCCTTCGAAATGGCCCGCACGCGCCAGAACCGCGTCTGCTCCATGGAAAAGCGCAACGTGATGAAGTCGGGCGTGTTGTGGAACCAGGTCGTGACCGCGACGCACAAGGACAAGTATTCGGACGTCAAGCTCGAGCACATGCTGGCGGATGCCGGCGGCATGCAGTTGGTGCGCGCGCCGAAGCAGTTCGACGTCATCGTCACCGACAACCTGTTCGGCGACATGCTGTCCGACGTTGCCGCCATGCTGACAGGCTCGCTCGGCATGCTGCCATCGGCTTCGCTCGGCGCGCCTGACGGCAAGACCGGCAAGCGCAAGGCGCTTTACGAGCCGGTGCACGGTTCGGCACCCGATATCGCCGGCAAGGGCATTGCCAACCCGATCGCGATGATCGCCTCGTTTGCCATGTGCCTGCGCTATTCCTTCGGCATGGTCAAGGAAGCCGACAACCTCGAGAAGGCGATCGCCAACGTGCTCGACAAGGGCATCCGCACCGCCGATATCATGGCTGACGGCGCCAGGAAGGTCGATACGGTCGAGATGGGAGAAGCGATCCTCTCCGAGTTCAAGGCGCTTTCAGCCTGATTTTTCACGTGAAACACCTTTCAGGCCCTTCGCATCTCAGGATGCGGAGGGCCTTCGCATTGAAGGCAACCGCCGCAGCCCCTATCTCCCTCCTCTATTGATAAAAGAGCGGGAGTGGAATGAGCGAGAGCGTCGATCGAAGGCCGGGTTTCTGGGGCTATCTGAAAAAGCGCTACCAGGCGCGCCGCACGATCCATCGCCGGGTTCCCTGGAAGGGGTTTGCCTTTTCCGCGATCAATGCCGTGGCCATCGCCTTTTTCGTGTTCGATCGCCCGCTCGGTATTGCGGCCAAGGAACTGGCGCAGCCGCTGGTCACGCTTGCCGGCGATGTCACCGACATCGGCAGGCTTGCCTGGATTCTCACCGGTCTGACAACCGTTGTTGCGACCGCCTATCTGGTCCGACGGCGCTTGTGGAAAGTGCGCGAGCGGTTCCGGATGATCTATTTCGGGCAGATGACTGCCTATGTAGCGCTATCCGTCCTGTTCACCGCCATCATCGCCAACTCCCTGAAGTTTGCGATCGGGCGCGCGCGACCGCTGATCTATGATCAGGAGGGTATCTTCAGTTTCGCGCCGTTCAACATGGATTTTCTGCACCAGAGTTTTCCCTCCGGGCATTCGGCGAATATCGGGGCGCTGTTCATGGCGCTGGCGCTGCTCTTTCCCCGTTTTCGCCTCGGCTTCATCGGCATCGGGCTGTGGCTCGGCGCAACGCGCATCATCATCGGCGTTCACTATCCGAGCGACGTTACGGCGGGGCTTGCGCTTGGCGCGTGGATGGCTTTTGCCACCTCGGTGCTGTTTGCACGCTTCGGTCTGGTGTTCTCCATCGGGCGCGATGGCGGATGGCCGATACCGCGGCTCAGCCGCTTGTTGTAAGCGTCTCCGTAAAAATTCTGTAGTCTGCTTCTGCTAGGTCTTGGTCGTTGATCGACAACCCCTGATCAGGACCGCCGACAGACATGAAATCCTTTCTCTCTTCGCTCGAGAAACGCAGGCTCCGCTGTCGTCACGGCATGCCGCACCTGCGTTGGCAATCCTGTCTATTCGTCACCGTGAACGCCGTGATCCTCTCGCTCCTGTTGTTCGATGGTCCTGTCGGCGGCGATCACGTGCCGCCAACCATTCGCAGGATCGGCCTGATGTTGACCGATTTCGGCAAGTCCGACTGGATCATCATCGTCACCGCTTTCCTTCTGTTCCAGGGCTGGGCATCGTCGCGCACCGCCACCAGCGTGCGTCACCGCCTGCAGGCACTCAGGGTCAGCTGGATCGGCTGTTATCTCCTTACCTCGATCGCGCTGTCGGGATTGGTCGCCAATCTCCTGAAGCGGCTGATCGGGCGGGCCCGACCGGAGCATTTCCAGGACTACGGCATCTTCTCGTTTTCGTCCTTCTCCGGTCATTCCTTCGAAAGCTTCCCATCAGGCCACGCGACGGCGATCGGTGCCTTCTTCGCCGCCTTCGCGCTGCTCTTCCCGCGCTATCGCATTGCTTTCGTGGCTTGTGCGCTGTGGTTCGGCATGACCCGGGTCATGGTGAGTGCGCATTATCCCAGCGACGTGATCGCCGGCCTAGCGCTCGGCGGATGGTTTTCGATGATGATCGCCATCGTCTACGCGCGCCACAATCTTCTGTTTCGCCCAGGCGTCGGCGGCTGGCCGCAGCCCAAGCGGCTATTTCCGGCAATAGAAAACCCGGCGCCTTTGGAGCGCCGGGCGTGGTCTGTCTTTTCGGGAAAGATCAATCCATTGCGTGGATATCGCGGTTCTTGGTTTCCGGCAGGAAAATCAGGCCGATCACAAGCGTGATCGCGGCGAAGATGATCGGGTACCAGAGGCCGAAGTAGATGTCGCCTGTGGCCGCACTCATCGCGAAGGCCGTTGCCGGCAGCAGGCCGCCGAACCAGCCGTTGCCGATGTGATAGGGAAGCGACATGCCGGTGTAGCGGATGCGGGTCGGGAAGAGTTCTACCAGCAATGCGGCGATCGGGCCGTAGACCATCGTCACATAGAGAACCAGCACGAACAAGATGGCGATCGTGCCGATCCAGTTGACGCGTGCAGGATCGGCCGCCATGGCGAAGGTGCCGCCGCCGGCTACGTTGTAGACAGCCATGTCGGTGACGCCGTTGGCTTCATCCGCCGTCAGCAGCTTGGCTGCCACCAGCTTGTCGGCCGGCATCGTCTCCTTGGTGCCTGCGCGGATCGCGTCGGCGTTCAGGGCAAGCTCGGGATTGGCGGCGATGAAGGCATCGAGCTTCGCGTCAGGCACCTTGATGGCGCCGCGGTTAAGCGGATAGCCACCGTCGTGAAGCGCGATGTTGATGCTCTTCTCGAATGCCGCCGTCAGGCCCTTGGCCTTGTCGCCGGCTGCGACTGCGTCGAAGCTGGTGATGGTTTCGTCACCGATCTTCACAGTCGCCGGCTGGCCGGCAGGGCCGGGGACGACATCATAAGGCACCGAGTTCTTGGTCAGGAAGGCTGTCGCCACGTCGCAGGAGCTGGTGAACTTCGATGTGCCGGTCGGGTTGAACTGGAACTTGCAGTCCGTCGGATCGGCCGTGACCGTTGCCCTGACCGAGGCCTGAGCTTCGGCAAGCGCCGGGTTGGCTGTCCATGTCAGCGCCTTGAACAGCGGATTGTACGTGACGGCCGCGATCAACAGGCCAGCCATGATGATCGGCTTGCGGCCGATCCTGTCCGACAGGCCGCCGAAGATCACGAAGAACGGTGTCGCAAGGATGAGGGCCACGGCGACCATGATATTGGCTGCCTGCAGGTCGACCTTCAGAACGTTCTGCAGGAAGAACAGCGAGTAGAACTGACCGCCGTACCAGACGACCGCCTGGCCCATGGTGGCGCCGAGCAGGGCGATAAGTGCGATCTTGGCGTTCTTCCACTGGCCGAATGCTTCCGTCAGCGGCGCCTTGGAGCCCTTGCCTTCCGCCTTCATTTTCTGGAAGGCGGGGGATTCGTTCATCCGCACGCGGATCCAGACGGAGACGCCGAGAAGGACGACCGAGACCAGGAACGGAATGCGCCAGCCCCAGGCGGCGAAGGCTTCCTTGCCCATGATGAACTGGACGCCGACGATGACGATCAGCGACAGGAAAAGGCCGAGCGTTGCCGTGGTCTGGATCCATGAGGTGAAGTAGCCGCGGCGGCCATTCGGCGCGTGCTCGGCCACATAGGTGGCGGCCCCGCCATATTCACCGCCGAGCGCCAGGCCCTGCAGCAGGCGAAGTGCGATCAGGATGATCGGAGCGGCGATGCCGATCGTGGCGGCACCGGGGAGGATACCGACCAGGAAGGTCGAGAGACCCATGATCAGGATCGTCACCAGGAAGGTGTATTTACGCCCGACGAGATCGCCGAGGCGGCCGAAGACCAGCGCGCCGAACGGGCGTACCAGGAAGCCGGCGGCAAAGGCCAGCAGCGTGAAGATGTTGCGGGTGGCTTCTGGATATTGGGTGAAGTAGGTCGCGCCGATATAGGTGGCGAGGGACCCGTAGAGATAGAAATCGTACCACTCGAATACGGTGCCAAGCGAGGAGGCGAAGATGACCTTCTTCTCCTCCGATGTCATCGGTCCGGCTTTCGCGCCCCCGACGCTTGCGACATTTGCCATGTTCTGTCCTCCACAGAATGATGTGAAATGCGGCGCGCGACCATACTCTCCTCAAAGCATACCCCTGGTCGCGGTTCGCCCGAGGAAAGTGTGCCAGAAAACACCCCGCTTACGGAGAGCGGCTTTGGGATTATGACTTTAGTCTAACGCCCCTTGCGCAGGCCTCTCGTTCAGCCTGTATGCGAGACGATGTTCACGAGGGTGCCAAAGGGATCCCGGACATAGAAGCGTCGTACACCCCAGGGCTCATCGGCCGGCCCATAGGTGATTTCGAAACCGGCGGCGCTCATGGCTGAAAATGCCTCATCGACGTCATCGACTTCGATCGACAGGCCCGGCACGGGTGTTCCGGAGCCGCCTTCGCTGGCAACGCTCACCTGAACCGCCATCTGCTGGTCGGAGCCATAGGTTGCTATCCAGCCGTGATCCATCAGCAGCTCAAGGCCGAGGATGTCCTGATAGAAAGACCTGGCGGCCTTCTGATCGATGGTCGCGATATTGGCGACAATTCGTTTGACCTGCATACGGGGCTCCCGGCTCAAGTTCCGGATTATCTAGACGTGCGGGCCTGTCAGGCAAGAAAAAAGCCGGATGGCGGAACCATCCGGCTTCGATCATTTTCGTTAATCGCCTGTGTTAGGCGGCTTCGGTCGTGTGTGCCTTGCGGACTTCCTCGTCCGTCAGGATACCGCTGGCGCGGAGCAAGGCGGCGAAGCGGCCGTTACTCTGGCTGAGCTCGTCGAAGCTGCCTTCTTCGACGACGCGGCCGTTGTCGAGGAAGAGAACCTTGTCGGCTTCGCGAACCGTCGACAGGCGGTGGGCGATGATGAAGGTGGTGCGGTTCTGACGAAGATTGTCGATCGCGGCCTTCACGCGGTTCTCGGTCTCGACGTCGAGCGCGCTCGTCGCCTCGTCCAGCACCAGGATCGGCGCATCCTTGAGGATGGCGCGGGCGATGGCCACACGCTGGCGCTCGCCGCCCGAAAGCCTGTTGCCGCGCTCGCCGACATGGGTGTCGTACTGGTCTTCGCGGGTCTCGATGAAGTCGGCGGCGGCGGCAGCTTCAGCCGCACGGCGCATGTCTTCATCCGAAGCGTTCTCCCGGCCGAGGCGAATGTTGTCGCTGATCGAGCGGTTGAGCAGGCCTGCGTCCTGGAACACCGTGGCGATATAGCGACGCAGCGACTTGCGGGTGACCTTCGTCGTATCGTGGCCGTCGACGAGGATCTGGCCGCTGTCAGGGTCATAAACGCGCTGCAGCAGGTTGATCATCGTGGTCTTGCCTGAGCCGGTCGGACCGACGATCGCAACCGTCTGGCCAGCCTTGGCGGTGAAGGACACGTTGTGCAGGCCCTGTGCCGTGTTGCCGAAGCGGAACGACACGTTGCGGAACTCGACTTCGCCCTTCACGTCGGTGATATCGGCGTTGCCGGCAGGCTCTTCGCGGTCGCGGACCGAGTCTTCGAGAGCATAGAAGTCCTCGAGCTTGGAACGGGCCTCGAAAATCTGCGAGGCGAACTGGCGCATCTGGTCGAGACGCGAGATCAGAAGGTTGGCAAAGCCGATGAAGGCAATGACGTCACCGATGCGCAGCTCGCCGGCCTGGACCATGACGGTACCGATGACGAGAATGATCATCATGGCGATGGTCGAAGCCATACGGTTCATCGCGCCGGCCAGCGCCCACCAGTCGAGAACCGGGTACTGGGCCTGCAGCAGGCGTTCGGTAAAGGACCGCAGCGCCTTGGTTTCAGCTTCGATACGGTTGTAGCTGTGCAGCACCGAGACGTTGCTGATCGAGTCGCTGACATGCGAGAAAACCGTGTGGTAGTGGTTTTCGACCGAAGCCTGGCCGTCCTTCGTGCGGCTCATGACGAGGCGGCCGATCAGCCAGTAGGCGATGCCGAGCACGACAAGCACGCCGGACAGACGGACGTCCATCGAGATCGCCGTCGGGATGAGGATGGCGATGGCAACGACGGTCGCGAGGTGGTTGCGCATGAATTCGAGCCAGAGGCCGAACAGCGTCTCACAGGCACGAAGCAGCGTATGCAGGGCATTGGACGTGCCACGCTGATGATGCCAGGAGAGCGGCATGGAGATGATGCGGCCGAAAGCTTCCGTCAGAAGCGTCGCGCGACGGCCATGCGCCAGCCGGTCAGCCTCGCGGGCGACCAAAACGAAGGCGATCGTGTTGAAGACGGCGAAACCGGCCCACATGAACAAGATCGGCTTGACCTCGCCTTTGCCGGAAATTGCATCTATAATGAGGCCGAAAAGGATCGGCTCGGCGATGGTGATCGCTGCGAGCACGATGTTCGCGATAACGACCAGGGATACGCGGAACTTGTAGGCGCCAAGATAGCGCAAAGCTCTTGCATAGACCTTGAAAAGCGACACGGCGAATTCCTCTTTGTGCATCTGCGAAATAGCGGATGTTGCGATGCTACAAAAACCTATCTGAACTGGCGATTAACAAGGCATTCATTGTTGGCGTTTCGCCGTCGTGCCGACGCTCGTTTTCATGAGCGGGTGCCAGATGTGGTAAAATTTCTTAGTGAAATGAAAAGGCCCGACATTTAACCCTTGCGTTGTCGCGTCAAACTGGCACAACCATAAACGATATTCTGAACTCTAATTTAATTGCATCGATAACCGTTCGCTATCGGGGCAAGTCCTGTCGCAGCGGCTTCACTTGAAAGCCTGTGATGGGATGGGGGCATTTTAGTGAATATTCATTCATTAATTCAATTACTTGTCGTTCTTGAAGAGTGCCGGAAGCCGGAGGCGGTGGTCGAGGAGCTAAGACACGTCGTCCTGTCTTATGGCTTCGAGTTTCATGGGCTGCTCCGGTATCCGAAGCATAGCGAGGATATGACCGGAGCGGTGCTCGCCGGCGAATGGCCCGAGGGATGGCCGCAGGTCTATGTCGGCAAGAAATACATGCTGAACGATCCGACGATCCGCTATCTGGCTTTCGCGCAACAACCGTTCCGCTGGAAGGATGGCCTGGCGGCGTTCCGCAAAGATCCGCACTATCGGCGGATGGAGCAGATGATGTCGGCCGCTTCGGGCTATGGCCTGAAGGATGGCTACACATTTCCAGTGCATGGAAGAAGCGGCGTGCTCGGTTATCTGAGCGTCGGCGGCAAGCCTGTCGATCTGTCTCCGCTCGAAATGACCCTCTTCGATGCGATCGCCAAGCGCGCATTCTGGCGCATTCTCGAACTGCGCGGTGAAGACGGTTCAGTAACGGATGACCTGCCTGGCGCCGACACAAGGCTTACACGCCGGGAAATGGAAATCCTGCAATATCTCGCGGAGGGTCTGACGTCGGTCGAGATCGGCAAGCTCTTGCAGATCTCCAACCATACGGTGGATTGGTACATGAACGGTCTGCAGGACAAGCTGAAGGCAAAGAACCGCCAGCATGCCGTGGCCGTTGCGTTCCGCCATGGGCTCATCAGCTAGCTAGTTTAGAGAAATTCGATCTTGCGTCGTCGTGGGAAATTGAACTTTCCGTGACAGCGGGTTAAGACTCCTTTCGCGGGTGCAGCATTGCCCGTTTTTATGCCGTGAGGAGACTGCATTTGCCCATTTCCAAGATCCTTGTCGCCAACCGTTCCGAAATTGCCATCCGCGTGTTTCGCGCTGCCAACGAGCTCGGGATAAAAACGGTCGCGATATGGGCTGAGGAAGACAAACTGGCGCTGCATCGCTTCAAGGCGGACGAGAGTTACCAGGTCGGCCGCGGCCCGCATCTTGCGCGCGACCTCGGCCCGATCGAGAGCTACCTGTCGATCGACGAAGTCATCCGCGTCGCCAAGCTCTCCGGCGCTGATGCGATCCATCCGGGTTACGGCCTGTTGTCGGAAAGCCCTGAATTCGTCGACGCCTGCAACAAGGCCGGCATCATCTTCATCGGCCCGACCGGCGACACGATGCGCCAGCTCGGCAACAAGGTGGCGGCCCGCAATCTGGCGATCTCGGTCGGCGTTCCCGTGGTGCCGGCAACCGATCCGCTGCCGGATGATATGGCCGTCGTCGCCAAGATGGCCGACGAGATCGGTTATCCCGTCATGCTCAAGGCTTCCTGGGGCGGTGGCGGTCGCGGCATGCGCGCCATTCGCGATCCGAAGGACCTTGCCCGCGAGGTGACGGAAGCCAAGCGCGAGGCGATGGCCGCCTTCGGCAAGGACGAGGTCTATCTCGAAAAGCTCGTCGAGCGCGCCCGTCACGTCGAAAGCCAGATCCTTGGCGATACGCATGGCAATGTCGTGCATCTCTTCGAGCGTGACTGCTCGATCCAGCGCCGTAACCAGAAGGTCGTCGAGCGCGCGCCCGCCCCTTATCTCTCCGAAGCGCAGCGCCAGGAACTGGCCGCCTATTCGCTGAAGATCGCGGGTGCCACCGGCTATGTCGGCGCCGGCACCGTCGAATATCTGATGGATGCCGATACCGGCAAATTCTACTTCATCGAAGTCAATCCGCGCATCCAGGTCGAACACACGGTGACCGAAGTCGTCACCGGCATCGATATCGTCAAGGCGCAGATCCATATTCTCGACGGCTTCGCGATTGGCACGCCGGAATCGGGCGTTCCCGCACAGGCCGATATCAAGCTCAACGGCCATGCCCTGCAGTGCCGCATCACCACCGAGGATCCGGAGCACAACTTCATCCCGGATTACGGCCGCATCACCGCCTATCGTTCGGCTTCCGGCTTCGGCATTCGTCTCGATGGCGGCACCTCCTATTCGGGCGCCATCATCACCCGCTATTACGATCCGCTGCTGGTCAAGGTCACGGCCTGGGCGCCGAGCCCGTCGGAAGCGATCTCGCGCATGGACCGTGCGCTGCGCGAATTCCGTATCCGCGGTGTCGCCACCAACCTGACCTTCCTGGAAGCGATCATCACGCATCCGAAGTTCAAGGATAACAGCTACACCACGCGCTTCATCGACACGACGCCGGAGCTGTTCCAGCAGGTCAAGCGCCAGGACCGCGCCACGAAGCTTCTCACCTATCTGGCCGACGTCACCGTCAACGGTCACCCCGAGGCCAAGGACAGGCCGCGCCCGACAGCGGATGCCGCCGAGCCTGTCGTGCCCTACACCAACGGCACGACGATCAAGGACGGGACCAAGCAGCTGCTCGACACGCTGGGTCCGAAGAAGTTCGGCGAATGGATGCGCAACGAAAAGCGCGTGTTGATGACCGACACGACGATGCGCGATGGCCATCAGTCGCTGCTTGCCACCCGCATGCGCACCTATGATATCGCCCGCATCGCCGGCACCTATGCGCATGCGCTGCCGAACTTGCTCTCGCTGGAATGCTGGGGGGGCGCAACTTTCGACGTCTCCATGCGCTTCCTGACGGAAGATCCGTGGGAGCGCCTGTCTCAGGTGCGCGAGGCGGCGCCGAACCTGCTGCTGCAGATGCTGCTGCGCGGCGCCAACGGCGTCGGCTACAAGAACTATCCCGATAACGTCGTCAAATACTTCGTCCGCCAGGCGGCTGCCGGCGGTATCGATCTCTTCCGCATCTTCGACTGCCTGAACTGGGTCGAGAACATGCGTGTCTCGATGGATGCAGTGGCGGAAGAGAACAAGCTTTGCGAAGCGGCAATCTGCTATACCGGCGATATCCTGAATTCGGCGCGTCCGAAGTATGATCTGAAGTACTACACCGATCTCGCCGTGCAGCTCGAAAAGGCCGGCGCGCATATCATCGCGCTGAAGGACATGGCGGGTCTGTTGAAGCCGGCCGCCGCCAAGGTGCTGTTCAAGGCGCTGCGCGAGGCGACCAGCCTGCCGATCCACTTCCACACGCACGACACATCGGGCATTGCAGCGGCGACCGTTCTGGCTGCCGTCGACGCCGGCGTCGATGCCGTCGATGCCGCCATGGACGCGCTGTCGGGCAACACCTCGCAGCCCTGCCTCGGCTCGATCGTCGAAGCGCTGCGCGGTTCCGAGCGTGATCCGGGTCTCGATCCGGAATGGATCCGCCGCATCTCCTTCTACTGGGAAGCGGTGCGCCACCAGTACGCGGCATTCGAAAGCGATCTCAAGGGACCGGCGTCTGAAGTCTACCTGCACGAAATGCCGGGCGGCCAGTTCACCAATCTCAAGGAGCAGGCCCGCTCGCTCGGCCTAGAGACCCGCTGGCACCAGGTGGCGCAGGCCTATGCCGACGCCAACCAGATGTTCGGCGATATCGTCAAGGTGACGCCATCCTCCAAGGTGGTCGGCGACATGGCGCTGATGATGGTGAGCCAAGATCTGAGTGTCGCCGACGTCGTCAGCGCCGACAAGGAAGTGTCCTTCCCCGAATCCGTCGTCTCGATGCTGAAGGGCGATCTTGGTCAGCCGCCCTCGGGCTGGCCGGCAGCACTGCAGAAGAAGGCGCTGAAGGGTGACGCGCCCTATACAGTGCGTCCGGGCTCGCTGCTCGAGGATGCCGATCTCGATGCGGAGCGCAAGACGATCGAGACCAAGCTGGAGCGCGAGGTCAACGACTTCGAGTTTGCCTCTTATCTCATGTATCCGAAGGTCTTCACCGACTTCGCGCTGGCGTCCGACACATACGGCCCGGTCTCGGTTCTGCCGACGCCTGCCTATTTCTACGGTCTTGGCGACGGCGAGGAGCTGTTTGCCGATATCGAGAAGGGCAAGACGCTCGTCATCGTCAACCAGGCGATGAGCGGCACCGACAGCCAGGGCATGGTCACCGTGTTCTTCGAACTTAACGGCCAGCCGCGCCGCATCAAGGTTCCGGATCGCGCCCATGGTGCCACCGGCGCCGCCGCCCGCCGCAAGGCGGAGCCGGGCAATGCCGCCCATGTCGGCGCGCCGATGCCTGGCGTGATCTCGCGCGCCTTCGTCTCGGCCGGCCAGACGGTCAGCGCCGGCGACGTGCTGGTGTCGATCGAGGCCATGAAGATGGAAACGGCGATCCATGCCGAGAAGGACGGCACGATCGCCGAAGTTCTCGTCAAGGCCGGCGACCAGATCGACGCCAAGGACCTGCTGGTCACTTACGCGGGCTGATTGCCAGCCAACAGACTGAAAAAGGCAGCCTCGGGGCCGCCTTTTTCATGTCCACGCATGGGATGTCTGCCCTCAGATATCGTAGGTATGCGCGGCGTTGATCGTCGAGATGAAGCGCTTGGTGCGGTCGCGTTCCGGGGCGGTGAAGATGTTCCGCGCGCTGCCGGTCTCGACCACGCTTCCCGCTTCCAGGAAGACGACGTCGTTGGCGATCTTCGAGGCGAGCCTCAGGTCGTGGGTCGCCATGACCATGGTCGTCCCCTCGCTGGCGAGACGGCCGAGGACGTCGACGACTTCGGCGGAGAGTTCCGGGTCGAGCGCCGATGTCGGCTCGTCGCAGAGAAGGACGCGGGGCGAGGGGGCAAGCGCACGGGCGATCGCCACGCGCTGCTGCTGGCCGCCTGAGAGCGTGGAGGGCCAGGCATCGGCCTTGTGGGCCATGCCGACTTTGGTCAAGAGCTCCATGGCGCGGTTGCGGGCCTTTTCCTTCGGCCATTTGAGCACCGTCACCAGGCTTTCCATGACGTTTTCGATCGCCGTCTGGTGGGGGAAGAGCTGGAAGTTCTGGAAGACCATGCCGGTCTGGCGGCGGATTTTCTGGATCGCCTGCCAGCTGGTCTTCTGGCCGGGTTTGAAGGTCAGCGTCTCCTCGCCGAGGCGGATCGTGCCCGCCGTCGGGATCTCCAGGAGGTTGATACAGCGTAGAAGCGTGCTCTTGCCGCCGCCCGAGGGGCCGACGAGTGCTGTGACGCTGCCTTCTGGAATGCGGATGCTGATATCCTTCAGGATGACGGCGTCGCCGAAGCGTTTTTCGATGTTATCAAGCTCGATCATGCGTTTGCCTCCAGCATGCCGCCATAGCGGGCGAAGCGGCGCTCCAGCCTGACCTGCAAGGCCGAGAGCACGGAGCTCAGCGCGAGATAGATGAGGGCCGCCTCGATATAGAGGATCAGCGGTTCATAGGTGGTGGCGACGATGCGCTGGGCGGCCTGGAAGAGCTCCGGGACGGTGATGGCGGCGGCGAGCGAGGTGTCCTTGACCAGCGAGATGAAGGTGTTCGACAGCGGCGGAACGGCAACGCGGCCGGCCTGCGGCAGGATGGTGCGTGTCATTGCCTGGCGCCAGCTCATGCCGATCGAATAGGCGGCCTCCCATTGGCCCTTGGGCACCGAGGAGATGACGGCGCGAATGATCTCGGAGCTGTAGGCGCCGATGTTGAGCGTGAAGCCGATCAGGGCGGCCGGGAAGGCGTCGAGCAGGATGCCGATGCTGGGCAGGCCGTAGAAGATGACGAAGAGCTGCACCAGAAGCGGCGTGCCGCGGATCACCCAGACGTAGAAGCGGGCAATGGCCACGAAGGGAGCGGCGCCGAAGAGCCGGGCGATCGCGGTGATCAGACCGAGCACGAGCCCGAAGGTGAAGGACAGCAATGTCAGCGGAATGGTGAAGACCAGCCCGGCCCACAACAGGGGCACGAGCGAATCCGCCATCAATTGAAGCCAGTGCGGCACGGGCGTTCCCTTTCGCGGGGGTTATCGGTTCGACGTGGAATACCCCTCCCCAACCCCTCCCCACAAGGGGGAGGGGCTAAGAGGCGGCACCGTGCGTGCAAAGTTAGTCTGAAAGTGCCCAATAAAAAGCCCCTCCGCCTTGCGGGGAGGGGTTGGGAGGATATCTGCGCTGTGGCTCAGACTTACTTCGAGACGTCCTGGCCGAAATACTTGTCGGAGATCGTCTTGTAGGTGCCGTCGGCCTTGATATCGACGAGCGCCTTGTTGATGGCTTCAAGCAGTTCCGGTTCGCCCTTGCGGATGATGATGCCGGAGTGGTCGGCATTCGCTTCCTGTGCAGCGATCTTCACCGGGGCGTCGGGCTTGTGCTTCTTGAAGTCGAGGAAGGACAGGCTGTCGTTGATGGTGGCGTCGGCGCGCTTGGTCAGAACCAGCTGGATCGACTGGTCGAAGCCGTCGGTGCCGACGAGTTCGGCGCCGGACTGCTCAGCGAGCTTGCCGAAATTGCTGGTCAGCGACTGGGCCGACTTCTTGCCCTTTAGATCGGCGAAGGTCTTGATGCTGTCGTCGCCGTCGCGAACGATGAGCACGGCCTTGGAGGCGATGTAGGGCTCGGAGAAGTCGTACTTCTGCTTGCGCGCATCGGTGATGCCGACCTGGTTGATGACGGTGTCGTAGCGCTTTGCGTCGATGCCGGCGATCAGGCCGTCCCACTTGCCTTCGACGAACTCGGCCTTGACGCCGAGCTTGGCGGCGACGGCTTCGCCGATCTCGACGTCGAAGCCGACAAGCTTGCCGCTGGCATCATGGAAGGTGAACGGGGCGTAGGTGCCTTCGGTGCCGATCTTCAGCACGCCTGCCTGCTTGATGGCGGCGAGGTTTTCGCCGGCCAGTGCCGGCATCAGGGCGGCGGCCTGGATCAGGGCTGCGGTGGCGAGGGTCTTCAGGAGGTTCATGTGTCTGTCCAATTCACCAGTGTGTTCGATGGCTGGAAAATCGCAGAAAAGCCGATGCCGCGATGCGTCAAAAACTGCGAAGAAAATCGGCAATTGCGAATATTTTTCTCATTTATCACGGTTTTGGTGTTCAGTGTTTCACAATGTGAAGCGATGATTTGTTCGCGCCTGCTTGTTTGCACGTTTGTATCGGTTTATGCATGATTCAATCGATTTGAGATTGGTCAGGCTAAATCCGGCATGAACACGAACGAACTTCTGCTGCAGGAGCGCAAGAGCGTCATTTCGCGCAAGCTGCAGACCCATGGGCGCGTGCTTGCTGCCGAGCTCGCGGCGGAATTCGGCGTGTCGGAAGATACGGTGCGCCGAGATCTGCGCGAGATGGCGGCGGCGGGGCTCTGCGAGCGGGTCTATGGCGGCGCGCTACCGGTTTCGCCTGCCGGCGGCAGCCTCAATCACCGCGCTGGCATCGCGCGCGACCGCAAGCAGGCGCTGGCGGCGGCCGCCGTTTCGCAGATCGCGGCCGATATGACCGTGTTCTTCGATGCGGGCAGCACGAACCTGGCGATCGCCATGGCGCTGCCGATGGATCTGCCGCTGACGGCGGTGACCAATGCGCCGTCGATTGCCGCTGCGCTGATCGACAAGCCGCTCGTCAACGTCATCCTGATCGGCGGATTGATCGACCGGCAGGTGGGCGGCGCGCTGGGGGCGAAGGCGATGCGCGACATGGAGCCGCTGTCGCCGGATCTCTGCATTCTCGGCGCCTGCGGTGTCGATATCGCGGCCGGCGTCACCGTCTTCGGTTTCGAGGATGCGGAGTTCAAGCGCTTCGTCGCGACCAAGAGCCGGCAGGTGCTCGTCGCCGTCACGTCCGACAAGTTCGGCACGGCCGCGCCGCATGGCGTGCTCTCGGCCGCCGATTGCGGCTGCCTCGTGGTCGAGCGCGATGCCGATCCGCAGATGCTGGCGCGCTACCGCGATCTCGGCTGCAAGGCGCTGGTTGCCGGCGAAACCGAATAGATATCGTTCAATGACGCGCCGGACGAGGAGTGCCGGCGCCAGTGCATAATGGGAAGAGACATGGATAATCACGTCAACACAGCGCTTCCGGTCAGAAGCGGCTACGTCACCAAGAACAGGACGGCGGTGTCGCTGTTGTTCCTGATCAACGGCTTTACCGTCGGTTCCTGGGCGCCGAAGATCCCCGAATTCGCCGAACGGCTGGAGCTCAGCAAGTTCCAGCTCGGGCTGATGATCCTGGTGCTTGGGATCGGCTCGCTGACGTTGATGCCGATCGCTGGCGCTCAGATCGCGCGGCATGGATCGCGGGTCGTATCGCTTGCCATGGCGGTCTGCCTGCTGCCCGGCCTGCTGGCGCTGACGCTGGCGCCCAATATCGTGACGGCGGCGATCGCGATCTTTCTGTTTGGCGGCTTCATGGGGGCCATGGATGTCGCCATGAATGCCAATGCGGTTGCCGTCGAGCAATCGATGCGGCGGGCGATCATGTCGTCCTGCCATGCCTTCTGGAGCCTCGGCGGCCTGATCGGCGCCGGTCTGGGCGGGCTTCTGATCGCGCATTTCGGCGTGTTCGCGCATGCCGTCGTCGCCACGGCTCTCGCGGCCATCACGCTTGCCGTCGCCTGGAACATGATCCTTGCCGACCAGCCGCATCCCGATACGAAGAAAGAGAAGACACGCCTGCCGATGGTGCCGCTGCCCTGGCTGCTCGGTCTCGTCGCGCTGTTTTCGATGATGCCTGAAGGTGCGGTGCTCGATTGGGGCGCGCTTTATCTCCGCGAGGAACTCGGCGCTTCGGTTGCGCTCTCGGGCTTCGGCTTCGCGGCCTTCTCGCTGACGATGGCGGCGATGCGGTTTGCAGGCGATCTCGTTCGTGATCGCCTGGGCGGCGTCATGACGCTCAGGATCTGCACGTTGTTCGCCATCGCGGGAATGCTTCTCGCAGGCTTCGCGCCGAATGCGGAGATCGCCATCCTCGGCTTTGCCTTCTGCGGTATCGGCATCTCCAACATGGTGCCGATCGCGTTTTCGGCCGCGGGCAATATTCCGCATCTGAAGGCGGGTATCGGTATCTCGGTCGTTACCACCATGGGCTATTCCGGCATGCTGGTGGCGCCGTCGGCGATCGGCTTCGTGGCGGAGCACGTCGGTTTTTCCGTCGTGTTCATGGCGCTACCGGTGCTGCTCCTCGTCGTGCTGGCGCTTTCCAGTCTGGCGCGCTACGCCGACGGCATCTCCGGTGGCGGTCACTGAGAGACGTCAAACAAAGTGATGGATGCCGCGGGTTGACAAGCGGGCGGTCATGATCCACCTGAAAGGCACGAAATTTAAGGGTTCAAGAGCTCTATCCATGTCTTCAGCTACGGATTTTGATCCGAAACCGCGCCGCGCATCGGTTGCCGTCGATGTCGGCGGCGTCATCGTCGGAGGCGGCGCGCCCGTCGTCGTCCAGTCGATGACCAATACGGATACGGCCGATATCGACGCGACCGTCGCCCAGGTGGCCGCGCTCTACAAGGCCGGCTCCGAGCTCGTCCGCATCACCGTCGATCGCGATGAAAGTGCCGCCGCCGTGCCGCGCATCCGCGACCGGCTGCTCCGTCTCGGCATGGACGTGCCGCTGGTGGGCGATTTCCACTATATCGGTCACAAGCTGCTTGCCGATCATCCCGATTGCGCCGAAGCGCTGGCGAAGTACCGGATCAATCCCGGGAATGTCGGCTTCAAGGACAAGAAGGACAAGCAGTTCGGCGACATCATCGAGATGGCGATCCGCTATGACAAGCCGGTGCGTATCGGTGTCAACTGGGGGTCGCTCGACCAGGAACTGCTGACCGCGCTGATGGACCAGAACTCGGCTGCCGGTTCGCCGCTGTCTGCGCGCCAGGTTACCCGCGAGGCGATCGTGCAGTCGGCGCTGATCTCGGCCAATCTCGCCGAAGAGATCGGTCTGCCGCGCAACCGTATCATCCTGTCGGCCAAGGTCAGCCAGGTGCAGGATCTGATCGCGGTCTATTCCATGCTGTCGGAACGTTCCGACCATGCGCTGCATCTCGGCCTCACCGAAGCCGGTATGGGCACAAAGGGCGTCGTCGCCTCGTCGGCCGCCATGGGCTATGTGCTGCAGCACGGGATCGGCGATACGATCCGCGTGTCGCTGACGCCGGAGCCGAATGGCGATCGTACGCGCGAAGTGCAGGTGGCGCAGGAAATCCTGCAGGTCATGGGCTTCCGCCAGTTCATTCCCGTCGTCGCGGCTTGTCCCGGCTGCGGCCGTACGACGTCGACGGTCTTCCAGGAGTTGGCGCAGAACATCCAGAACGACCTGCGCAAGAACATGCCCGTGTGGCGCGACAAGTATCCTGGCGTCGAGGCGCTCAACGTCGCGGTCATGGGTTGTATCGTCAACGGCCCGGGTGAGAGCAAGCATGCCGATATCGGCATTTCGCTGCCCGGCACCGGCGAAAGCCCGTCTGCGCCCGTCTATATCGATGGGCAGAAGGCGATGACGCTGCGCGGACCGAATATCGCGTCGGATTTCGAGGCGCTGGTCGCCGATTACATCGAAAAGCGCTTCGGCCAGAACAGGACGGCGGCGGAGTAATTCGCACCGTCGCATTTCCTATCCAAAAATCAGATCCGGCTGGTGAGCAGCTTCAACCCTGCGAAGCAGTAGAAGGCTGCCATGGCTCCCTCGATCCAGCGGCGCAGGCTTGAATAGATCTTCAGCGCCTGCGGTGTCGAGAAGAGCACGGCATAGCCCATGAAGACGATGAAGCCCGTCGTCAGGCAGATGCCGACGATCAGGCCGGCAACGGATGCCGGCGCGCCCTGCGGCATGCCGAGCGCGATGATCGCCAGCCATGCGAAGATCGCCTTCGGATTGGTGACGTGAATGCCGTAGCCGCGCAGGAGCAATGCGCGCGTCGACATGTTCTTCGGCGTCGTGGCCTGCTGGATATCGGGGTTGGCGCGTACGGCCTTGAAAGCCTTGTAGGCGAGATAGAGCAGATAGAGGCCACCGAATATCTTCAGGATCTCGAGCGCGACCGCGTAGGTGTTGAGGATGGTGGCAAGCCCGAGTGCCGCCGCGCAGGCCCAGGTGAAGGAGCCGGCGAAGATGCCGAGCGAGATCGTCATGCCGGCCTTGCGGCCATGCACCATGGATGTCGAGACGATCGCCATGATGGCCGGGCCGGGGCTGATGACGGCGACGATATAGGCGATGTAGGCCGGCAGGATCTGCGGAAGGTAGCTGAGGGTCTCGTGCATGGCGCTTCTCTTGGAAACGGCCGCGCATCGTTGCGGCCTTTCGCCAAGTTCTAAGCGCGGTTCTCGTCGCTCGGCAAGAGAGCGGAGCCTGACGGAGCGCCGGAATCTTGTCTCGGTGACGCTTTTTCAGTAGTTGCTGATGCTCGTCCGTCTCAGCTCTTGCGCTCGGCGATGAAGCGGGCGGCTTCGACGAGAACCGTGGCGCGCTCGCCATAGGGAGCCAGCAGCGCTTCGGCTTCCTCCACATGGGCTGAGAGCGCCGCCTCGGCCCAGGCCATGCCGTGCAGGCCCACCAGCGTGCCCTTGCCGCGGCCGGCGTCCTTGCCGGTTGCCTTGCCCATGGTGGCGCTGTCGGCTGTCAGGTCGAGGATGTCGTCGGCCAGCTGGAAAGCGAGGCCGATGCGTTCGCCGAACCGGCGCAATGTCGCGCGGTCCTCAGCCGGGCTGCCGGCAACGATGGCGCCCGCCTCGCAGGCGAAGCGGATGAGGGCCCCCGTCTTCATCGCCTGCAGCATGATGATGCCCTGTTCGTCCGGCGCTCGCTTTTCGGCGGCCAGATCGAGCGCCTGTCCGCCGGCCATGCCGCCGAGGCCGGAGGCCCGCGACAGCGCCAGGATCAGCGCGACCTTGCTCGCCTCGTCGATACCTGAAGTCGAGGCGATGATGTCGAAGGCATAGGTGAGCAGGCTGTCGCCGGCGAGAATGGCGGTGGCCTCGTCATAGGCGATGTGCACCGTCGGCTTGCCGCGGCGCAGGTCGTCGTCGTCCATGGCGGGAAGGTCGTCGTGGACGAGCGAATAACAGTGAACGCATTCAAGTGCCGCGCCGATCCGCAAGGCGGCATCGCGATTGCCGCCGAGCATCGTTGCCGTCTCGACAACCAGAAACGGGCGCAGCCGCTTGCCGCCGTTCAAGACCGCGTAATGCATGGCCGAGCGCAGGTTTTCCGGGCGGGCGATCTCGTCGTCCAAGACCGCTTGAGAAAGCAGCGCGTCGAGCACGCCCTCGATCTCACGGGCGTTGGCTGCGAGCCGGTTTTCGAATGTCGTCAGATGCGCGTTCATGCGGCGTTGTTTGGCACGGTCGGGCTTGGGCTTGCAACGGAATTGTCGACAGAGCGACCAAGATTTCCTTTGTGTCTGGCCATGCCAGTTTGCAGGCGGTATGGAGAAGAGGGGAACGAGACTGGGTCAGGGGAATTGGACATCACGCCGGAGACAGACGACATCATGGCCATGCCGATCCATCGGCGCGCCCTCGTTTGGCTGAAGGGTCGTTCGCTTATGATGCGTATTGTTCTGGCGATCGCCGCGCTGCTTGTTCTGCCCTATGTGCTGATCTTCCTTTACGTGCTGCCCTTCATTCATCCGGTCTCGACTTTGATGCTGCGCGATCTGGTTCTCTTGCGCGGCTACGACCGGCAATGGGTGTCGATCGACCAGATCTCGCCGGTTCTGGTGCAATCGGTAATGATGTCTGAAGACGGGCAGTTTTGTTTCCATGGCGGCGTCGACTGGGGCGAGATGCGGATGCTGGTCACCGACACGCTGCGCGGTGAAGCAACGCGCGGCGGCAGCACCATACCGATGCAGACGGCAAAGAACCTGTTCTTGTGGAACAGCCGCTCCTTCGTGCGCAAGGCGATGGAGTTGCCGCTGGCGGTGACGGCCGATTTCGTCTGGTCGAAGCGGCGGCTGATGGAGATCTATCTCAACATCGCCGAATGGGGACCGGGCATCTACGGCATCGAGGCGGCTGCGCGCTATCATTTCAAGGTGCCGGCGTCGAAGCTCACCAGCCGGCAGGCGGCGCTGCTTGCCGTGTCGCTGCCCAATCCGATCGATCGCAATGCCGGCAAGCCGGGCCGCGGCCTGCGCAGTCTTGCCGGCGTCATCGAGCGCCGGGCACGAAATTCCGGCGAATACATCAGATGCATTTATGACTGACATTAGAAGATGTCGCTGGTGACCCCAGATGTCATCTGGCATGCGTGATCGCACGTATGAGGGATGATGTGCGGCTCGGCCGCGCTTGCTTGCAAGGGAGAGATCTTTGGACCGGCTGACGCTCTATATCGGCAACAAGAACTATTCCTCGTGGTCGTTTCGTCCGTGGATCGCGCTTGCCGCGGCTGGCATACCATTCGACGAGGTGCTCGTTCCCTTCGACATGGCGGCCGGCAATCCGCATTTCCGAGCGTTTTCGCCGACCGGGCAGGTGCCGGTGCTGCAACATGGCGCTGTCCGTGTCTGGCAGTCTCTCGCCATCATCGAATATGTCGCCGAGCTTTTTCCCGAAGCCGACCTGTGGCCGAAGGCGCGCGACAAGCGGGCCGTGGCGCGCGCCGTGTCGATGGAGATGCTTTCGGGCTTCAGGGCGCTTCGCAACGCCTGTCCGATGAACATGCGCCGCCCGAAGGGGCGCATCGTGCTCGCCGACGGCGTCATGGCCGATGTGGCGCGCATCGAGACGATCTGGCGGGATCTGCGCGCCCATTCCGGCGGCCCCTTTCTGTTTGGTGAATTCTCCGGCGCCGATGCGATGTTCGCGCCTGTCGTCAATCGCTTCGAGATCTACGATCTGGTGGCGTCGGGCGACACGTTGAGCTATATGGCGGCGATGAAGGCTCTTCCGGCCTGGAAGGCCTGGGAGGATGCGGCGCGCGCGGAGCCCTGGATCGTCGACGAAGACGAGGTCTGAACGGAGATTCAAGTGAATCTCAAAAAATAAAGCTGGGGACTGGTCAAGCCCCTCCAAGGCATGTATAAGCGCGCAAAATTTCCGAAATCGCGATATGTCGTTTCGGCCGCCAGTCTGGCCGTTGGATGTGTTCGCCTGTGAAGTGGAGTAAGAAAAATGGCTGTACCTAAGAGAAAAACAAGCCCGTCCAAGCGCGGTATGCGCCGCTCTGCTGACGCGCTGAAGGCCCCGACCTACGTTGAAGACAAGAACTCCGGCGAACTGCGTCGCCCGCACCATATCGATCTGAAGACCGGTATGTACCGCGGCCGTCAGGTTCTGACGCCGAAGGAAAGCGCATAATTTCATTATGCGTTCTGCTTCAGCAGAATTCGCAAGGCCGGCCGTGTGCCGGCCTTTTGCGTTTTGGCAATAATATATCGCATGATCACTTGAAGTGACGCGGTGATTTACGGCACTATTCTTCCGCCGAGGGAGAATACCGCCACATGTTCACTGCAATTCCGCTGATGGTCGTGCCTTTCATTCTCTATAATCTTGCGATGGTCGGGTTCATGGGCAGCGGCGGACTTCCCGCGCTTCACAATGACCTCATCGTACTGTCGATGATCTCAGGGGCGATCTGGAGCATGTCGCTCGGCGACCTGTTCATCGTGGTGGCGCTCGTCGTGTTGTTCTTCGAGATCTTGCGCGCGACGCGCAACGCGCGCGGCAGCCTGGCCAACCACATGCTGTCCATGCTTGTCTTCATCGCGTTTCTGGTGGAGTTCCTGCTTGTTCCCGATGCGGCGACGCAGGTGTTCTTCATTCTTCTGACGATCGCATTGATCGATGTCGTCGGCGGCTTCGCGGTATCGATCCGCAGCGCCGGGCGGGATGTCTCGATCGGGCTATGAGTTCTGGCATCCCCCCGAGCCATGGCTAGAGGAGATGCGAAGCGATCGGGTCTGGTATCAGAGACTGTCGAGCTTGCTCTGAAGCGCGCGCAGCTGTTCCTTGAGTTCGTCGATGTCCTTGGCTTCGGCCTTGCGGCTTTCCTTGGCGGCCGTTGCCGGCGCCTTGAAGGGCGAGAACATCTGCATGGCTTGCTGGAACATCTCGGTGTTGCGGCGCACCTGGTCCTCGACCATCTGCATGGGCAGCTGCAGGTTCTTGGTCAGCGGCGTCTCGCCGAAGGCGCGCGTCACCTGCTCGCGCATCTGCGTCTGCTGTTCGGTAAAGGCGCGCATGGAGTGTTCCAGGAAGCTCGGAACCACCATCTGCATCTGGTCGCCATAATAGGTGATCAGCTGGCGTAGGAAGGAAATGGGTAGCAGCGTGTTGCCGGTCTTCGATTCCTGCTCGAAGATGATCTGCGTCAACACGGAATGCGTGATGTCGTCGCCGCTCTTGGCGTCTTGTACGGTGAAGTCCTCTCCCTTCTTCACCATCTCCGCCAGGTCTTCCAGCGTCACGTATGTGCTGGTGCCGGTGTTATACAGTCGGCGATTGGCGTATTTCTTGATTGCTACCTGGCCCTCATTCTTCGCCATATGAATCTCCCAAAGCCCGTCTTATTGTCATTGAAATTCCTCCACTTGGGAGTGTAGACGCAAAATCGGGCCGGTGACAATCTCTTTGTGCGATGCGGCAAGCCCCTTTTAGTGCAGGACAATTCACGCAGCGTAAGTTCTTTCGAAAATTCGCATGTGCTGTCTTGTCGTTTGACTTGGCGATGAAGCTTTGTCAGTTTCAACCTATATGTGGTGGAGCAAACGAGGAGACCTTCATGTCCAGTCCGTCTATCGTCATCGCCAGTGCCGGCCGTACGGCTGTCGGCTCTTTCAACGGCGCTTTCGCCACCGTCGCCGCCCATGAATTGGGTGCCGCGGCCGTCAAGGGCGCGCTCGATAGAGCGGGCGTCGATGCCTCCGAAGTGGACGAGGTCATCCTCGGGCAGGTGCTGCCGGCGGGCGAGGGGCAGAACCCGGCGCGCCAGGCGGCGATGAAGGCCGGCGTTCCCAAGGAAGCGACCGCGTGGGGTATTAACCAGCTCTGCGGCTCCGGCCTGCGCGCCGTCGCGCTCGGCATGCAGCAGATCGCGCTCGGCGATGCGAAGATCATCGTTGCCGGCGGCCAGGAATCGATGTCGATGGCGCCGCATGCAGCGCACCTGCGCGCCGGCACCAAGATGGGCGACATGAAGATGGTCGACACCATGATCAAGGACGGCCTGACGGACGCCTTCTACGGCTACCACATGGGCGTGACCGCCGAAAACATCGCACGCCAGTGGCAGCTGACGCGCGAGGAGCAGGACATGTTCGCCGTCGCCTCGCAGAACAAGGCCGAGGCCGCGCAAAAGGCCGGGCGTTTTAGCGACGAGATCATTCCCTTCGTCATCCAGGGGCGCAAGGGCGACGTGACCGTCGATGCGGACGAATATATCCGCCATGGCGCCACCATGGAGGCAATGGCGAAGCTTCGCCCGGCGTTCGACAAGGAAGGCACGGTGACGGCCGCCAACGCTTCGGGTCTCAACGATGGTGCGGCCGCTGCCGTGCTGATGACCGAACAGGAAGCATCGCGTCGCGGCATCCAGCCGCTGGCGCGTATCGTGTCCTGGGCGACCGCCGGCGTCGATCCGCAGATCATGGGCACGGGGCCGATCCCGGCTTCGCGCAAGGCGCTGGAGAAGGCCGGCTGGTCGATCAACGATCTCGACCTCGTCGAGGCCAACGAGGCCTTCGCCGCGCAGGCTTGCGCGGTCAACAAGGACCTCGGCTTGAACCCAGAGATTGTCAACGTCAATGGTGGGGCAATCGCCATCGGCCATCCGATCGGTGCGTCCGGCGCGCGCGTGCTCAACACGCTTCTGTTCGAAATGAAGCGCCGCGGCGCCAAGAAGGGACTTGCGACATTGTGCATCGGCGGCGGAATGGGCGTCGCCATGTGCTTCGAAGCACTCTAATAGCCTGCTTTATATCGTGTGGTGGTTGAGCTCCGGTCATAGCGGAGCCTTACATATGGGGAGCGGAACATGAGCAGAGTCGCTGTTGTCACCGGCGGTACGCGCGGTATTGGCGCCGCCATTTCACTGGCCTTGAAAAGTGCAGGCTATCGGGTCGCGGCCAATTACGCCGGCAATGACGAGGCTGCGCAGGCGTTTCACGCGGAGACCGGCATTCCAGTCCTCAAGTGGGACGTGTCTAGCTACGAAGCTTGTTCCGAAGGTCTGGCGCGGATCGAGGCCGAGGTCGGTCCGATCGAGGTGCTGGTCAATAACGCCGGCATCACGCGCGACGCGATGTTCCACAAGATGACGCCGCAGCAATGGCACGAGGTGATCAACACCAACCTCACCGGTCTCTTCAACATGACGCATCAGGTCTGGGCCGGCATGCGCGAGCGCAGCTTCGGCCGTATCGTCAATATCTCGTCGATCAATGGTCAGAAGGGCCAGATGGGGCAGGCGAACTATTCGGCGGCAAAGGCCGGCGATCTCGGATTCACCAAGGCGCTTGCCCAGGAAGGGGCGGCGAAGAACATCACCGTCAACGCCATCTGCCCCGGCTATATCGGCACCGAGATGGTGCTGGCTATCCCGGAGAAGGTGCTCAACGAACGCATCATTCCGCAGATCCCGGTCGGGCGTCTCGGTACGCCCGACGAGATCGCGCGCTGCGTTGTGTTCCTGGTTTCGGATGATGCCGGCTTTATCACCGGCTCGACGCTCAGCGCCAATGGCGGGCAATTGTTCGTCTAAAGCGCATCGCGCTCTAGCGATGCATGCTTAGCGGATCGAGGCGGTATGTTCGGTATCGCTGACGGTCGTCTGGTGCGACGGCTTATGCGGGGTCTTGCTCGTGTCGTATGGGTTGAGCGAGGCCGCATAAGTGGCGAGCGCAATCGTCAAGATTGCCGCAGCGCCGATGATCTTCGTCATTGTCTTTCCCTCCCAAGCCGGTCGAGGCATTCCTGATCCCGACCGGTGTCGATATTGGGGCGAATTCGAGGAATTATTCGGTCATTCAACCGTTGGGATGGTGCCGGTCGCGGACCTTCACCGGTACGCGGACGCGCACCTGGTTTTCAGTGCGCAGCGCCATTGCTGCCGTTGCCAGAAATGCCGCCGCGATCAGGATGGCGGTTGCCGAATTCAGAATGATCTGGGCCATGGTCTTGTCCTCTCACAGGGGCGGCACGTCTGATGGGCCGCCGTTTCGTGAGGGGAATATGAGCCTGCAGGCCGTTGCCGAATAGATCGGGCTTTAGCGACCAATTGTCAACAAGTTGTTGACAATCGGCGTTTCGCGGTCACGCAAACTCACCATTGATCCAGGTCCGGTTGATCTTGATGGCGTCGCTCATGTGCACGAGATCGGCGCGCAGGCCGGGCGCGAGGCGGCCACGGTCATCAAGCTTCAGGAAGCGGGCAGGATAAAGCGTTGCCATGCGCAGCGCTTCTGATAGCGATAGGTCGAGATAGGTCAGACCATAGCGGATCGCCGAGGCCATATCGACGTCGGAGCCGGCAAGCGTGCCGTCTGACAGCACCAGCCTCGAGCAGAAGCCGCCCGTCTCGCGTCGCACCGTGCGGCCGTTCAGCGTGAAGCTGTTCTCGGCGGAGCCCACCAGCGACATGGCGTCGGTAACGAAGAACAGCTTGCCCTCGCCGCGCTTGGCTCGAAGCGCCGTGCGCAGCGCCTTGGGATCGACGTGGTGGCCATCGGCGATGATGCCGCACCAGACGGCCGGATGATCGATTGCCGCGCCCACAAGCCCGGGCGTGCGATGGCCAAGCTGGCTCATGGCGTTGAAGAGGTGCGTCACCCCACGGGCGCCGGCGTCGAAGCGCGCCTCGGCGGCCTCGCTCGTGCAATCGGAGTGGCCAATGCTGACGGTGACGCCGGCCTCGCTCAGTTCGCGCACCTGTCGTGCCGTGACCTGCTCGGTCGCCATCGTCACCAGCAACGTGCCGATCGCCTCTGCGGCGGCTGAAAGCGCCTTGACGTCGCGGTCGTCCACCGGCCGCATCAGTTCGGCCAGATGCGCGCCCTTGCGGGCAGGTGCAAGATGCGGCCCTTCGAGGTGCAGGCCGGCCACGCCGCGGTTCGCCTTGACCGCTTCTTTCGCGGCGTCGATCGCGGCGGCTGTCGCCTCGCCTGTATCGGTGATCAGCGTCGGCAGCAGCGACGTCGTGCCATAGGGGCGATGTCCCTCGGCGATCCGGTACATGGAGGCCGGCGACGGTTCATCGTTCAGCATCCGGCCGGCGCCGCCATTCACCTGGGCGTCGATGAAGCCGGGCGCGAGAATGCCGCCGTCGAGCGTGATCGTTTCGCCATCCGGCAGGTCGTTCAGGCCGGCGATCGTCTCGATGCGGCCGTCGGCGACGACAAGCGCCTTGTCGTCGTGAAAGCGCTCGCCGTCGAAGATGCGGGCGCCGGTAAAGATCTTGCGCGACATCAGACGGTCTCCGTCACCTTCAAGAGGTTCGCCGGCTTGTCGGGATCGAAGCCCTTGCGGCGGGTGACCGCCTCGATCATCCGGTAGTAGACCAGCAGCGAGACCAGCGGGTCCAGGAGGCCGTTGCCTGTCGTGGGTACCCGCAGGTTGATGCCGGGGAGTTCCTTGGTCGAGAAGGGCACGGTGGTGGCGCCGAGCTTGCTCAGGCGCTCCAGCGCTTTGACGTTGTTGGCGTAGGCGGCGTCATCGGGCGTGAAGGCGAGGATCGGGAAGCCCGGCTGGACCAGGCGCATCGGGCCGTGCATGAGCTCGGCAAGCGAGAAGGCTTCGGCATGCAGGCCGGAGGTCTCCTTGGCCTTCAGCGCCGCCTCGAGCGCGATGGCGAAGGCAGGGCCGCGGCCGCCGGTGTAGAGCGAGGTGGCGTTGAAGAGCACGTCTTCGGCGGCAGCCGTATCGATGCCCGATGTGGCGCTCAGCGCTTCGGGAAGCTTTTCAAGTGCTGCCTGCAGGTCGCCACTGGCGCCGATTGCCGCCGTGACGCCTGACAGGGCCGCCACCGAGGCGATGAAGGACTTGGTCGCCGCGACGCTCTTTTCGGCGCCGGCGTTGAGGTCGAGCACGAGATCGGCCTGCTTGGCGAGCGGGCTGTCGGTGACGTTGACGACGGCGATGGTCGTCGCGCCGCCGCGCTTGGCCGCTTCCTGAAGCGCCACGATATCGGGGCTCGCGCCCGACTGCGATACGGTGAAGTGGATGCCGCCCTTGAGGCGCAGCGGCGTGCCATAGACCGACGCGATCGACGGGCCGACCGAGGCCACCGGAATGCCGCAGGTGATCTCGAACAGATATTTGAAGAAGGTGGCGGCGTGGTCGGACGAGCCGCGCGCGGCGGTGGTGACGACGCTTGGCGCATTCTTGGAAAAGAGCTTGGCAATCTCGTCGAAAACAGGCTTTTCCTTGCGCAGCAGCGTGGCGACCACCTCGGGGGACTGGCCGGCTTCCTGCAACATCAGCGATTGGGTTTCACTCATAGCTCGTCTCCAATTCTCAATTCTGCAACAAAATCATATGCATCCCCACGATAGTGGGAGCGGGTGTATTCAACGACGCGCTGGTCCTCCAGGCGCGATACGCGTTCGATCAGAAGAGCGGGTGCGCCGGCCGCAACGTCGAGCGCTGCAGCGGATGTCGCATCGAGCGTGACGGCGGAGAGTTTCTGCAGCGCGCGCACCGGGCGATGGCCGCTTGCCGTCAACGCGTCGTAGAGCGAGCCTTCGCCGCCAGCGGTGTCATCGAGGAACTTCACGGGGACCACGGAGCGATCAATCGCCAGCGGCAGCCCGTCGGCAAGGCGCAGGCGATCGAGGCGCAACACGCGCTCGTCGACGCCGAGGCCCAGCAGGAAGGCTTCCTCCGGCGAGGGCTTGTTGATGGTGCGCGACAGGATCCGCGCCGCCGGCACGCGACCGCGCGAGCGCATGTCTTCGGAGAAGGACGAAAGCCGCCAGAGCGACTGCTCCATGCGCTCGACCTTGGCGGAGACGAAGGTGCCGCTGCCGTGGCGCGATTCCAGCGTGCCTGAATTCAGGAGATCGCGATAGGCGGTGCGCACGGTGACGCGACCGATCTTCAGGGCTTCCGCCAGATCACGCTCGCTCGGAAGTGCGGCCCCAGGCTTCAGTAGCCCCTCATTGATCAGGCCGGTCAGTGTCTGCGCGAGACGGCGATAGAGAGGCCCGCTGCGCGCTGTGTCGCGCAGTCCGCGTGCCTCGATCTCGGCTATCAGACTGGTTCTATCCATGAGATTAAAGTAGAACCTCTTTGGAACCAATTGCAAGCGCTAACTTGCATGAAAAAAACCCTCGCAGAGGTCTGCGAGGGTTTGATGACATCAGGAGCGGTCGGCTTGCTGCCGTCAGCTCTTGGAGAAAATGTAGTCCGTTTCCTGGCGCAGGACTTCGCCGGGGCGCAGAACCGCGTTGGGGAAGCCCTCGTGGTTGATGGCGTCTGGCCAGATCTGGGTTTCCAGGCAGAAGCCGGCAAAGGGGCCGTATTTGCGGCCGCCGATGCCGGGCACCGGCACGTCGAGTTTGAAGGCGGCGTAGAACTGGACGCCGGGCTCGGTCGTGCGCACTTCCATCGAGACGCCGGAATAGAGGCTGCGCGCCAGAACCACGGAGCGCTTGGCGACACGTTCGGACGAGAGGCAGAAATTGTGGTCGTAGAGCGCCTGGGTGTCGCCCTCGAAGCGCTTCAGCGAGGCCATTTCGCGGAAGTCGAAGACCGTGCCTTGCACCGGGCGGATTTCGCCGGTCGGGATCTGGCGCTCGTCAGTCGGAAGATAGCTGTCGGCTGCGATCATGATGTCGTGGCCAAGCGTGTCGTCGCGGCCGTCGAGATTGAAATAGGCGTGCTGGCAGACATTGGCGATGGTCGGCTGGTCGCTCGTCGTCTCGTAGACCACCGAGAGTTCGCCATCGCCATGCACGCGGTAGGTGACGAGGATGGTGCAATTGCCGGGATAGCCGCCGCGGCCATCGGCATCGACGATCTTCAGAACGACGCGGTCGCTGTCATGCTCGACGATCGTCCAGTTGCGCAGCGCGATGTTCTCGAAGCCTCCATGCAGGTGGCTGACGCCGTTTTCGTTGAGGTCGAGCTGATAGTTATTGCCGTCGATCGTGAACTTGCCGCCGCCGACGCGGTTGGCGTTGCGGCCGGGCGTCGCGCCGAAATAGGCGGAATGGGCGGGATAGCTGTCGAAATCATCAAAGCCGAGGGTGAGCGGTGCATCATGGCCTTCGAGCCTGAGATCCTGGATGACGGCGCCCCAGGTGATCACCTTGGCGGTTAGCCCGCCGCCCGATATTTCGACGCGATGGACGGTCTCGCCCGTCTTCGTCGTTCCAAAAACGTCCCGCTTCAATCCATCCGCCATCCTGTTTCCTCCCCGGTTCGCGTCCGCAATTTCGCGAGGGAACCTGCTCTCAATTGAATGAAATCGCAACCGCCGCGATATAAAAAACAAACGCCGCCGGTCAGGTCCGGCGGCGTATCATGCAAAGCGAAAAGTCTCAGCCGTCCTCGCCAATATCTTCCAGATTGTACGGCGTCGTCTGGTAGATTTCGTTGATCCAGTTGCCGAAAAGCAGATGCGCGTGGCTGCGCCAGCGGTTCTGCGGCGGGATCGACGGGTCGTTGTGCGGGAAATAGTTGTGCGGCATCTTGATCGGAACGCCGGCATTCACATCGCGAAAATACTCGTCGCCGAGCGATGTCGAATCATATTCGACGTGATTGAAGATATAGAGCCGGTTGCCCTTCTTCTCGTGAACGAGGCAGATGCCCATCTCGCTCGATTCCATCAGGATTTCCAGCGTGTCGGATTTTTCGATATCGGCGCGGCGCACTTCCGTCCAGCGCGAGACCGGAACCTCGAAATTGTCGGAGAAACCATTCAGGTAGACCGACGACGGCTTGAGGTTCTTGTGGCGGTAGACGCCGAATGCCTTTTCCGTCAGCGCGTGCTTCGGAATATCGTGGAAATGGTAGATCGCGGCCATCGCACCCCAGCAGACATTCATCGCGGAGTGCACGTTGGTGCGCGTCCAGTCGAAAATCTGCTGCATTTCATCCCAATAAGTAACGTCTTCGTATGGAAGCGTTTCGATCGGCGCGCCTGTGATGATGAAGCCGTCGAACTTCCGGTGTTTGATCTCCTCCCAGGTCTGGTAGAAGGAGAAGAGATGATCTTCCGAGGTGTTCTTCGCCTTGTGGTTCCCGACGCGAACAAGCGACAGCTCGACCTGCAGCGGCGAGGCGCCGATGAGGCGCGCCATCTGGATCTCGGTCTTGATCTTGTTCGGCATGAGGTTCAGAAGCCCGATCTGCAGGGGGCGAATGTCCTGACGGATCGCGGCCGTCTCGGTCATCACGCGCACACCTTCCTGAACCAGGGTTTCAAAGGCGGGCAGGGTATCGGGGATCTTGATCGGCATGGCGGTCACTCGATGAAAAAACGAAAATATCGCTATCGGTCCGCACGCGGCCCTTTAGCAACTTCTTTAACGTGGCTGCAAGCCGGCCGGCCAAATCACCACGGAGCGCTCTAAATAGACCCAGTCAGGCCGCGAATCAATGACCGATACGCGGCGTCACCTATTTGCCGAGGTAACTCGCGCATTACCTGATGCTAGAAACTGTTGCTGGACAGGCTGACTCACGGTGCTATTCAGGTGCTACATACGCGTAAGGAAGCATGATGGCAGAGGACGTCAAAAGCAGACCGAGCATCCAGGGGCAGGACCGGGTAGGGTATGATCTCAGCCTGATCTTCCGGCTCAAGGTGATGTTTTCGGCATTCTGGCATTCCAGGGTGCGTGCGCCGGTGCTCATTCTCTCGACGGCGCTGATCGGGATTATTCTGGCGACAGCCTATGCCACTGTTATCCTCAACCAGTGGAACGCGCCATTTTACGACGCCATCTCGCGGCGCGACCTGCCGGGGTTCTTCCACCAGCTGAAGATTTTCGCGCTGATCGCCGGCATGCTGCTGCTGCTCAACGTGGTGCAGGCCTGGTTGAACCAGATGACGGCGCTCTACATGCGCGAGGGGCTGACGCGCGACCTCGTCGACCAGTGGCTGCAGCGTAAGCGGGCGCTCAGGCTCGCCTCCAGCGGGCTGATCGGTGTCAATCCGGACCAGCGCCTGCATGAGGACGCTCGCAATCTGGCGGAAAGCACGACCGGGCTCGTCATCGGCCTGGTGCAATCGACGATCCTGCTGGTGAGCTTCATCGGCGTTCTCTGGGAGCTGTCAAGCGGCTTCGTCTTCCGCTTCGGCGAATACGCCTTTTCCATTCCGGGCTATATGGTCTGGGCCGCGATCTTTTACGCCGCGTCCGCCTCGGTGCTCAGCCAGCTTGTCGGGCGCAAGCTCGTCAAGCTCAATGCCGATCGTTTCTCCAAGGAAGCCGAGCTGCGTTTCGCGCTGATGCACGCCAACGAGAACATTCCAGCGATCACGGCTGCGCGTGGCGAGGAGAACGAGCGGGGGCGGATCAACACCGACATCAGCGCCGTTCTCGCCGTCATCAAGAAGCTGGCGATGGCCAACGTCAATCTGACCTGGGTGTCGGCTGGTTACGGCTGGCTCGTCGTCGTCATTCCGATCATCGTGGCCGCACCCGCCTATTTCTCCGGTGGCCTCACCTTCGGTCAGCTGATGATGTCGGTCGGCGCCTTCAACCAGGTCAATACGGCGCTGCGCTGGTACGTGTCCAACTTCGGCCCGATTGCCGAGTGGCGCGCAACCTTGATGCGCGTCACCGATTTCCGCCAGGCCTTGACCACCATGGGCGACGATGTCGATCTCAAGGAAACGATCGCCTATGAGCGCAGCGCGCCGGGTACGCTGACGCTCGAGGATGTGACCATCGCTACCAAGATGGACGAGGAGATCGACCAGTGCGGCGGCTTCCGCCTGCATGAGGGCAGCGTCACCATCAAGGCCGGCGAGAAGGTGATGATCAACGGCGATCACAACGTCAATCGCAAGCTGCTGTTCCTGGCGATGTCGGAACTGTGGCCGTGCGGCAGCGGCAAGATCGGCCTGCCACCGACAGACGACATGCTGTTCGTGCCGCAATCGGCCTATATTCCGGGTGGTACTTTGCGCGAAGCGCTGGCGTTTCCTGCTGCCGCCGACACCTACAAGAACGATGATGTGGTGGCGGCGCTCGAAAAGGCGGGGCTACACAATCTCGTTGCCCGCCTGGACACGCGCGCGCGCTGGGACAAGCTGCTCGATGCCGATGAACAGCGGGCTATCGGCTTCGCTCGGCTGTTGCTGGTGCGGCCGCAATGGATGGTTTTCGACGAAGTGCTCGAGGGCATGGAGCCCGAATGGCAGTCGACGATGATGAAGGTGCTCGAGGCGATGCCGGATGCGACGATGATCTATATCGGCCGCTCCGACGCCTATATCGAGGCCTTCCATCCGCGCGTGCTGCATCTCGAAGCGCTTGCCGCCAAGCCCGACGAAAACAAGGTTGCGGACAAGGCGCCGAACACGCCGGCGCCAGCACTCTGATCGCTTCGACCGGGATCACATCGGCGGGACGATGCCGTTGGTGCCGACCGTGACCTGTGCCGCGGAGACCGTTCCGTCCGCTGCCTTCTCGCCCATGACGATGACATGCGCGCCCGGCGTCAGGTCCGACTTATGCGCGGCGGTGAAGGTCACGATCGGCGTATCGTCTGATATCGAGATGGTCTTTTCCTTGCCCTGATAGGTCAGCGTCACGGTGTGGCCATCGACGGATTTGACCGCCTTGGCGACGGTCGCGTTGGTCATGCTGCTGTTGGGCTTCAAATCCCAGGGGCGGCTGCCTTCGCCGGTGCCTTTCATGGCAGCCGGAAAGATCAGCACCTCGAGCGCGCCATCGCCGCCGTTCTGTTTGGGCAGCGAGGCGATGCCGACGAAATCGCCGGGCTTGATGTCCTCGACCGACGCCTTCTTGATGCCGCCGACCTTCCATTCCGGCTTCAGCGCAATGGTCTGATCGGCGCCCTCGCGGGTCTTGACGACGAGCGTGTCGCCGGAAAGGCTGGCGATATCGCCACGGACGCGCACGCGCTGCGCATCAGCCGCCGATGTGATCTGCGACGTGCTCAGAAGAATGCCGACGGCAAGCGCCGCGGCATGGCTGGTAATCAGATAGCGAGACATGGGTTTTCTCCTCTTGGCTCCGGGGGCGGGAGCCTTTGGGAGCTTAGGCACGAGGTCTCGACGCTGGCCAATCAATGAAATGTGAGGGTTTCCGGCTCGGCGACGGGAACTATCTGGCAGGATATCGCCAATGGGCAGGAGTGCTCGAATGCCGGAGACAAGACTTGCTGACGTATATCGCGCCTATATCGACTGCCTGAATTCCCAGGATTGGGAAAGCCTCGGCACCTATGTCGGGCAGGGCGTGCGCTATAACGGCCAAATGGTTGGCCTCGATGGCTATCGGCAGGCGCGTGAGGCCGAGTTTTGCGCGATACCCGACCTCCATTTCGACGTTCAGATTCTGATCGCCGATGACACCACGGTGGCCAGCCGGCTGAATTTCGACATCAGCCCGCAAGGCACATTCCTCGGCCTGCCCGTCAACGGCAGGCGAATCTCGTTTTCCGAGAACGTGTTCTACGAATTTGCCGAGGGCAAGATCGCCAACGTGTGGTCGATCGTCGACAAGGCGGCGATCGAGGCTCAGCTTTCGGCGGCGTAGAGGGCGATCAGCCCTCCAGCTCTTCCCGGAGCATTTCGAGTTCCAGCCACTCTTCTTCCATCTTCACCAGGCTGTCGCGGAATTTCTCCATCTCGGCGGCCAGGCGATTGAAGGTCGTGGGGTCCTTGGAGAAGAGGTTGGGGTCGGCCATCTTTTCCTCGCGCTTGGCGATCTCGGCTTCGGCCTTGGCCATCTCCTTGGGCAGGTTTTCGAGCGCGAACTTCTGTTTGAAGGAGAGCTTTCCCTTGCCCTTCGGCGCTTCGGCGGTAGGGGCCGCATCCTGCGCTTTCGCCTTCTCGGCTTTCTCCGCCTTCTTGCGCTCGTCGGCAGCACCCTTGCGCTGCGCCAGCATGTCGGAATAGCCGCCGGCATATTCGATCCAGCGGCCATCGGGCGCATCGGGAACAGCGGGCGCGATGGTCGAGGTCACGGTGCGGTCGAGGAAGTCACGGTCGTGGCTGACGAGGATGACGGTGCCCGGGAAGCCGGCGACGACCTCCTGCAGCAGGTCCAGCGTCTCGATGTCGAGGTCGTTGGTCGGTTCGTCGAGGATCAGCAAGTTGGACGGCCGCGCCAGCATGCGGGCGAGCATCAGGCGGGCGCGTTCGCCGCCAGAGAGGTTCTTGATCGGCGTGCGGGCCTGCTCCGGCTGGAACAGGAATTCCTTCATGTAGCCGGTGACGTGGCGCTGCTCGCCGTTGACAAGCAGGTTCTCGCCGCGTCCGTCGGTCAAGTAGTGCGCCAGCGTGTCCTCGGGGTTGAGGTCTTCACGCTTCTGGTCGAGCGTGGCGATCTCCAGATTGGTGCCGAGCTTGATGATGCCGGTATCGGGCGCCAGCTGGCCGGTCAGCATTTTCAGGAGCGTCGTCTTGCCGGCGCCGTTCGGGCCGACGAGGCCGATGCAATCGCCGCGATGGACGCGGATCGAAAACGGCGTGACGATCGGGCGCTCGCCATAGGTCTTGGTGATCTTGTCGGCTTCGATGACGAGCTTGCCGGATTCCTGCGCGTCGGAGACGGTGGCCTGCACGGTGCCCTGCGGACCCTTGTGGCCGCGATAGCTGGCGCGCATCGTCTGCAGCTCGCCGAGGCGGCGCATGTTGCGCTTGCGGCGCGCTGTAACGCCATAGCGCAGCCAGTGCTCCTCGCGCTCGATCGCCTTGCCGAGCTTGTGCTGTTCCATTTCCTCGGCCTCCAACACCTGGTCGCGCCAGGCCTCGAAATGCGCGAAGCCGCGGTCGAGGCGGCGCGAGGTGCCGCGGTCGAGCCAGACGGTGGCGGTCGAGACTTTTTCGAGGAAGCGCCTGTCGTGCGAGATCAGCACCAGCGCGCTGCGGGTCTTCTGCAGCTCGCCTTCCAGCCACTCGATGGTGGGGAGATCGAGATGGTTGGTCGGCTCGTCCAGGAGCAGGATGTCGGGCTCTGGCGCGAGAACGCGGGCAAGCGCCGCGCGGCGCGCTTCGCCGCCGGAGAGGTTCTTCGGGTCTTCCTCGCCGGTGAGGCCGAGATGCGACAGAAGATACGTGACGCGGTAGGGATCGTCGCCCGGCCCGAGGCCAGCTTCCGCATAGGCCTGCACCGTGTTGTAGCCGGCGAAATCGGGCGCCTGCTCGAGATAGCGCACGGTCGACGACGGATGGCGGAACACTTCGCCGGACTGCGCCTCGACCATGCCCGCGGCGATCTTCAGGAGCGTCGACTTGCCGGAGCCGTTGCGGCCGACAAGGCAGATCTTGTCGCCGGGCTCCACCTGCAGGGCAGCACCCGCCAGAAGCGGCGCGCCGCCGAAGCTCAGGAAGATATCGTCGAGTTTAAGGATAGGGGGCGCCAAAAATCAGACTCCGGAAAGATCGTAAGGGCGGGCGAGCACGATGGCGCGGCCGCTTTCAAGCGAGAAGCGCACGGGGCCTTCCGCGACATTGGAAATGGTGCGCGACGAGCCGAAGGGCAAATGGAAATCGCTGAGCGGGTAGCGGGCGTTCTCGATAAAGAGGCCGTTGAGCTCGCTGAAGGCGGGAACGGAAAACAGGCTGTTCTTCGGCAGATCGAGCGTGATGCTGCCGGCGATCAGCGGCACGGCTTCCTCCGTGCCCGAGGTGAGCAGCACATCGAGGCCGGTTTCGGCGAGGCTGACGGCGTAGAGCAGGTGCTGCAGCGCGTGGTCTGAACGGTCGCCTGAGAGGGCGCCCACGAGGATAAGCCGCGTTGCGCCGCGGGCGATCGCCTCAGACACGGCGATCTCGCCATCGGTGGCGGCCTTGGCAGCGGGGTAGGGTTTTCTCGGGATATCGGAGAAAGCGGCCGTCAAATCATCCGGCGTGGAATCGAAATCGCCAACCCAGAGCTCCGGCCTGACATCGAGCGCCAGCGCGTGCCGCATGCCACCATCGGCCGCGATGAAACGGCTGCCGGATACGGCGGCGCGAAGGCGCTCCGTCATGTGCAGCTCGCCGCCGAGCAGGATGGTGAAGGTGGATTGGCTCATGGGCATTGCCCATAGCGCAAAGCGGAGGAAAAGGGAAAGGGCGCGGACATGGTTTGTCCGCGCCCTCAAGCGTTTCTCGGCGAAAGACCGCGCTTAGAACCGGTAGGTCACACCGGCGCCGATCAGCCAGGGATCGAGCTTTGCCTTGCCGGTCATGTCGGTGCCGCCGACGTTCACGTTGAAATCGGGACGCAGGAAGATCTTCTTGACGTCGACGTTGAGGCCCCAGTGCTCGTCGAACATGTAGTCGAAGCCGGCCTGGAGCGCGACGCCGAAGGTGTTGTCGATATCGAGGCTCTGGGCGCTCTTGCCCTTCTCGTTGTAGAAGATGGTGTAGTTCAAGCCGGCGCCGACATAGGGCTTGAAGTTGCCGAAATCGTTGAAGTGATACTGCAGCGTGACGGTCGGCGGCAGCAGCCAGGTCTTGCCGACCTTGCCGAGCCCGTCGATCGAGCCTTCGCCGGTGACGTTGGCGAAGGTCGTGCCGAGAATGAGTTCGGCGGCGATGTTGTCGGTGAAGAAGTAGGTGACGTCGAATTCAGGAACGACGGTGTCCGAATAGGAGAGATCCGATCCCGCGACGCCGCCAACGTAGCCGGAATCCTGGGTGATAACGCCTAGCGCGCGCAGGCGGATCATCCAGGGGCTCGGGCCCTGCGTTGCTTCCTGAGCCGCGGTCGGCTGGGTCAGGTCGGCGGACATAGCCGGAAATGCGGCGCTGGCGAGGGCGGCGGCAGCAAAAATGGCTTTGAGTTTGAAATGGCGGGGGTTCACTGATTCTCTCCTGAATTTTACGTCCAGCAGAGCTTTAGGAAATGACGCCAATCAATAGATTGATTCAGATCAATTCGTGCGCTTATTTTGACAGGCTTGGCGCAGGTGGCAGGTTCTTGTCCTTGACGGCGAACACGCGCTCGAAACCACCCATGAACTTGTCGAACAGCCCGGCGAAGGCTTCCGCCTCTTCCGCCGACCAATCGGCAATCACGTCCTTGATAATGGCGAGCTTCTGGGCCTTCAGTTCCTGCAGGAGCCGCTGACCGAAAGGCGTGACCTCCACGAGGATGCGCCTTGCATCCTGCTGCGAGGCGGCGCGCTGCAGGACGTTTCTGCCCACCATATCGGCGACGATGCGGCTGGCGCGCGAGGGGTCGATGCGCATGGCCTCGGCTATGGTGCCGACAGTGACCTCTCCCTGTTCGGAGGCGCGCATGACGGCATCGAGCACGTCGAGATGCGAGAGCTCGATATCCGGCGCCACCTTGGCGATGGCGAGGCGGGCGATGAGGCGCCGCCCCGTTATCATCCGCATACGGGTCATGCTTTGCCCGATATGCACGATGTCCTCAATCGCGGCGTCCGGCTCGCGGGTTTCTTCTGCGGTGTCATTCATGTGTGGGACGATAGCAGGAACTGTCGCGCAAGAAAACATGCCGATGTCATTTATGTGACATTGACATTTATATGCTGATAGCACATAAATGCGACGAAACCCTGAAAGATCACCCGATGAACATGCAAGTTGCCGTGCAGCCCCTGGTCACGGATCCCCGTCGCCGGCTCATTCTCTTTCTTTTCCTGATGGCCGCGCTTTTCATGGCCACGCTCGACAACCAGATCGTCGCCACCGCGCTTCCCACCATCGTCGGCGAGTTCGGGCAGATCGAGCGGTTCGGCTGGATCGGCTCGGCCTATCTCCTTGCCGTCAGCGCCGTCATGCCGCTCTACGGCAAGCTGGGAGATCTCTTCGGGCGCAAATACGTGATGATGGCGGCGATCATCATCTTCACCGTGGGCTCGACGCTGTGCGGCTTGGCCGTGTCGATGGATACGCTCATCGCGGCGCGCGTGCTGCAGGGGCTCGGCGGCGGCGGCATCATGGTGTCGATCTTCGCCGTCAATGCGGATCTCTTCGAGCCGCGCGAGCGGGCGAAATACCAGAGCTATTCCAGCCTTGTGCTGATGGCATCCGGCGCCATTGGTCCTGTCCTCGGCGGCGCGATGAGCGATCTGTTCGGCTGGCGCTCGATCTTTCTCGTCAATGTGCCGATCGGCGCGATCGTGATCGCCGGGCTGGCCTTCATGCTGCCCTATCGCAAGCCGAACCGCCGCCCGAAGATCGATTACGCCGGCGCGCTGCTCTTGGCGATGACCACAAGCTGCATCGTGCTTGCCGCCGATGGCAGCCAGCTTTTCGGCTCGCTGGTCGCGCCGGGCAATCTTGCGATCATCGCGCTCGGCATCGTCTGCGCCATTGCCTGGGTGCTGGTGGAGCGGCGCGCCGCTGAGCCGATCGTTCCGTTGTCGCTGTTTCGTAACCCGACATTCGGCCTGCTCTTGGTCATGTCGGTCATGAGCGGCGCGATCGGTATCGGCATGGTCAACTACTTCGCACTGTTCCTGCAGACGACCACAGGCCTGTCGCCATCGGCGGCCGGTGCGCTCTTCATTCTGCTCACCGGCGGCATCGTATGCGGCTCGCTGTCGGCCGGGCGGTTCATTTCGGCGACGGGACGCTACAAGCCGTTCGCCGTCGCCAGCCTCTCCTTCGGCACTGTCGCCTTCGCGCTGCTGTCGCAGGTGCATGCCGGAACACCCGTGCTGATCATCGGCGCGATCATGGCGGTGCACGGCATCGGTATCGGCCTCGCGCAGCAGGTGCCGATCATCGGCGTGCAGAACGCGGCGCCTGCCCGCGATGTCGGGGCGGCGACCGGATCGGTAACGCTGTCGCGCATGGGCGGAGCCTCGATCGCCATCTCCATCTACGGCGCGATCATCGGCTCGCAGCTCGGTCGGACGGGAGCGTCCATCCCCGGCGTTGAGAATATCGAGCAGCTGACGCCGAAGATGATGGCGGCCTTGCCGGAAGCCGCGCGCCAGGCGGTGGCAGATGCCTATGCCAGCGCCTTCGTGCCATTGTTCCTGACCTCGTGTCTCATTGCCTTCATCGGCCTGCTCGCGGCACTGATGCTGAAGCCGGTGCAATTGCCGCGCACCGGTGCGGCGCCCGCAAAAGCGGCCGCCGAATAGCCGACGAATCTGCCTGACGAACCCTGGCCGACGTCCGCTCTTGCCAGACGCCGGCTACGGATATACACCTTGCGACGCTCTAACGGGGTGCCTCGTATCTTCAGGATGCTTGGCTGAGAGGCTTGCAAAAGCCAACCCGCGGAACCTGATCCGGCTAACACCGGCGGAGGGATTAGACGCGTGACACCAGGCACCGCCCTTTTCCCCTTCAATGAACCTAGAGGAGAGGTGTCATGACCCATTTCAAGACCTATGCGCTCGGCGCTGCCATGCTGTTGGCGGGCTTTTCGGCAACGGCAGTACACGCCGCCGACAAGACGCTCACCATCTACACCTATGAGAGCTTCACTTCCGAATGGGGTCCCGGTCCCAAGGTAAAGGCCGCGTTCGAGAAGACCTGCGGCTGCACGGTCAACTTCGTCAGCGTCGCGGATGGCGTGGCACTGCTGTCGCGTCTGAAGCTCGAAGGTGCCGGCACCAAGGCCGATGTCGTGCTCGGCCTCGACACGAACCTCATCACGGAAGCCAAGGCCACCGGCTTGTTCGATGCAAGCGGCGTCGATACCAGCGCGCTAAAGGTCCCCGGCGGCTTCAAGGATGATGTCTTCGTGCCCTATGACTACGGCCATTTCGCCGTGATCTACGACACGCAGACAATCAAGACGCCGCCGGCGAGCTTGAAGGAACTGGTAGACGGCGATCCCGCGCAGAAGATCGTTATCGAGGATCCCCGCACCTCTACGCCGGGCCTCGGCCTGCTGCTCTGGGTCAAGTCGGTCTATGGCGACCAGGCGCCGGAAGCCTGGGCCAAGCTCAAGAAACGCGTGCTGACGGTGACGCCGGGCTGGTCGGAGGCCTATGGCCTGTTCACCAAGGGCGAGGCGCCGATGGTGCTCTCCTATACGACGTCGCCCGCCTATCACATGGTTTCGGAAAACACCGATCGTTACCAGGCAGCGGCATTCTCCGAAGGGCATTACATCCAGATCGAGGTTGCCGGCCTCCTGAAGAATGCGCCGGACAAGGCGCTGGCGCAGGACTTCCTGAAGTTCATGGTGACATCAGGCTTCCAGGACACGATCCCGACCAACAACTGGATGATGCCGGTGTCGAAGACCTCGGAACCGCTGCCGGATGCTTTCGGCAAGCTTGTCAATCCGTCGAAGACCTTCCTAATGAGCTCGGATGAGGTTGCCAAGAACCGCAAGGCCTGGATCGACGAGTGGCTGGCCGCCATGAGCATGAATTGATGCTTCTTGCGCCGTCCGAAAGACGATACGCGCTGGCTGGCGGGGCGCTTAGCCTCGCCGCGATCATCGTCTTCGTGACGGTCGCGACGCTGTCCCTGCTGATCTCCACCGATGGCATGCCCGTCGGCGCGATCGTTTCCGATCCATACATCCTGCGCGTTCTGCGCTTCACGCTTCTGCAGGCGGCGCTTTCGACGCTGCTGTCTGTCGTGCTGGCCATTCCGGTCGCACGGGCGCTGGCGCGGCAGCCGCGATTTGTCGGTCGCATCTGGATCATCCGGCTCATGGCGGTGCCGATGGGGCTGCCGGTGCTGATCGGCGCGCTCGGCCTGATCGGTATCTGGGGCCGGCAGGGCGTCGTCAACACGATGCTGTCATGGGCGGGGATCGATCAACCCGTCAGCATCTATGGGCTGTCGGGCATTCTGCTCGCGCATGTGTTCTTCAACCTGCCGCTCGCCTGCCGGCTGATGCTGGCGGCGCTGGAGCGGGTGCCGGGCGAATACTGGCTGGTGGCGAGCGGCCTCGGCATGCGGCCGGTTTCCGTCTTCCGCTTCATCGAGTGGCCGGTGCTGCGCTCCGTCATACCGGGCGTGGCGGGGCTGATCTTCATGCTCTGCGCCACCAGCTTCACGCTGGTGCTGATGCTCGGCGGCGGACCGGCGGCGACCACGATCGAGGTGGCGATCTACCAGTCGCTGCGCTTCGATTTCGATCCCGGCCGCGCCGTGGGCTTGTCCCTGCTGCAGATCGCGCTGACGGCCGTGGTGCTCGGCATTCTGTCGCTGCTGCCGGCATCAGGAGATGCGGGGCTGACGGCGGGCCGCACGATCCGGCGGCCCGATGGCACGCTGTTCGGTGCATGGATCGCCGATCGCGCGCTTCTCACGCTGGCGGTGCTGTTTCTCGGCCTGCCGCTGCTTTTCGTCGTCATCGCCGGCCTGCGCGCCGATCTAGTGAAGCTCGTCGGCGAAGCGATCTTCTGGAGGGCGCTTGCCACCAGCGGCGTGATGGCGCTCTCGTCGGCCCTGCTGTCGCTCATTCTGTCGATGCCGCTTGTGCGTGCGCGCCATACGCTTTCGCTTGAGAAGAGAGCACGGCGCGGCGCGGGGTCCTTCCTTGCCGCCATGGGTGCGGCCTCGTCCCTCGTGCTGCTCTTCCCGCCCATCGTTCTCGCCACGGGTTGGTTCCTAGCGGCGCGTGATGTCGGTGACGTCAATGTCGTGGCGCCGGTGCTCGTCGTCGCCATCAACGCGCTGATGGCGATGCCCTTTGTCGTCAGGGTGCTGGAGCCGGCCTATGCAATCCACCAGCGCCGTACGCAGCGGCTGAGCGCGAGCCTCGGCATCTCCGGCCTCGCCAAGCTGCGGCTGATTTCGTGGCCGGATCTGCGCAAGCCGGTGCTGACGGCGCTCTCCTTCGCCATGGCGCTGTCGCTGGGCGATCTCGGTGCCGTCGCGCTGTTCGGTTCGGATAGTTTCGTGACGCTGCCATGGCTGGTCTATTCCAGCCTCGGGAGCTATCGCACCAATGATGCGGATGGGCTGGCGCTGATCCTCGGCGTGATCTGCCTGCTATTGACGATTTCGGGCACGATGGGCTCGGGGCTGGCGGATGAACCGAAGCGGGAGGCGCTATCGCATGACTGATGCCATCGAGATGCGCGGCGTGACGCTGCGGCTGGGCCAGAATTCATTCCTGTTCGATTGCGCGCTGCCTGAGGGCGCCGTCATTGGCGTCACCGGCGCATCGGGCGCGGGCAAGTCGACCTTCCTCAATCTGCTGGCCGGTTTTGACACGGCGGATGCAGGTCAGATCCTGTTTGACGGGAAGAATATCGGCCATCAGCATCCGGCGGAGCGGCCCGTGTCGCTGGTGTTTCAGGACAACAACCTCTTTGCGCATCTCGATGTCTTCACCAATATCGGGCTCGGCATCCATCCGGCGCTGAAACTTGGCGATGCCGATCGGCGGGCGATCACGTCGGCGCTCGAGAAGGTCGGGCTGTCAGGCTTTGAAAAGCGGATGCCGGCGACGCTTTCCGGTGGCGAGCGGCAGCGGGTGGCCTTTGCCCGGGCGCTGGTGCGTCAGCGCCCCATCCTTTTGCTCGACGAGCCCTTCGCCGCGCTCGATCCAAGCTTGCGGCGCGACATGGCGGGGTTGCTTCTGGCCATGCACCGCGACAGCGGCAACACTGTCGTGATCGTGTCGCACGATGCCGACGAGATCAGGCGGATTGCCGACTATGCGATTTTCATCGACCAGGGCAGGGTCGCGGTGGCGGCGCCGATCGACCGGTTTTCGACCGGCGAGAACAATTCCGCGCTGCGGCAATTTCTGCGGATCGACGAATCTTAACAAGACAACGGCACTTTCGCCATAATTTGCGGCGACCCAGAGAACTCCTTAACCACGTTAGGCTTGCTAAAGTATAAAGCCGCCATATTTAGGCAGAGTCTCGCTATGCAACCGATGCGGAAATCAGCTAAAGCAAAGACTTGGGCCCTCGATTGTGCACTGCGGAAACGGGGGCGTACGCCTGTTGAACCTTGATGAAGACGACCGGGGCGCCATGACGGCGAGCCGGCCGAGAAGCGCGATGACTCGGAGAGCCAGACTGGACCGCATGACGACGTGGAAACTGCCCGCGCCTTCCAGTGATGTGTTCTTCGCAGCGTGCCGCTGGGCGCGACGGGCGTCGATCCTGTCCGCCTCCACCGTGGCGCTCTACGGCTGTCAGTCGGCGCTCGAACAATCCTATCAGCCCAGTGTCGGCCCTTCCTCCAATCCGCAGATTGTCGACGAGGTGCAGAAGAACGATCCGCGTGCCGCCATGGGCGCGCGCGAGCACCCGCGCATCGTGGCCAGCTATGGCGGCGAGTATAAGGACGCCAAGACCGAGCGTCTGGTGGCGCGTATTGCCGGCGCGCTGACGGCAGTGTCGGAAAATCCGAGCCAGTCCTATCGCATCACCATCCTGAATTCGCCCGCGATCAACGCATTCGCGCTGCCTGGCGGCTATCTCTATGTCACGCGCGGTCTTCTGGCGCTTGCGAACGATGCGTCGGAAGTGGCGGCCGTGCTGTCGCACGAAATGGGCCACGTCACCGCCAATCACGGTATCGAGCGGCAGAAGCGCGAAGAGGCGGAAGTGATCGCCAGCCGCGTCGTCGCCGAGGTGCTTTCGAGCGATATCGCCGGCAAGCAGGCTCTGGCGCGCGGCAAGCTGCGCCTAGCCGCTTTCTCGCGCCAGCAGGAATTGCAGGCCGACGTCATCGGCGTGCGCATGCTCGGCGAAGCCGGCTACGATCCTTATGCCGCCAGCCGCTTCCTCGATTCCATGGCCGGCTACAGCCGCTTCATGTCTGTTGATCCCGATGCCGACCAGAGCCTGGACTTCCTGTCCAGCCATCCGAACTCGGCGCAGCGCATCGAGCTTGCGCGCGACCACGCCCGTGCCTTCGGCCAGGAGGGCAAGGTCGGCGATACCGGGCGCGGATATTATCTCGACGGCATCGATGGCCTGCTCTACGGCGATAGCCCGGAAGAGGGTTACGTTCGCGGCCAGACCTTCCTGCATGGTGGTCTCGGCATCCGCTTCGACGTGCCGCCGGACTTCAAGATCGACAACAAGGTCGAGGCGGTCATGGCGACCGGTCCCGGCGATATCGCGATCCGCTTCGATGGCGTGGCCGACAATCAGAACCAGTCGCTGACCAATTATATCTCAAGCGGCTGGGTCACCGGGCTCGATCCGTCGACCATCCAGCAGATCACCGTCAACGGCATGGAGGCGGCCACCGCGCGCGCCAGTGCCGATCGCTGGGATTTCGACGTGACTGTCGTGCGCAACAACTCGCAGATCTTCCGCTTCCTCACGGCCGTGCCGAAAGGAAGCACCGCGCTGCAATCGACCGCCGACGTGCTGCGCTCCAGCTTCCGGCGCATGACGCCGGCCGAGGCCGCGTCGCTGAAGCCACTCCGGGTGCGTGTGCTGACGGTGCAGCCTGGAGATAACATCACCACGCTTGCGGCGCGGATGATGGGGACGGATCGCAAGCTCGATCTGTTCAAGCTGATCAACGCCCTGCCGACCGGTGCCTCGGTGGCACCCGGCGATCGTGTGAAAATCATCTCGGAATAAAAAGAGGCCCGGCTTGCGCCGGGCCAGTTGCATCACTGGGGAGTAATCTCGAGGATGTCTTAATGCGCGGCCATGTACGGGTCGGCGCTGACGAGCGCTGTCCGGAGCTTTTCCATGGCGCGGCTTTCGATCTGGCGGACGCGCTCCTTGGAGATGCCGAGGTCGGCGCCGAGCTCTTCCAGCGTCGCACCATCTTCGGCAAGGCGGCGGGCGCTGATGATCTTCATCTCGCGTTCGTTGAGATGGGTGAGCGCGGAAGCCAGCCACACGCGGCGGCGTTCGCCGTCGATCATGTTGGTGACCTGTTCATCGGGCAGAGGCTCGTTGCTGACGAGGAAATCCATCTTCTCGGCGCTGTCGGCATCGCCAGACACCGATGGTGCCTGCAGCGACGCGTCGTTGCCGGAAAGGCGTGCATCCATGGTCTGGACGTCGGAGAGGCTGACGCCGAGTGCTGCCGCGATTTCCTGGTGGATCGACTGTAGCGTCAGCTGCGTGTCACCCTTGGCGAGCTTGGCGCGCAGGCGGCGAAGATTGAAGAACAGCGCCTTCTGAGCCGAGCTGGTGCCGCCGCGCACGATCGACCAGTTGCGCAAGATGTAATCCTGGATCGAGGCGCGGATCCACCAGCTTGCATAGGTGGAGAAGCGGACATCGCGCTCCGGCTCGAAGCGGGCGGCTGCTTCCAGAAGGCCGACATAGCCTTCCTGGACGAGGTCGCTCATGGGAAGTCCGAAGTTGCGAAATTTCGCGGCCATGGAAATGACGAGGCGCATATGCGCCATTGCGATCTGGTTGCGTGCCCCGCGGTCGTCGTTGTGCTTCCAACGGACAGCGAGGTCATGTTCTTCCTCGCGGGCAAGATAGGGAGCCGCCATGGCGATCTTGATCATGCGCCGGTCTGCAGACATGTTCTTCATATCGGTCTCCTGAGTTCAGACTTTTAGCCCTGAAAAAGGGCAAACAAGGCTTGCTTCCGGACATTGCGGACCGGATCAAATTCATGGCTGGAAGATATGAAGGCCTCTAACTCTGGACGTCTCAGAGAGAGGCCCTAGTTACTGCTATGTGCTGGTTATGCCGCGAGCCCAGACCGTTTTCTTCACGTTGCCAAATCGGCAATTTGTAGAAGGCATGATCCGCTCCTCGTCGCATCCTGACATGAAAACCGGACCTCCAGCGAAATTGCTTTCTCCCGGAAGTCCGTGGTGACAGTGTGTAAACGCGCGACCGTGGAAAAGGTTCCAATAAAAAAACCCGGCACGATGGCCGGGTTTTTTGGTGAGAAGAAAGCCTGAGATCAGGCTGCTTCTTCCTCTTCTGCTTCGTCTTCTTCCACAGCCTTGCCGCGCTTCGGACCCTTGTTCAGGTTCGTTTCGACGAGGCGGACGGCTTCGGTTTCCGAGAGCTTGTTGACGGCGGCGATTTCGCGCGCCATGCGGTCAAGCGCTGCTTCGTAAAGCTGGCGTTCGGAATAGGACTGTTCCGGCTGGTTTTCGGCACGATAAAGGTCGCGAACGACTTCAGCGATCGAGATCAGGTCGCCGGAGTTGATCTTGGCATCGTATTCCTGCGCGCGACGGGACCACATGGTGCGCTTGACGCGCGCCTTGCCCTGCACGACCTTCAAAGCACGCTCGACGAAATCCGTCTCGGAAAGCTTGCGCATGCCAATGCTCATGGCCTTTGCGACCGGCACTTTCAGGCGCATCTTGTCCTTCTCGAAATCGATAACGAAAAGTTCGAGCTTCATCCCGGCAACTTCTTGCTCTTCGATGGCGGTGATGGTACCGACTCCATGAGCGGGGTACACGATCGATTCACCGGTCTTGAAACCATGGCGGGCTGCTGAAGGCTTTTTCTGCTGGATCGTCATTCTTGTCAAAAACTCCCTGTTACGCTTCCGGCCAAGGCCGGAGCCGGGTCAGTCAGGCCCGGATGAGACGGTCGGATCCGTCGGGTGACTTTACTTCTGGTCCCACCGGGAAGAAGCAAGCATATTCAGACACGCAATCTTGGGGCGTGACAGCTCAAGATGATGATATGTCACGGAAATCGCGCTTGGATTTGTTTGCTTTCGTGGTGGTTTGGGGCATCCTTGATGCCGCAAAAGGAACAGTGTGTGAAAGTTACCACAAAAATATGAGGAAATCAATAATTTACTGCGTATGAGTCATGCGGGCAACACATGTCGCCCCCATAAGTCATGCATATCCGCCGTGAGATTGGGCAGATTCCGCCCCTGTCTCAGACTATAGTATCAACGGGCGATCAATCGCCGGCGCCGGGCTTTTCCGAGAAGTATTTCTCGAACTTTCCGGTCTCGCCATCCACGTCCTTGGCGCCGTCCATCGCGTCCTTCTTGACGGTGATGTTGGGCCAGATGCTGGCGAACTCGGCATTGATCTTCAGCCACTTGTCGAGGCCCGGTTCGGTATCCGGCTTGATCGCCTCGGCGGGACATTCCGGCTCGCAGACGCCGCAGTCGATGCATTCGTCAGGATTGATCGCGAGGAAATTCTCGCCTTCATAGAAGCAATCAACGGGGCAGACTTCAACGCAATCGGTATATTTGCAGCGAATGCAGTTGTCGGTCACGACATAGGTCATGAAGAACTCCAGGATTTTCACGCAGACGGGGCCGGGCAACCTGGAACGTCGCGCCTTTCCCCTGGCCGGAGACGGACATGACCAGTCTTGGGAACCGCCACGCCATCCGGCAAGTTGCTTGTGAAGTATCGGCTTTAGTGCCGGATTTCAAGGATAAAGAAAGCGCGAAAGCGTCGAGTTTGGAGACGGATTTTCTAATCGTCGTCGGACATCAGGCGGTCGATTGCGCGGCGCTCTTTCTTGGTCGGGCGTCCAGCGCCCGTATCGCGCGTCGCCTGCTCGTAGGGCGTCAGCTGTTTGCGGTCTTGCGCGGAGGGTGAGATGTCGTCGTAGAGGAGGCGGGCCTCCTCGAAAGGGCCGCGCCGCGCGCCACCCGCTTTGACGACTAGAACGAACTCGCGGCGGTCGAGCGAGAGCTCGATCTTGTCACCGGTCTTGATCTGGTGACTTGGCTGGGAAACGCGCTCGCCGTTGATGCGCACATGCCCGGATTGAACATGGGCCTGCGCCAGCGAGCGCGATTTGATCATGCGCGTGAAGAACAGCCACTTGTCGATGCGCTGGCGCGAACCGCTTGATGGCTGTGTCTTCTCGCTCATCGATTACTTCTTCATCTGCTCCTTCAAGGCAGCGAGCTTTGCGAAGGGCGAATCCGGATCGACCGGCTTTTCCTTGCGCGGGGGCTTTGCCTCGAAGCGCAGCGGCTGGGAGCCGCCACGGTTGTTGTTGCGGTCGTCGCGACCCTTGCCGCCACGGTCCTGACGGTCGCCGCGCTGGTCGTTGCGGCCCTGGTGCGGCTTGCCGCCGTCCTTGCCGCGGTTCTGGCGGTTACCGTCGCGGTTCTCGCCTTCGCCGCCCTGGCGACGATGGCCGTGGCCACGATCCTGGCGATCACCCTGGCGCTCGCCACGCTCCTGACGCTCACCCTGGCGTTCGCCGCCACGGCGTTCGCCATGGCCGCGTGCCTGGCGCTGGTTGCCGTCGGTGCGGCCACCAAGACGCCAGAGCAGAACCGGCTTCGGCTCTTCGGCTTCGGCAGCCGGCGCTTCAGCTGCGGGTGCAGCGTCGGTAGAGGCTTCGGTCGCGGTCGTTTCAGCGATTGGTGCTTCAGCGGCGGGCGCTTCGGCGGTTTCGGCAGCCGGTGCTTCCGCAGTCGTTTCGTCAGCAGGGGCGCTGTCGGCGTCGTCGTGCTCGGCCGTTTCAGCGGCGGCGTCAGCGGTTGCTTCCGTCGTAGCTGTTGCGGCAGGCGTCGCGGCGGCGTCCTGTGCTGCCAGATAGGTGGCTGCTTCCTCGGCCTTTACGGCGTCGGCGCGGTAGCCAAGACCCTTCAGGATCTCTTCCATGTCCTCGAGCGTAGCGCCGAGAATGGAGAGCATTGCCGTGGTCGTGGTGAAGCGGCGGCCGTCATAGGCACCCTCTGGGCGGTTCGGCTGACCCGGCTTCCACTGCAGCAGCGGACGGATGATGTCGGCCAGGCGCTCGAGGATATCGACGCGAACGGCGCGCTTTCCAAGGAAACGGAAACCCGCCAGCTTGTAGAAATTGCGCTCATAGCTCGGATCGGTGACGACAGAGGTACGGCCGGCGGCCAGAACCGGAATGAGGTCGCCGTAACCCGGCTTGTCGAGACCGTCGTTCTTCAGCGCCCAGAGCAGCGTGATGAGCTCGGCCGGAGCCGGCTTCAGGAGCGCTGGAACGAAGATGTGGTAGGCGCCGAAGCGAACGCCGTAACGGCGCATCGAGGCGCGCGCGTCCTGATCCAGCGACTTGACCTCTTCGGTCACGTCGCGACGGAAGAGCACGCCGAGATTTTCCACCAGCTGGAACGCCAGACCCTTAGCGAGGCCCTGCAGGTCTTCAGCGCGCGACAGATCGTCGAGCGGCTTCAGCACGGTCGAGATGTGGTGATTGACGAAGCGTTCCAGGCGGGCGGCGACGTGGTCGCGCGCATTGCCGGTCAGCTGTTCGTCGGCAAGCAGGATCAGGCGCGGACGCATGATGTGCTCGGTGCCCGCCAGACGTGCCACGGGATCGCCGAGCCAACGGATCGAGCCGTCGGAACCGATCGCCAGATCGCCGTTGCCGGACGCGTGAATACGCGCCGCGCGGGCTTCGAATTCCAAAGCAAGCGCCTTTTGCGAAGCAGCCTGGACAGCCTTCGCGTCCGGACCATCCGCTCCCGATACAGGCGTGAACCGGAAACCCGACAACTGCCCTACATGATGTCCTTCTACGAAGACATCGCCATTTACACTGATTTCAGCTTCCAGCATCGCATTCTCTCTCAGGCGCTTCATGAGCACAGATGTCCTGCGATCAACAAAGCGTTTCGTCAACCTTTCATGTAACGCATCGGACAATCGATCTTCGATTTCCCGCGTCTTTTCCTGCCAGTGTGTCGGATCGGCAAGCCAGCTGGGCCGATTCGATACATAGGTCCACGTCCTTATCTGCGCGATTCGCGCCGAAAGCGTGTCAATTTCACCGTCAGTTCGATCTGCGCGGTGCACTTGTTCGGCAAGGAAATTCTCATTTACCGTGCCATAGCGCACGAGATCGGAAAAGAGGGTCGCGATCAGATCGGCGTGCTGGGCCGGCGTAATGCGCCGATAATCCGGCAGCGCGCAGGCCTCCCATAGCTTTTCGACCCTCGCAGGGGTATCCGCCAGATCGCGGATCTCGGGATAGCGCGACAGCTGCTCCAGCGCCTGCTGGTCGACAGCCGGCAGCGCGCGCGTCAGGCCGGGCACGCGTGGCCCGGTTTCAAGGCTGGCGCGAAGCGTCTGGATCGACTTGAAATCGAGGTCCGTGGTGCGCCACTGCAGCACCTTGACGTTGTCAAAGTGGTGGCCCTCGATGCGGCCGACCAGCTCCTCGTCGAACGGATCGACATGGCCCGTCACACCGAATGTACCGTCGCGCAGATGGCGTCCGGCGCGTCCGGCGATCTGGGCAAGCTCGGCGGGATTGAGATTGCGGAACTGGTAGCCGTCGAACTTTCGGTCCTGGGCGAAGGCGACATGGTCGACATCGAGGTTGAGCCCCATGCCGATCGCGTCCGTCGCCACCAGATATTCGACGTCGCCTGCCTGGTAGAGCGCGACCTGGGCATTGCGGGTGCGGGGGCTCAGCGCGCCGAGAACGACGGCCGCGCCGCCGCGCTGGCGGCGGATGAGCTCGGCGATCGCATAGACCTCATCGGCCGAAAAGGCGACGATGGCGGAGCGCTGCGGCAGGCGGGTAATCTTCTTCTGGCCGGCGTAAAGCAGGTGCGACAGGCGCGGACGCTCGACGACGGTGATGCCGGGAAGCAGATGCTGGAGGATCGGCCGCATGGTGCCTGCGCCGAGCAGTAGCGTTTCGTCGCGACCGCGCAGATGCAGGATGCGGTCGGTGAAGATGTGGCCGCGCTCGAGATCGCCGGCGAGCTGCACTTCGTCGATGGCGACGAAGGCGGCCTTGGTTTCGCGCGGCATCGCTTCGACGGTGCAGACGGAGTAGCGTGCATTCGGCGGCGAGATCTTCTCCTCGCCGGTCACCAGGGCTACGTTGTGGACACCAACCTTTTCGCAGACACGGGTATAGACCTCGCGCGCGAGCAGGCGCAGCGGCAGGCCGATGATGCCGGTACCGTGGGCAACCATCCGCTCGATGGCATAATGGGTCTTGCCTGTATTGGTTGGACCGAGCACCGCGGTCACGCCGCGCCCACTCAGTATCATCGGCTGCGATGTCAGTGTCTTTGTCCTGCAGACGGGGCGGGGGTGCCCCGGGGGTAAAACCAAGCTCCTGATCCGAAGCAGACAAACAAATGGACAGCCGTTGGCGCAAACGCAAGGGCTGATTTCAATTTCACCGGCGGATTTTAGCTCTCGCGAATAGCTTGTGGAATGCTCGCATAACGATTCGGAACAGCAGTAGAACGAATCGGAGACGAATCGCTGACTCCCGATGATTCAGGGTTTGTTCACTGCTAAGTATTGATTTTGAATCACTTTTTCCCACCAGATGCTGAATCGGATGATTCTCGCTTGGCGTGTACAGGCTTTTTTGTTCGGCGGATAAGGAAGGGGCGTGTAGCGGTGACTTCGGTTCCGCCCGAAATGTAAAAAATCCGTTTCGAAGCGGGCTCGATCAAATCCGGAACAAAGGGAAGACGAATCAGCGACTTTGCCGGCTTCCCGGTTTGTTCACGACAACCTATTGTGTTTTATGGAAATTTTAACCATAGGCGCAAATGCGCCTTTGGCGCCGCGCCTCGGCAGCGTCGACGCGAGGATGCCAGATGACGTCGGCTTGCCTGCTGAAAAATATTGTCCTGTTGGAAAAAATCGGCGGAACCAAAAGCCGGCTTACGTGTTTCTCGCTCATTCAAACTCGAAATGCGCTGAGGTCACGGGATATGCTTGGAACCATACTACTCATTATCCTTATTCTGCTTTTGCTCGGAGCTCTGCCGAATTGGGGCTATAGTCGCAGCTGGGGCTATGGACCTTCTGGCGGTTTGGGCCTAGTTCTCGTCATTATTATCATTCTTGTACTCATGGGCCGTATCTAAGCGCCCGAAAAACCTGGGAGAAATGTCATCATGATGAAGAAGATTGTACTCATCGGCGCCCTGGTCGGCGCGCTCGCATCCTGCACGGCCACGGAACAAGGCACCGCGATCGGCGCCGGCACCGGCGCTGTCATCGGCGGCGCGGTCAGCCACAGCTGGGGTGGCGCGGCGGTCGGCGCCGTTGCCGGTGGTCTCGCCGGCGCGCTCATCGGCCAGTCGGTCGAACGCCGCGGCTACTGCGTCTACCGCGACCGCTACGGCCGCCGCTACGAAGCACGTTGCCCGCGCTAAAGGCTTTGGCCTGAGCGATCAGGTCTACGGATAAGAAAAGGCGTCGGTTTTCCGGCGCCTTTTTTGTTGTCTTGTAGTTGGGAAAGACTGCCAAAGAAAAAGGCCGCATCGCGGGGCGATACGGCCTTTGAAGCTTCGGTCGGCGCCGGATTAGTTCTTGGCGCGCTCGACGTAGGAGTTGTCTTCGGTCGCGATGACGACGCGGGTGCCGGCGTCGATGTGCGGGGGAACCGAGGTGCGGACGCCGTTGGAGAGCATAGCCGGCTTATAGGAAGACGATGCCGTCTGGCCCTTGACGACCGGCTCGGTTTCGGTGATCTCGAGTGTCACATGGCGCGGCAGCTGCAGCGCGAGCGCTACACCTTCGTGCATGGACAATATGCAGACCATGCCTTCCTGCAGGTAGGCCTTCTGGTCGCCCATGGTTTCGACGTCTACGACGACCTGGTCATAGGATTCCGGGTTCATGAAGTGGAAGCCTTCGCCGTCCTCATAGAGGAACTGGTGGTTGACGTCTTCCACGAAGGCGCGCTCGACCTGCTCGGTCGTGCGCCAGCGCTCGGAGACCTTCACGCCGTCGACGATGCGGCGCATGTCGACCTGGGTGACCGGCGTGCCCTTGCCCGGGTGGAAGTTGTTGGCCGTCAGAACGACGTAGAGCTTGCCGTCCACATCGAGGACGTTGCCCTTGCGGACGGAAGAGGCGATGACCTTGACCATAAGAGTTCCTTGTAACTCGGCTTTTGGCGTCGTAGAGGACTGTCGAAATGGCCCCAGAGACGCAATCAGGTGTTCTTTGGGGGCGCAACTAACCTAAAATCCGGCAAATAGCCAGCCCTTGCGTTGGTTGATCCGGTCAGGACAGCATTCGATGAAACCCTCGATCGCCAAAGCGTCTCCCTGGTGGACGCCCAGTGTGCATGCCGACCGCCGACCGTTCCTGATCGGACGCAACCGGATTCAGGCGGCTCTGCGCGGCTATTTCGCCCGCGAGGACTTCATCGAGGTGGATACGGCGACACTGCAGGTGTCGCCTGGAAACGAGGCGCATCTGCATGCGTTTGCCACCGAGGCGCTGACCACGGATGGGCAGGCCGCACCTTTTTATCTGCACACCTCGCCAGAGTTCGCCTGCAAGAAGCTGCTTGCCGCCGGCGAGGAGCGCATCGCCTGCTTCGCGCATGTCTATCGCAACCGCGAGCGCGGGCCGCTGCACCATCCCGAGTTCACCATGCTCGAATGGTATCGCACCGGCGAGAGCTATGAGAGCCTGATGATGGACTGCGTGCGCATCGTAGCACTTGCGGCTGAGACGATGCAGACGACGATGCTGAGCTACCGCGAGACTAACTGCGATCCCTTCGCCGGGCCGGAGCGCCTGAGCGTCGCCGAGGCGTTCCGCCGCCATGCCGATATCGATCTTTTGGCCTCCGTCAGCGCCGATGGATCGACCGACCGCGAGCATCTGGCGGCCGAGATGCGGCGCAACGGCATGCGCGTCGCCGAGGACGACCAGTGGGCCGATCTCTTCAGTCGGGTTTTGGTCGAGAAGGTCGAGCCGCATCTTGGCATGGGGCGCGTGACGATCCTCGACGAGTATCCGGTCTGCGAAGCAGCCCTTGCGCGGCCATCGGCTGCCGATCCCCGTGTGGCCGAGCGCTTCGAGGTCTATGCCTGCGGCGTCGAGCTGGCGAATGGCTTCGGCGAGTTGACCGATCCCGTCGAGCAGCGCCGCCGCTTCGAGATCGAGATGGCGGAGAAGAAGCGGATCTATGGCGAGACCTATCCGATTGACGACGACCTGCTCGACGCGTTGGCAATCATGCCCGATGCCAGCGGTATCGCGCTCGGCTTCGACCGGCTGGTGATGCTGGCAACGGGTGCGAGGCGGATCGATCAGGTGCTGTGGGCGCCGGTTGCGGAGTACGGGCAGTGACGATCACCCGGCCGATCAAGACGGTGGACGAGCTCGCCAATGCCGGGCTCATCGCCGATCGCGATCGCGATCGCGACCGCGAGGCGCTGGACGAGGTCGCGGCGCGTTATGCGATCGCGGTAACGCCTGACATGGCGCGGCTGATCGACCATAACGATCCCGAAGATCCGATCGCGCGCCAGTTCGTGCCCGATGCCGCCGAGCTCGTGATGACGCCGGAGGAGCGGGCCGATCCGATCGGCGATCACGCCCATAGCCCCGTCGATGGCATCGTTCATCGCTATCCGGATCGCGTGCTTCTGAAGGCGGTGCATGTCTGTCCCGTCTATTGCCGCTTCTGTTTCCGGCGCGAGATGGTGGGGCCGCAGGGGTTGGGGACGCTCGATCCGGCCGCGATGACAGCCGCCTTCGATTATATCCGGGGCCATGAGGCGATCTGGGAAGTCATCCTCACCGGCGGCGATCCGCTGGTGCTGTCGCCGCGCCGGCTGCGGGATATCCTCGAACAGCTCAAAGATATCGATCACGTCAAGATCGTGCGCTTTCACAGCCGTGTGCCTGTCGTCGATCCCGAGAGGATCGACGGGGCGCTGATCGAGGCGTTGAAGGCGAGCGGCAAGACCACCTATGTCGCGCTGCATGCCAACCATCCGCGCGAGCTCACGACCGAGGCGCGCGCCGCTTGCGCCCGGCTCATCGATGCCGGCATCGTCATGGTCAGCCAGTCGGTGCTGCTCAAGGGCGTCAACGACGATCCCGATGTTCTGGCGGAGTTGATGAAGGCCTTCGTCGAGACGCGGGTGAAACCCTATTATCTGCATCACCCTGATCTCGCGCCGGGCACCAGCCATTTTCGGCTCTCGGTGGAAGAGGGGCAGGCGATCGTAGCTTCCCTGCGTGGCCGCATCTCTGGATTGTGCCAACCGACCTATATTCTGGATATTCCCGGTGGATATGGCAAAGCCGATATCGGCCAAAACGCGATCCGCAGAAACGCGGAGGGTTGCTATTCGGTTTCCGACTACAACGGACAAGAGCATATCTACCCGCCGCGCGGGAGTTAACTGTTCCGTTCTTCGTTTCATTTCAGCACTTGGGTTCATCCGTGCTTGGGCAAAGCGTTGTTTAAGCTTTTCCCGCAAAGCAATGATCCGATTTGCTTTATCTCTACTGATCAGCCGAAGACGCTAAATTCTTAGCTTTTCATCATGGCCAGATTTAACCACATGCCTTAGCGGAATATTGGGTTTTCCTCCTTAAAAGCACCTCCATGACAGGGCGATGAGCGCCCGCTCTGGTTATGACAGCTTGGAGATGTGAGGATGAATACGACGATCCGCGAACTGCTTGCGAAATTCGGCAAGCTGCCTGTGGCCATCGACACCGTGGCTGACGATGCCGATCTGTACGCGGAGGGGCTCACCTCCTTCGCATCGGTTCAGCTCATGCTCGGCATCGAGGACGCCTTCGATATCGAGTTTCCGGACAATCTCCTCAATCGCAAGTCCTTCGCCAGCATCTCGGCCATCGCCCGGACCGTTGATCTGATCAAGGATAGCCGGAAGGTCGCCTGATGAACTTCCCGGTCAAAATCACGGAAGACAGTTTTGCAGCAAGGGCTGCCCGCGTTGCCGCCATTGCGGCGAAATTCGCGGACGCCGTCGATTTTGAAGGCCGGTTTCCTCAGGAAGCCGTGGATGCGATGCAGGCGGAGCGCCTCCTCAGCATCCAGATTCCGCGCAGCCTCGGCGGCGAAAGCGCGACTACGACCGAGATCGCCGAGCTTTGCTCGATGCTTGGCCAGGCCTGCGCCGCCAGCGCCATGGTTTTCGCCATGCACCACATCAAGCTCTCAAGCCTCGTCGAGCATGGGGCGGAGAGCGCGTGGCACGCCGACTTCATGCGCCGCATCGCGGCCGAGCAGTTGCTGATCGGGTCGGCGACGACCGAAGGCGGCATCGGCGGCAATCTGCGCAACAGCATTTGCGCCATCCATGTCGAGGGCGGTGTTTGCCGTCTGGAAAAGGATGCGACCGTCATCTCCTACGGGGCGCATGCCGATGCAATCCTGATCACCTCGCGCGCTCATGCGGATGCCGCGCCTTCCGATCAGGTTCTGACGGCATTCTTGAAGGATCAGTACACGCTCGAAAAGACGCATGCCTGGAACACGCTCGGCATGCGCGGCACCTGCTCCGACGGCTTCCTGTTCAAGGGTGAAGCGCCGGCAAGCCAGATCCTGCCGAAGCCTTTCGCCGAGATTGCGGCGCAGTCGATGCTGGCCTCCTCGCACCTGCTCTGGAGCGGTGTGTGGTACGGCATCGCCATCGATGCATTCTCGCGTGCGCAGGCTTTCGTGCGCGCCGCCGCCCGCAAGTCGCCGGGTGCGCCGCCTCCGGGCGCGCTGCGTCTTGCCGAAGTGTCGAACCTGTTGCAGATGGTGAAGTCCAACGTCGTCGCCGGCCTCAAGGCCTACGAAGATGCCAAGGCCGATCCCGACAAGCTGTCGTCCATGGCGTTTGCCGTGGCGATGAACAACGTCAAGATCGCATCGTCGGAAACGATCCTCGAGATCGTCAACCACGCCATGCTGATCTGCGGCATCATGGGCTACAAGAACGGTACGCCTTTCAGCCTCGGACGGCATCTGCGCGACGCGCATTCCGCTCAATTGATGATTTCCAACGACCGCATCCTTGGCAACACGTCGAGCATGCTCCTTGTCCACAAGCAGGACACTAGCCTACTGGGGTGAACGACATGGATATGCAGACCTCGTTTCTGGACCGGCTCTTTGAATCCGGCCTTCTGATCGATATGGGCGTCGATGGCCTCTATGGCCGCAGCGGCCAGTTCGAGGACGTGATCGCCGCCTTCGAGCGCCTGATCGACCGCTTCGGCGGCGAGGACGGCGCGGAAGCCATGCGCTTTCCGCCGGGCATGAACCGCGAGATCTTCGAAAAGAGCGGTTACATGAAGAGCTTCCCGCAGCTGGCCGGCACGGTGCACAGCTTCTGCGGCAACGAGCTCGACCACATGAACCTGTTGCAGTGCATGGAAGTGGGCGACGACTGGACCAAGGGCCAGGAAGCCACCGAAATCGTGCTGACGCCGGCCGCCTGCTATCCGCTCTACCCGACGGTCGCCCGCCGAGGCAACCTGCCGAAGGACGGCGCGCTGTTCGACCTGCAGTCCTATTGCTTCCGTCATGAGCCGTCGCGCGATCCGGCCCGCCAGCAGCTGTTCCGTATGCGCGAATATGTCTGCATGGGCACCGAGCTGCACGTTACCGATTTCCGCCAGAAGTGGATGGATCGCGGCCTTGAGATGATGAAGCTCGTCGGTCTCGACGTCACCATCGATGTCGCCAACGATCCGTTCTTCGGCCGCGCCGGCAAGATGATGGTCAACAACCAGCGTGACCAGAACCTGAAGTTCGAGCTTCTGATCCCGATCACCTCGACCGCCAATCCGACGGCCTGCATGAGCTTCAACTTCCATCAGGATTCCTTCGGCCAGAAGTGGGGCCTGAACCTCGAGGACAGCAGCGTCGCGTTTACGGCCTGCGTCGGCTTCGGTCTGGAACGCATCGCGCTGGCGCTGTTCCATCACCATGGCCTCGACGTCAAGCTGTGGCCTGCCTCCGTGCGTCAGGCGCTCTGGGGCTAAGGGGAACGATGGCATCCGTCTTCCCGGGGATCAGCCCGGACAGCTACTCCCCATATGCGCTGCATTCCATGGAGCGCATGTGGCCGGAGACCAATTGCTATATCGACCTCTGGATCGAGGTGCTGAGCACGCTCGGGCTCGCGCCTGAGGCAATGCTGGGCTTCACGCTCGGACAGGATTTCGAGGGCGACCAGTTCACCTTCTTCAAGGTGCCGCTCGAGGATCTGGAAGCGCTCTACGGTATTAGGGTCACCGAGCTTGCGATCTTCGACAAGGTGGAGCGGCATGTCGCCACGCAAATTGCGCGCGGGCGTCTCTGCCTGATCGAGATGGACAGCTTCTACATGCCCGACACGCAGGGCACCGCCTACCGCCAGGAGCACGGCAAGACGACGGTTGCGATCAACCGGCTGGATGTCGCGAACAAGCGTGTCGACTATTTCCACAATGGCGGCTTCTTTTCGCTTGAGGGCGAGGATTTCGACGGGCTGTTCCAGCTTAATCTTCGCGACGAAGATCCGCAGTTCCTGCCCTATACCGAGTTCGCCAAGTTCCCTGACGTGCCTGTCGATCCGCAGGCGACGCGCGGCGTCTCGCGCGCCCTGCTCTCCTCGCATTTCGCCCGCCGCCCGCGTGAAAACCCGATCCGAGCTTTCGCTGGCGTGTTTCCAGAGCAGGTCGAGGCGGTGGCCGAGCGACCCTTCGGCTTCTTCCACAAATACGCCTTCAACACGCTGCGCCAGTTCGGCGCCAATTTCGAGCTCATGGCCGATCATCTGGTCTGGCATTCGGAGGCCGAATTCGGCGAGGCTGCCGAGCATGCGCGCAAGCTGTCGGAGGCCGCGAAATCCGTGCAGTTTCAGCTGGCGCGCGCCGTCACACGCAAGAAGTTCGAGCCGCTTGCGACCGCGCTTGATCCGGCGGCCGATGCGTGGGATTCGATGATGGCTTCGCTCACGAAACGTCTTTGAAGCCGGAGGCCTGATTATGCGGGGGAGACTGGCGAGCATCGCGGCGGAGGAGATCGCGCTTAGCGAGGGGTGGAACCTGGTTCTGACTGAACCCGGCGCCTGCGCCAATCCGCACGACTTGCCGCTTTCCGCTCAGTTCATCCCCGCCGAGGTGCCGGGCACTGTCGCTGCCGCGCTTGAGAGAGCGGGCTTGTTCGATCGCGAAAACCCCGTACCGCTCGACAGCAGGGACGCCTGGTATGTCTGCCGCCTGTTCGACGCAGCGCCCGGTGACGCCATCCTGCGCTTCGAGGGGCTGGCGACGCTTTGCCATGTATTCCTGAACGGCCAGGAAATCCTCTCGTCCGAAAGCATGTTCACCATGCACGAGGTGCCGGTGACGCTCTCAGGCGGCGACGAGCTGGCGCTTTGCTTCCGCGCGCTTGCGCCCCGCATCTCCGACAACGGCCCACGCGCCCGCTGGCGGCCGCAGATGATCACGCCGCAGGGCTTGAAGAACGTCCGCACCACGCTGCTTGGTCGCATGCCCGGCTGGTGCCCCGAGATCCACGCCGCCGGCCCGTGGCGCCCGGTTACGCTAGTGCGCCGCGATGTCGTTTCGCTGGATGATGTCAGCGTGCGGGCGGTGCTGGAGCCGGATGGTTCGGGCAAGCTCAGCGTGTCGCTACGCACCGATGCCGAGGCGCCCGAATTGTCGCTGCGCTGCGGCGGCATCGAACAGGCGTTCGAAAAGGTGGGCGAGCGGCATTACTCGGCCATTCTGAGGCTGAAGGATGTGGAGCCCTGGTGGCCGCATACGCACGGAACGCCGCGCCTCTACGATTACGCTGTCGTCATCGATGGTGTCGAACATCCGCTGGGCAAGACCGGCTTTCGGAGCGTCGTGGCCGATCGCGGACCTGATGGCAGCGACTTCGCGCTTCTCATCAATGGCGAGCGGGTGTTTTGCCGCGGTGCGGTCTGGACCACTGCCGATATTGTGAAGCTCCCGGGCGCGCGGGCGGAATACGAGCCGTTCCTGCGGCTGGCGGCCGAGGCCGGTATGAACATGATCCGCATCGGCGGCACCATGGCCTACGAGACGCCTGAATTCTTCCAGCTCTGCGACGAGCTTGGGCTGATGGTTTGGCAGGACTTGATGTTCGCCAACTTCGACTATCCGAAGAACGACAAGGCGTTTACCGCACATGTGCATGCGGAGGTCGAGGAGTTCCTGCACGGCGTGCAGGGTTCGCCGTCGCTTACGGTGCTCTGTGGCGGCAGCGAGATCTACCAGCAGGCGGCGATGCTTGGCCTGCCGTCGGAATTCTGGTCCGGCCCGATCATCGACGAGATCATTCCGGCGATCGCGGCGCGGCTCTGCCCCGAAATTCCCTATGTCGCCAATTCGCCCTCCGGCGGGGCCATGCCGTTTTCGCCGAATGCCGGCGTGACGCATTATTACGGCGTCGGCGCCTATATGCGGCCGCTTGACGATGCGCGCCGTGCGAACGTGCGCTTCGCGGCCGAGAGCCTCGCCTTCGCCAACGTGCCGCAGCAGAAGACGCTGCAACGGCATCTCGATGTACCGCCGGTACACAGCCCGCTATGGAAATCCCGCGTGCCAAGGGATCGCGGCGCCTCCTGGGATTTCGAGGATGTGCGCGATTTCTATCTCGGCCATCTCTACGACGTCGATCCGGCGCGCCTGCGCCGCGAAAACCGCGATCTCTATCTCGACCTGTCGCGCACTGTTACCGGCGAGGTGGCGGAGGAGACCTTCGCGGAATGGCGGCGCAAGGGGTCGAGCTGCAATGGCGCGCTGGTCTGGACGCTGCAGGACTTGTTGCCCGGCGCCGGCTGGGGTGTGATCGATTCAACCGGCGCACCGAAGCCGATCTGGTACGCGCTGCGCCGCGCCTTCCGGCCGGTGCAGGTCTTGATCACCGACGAGGGGACCAATGGCCTCGATGTGCATGTGATCAACGAGACCGAACACAGCCTGCAGCTCGATCTCGAGGTCATCTGCTTCAGAAACGGCCGGCAGAATGTGGCGAGCGGCGGACGCATTTTGACACTTGCGCCACGCAGCACGGAGACATTTGCGGCGACCGATCTGTTCGGCGCCTTCTTCGACACCACTTACGCGTTCCGCTTCGGGCCGCCGGCGCATGACGTCACGGTGGCGCGGCTGAGGCTCCCCGAGGGTGGCGCGGTGGTGGCCGATGCCTTCCATTTCCCGCGGGGGCGCTCGAAGGCCGTGCACGATGCCGAGATCCAGGTTTCGCTGGTCGAGGACGGCGGTGCGTGGTTTGCGGATCTCGCGACCGACAGGCTGGCCCAGTCGGTGCATTTCAGCGTCGACGGTTTCCGGCCCGATGACGATTGGTTTCATCTGGCGCCGGGGGCCGCCAAGCGCGTTCTCCTGCATCCGCTTTCCGGGCGAGGGGGCAATGATCGCCCGACCGGCGAGGTGCTGACACCGGGCGGCGCGCGCGCCTTTTCGTTCTAGAGGCGCTCGTCGCAAAAGATGAGGCGCAATCAATTTCGAAAGACTTTCTTACTAAAATAGGCCCTTCGAACGGCCTAAAGCGGATACGGTATGTCTAAGGGAATTATCGCGAATTCTGTGATGAACGGCGCGGCGGGAATGCTGCTTCTGGTAACGGGATTCCTGTCTTCCATCATCACCGCCCGGCTGCTCGGGCCGGAGGCGAACGGCATCGTCGCCTTTTCGCTTTGGCTCGTGGTGACAGGCGCGTCGATCGCCGAGCTCGGCTCCAGCATCACCATGTCGAAGACGCTGCCGCAGCTGCAGGCGGAAGGTTTTGACGCGCGGCGGCGGCTGGGCTTCGCCTCGCTGCTCGTCACCGTGATGCTGTGCTCGACGCTGTTTCTGCTCGGCCTCTACGCGGTCTTCTTCTTGACATCCGAGAAGATGCATTGGGCAAAGACCGCCCCCTCGGTCGCCTATGTGACAGGCGCGCTGTTCTTCGTGCAGGCCATCGGATCCTTCGTCAAATTCTACCTCATCGGTGAGCGGCGGCTGACCGATTTCTTCAAGCTCGCCATGGGTGTGTGCCTGCTGCAGCTGATCGGCGTCGGCGCCGGCGCCGTGCTCTATGGGGTCGAGGGTGTGCTGGTCGGCTACCTGCTGGGGCAGATGGTGTTCTTCATCGCCACCATTCCGATCCTGATGACGCCGCGCGACCGCTGCGGTGTGCCGCTCAAATATCTGGCGGCCTCGTCCATCGTGCTCTCGGCGCAGTTCCTGATCGATTCCATCTTTCTCAACAGGCTGGAGCTGCTATTCCTGCAGCAGTTCTGGTCAGTCGAGATGGTCGGTTTTTATGCCGTCGGCCTGTCGGTTGCCAATATCGCGCTGCAACTGCCGATCCAGATGACCGGCAGCCTGCTCCCCTATTATTCGGAGCGGCGCCACTCCAGCGACGACCGCACGCTGCCGGTCGAGGTGTTCGCGGCCGTTACCCGCAGCATGGCCTATATCATCCTGCCGATGAGCTTCGGGCTTGCCGCCATATCGAGCGAGTTGGTCCGCGCGGTGTTCGGCGAGGCATTCGCGCGCAGCGGAACCGTCGTGGCGCTGTTGGCGCTCGCCGCCCCGTCCTACACCTTCATGCAGACGCTCAGCCTCTACCTGCTCTCCATGGACCGCGCCCGCGACCGGCTGAAAGTCAGCCTCGTCGGCGCCGCTGTGATGACGCTCGGCTGCCTTGCGGTCGTTCCGTTCTTCGCCGCCGAGGGTGCCGCGATGGTGCGCATCGGCGTGTTCACGATTATGTGTATAATCATGGTGCGGCAGACCGGTTTCGGCTCTCAGCTCTCTGGTCTTTACGTAAATCTGCTCAAGACGCTTGCTGCGTCGGTTCTGTGCGCAATTATAGCCCTTGGAATTTTACACTATATCAATGGTTCTATTGGACTTCTTCTCGCAGTCGTTCTTGGGGGCGCCGGCTATATTGTTGCGCTCAAGCTTTTAAAGGCAATTCCGCGAGAGGATGCCGATGTTATGTTGTCGATCGTTGAAAAATTGCCCGGCTCGGTAGGAAAGTCCGCCCGCAAGGCCGTCGCCTTCATTGCGCCAGCGCGCGCCAAGGTGGCCGAAGCCGAAGAGGCGATCGAGATCACCGTCGAGACCGGTCTTGCCGAGGGCGCCGGCAACGAGGCCGCGCTGCCCTTTGCCTTCGATGGCACGATCGGCCTGTTCAAGCCGGAAGACGCTGGCGTTGCCAAGCGCTCCACGGCGGTGCTCTTCGTCAATCCCTGGGGGCTCGAGGAAATGTGCAGCCGGCGGTTCTTCCGCGTCACGGCGGAGCATTTCGCAAGCCTCGGCGTGTCCAGCCTGCGCTTCGACTATCCCGGCGCCGGTGATGCGCTCGATGTCGACGACACTGTCGGCCTCAAAGTCTGGGAAGATGCGATCCGCGACGCCGCCGAGCGGTTGAAGCAGCTGAGCGGCTGCAGCCGCATCATCATCGTCGCGCAGGGGCTCGGTGCGGCACTGGCGCAGAGAACCGCGCCGTCGATCGAAGGCGTCGATGCCATCGCGCTGCTCGGTCCCGTCGTCAACGGCCGCGCCTATCTGCGCGAGCTTCGCGCATGGGCGACGTTCATCAATCATCACCTGGGATTGGGCGAGGATGCCATTCCCGAGGGCAAGCACATGATCGCCGGGCTGCAGATGCCCGATGGGATCGCCGCGGAGCTCTCGAAGGTCCGCATCGCCGCGCCGGAAACGCTGGCAGCACAGCGCTACCTCATTCTGGAGCGCCCCGAGCGCGCCGACGATACGACGCTCGCCGACAATCTGACCGCGCTTGGCGCGACGGTCGAGCAGCAGACATTCAAGGGCTATGACAGGCTGATTTCCGACCCGGTCTTCTCGCGCACGCCGATGGAGGTCGTCGAGACGCTGACGCAATGGGTGGACGAGCATACGTCGGTCGATCCGGCCGCTGCACCTTCCGCCAATGCTGTTGATGCCCAGTCGCTCTCAGGCGATGGCTTCGAGGAAGTGCCGGTTCGTTTCGGCGCGTTCAATCATCTGGTCGGTGTCGTCACGCGTCCGGTCGGCCGGCCGCGCGGCAACAGCGTTGTGTTCCTGTCGACCGCATACGATCGCCAGTCCGGCTGGGGCCGGGCGATCACCGACATGGCCCGAGGGCTTGCCCGCGAGGGCGTCGCCTCGATCCGCTTCGATTCCGCCAATGTCGGCGACAGCCCGCCGCGTCCGGATGCACCGGATCAGATCCTCTATTCGGCCACCCAGAATGCCGATGCGCAGGCCGCACTCGATCTGCTCGAGGGCATGGTTCCCGGACCGCTGATGGTCGCCGGGCGCTGCAGCGGCGGCTATGTCGCCATCCGCTCGGCCGTGGACGATGTTCGAGTGAAGGCCGCTGTTTCGATCAATCCCTTCGTCTATTATTGGGATCCGAACCAGCCGGTCGAGCGCAAGCATGTCGTGTCGGTGCCGCGCAGTTTCGAGGATTATGGCCAGCGGCTCTCCAGCTTCGCCACGGTCAAGCGTCTCATGAAGGGCGATATCGACGTGCTGGCGGCGACGCGCAATGTCATCATCGCCTTCTCACGCCGCATGTCGGTGCGCATCGCGCCGCTGCTCGAATATCTGCCGAGCCGCAGGCATACGGCAAGCGAGGTGAAGAAATCCTTCGTCACCGTCGGCAAGCGCAAGGTGCCGCTGACGCTGATCTATAGCGAAGGCGATGTCGGGCTGGAGCACATGTATTTCCACTTCGGCCCCGGCGGCCGCAAGTTCGAGCGTCACCCGAACGTCCGGCTGGTGATGCTGCCGGATGCCGATCACAATCTGACACCACCGGAATCGCGCCGGACGGTGTTCGCCGAGATCGCGCGGCTCGCCAAGGCCTGAGCGGGCTGGCGCGGGCCGTGTCGCTTGGATAATTGCCGTCGTCGCAGTTCTACTTTTCCCTCATCCCGGCCTTGTGCCGGGATCCAGCGCGATCAAGTCCTTGATCGCAAGAGACTCCCTTCGCCGCGCAGACGCTGAATCCCTGTGACATCGCCCGGGCGAAGCCTGGGCACAGGGATGAGGTGAACTTTGAGCCGTCTTCACACGTAGACCTGTGATTAGCTAGTCGCCCAGCAACTCTTTGTAGACGCCGATGTAACGCTCCGCGACGACATCCCAGGAATAACCAGACGCATCGGAGAGAAGGGCGGCTCGCACCGCCGGGCCCTGCGCTTCCAGGCGCTCGAACGCCGTTTCCAGCGCGAGGGCTGCGGCCGCCTTATCGGCGAAGTCTGCGAGCAGTATGTCCTTGTGGCGCTCGCCGAGTGTTCTATAGGCCTCGTTGGTGTTGAGCACCGGCAGCAGGCCGGCGCTCATCGCTTCCAGCGCCACAAGGCCAAAACCTTCATAGGATGAGGCGGAGGCGAAGATCGAGGCGTCGGCGATGATCCGGCCGACGGCGTCGTTGTCGGCGCCGACATGAATGGTCACGGCGTCGTTGAGCTTCAGCCGGTCGATCTGGGCCATCAGGTCCTGTCGGGTCAGATCGGATTCGACGCCGGCGATATCGAGATGCCAATCCGGATTGAAGACCCTAAGCGCTGCCACCGCGTCGATCAGCCTGTCGAGACGCTTGTTGACCGAGAATCGGCCGATCGTGACGATCCGGCGCTTAGGCGCCCGCGATGCGCGGTCGGCGAATTTGCCGATGTCGGCGCCGTTCTCGATGACGATGCTGCGGCTCGGCGCTATCTTCGAAAATTGCGCGAGATCGGACATGCTGCAGCCGATGACCCGCTTGTAGGCCATGGCCGAGACGCGGGTGATGGTCTGGAACCAGACCTTCTTGATGGCCGCGAATTTCGTCGTGTGGAAGAAGCCGCCATGGGTGGTGACCACCATCGGCTTGCGATGCAGCAGCCGGCCCCAGGCAAGCGCGTCGAAGAAGAAGTCGATCGCATGCACATGGATCAGGTCTGCATCGCCGAGATGGCGGAAGACCTCAGGTGCGAGCGGATAGCGCGTGCTGCCCGACCAGGGGATGCGGACCACGTCGATGCCGTCGATGGTCTCGCGTGAAGGCAGTTTCTTGTCGCGGGCGGTAAACAGGCTGTCGAGCGTAACGACGCGGACGCGGTAGCCGCGCTTCAGCGTCTGGCGCGCGAGATTGGCGACCACGTCCTCCAGGCCGCCGCGATTGGGCAGGAATTGGCGGATGACGTGAACGACCAGCGGCGCGGTGGCGGCGACCGGTTCGACGTCATGGGAATAGAGTTCGGCGGCGGACATGTGTCATTCCTTCGGCCGCGATGAACAGGTCACGGCTTTCATCGATGCCACATGGCAACGGGCTGCGTTAAGGCTGCGTTAAATGTCCGCACCTTCGGGGATTTGCTTTTGGGAAGAGTTAACCGACCGTGACCCGGTCTCAGAATGCGCGGAAGGTCAGCGTCGTCAGCGAGCGGACGATGCCGGGAATGCTGGCGATCTGATCGTTAACGAATTTCCCGATGTCCTCGCCTTCCTGGATATAGACCTTGAGCAACAGGTCGTAATCGCCGCTGGTCGAATAAAGCTCCGAGACGCGTTCGGTCTTGTAGATGGCGTCGGCGACCTCATAGGTCTTGCCGGGGGCGCATTGGAGCTGGACGAAGATCGGCTTCATGGGAATTTCCTGCATCGAATTCTGTTGCGGCGCATAATGCGCGAAACGACGGGTGTGGCGCAAGCAGTTCCGTCAACCGGCGGCTTCGCGGACGATCCAGTCGCGGAAGGCTGAAAGCGGGGCGTAGTCGGCGCGTTCGGCGGGGAAGGCCAGATAATAGCGTTCCTTGCTCTCCATCTCGCGATTGACTGATGCCACGAGATCGCCGCGCTTCAGCTCGTCCTGGATGAGGAAGGTCGGCAACAATGCCACGCCGAGGCCGGCGATCGCTGCCTGGGCCGCCGTGGCGAACTGGTCGAAGAGCATGCCGTGGACAGTCTGCGGCGGCACTTCGTTGTCGGCGAACCATTGTTCCCAGGCATCCGGGCGGGTGGTGAGATGCAGCAGCGGCACGTCGACGAGATCGGATGGCTGGCTGATGCCGTACCGGTCGCGGAAATCGGGGCTGCAGGCGGGCACGGTCTTTTCCGACATCAGGAAGGTGAGCTCGGCGCCCGGCCAGAGCGGATGGCCGAAGTGGATCGCGGCGTCGATCGAATCGAGCCGGAAATCGAAGGAGGAAAGACGGGTGACGAGGTTGATGGTGACGCCGGGATTGGCGGCGAGGAAGCGGCCGAGGCGCGGCGCCAGCCAGCGGGTGCCGAAGGTCGGCAAGATCGCGAGGTTGAGCGTGCCACCATGCGGATTGGCGCGCAGGTTGAGAGACGCGCTGGAGATGCGCCGCAGCGCCTCGCGAATCTCGCGGGCATAGCCGTCGCCGGCAAGCGTCAGACGCACCGTCTGCCTTTCGCGGATGAAGAGTTCGACGCCGAGCTGCTCCTCCAGCGTCTTGATCTGGCGGCTGACGGCGCTTTGCGTCAGGTCGAGTTCCTTGGCGGCGGCCGTGACGCTGCCGGTGCGCGATACCGCCTCGAAGGCGGAAAGCAACGCGGTGGAGGGTAGAAAACGCCTTGACGTCAGCATGGGTCATTCCATTTCAGAATGAGCTATTTCCGAAATGTCGATATTTATGGCTTTCGGGCGCTTGTAAATAGCTGCACTAATCATAATCGGAATGAACGTGGGGATCTCTTTCATGGCAGGCTTCGTTTCCACAGACCGTATCCGCTCGCTGTTTACCGAAGCGATGTCGCAGATGTATCGCGCCGAGGTGCCGCAATACGGAACGCTGCTGGAACTGGTTTCCGACGTCAATGCCGAGGTGCTAGCCAAGGACAATGCGCTGCGCGAGCGCCTGACGCGGGCCGGCGAGCTGGAGCGCATCGATGTCGAGCGCCATGGCGCCATCCGTCTCGGCACGCCCGAAGAGCTTTTCACCATCCGCCGCCTCTTCGCCGTCATGGGCATGCAGTCGGTCGGCTATTACGACCTCTCGGTGGCCGGCGTGCCCGTGCATTCCACCTGCTTCCGCCCGGTCGACCAGGCGGCGCTCAGCGTCAATCCGTTCCGCGTCTTCACCTCGCTGCTCAGGCTCGAGCTGATCGAGGACGAAGCCTTGCGCGCCGAGGCCGCCGATATCCTGTCGAAGCGCCGCATCTATACCGAGCGCGCGATCCAGCTGATCGCGCGTCATGAGGAAGCCGGCGGGTTGACCGAGGCTGAAGCGCAGGAGTTCGTCGCCGAGGCGCTGGAAACCTTCCGCTGGCACGGCGAGGCGACGGTCACCGCCGAGACCTACAAGCGCCTGCACGACGCGCACCGGCTGATTGCCGACGTCGTCTCCTTCAAGGGGCCGCATATCAACCACCTGACCCCGCGCACGCTCGATATCGACGCCGTGCAGGCCCGCATGCCGGAGCGCGGCATCACGCCGAAGGCGGTCATCGAAGGGCCGCCGCGCCGCGATTGCGACATCCTGCTGCGCCAGACCAGCTTCAAGGCGCTGGAAGAGGCGATCGCCTTTGCCGGCGAGACGGGCGCTGCCAAGGGCACGCATACGGCCCGCTTCGGCGAGATCGAGCAGCGCGGCGTGGCGCTGACGGCCAAGGGCCGGGCGCTCTACGACCGGCTGCTGGCCTCGGTTCGCGGCGAGGTGCAGGTCGGTGCCGCCGGCGCCAAGGCCGGCGATTACGACAGCGAGCTTGCCGAGCGGTTCCGCGAACTGCCGGACAGCTGGGCGGCGCTTCGGGCCGAGCAACTGGCCTTCTTCCACTATTCCGCGACGCCCAAGGGCGTTGCCGCGGCCCACGACGGCGCGCTTCCCGATGATGCGGAAGCGCTGATCGAGATGGGTTATCTGACCTTCGATCCCATCGTCTACGAGGACTTCCTGCCCGTCAGCGCGGCCGGGATCTTCCAGTCGAACCTCGGTACGGACCAGCAGCAGAACTACGCCACCCGCTCCAACCGCTCGGCCTTCGAAGAGGCGCTTGGCGCCACCGTCACGGATGAGCTTGACCTTTACGCGGAACGTCAGGCACGCTCGCTGGAGGCGGCAATCGATCTGCTCGGGCTTTCCGGCCTGCGCCTGAGCGACGTTGCCTGATAGACCTCGGAACGGAGCTCTCCGATGCTGAATGATCCGCGCTCCCACGGCCTCTGGGAAAAGACCGCGCCACAGCCGCCGGCAACGGTGCCGCTTGCGGGCTCGGTGACCGCCGATATCGTCGTGGTCGGCGGCGGCTATACCGGGCTGTCGTCCAGCCTGCATCTGGCGGAGGCCGGCAAGTCGGTGGTGCTGCTTGAGGCCAACGAAGTCGGCTTCGGTGGCGCGGGGCGCAATGTCGGGCTGATCAATGCCGGCATGTGGGTGATGCCCGACGATCTTCCCGGTGTGCTCGGCCCCGTCTATGGCGAGCGCCTGCTCGACCTGCTCGGCAATGCGCCGAAGCTGGTGATGGAGCTGATCGACAAGCACAAGATTGCCTGCGAGCTCGAGCGCAACGGCACGCTGCATGTGGCCGTTGGCGCCGATGGCCTCAAGGAAATCACCGATCGCGCCAGCCAGTGGGCGGCGCGCGGTGCCGATGTCAAATTGCTCGACGCCGCCGAGACGGCGCGCCGGGTGGGCAGCAACGCCTATACCGGATCGCTGCTCGACATGCGCGCCGGCACGCTGCAGCCGCTCGCCTATGCGCGCGGCCTAGCGCACGCAGCCGTCAAGGCCGGCGTTGCGCTGCATACGTCGAGCCCCGTCATCGCCACCGAGAAAAACGGCAAGCGCTGGACGGTAAAGACCGCGAAGGGCTCCGTCACCGCCGACTGGATCATCGTCGCGACGGATGCCTACAGCACCGGCCCCTGGGAGCAGGTGCGCAACGAGCAGGTGCATCTGCCCTACTTCAACCTCGCGACCCGGCCGCTCGGCGACAATCTGCGCAAATCGATCCTGGCTGGCCGCGAGGGCGTGTGGGACACCAAGGAAATCCTGTCCTCCTACCGCATGGATCAGGCCGGCCGGCTGGTGTTCGGCAGTGTGGGGGCGCTGCGCAATACCGGGCTGTCCGTCCACAAGGGCTGGGCGCGGCGCGCGCTGAAGAGGCTCTTCCCGCAGCTTGGCGATGTCGAGTTTGAATGCGAGTGGTACGGCAAGATCGGCATGACCGACAATGCGCTGCCGCGCTTTCACAAGTTCGCCGACAATGTCGTCGGCTTTTCCGGCTATAATGGTCGGGGGATCGCGCCGGGAACGGTGTTCGGCCGCACGCTTGCCCGCCATATCCTGGGCGAGATGAGCGAGGCCGAGCTGCCGCTGCCGCTGACTGATCCCGCCGAGCTGCGCTTCCGCGCCGCCAAGGAACTATGGTACGAAGCCGGCGCCCAGGTCGCCCACTTCGCCGATGCCCGCTTCTAAGAACAATAAGGTTGGAACCACGACAATGACCATCGAAACGCTCGATCTCGCCACCGAAACCAAGACCCTGCTTGCCAAGCTCGGCGTCAGCGCCGACCGCTTCACTGGCGGCACGCTGCGGGTGACGTCGCCCGTGACAGGCAGGGAAATCGGCGCGCTGAAGGAAGTGTCCGTCGCCGACGCCAAGACCGCGATCGATAACGCCCACAAGGCGTTTCTCGAATGGCGCGCCGTTCCGGCCCCGAAGCGCGGCGAGCTCGTGCGCCTGCTTGGCGAGGAGCTGCGCGCGGCCAAGGCCGAGCTCGGCCGGCTGGTGTCGATCGAGGTCGGCAAGATCACGTCCGAAGGCCTCGGCGAAGTGCAGGAAATGATCGACATCTGCGATTTCGCCGTCGGCCTGTCGCGTCAGCTCTACGGCCTGACGATCGCCACCGAGCGTTCCGAGCACCGGATGATGGAAAGCTGGCATCCGCTCGGCGTCGTCGGCATCATCTCGGCCTTCAATTTCCCAGTCGCCGTCTGGTCGTGGAATGCGGCGCTGGCGCTGGTCTGCGGCAATTCCACCGTCTGGAAGCCGTCCGAAAAGACACCGCTGACCGCGCTTGCCACGCAGGCGCTGTTCGAAAAGGCGCTGAAGCGCTTCGTCGCCGAAGGCGGCACGGCGCCGGCCAATCTCTCGACGCTGCTGATCGGCGGCCGCGATGTCGGCGAGGCGCTGGTCGATCATCCGAAGGTGCCGCTGGTTTCGGCCACCGGCTCGACTGCCATGGGTCGCGCCGTCGGTCCGCGCCTGTCGCAGCGCTTTGCCCGCGCCATCCTCGAACTCGGCGGCAACAACGCCGCGATCATCTGCCCGACGGCCGATCTTGACCTGACGCTGCGCGGCGTCGCCTTCTCGGCCATGGGCACTGCCGGCCAGCGCTGCACCACGCTGCGCCGCCTGTTCGTGCATGAGAGCGTCTACGACGCATTGGTTCCGCGCCTGCAGAAGGCCTACGGCTCCGTCAGTATCGGCAATCCGCTGGAGACGGGCACGCTGGTCGGACCGCTGATCGACAGCCAGGCTTACAAAAACATGCAGTCGGCGCTGGAGCAGGCAAAGGCCGCGGGCGGCAAGGTCACCGGCGGCGAGCGTGTCGAGAATGGTGCCGCCGACGCCTTCTACGTGCGCCCGGCGCTGGTCGAGATGCCCGCACAGACGGGTCCGGTCGAGAACGAGACCTTCGCGCCGATCCTCTATGTCATGAAGTACAGCGATTTCGACGCAGTTCTGGAAGACCACAACGCCGTGCCGCAGGGCCTTTCGTCGTCGATCTTCACCAATGACATGCGCGAAGCCGAAACCTTCGTCTCGGCGCGCGGGTCGGATTGCGGCATCGCCAACGTCAACCTCGGCCCCTCGGGTGCCGAGATCGGCGGCGCGTTCGGCGGCGAAAAGGAAACCGGCGGCGGCCGCGAGTCCGGCTCCGACGCATGGCGCGCCTACATGCGCCGCACCACCAACACGATCAACTACGGCAAGACGCTGCCTCTGGCGCAGGGCGTCAAGTTCGACGTCGAATAAGCGTCGCGGTCAATTGCTGCATTGCAGGAAGGGCGATAACGTGACCGCGTTATCGCCTTTTTTTATTTCGCAGGTCTTTCATGCATCTGACACTCGCCGCCGCTGAAACCCTTGTTTTCGATGGGTTGACCAGAAACCGGGTGAGCGAGGCGAATGCCCGTTCGGTCGCCCGCGCGCTCGTGGCGGCGGAGGCGGCCGGGCAGGGCGGCCATGGGCTTCGGCGCGTCGAGGCCTATTCGAAGCAGGCGCGGGCCGGCAAGGTCGATGGCTTCGCGACGCCATCCCTCTCACGCCCGCTTCCCGCCGTCGTGCAGATCGACGCCAATCACGGATACGCTTACCCGGCTATCGATCTCGCGCTGTCCGTCGTTCCGGATATCGCGCGCGAGCTGGGCATCGTTGCCGTCGCCTTCCGCCGCTCGCATCATGCCGGCGTGCTGGCGCTGACGGTCGAGCGCTTCGCCGAGATGGGGCTGGTGGCGCTGATGGTCGCCAATGCGCCGGCCTCGATGGCAGCCTGGGGTGGCCGCAAGCCTGTCTTTGGGACCAATCCGATCGCCTTTGCCGCACCGGTGCCGGATGCCGATCCCGTTGTCATCGACATGGCGCTGTCGCGGGTTGCGCGTGGGAAGGTGATGGCGGCCAAGCAGAAGGGCGTGCCGATCCCCGACAACTGGGCCTTCGACCGCAACGGCCAGCCGACCACCGACGCCGTCGAGGCCTTGGCCGGCACCATGATCCCATCGGGCGAAGCCAAGGGGGCGGCGCTGGCGATGATGGTCGAGATCATGGCCGGCGCGCTCACCGGCGCCAACTTCTCCTTCGAGGCGTCGTCGCTGTTTGACGATCAGGGAGATGCTCCGGCGCTCGGCCACATGCTCATCGTCATCAATCCCGATGCCACCGGCGGCGCGGTTGCCGCCGCGCGCATGGGCCGGCTCGCCGAGGAGATCACATCCGATCCAGATGTCCGGCTACCCGGCCGTCGCGGCCAGAACGTCCGGCGCGCGGCGATCGAAAACGGTATCGAGGTCGAGGACGATTTGATCGCCCTTATCCGATCGCTCTAGAACGGTTCTAAAATATACCAATTATTTCAAGCCTTTGTGATGGCCTTCAGATCGCCTAAACTTGAAATCGAGTGCCAAGGAAAATATACCGCTGCAATATCATGGATATCGCAGATGAAATGCCATGGAGGGCATCATGACCGTCTCCCTTAATCGCCTCTCGCAGGCCGCCGCGTTCGGCGCCATGCTTCTTGCCGCGACATCGCTCGCTTCGGGCGCCAAGGCGCAGGAGGAGGAGTCCGAAGGGATCGTCGTCTACAACGCCCAGCACCAGAGCCTCGGCCAGGAATGGTTGGACGCCTTCACCAAGGAAACCGGCATCAAGGTGACGATGCGCCAGGGAAGCGATATGCAGTTCGCCAACCAGATCATCCAGGAAGACGAGGCGTCGCCCGCCGACGTGTTCCTCACCGAGAATTCGCCGGCGATGACTTTGGTCGATGCCGCCGGCCTGTTCGCACCGATCGACAAGGCAACGCTCGACCAGCTGCCGGAAGAGTTTCGCCCGAAGGACGGCATGTGGGCAGGTATCGCGGCGCGTTCCACGGTGTTTGCCTATGACAAGACCAAGCTCACCGAGGACAAGCTGCCGAAGTCGATGATGGATCTCGCCGATCCGGCCTGGAAAGGCCGCTGGGGTGCGGCCCCTGTCGGCGCCGATTTCCAGGCGATCGTCAGCGCGCTCTTGCAGCTGAAGGGCGAGGAGGCGACCGCCGCATGGCTGAAGGCGCTGAAGGAAAACGCGACCTCCTACAAGAGCAACACTGTTGCCATGAAGGCGGTCAATGCGGGCGAGGTCGAAGGCGCGATCATCTATCATTACTACTGGTTCGGCGATCAGGCGGCGACGGCTGAAAACAGCAAGAACGTCGCGTTGCACTACTTCAAGAACCAGGATCCGGGCGCCTTCGTCAGCCTCTCGGGCGGCGGTATCCTGAAGTCGAGCCAGCACCAGAAAGAGGCGCAGGCCTTCCTGAAGTTCATCACCGGCAAGGCGGGGCAGGCGATCCTGAAGAACGGCACCTCTTATGAGTACGCCGTCGGCAAGGGTGCGGCCTCCAACGAGAAGCTGGTGCCGATGGCCGACCTGCAGGCGCCCGTTGTCGATGCCTCGCAGCTCAACAGCAAGAAGGTGGTCGAGATGATCACCGCCGCCGGCCTGATCTAGGACACTGTCACCAGTGCTCCGGGCAAAACTGTTGCTTTTGCCTCAAGAAAACTTTAGGCCATGACGATACACGGCAACCGCTTGTTCAAAGGCGGTTGCCTTCCTTTTTCAGCGTGTCAAAGGCGCGGCCTTGCTGCAGGACAACAGATTGCTTGCTTCCGATATGCCGGCGGCGCGGCCGGCGGCAGGACTGGCGCGACCGCGCCGGGGCATGCCTTATGCGCCCGTCGTGCTCTTCGCCGCAATCGTCGCGCTGTTCAGCCTCGTTCCCCTCGGTTTCATCGGCTGGATCACCGTCGATGTCGGCTGGGAAACGGTGAAGCAGCTGGTGTTTCGCCCGCGCGTCGGCGAGCTGCTGGTCAACACCGTCGCTCTCGAAGTCATCACCGTGCCGCTGTCGATCGTGCTGGCGGTGACGCTTGCCTGGATCACCGAGCGCACCGATGTCCCCTTCGCGCGCCTCTGGGCCTGGCTTGCGGTGGCGCCGCTCGCCGTGCCTGCTTTCGTGCATTCCTACGCCTGGGTCAGTCTGGTGCCAGGGATGCGCGGGCTGCAGAGCGGCGTCTTCGTTTCGGTGCTCGCCTATTACCCGTTCCTTTATCTTCCCGTCGCAGCGGCCCTTCGCCGGCTCGATCCGGCGATCGAGGATGCTGCCGCCTCGCTCGGGCTCGGGCCCTGGGCGGTGTTCTTCCGCACCATCCTGCCGCAGCTGAGACTTGCTATCTGCGGCGGTTCGCTTTTGATCGCACTGCATCTGCTGTCGGAATACGGGCTCTTCGTGATGATCCGCTTCGACACGTTTGCGACCGCGATCGTCGACCAGTTCCAGTCGGCCTATAACAGCCCGGCCGCCAATATGCTTGGCGGGGTGCTGGTGGCCTGCTGCCTGCTCTTGCTCGCCATCGAGGTGCTGGTGCGCGGCAATGAGCGCTATGCCCGCGTCGGCTCCGGCTCGGCGCGCCCGGCCGATCGCCGCCGTCTCGGCTGGTTCGCTGTGCCGGCCGTGCTGCTGCCCGTCATCGTCGCGGCGCTGACGCTCGGCGTTCCCTTCGTCACGCTGGTGCGCTGGCTCTATCTCGGCGGCGTCGGCATCTGGCGGGTCGAGGTCGGCAATGCTTTCGTGCAGTCGATCGTGCTGGCGCTTGCCGGCGGCATTCTGGCGACGATCGCGGCCGCCCCCATGGCGTGGCTGTCGGTGCGTGCGCCGGGCCGCGTGCAGCGTGTGCTTGAAGCCTGCCACTATTATGTCGGCTCGCTGCCGGGCGTGGTCGTGGCGCTGGCGCTGGTGACGATCACCGTACGCCTCGTTCTGCCGCTCTACCAGACATTCGCGACGCTGCTGCTCGCCTATATCCTGCTCTTCCTGCCGCGCGCCATGGTCGGCCTTCGCGCCAGCATCGCGCAGGCGCCGGTGGAGCTCGAGCGCGCCGCGATGGCGCTGGGGCGCACTCCGGGCCAGGCGGTGCGGCAGATCACCATGCGGCTTGCAGCGCCCGGTGCCGCGGCAAGCATCGCGCTGGTGGCGCTCGGGATCACCAACGAGCTGACGGCGACGCTGATGCTCTCGCCCAACGGCGTCGAGACGCTGGCCACGAAATTCTGGTCGCTGACCAGCGAGATCGATTATGTCGCGGCCGCGCCTTACGCCTTCATGATGGTCGTGCTGTCGCTGCCGCTGACCCTTCTTCTCCATGCTCAATCGAAACGGACTGCCGGACAATGACGCTGCTTACGATCGAAGGTGCCAGCAAGCGTTACGGTCAGGTGCAGGCGCTCGATAACATTTCGCTGGAGGTGACGGCAGGCAGCCGCACCGCCGTGGTCGGCCCGTCCGGCTCCGGCAAGACGACGCTCCTGCGCATCATCGCCGGCTTCGAGCAGCCCGATCAGGGCCGCGTCACGCTCAATGGCGAATTGCTGGCCGATGGGCCGGCGGCGGTGCCCGCGCACAAGCGCGGCATCGGCATCGTCTCGCAGGAAGGCGCGCTGTTTCCGCATCTCGACGTCGCCGGCAATATCGGCTTCGGCATTGCCCGCGGCGCTGATAACCGCGACAAGCGGGTGCTCGACCTGCTCGACATGGTTGAGCTCGACCGCGGCATGCTGACCCGCCGCCCGCACCAGCTTTCCGGTGGCCAGCAGCAGCGCGTGGCGCTGGCGCGCGCGCTCGGCCGCGAACCGCGCCTGATGCTGCTCGACGAGCCCTTCTCGGCGCTCGACACGGGCCTGCGCGAGAACATGCGCAAGGCGGTGGCCCGCGTGCTGCAGGCGGCAGGCATCACCAGCATTCTCGTCACCCACGACCAGGCCGAGGCGCTGTCCTATGCCGATCAGGTGGCGGTGCTGCGCGACGGCAAGCTGATGCAGGCGGGATCGCCGCAATCGCTTTATCTCGCGCCGCGCGATCGCGAGACGGCGCTGTTCCTGGGTGACGCGGTCATGTTGCCGGCGATCATCCGCAACGGTCACGCCGATTGCGCGCTCGGCCATGTCGCGGTCGATAGCCAGCATCAGGGCAAGGTCGAGATCATGCTGAGGCCCGAACAAATCCGCGTCGTCACCGACAACAGTGAAAAGCTCTATGGCGGGCGCGTGGTCGAAGTGGATTTCGGCGGCGCGACCTGCACGGTCGCCGTGTCGCTCGACGGCGTTGCGCTGCCGCCGATCCTGATCAAGACCTCAAGCGTGGCGCTGCCTTCGCGCGGTGACCGGGTGCGGCTGGAGATCGCCGGCAAGGCGCATGTTTTCGTGCGCTGAGGGGCGCCCTCGGCGCTTGCCCATCCGCTAAACGCCGTCAGGCGATCTTGAGCTCTTCGTCTTCCGCCTCGTCTTCCAGCCAGCCGCCGGTAAAGCCTGCGCGTTCCAGGCCGGTGCGGATGATCTCGGATTTGCGCATCAGGCTCCAGATGAAATCGGAGCGATCGTTTTCGATCGACATGACGAGAAGGCCCTGGTCGATGCCCACGCAGCGGTCGTCCACCCAGCCCTCGGGTCCCGCCGTCTTGACGGATGGGTTGAAGCCGCCGGGGAAGCGGCCTTCGTAGCAGAGGTCCGGATAGGCCTGCAGCAGCGCCCGTGTGCCTGAGATCGCCGCCTCGCGGTCATAGGGCAGGGCTGCAAGCGCGCACCATGGCGCAAGCGTTCCATCATCGGGGCCGAGCGGCGCGCCGCGGGCGGCATAGCCCAGCACGCTCGGGCGACGGTCGCCATGGCGGCTGCGTGATGGCGGCGGGCCGTCGGAGGCGGAAAGGCCCCAGACATCCCTGGAATAGCCGATGAAATGGCCGGGGTTTCGCTCGGCGTAGTCGCGTTGCACTGCGATGCAGATTTGGGTGTTGCGGAAATAATCGCTGTCGCGCGCCGCCATCGGCCTGTCGCGGATGCCGCGAAAATCGATCCAGGCATGCGAGAAGAGGTGGATGAAGAAGGGTCCGGCATAGAGATAGCACTTCTCGCCGAAGAGCATCCAGGAATAGCTTGAGGTGAAGGCGTCGTAGCTCGATTGCGGGATCGGGTGCGTGGGCGAGGCGAGCGCCAGCGTGTAGAGTAGCACCGCCTCGTCATAGCCCTGCCAGCGCCAGCGCAGAAAGCCGCTTGAGGGCTTCCAGCCCATGCATATGGTCTCGCCCTTGTTCAGCGCCCAGTGCCAGTCGATGCGCTCGTAGATCAGCGTCGCCAATCGGCGGATCTCGGTCTCGGCCTCGTCGTCGCCATCGAAATAGGCGGCCGCCGTCAGCACGCCGGCGACGAGCAGCGTCGTGTCGATGGTCGAGAGCTCGCTGTTCCAGGCGCGGTGGCCGGTGTCCATGTGCAGGAAGTGGTAGAAGAAGCCCCTGTAACCGATCGCATGCCGCTCACGGCCCTGGTGACCGTTGGCGAAGAAGCAGAGCGTCGTCGTCGTGCGTGATATCGCATCCGCCCTCGTCATCCAGCCGCGCTCGACGGCGACGGTGTAGGACGACAGCGCGAAACCGACGGCCGCGATGCTGCAGGGAACGTTTGCGACCGAGGTATCGGCGACGAGCCCGTTATCGGGGTTGGAATGTTTCAGGAAGTAATTGAACGCCGCCTGCTGCAGCCTGTCGACCAGCGCGGCATCTGTTTCCTCGGTCCGTTGCAGCATCTTCTCCCGCCCAATCGGTTATCCTGCCCCTTGCTTCAACATGGGCAGGTGCGATGCGCAAATCAATGTTTTTTGAGGGGTGGGGTTGGGTCGTTGCTCAGGCGGCTTCCTGAACGGAGACCACGATCGTCTTGCCGAGCGCCTGCATCGCCTCCTGCAATGCGCCGATTTTCGAATTATGGTCGGGATCGAGGATGCGGCGCGCCTCGTTTTCCGTCTTGCCCATGCGCCGCGCCAGTTCTCGCTTGGAGATGCCGGCTTGCCTGAAGGCTTCGATCACCGCGAGCTTGATCGCGTCCTCGGGATCGACGGCGATGGCGACACCTGTTTTCGCGGAGGGGAGCGGTATCGCGCGGCCGTCCTGAACAATGCCGCGAAGCGCGAGACCGAGCGCTTCTTGCGCGCTGGCGATGGCCTCGTTGCGGTCGCCGCCATGGGTTATCGCTTCAGGAACATCGGCAAAGGTGACAAGATATCCGCCATCGGGATCGGGCTGGATTTCCGCCAAATATACGTATCTCATGCCGTTCTCCATTGCCTGTCAGGCGATGCCGAGCTGCTTCTTGATCAACCGCACGTAACCCGGCGTCAGCTCGCCCGACTTCACTGTGGTGAAGCGGCCGTCATACATGATGCGGTAGTGCGAGCCTTTGCCCTTGTTCTCGAACACCTCGAAGGTCTTGCCGGTTTCGCTGGCCAGTTTGCGCAACTCGCGGATCAACTGCTCACGCTTCATCCGCTTTCCGGTCCCAAATATTCGCACAAAAATGTGCGTGGCGCAACGATGGATGCGATGGTGGAGCAGAAGGGGAGGTGTGAACAGTCGGCAATAGGGATGACGACATGGGAGCGAGGCGTCCGTTGGAGCGCCTGATGCAACTCCTCCCCAATAAAAGTTTGTGATCCCGCAACGGCGCTTATTGCAATCTTATGCGTGCAATGATTCTTTGCTGCAATCAATATCTGATTGGGTTGGGGAATGCAGAAAGTCGCTCACTATCGTCGTGCAATCTGGGCTGTTCAAGGCCGACCTACAGTGGAGACACTCGTTAGGAACGCGCTTCGCGCGGCACCGGAGGTCGGCGACACAAAGTTCGATTACCACGGTGGGGTGACAGCTCAAGTGGCGCATCGTTCGACGGTCGGTGCCGGAACAGGAATCTATTTCACCTTGTTTGCCAAGGGCGGCAAGACCGGAACAGTGCAAGACGGTGGAGATAAGGTTGGGCGCGCCAGTCCGCCAGCCGGCACGGAATTCTTGAAGACCGGCGTTCACGTTCTTGTGGATGGCAACCACATTGCCTACGCGGCAGTCGGTCATACCAATGACGGTCAGATTAGTCAGCTTGTGGCGAAATTCATTCGCGCGAACGGTGCGACGGAAGCTGATACTCAATTTCTGTTCATGGCGCGATCCAACCGGAGAGAATTGGACCGCCTTTTGCGCGTGGGAGTTAAGTCGATTGACCTCGGTGTTACGGCTTTCATGGCCGCAGCCGAGCAGATCGCGGAGGACAACCCGCGCGACGGCATCGCCGCACGACGGGACGCTGCGCTTGAGGCTGTCAAAAGCATCTTCAAACGGAACCGCAGTCCTCAAGAAATTGAGGCCGCCAGCGAATTACAGGCGAGCTTGCACATAGGTTATGATGGCCGTGGTGCCAGCGATCTAGTTCCAAAGTTACTTGGTGATTTGGCATCGCAAATCAGCGGTGGTGCCGACGAATTCAAGATCATAACAAAGAGCGATGTGGTGATCACCCGCGACAAGTTGGTCATAAAGAGAGATATCAACGTGGTCGGCGATGACATATCTTTGGATCCCGGCAGCACCTTCAGCGCGTTGCGCGATTGCATGAAGGACTGGCGGAAAGATGGGATATTGGATGACTGATGGGCACTCGTGGCTACTATGTGTTGGCAGCGTTGATTTTCGCGCTCGGAGTTTCCTATTTCGGCGGTGATTTGCTCAAGGCAAGTCACGACGCACAAGACGCGTTGATCAATCTGTTTGCCATTCTGGCCGGCGTGTTGGTCGCGGTGGTTTCGATTGTCGGCGATCCGTCGATGCTTTTGCCGGGAAATTGGCGCGTGGGACACGAACACGCAAAGGATATGCAAAACAGGATCGCGAATTTCTCACACCTGTTTTTCGTCTACATCCTGGCGCTTCTGTTTCTCATTGTCGGCATGGTGGTAAAGGACGCGCAGATTCCCCACGCCGATTTCGTCTATCCCGTCATGACGTTCTTTGTCGTATTGGGTGTCCTGCTATCAATTCCATTGCCGTACAGCCTGATGAGCATCCAAAAGGAACGGATGCGCGAAGAGATTAAATCTCGAAGAAGCCGCAACGGTGAAGGGGCAAGCTAGAAGTCAATGCTGAGATGCGACCCCGCTCACCGCTGTCAGTGAGCGGGGATTATCACTCAGTGCTTGGTGGTAGCCTTCGCTATCTGCTCAGACCCAAGGTGAACTTTGCCCTTGAGGACTTCGTTCACGCGTCCTTGGTTCACGCCATAGCTAGCCGCGATCTGGTGTTGAAATTCGCCGTTCCAGCGGCGGAGCCACACCTGCACCGCGTCTGCAAAAGACAGTCTGTTTGCACTATGTTTCATAGTCATAGCCTTAATGGGCCTTGACCGACTTGACAGAAGAACCGCCCCGCGTATGTTCGGGGCTGTTAACGGGATCTGTAAGCCGATCAAGGTTTTTTACAGTTTCAACACGGAGCCGGGGCTGCAACCCCGGCTTTTGTGTTCATCCTCGGACGACCCGAGAACGATCAATATAAGCGTGAATTCGTTCGATCGCGTCAAGAGGGCCAGATCGTACCTCCTGTGAATCAAAAGCCGGTTTTAAGACTCTGCTAACAATGCAGAAATTCTTTTCCACAAGAATTCGCTTTGGAATCAAGTCGTTGCAAGACCGGGCTTTAACGTCTTGTTAATACTGTATTTAGTGTGGAATTTTGGGGAAAGCCTGATATTCCGGTCAGCCAAGCGGCCGATTGGCCCGACTCTGGCGTATCCCGATTCGGGTTGGTCGCCGCTACCGGTGCGAATCTAGCCTCTGGTGCTTTTATTGGCTTGCTGAGCGCAAATGCCTGCCTCGATAACGCTAATCCGTATTGGCACCTATCAGGTACCTCAGACTTCGCGCATACACACCAGCCCCAGAGGGCTTATTCTATCTTCATGTACTAGGAGATTTTTGGAGCGGGCGAAGGGGTTCGAACCCTCGACCCCAACCTTGGCAAGGTTGTGCTCTACCACTGAGCTACACCCGCTCATAATCCCGACGGCCTGTGGTAGTTAGAGAGGACCGTGGGCGCCACCTTGCGGCGACGGGCGCTATATCGCCCAAACGATTTTCAAATGCAACAGGGAAATGACGGAAAGGCGAAGAAAAATTCGGAAAGCTTTCCCGGCCCCACCTAAAATGCCGCAAATGCAGGGAAAAGCGGCGAATAGGCACGTTGCAAAAAAGGGGAGGGAGACGTAATCAGGGGGCGCCTTATCCCAATAGAGTGCTGGAACGAGCCATGACCGAGAAGACGCCGAAGACCGCAACCGAACTCTACGCCTTTCTCGACGGGCTCGGCATCAAGCACAGCACCAAAACGCATGCGCCGGTGTTCACTGTGGCCGAATCGGTGGCGCTGCGCGACGAGATTCCCGGCGGTCACACCAAGAACCTGTTCGTGAAGGACAAGAAGGACCAGTTCTTCCTGCTCACCGTCGAGGAGAATGCCTCTGTCGACCTGAAGACGGTGCACACGCTGATCGGCGCCGCCAGCAAGGTTTCGTTCGGCAAGCCGGAGAAGCTGATGGAGTATCTGGGCGTCATTCCGGGCTCGGTCACGGCGTTCGGAGCGATCAACGATTCCGACCACAAGGTCACATTCGTTCTTGATGCGGATCTCATGAAGGACGAGATTATCAATTGCCATCCGCTGTCCAACGACGCGACCACGTCGATTGCAAGTGCGGACCTCGTTCGCTTCATGGAAGCGACCGGTCACACGCCGCTTGTCTTGAAAGTGACGTCCTGACATACGATTTTAACGCTAGAAAAGCCGGCTGACCGGCGCGGCGGGAGATACTCATGAGCGGCAACGACAATCCCTACAGCAATTCCTTCGGCCAGATGTCGGCAACGGCGAGCTATGGCGGCGCGCCTGCAGCACCGGCCCAGGCAGCGGCGCCGGCGCCAATGGCGGCCAGCGGCGGCTATATCAAGGATACGACGACTGCGACCTTCAGCAAGGACGTCATCGAGGAGTCGCGCAACCAGCCTGTTCTCGTCGATTTCTGGGCGCCCTGGTGCGGCCCGTGCAAGCAGCTGACGCCCGTCATCGAAAAGGTGGTCAACGAAGCCCAGGGCCGCGTCAAGCTCGTCAAGATGAACATCGACGACCATCCGTCGATCGCCGGCCAGCTTGGTATCCAGTCGATCCCCGCCGTCATCGCCTTCGTCGGCGGTCGTCCGGCCGATGGCTTCATGGGCGCGGTGCCGGAAAGCCAGATTCGTGAGTTCATCGATCGCGTCGCCGGTCCGGCGGGTGCCGATCAGGCGGCCGAGATCGAGGCCGTGCTCGTCGAGGCTGACGGTCTGCTTGCCAGCGGCGACATCAATGGCGCAGCGCAGCTCTACGGCGCCGTCATGCAGGCCGATCCCGATAATGCCAAGGCGCTCGCCGGCATGGCGCAGTGCATGATTTCAGCCAACCAGCATGAGCGGGCGCGCGAGGCGCTGAAGGAACTCCCCGACGAGATGGCGGCCGATCCGGCGATCCAGGCGGTGGTGAAGAAGCTCGAGCAGATCGAGGAAGCCCGCAAGCTGGGCGATCCCGTGGCGCTGGAGCAGGCGCTTGCAGCAAACCCCGACGATCACGAAGCGCGCATGAAGCTCGCCAAGATCCGCAATGTCGAGGGCGCACGCGAAGAAGCGGCCGATCACCTGCTCTACATCATGCGCAAGGACCGGACCTTCGACGACGACGGCGCGCGCCGCCAGCTGTTGCAGTTCTTCGAGGTCTGGGGCTTCAAGGATCCGGCCAGCGTTTCGGGACGGCGCAAGCTTTCGGCGATGCTGTTCTCTTAAGCATCAGCGACATTTCGCCATTCGGTTTGACATCGTCCGCCCTTGCGTTTTCGATGGCGTACCCCACATTCGTTTAGATGCGGGCGTGTGGTTTAGGTCCGCCGATTATGCGGGACGAGTGCCGATGCAAGTGGGGAATGCACGATATCTGAAGAGCGGCGATGTGCCTGACACGATCGCCGTCTTCCCCTTGACCGGCGCTCTGCTGCTTCCCACCGGCCAGCTCCCGCTCAACATCTTCGAACCCCGCTATCTCGCCATGTTCGACGCGGCGATTTCAGGAAACCGGCTGATCGGCATGGTGCAGCCGGCGCTTGGCGAGAGCGATGACAAGAATAGCGAGGGCAATCTGAGCGCCGTCGGCTGCGTCGGGCGCATCACCTCGTTTGCCGAGACTGGCGATGGTCGCTACATCGTCTCGCTCACCGGTGTTTGCCGCTTCCGTCTGCTGGATGAGAAGGACACGCACCAGCCCTACCGCACCTTCCGCATCGCGCCGTTCATCTCCGATCTCTCGGCACGCAACGAAGAGGACGCTGTTGACCGCGCGGCGCTTCTCGCCGCCTTCAAGGCCTATCTCGAGGCCAACAAGCTGGAGGCGGACTGGGAAAGCGTGGAGCGCGCCAGCAACATGACGCTGGTCAATTCGCTCGCGATGATGTCGCCCTTCGGCCCGGCGGAAAAGCAGGCGCTTCTCGAGGCGCCCGACCTTAAGACGCGGGCGGAAACGCTGATCGCGATCACCGAGATCGTCCTTGCCCGGGTCTTCGGTGACTCGGACACGATTTTGCAGTAGAAGCGGCCGCATGGACGAAAAACTGAGCCGCGTCGATCCCAAGCTTCTGGAACTGATGGTCTGCCCGCTGACCAAGGGGCGGCTGACGTACGATCGCGAGCACAACGAGCTCGTCTCCGAAAAGGCGAAGCTCGCCTACCCGATCCGCGACGGCATACCGATCATGTTGGTGTCGGAAGCGCGCGAGATCGAGGAATAGATCAGCACCCCTAGATCGCCTCGCCCGCCAGCAAGCGCGGATTGCCCGCCGCTGTCGTGCCGGCGGCCTGGCCGATGAAGTAGGATTTGAGGCCGGGCAGGCGGTCGACGAGGCCGAGGCCGAAGTCGCGGGCGATGCGGATCGGCGCGAGGTCGTTGGAAAACAGGCGGTTCAGCACATCCGTGGTCACGCCCATGCGGAAAGTGTCGAAACGGCGCCAGGCCTGGTAGCGCTCGAGAATATTGATCGAGCCGATATCGAGGCCGAGGCGATCGGCTTCGACGATGGTTTCGGCGAGCGCGGCCACATCCTTGAAGCCGAGATTGAGGCCCTGGCCGGAAATCGGGTGGATGCCGTGGGCGGCGTCGCCGGCGAGCGCCAGGCGCGGGGCGACGAAGGCGCGCGCCAGCGTCAGGCCGAGCGGGAAGGCGCGCTTGTCGCCCACCACCTTCAGCGCGCCGAGCTTGTGGCCAAAGCGGCGCTCCAGCTCTTCCTCGAAAATCAGGTCGTCGGAGCGCACCAGCCGGTTGGCGTCGGTCGTGGTTTCCGTCCAGACCAGCGAGGAGCGGTTGTCCTTCAGCGGCAGAATGGCGAAGGGGCCTGAGGGCAGGAAGTGCTCTTCGGCGCAGCCATTGTGCGGGCGTTCGTGCTCGACGGTGGTGACGATGCCGGACTGGCCGTATTCCCAATGAACCGTCTTGATGCCCGCGAGATCGCGCAGGTGCGAGCGCACGCCATCGCAGGCGACCACCAGCTTGGTCTCGATCGTGCTTCCGTTGGAGAGCGTGATCTCGGCGTGGGTGTCCAGCGTCTTCAGGCCGGTGGCGCCAAGGCCATGGGTGATCTCGATACCGAGCCGTTCACAGGCGCCGCGCAGCGCGCCGACCATCGCGACATTGGGGATCATGTGGGCGAAGGGCTTGCCGTCCTCGACCTCGCCGTCGAAGGTCAGAAACACGGGGCGGACGGGATCGGAGGTCTTGGAATCGGTGACGATCATCTTGGTGATCGGCTGCGCCGTCGGCTCGATCTCGTTCCAGATGCCGAAAACGTCGAGCATCTTGGTGGCGGCGGCGATGATGGCGGATGCGCGCGGGTCCTTGCGCCAGACGTCCGCGGGGGCTGCCTCGACCACCGCGACATCGAGATGCGGCGCCGCCTGCTTGACCGCGACAGCCATGGAGAGCCCGACATAACCCCCGCCAACCACAAGCATGTCACGCATAACGCCCGTCCCGTTCTTTTAGAATATCCTATTGATCTATATAGATCATCATCGCCACACTTCCTACCTGCCGGAGCCATACAAAATGACGCGCCTCACCGAAAAGCCGACCGCGATGGAAACCCTGCTCGCAACGCTCGATCTCGAGCCGATCGAGGTCGATATCTTCCGCGGCACCAGCCCGCAGGTCGGCTGGCAGCGTGTGTTCGGCGGGCAGGTGATCGCGCAGGCGCTGATGGCGGCGCAGCGCACCGTCGACATTGAGCGGCTGGTGCATTCGCTGCATGCCTATTTCATGCGGCCGGGCGACCCCTCGGTGCCGATCGTCTACCAGGTCGAGCGCATCCGCGACGGGTCGAGCTTCAATACCCGCCGCGTCGTCGCCATCCAGCACGGCAAGGCGATCTTCGCGCTGTCGGCGTCGTTCCAGGTCGAAGAGCCCGGTTTCGAGCACCAGGTCGCCATGCCCGACGTGCCGATGCCCGAGACGCTGATCGACGAGAACGAGATCGCCAAGCGCTATCTGGCGCATGCGCCCGAGGCGATCCGCAAATATTGGGGCCGCGAGCGGCCGATCGAGATCCGGCCGGTCTCGCTCACCCACTATTTCTCCGACAAGAAGCTCGATCCGCTGCAGCATGTCTGGGTGCGCGCCAATGGTCCGGTTCCCGATGACCGGCACGCCCAGGCGGCGGTGCTTGCCTATATCTCCGACATGACGCTGCTCGACACGTCGCTCTACCCGCACGGCACCTCGATCTTCGACCAGACGATCCAGGTCGCCAGCCTCGACCATTCGATGTGGTTCCATCGCCCGGTCAAGCTCGACGACTGGCTTCTTTATACGCAGGACAGCCCGTCCGCATCCGGTGCGCGAGGTTTGACGCGCGGTAGCCTCTATACGCGAGACGGCGTGCTCATTGCGTCGGTGGCGCAGGAGGGTCTGATTCGTAAAAGGGCAAATGACTAATTTGGATGCAAATTTAATCGTTTGTGTATTTTTTGAGCGATTATTAGGCAATCACTTGCCTGTTTAATGGCGTCTGCAAATATATTCCTTATTTTTCAATACCTTAACAAATCGTTTCGAATCTGGCACGGGCCTTGAATGTAAGAGGTCGGTCGCTGGTCGCAACGGCAGTGGCAAGGAGAGTCGGCTCCGTGCCGAGGGTAACGAAGGATGGGAAACCAGATGAAAATTGTGATGGCCATTATCAAGCCGTTCAAGCTGGATGAGGTGCGTGAAGCCCTTACGGCGATCGGCATTCAGGGCCTGACCGTGACCGAAGTGAAGGGTTACGGGCGCCAGAAGGGACATACCGAAATCTATCGCGGCACCGAATACGCGGTCAGCTTCCTGCCGAAGCTGAAGATCGAGATCGCCGTCGCAAGCGAACTCGTCGACAAGGCTGTCGAAGCCATCGCGTCGTCGGCCAAGACCGGTCAGATCGGCGACGGCAAGATCTTCGTTTACTCGATCGACCATGCCGTGCGCATCCGTACCGGCGAAACCGATGCAGAAGCGCTGTAAGTAACGGTAGAGCCAAGGAGCTTTTCTCTATGTCAATTTCGAAGTTTTCTCCCACTCTGGCGCGCCTTGCAACTGCGTCCGCAGCGCTTCTCGCGCCGGTCGTCGCTTTCGCGCAGGATGCCGCCACCGCTGCCGCTCCGGCTGCTGCCGCCGCACCCGTTCCGGACAAGGGCGACACCACTTTCATGTTCGTCTCGACCATCCTGGTGCTGTTCATGCTGGTTCCGGGCCTCGCACTGTTCTACGGCGGCCTAGTCCGCGCCAAGAACATGCTCTCGGTCCTGATGCAGTGCACGATGATCGGCGCCGTCATGATGCTGATCTGGGTCATCTACGGCTATTCCTTCGCCTTCGGCGGCTCGGAAAGCGCATACTGGGGCGGTACCGCCAAGCTGTTCCTCTCCGGCGTAACCAAGGAAACGACGGCAGCCACCTTCTCGCAGGGCGTCGTCATTCCTGAGTTCATCTTCGTGATGTTCCAGATGACCTTCGCCGCCATCACGCCTGCGCTCATCGTCGGCGCATTCGCCGAGCGCATCAAGTTCTCGGCCGCGGTGCTCTTCTGCGCGCTGTGGGCAACCTTCGTCTACTTCCCGGTCGCACACATGGTCTGGGACGCAAACGGCCTGCTCTTCAAGATGGGCGCGCTCGACTTCGCAGGCGGCACGGTCGTTCACATCAACGCCGGTATCGCCGGTCTGGTCGGTGCGATCCTCGTCGGCAAGCGCATCGGCTTCGGCAAGGACATGATGGCTCCGCACTCGATGACGCTCACCATGGTCGGCGCCTCGATGCTCTGGGTCGGCTGGTTCGGCTTCAACGCCGGCTCCAACCTCGAAGCTTCCGGCGGCGCGATGCTCGCAACCGTCAACACCTTCGTCGCAACCGCCGCTGCCATCGTATCGTGGGCTGCCGTCGAAACGATGACCCGCGGCAAGGCCTCCATGCTCGGTGGCGCTTCCGGCATGGTCGCCGGTCTGGTCGCCATCACGCCTGCTGCCGGCATCGTCGGCCCGATGGGTGCGATCGTCATGGGTCTTATCGTCTCGCCGCTTTGCTACTTCTTCGTCTCCGTGGTGAAGAACAAGTTCGGCTACGACGACACGGCTGACGTCTTCGGCGTTCACGGCGTCGGCGGCATCTTCGGCGCGATCTTCACCGGCATCTTCGCCAGCGCATCGCTCGGTGGCGTCGGTTACGCCGAAGGCGTGACGATGGGTGGCCAGGTCATGACCCAGCTCACCGCCGTTGCAATCACCGTCGTATGGTGCGGCATCGGTTCGGCGATCCTCTACAAGATCGTCGATGTCATCGTCGGCCTGCGCGTCGCCGTCGAAGCCGAACGCGAAGGTCTCGACCTCGCTACGCATGGCGAAGCCGCTTACCACTCCTAAACAAGGCTTGCGGCGCTCAAAAATGGGCGCCGCTCAACAGCCCGTCGCGGCTTGATCAACAGTTGAGCCGCTCTTGGCCCGGATCTTTCAAAGGTTCGGGCCTTTTTATTTTCCGATGCACCAGCCAGACCCCGCATGGTTAACATCGCTTTAACCGTCCTTTGGTTAGGTGGAGCGGACGCATTGGGCGCGAAGCGCATTGGCGATTCGCACGCATCAGGCATTGGACGGGTACAACACATGGCAAGAAGCACATCGCCAGCAATGGATGGCCGGCCGGACCGTTTCTCCCTTTCGGGGTTCATTTTCCGGCAGGCGCAGACCCTTTTGGGGTTTGCAATCTTCATTGCGCTGGCACTGGCCGTCGCGGCTTTGGCGACCTGGAACGTCGCCGATCCGAGCTATTCCTACGCCACCGGCAACGAGCCCACCAATGTGCTCGGCTATAGCGGTGCCGCGTTCGCCGATATCCTGATGCAGTTTTTCGGCCTTGCCAGCGTGGTGGCGCTGCTGCCCGTCGTCGCCTGGGCGCTGGCGCTGATCTCCGGCCGCCGCTTCACCCGCATTCCGGCGCGCGCCGCCGCATGGGGCCTCGGCTCCGTTCTCTCCTGCGCCGTTCTCGGCTGCTTTCCGCCGCCGCTCACCTGGCCGATCCCCAATGGCATCGGCGGCGTTATCGGCGACATGATCCTGCGCTTCCCGGCGCTGTTCGTCGGCGCCTATCCGACCGGCACCTTTGCCACCGCCGTCGGCTGCATCTTCGCGGTCCCCTGCGTCTGGATGATGCTCTTTGCCGCCGGCATCGTCGGCCGCACCGAGGAGGAAGAGGCCGAAGAGGAAGAAGAAAACTACGCTGCCAGCCGCTCCAAGCTGCGCTCGGTCGGCGATGAGGACGAGGAAGACGACGAGGGCGGCTGGCTTGCCTTCGGCGCGCTGACGCATGCCTGGTACATGAGCCAGGCTCGCATGCGCCGCATGCTCGGCATGGGTCCGCGCAAGCGCAAGCTTGATGACTACGACGCGCCCTACGATTTCAACGATGACGAGTTCGGCAAGCTCAACGAGCCGGTGCGCGCCAAGGCGCCCCAACGCGGCGAGCGCATGGATCCCTCGATGGATCCGTCTATCGCTCCCCGAGCCGGCTCGCCGCGCCGCGTGGTCTCGGCGCCGTCGATCTCGCTCAACGACGACGATGACGACGACATGGGCTACGACAGTGACATGCCGCCGCGCCCGGCCGATATCCTGCCCGACGACGAAGACGACAATGGCTGGATGATGCGTGCGCCTGCCAAGCAGGCCGGCGGCCGCGCCGAGCCGCGCGTGCAGCAGGCCGCTCAGCGCCCGAAGCTCGGCGCCCGTATCGAGCGCGAGCAGCAGGGCTCTTTCATCCGCCCCGAAGGCTTCCAGCTGCCGTCGATGCACCTGCTTGCCGAGCCCAAGGCCGTCGTGCGCGATTCGACGCTGTCGGCCGACGCGCTGGAGCAGAACGCCCGCATGCTGGAAGGCGTGCTCGAGGATTTCGGCGTCAAGGGCGAGATCATCCATGTCCGTCCCGGCCCCGTCGTCACGCTCTACGAACTGGAGCCGGCCCCCGGCATCAAGTCGTCGCGCGTCATCGGCCTTGCCGACGATATTGCCCGCTCAATGAGCGCGATCGCCGCCCGCGTCGCCGTCGTGCCCGGCCGCAACGCCATCGGCATCGAACTGCCGAACAATATCCGCGAGACCGTGTATCTGCGCGAGATGATCGCCTCCAGAGATTTCGAGACCTCCAAGGCCAAGCTCGCCATGGCGCTCGGTAAGACGATCGGCGGCGAAGCCGTCATCGCCGATCTCGCCAAGATGCCGCATCTGCTCGTCGCCGGCACCACCGGCTCGGGTAAATCGGTCGCCATCAACACCATGATCCTGTCGCTGCTCTACCGCATGACGCCGGAGCAGTGCCGCCTGATCATGATCGACCCGAAGATGCTCGAACTCTCCGTCTATGACGGCATTCCGCATCTGCTCTCGCCCGTCGTCACCGATCCGAAGAAGGCCGTCGTGGCGCTGAAGTGGACGGTGCGGGAGATGGAAGAGCGCTACAAGAAGATGTCGAAGATCGGTGTGCGCAACATCGACGGCTTCAATTCGCGCGTCGAGCAGGCGCTCGCCAAGGGCGAGGCGATTTCTCGTACCGTGCAGACGGGCTTCGACCGGGAAACCGGCGAGGCGATGTACGAGACGGAAGAGTTCGACCTGAAGCCGCTGCCCTATATCGTCGTCATCATCGACGAAATGGCCGACCTGATGATGGTGGCCGGCAAGGATATCGAAGGCGCCGTGCAGCGCCTGGCACAGATGGCACGCGCCGCCGGCATCCATGTGATCATGGCGACGCAGCGCCCGTCCGTCGACGTCATCACCGGCACGATCAAGGCCAACTTCCCGACCCGCATCTCCTTCCAGGTGACGTCGAAGATCGACAGCCGCACCATTCTGGGCGAGCAGGGCGCCGAGCAGCTGCTCGGCATGGGCGACATGCTCTACATGGCCGGCGGCGGCCGCATCCAGCGCGTCCACGGCCCGTTCGTGGCCGATGGCGAGGTGGAAGACATCGTCGCCTATCTGAAGACGCAGGGCGCGCCGCAATATCTCGATGCCATCACCGCCGATGACGACGAGGATGGCGATTACGGCGGCGGACCCTCCGGCACCGGCAATCTCGCGGATTCCGACGATCCTTACGACCAGGCCGTCGCCATCGTGCTTCGCGACGGAAAGGCCTCGACCTCCTACGTCCAGCGCCGTCTCGGCATCGGCTACAACCGCGCGGCGTCGCTCATCGAGCGGATGGAGCAGGAGGGCATCATCGGCCCGGCCAACCATGCCGGCAAGCGCGAGATCCTGGTTCCCACCGAAGGCGATATTCTCGACCGGTAAGGGCGCTCGCGCCCTTGATTCCGGCATTTTCAGCGCGATTTATCTCGCATGTACTTCTTCTTCACGGAAACCTGATCGGCGCGAAAACGTTACCTTTGGCCGGTCGCGCCAGGACGCCATGAAGACGCCGCGTTTCGGCAGCATGCAGACTGCATAAAGGAGACTTTCATGAACCACTCCGACACATTCCTGGATCGCTTCACGCTGACACGGCGCCACATGCTGGGCGCGCTTGCTGTCGCGGCTGCGTCCACCGCGCTGCCGCTCAACGTTTTCGCCCAGGCGGCCGCGGCTGCGTCCACAAGCGGCACCGCGCAGGCGATCGCCGACCACTTCTCCTCGGTCGCCACGATGCAGGGCGAGTTCGTACAGTTCGGCCCCAAGGGCGAGCAGACCGGCGGCAAGTTCTTCATCCAGCGCCCCGGCAAGCTGCGCTTCAACTACGACGACCCGTCGCCGATCCGCGTGATCGCCGATGGTAAGAACGTGGCGATCGGCAACATGAAGCTGAAGACCTGGGATCTCTACCCGCTGTCGAAGACACCGCTCAGCCTGCTTCTGGCGCAGAAGATCGACCTGTCTGCCGGCTCTGTGAAGAGCGTCAAGGAAGAGTCCGACCTGACGACCATCGCACTCGGCAACAACACCGTTTTCGGCAACTCGACCATCACCATGATGTTCGACCCGAAGACCTATGACCTGCGCCAGTGGACGATCACCGACAACCAGGGCAAGGACACCTCGGTCATGGTGTTCAACGTCAAGACCGGCGTGCAGTTCGACGACAAGGTGTTCAAGGTGCCTTACGAGGTCATCCCGGGAACGGCTGCCTATCGCGATTGATGGTTGGCTGGCAGGGCGGCGACGTCTCCCTGAGCTCACTCCTGTGCCCAAGCGTCGCTCGGGCGATGTCACAGGAATCCAGCCACGGCGCGTCCGCGCCGGGAATGAACGGCCCAGTGTTATATCAGAAGAAGAGTCTCTCGCCGCGCAGACGCGCGTCGGCTGGATTCCCGCCACAAGGGCGAGAATGAGGGAGGATGGGTGGCCTCGGGCGTCCACAGTAGCCTACCACGACACCACAAAACCCCGCGCGGAGCAAAGCTCGGCGACGGTAGCGGGCGGGATCCCATGAAAGTGGGAATGGGCAGGCGGCATTGTATCAGTGGTATGTGTGTCAGGCGTTTCCACCTGCCCGATTGCTCTAAGGTTTCCGGTTCGTCCGGGCCGACAGGAGCGTCTCTCGGCCTTTCCTTGCCGGATGATCCCTTGGCCCTGACGGCCTTGGAACCACCTCTTCACAACCATCACCGAACGCCGGATACCAACCTTGGCGTTACCGGTTCGCGAACCCGGCTCCCTGTCCGATGACGTGACCAGTGTGTGGCGATTGCGAGTGGCGGGGATAACGGGGTGCGCAGAATTCGGCTATCATGCTGATAATGTCGGGATGTTTCTTGGTCGTGCCGCGAAATTTTCCCCGTCGCCACGGTGACGACAGGAGCGGATGGGCCGATCACGCCGACACTGGTAATTCCCGCGCATTTCCGCCATATACAGCCCAAACACACATGGACATGAGACAATGAGCGCAACGGTCGAATTCGCGAGGATGAACGGGCTTGGCAACAAGATCCTGGTTGTCGACATGCGCGGGCGCAAGGACAAGGTAACACCCGAAGCCGCGATCGCGCTCAATGCGGCTTCTGAGACCCAGTTCGACCAGATCATGGCGATCCATGATCCGAAGGCCGAAGGCACCGATGCCTGGATCGATATCCTGAACTGCGACGGCACCAAGGCGCAGGCCTGCGGCAACGGCACGCGTTGCGTGGTGCAGGCGCTGTCGGCCGAGACCGGCCAGAAGGTCTTCACCTTCCAGACCGTCGCCGGCATCCTGAATGCAGCCGAGCACGAGGACGGGACGATCTCGGTCGACATGGGCAGGCCGGTGTTCCAGTGGGACAAGATCCCGCTCTCGGAAGAATTCTTCGATACCAGCCGCATCGAGCTGCAGATCGGCCCGATCGACAATCCGGTGCTGCATTCGCCATCGGCCATGTCGATCGGCAATCCGCATGCGATCTTCTGGGTCGACAGGGATCCGATGAGCTTCGATCTGGAGCGCTTCGGACCGCTGCTCGAAAATCACCCGATGTTCCCCGAGAAGGCCAATATCACGCTGGCACAGGTGACGTCCGATGCAAGCCTGCGCACCCGCACCTGGGAGCGCGGCGCAGGCCTGACGCTTGCCTGCGGGTCGGCTGCCTGTGCCGCCGGCGTTTCCGCCGCGCGCACCGGCCGCACCGGGCGCAAGGTCACGATCGACGTCGCCACCGCGCCAAGCCGGCAGCCGCTCACCATCGAATGGCGTGAGGACGACCATGTCGTCATGACCGGTCCCGCCGAATGGGAATGGTCCGGCACCGTCGATCCCGTGACCGGCGCGTGGCAGCGTGACGAGGCGGTCGAGGCTCCGGGGGCGGAAGCCAAGTGAGCGGGGTCGAGGTCATCACCTTCGGCTGTCGTCTGAATACCTACGAATCCGAAGTGATGCGGGCCGAGGCCGAAAAGGCGGGCTTGAACAACGCCATTCTGGTCAATACCTGCGCCGTGACGGGCGAGGCCGTGCGCCAGGCGCGCCAGGCGATCCGCCGCGCGCGTCGCGACAATCCTGAAGCCCGCATCATCGTCACCGGCTGTGCCGCACAGACCGAGAAACACACCTTCGCCGAGATGGCCGAGGTCGACGCGGTGCTCGGCAACGAGGAGAAGCTTGCGAGCGCCAATTATCGCGCGTTGCCTGATTTCGGCGTCTCGGCCGAAGAGAAGCTGCGCGTCAACGACATCATGAGCGTCAAGGCGACCGCGCCGCAGATGGTCAAGCATATCGACGGCCACGTGCGCGCCTTCATCCAGGTGCAGAACGGCTGCGACCACCGCTGCACCTTCTGCATCATCCCCTATGGCCGCGGCAATTCGCGCTCGGTGCCGATGGGATCGGTGGTCGACCAGGCGCGCAAGCTCACCGAAAGCGGCTATCGCGAAATCGTGCTGACGGGCGTCGATGCCACCAGCTACGGCGCCGACCTGCCCGGCGAGCCGACGCTCGGGTTGCTGGCGAAGACGCTTCTGAAGCAGGTGCCGGATATCCGGCGTCTCCGTCTGTCGTCGATCGACAGCATCGAGGCGGACCGGCATCTCCTCGATCTCATCGCCGACGAAGCGCGCTTCATGCCGCATCTGCACCTGTCGCTGCAGCATGGCGACGACATGATCCTGAAGCGGATGAAGCGCCGGCATTCCAGCGCCGATGCGCTTGCTTTCGCCAACGAGGTCAGACGGCTGCGGCCGGAGATCTCGATCGGCGCCGACATGATCGCCGGTTTCCCGACCGAGACGGAAGAGATGTTCGGCAATGCTGTGAGGCTCGCCGAGGATGCGCAAATCGCGCATCTGCACGTCTTCCCCTACAGCCCGCGACCGGGAACGCCGGCGGCACGCATGCCGCAGCTCGACCGGGCGTTGGTCAAGGAGCGGGCGGCACGGCTGCGCGCCACTGGACATATGCTGCATCAGTCCCATCTCGATCGCATGGTCGGCACGCGGCAATGGCTGCTGGTGGAAAACAACGGACTGGCGCATACGGAAAACTTCACGCTTGTCGCAGCGCCGGGCTTAAACCCCCGCGCGCTGGTCGAGGTCGACATCGTCGGCCACAACGGCAAGCACCTCGACATGCAACTGACGGCCGCCTCCGCGGCCTGACCTGACGGAATTCTCATGGCGTTCAGCTTCATCAAAAAGGTCTTCACCTTCGGCCCCGACAAGACGGCGGAAGAGCAGGCGCCGGATACGGTCGAGACCAAGGCCGCCGAGGTTGCGGTCGAGCCGGTCGCCGAGGCGCCTGTTGCCGAGGTGACGGTGCCGGTTCCGGTGCCGAGTGCGCCGGTGGATGCGTTGCCTGTTGCCACCGATCCGGTGTTGCCGGAGGAGGTGGAGACGGCCGGTGGGCCTTCGGCCGATGGCGAGGGTGTTGCCGAGGACGAGGTTTCCGAGGATTTGCCGACGGCGCTTGCGACCGATGATGTCGGGCTGGTGCCGTTGTCGTTGCTGGAGGCTGAGGCGGAGTCTGATGCTGAGGCGGAAGATGTTGGCTCAGTGGGCGCGGTACCCCCCTCTGTCCTGCCGGACATCTCCCCCACAAGGGGGGAGATCGACTCGCGGGAAGCTCCCGACCAGACAATTGATGCTGATGCGAGTGGGCAAGTCCAGCCGTTATCCGACGAAACGGTCGAGGATGAAGCGAGCGATCGCGCCCAGCCAATCTCCCCACCTGTGGGGGAGATGCCCGGCAGGGCAGAGGGGGGTATCGCACCCTCCGAGCCCGCGCCTAGCGACTCCACTGAACCAACTCCGACCGACACCGACACCCCCATCCTCCCCAAGGGCTTCTCCACCGCCACCGAGACCCCCGAACCCGTCACCATCGTCCCCCCGGCCAAGCTCAACTGGTTCCAGCGCCTGCGCGCCGGCCTCGCGCGCACCTCGTCGCAGCTGACGGGCCAGATCTCGGCGCTCTTCACCAAGCGCAAGCTCGACGACGACACGTTGCAGGATCTCGAGGACCTCCTGATCCAGGCCGATCTCGGCGTCGAGACGGCACTCAGGGTCACCGATACGCTGGCGTCTGAACGCTACGGCAAGGACGTGTCGGGTGAGGATGTGAGCCGCATCATGGCGGCGGAGATCACCAAGGTGTTGAAGCCGGTGGCAAAGCCGCTGCAGCTCGATCTCAGCCACAAGCCGCATGTCATCCTCGTCGTCGGCGTCAACGGCACCGGCAAGACCACCACCATCGGCAAGCTGGCCGCCAAGCTTTCCGGCGCCGGGCTGAAGGTGATGGTGGCGGCAGGCGATACGTTCCGCGCGGCGGCGATCGAGCAGCTGAAGATCTGGGCGGACCGCACCAAGTCGGAATTCATCGGCACCAAGCTCGGCGCCGATGCGGCGGGGCTTGCCTATGACGCCTTCGAGCAGGCCAAGCAGAAGAAATGCGACGTGCTGATCATCGACACCGCCGGCCGCCTGCAGAACAAGACGGAGCTGATGGCCGAGCTCGAGAAGATCGTGCGCGTGCTCGGCAAGCTCGATCCCGACGCGCCGCACACCGTGCTGCAGACGCTCGACGCCACCACCGGCCAGAACGCGCTGAGCCAGGTCGAGATCTTCCGCAACGTCGCCGGCGTCAACGGCCTGATCATGACCAAGCTCGACGGCACGGCGCGCGGCGGCATCCTCGTCGCCATCTCCGCCAAGCACAAGCTGCCGGTCTATTTCATCGGCGTCGGCGAGGGCGTGGACGATCTGGAGCCCTTCGAGGCCGAGGATTTCGCCCATGCGATCGCGGGTCTCGGCGACGCACGGGGCTGATCAAATCGCCGCCATTGCCGCCGATCACGATTGATGCCACAGATATGCCCGCAAGGGCGCGCAAGCGTCCGGGATAGAGACCGACGATAACAACTGACGACAAAGACTGACCAGGGAACGGATTAGGGACCTCATGACGACCGAGAGCGATATCACCCCGTCGGCGACAGACAAGCATCACCCGATGCTCAAGCTGGCGCTGGAGCTCGGGCCGCTGCTGATCTTCTTCTTCGCCAATCTGCGCGGGCCCTGGCTCGTCGAGAAATTCCCGGCTCTCGCCTCCCTCGGCGGCCCGCTCTTCGTCGCGACCGCGCTGTTCATGGCGGCGACGGTGATCTCGCTCGTCATCTCGAAGGTCGTGCTGCGCCATCTGCCGATCATGCCCTTCGTCTCGGGCATCGTCGTCCTGATCTTCGGCTCGCTGTCGATCTACCTGCAGGACGAGACCTTCATCAAGATGAAGCCGACGATCATCAATTCGCTGTTCGGCTTGACGCTGCTCGGCGGCCTGCTCTTCGGCAAGTCGTTGCTCGGCTATGTCTTCAACGCCGCCTTCCAGCTCGATGCCGAAGGATGGCGCAAGCTCACCGTTCGCTGGGGCGTGTTCTTCCTGTTCCTGGCGGTGCTGAACGAGGTCGTCTGGCGCAACTTCTCCGACGACACCTGGGTCGCCTTCAAGGTCTGGGGCACGATGCCGATCACCATCCTGTTCACGCTGGCGCAAATGCCGCTGATCATGAAGCACACGATCGCGCCCGAGGGCGAGGCCGGCCAGTGACGGCGCTGCAGGCGACTGACAGAGCCAGGCACCAGACCTACTGGTTCATCGCCTGCCTCGGCGTGCTCATCGCGCAGATCGTCGCCGAATATCTGATGGGGCGCACGCCGATCTGCACCTGCGGCTACGTCAAGCTGTGGGAGGGCACCGTCAATTCCAGCGGCAACTCGCAGCACATGTCGGACTGGTACACGCCATCCCATATCATCCACGGCTTCCTGTTCTACGGCCTGGCGCATCTGGTGCTGCGCGGCAAGCCGATCGCGATGAAGCTGCTTCTGGCGCTGGTGATCGAATCCGGCTGGGAGCTCTTGGAGAACTCGCCGATCATCATCGACCGCTACCGCACGGCGACCATCTCGCTCGATTATTACGGCGACAGCATCCTGAACTCGGCGATGGACACGGTGTTCATGGTGCTCGGCTTCTTCTTCGCCTGGCGCGCGCCGGTCTGGCTGACGGTCTCGATCGCCATCTTCTTCGAGATCTTCACCGGCTACATGATCCGGGACAACCTGACGCTCAACGTGCTGATGCTCGTCAGGCCGCTGGAGGCGGTGAAGACGTGGCAGGGCGGGGCCTAGAGCCACAAGCTCCAGGCCTACACCTCTAGATCAAGTCCTTAGAACGTCGCCGTCTTCGGGTCCGGCCCCATGCGCGCCGAGCTGCTGTCGAGCTTGGCGATCTCGGCCATGTCGTCGCCATCGAGCTTGAAGTCGAAGACCTGGAAGTTCTCGACGATACGCGACGGCGTTACCGATTTCGGGATGACGACGAGGCCGCTGTCCATGTGCCAGCGGATGATCACTTGCGCCGGCGTCTTGCCGTGCTTCTCGGCGATTTTCGCCAGAACAGGATGGGCGATCAGCTTGCCCTGGCCGAGCGGGCTCCAGGACTGCGTGGCGATGTTGAGCTTCTTGTGCGCTTCCTGCGCGATTTTCTGCTGGAAGTCCGGATGCAGCTCGATCTGGTTGATGACGGGCACGACGCCGGTCTCTGCAATCAACCGCTCCAGATGCTCCGGATAGAAGTTCGAGACGCCGATCGACTTGGCGCGGCCCTCTTCGCGCAGCTTGATGAAGGCCTTCCAGGTATCGACATAGGTGTCGCGGTTCGGCGCCGGCCAGTGGATGAGGTAGAGGTCGACATAATCGGTGCCGAGGCGCTTCAGGCTCTTGTCGAAGGCCTTAAGTGTCGTGTCGTAACCCTGGTCGGCGTTCCAGAGCTTGGTGGTCAGGAAGACGTCCTTGCGGTCGACGCCCGACGAGCGGATTCCCTCGCCGACGCCCTCTTCGTTTTCATAGACCGCGGCCGTATCGACATGGCGATAGCCGGCTTCAATCGCGGCGCGCACCGCGGGTGCCGCCATGTCGTTGGGCGTCTGCCAGACGCCGAGACCGACCTGGGGAATGGAATGTCCGTCGTGAAACGTAATGATGGATTGCTGTGCCACAATAAATCTCCGCGAAAGCGATGAATGGAACGGGGCGTGTTGAACAGCGGGTGACCGCCATTTCCCTGATCGCCTTTCAGCCCGGGCGTCGGTCGGATTGCATATAGGTCAGGCGGCGCGCGATATCACCCCTGCTCTTATCCCGAGATTACAAAACCCTGACGACGGTACCCTTGCGCAAGTAAGGCAGGATGCGGTTCATGTCGCGCGGGTGAATGGCGATGCAGCCCTCCGTCGGCTTGTAGCCGGGGCGGATGAGGTGGAAGAAGATCGCCGAGCCGCGATTGCGGGCGCGTGAGCTGATGTTCCAGTCCATGACGAGGCAGACGTCATAGAGCCCGTCGTCGCGCTTCATCTTTTCGTGACTTTTGCTGAACGGCGCCTTGACTGGCCTGTTGTAGTTGGCGTCATCAGGCTGATCGCACCAGAGCATGTCCTCGCGGATAAGGCGAATCGGTAGCCGCGTTCGCAAACCGGAGGTTTTTTCGCCGCGCACGAAACCCGAAATCAGCCGCATTTCGGCGATCGGAGTGGCGCCATCACCCTCACGCTTGCGCGTGCTGCGGCCCGAACGGCCGATCGCTGCGGGCACCACGATTGTGCCGAATTGCAGCAAAGCCCGGCTTTTCTGCCCCGGCGCTGGTCTAACGGTGATGATCGTTGGTTGCAAAGACGGTGTCCGCCTTGTTTTTTCCATGTTTCTCACATGTTTGTGCAATTGCAGGGGCAATGATTGAAATCATATAGCACCATATACGATAACAGCTTGGTATGCTGATCTTTGCCAACATCCTAAAGTTGGCGTAGGAATAGTGAACCAGATGGCGAGGGACATAGCCGCATGACAGCACGCACCATTTTGTTGGTGGATGATGACGACGACCTCCGCGAGACCCTCACGGAGCAGCTCTCGCTCTATGACGAGTTCACGGTTCTCCAGGAATCCACGGCTGCCAAGGGTGTCGAACGCGCCCGCGCGACGGCCATCGATCTCCTGATCATGGATGTCGGGCTGCCTGATATGGATGGGCGCGAGGCTGTGAAGCTTCTGCGCAAGGGCGGCCTCAAGGCGCCGATCATCATGCTGACGGGCCATGACACCGATTCAGATACCATTCTCGGCCTCGAGGCCGGCGCCAACGACTACGTGACGAAGCCGTTCCGCTTCGCGGTTCTGCTTGCCCGCATTCGCGTGCAGCTGCGCCAGCACGAGCAGAGCGAGGACGCCACCTTCAGCGTCGGCCCCTATGTCTTCAAGCCGAGCCAGAAGTTGCTGACCACGGAAAACGGCCAGAAGATCCGCCTCACTGAAAAGGAAGCGGCGATCATCCGCTATCTCTACCGCGCCGAACAGAAGGTCGTGACCCGCGACGTGCTGCTCGAGGAGGTCTGGGGCTACAATTCCGGCGTCACCACCCACACGCTCGAAACCCACGTCTACCGCCTGCGCCAGAAGATCGAGCGCGATCCGTCGAACGCCGAAATCCTGGTCACGGAAAACGGCGGCTACAAGATCGTTCCGTAATCATGGCGCTGAATGACGATATCCAGCTGCTCGCGCAGCTTCCGCTTTTCAACGGAATGTCGGAGGATCAGCTGAGGCTGATCGCCTTCGGCGCGGATCGGCGTGTGATCTCGAACGGGCAGATGCTTTTTCGCGAAAGCTCTCCCGCCGACAGCGCCTACGTCATCGTCAGCGGCAGTGTTGAACTGAGCCACACCGGACGCGACAACAAGCCTGAGGTTCAGGCGGTTGTCGGGTCCGGCACGCTTTTGTCGGAGCTTGCGCTGGTCACGCTCGTCGAGCGCAAGTTCACGGCGATCGCCCGCGAGGACACGGCGATCATCCGCATCACCCGTTCGCTGTTTCACCGGCTGATCGAGGAATATCCGGATGCGGCTTTGCTGATCCAGCAGCGCATCCGCGACAATATCGCGGCGTTGGCGGCCAAGGCCGCCGCCGAGCTTCACCGCTTCGCCTGAGGCTCTTTTCTAAGCTGATCAGAGATCGAAATGCGCCGTCACCGGCACGTGGTCGGACGGCCGGTCCCAGCCGCGCGCTTCCTTGAGAATCTCGATGCGCTGCAGATGCGGCCCGAGATCGCGCGACGACCAGATATGGTCGAGACGCCGACCACGATCGGCCGCTTCCCAATCCTTGGCCCTATAGCTCCACCACGTATAGAGCTTCTGCGTGTCGGGCACGTTCTGGCGCATCAGGTCGAGCCACTGGCCGCGCTTCATCACCTCAAGCAGGCCCTCGGTCTCGACAGGCGTGTGGCTGACGATCTTCAAAAGCTGCTTGTGCGACCAGACGTCGTGCTCCATCGGCGCGATGTTGAGATCGCCCACCAGGATCGCCGAGGTATCGGCCTCGCCATCGGCCTTCAAGAGCTTCATCTCCTCGATGAAGTCGAGCTTGTGGCCGAACTTCGGATTGATCGCCCGATCCGGCTCGTCGCCGCCGGCTGGCACATAGAAATTATGGATGCGGATGCGCTTGCCGCCGCGCTCGAACACGGCCGAAATATGCCGGGCATCGCCGACCTTGCAATAGTCGGTGCTGTGATCCTCGACCAGCGGAAACCGCGATGCGATCGCCACCCCGTGATAGCCCTTCTGGCCATGGATGATCACATGCTCGTAGCCCATGGCCTTCAAGGGCGCCAAGGGGAACAGCTCGTTCGGCACCTTGGTTTCCTGCAGGCAGATGATGTCGGGGCGATGCTTAAGGAAGAGCTGCTCGACGATCGGCATGCGCAGCCGGACCGAATTGATGTTCCAGGTGGTGATCGAGAAGCCCATTGCGCTGCCTTTTCCAATTCTGTTGGAAGGGCTTTAGAGCAAAGGCTGGGTGGAGGGAACGGATGAGGGCGAAGAAAATGGGAGCACTTCACTCCAGCGGCACGTCGAACACCTCGCCGGCCCTGAGCGGCCGAAAGCGTTCCGGCGCAACGCCATGCTCGCGCAATGCGACCTCCAATGCTCTCACCGGCGCGTCCATGGCCTCGTCGGTCAGCTGGAAGGTCGCGAAGTGGTGGCCGGCGACGTGGGCGGCGTTGGCGAGTTGCATGCCGCGGACGGCTTCGTCGGGGTTCTGGTGCTGGCCCTTCATGAACCAGCGCGGCTCGTAGGCGCCGAAGGGCAGGATGGCGAGGCGGAAGGGGCCGTGTTTCTCGCCCGCGGCGCGATAGTTGATGCCGTCGTGAAAGCCGGTGTCGCCGACGTGGTAGATCTTGCCCGATGGAGTCGAGATGACGAAGGAGGCCCAGAGCGCCATGCTGCGGTCACCAGTGCCGCGCGCCGACCAATGGTGCGCCGGCTCGGCGTTTATAGTGATGCCATCAGAGATCGCGATGCGGTCGCCCCAGTCCATGACGGAAATCTTGGCATCAGGTGCGGCGCGGCGGATGATCGTGTCGTTGCCGAGCGGGGTGACGAAATGCGGGCTATGGGCGGCCTGCAGCCGCTTCAGCGTCACGACGTCGAGATGGTCGTAGTGATTGTGCGAGACGATGACGAGGTCGATCTTTGGGAGATCCTCGAAACGGATGCCGGGGGCCGTGACCCGCTTCGGGCCAACAAGTGAGAAGGGGCTGACGCGGTCCGACCAGACGGGGTCGGTCAGGATATTGAGACCCGCCACCTGCAGCAGCATCGAGGCGTGGCCGACCATCGTCACCCTGAGGCCGTCACCTTCGACGCGGGCATCGGGTTTCGCCTGCGGGAAGGGGCTCGGCACCTGCTTTTGCCAGGTCTGCCGCTCGCCGTTGAACTGCCAGCGCAGCATGGCGCGGAAGCCGAGAGGGGCGATGCCGCCGGGGTTGAAAAAGCGGGTGCCGTCGAAATGGTCGGTGACCGGGCCTTGATAGTAGGGATTTTTTGGTTTGGCGTTTGCCATGCGGTGGGAGCCTCGTCGCCGTGATATGCTGTTCGGGTTTCTGCATTTGGGTTGCCGCGCCGGCTTTTGAAAGGCCGAAAACCGCTTATTTGCCCTGATTGCCTTGACTCTCCGGCCGTTTTCCTGTTTACCGCCGCTCAATCTGCGACGAGCTTCAAGACTCGAGCCACCGACCGGGACCCGCAAAGGTATAAATCGATCCCGGAGGTCCACACCCGACAGCGCGATGCGCCCTCGGGTGCTTTTTGGCTATGCGTCTTGTTTTCGTCAAGGAAAAGCACAAGGTTTCCCTATCCGGAAATCACAAGGAAGAGCCGATGTTTGAGAACCTCCAGGACCGTCTTGGATCCATTCTGAATGGACTGACAGGCCGTGGCGCGCTTTCGGAAGCCGATGTTTCCGCAGCGCTACGCGAGGTTCGCCGTGCGCTTCTGGAGGCCGACGTCGCGCTCGACGTGGTGCGCGCCTTTACCGATCGCGTCCGTGAAAAGGCCGTCGGCGCCGAGATCCTGAAGTCGATCAAGCCCGGCCAGATGGTCGTCAAGATCGTTCATGACGAGCTGATCGAGATGCTCGGCGGCGAAGGCGTGGGCGTCGACCTGCATGCCGCTGCGCCCGTCGTCATCATGATGGTCGGTCTGCAGGGCTCGGGCAAGACGACGACGTCTGCGAAGATCGCCAAGCGGCTCACCGACCGCGAGAAGAAGAAGGTCCTGATGGCGTCGCTCGATACGCGACGCCCGGCCGCCCAGGAGCAGCTGCGCCAGCTCGGCGTACAGACCAATGTCGACACACTGCCTGTTATCGCCGGCCAGTCGCCGACCGATATCGCCGCGCGCGCCGTGCAGGCAGCGAGGCTCGGCGGCCACGACGTCGTGATCCTCGACACCGCCGGCCGTACGCATATCGACGAGCCCTTGATGGTCGAAATGGCCGACATCAAGAAGAAGTCGAACCCGCATGAAATCCTGCTGGTCGCGGATAGCTTGACCGGTCAGGACGCCGTCAACCTGGCGCGCAACTTCGACGAACGCGTCGGCATCACCGGCCTCGTGCTCACCCGTATGGACGGCGACGGCCGTGGCGGTGCGGCGCTTTCGATGCGCGCGGTGACCGGCAAGCCGATCAAGCTCATCGGTGTCGGCGAGCGCATGGGCGAACTCGAAGAGTTCCACCCGCGCCGTATCGCCGACCGCATTCTCGGCATGGGCGACATTGTTTCGCTGGTCGAGCGCGCCGCCGAAAACATCGACGCCGAAAAGGCGGCCGCCATGGCCGCCAAGATGGCCAAGGGCAAGTTCGACCTGAACGACCTCGCCGACCAGCTGCGCCAGATGCAGAAGATGGGCGGCATGGGCGGCATCATGAGCATGATGCCCGGCATGGCTGGCATGAAGGACAAGATGGCTTCTGCCGGCCTCAACGACAGCCTGTTCGGCCGCCAGCTTGCGATCATCTCCTCGATGACCAAGGCCGAGCGTGCCAACCCTGATATGCTCAAGCATTCGCGCAAGAAGCGCATCGCCGCCGGCTCGGGCACCGATGCCTCCGACATCAACAAGCTTCTGAAGATGCACCGCCAGATGGCGGACATGATGAAGATGATGGGCGGCAAGGGCAAAGGCGGCATGATGAAGCAGATGATGGGCGGCCTTGCCGGCAAGATGGGCCTCGGTGGCCTTGGCGGCGGCATGGGCGGCATGCCCGATCTCTCCAACATCGATCCGAAACAGCTCGAAGCCTTGCAGAAGCAGGCGGAAGCGGCCGGCCTCGGCAAGCCGGGCGGCGGCATGCCGGGCCTCGGTGGCGGTGGTTTGCCGGGTCTGGGCGGCGCCAAGCTGCCCGGCCTCGGCGGTGGTTTCCCGGGCCTTCCCGGCCTGCCAAAGAAGAAGTGAAGGGGTCGCCCAGACTATGACTGATCCTGAAATCAAAGCCCAGCTCTCCAGCTATCGCCAGTCGATCGACAATATCGATGCGGCGCTGGTGCATATCCTGGCCGAACGGTTCCGCTGCACCAAAGAGGTCGGCGTTCTCAAGGCCAAGTACAAGTTGCCGCCGGCAGACCCGGCGCGCGAGGAATACCAGATCGAACGCCTTCGCCACCTGGCCAAGGATGCCAATCTGGATCCGGATTTCGCCGAGAAGTTCCTGAACTTCGTCATCAAGGAAGTCATCCGGCATCATGAGCAGATCGCAGCGGATCACGCCGAAAACGGCGCTGCTGCAAAGTAACAAGGCCGCTTCGACAAGAAGCGGTTCAGACACATCCAAGGAGTAAAGAAAATGGCACTGAAAATTCGTCTCGCACGCGGTGGTTCCAAGAAGCGCCCGTACTACCACATCGTTCTCGCTGACGCCCGCAGCCCACGCGACGGCCGCTTCCTCGAGAACCTCGGTTCCTGGAACCCGATGCTCGCCAAGGACAACGATGCCCGCGTCAAGCTCGACGCCGAGCGCATCACCCACTGGATCGCACAGGGCGCACAGCCGACCGACCGCGTTCTGCGCTTCCTGAACGAAGCCGGCATTGCAAAGCGCGAAGCCAAGAATAACCCGGAAAAGGCAAAGCCAGGCAAGCGCGCTCAGGAGCGTGCAGCTGAAAAGGCTCAGAAGATCGCCGACGCTGCAGAAGCTGCTGCTTCCGCGGAATAATTCCGGGCTTCGGCCTTGATCGAACGGGCGGCATGGCGACATGCCGCCCGTTTTCGTTTCCATTCCCGTTCACTTCGGTTATGACGAACCAAACCTCCGGCTTCGACATTAGGGACGCCATGACAAAGCTAGAAAATCCGGTGCTGATGGCAACGATCGGTGGCGCGCAGGGGCTGCGCGGCGAAGTGCGCGCCAAGTCCTACAGCGCCGATCCGACCGCGCTCGGCGATTACGGCCACCTGCACAGCATGGATGGCCGCACCTTCGAGGTGCTTGAAATCCGCGAGATGAAGAATGTCGTCGTCGTCCGCTTCCGGGGGATCAACGACCGCAACGCCGCCGAGGCGCTGAACGGTCTGGAGCTCTATATCGACCGCGACAACCTGCCCGACGACGAGCTTGAGGAAGACGAGTTCTTCTATGCCGATCTCGAAGGCCTCGAGGCCGTCGACGACCAGGGCGTCAGCTACGGCACCGTCACCGGCATCTTCGATTTCGGCGCCGGCGACCTGCTGGAGCTCAAGGGTCCCGGCAAGCGGCCGGTGCTGATCCCGTTTTCGGAGGCCTCGGTGCTCGAGATCGACCTCGAAGCCGGCAAGATCACCATCGATCCGCTGGCCTCAGGCCTCGTCGATAGCGACGACGACGGTCCGTCGTTTACGCCTGACAATTCGGGCGGCGACAAGTCGAAGAAAAAGAAGTGAGCGATAAGATGGCCTTCCGGGCGACTGTCCTGACACTCTACCCGGAGATGTTTCCCGGCCATCTCGGCTATTCCCTTGCCGGCAAGGCAATGGAGCGTGGCCAGTGGGCGCTTGAGCCCGTGCAGATCCGCGATTTCGCCACCGACAAGCACCGCACCGTCGACGACACGCCGGCCGGCGGCGGCGCCGGCATGGTGCTGAAGCCCGACGTGCTCGCCCGCGCCATCGATACCGTCTCCGAAAACGACAGTCGCCCACGGCTCCTGATGAGCCCGCGCGGCAAGCCTTTGACGCAGGAACGCGTGCGCGAACTGGCCGCCGGCGAAGGCGTCATCATCGTCTGCGGCCGTTTCGAGGGCGTGGACCAGCGGGTGATCGACGCGCGCCAGCTGGAAGAAGTGTCGATCGGCGACTACGTGCTCTCAGGTGGCGAACCTGCAGCGCTCACCGTCCTCGACGCGATCGTCCGCATCCTGCCCGGCGTCATGGGCAACGACCTCTCCGGCCTGCACGAGAGCTTCGAGGGCGGAATGCTGGAGCACCCGCACTACACGCGCCCGCAGGAGTGGGAAGGCCGCGAGATCCCCGCGGTGCTGACATCTGGCAATCACGGCGCGATCGAGAAGTGGCGGCGCGAGCAGGCGGTCAACCTGACGCGCGCGCGGCGACCGGATCTGCTGGACGAGTAGATCTCGCAAAGAAATATGCCCGGCCGAAGCCGGGCATTTCGTTTATCGTGAGGCAGCACCGACGGCGGAGCCGCGGGTGGTCATGCGCAGGAGATAATAGACCCCGCCGCCGATGCCGACGCCGAAGAACCAGCCGTATGTGCCCCACCATTCCGGCAGGATAGACGTGAAGGTCGGCAGGATCGAGGAGAAGAGCGCGCCGATCGCAAACGCGATGAATGCGTTGACGTGCCAGCCGCTCTGGAAGCGGAATTCGCCGTCCTCGCGGTAGAGGGCCGCGACGTCGAGTTCGCCCTTTCTGATGAGATAGTAGTCCACCATCATCACCCCGAAGATCGGCCCCATGGTCGAGCCGATGAAGTTGACGAAGTGGGCCGCACCCGTTTCCCAGGGGGCGAAGGGATAGAGCACCAGCGCGATCAATGCCGCGATATAGCCGCCGCGCTTGAAGCTGATGTGGCGCGGGAAGACGTTGGAAAAATCGAAGGCCGGCGAGACGAAGTTGGCGACGACGTTGATGCCGAGCGTTGCCACCGCAAAGGTGAGTGCCGCCAGAAGCGCCAGGAACCAGCTGTCGAACTTGGCCGAGATGGCTTCGGGATGCAGCAGCACCTCGCCATAGACGGTAAAGGCCGCCGTGGTCGTGACACCCGCCACGAGGCAGAAGGCGAGCAGGTTGATCGGCAGGCCCCAGAGATTGCCCTTTCGCAGCGTCTTCACGTCCTTGGCGTAGCGCGAGAAGTCGCAGAAGTTCAGGTAGAGAGCGGCGAAATAGGTGATCCAGGTGGCGGCGACGGCGGCGAGCGCAGGCAGGGTGCCCGGTTCATAGGGAACGCCGGCATCCCTGGTCTTTTCGATCAGCACGTCGCGCGGAATTTCGCTGCCGAAGGAGAAGGTGCCGGCCTTGACGACGAGATAGACGGCCAAGACGAGCATCATGATCCAGACGGCCGGTCCGGCCCAATCCTGGAACTTGCGCACGGTTTCCATGCCGCGCTGGATGATCAAAAGCTGCAGCGCCCAGACGATGACGTAGCAGATCACTTCCAGCGTCGAGTGGCCGAGGAAATGGCTGTTCTGGTGGAAGGCGAGGATGCTCTCGTTGCGGATCAGCAGCGCCACGATGGCGCCCGAGGCGGCGGCCGTCTGCGCGCCGTACCAGAAGCAGGCGACGACCGCGCGCACCAGCGCCGGCGCGTTGGCGCCGAAGGTGCCGAAGGAGGCACGCGCCAGAACTGGGAACGGCACGCCCGTCTTGACGCCGGCATTGCCGACCAGGCTCATCAGCACAAAGATGACAAGCGAGCCGAGACCGATGGCGATGACGAAATTGATGAAGCTGCCGCACAGAAGAAAAAGACTGGCGGCGAGATAATAGCCCCACAGGCTGTGAACGTCCGAGGTCCAGACGTTGAAAATGCTGAAGGCGCCCCACTTCCTCTCCCGAGCGGGCGCCAGATCCTCGTTGTACAACGAGGGCGACGGATTGCCAGATGTCATGTAATCCCCTCCTAGGATTCGCGGGCCACAAAATGGCCACAATCGAACTTGCTCCCGATTTGGGCATTTGACAAATATTTAATCAAATAATGCACAGGGGTGACATAAAGGCCCCTCCGCACGCGGCATGAAGACCCCTCCCCAACCCCTCCCCACAAGGGGGAGGGGCTAACTCGTGGCGCCCCCCGCCAGCTCGTGTTCCCGATGCTTGTTGAAAGGCTTCAGTTTGGTGGGGAGGGTGCGCCCAGCAAGCCCCTCCCCCTTGTGGGGAGGGGTTGGGGAGGGGACTAAACGCGGGCCTGGGAGCGACCCAATCACTACCTCCCGCCAATGAATCTCACGCGCAAGGGGTGACAAAGGCCGCGCGATAGGGTATGCGCACGCCCGGAATGGGAAATATCCCATCAACCAAGCAAAGAAAGACAGACGCATTCGCCCCTGCCTGAAGAGGCATAAGTCCGAGGCTTGACCCAAGGATTGATCGCAGGGCGCTCTGGTTGTCGAACCAACAATGAGGTTGACACATGAACATCATTCAGCAGCTTGAGGCCGAACAGGTCGCCAAGATCGAAGCCAAGCGCACGCTCCCGGAATTTTCTCCTGGTGATACCGTCCGCGTCAACGTGAAGGTCACGGAAGGCACGCGTACCCGCGTACAGGCCTACGAAGGCGTCTGCATCGCTCGTTCGGGCGGCGGTCTGCAGGAAAACTTCACGGTCCGCAAGATCTCTTACGGCGAAGGCGTCGAGCGCGTATTCCCGGTCTACTCGCCTGCCATCGAAAGCGTGGAAGTCGTTCGCCGCGGTAAGGTCCGTCGCGCCAAGCTCTACTACCTGCGCGACCGTCGCGGCAAGTCTGCCCGTATCGTTGAAGACACCGGCGTTCGCGCCCGCAAGCTCAACGACGCCGAGCGCGCCGCTCTCGCCCAGGAAAAGGCACGTCTGGAAGCTGAAAAGGTTGCAGCTGCTCAGGCTCTGGCAGCCGAAAAGGCAGCACAGGAAGCCGCCGAAAAGGCAGCTGCCGAAGCCGCAGCCGCTGAAGCAGCCGCCGCAGCCGAGCCGGCAGCGGAATAAGCTTCATCCGCAAGGATTGACGAAAAAGGCGACCTTCGGGTCGCCTTTTTTGTTGCACATGAGGCTGGCTACGCCAATCGGCGGCCGCCGCTGCATGGCTTCAATCGTCGTCCAGTCCTGTCCACGACGATGAGGCATAGGTACCGACATTCGCGTCGTCCTTGCTATTCATCGCCGGTGCAAAGTGACGATGGTAACGCCTCATGGTCTCATATAGTTCTCGCGGCCTGCTGCCGCGGAGAAGGTGAGCATCAATTCTGGTCTCCTTTGTTTCGGCATCCCGTTTGCTGATCGCGATGATCTTGTTCTCCCGGAATCGCCCCACTTCGTAGTATTTGATGCCGGCGATCGACGCCCAGTGTATGCGTCCCGTGCCATGGGGTGTGAAGTGGATGCCTTGGTGATCCAACGCCAAGACGACCTCATCAAAATCCAACCGTGACAGAAGTGCACGGGCTCCGACGGCGTAGATGGCCAAACATGCCAAAGTGAGCAATATTCGGGGAGCCACGCCAAACTCTGGGCCAAGTACCTTCGTGGCGCCCGTGGCAACCGGATACAGAAGTATCACGCCTCCAGCCAGCAGACCGATATAGATGGGCCGCTTCGCTCTTCTGAATTCGCGGCGAGGAAAGCTGGCTTCTGGTCGGTCCCTCATTGTCATCCCGCTTATGTCAGTCCTGCTCAACGCCGCAGACGGCGAATACCAAGGGCGGATATCATACGCGCTCCTTGGTGACGTCAGGATAGCGGTTCTGTGTTAATGCAATCAAAAGACGCATTTGGTCGGTGGGTGAGGGTGTGGCGAAGACCCCTCCCCAACCCCTCCCCCTTGTGGGGAGGGGTTGGGGAGGGGACTTTATCGATTTACTCCGCAATCTCCGGCTCGATCAGCCGCGCCATGTTGCGTAGCGACTCCTGCCAGCCGAGATAGCAGGCTTCCGGCGGGATGAGGTCGGGGATGCCGGCCTGGGTGATGTTGATCTCGGTGCCGACGGAGACCTTCTTCAGGTCGACCGTCACCTCCATCTCGCCCGGCAGGTTGGGGTCGTCGAAGCGGTCGACATAGCGCACGCGTTCGCCGGGCACGAGTTCGAGATATTCGCCGCCGAAGGAATGGCTGTTGCCTGATGTGAAGTTGCGGAACGACATCTTGAAGGTCCCGCCGACGGTCGGCTCGAAATGATGGACGCTGCAGGTAAAGCCGTTCGGCGGCAGCCACTTGGCCATCGCGTCGGCCTCGATAAAGGCGCGGTAGACCTTCTCGGGCTTGGTGGCGAGAACGCGGTGCAGGCGGATGGTGCTTGGCATGGGGTGTTCCTCCGAGTTGATGCGATGGGTTGGGCCCTAAGGACGGGCGAGCGGTTAGTGATCCGACATCTGATTGGGATTTTGTTCAAGGGGGAGATGGCCAGTGATTTACCGTGTGGCCCCCTCATCGCCTCGCTGCGCTCCGGCACTTCTCCCCGCTGGGGCGAAGGGGCCGGTGGCTGGCGTTGTGCGCCCCTCACCACGCCTATAGCGTTTTGTTTTGACTGGGACGGTGCCACATCTCCCCTTCGCCCCAGCGGGGAGAAGGTGCCGGCAGGCGGATGAGGGGGCTGCGGGCGCCGACCGGCGCCGTAGCGCGTGTCATGCCCCAAACACCCCTATTTTTGAAAGACCATTCCCGATTTCCCCCATCCTCACACGCCAATCCCCTTGCCAGCGGCTTTGCAAACATGACAGTTTCCGCGAGCGCTATTTTGGGGAGATATTTCATGTTGTTTCGTCGCACCGTCCTTGCCGGACTGACCGCCCTCGCTCTTTCGCCGCTTGCGGCCTCCGCCGCCGAGCTTCCCGATCTGAAGGGCAAGACGGTCGTGGTCGTCACTGAGAACGCCTATCCGCCGCTGCAGTTCGTCGATCCGAAGACGGGCAAGCAGATCGGCTGGGAATATGATGCGATGAACGAGATCGCCAAGCGGCTGAACTTCAAGGTCGAGTACCAAAACACCAGCTGGGATGCGATGATCCAGGCGGTGTCTGATAACCAGTACAATATCGGCATGACCGGGATCACCATCAAGGACGATCGCAAGGCCAAGGTCGACTTCTCCGATCCCTACATGCGCTCGCAGCAGTTCATGCTGGTGCGCGGCGACGAGACGCGCTTTACCGACGCCAAGACGTTCGGTGCCTTCAATGACGGCCTCGTCGGCGCGCAGCCGGGCACCTCGCCCTTCTATGCCGCCGTCTACGAGATCCTCGACGGCAATGAACAGAACCCGCGCATCAAGCTGTTCGAGACCTTCGGCGCCACGGTACAGGCGCTGAAAGCCGGCGATGTCGATGTGGTCTTGACCGACAGCGTCGCAGCTCAGGGCTATGTCGATGCGTCGAATGGCGGGCTGAAGGTCATCGGCGGGCCGCTCGGCACCGAGGATTTCGGCTTCATCTTCCCCAAGGGGTCCGATCTCGTCGGTCCCGTCAATGCGGCGATCGCGAGCCTCAAGGCCGACGGCACCTTCGACAAGCTCAACAAGACATGGTTTCTCGACTACAAGATGGGTCAATGATCCCGTCTTTTTCAATCGCTTGCCGCGCACGGACTGAAGCATGATGGCTCCGCAGCCAAACCCGCGGGGCCAGGAGAAGGGCGACTATCCTTGGTGGCTGGTCGCCCTTGTCGTGATCGGCGTTACGCTCGCCGCCGTCATCATCGCCAACGACGTCTATGCGCAGGTGTTCCGCACCGTGTTCAACGGCGTCGGCATCACCATTTTCGTGACGCTCGTCGGCTTTGCGCTGGCGACGCTGCTCGGGCTCGGCATAGCCCTGCTCGGGCTGTCGGACAGCGTCGCGCTGCGCCAGATCGCCCGCTTCTATGTCGAGGTTGTCAGAGGCATCCCGATGCTGGTGCTTCTGTTCTACGTCGCCTTCGTCGGCGCGCCGGCCTTCGTCGCCGCCTATAATTTCCTGACCGCGCCGCTGGTGAATGCCGGGCTTACGGAGCCGGTGCTGGTGCGCGATTTCTCCTTGATGTGGCGAGCGATCATCGCGCTGATGATCGGCTATTCCTCCTTCATCGCCGAAGTGTTCCGCGCCGGCATCCAGTCGGTCGATCAGGGGCAGATCGAGGCCGCCAAGGCGCTTGGCCTGTCGCGCTACCATCGCTTTCGCCTCGTGATCTTTCCGCAGGCGATCAAGGTGATCTTTCCGCCGCTGTCCAACGATTTCGTGGCGATGGTGAAGGATAGCTCGCTGGTCTCTGTGCTCGGCGTTTCCGACATCACGCAGATGGGCAAGATCTATGCGTCCGGCTCCTTCCGCTTCTTTGAAACCTATTCGATCGTCACCTATATCTACCTGATCCTGACGATCGGCCTGTCGCTTGGCCTCAGGCAGATCGAGAAACGGATGCGCGGCAGAGACGGACGGCGATAAAGCGCTAATGAATCGAATTGCCGAGCATCGGAAAAATTGGTAAGTGACTGCTCATGGAATCCAAGTTCAGTTGCATTGGGGCGCATATTTTCGTGCTGCAGGATCACTACCGCCTGCCGGCACGCTTCTTTGCGACCGTTTCCGGTGCGCTCAACAGCCGACTTCGTTGATCCGTTTCTGATCGACCGACGGCCGGTGGCCTATGCGCCGCCAAGCTCCATACCCCCACTGCAAGCAAACGCCCTTTGCATAATAACGGATGTATCGCCATGAGCGCACCTCGTACCCTCTACGACAAGATCTGGGACGACCACCTGGTCGATCAACAGGACGACGGCACCTGTCTTCTCTACATCGACCGCCACCTGGTCCACGAAGTCACCTCGCCGCAGGCCTTCGAAGGCCTGCGCATGACGGGCCGCAAGGTTCGCGCGCCTGAAAAGACGCTCGCGGTCGTTGACCACAACGTGCCGACCTCTCCCGATCGCCATCTCGGCATCAAGAACGAGGAAAGCCGCATCCAGGTCGAGCAGCTGGCGATCAACGCGGCCGAGTTCGGCGTCGAATATTATTCGGCGAGCGACAAGCGCCAGGGCATCGTCCACATCATCGGACCGGAACAGGGCTTCACCCTGCCGGGCATGACGATCGTCTGCGGCGACAGCCACACCTCGACGCACGGCGCCTTCGGCTCGCTGGCGCATGGCATCGGCACGTCGGAAGTGGAACACGTTCTGGCCACCCAGACGCTGATCCAGAAGAAGGCGAAGAACATGCTGGTGCAGGTCGACGGCGTGCTGCCGGCCGGCGTCACCGCCAAGGACATCGTGCTCGCCATCATCGGCGAAATCGGCACGGCAGGTGGTACCGGCTACGTCATCGAATATGCTGGCGAAGCCATTCGCGCGCTGTCGATGGAAGGCCGCATGACGATCTGCAACATGTCGATCGAAGGCGGCGCCCGCGCCGGCCTGATCGCGCCTGATGACGTCACCTACGAGTACATCAAGGGCAAGCCGCGCGCGCCGAAGGGCGAAACGCTCGACCAGGCGATCAAATACTGGAACACGCTGAAGTCGGACGAAGGCGCCCACTACGACCGCGTCGTCACGCTCAACGCCGCCGAACTGCCGCCGATCGTCTCCTGGGGCTCCTCGCCCGAGGACGTCATCTCGGTGCAGGGCATCGTTCCGAACCCGGATGAAATCGCCGACGAGAACAAGCGTACGTCGAAGTGGCGCGCGCTTGATTACATGGGCCTGAAGCCGGGCACGAAGATCACCGACATCGCCGTCGACCGCGTCTTCATCGGCTCGTGCACCAACGGCCGCATCGAGGACCTGCGCGCCGCCGCCAAGGTCGTCGAAGGCAAGACCGTTGCCGGCACCGTCAGCGCCATGATCGTTCCGGGCTCCGGCCTCGTCAAGGAACAGGCGGAAGCCGAAGGCCTCGACAAGATCTTCAAGGCCGCCGGTTTCGACTGGCGCGAGCCTGGCTGTTCCATGTGTCTCGCCATGAACGACGACCGCCTGAAGCCGGGCGAGCGTTGCGCATCGACCTCCAACCGCAACTTCGAGGGACGCCAGGGCTTCAAGGGCCGCACCCACCTGGTGTCGCCCGCCATGGCAGCAGCAGCGGCCATCGCCGGCCACTTCGTCGATATCCGCGAGTGGAACTGAGAGCTTTCGGCCTCTCCCAGTGATGGGCGGGGCCGGATTGCATGAATTGCGATGGACGGGTTAACCCCCGTCCATTTTGTTTGAGCCGGCACTCTCGATCCCTCATCCCGGCCTTGAGCCGGGATCCAGCGGCGTCGCGTCCGCGGCGCGGAAGAGTTTTTCCACCCCAAGGACTTGGGGTGGCTGGATCCCGGCACAAGGCCGGGATGAGGGAGGGTAAGCCTCTTCCGGAGGGCATCATGACGCCAGACACCACGGCCCCAAGATACCGCCTGCTTTTGCTGCGCCATGCCAAATCCGCCTGGCCCGAGGGTGTCGACGACCATGATCGTCCGCTCGGCGGCCGTGGTTTGAAGGCTGCGCCGCTGATGGGGCGCTATATGGCCCGCGAGGGGCTGGTTCCCGATCTGGCGCTGATCTCCACGGCGCGGCGCACGCAGGAGAGCTGGGCGCTGGTTGGTGCCGAGCTGCCTGATGATATCGAGCGGCGGGATGTGGGGGAGATCTACGAGGCGGCGGCGGAGCGGATTGCGGCGGTTGTTCGTGGTGTCGATGCTGCTGTGCGGACGCTGCTGGTCGTTGGGCATAATCCGGGGTTGCAGGAGTTGGCGATCGCTCTTGCTTCGGATGGGGAGAGACTTGCCGGGGTCAGGGAGAAATTTCCGACGGGGGCTTTGGCGGTGATTGATTTCGCGGTGGCCTGGGGGGATGTGACTGTTGGGAGTGGGGTGTTGGAGAGGTTTGTGGTGCCGCGGTCTTTGGTGGGGTGATTTGGGGGTGGGGGTGTGGTTGGCGCGGTGGGGTTTTGCCGTGGCTGGCGTTGGCGCCTGGAGCCCCCTCATCCGCCTGCCGGCACCTTCTCCCCGTTGGGGAGAAGAGACTTGTGGTGGGCCGCTCGCGCCGACCTCTTCCCTTCGCCCCAACGGGGAGAAGGTGGCCCGAAGGGTCGGATGAGGGGGCTACAAGCGCAAAGGCTCACCATCTCGCAGGCGCTGCAGGCAAAACCTTACCAAAGTCGTCCTTACGACCCAGCCTTCCCCAAAGCCTTCTCCATCGCTGGATAAAGCCCCTCTTTCAAACTGATATCGTCGAACGGTCCAACCCGCTTGTAGAGGATCGTACCATCCGGCCCGACGAGGTAGCTTTCGGGGATGCCGTAGACGCCCCAGTCGATGGCGGCCTGGCCCTTGGGGTCGATGCCGATCGCCTTGTAGGGGTTGCCGAGTTCGCCGAGGAAGCCCAGCGCGTTGTCGTTCTTGTCCTTGTAGTTGATCGCGACAATATTGAGCCGGCTATCTTTTGCCAGTTCCTTCAATATCGGATGCTCCTCGCGGCAGGGAATGCACCAGGAGGCGAAGACGTTGACCAGCGTCAGCTTGCCCTGGACGGCAGCGTCGGTGAGCGCCGGCAGGTTGGCGCCCTCCAACGGCGGCAGGTCGAGCGAGGGGGCCTTGGTGTTGAGCAGCGCCGAGGGAATCTCGGAGATGTTCTTGCCGTGCACATCCTGGTCGTAGAGCATCTTGCCCGCCGTGCCGGCAATGCCGGCGAAGACGAGAAGCGGGATCAGCGCGAAGGCGTAGCGGCCTAGGCCGCGCTTTTCCTTCCGCGCTTCTGGCTGTGTCCCCTGGGGCGCGGCAGACGGCGTCGGCTCGGTGTTCGGCGCGTCGGTCATGCGTTGGCCTTCGCTTCGGGCGCATCCTTGGCGCGGGCGGAGCGGCGGCGGATGCCGGAGGCTTCGAGCGCTTTGAGTTCGCGGCGGCGGGCGCGGCCGTCGAGCCATGTCCAGAGCGTCACGGCGATGGTGACGAGGCCGGCGAAGAGGTAGGAGCCGTAGACGTAGAAGGCGTAGGACTGTGTCATCTCTTTAACCCTCGCGGCTTGCCAGGCGCGCGGCGAGCCGGCGCTGGGCGGCGATGCGGCGGCGCCAAATCTCGTTGCGGATCGCCATCACATGCAGCGTCAGGAACAGCATGGTGAAGGCAATCGCCATGACCAGCAGCGGGCGAAGGAATTCCGGGTCGATCGCCGGGCCGTCGAGGCGCAGCACGCTTGCCGACTGATGCAGCGTGTTCCACCAGTCGACGGAGAACTTGATGATCGGGATATTGACGAAGCCGACGAGGATCAGGACGGCCGAGAGGCGGGCGGCCTTGCTCGGGTCTTCCATGGCGCGGTTGAGCGCGATCAGGCCGAGATACATCAGGAAGAGAATGAAGACGGAGGTGAGCCGCGCATCCCAGACCCACCACGTCCCCCACATCGGCTTGCCCCAGAGCGAGCCGGTGACGAGCGCGATCAGCGTGAAGGCGGCGCCCAAGGGCGCTGCGGCCTTGGCCGAGACATCGGCCAGCGGGTGGCGCCAGACGAGCGTGCCGATCGCCGACAGGCTCATGATCGTATAGCCCATCATCGACAGCCAGGCTGCCGGCACGTGGATATACATGATGCGGACGGTTTCGCCCTGCTGGTAGTCGCTTTCGGTCGTGAAGCTGAGATACAGCCCCACGATGAAACAGAGGGCAGTGAACCCGGCCATCCACGGGATGAGACGATTGGCGAGCGCCAAGAACCGCGTGGGATTGGCGAGATCGCTGAATTTGGTGATGGCAAGGCTATTCTCGGTCATGCCGTCTCCTTAGCGCGATCCGCCGCCACGGGCAATCAAGCCGATGATCAATCCGATGTGTTGCGCAACGCCAGCGCCGCCGCCGCCGGGCCGATGACGGCGAAGAACAGTGTGAGCGCGATCAGGATCAGGAAGGGCGGCAGGAAGGGCGCGGGTCCCTCGACGGCCGCGTAAGTGGCGCTGACGCCGAAGATCAGCACCGGGATGGTGAGCGGGAGTACCAGGATCGACACCAGCAACCCGCCGCGCGGAAGCGCCACGGCAACCGCCGCGCCGACCGCGCCGATCAGCGTGATGGCGGGCGTGCCGACCAGGAGCGTCAGCATGGTGGCGCCGATCGCCTTCTCGCTCATGTTCATGAAGAGGCCAAGCAGCGGCGAGGCGATCACCAGCGGCAGGCTGGTGGCAAGCCAGTGGGCGAGGCACTTGACGAGAACGGTCAAGACCAGCGGCGTCTCTTGCATCAGCATCAGATCGAGCGCGCCATCGTCGCGTTCCGCCTGGAAGAGGCGATCGAGGCCGAGAAGGGCTGCGAGCAGCGCGCCGATCCAGACGATGGCAGGGCCGATGCGGGCGAGCAGGGCAAGATCCGGGCCGACGCCGAAGGGGATGACGGCGACGACGGTGAGGAAGAACAGCACGCCGACGAGAGCGCCACCGCCGGCGCGGATGGAGAGTTTCAGGTCGCGGAAGAGGAGGGCGGTCATGGGTGGGCCCTCTTTGGGGTGGGGAGGTGGTGGCCTGTGGCGAGGGTGGTGGGTGGGGTGTTCGAGAGGTTGGTGGGTGCGATACCCCCCTCTGTCCTGCCGGACATCTCCCCCACAAGGGGGGAGATCGACTCGTTGCGATGTTTACGCCAACCAATGAAGGTGGAACGACCGGTTGCGCCCAGCCAATCTCCCCCCTTGTGGGGGAGATGCCCGGCAGGGCAGAGGGGGGTAATCCTGGCGCGACGGTGGCTACGAAGGAACAACACGGCCTCGGCGGGTGCCGCTGAAGTCCCCTCCCCAACCCCTCCCCACAAGGGGGAGGGGCTAAGCTGGGGCGCCGTAGAATTCCCGCATTTCATCTTCGTACCGGTTGATAGGTTGGTGTTCTGCCGAGCGGTTGCGGCAGGAAAGCCCCTCCCCCTTGTGGGGAGGGGTTGGGGAGGGGTTTTTATTGCAACCATCGCCATCACCCCCACACCCCATCACTCACCCCCGAAAACCCCGCCATCCGCAACTCCCTGGCATCGCTCAGCCCCAACGGCTGGTGCGTCGCCGCAATCACGATGCCGCCAGCCCCACGGTGCGCCTCGATCAACCCGGCGAAGAGCTGGTCGGCGCTGGCGTCGAGGGCTGCGGTCGGTTCGTCGAGGATCCAGACGGGGCGGTGGGAGACGAGCAGCTTGGCGAAGGCGAAGCGGCGTTGTTGGCCGGCGGAGAGGTAGCCGAAGGGGAGATGGGTGATGCCTGACAGCCCCACCGCGTCGGCGGCGTCTTCGATCGACATGCCGGTTCCGCCGCCCATGTCGCCCAAATAGCGGCGCCAGAAAGCGAGGTTCTCGTCCACCGTCAGCTCGCTCTTCATGGCGTTGCGATGGCCGAGATAGTGGCTGATCTCGGGGAGCCGGATGTCGGTGTCGCCGTTCGCGTTCGTGACAGTGATCGTGCCTGTTTCCTGCCGCAGCAGGCCGGCCAGCACGCGCAGCAGGGTCGACTTTCCGGAGCCGTTTTTGCCAGTCAAAACCAGGGCTTCGCCTGAGGTCAGGCCAAAGGACACGCCTTCGAAAATCAGCTCTTCGCCCCTGAAGGTTGCGAGATCGGAGGCTTGGAGATGCATGGGGGTTCCGGGGTTCAGGTTTTCAGTCATGCGACGCAAAAAAATCAAAAATGGTGGGCGCCTCTCTGGCAGCTTTCGCCGAAACTATCTATATGTTGATTACCACGCCAGCGGTCGGCGTGAATTTCATCCTAGCGCCGAACATGAGGTCTGACTTCATGTGCGGACCGCGGAAATGGCCGTACCCGCATCCTGATGTGCCTTTAGTGCATAGGCGTCCGCACAATTGTGTTCGCGATCAGAAACGGGGTCTCTCGTGTCTAAATCACTTGATAGCTTTAACTGTCGTTCCGTCCTTACCGTCGATGGCAAGGACTATGTCTATTTCAGCCTGCCGAAGGCAGAGGCAAACGGCCTGCCCGGCGTTTCCAAGCTTCCCTATTCGATGAAGGTTCTGCTCGAGAACCTGCTGCGCTTCGAGGACGGCCAGTCGGTCACCAAGGAACACATCCTTGGCGTCGCCGAATGGCTGAACAACAAGGGCACGGTCGAAAACGAAATCGCCTATCGCCCGGCGCGCGTTCTGATGCAGGACTTCACCGGCGTTCCCGCCGTCGTCGACCTTGCCGCGATGCGCGACGCGATGGTGTCGCTCGGCGGCGATCCGGAGAAGATCAACCCGCTGGTGCCCGTCGATCTCGTCATCGACCACTCCGTCATCGTCGACGAATTCGGCACGCCGCAGGCATTCTCCAGGAATGTCGAGCTCGAATACCAGCGCAACGGCGAGCGTTATCGCTTCCTGAAGTGGGGCCAGCAGGCCTTCCAGAATTTCCGCGTTGTGCCCCCCGGCACCGGCATCTGTCACCAGGTCAATCTCGAATATCTCGGCCAGACCGTCTGGACGAAGGAAGAGGACGGCGAGACGATCGCTTACCCGGATACTTGCGTCGGCACGGACAGCCACACGACGATGATCAACGGTCTCGGCGTTCTCGGCTGGGGCGTCGGCGGTATCGAGGCGGAAGCGGCCATGCTCGGCCAGCCGGTGTCGATGCTTCTGCCTGAAGTCATCGGCTTCAAGCTGACGGGCAAGCTCAAGGAAGGCGTGACCGCGACCGACCTCGTGCTGATGGTCGTGCAGATGCTGCGCAAGAAGGGTGTCGTGTCGAAGTTCGTCGAATTCTTCGGCCCCGGCATGGACAACATGCCGCTCGCCGACCGCGCGACGATCGGCAATATGGGCCCGGAATACGGCGCCACCTGCGGCTTCTTCCCTGTCGATGGCGAGACCATCAACTACCTCACCATGTCCGGCCGTTCGCATGACCGCATCGCGCTGGTCGAAGCCTATTCGAAGGCGCAGGGCATGTGGCGCGAAGGCGATGGCTCCGATCTCGTCTTCACCGATACGCTGGAGCTCGATCTCGGCGATGTCGTACCCGCCATGGCCGGCCCTAAGCGTCCCGAGGGCCGTATCCCGCTGGAAAACATCGCGTCCGGTTTCGCCGGCTCGATGGATGCCGATTACAAGAAGCCCGGCCAGCTCTCCAACCGCTATGCGGTGGAAGGCACGGATTTCGATCTCGGCCATGGCGATGTGGCGATTGCCGCCATCACGTCCTGCACCAACACGTCGAACCCATCAGTCCTGATCGCCGCCGGCCTGCTTGCCCGCAATGCCGTTGCCAAGGGCCTGAAGACCAAGCCTTGGGTGAAGACCTCGCTGGCGCCTGGGTCGCAAGTGGTCGGCGAGTATCTGGCGAAATCCGGCCTGCAGGCCGATCTCGACAAGCTCGGCTTCAACCTCGTCGGCTTCGGCTGCACGACGTGCATCGGCAACTCCGGCCCGCTGCCGGCGCCGATCTCGAAGACGATCAACGACAAGGGCCTGATCGTCTCAGGCGTTCTCTCCGGCAACCGCAACTTCGAAGGTCGTATCTCGCCCGACGTGCAGGCGAACTATCTGGCCTCCCCGCCGCTCGTGGTCGCCTACGCGCTGGCTGGCACGGTGCAGAAGGACCTGACCAAGGAGCCGATCGGCGAGGACCAGAGCGGCAACCCCGTCTATCTGAAGGACATCTGGCCGACCTCGCACGAAGTGCAGGCCTTCATCCAGAAATACGTCACCCGCGAACTCTACGAGACGAAATATGCCGACGTCTTCAAGGGTGATGCCAACTGGCAGGCCGTGCAGGTTCCTCCGGGCCAGACCTACGCCTGGGACGACAACTCGACCTATGTGCAGAACCCGCCCTACTTCGTGGGGATGGGCAAGACCGGCTCCGGCGTTTCCGACATCAAGGGTGCGCGCGTCCTTGGTCTCTTTGGCGACAAGATCACCACCGACCACATTTCTCCGGCCGGTTCGATCAAGGCGGCCTCGCCGGCCGGCGCGTACCTCTTGGAGCACAATGTAGGCGTCGCCGACTTCAACCAGTACGGCACGCGGCGCGGCAATCATGAAGTGATGATGCGCGGCACCTTCGCCAACATCCGCATCCGCAACCACATGCTCGGCCCGAACGGCAAGGAAGGTGGCTACACTATCCACTATCCGTCGAAGGAAGAGGAATCGATCTACGACGCTGCCATGCAGTACAAGGCGGAGGGCGTTCCGCTCGTCATCTTCGCCGGTGTCGAATATGGCAACGGCTCGTCGCGCGACTGGGCGGCGAAGGGCACCAACCTGCTCGGCGTCAAGGCAGTCATCGCGCAGAGCTTCGAGCGCATCCACCGCTCGAACCTCGTCGGCATGGGCGTCATCCCCTTCGTCTTCGAGGAGGGTACGACCTGGGCGACGCTGGGGCTGAAGGGCGACGAGACGGTCACCATCGAGGGGCTGGAGAACATCAAGCCGCGCGAGAAGAAGATCGCGAAAATCACCTATGGCGACGGCACCGTGAAGGACGTTCCGCTGCTCTCGCGCGTCGATACGCTCGACGAGGTCATCTACCTCAACAATGGCGGCATCCTGCAGACGGTGTTGCGAGATCTCGCAGCCTGATCGGCGCTGATTTTTAAGACATGCCTGATAATGGCCGCCGGAAAGCGATTTCCGGCGGTTTTTTCGTGTTCGGGAGGGCTGCAAGCGGCCTGCCTCACGGCGAAGTGTTGCGGAGTTGTCCCACGCGGGCTCTGTCTCACCCGTTCGTGATTTTTCGTTTGGATCGGGAGCGATTATCTCTAGGTTGAAGAGACGGAGCCCTTGCGTGCGTGTCTGGCCAGCGATTTGAGCCGGCGTTTCGGCAAGGTGGAGAGGAAAAGAGGTAGAGGTGCAATGTCGCCGCGGTTTTTGATTTCGCTGATTGCAGGTGTGGCTCTGGCGAGCCCTTTGCTCGCCGAGGAGGCGCCCAAAGGCGTTGTCGAACTGTTCACCTCCCAGGGTTGCGCCTCGTGCCCTCCCGCCGATGCGGCCTTTCGCAAGCTCGTTGAGCGCGGCGACGTCATCGCTCTCGCCTATCACGTCGATTACTGGAACTACATGGGCTGGGCCGATACGCTGAGCTCGAAGGAAAACACCGAGCGCCAGTACGGCTATGCGAAGACCATGGGCCGCGCCAATGTCTACACGCCGCAGGTAGTGGTGAACGGCCGCGATCACGTCATGGGCTCGGACATCGGCGGCATCGAGAAGAAGGTCGACGGCTTTCTCACCGGCGGCGAAGGGCTGACCGTTCCCATCAAGGCCGAGGTCAAGGGCGATCAGCTCGAGATCAACGTCGCGCCGGGCCAGGGCAAGGCCAGTGTCGTCATGGTCTATTTCGATCGCGAAAAGACGATCGAGGTACAGAAGGGCGAAAACAGCGGCCAGAAGATCGCCTATACGCACAGCGTTTCGGATGTCGAAACGGTTGGGATGTGGGACGGCAAAGAAACAAAGCTGACGCTGCCCGCCACCGTGCTGCAAAAGCCCGATCTTGAGGGATGCGCTGTGCTGCTTCAATCGTCGACGACCGACGGAACGCCATCGGCGATCCTTGGCGCCACAGTGGTCATGGCCGGCAAGAACATCTGAGCCGTTAGGCATAAGCATGTCGCGCAAAAGTGTGCAGCGGTTTTGCGGCGACGACATGCGACAAAACAAAGACTTGAAGCGTGACAAGCAAATCCGAAGGATTGCGACACGCTTCCAAGAATTTCATCTGTCTTTTCAGGTGGAAGCGGGGCGGCCCGACTGATCGTATTCGGGGCTGGGGTTAAGGTCGATACGATCAGCCGGGCCCTTTGGCGCGCTGGCGCCAAACAGTCACATCTCCTCCAAAGTGCCGAAAGAAGATGCGCAGAATTCAGTGTCGGCGAACCCGCTGAGGATGCGCCGGTCAAGTGCGAGCGAATTTCACTTTTAATTGAGGCGCTGTTTTGACTGAAATGGGGCACGCGGCAGATTGCACAGACTATGCTTAATGCGCGCAAGGTCGCGCTTGCAATTTGTAAACGCTAAGGCAAACTGTCACCCGCGTGTCACGAACGGAGGCATTCGAGCCTGATGACAGATCAGCCGGATTTGCGGCGTGGGAATAATCGGGCCACCGACAGCGATTCCCCCGTCGTCGTGGATATCAGGGACTACAAGCAGAGCAAGGACCCGTTGCCGGTGACGTTTCACCGGCGAGAGCTGGATGCGATCCTGTGGATCTACGGGCGCATGGTCGGCGAAGGCGAGTGGCGGGATTACGCGATCGACCATCTGAAGGACCTTGCCGTCTTCTCCGTCTTCAAGCGCTCCGGCGAAATGCCGCTCTTCCGCATCGAAAAGAATCCCAAGCTCGCCGCCAAGCAGGGCGCCTATTCCGTCGTCAACACCCACGGCCAGATTTTGAAGCGCGGCCACGACCTGCAGCAGGTGCTGAAGGTGTTCAACAAGTCGCTGAAGCTCGTCGAGAAATAGGCGCTATCAACCGAGAAACAGCGTCGCCGGATAGGTGTCTGGATCGGGATCGGTCGCAGTGCCGTCGCCAAGCGCCCGCTGCATCAACATCGTGTCCAGCCAGCGCCCGTGCTTGAAGCCGGAGCCCTTGATACGGCCGATTTCCTCGAACCCATGGCTTGCATGCAGCGCGATCGAGGCCGGGTGCGCACCGCCGATCACGGCGATCATCTGGCGGAAACCGAGCGCCGTCGAGCGCGATATCAACTCCTCCAGCAACCGTTTGCCGATGCCCTTGCCCCGCGCCTCCGGCGCCAGATAGATCGAATCCTCAACCATGAACCGATAGGCCGGTCGCGTGCGGAACGCCGATGCATAGGCATAGCCGATAAGCGTGCCATGCTCGTCCACGGCGGCGATATAGGGGTAGCCCTTGTCGACAATGGCCCGGTATCGCGCCGCCATCTCGTCGCGATCCGGTGGGGCGATCTCGTAGCTCGCCACGCCATTCAGGACCGAGTCGCGGTATATGGCGGTGATGGCGTCGATGTCGGAGAGGGAAGCGTCACGGAGAAGAACGGGCATGGGGCGGGCCGGTGTCTGGAGGGGTGGTGTTGTTGCTTGAAGAGCATCCCGGGAGGCGGTTGGCAAGGGGAAAGCGGAGGGGCGGTGATGGTTGAGACAGGCACACCCAAATACAAAAAGGCCCGCACGAGGCGGGCCTTTCGAAACCAAATCGGCAGATGCCGCTTACTTGCCCAGATTGCGTTTGCCCAGCGTGCGCAGGCGCAGCGCGTTGAGCTTGATGAAGCCGGCGGCGTCCTTCTGGTCGTAGGCGCCCTGGTCGTCCTCGAAGGTGACGAGCGTGTCGGAGTAGAGCGACTTGTCGCTCTCGCGACCGATGATCATGACGTTGCCCTTGTAGAGCTTCAGCGTCACTTCGCCTTCGACATGCTCCTGGCTCTTGTCGATCAGCGCCTGCAGCATTTCGCGCTCCGGCGAGAACCAGAAGCCGTAATAGATCAGCTCGGCGTAGCGCGGCATGATCTCGTCCTTGAGGTGGGCCGCACCACGGTCGAGCGTGATGCTCTCGATCGCACGATGCGCGGACAGCAGGATCGTGCCGCCGGGGGTCTCGTAGACGCCGCGCGACTTCATGCCGACATAGCGGTTCTCGACGAGGTCGAGACGGCCGATGCCGTTGTCGCGGCCGTAGGTGTTGAGCGCTGCGAGCAGCGTCGCCGGGCTCATGCGCACGCCGTTGATCGAGACGGCATCACCCTTTTCGAAACCGACCTTGATAATGGTGGCTTTATCGGGTGCGGCTTCCGGCGAGATCGTGCGCATGTGCACGTATTCGGGGGCTTCGACTGCCGGATCTTCCAGAACCTTGCCCTCGGAAGAGGAGTGCAGCAGGTTGGCGTCGACGGAGAACGGCGCTTCGCCTTTCTTGTCCTTGGCAACCGGAATCTGGTGGGCTTCGGCAAAGGCGAGCAGGTCGGTACGCGACTTGAACGACCAGTCGCGCCAGGGAGCGATGATCTTGATGTCGGGGTTCAGCGCGTAGGCCGAAAGCTCGAAGCGAACCTGGTCGTTGCCCTTGCCGGTCGCACCGTGAGCAATGGCGTCAGCGCCGGTCTTCTTGGCGATGTCGATCAGGTGCTTGGAAATCAGCGGACGGGCGATCGAGGTGCCGAGCAGGTAGACGCCTTCATAGACGGCATTGGCGCGGAACATCGGGAAGACGAAATCGCGCACGAATTCCTCGCGCACATCCTCGATATAGATCTCCTTGATGCCGAGCATCTCGGCCTTCTTGCGCGCCGGCTCGAGCTCTTCGCCCTGTCCGAGGTCGGCCGTGAAGGTGACGACTTCGGCGTTAAGCTCGGTCTGCAGCCACTTCAGGATGATCGAGGTGTCGAGACCGCCGGAATAGGCGAGGACGACTTTCTTTACGTCTTTGTGCGATGCCATGATGATGAGATCCGTTGTGCCAGGAGGGTCGCGGCCAGCCGCAAGACCCGGTATCGCCGGGCACTTTTAGCGAGATTGACGCCGGACGCAAGGGCAAGGGCGTCGAGAAACATGGCAGCGCCAGGCGATGCGGCCAGCCCTGCGGCGAGGCAGGACATGGCGGCGGGCTTTGCGGAGCTGCAACTTTGACGCTTCGGGTTTAACTTCGGATTATCGAAAGATGCGTTAGGTGACAGGAAACAATTATTGCGGAGCCTGTCACAATGAAGCCTTCCTGCCGATCCCTGCTTTCAGCCGCCATCCTCTCCATCGCCTTCTCGGGAACAGCACTGGCCGACGTCACCGCGCGTTATGGAGAATTGCAGGCCGTCATCGACGCCATCAATGATCCGGATCCGCTGATGCGGCTTGCCCAGCTCGAGGAGATCCTGAAGAAGGGCAATGCCACCGAGGTGCAGCTGGCGATCCGCACCGCTTTTTCGCTTGAGGATCCCAACATCCGTTCCCTGGCTCTGCGGGCACATTTCGCCGGCTTCCGCACCTTCGTGATCACCGCCGAGTTGCCTGAAGAGATCAAGAAGACACTGGCGGGCGGAGATAAGAAGGCGGTGGATGAAATTAACCGCAGTGAGCTGTTTCGCTATTTCGAGGAAGCCGGATATCAGTTCAGCTTCCAGTCCGAATATCCGGGCAGCGACGCGCTGGAGTTCAAAGCGAAGCTGCTGAAAGATCGACGGACCGATCCAGACTATATGGGCTCCGGCAATATACGCGGCGGTATGATTACGATTGCCACACCCTTTACTTATGGAGTCAGTCGGCGCGCCTGCAGCTTTGAATTCACGAAGTATGAGGGTTTCACATTGAAGGGCTTCGGCAGTTGCAACATCAACGGCGGCTTCCTCTTTCCTGTTACCCTGCACCTGTTCGACGACACCAAGGTGGAAGCCAAGAACTAGTGCCGCCGATCGGCGGTTACCGGGTCATCATGGGCTCCAGGCTGTCGATCCGGTAATCAGCCGTCGCCGGGCCGGTGAGGGTGATGCGCAGTCGCGACACCCGCCTCGGCGACATCGGGCAGGCAAGGTCGTCGGAAAGCGCGCAGCGTGATCCCGGCACGAAACCTTGTCCGTCGCTGTCGGCCTCGACAATCAGGCTTCCCTGCCCGGCAAGCCCCTGCCCCTTGACGCGCAATCCCGCGATGTCCGAAAGCCTGTCCATCTCGACGACGAAGGTCACGCGGTCTCTGTCCGGCGCCACGTGCAGCGCCGACGATCCGGCAAGGAACGCGCCGATGCCGTTATCCTTCTGCGACACGCGTCCCTTCATCAGCATCATGTTGCCGAATGAGCCGTCCGGCCGCTGCTCGGCCTCGACGGGTTCGGCCGACAGCTTCTGCAGTTCCGCCGCGATCCGGTCGTAGCGCAGCGCCACTCCCACACCCTCATCGGTATCGACCTCGTAGAGCATGGCAATCGGCCGCCCGTTATAGATGATCGTTCCGCCGCTCATCCCCTTCTGGAAGGATGCCGACGCATCGACCGGCGCAAGGGCGATGATCTGCCCGCCCCCGCTATCACGCGACAAGGCGCGGAAGGCGACGGCGAGCGACTGGCGCTCCGCGGGCGTGGTTATTTCCAGCGTTGCCTGCTTGATGCTGTCGATGATCGGCTGCAGCGGCGTGGCCCGGACCCGGTCCCTGCTGCATCCCTCCTTGGCGATCGTTCCGCGAACGGTCAGGAACGCAAGATCGAGCGTTTCGTCTATCGCCGCCACCGGCGCCTCGGTCGGATGCAGCCGCCCCTGGCTGTCGAGAAGATCGGGTGCCGCCAGTTTTCCGTCGGACATCTCGACGACATGACGCGGCGTGGCGATGCGGCATCGACCGGACACGTCGAGAAACAGCCAGCCCTGTCCGAACGTGTCGTCGCCTCTGGCAAGCAGCACCGTTTCCGCCCGGGCCGGCAGGCAGGCGAATGCCAGGAACAGGGCGATGGTGGCGGTGTGTCTCTTGTGTGTCATGAGCGTGCCCCTCGCTTTGCTCCGCTGATTGCGCGCCGTCGGCCCCGCTTTCCTTTCGCGCCGGGAAAAACCAGATCGGCGGCGCCGATGACCTTCGGGACAAGGAACAGGAGAAGCGCGAGCGACAGCTGTATCTTCAGGAAACCCGGATCGTTGACGACCTGGACGAACAGGCTGAGGTCGATACGGCTGATGCCGGTCCTGGCGCCCGGCGTCGTTACGCCCAGCTGCCGGGATTCGGTGGAGACGAAGACGGAGAAGCCGGGCTTTTCCGAGAGATCGATGAAACCGAACATCGCGCCTGCCGGATCCAATCCCATCTCCTGGCGCGCGCCCTCGACCGGACGATCGCTCTCGATGAAACTGCCCGGCGGAATTTCCATGCCCTCGACGGCCGCGTAGATCGCCCCGCTGCGGCCGAAAAGCGGCACATCGATCGTGCGTCCGAACACGTCGAGAGTGGCCGAAAGCAGGATTGGCCCAGGGCCGTCGCTGCGCATCGAAAACGGCGAGCCGATCTTTCCCGGACCCCAGATAGGCAGCCGGTTGGCGAGCAGCCCGGCGGCACAGGACGGATCCCTGAACATCAGCAGTTCACCGTCGAAGGGGACGGTCTCGCCTGTCGATAGGCGCAGCTCTCCGGCTCCCTCCACCGTGACCTGAAGCGGTGCCTGCTCCACGCGCTGATAGCTGACCTCCGCGCCGATGCCCGGCAACACGGCGCCATCGCCGCATTGGCCGTCACGGCTGCCATCGGGCCAGCTGCTGATCCGAAGGCCCTGGGCATAGATGATGGCGAGTTCGGGATTGAACACATGAAAGGTCACGAGCTCGCTCTCGGCCTTGATCGATGTCATCGTCCTGGGCTGGCCATAGAACCAGAACAGTCCCCAGATGGCGCCGAATGCCAGCACCGTCGCAAGCAGGAGCGAGGCGCAGCCATGCAGCCAGGGCAGTTGTCTCAACCTATTCAACATGGACGGCGTAACGCTGCTCTGTTGCCTGGCCGGTCAGCCCCTTCACGCCGATGACGAGATTGACCGTCTTGCCTTTCACCGCGTCTGGAACCTCTATCTCGCAGACGTGGGAATAGGTCACCCGGGCACCACCGGCCGGCTTGCGGCAGGTGCCGCGTTCGGCAAGGCCACCGTCAGTCGTCTGCAGGTTTGCCAGCACCTTGCTCTGGCTGACGTTGACATAAGCGACGAGCTTGCGCTCCGCGCTCTCCGCTCCGATGATCCCCGGCACATAGACCTTGCCGGCGGCATCGTTGCAATCCTCCGCCAGGGTGGCGAGCATCAGCACGCTTGCGGCATCATAGGCATCGAGCTGCTCCGTATAGCGTGTGGAGATCGGCACCGTCGGCGGGACATCGAAGGCCTTGCTGGCGCGATACATGTTGGCGGCCCAATACCGCCCGTCATCGGTGACGACGCGCACGCAGATCATCGCCGGCGTAGCCGCTTCGTTCCTGAGAAGGCCGAGCTTGAGATCGTTGAACACACGGGACGACGCCTTGCCGGCATAGACGAGCCCGGAGAGAAACTGTCCGTTCACCTGCGTGTTGCCGGCGTAACGTTCCGTAAAGCCCGGCGCATTGGCAAGTTCGAGAACGGAGCCCTGCTCGGCCGCCTGTAGGCCGCCGCCGCCATTCATTGCCAGGAACAACGCGGAAAAAACGTGAACCGCCAAACACTTGCCTGTAAAACGCATGAAACCAACCCCGATAAACTCCGCGGGCAAGCTGGCTCAACAGGCTCTAATTTTCGCTTAAGAACACGCTTTGATTGTGACAATATCCGGGGATTGCCGCATGGCACCCGCCTTGGGGAACTGTTCGGACTCCGGCATTCACACCGCGACGTCCGCGGCGTTTGACTTGCTTTCGCGGATTGCCATATCTGCCGTCTTATCAAAAGCGAGGAGAACCCAAGCCGTGACCGATCTCACCAATATCATCAAGCCCTCCAACGTTGCCGTCATCACCGGTGGCGCCTCGGGCATCGGCCTGGCGGCCGCCAAGCACTTTGCAAGCAAGGGCATGAATGTCGTCATCGCCGACCTCGGCGCCGATAGACTGGCCGCGGCGGCAAAGGCGGTCGCGGCTGTTTCCGGTGACGACCGTGTCTTGGCCGTCGAGACCGATGTCTCCGACAAGGCCGCACTTCAGACGCTGGAGCGGCAGGTCGTCGAGCGTTTCGGCAAGGTGCATGTGCTGATGAACAATGCCGGCATCGGGCCGGAGACCTCGATCTTCAGCGACGACAGCGGCTGGGACGCGATCCTCGGCGTCAACCTGATGGGCGTGGTCAACGGTACCCGCGCCTTCGGCCTCAATATGCTCGCCCATGGCGAACCGGGCCTGATCATCAACACCGGCTCCAAGCAGGGCATCACCACCCCTCCCGGCAACCCCGCCTATAATGTCTCGAAGGCTGGCGTGAAGGTCTTCACCGAGGCGCTGGAGCATGAGCTGCGCAACACCGAGGGCGGCAAGCTTTCCGCTCACCTCCTGATCCCCGGCTTCGTCTTCACCGGGCTTTCCAAGGGTTTCGGCGGTGAGAAGCCGGCCGCTGCCTGGACCGCCGAGCAGACCGTCGACTTCATGATCGAGAGCCTCGAGAAGGGCGATTTCTACATCCTCTGCCCCGATAACGACGTCGCCCGCCCGGTCGACGAGCGCCGCATGGCCTGGGCCGTCGGCGACATCATCGAGAACCGCCCCCCGCTGTCGCGCTGGCATCCCGATTACGCCGAGCGCTTCAAGGCGTTTCTTGAGGGCAAGTAACGGCTGAAGCGATCGGGCCTATTAGAAGGTTTGATTGGTGCATTCCTTGAAAAACGGATATGAGACATTGCTTTCATAACCGGCTTTACGAGTGTGCCATGGATTTTCTGCCGAGCCTGCCGACGCTTCTCGCCTTCGCCGCCGCCACGCTTTTGCTGGCCGCCACGCCCGGCCCCGACATGACGCTATCGATCAGCCGATCGCTGGCGCAGGGAACCAAGGCCGCGCTCTTCGTGGTGCTCGGCACCAGCCTCGGCATCGTCGTTCACACGATGCTGGTCGCCTTCGGCATCTCGGCGCTGATCACAGCCTCTCCCACCGCCTTCCTGATTTTGAAGACGGGCGGTGCTGGTTATCTGTTGTGGCTCGCCATTCAGGCCGTGCGCTATGGCTCGAAGCTCTCGATCAAGAAGGTCGACGAGGCCAAGGCGACGCCGCTTGCCAACATCTCCTCCGGCTTCTGGGTCAACCTTCTGAACCCCAAGGTCATCATCTTCTTCATGACCTTCCTGCCGCAGTTCGTCAGCGCCGGTGATCCCGCGGTGACGCAAAAGCTGATCTTCTTCGGCTTCTGCTTCATCCTGATCGGCATGCCCGTCAACGCCGCCGTGGTCTTCGCCGCCGATTGGCTGGCCGGCTGGCTGCAGAACAACAGGAAGGTTCTGCGCGGGATGGACTACACCTTCGCCGGCGTCTTCTCCGTCTTCGCGGCGAAGATCCTGCTCACCCAGGCACGCTGACATCAATAAAAACCCCGGGAGCGCCCCGGGCTCATTTGCCGGTCCCGGGGTGAATGTCATCTTCGCAATCAGCCAATCAGCAGCGCGTCGTCGTCGAGCGTCTGGCCGCGCATCTTGCGGAACATGTCGATCAGGTCCTCGACGCTGAGATCCTTGCGGCTGTCGCCGGAGACGTCGAGCATGATCTCGCCGCCATGCAGCATGATGGTGCGGTGGCCGTAGTCCAGCGCCTGGCGCATGGAATGCGTCACCATCAGCGTCGTCAGCTTGCGCTCCGAGACCACCCGGTCGGTCAACCCCATGACGAACTCGGCCATCCCTGGGTCGAGTGCCGCCGTATGCTCGTCGAGCAGCAACACCTCGGAGCCGGCAAGCGTCGCCATGACCAGCGAGATCGCCTGGCGCTGACCGCCGGACAACAGATCCATGCGGTCCTTCATGCGGGTCTCAAGACCGAGATTGAGCTCGGCGATGCGTTCGCGGAAATGCTCGCGCCGGCGTGGCCCGAGCGCCGATGTCAGCCCCCGCCGCTCGCCGCGACGTGCCGCCAGCGCCAGGTTCTCCTCGATCGACAAGGCGCCGCAGCTCCCCGTCAGCGGGTCCTGGAAGACGCGGGCGACGAGGCCGGCGCGGGCGGCGGTCGGCTTGCGGGTCACGTCGGTGTGGCCGATCATCACTTGTCCTTCGCTGGCGAGCACATCGCCGGCGAGTACGCCAAGCAGCGTCGACTTGCCGGCGCCGTTGGAGCCGATGACGGTCACGAACGAGCCTTCCTCGATCGTCAGGTTGACGCCATTCAGCGCCTGCTTCTGCAGCGGCGTACCCTTGCCGAAGACGACCTTGATATCCTTGAGCGAAATCATGACGAGGCACCTCCGCGCCGCAGGCGGGGAAGGACGAGCGCCACCGTGACAAGGACAGCGGTGACGAAATTGAGGTCGGAGGCCTGCAGGCCGATCACGTCGCTGGAAAGCGCCAGCTGGATGGCGATGCGGTAGAGGATCGAGCCGATGACACAGCCGATCAGCGCGATCAACAGTCCGCGCTTCCCGAGCAGCGTCTCGCCGATGATGACGGCGGCCAGACCGACGACGATGGTGCCGACACCGGAGGTCACGTCGGCAAAACCGTTGGTCTGCGCAAACAGCGCGCCGCCGAGGGCCACCAACGCGTTGGAGATCGCCATGCCGAGATAAATCTGGCGGTTGGTGTCGACGCCCTGTGCGCGGGCCATGCGGGCATTCGCGCCGGTGGCGCGCATCGCCAGGCCGGAATCGCTTTCGAGGTAGCGCCAGACGACGATGACGGCGATGACGACAAGCACGCCGACGAAGAGCGGGCGCACGTAGAAATCGCGCAGGCCATGGCCGAAGAACGGGCTGATCATCGTATCGGCATTGATCAGCGCCACGTTCGGCTTGCCCATGACGCGCAGGTTCACGGAAAACAGCGCAATCATCGTCAAGATGGATGCGAGAAGGTTGAGGATCTTGAAGCGCACGTTGAGCATGGCGGTTACCATGCCGGCCGCAGCCCCCGCCGCCATGGCGATCAGCGCCGCCAGCCAGGCATTGACGCCTGCGATGATCAGCACCGCGGTGACGGCGGCGCCAAGCGGAAACGAGCCGTCGACGGTCAGATCCGGAAAATCGAGCACACGGAATGCGAGGTAAACGCCGAGCGCGACGAAGGCATAGACCAGCCCCAGCTCCACGGCTCCCCAGAATGCGATCTGACTCAAGGCTTTTGCCCTTTCTTGTGGTGTTTCCGTGGACAAGACCCTCTCTGGCCTGCCGGCCATCTCCCCCACAAGGGGGGAGAAGACCCGTGGCACTCGATTGCCTCAATTGGGCGCCGAGGGCTCGTCCAGGTTAAGCCCTCCCCCTTGTGGGGAGGGTTGGGGAGGGGTCTTTATTCCAAGGCGGTAAGGTCCGCTATCTTACTCGATCGTCTTCATCTCTATGCGATCAGCCGCCCCCGTGCAAACGGGAGCGGCTGCAACTGTTATCCCCCTCATCCCGGCCTTGTGCCGGGATCCAGCAGCATCGCGTCTGCGATGCGGAAGAGTCTTTTCAACCCAAGGACTTGGGTTGGCTGGATCCCTGTGACGAGCACAGGGATGAGGGCGGAGAATATGTCCTCAGTCGATCGTCTTCGTCGCGCGCTTCAGCACGCTCTCAGGCAGCGTCACGCCCATCTTGGCGGCGGCGCCCTTGTTGATGACGAGATCGCTGCCGGCGGCGACCTTGACCGGGATGTCGCCAGGGTTCTCACCCTTGAGGATGCGAACGACGATTTCGCCGGTCTGCTTGCCGACGTCGTAGTAGTTGAAGCCGAGAGCGGCGACCGAGCCGCGCGAGACGGAATCCGTGTCGGCGGTGAAGAGCGGCAGCTTGGCCTCTTCGGCAACGGCAACCGCACCCTCGAGCGCCGAGATGATCGTGTTGTCGGTCGGGATGTAGATCGCATCGGCACGGCCGACGAGCGCGCGGGCCGCACCCTGCACTTCGGCGGACTTGGTGGCGGCGGATTCGACGACCTTGAGGCCGGCCTTTTCAGCCTCGACCTTGAGGACGGCGAGCAGCGATACCGAGTTCGCTTCGCCGGAATTGTAGAGGTAGCCGATGGTCTTGGCGTTCGGCAGGATTTCCTTGATCAGCGCCACATGCTCGGCAACCGGCGACATGTCGGAAAGGCCGGTGACGTTGCCGCCGGGCTTGTCCATGTTCTTGACCAGCTGCGCGCCGAGTGGATCGGACACGGCGGTGAAGACTACCGGGATATCGCGGGTCGACGAGACCACGGCCTGCGCCGAAGGAGTGGAGATCGGAACGATGACGTTGGGGCCGTCACCGGCGAACTGGCGGGCGATCTGGGCCGCGGTCGCAGGATTACCCTGCGCCGACTGGAAAACGAACTTCAGGTTCTCGCCTTCCTTGTAGCCGGCAGCCGTGAGCACGTCGAGAACACCCTTGCGGGCAGCGTCAAGCGCCGGATGTTCGACGATCGCGGTGACCGCAACGGTCACGTCTTCGGCTTTCGCGGGAAGGGAAAGGGCAAGGGTCGCGGCCACGGCAGCGAGCAGTACAGAACGCATGAGTATCCTCCAATAATGCTTTTGGGCCGCTTTTAGAAAAAGCGGCCCATGAAATCAATCATTAGAAAATACTGTGAGGATCAAACTTGCTGATCGGTCACCAGCACTCAGTCATCCGAGCCGTGGTTGGCAATCATCATCGCTTCGAAGGCCAGGCGCTCGGTCTTGCGCATGCGTTCCGATTCCGACTTCAGCTGGCCGCAGGCGGCGAGAATGTCGCGGCCGCGCGGCGTGCGGATCGGCGAGGCATAGCCGGCCGAATTGATGAAATCGGCGAACTTCTCGATCTGCGCCCAGTCGGAGCACTGGTAGTTGGTGCCCGGCCATGGGTTAAACGGGATGAGGTTGATCTTCGCCGGCACGCCCTTGAGCAGCTGGATCAGCCCCTTGGCGTCTTCCAGGCTATCGTTGACGTCCTTCAGCATCACATATTCGAAGGTAATGCGCCGGGCGTTCGAAAGCCCCGGATACTTGCGGCAGGCGTCGATCAGTTCCTTCAGCGGATACTTCTTGTTGATCGGCACCAGGATGTCGCGCAGGTCGTCGCGCACCGCATGCAGCGAGATCGCCAGCATGACGCCGATCTCGTCGCCGGTGCGGAAGATTTCCGGCACGACGCCCGAGGTCGAGAGCGTGACGCGGCGCTTGGAGAGCGACAATCCGTCGCCGTCGGTGGCGATCAGGAGCGCCTGCTTGACGCTGTCGAAATTGTAGAGCGGCTCGCCCATGCCCATCATCACGATGTTACTGACCTTGCGGCCCTCGGCCGGCATGATCGTGCCCTGCGGCGCTTCGCGATCCGGGAAATCGCCCAGCCGGTCGCGCGCGAGCAGGAGCTGCGACAGGATTTCTTCCGCCGTCAGGTTGCGCACCAGGCGCTGCGTGCCGGTGTGACAGAAGGAACAGGTGAGCGTGCAGCCGACCTGGCTGGAGATGCAGAGCGTACCACGGCCCTCTTCGGGGATATAGACCGCCTCGATCTCGACGGGGCGACCGGCACCGCGCGCCGGAAAGCGCAGCAGCCACTTGCGGGTACCGTCGTTGGAGACCTGCTCCTCGACGATCTCGGGTCTTGCGATGGTGAAGTGCGTCTTCAGCGTCTCGCGCATGTCCTTGGAGATATTGGCCATGTGGTCGAAGTCGGAGACCCCGCGCACATAGATCCAGTTCCAGAGCTGCGCGACGCGCATCTTGATCTGCTTTTCCGGCACGCCCTTTTCGCGCAGCGCAGCGCCCATCTCCTCGCGGGTGAGGCCGATCAGCGACGGCTTCGGCAATGCTTCACCGCGCGCCGGCTGGTTGCCTGCGGGCTTGAGAACGGTCATCGCATCCATGACGGACATTTAATCTAATCCCGAATTCAACATGCGATCCTCCCGATAGTCCGAATGACTGGCGGGCGGAGCGGGCATGAAGGCAGAAAGTGAATGCGGAACTTGGCGGCCGAGCCGCGATCCATCCGCTGTTGTGCGCGCCTTTAGCATCATTTTTGCCATCCGTCACTATAGATGGAAACGACGAAGGCCGGCGCAAGGGGACGGGGTGTGGTTTGGCGACTTATGGATAAAGCCGTCGGCGCTTTACCGCGTGGCCCCCTCATCCGACCCTTCGGGCCACCTTCTCCCCGCTGGGGCGAAGGGAAGGTCGGCGCGAGCGGCCAACCACGAGTCTCTTCTCCCCAGCGGGGAGAAGGTGCCGGCAGGCGGATGAGGGGGCCACACGGCACCACCTCTCCGCCCAGAATCACAACTTACTTGCAGCTTTCAATCTGCTTCAGCGAAGCCGAAATGCCGGCCAGCGAATAGCTGTAGGAGGTCGCCGTGCCCTTGCGCGAGGTGGCGTTGACGGTCATCGAGTGGCCGCCCTTCATGGCGGCGACCAGTGCCGGCTCCTGCGCGGCGTTCTCGACCCAGCCGGCCTTGTCCTTGGTGAACATCACGAAGGTCTTGTTGTCGATGACGACGTTGATCTTCGAGGCGTCCTTGACGGTGTAGCCCATCATCGCCTGCGGCTCGTAGGAGATGTTCTGGCCGGGGCGCTGCGAGACGATGAAGAAGTTCTCGCCGTGGTCGATGCCGGCGGGCTTCTTTTCGGTCGGCACCGAGAGGACGTAGCAGACGGTGCTGTTGCCCTGCTTGTAGGAATAGGCGCCCCATGCCTGGAACTGCTGGATGCGGGTCGGCGCGGTGGAAGCGGCGGCGGCTGGCTGCTGCGCGGCGGCTGCGGGCTTCTTGGACTGTGCGGATGCGATGCCGGCGCCGGCGAGAACGAGGGAAAGGGCGAGTACGGTACTTTTTACAAACATGGATATTCCTGCCGGTTCTTGCGATTCGAGCCCGAGCGAGCGGGCGGCGCATAATCACGATCTGCTTTATTTTGACTTAATTCAGGTTACCAAAGCGTCAACGCAGGCCGCGAGAAGTCCGTGCCTGTGCCATTTCCACCCGGGTGTCAATGTTGAGCGCCGGATTAACGCTCGGGATGATGTAGTCCGGAAATGATCTGAAACCATCGCTCTTAAGGAATTTAAGACATAAAGATAACGGCAAGAGTTTGACGTTTCGAAAAACCGATGTACGTGAATAAGGAGTGGAAATCCGTCAAGGATTTCATCGAGCCAGGGGGCTTTCGAACGGAATGGACGCCGAGGACAAACAGCGCTTCGCTACCCTGGCTGGGGCTGTGGCGGAACGCCGCGACCAGCAGGCGTTCGCCATCCTGTTCGACTACTTCGCTCCACGCCTGAAATCCTGGCTTCTCAGGCAGAAAATGACCGCAAGCGAGGCCGAAGAGCTCGTCCAGGAGGTCATGATCGTGCTCTGGCACAAGGCCGATCTCTACGACGCAACGCGCTCGTCGCTCTCCACCTGGCTCTTCCGCATCGCCCGCAATCGCCGCATCGACCTGCAGCGCCGCGCCCGCGCCCGCATCCTCGACGAGGACGATCCGGCGCTGCAGCCGACCGCCGAGATCGGCGCCGACGAGCTGGTCGCCAATGGCGATCGCGATGCACAAGTTCGTGAAGCGGTGAGCCAATTGCCCGAAGAGCAACGCGAAATGCTCCGCGCCGCCTTCTTCCTCGGCCAATCCCACTCCGAAATCGCCGAATCGACCGGCCTGCCGCTCGGCACCGTCAAATCCCGCATCCGGCTCGCCTTCGGCAAGCTGAAGAAGGTGCTGGAAGCGGAAAACGCCTGAGCCGAACCGCCAACGCGCCCTTGCAACGAAGGGAAGAGTAGTATCAGATGCCTTCATCCACAGATGGAGGTAATCACATGCGCCGTCACATGTTCGAAGCCAATGGAGCCACTCCCGTAGCCATGAACATGTTGTGCGATGCGAACACTCAATCTTGGAATCCTGGCGCATGTAGACGCCGGAAAGACTAGCCTCACCGAACGCCTGTTGTTTCACGCCGGTGTCATCAAGACGCTTGGCGGCGTCGATACCGGCGACACCCAGACCGACACCTTGCAGCTGGAACGCGACCGCGGCATCACCATCCGCTCGGCGGTGGCGTCGTTCAGCGCGCGAGGCACGCGGATCAATCTTCTGGATACCCCCGGCCATCCCGATTTCATCGCCGAAGTCGAGCGCGTGCTCGGTGTGCTTGACGGCGCGGTGCTCGTCATCTCCGCCGTCGAGGGCGTGCAGGCGCAGACCCGCGTCCTGATGCGGGCCCTTGCCCGGCTGAAGGTGCCGACCGTGATCTTCGTCAACAAGGTCGATCGGCGCGGCGCAGACGGTGGGGCAGCACTTGCCAATCTCCGCGATCGTCTGACGACGGCGCTCGTGCCGATGGGATCCGTCAGCGCCCCCGGAACGCCGCTTGCAAGCTTCGACCCCGGCGCCTGGCACGATCGCGACTTCCGCGCCGCCGTGCTGCAGGCGCTCGCCGAGCGCGACGATGACCTGCTCGCCGCCTTCGCCGAGGATCGCGTCGTGGACGCCGGTACGCTGCGCGAACGGCTGGCGCGGCAGACCGCCGATGGCCTGATCTTTCCGGTCTATTTCGGCTCGGCCATAACAGGCGCCGGGATCGAGGAGCTGATTGACGGCATCACCGATCTCCTTCCGGCACCGATACCGCCGAAGGATGGCCCGGTCTCGGCAACCGTCTTCAAGGTCGAGCGCAATGCGGCGGGAGAGAAGCTTGCGCTGCTTCGTGTGGTCTCAGGCGCCCTGCGCGTTCGCGACCGGATCCCGATCGCCCACAAGGAAAACCGCGTCACCGATATCGAGATATTCACCGAAGGGCGGGTGAGACGCAGCGACGTCGCCCAAGCGGGCGATATCGCCAGAGTGAAGGGGCTTTCCGACATCAAGGTCGGCGACTGGATCGGAGACCGCGCCAATGCCCCGCAAAGGCAGTTCGCGCCGCCCATGCTGGAAGCGGCGATACTGCCGGATGATAAGGCGGATGCGCCTGCGCTGTGGAAGGCCCTCTCCCAACTCTCGGAACAGGATCCGCTGATCAATCTGCGGCAGGGCGACGGCGAGGACGGTCTGTCGATATCGCTCTATGGCGAGGTCCAGAAGGAGGTGATCGAGCACACGCTGAAGGCGGACTACGGCCTTTCCGTGCGCTTCCTCGACACATCCCCGATCTATGTCGAGCGTATCCTCGGCGTCGGAAACGCCATCGAACACGCGCCCGATCCGTTTCTGGCGACCATCGGGCTTCGCGTCGAAGCGAGCGGAAGCGAAGGCCGGCACAGGCTGATCTTCGAGGTCGAGCCGGGTGCGGCACCGCCATTCGCCTTTAAGGCAATCGACGAAGCTCTCGAAGCCGCGTTCGGCCAGGGCATCCATGGCTGGCAGGTGATCAACGCCTCGGTTTCAATCACCGAGATCACGAGGCTCCGGAAATGGACGACGAGCACCCCGTCGGACCATCGCAATCTGACGCCTCTGGTACTGGCACAGGCATTGCGGATCGCGGGAACCGAAGTCTGCGAGCCGATCGACCGCATCACGATCGACATGCCCGCCGACGCGCTGCCACGCGTGCAAAGCCTGCTGATGCGCCTCGACGCTGCGCTCGAACCGCCAGTCGCAAGGGGAGAGATGATGATGCTTTCAGGCACGATCGCCGCCATCAATGTCCACGACATCCAACGCGCGTTGCCGTCGCTGACAAGCGGTCTCGGGACGATGGAAACGGAATTTTTCGGCTATCGGCCGGTCAGGGGCGCGGCGCCGGTGCGCCGTCGATCGGGGCCGAACCCGTTTTCGCGCAGCGAATATCTGGCGCAGCTGAAAGGCGCGCGCCAAGTGTGAACGGTCAGTGTGAAATGTCAGCGTGAGGGCCGGCGAACAGCCGGCCTAAACCGTCTTCATATCCTCGGGCCGCACGCGATCGGGTGCGTCTTGCAGCGCCTTGTCGGCGGCTTCGTAGTGGTTGGGGCGGATGTGGCGGTTGACCATGGCGAAGGCGGCCGAGAGGACGGCGATGTCGTCGGTGAAGCCGATGCCGACAAGCACGTCGGGGATCATGTCGACGGGCAGCACGAAATAGGCGAGTGCCGCAAGCAGCGTGCCGCGCACCTTGAGCGGTGTCTCACGGTCGAGCGCGCAGTAATAGGCGGCCACGACATCACGCGAGAAGGGGATCTTGCGCGCCGCCTTGCGGAAGGTCGGCCAGAATTTTTGCCGAACGCTCTTCTCCCGCCGCTCCTGCGTTTCTTCATCGCCCGGCAGCAGGATTTCACCGTATTTGACGTCGTCCATGTCCACTTGGCCCTTTGTGCTCCAGTTGGCCCCTTTCAGGTCAGCCCGAATATGGGGGGTCTTCGGCCGTGATTCAATCGATCCGCAGCGCCGCCGCCTTCTCCATCAGGCCGGCCAGCTTGAAATCGAGCTCCGTCAGCCCGTCGGCCGAATGGGTGCTCAGCGTCACATCCACCTTGGAATAGACGTTGAACCATTCCGGATGATGGTCGAGCTTTTCGGCTGCCAGCGCCGCCTCCGTCATGAAGCCGAAGGCCTCGACGAAGTTCTTGAACTTGTAGCTCTTGGTGATCGACTTGCCGCCATCGCCGAGCGACCAGCCTTCGAGTTTCGCCAGTTCGTCGCTAATCGCCTGGCGTTCCAGTTTGTCCCGTTTCATGCGATTGTCCTTTGCGTTCACCATGGGTCTCTTATGAAACGCACCAGTATCCTGTTTGTTTGCATGGGCAATATCTGCCGTTCGCCGCTGGCCGAAGGCGTCTTCAGCCATCTCGCCTCCGAAGCCGGCCTTTCCGACCGCTTTCTCGTCGATTCCGCCGGCACCGGCAGCTGGCATGTGGGCGATGAGCCAGACCGACGGTCAATCGCGACCGCCCGCCATCACGGCATAGACATATCAGCTCAGCGCGCGCGGCGCATCCGCAGAGATGATTTTGCCGATTTCGATCTGATCATCGCCATGGACCGAAACAATGTCGCGGCCTTGAAGGCGCTCGATCCCGATGCGGGGAACATCCATCTGTTCGGTGATCTGGCACTCGGGAGCGGAGAGGATATCCCCGATCCCTATTATGGCGGCGCCGACGGCTTCGAGGCCGTTTATGCCAGGCTCTTGGCCGGCTGCAGGAAACTGTTGTCGACGCTCGGCGCAGACAGCGCCTCGCGCAGCGGGAACACCTCTTCCGTCAGATAAGGCCCGCCGCCGACCGAATCGCGCGACGACAGAAGCACGAAGCGCGGCACGGTGAAGGATGCGGTCTGGAAATTGCCGCGTCCGGCGAGATAGTGCACGACATCGTCGACGCGCGAGGATTTCAGCCGCGCCAGCGTCACATGCGGGGTGAACTTGCGCGGATCCGGCGGAAGGCCGATCCGCTGGCAGATCCGCTCGATTTCGGCCTGCAGGGCATACATCTCGGGATTTTGCGTGACACCGGCCCAGACCGAATGCGGCTTCTTGGAACCGAAAGCGCCGATACCGTCGAGCTTGATCTGGAATTCCGGCCTGTCGATGCGGTCGAGCCGGTCGACGATCTCGTCAGCCGTGCGATTATCGACATCGCCGATGAAGCGCAGGGTGATGTGGTAATTTTCCACATCGATCCATCGGGCGCCAGGGAGACCACCGCGCAACAATGACAGGCTCATCGCCGCATTGCGCGGAATTTCGAGGGCGGTAAACAGTCTCGGCATAACGAGCACTCCCCGAATCTTTTGCAGGTGCTCACACGGAATCACGCATTGATCACGTGCGCAAGTCCCTAATTCTTCACAGTCGGCAACGTTCCAATGAATTGTGTGATTGCCGGTTCCATCTTTTGAACCATGGTATCCACGCCTTTGGAATTGGGGTGCATGCCGTCTTCCAGCTTCAGCGACGCATCGAGAACGACGCCGTCGAGGAAGAACGGATAGAGCGTAAGCCCATGTTTCCTCGCGAGTTTCTCGTAGATCGGATTGAACCGCGCCGCGTAGTCGCCACCCATGTTCGGCGGCGCCATCATGCCGGCGAGGAAGACCGCGATGCCGCGTTCCTTGAGCCGGGTAATCATTTGGTCGAGATTCTCTTCACTTTGTTCGGGCGCGATACCGCGCAGCGCGTCGTTGGCGCCGAGCTCCAGAATGACCGCATCGGTGCCATCCGGCACCGACCAGTCGATGCGCGAAAGCCCGCCTGTCGTGGTGTCGCCGGAGACGCCGGCATTGGCGACGGCAACGTCGAGCCCCTTGGCCTTCAGCGCTGCCTGCAGCTTCTCCGGAAAGCCGTCGCCGGGCGGCAGCTGGTATCCCGCCATCAGGCTGTCGCCGAAACCGACGAGATTGATCGTGCGCGCCTGCGCTGAAACCGAAAGCATCATCGAAAAGACGATGACAGCGATGTGAAGACCCGCAACTTTAAATCTCATTCCATTGTCCCTAAATTGGCGGCAGCTGGGCTTTCATATAGGTAGGGCATTTACCGTTGGCAAAAACCATCATCGATCTGAAACGGGCCGATCTGACGCTCGGCAGTGCCGCCGCCTCCGTGCATGTGCTGAAGGGCATCGACCTTGAGATCGCCGCCGGTGAATCGGTCGGCATCGTCGGCCCTTCCGGTTCCGGCAAGTCGACGCTGCTGATGGTGCTGGCCGGTCTCGAGCGGCTGGATAGCGGCGAGATCAATATCAACGAAGCTCCCCTGCACACGATGAGCGAGGATCAGGTCGCCGATTTCCGTGGCCGCAATATCGGCATCGTCTTCCAGTCCTTCCACCTGATCGCCAACATGACGGCGCTTGAAAACGTCGCCGTGCCGCTCGAGCTCGCCAATGTCGCCAATCCCTTCGAGATCGCCCGTCGCGAGCTGAAATCCGTCGGCCTCGGCGACCGGTTGAACCATTATCCCGGCCAGCTTTCCGGCGGCGAGCAGCAGCGCGTGGCGATCGCCCGCGCGCTTGCGCCATCACCGGCGCTTCTGATCGCGGATGAACCAACCGGCAATCTCGACACCGACACCGGCCGCCAGATCGCCGACCTTTTGTTTTCCAAGCAGGCCGAGCGCGGCATGACGCTGGTGCTCGTCACCCACGACAACGCGCTCGCCAAGCGCTGCTCGCGCCAGATCCGCGTCCGCTCCGGCAAGATAGAAGGCGATAGCGCCGCGATTGAAGCCGAAGTGGCCATTGCATGACGCTGATCACCCCGCGTATCGCGCTCGCCTTCCGTCTTGCCCTTCGTGAGCTGCGCGGCGGCCTGAGAGGCTTCTACATCTTCCTCGCCTGCATCGCGCTCGGCACAGGGGCGATTGCCGCGGTCAATTCGGTCTCGCAGTCGATCACCGACACGATTGCCACGCGCGGCCAGGAGATTCTGGCCGGCGACGTCCGCTTCGAGCTCAACAACCGCGAAGCGGCCGCCAACGAGCTGGATTTCCTGCGCTCGCTCGGCAAGGTCTCGGTCTCGACGGGCCTGCGCTCCATGGCCCGCAAGCCGGATGGATCGGATCAGGCGCTGGTCGAGGTCAAGGCCGTCGATGATGCCTATCCCCTCTACGGCAGCTTCGAGGCCGAGCCCAACTACCCGCTGCATACGCTTCTTGCCGATCAGGACGGCACCTATGGCGCGCTGGCCGCGCCGCTGCTTCTGGAACGCCTCGGCCTCAAGATCGGCGACGAGTTGCTGCTCGGCAATGTCATCGTCAACATCACCGGCACCGTTAAGACCGAGCCGGACGCGGTCTCCGAAGGCTTCGGCTTTGCGCCGCGGCTGATGGTGAGCCGCCAGGCTCTGCAGGCCTCGGGCCTGATCCAGACCGGCAGCCTTGTCGAGCACAGCTACAAGGTCAAGCTGAACGACCGATCGGACATGGCTGGCATCCGCGACCGCGCCACCAAGGATTTCCCCTCGGCCGGCTGGTCGATCCGCACAAGCGACCGCGCCGCCCCTTCGCTTACCGAAAACATCGAGCGTTTCTCGCAATTCCTGACACTGGTTGGCCTGACCGCGCTGATCGTCGGCGGCGTCGGCGTGGCGAATGCCGTGCGCGCCTTCCTCGATGCCAAGCGCACGACGATCGCGACCTTCAAATGCCTGGGCGCTCCGGCATCGACGGTTGTCCTCATCTACCTCTTCCAGATCGGCCTGATCGCGCTTGGCGGCATCGCCATCGGTCTCGTCATCGGCGCGGCCGCCCCCATTCTGGCGGCCCAGTTCCTGGCGCAGTTCCTGCCGGTCTCGACCGCGCCGACGCTCTATCCGGTGGCGCTGTCGCTGGCCGTCCTCTTCGGTGTGCTGACGACGCTCGCCTTCGCCATCATGCCGCTCGGCCACGCCCGCGAAGTGCCGCCGACGGCGCTGTTTCGCGAGCAGGGCTTCGAGGCGCGCCGCCTGCCTTCCTGGCCCTACATTCTGATGGCCGCCGTCTTCCTCGCAGCACTTGCCGCTCTTGCGGTGGCGACCGCCCATGATCGCTTCATCGCCGTGGTCTTCATCGGCGCCATCGCCTTTGCCTTCGTTGTCCTCAGGCTGGTGGCAGCCGGCATCGCCTGGCTTGCCCGCCGCAGCCCGCGCGTCAATTCGCCGGCGCTGAGGCTTGCGATCGGCAACATCCACCGCCCCGGCGCGCTCACGCCTTCCGTCGTGCTCTCGCTTGGCCTCGGCCTGGCGCTGCTCGTCACCCTGACGCTGATCGACGGCAATCTGCGCCAGCAGCTCACCGGCCGCATGGCCGATGGCGCGCCCAACTTCTTCTTCGTCGATATCCAGGGCGCCGAGCTCGACGGCTTCCGCAATCTGGTGAAAACCGATGCGCCCGAGGGCAAGCTCGTCGAGGTGCCGATGTTGCGCGGCCGCATCCTTGCCTTCAACGGCGAGGACGTGACCAAGCGCAAGGTGCCGCCATCGGGCCAGTGGGTGCTGCGCGGCGACCGCGGCATCACCTACTCCGAGACGCTTCCCGAAAACGCCGCCCTGACCGAGGGCACATGGTGGGACAAGGATTACAGCGGCGAACCGCTGGTCTCGTTTTCGGCGGAAGAGGCAGGCGAACTCGGCCTCAAGGTCGGCGATACCGTCACCGTCAACGTGCTCGGCCGCAACATGACGGCGAAGATCGCCAATCTGCGCAAGGTGCAGTGGGAGAGCCTGTCGATCAATTTCGTCATGGTCTTCTCGCCCAACACCTTCAAGGGCGCTCCGCATGCCTGGCTGGCAACGCTTACCGATCCCAAGGCGACATCCTCGCAGGAAGCCGCGATCCTGAAATCGGTCACGAACACCTATCCGACGATCACCAGCGTGCGCGTCAAGGATGCGATCGACATCGTCAATTCACTGGTGGCGCAGCTGGCGACCGCGATCCGCGCTGCGGCCTCTGTTGCCCTCATCGCCTCGGTGCTGGTGCTCGCAGGCGCCCTTGCCGCCGGCAACCGCGCCCGCACCCATGACGCCGTGGTGCTGAAGACGCTCGGCGCCACAAGGCGCATGCTGATGCGCGCCTTCTGCTACGAGTATCTGATCCTCGGGCTTGCAACCGCGGTCTTCGCGCTGCTTTCGGGCGGTGTCGCCGCCTGGTTCATCGTCGCCCGCATCATGAAGATCCCCTCGGAGTTCCTCCCTGACGTCGCCGGGATGACGATCGTCACGGCCTTGGTGCTGACCGTCGGCATCGGCCTGATCGGCACATGGCGCATTCTCGGCCAGAAGGCGGCACCCGTTTTGCGCGAGCTCTGAGTGGCCGGGTTGAAATAATTCCGGCACCTTACGGCGATTTAACCCGATCGCGGGTTGCAAGGCTCTTGTTTGCAAAGGGCGAAAGGCTCATATTATCCGCAGGCATGCTGAAGCTCCGCAGCGGCGCCCGGGCAAGAAAACCCGACACCGTGTTCATTCGGGGCTGACAAGAGGAAATCATGGCTGACCTAAGAAATTACCAGGGCCGCGTTCAGAGCGGTGTCCAGACCGGCGAGATCGATCAGGGCCTTCGCAGCTATATGCTGAAGGTTTACAACCTGATGGCTATCGGCCTGGCGATCACCGGCCTGGCCGCCTATTTCGCATTCACATTCGCCGTCTCCGACGGCCAGCTGACCGCATTCGGCGCCGCGATCTACACCAGCCCGCTGAAGTGGGTGGTGATCTTCGCTCCGCTGGCGCTGGTCTTCTTCCTGAGCTTCAGGATCAATTCGATGAGCGTATCGGCCGCGCAGACGACCTTCGCGGTCTATGCAGCGCTTGTCGGCCTGTCGCTGTCGTCGATCTTCCTGATCTACACCGGCCAGAGCGTCGTGCAGACCTTCTTCGTGACGGCCGCCTCGTTCGGCGCGCTCTCGCTCTACGGCTACACGACCCGTCGTGACCTGTCGGCCATGGGCTCGTTCCTGATGATGGGTCTCTTCGGCCTGATCATCGCCTCGATCGTCAACATCTTCCTGGCCTCCTCGGCCATGCAGTTTGCGATCTCGGTGATCGGCGTGCTGATCTTCGCAGGCCTGACCGCCTACGACACGCAGCGCATCAAGGAAATGTACTACGCCGCCGACGACGCCACCATGGCCGGCCGCAAGGCGATCATGGGCGCGCTGACGCTCTACCTCGACTTCATCAACCTCTTCATGTTCCTGCTGCAGTTCATGGGCAACCGCAAGTAAGACGAAGAGCGAGAGACAGGGCGACACTGTCGCCCTTGATCCAGACGACAAGTTCGAGACGATCAGAACCGCTTGCAGCAGGGATGTTGCAGGCGGTTTTTCTTTGGTCGATCGAGGGGCCTTGGGACGTGCGCTTAGTTGCCGGCGAAATCGACCGACGAGATATCGACGGACCATTCGAAATCACTAGGTGCGGGTCGGCCCGGCAGAGTGTCCAGGCCCCTGTAGCGGTTCAGTGCCCAGCAGCTGCCGTAGTCGCTATGCGGCGCGATGATCTTGTCGCTGCTGAAATAATCCGAATAGACCTCGCCGCTGAACCCCGGACGCTTCGCGATCAGCCGGAAGCGCACGATATTGACCTGCCGGTCGGAGGCGTTCGAGAGCTCGACAAAAACCGGCTTGTCCGGATCCTGGCAACCGCTGGTTCCGCTGCTCGTGCCCGACACCAGGCTTGCCGAGTTCAGGCGGTCGGATTGCTGGAAATAGAGATAGATACCAACGGCGGCGCCGACGCAGGCCAGGGCGGCAACGACGATCAGCGTGTGGCGGGGAAACAGCAGGAAGCAGACCAAGACGATCGGGACCGCGATTACCATGAAAATCATTAGGTCTGCTCCATTTCATTCATGAGCTAAAGCAGCCAGCGGCAAGAGGCAAGGCTTTGCGGACGCCGGAGTTGCAAAGCTGCTCGGAGGGGCGGCCACTACACTTTCCGCGGTCCTTCGGCTCACGGCCTTGCCTCTCACTCCCCCAGGCTGGAATGCGACACCCTCGCGGCGCGGCGGGTGGCGTTCACGAACCAGAGGTAGCTGAGGATCGCGATCAGGGCCATCATCGGGATGATGGTGCCGAAGGCTCTGAGGGGCACACCGATCAACGAGGCGATCAGGCCGCCGGTGAAGCCGCCACCCATCTGGATGAAGCCCATCATCGCAGAGGCGGAGCCGGCGATGTGCGGGAAGGGGAAGAGGCCCGAGGTCGTCATGTGCGGGGTGAGGAAGGCGAGGCCGAAGGCCAGGAAGGCGACCGGGCCCATGATCGAGAGATAGCTTGGTGTCACGAAGGCAACCGAGAGCGCGATCATGATGCCGGAGAGGCCGAGCAGGCCGAGACCTGTTCGCACAGAGCCATCGCCGCCGAGCCTTGCCGAAGTCATGCGGAGGACGACCGAGCCTGCGAAATACGAGCCGGATTGCATCAGCATGCCGAGGCCGAAGGCCGTGGGCGAGAGGCCGACCACCTTGATCAGGATGAAGGGCAGCATCGTTGCCTGTGCGTAGAGCGCGCCGATCGAGCCGCCGAGCACCAGCGAGGCGGAGATGAAGCGTGGTTCGCGGGCGAGCTCGGCATAGGCCTGTAGCAGCGGGCCGGGCAAGGCGCGGCGGCGGTCGGGCGTGCTGGTCTCGCGCATGAAGACGAGGACCGAGAGGCAGATCATCAGGCCGAAGCCGATCAACAGGAAGAACACCGACTGCCAGCCGAAGGCTGCGAGCGCGAGGCCGCCGACGGTCGGCGCGATTGCCGGGCCGATGGCGATCATGATGCCGATCAGGTTCATGATCCTGGAGGCATCGGCGCCGGTGAACTGGTCGCGGACGATGGCGCGCGCCACTGTTATCCCGACCGAGGCGCCGATGCCCTGGATCAGGCGGCCGGCGAGCAGCCATTCGATGCCGGGCGCAAACGCCGAGAGAAGGCTTCCCACCATGTAGATGCCGACGAAGAGAAGCGTCGCGGTGCGGCGGCCGAAGGCATCCGACAGCGGGCCGGCGAGCAGCTGGGCGATCGAGAAGCCGGCGAAATAAAGCGACAGCGTCAGCTTGATCGCCGAATCCGTGGTGTGAAAGGCGCCCACCAGCTCCGGCATGGCGGGCGTGTAGATCGACATGGAGATCGGGCCGAGGGTGGCAAGCAGCGCGCCGAGCATGCTCGTTCGCCTTGCGCTCATCCGGAATGGGGGCATGCGGGTACTCGATTGGCTGGTGGCGCTCACAACGCCTGGAAAGCAGGACTTCATCTTTTCTGACGCAAGGCTCGTGATCCGGCAATGCAAAAATGCCGAGGCGCGCAAAGGCGCGCGGGAGCGCCCCGTCCGATATTTGCGTTATGCCATTTTCAGTGCCGCGAGATCACCGCTTTCAAGAGCGGCCAAGTTCGCCTCGATCTTGTCCAGAGGCCAGTCCCACCACGCGATCTCCAGCAGTTCATCGATGACCGTCGTGGGGTAGCGCATGCGGATGATCGTTGCCGGGTTGCCGCCAACGACGGCATAGGGCGGAACGTCACGGGCAACCACCGATCCGGCGGCGACAATGGCGCCGGACCCGATCTTGACACCCGGCATGATCGCCGCGTCATGGCCTATCCAGACGTCATGCCCGACAACGGTATCCTTCACCGGCAGGTCCTTGTAGCCGAAGGTTTCCGGTTTGAAGATGCGGAACGGGTAGGTGGTGAAACCATTCATCGGATGGTTGGCCGAGCTGGTGATGAAGTAGCTGCCACGGGCAATCTGCACGAATTTTCCGATGACGAGGCGCTCGCGGACGCCATGCCCGAGATAGGGTGCGAGAATGCCGGCTGTGTCTTCCGGTTTGCCCGAGTGGGTGTAGTAGCTGTAGTCGCCGATCTCCATGCGCGGATGGTCAATGACGTTCTTCAGGTAGACGGTATCGCTGTAGATGGTGCCGTCCGGCAGCGTGATCGGGTGGATGGCGGTCGCGTCGAGAATGGGCATCGGGAAACAGCTTTCCTCATGAAACCAGGGCAAGCGATGGCCAAGGCTAATCCGCGCGATCCGCGAAATCCATTGCGGCGGCGGAACGCGTTCATCAATAGTTTGAATGAGGTGGCGCGGCTGGCTTCGATGATCCCGGCGGGGTTTTCTTGCGCCCGCTTGACGTCCCCGCCACACCGCATAATCTCGGTCTTTTCACGGGGGATTCTTCATGACGCAATCGCTGCTCGCGGGCGCCTTTCTGGCTGCACTTCTTTACGTGCTCATTCCGGGACCGGCGTTTCTGGCGCTGCTTGGGATCGGGGCCGGGCAGGGGCGGAAGGCAGGGGCGCAGTTTGTTTGTGGGCATCTGGTCGGCGATACGCTTTGGGCGTCGTTGGCGTTGGTGGCGATCATCGGCGCCAAGACGATCGGTAGTTTCGTGTTCGATGCGCTGGGGCTCGCCTGCGGCTTCTATCTCGCCTGGATCGGCTGGAACGCGTTTCGCGCCAAGCCGAAGGGCGAGGGGCAGGCGTTGATGGTTGTCGAGCGGCCGTTTCGGCGCGGGCTGATCTTCGGGGTCACCAATCCGAAGGGCTATCCGGTGGCGCTGGCGACATTCACGGCGCTGGTGGCGGGCTCGGCCAGTGCCCTGCAGTTTCAGACGCTGCCGGTGCTGCTTGCCGTGTCGTTCCTCGGCTTCATCGTCGCCGACATGATCCTGATCGCGATCGTCGGCACCGGCGCGGTGCGGCGTTTCTACCGGGCGCATGAGCGGCTGATCGTGCGCTGCTCGGGCGTGCTGTTCATGGGGTTTGCCGCGCAGGCACTGCTGCATGCGACGCCGGGGCTGATGGGGTGGCGCAAGGCCTGATCGGCCTGCGCCGGGCCGGGCCGGGCGCGATCTAAACCGCGTCAGACGTCGAGGAAGCTGACCACCGATTTCAGGGTCTTCACCGTCTCGGGATCGCCGATCGACATGGCGATCTGCAGCTGGTCCTTGTAGTAGTCGCGGAAATTGAAGCTGGTGCCGTCGGTGACGTCGGAGAGATCGAGAATGTTGCCTGAGGGGTCGATGGTGCGCATCGGCAGCGGTTCGGAGATCGCCGCATAGGTGTCCTGGTCGAGCGTGCCGTTGTCGAAATTCTGGCGCGCGTGGTTGCGCAGGTCGGCAGCGGTTATGGCCGAAAAATCCGGTTGCGCGGATGTCGCCTCGTCGATCCTGAAGGTCGACGAAGCATTCGAAACCGAGCTGAAGGTTTCGGTCAAGCTGTTGTTAAATTGCGAATTATCGGAATATTTCCGGAACGACAAATTCGGCGAAAACCGCAGTGATGTGATTTCCATTGCCCGCATCCATGATTAAAAAAGATTAAGCGAAAATACCGTGTGCGCCGCACAATCGTCAATCGTTAACAAATAGTTAATTCTTATATAGCATTTTTAGGGATCAACTTCTCGTATAGGTGGCGCGGTCGCTCGCTCAAGGTGGCGATACCAATCGCCGTGCTGCCTTCCTATATTGGTTTTCGAGACAACACGCCCCGCCGAACAAGCCCGCCAAATAAGGATGTCCGTATGCCCGCCAACAACCCCGCTCTCACCGACTGGAACGGCCTCAATGGTCTGCCGCGCTTCGAGGCGCTGAATGACGGCGATTTCGCGCCGGCTTTCGATGCGGCCCTTGCCCGGCACGAAGAGGAGATCGATGCGATCGCCGACAATCCTGATGCCCCCACCTTCGACAATACGATCGTGGCGCTGGAGCTTGCGGGCGACGATCTCTCGCGGGTGTCGGCGCTGTTCTGGAACCGCGCCGGCGCGCATACCAACGATACGATCCAGGCGCTGGAGCGGGATATCTCGCCGAAGATGTCGCGGCATTATTCGAAGATTGGCATGAATGCGGCGCTCTTTGCGCGCATCGACACGCTGTGGGAGGCGCGAGAAACGCTCGGGCTGACGCTGGAGCAGACGCGGGTGCTGGAGCGGCACTGGAAGGGCTTCGTCAAGTCGGGCGCCAAGCTGCCGAAGGCCGAGCAGGAAAAGCTCGCCGGCATCAACGAGAGGTTGGCGGGGCTCGGCACGCAGTTCGGCCAGAACGTGCTTGCCGACGAGAAGGGCTGGGCGCTGATCCTTTCAGACGGCGATGATCTCGCAGGGGTTCCCGATTTTCTCAAGGACGCGATGGCGGCGGCGGCGCGCGAGCGCGGCGAAGACGGCAAGTTCGCGGTGACGCTGTCGCGCTCGATCATCGAGCCGTTCCTGACCTTCTCCGAGCGCCGCGAGCTGCGCGAACAGGCGTTCAAGGCCTGGGTGGCGCGTGGCGAGAATGATGGCCCGTCGGACAATCGCGGCATCATCCGCGACACGCTGGCTCTGCGCGGCGAGGTGGCAAAGCTGCTCGGCTACGGCAATTTCGCCGAGCTGAAGCTCGACAACACCATGGCGAAGACGCCCGAGGCCGTGAACGATCTTCTGAAGAAGGTCTGGGTGAAGGCGGTGAAGCGCGCCGGCGAGGAAGAGGCCGATATCGCCAGGCTGATCGCTGACGAGGGCAAGAACCATGATGTCATGCCCTGGGACTGGCGGTTCTACGCCGAAAAGATCCGGGCCCAAAAGTTCAATTTCTCCGAGGCGGAGCTGAAGCCCTATCTGCAGCTGGAAAAGATCATCGACGCCTGCTTCGACGTGGCGGGGCGGCTGTTCGGCATTCACGCGGTGGAGAAGAAGGGCGTTGCCGCCTATCACCCCGATGTCCGCGTCTTCGAGATCCGCGATCGCGACGAGAAGCTGGTGGCGATGTTCCTCGGCGATTATTTCGCCCGCTCGTCGAAGCGCTCGGGCGCCTGGATGAGCGCGTTCCAGTCGCAGCACAAGCTGCCGCTGAAGAATGGCGCCGAGGGCGAGCTGCCGATCATCTACAATGTCTGCAACTTCGCAAAGCCCGCCGAGGGCAAGCCGGCGCTGCTTTCTCTCGACGACGCCCGCACGCTGTTCCACGAGTTCGGCCATGCGTTGCACGGCATGCTTTCCAACGTGACCTATCCTTCCGTGTCTGGCACCGGCGTGTCGCGCGATTTCGTCGAACTGCCTTCGCAGCTTTACGAGCACTGGCTGACGGTGCCGGAGATCCTGAAGCAGTACGCCGTGCATTTCGAGACCGGCAAGCCGATGCCGCAGGATTTGCTCGACAAGGTGCTGGCGGCGCGCAGCTTCAATGCCGGGTTCAACACGGTGGAGTTCACCTCGTCCGCGCTGGTCGACATGGCGTTCCATACGCGGGACGAGGTGGCCGATCCGATGGCGGTGCAGGGTGAGGTGCTGAAAGAGCTCGGCATGCCGAAGTCGATGGTGATGCGCCATGCCTCGCCGCACTTCCAGCATATCTTCGCCGGCGGGTATTCGGCGGGCTATTACTCCTACATGTGGTCGGAAGTGCTCGACGCCGATGCGTTTTCGGCCTTTGAGGAGACGGGCGATGCGTTCAATGGCGAGATAGCCAGGAAGCTGCGCGATCACGTCTATTCGGTGGGCGGGTCGGTCGATCCGGAGGATACCTACCGGGCATTCCGCGGCAAGCTGCCGAGCCCGGATGCGATGCTGGTGAAGCGTGGGCTGGCGACGTTCGAGGAACTGGCGGGGAGTGATGCCTGAGGGGGTAGGGGGCGTCCCGTTCCTGAGTACGAAGACCCCTCCCCAACCCTCCCCACAAGGGGGAGGGCTTAACCTAGGTGTGACGTGGTGGATGGGTCGCGGCTGTTGCGATTGAGCTGATACCCCTTGGACGTTTGTGGGTGGGATACCCCCCTCTGCCCTGCCGGGCATCTCCCCCACAGGTGGGGAGATTGGCTGGGCGCAGCCGCTCGCTCCAGCCTCCACGTTTGGTTGCGGAGCAGGCCACGAGTCGATCTCCCCCCTTGTGGGGGAGATGTCCGGCAGGACAGAGGGGGGTAATGCTGGCCGCAGCGTAAGCGAGAGCCAACGCCTCGGATAGCCAAGCGAGACGCGCGTCCCAACACAAAACTGTCGCCAAACCTTCGGAAAACCGTCATGGCGGCGTCAAGTGGGTGACATGTGGGGTGGGCATAGGCGGGGTGCGGGAGATCGTCCCGATTGCCAAGCCGGATGCGCCACCCGATGACATTGACGGAACCGACCCGCCGCCGTTTTCTATCCTCGATGGGAGCGGTTGGCGGATTTGCCGTGGCGGGGCTGGCGATGCCCTATTATGCGCGCGGTTCGTCCAGCCGGCCGGTGTTTACCTCGGGCGTGCAGTCCGGGGATGTCGATCAGACCTCTGGGGTGATCTGGACGCGGGTGGATCGGCCGTCGCGGCTCTTCGTGGAATATTCGACATCAGACAAGTTCTCCAATGCCGTGAGGCTGCCGCCCATCGACGTCACGCCCGATAGCGATCTGACCGCGAAGCTGTTGCTTACCGATCTGCCTGCTGATCAGGAGGTGTTCTATCGCTTTCGCGCGGCTGATCTCCATGACATCAACAGCCGGTCAGAGCCGATCCTCGGGCAGTTTCGCACCGCGCCCGTCGCCCGCCGCGATATCCGCTTCGTCTGGTCGGGCGATACGGTGGGGCAGGGGTGGGGGATCGATGAGGAGGGGATGCGGACCTATTCGACGATCGCCTATCACCGGCCGGATTTCATGATCCATTCCGGCGACACGATCTATGCCGACAATCCGGTTCCAGACGAGATTTCGTTGCGCGGCGGCGGGATCTGGAAGAACCGCATCGTCACCGAGGCCAAGCGCGAGATCGCCCAGACGCTCGACCAGTTTCGCGGTCAGTGGACCTATAATCTGCTCGATGAGCACGTGAAGTCGCTCAACGCCGTCTGCCCGATCTTCTACCAGTGGGACGACCACGAGGTGCTGAACAATTGGTCGCCATCGACCGATCTCAGCCATGACGACCGCTACAAGGAGAAGTCGGTCGCGGTGCTTTCGGCGCGGGCGGCACAAGCCTTTCACGAGATGACGCCGACGCGCCATGTCGCGGCCGAGCCGGGGCGGATTTATCGCAAGGTTTCCTATGGGCCGCTGCTCGACGTGTTCTTCGTCGACCTGCGCTCCTACCGCGGGCCGAACAGCCATGGGCTGGATGAAAAGCTTTCGCCGCAGTCGCGGATTTTTGGCGAGCGGCAAGTCGCGTGGCTGAAGCGTGAGCTGGTGCGCTCGACGGCGACGTGGAAGGTGATCGCCTGCGATCTGCCGATCGGTCTCGTGATCTGGGACGATTACGGCAATCGGCGCGGATCGGAATCGATCTCCAATGGCGACAATGGCGCGCCGCTCGGCCGCGAGCTCGAATTCGCCGATCTCCTGCGCTTCATCCGCGATGCCGGGATATCGAACATGATATGGCTGACGGCCGACGTGCATTACGCGGCGGCGCATCACTATAGTCCCGAGCGGGCGAAATTCCGCGAGTTCCTGCCGTTCTGGGAGTTCGTGGCCGGGCCGCTGCATTCGGGCACCTACGGGCCGCAGGAGCTCGACATGACCTTCGGGCCAGAGGTCAAGTTCATGAAGGCGGCGCCCGGCGGCGCCGAGCAGAACCTGCCGCCGTCAGCAGGCATGCAATTCTTCGGTCTCGTCGATATCGATGGCGCCAGCGAGCAGCTGACGGTGCGGCTGATGGATCGCAACGACCAAGAGCTCTGGCGCGTGGTGCTCGACCCTGAGAGGACGAGCTGATGCGATCCGTGCTATACGTGCATTCCTCTCATTCCAGGCTCCCCCCTTTCGCATTCGCGAAAAACACTGTAAGAGCCGCCCCAATGCAATTGGCGCCCTCCCAGCGTGGCGCCCCAGCCTCAGAGATATAGACATATGGCACTTCGCAACATCGCGATTATCGCGCACGTTGACCATGGCAAGACGACACTGGTCGACGAGCTCCTGAAACAGTCCGGTTCGTTCCGCGAAAACCAGCGCGTTGCGGAACGCGTGATGGACTCGAACGACCTGGAAAAGGAACGCGGTATCACGATCCTTGCCAAGGCGACCTCGGTCGAGTGGAAGGGCGTTCGCATCAACATCGTCGACACCCCCGGCCACGCCGACTTCGGCGGTGAAGTCGAGCGTATCCTGTCGATGGTGGATGGCGCGATCGTTCTGGTCGACTCGTCGGAAGGCCCGATGCCGCAGACGAAGTTCGTCGTCTCCAAGGCGCTGAAGGTCGGCCTCCGTCCGATCGTCGCGATCAACAAGATCGACCGTCCCGATGGCCGCCACGAGGAAGTCATCAACGAAGTGTTCGACCTCTTCGCCAGCCTCGACGCCACCGACGAACAGCTCGACTTCCCGATCCTCTACGGTTCCGGTCGCGATGGCTGGATGAACTTCAATCCTGAAGGTCCGAAGGATGAAGGCTTGGCGCCGCTGCTCGACCTCGTGCTCAAGCACGTTCCGGAGCCGAAGGTCGCCGAAGGCCCGTTCACGATGATCGGCACCATCCTGGAAGCCAACAACTTCCTCGGTCGTATCATCACCGGCCGTATCAATTCCGGTTCGATCAAGCCGAACCAGGCCGTCAAGGTTCTCAGCCAGGATGGCAAGACGATCGAAACCGGTCGTATCTCCAAGATCCTCGCATTCCGCGGCATCGAGCGCACCTCGATCGAAGAAGCACATGTAGGCGACATCGTTGCAATCGCCGGCCTCTCCAAGGGCACGGTTGCCGACACCTTCTGCGATCCGGCTGTCAACGAAGCGCTGACCGCGCAGCCGATCGACCCGCCGACCGTTACCATGTCCTTCATCGTCAACGACAGCCCGCTCGCCGGCACCGAAGGCGACAAGGTGACCTCGCGCGTCATCCGTGACCGCCTGTTCAAGGAAGCCGAAGGCAACGTCGCGCTGAAGATCGAAGAAGCCGAAGGCAAGGATTCGTTCTACGTTTCCGGCCGCGGCGAATTGCAGCTCGCCGTTCTGATCGAAACCATGCGCCGCGAAGGCTTCGAGCTTGCCGTGTCGCGTCCGCGCGTCGTCATGCACAAGGACGAGAGCGGCCAGACCATGGAGCCGATCGAGGAAGTCGTCATCGACGTCGATGAAGAGCATTCCGGCGTCGTCGTTCAGAAGATGTCCGAGCGCAAGGCTGAAATGACCGAGCTGCGTCCTTCGGGCGGCAACCGCGTTCGCCTGGTGTTCAACGCTCCGACCCGCGGCCTGATCGGCTACCAGTCGGAACTCCTGACCGACACGCGCGGCACCGCCGTGATGAACCGCCTGTTCAAGGACTACCAGCCCTACAAGGGTGAAATCGGTGGCCGCACGAACGGCGTTCTGCTCGCGAACGCTGCCGGCGAAGCCGTCGCCTACGCCATGTTCAACCTGGAAGATCGCGGCCCGATGATGATCGAGCCCGGCGAAAAGGTCTACATGGGCATGATCATCGGCATTCACTCGCGCGACAACGACCTCGAAGTCAACGTCCTCAAGGGCAAGCAGCTGACCAACATCCGCGCCGCCGGCAAGGACGAAGCCGTCAAGCTGACGCCGCCGATCCGCATGACGCTCGACCGCGCTCTCTCCTGGATCCAGGACGACGAGCTGATGGAAGTGACGCCGAAGTCGATCCGTCTGCGCAAGATGTATCTCGACGCCAACGACCGCAAGCGCTTCGCCAAGGCGAAGACCGCCTAAGTCGAACAGGCTCACAAGAGACTTCGAAACCCCGGCCATCGCGCCGGGGTTTTTATTTTGTGCGGTTCGCCGAATCCTTCTTGTCGCAATAGTTAAAAAAGCGTTAAATTTCAGCCGTCGTCCACATGTTAACCCTGTGGGCAATCCGGCTGAATGCGTTAGCGCATATGGTTAATTGTCCGCGACCGGGCCAGAGTAAGCGTTATGAAGACGTTGTCGATCGATGTTCGGCGGGCCGAGCCGCATGATTCCCGAGCTATCTCGGAGGTGCACCGGCTTGCGTGGAAGCATACCTATGCCGGCATCATTCCACACAAGGCGCTGACGCAGATGGTGGAGCGCCGCGGCGAGAGCTGGTGGCGCAAGGCGACACGCGGCCCCGCGACGCTTCTGGTGCTCGACGTCGCCGGAACGGTTGCCGGCTATGCAACGCTCGGTCTCAACCGCGCCCGCGCGCTGCCGCAGGAAGGCGAGATCTACGAGCTTTATCTCCGCCCCGAATATCAGGGTATCGGCCTTGGCCACATGCTGTTTTCCGAAGCGCGGCGGCTTTTGAAGTCGCTCGGCTGCAAGGGTATGGTGGTCTGGTGCCTGGAAGAGAACGAGGGCGGCGCGGAGTTCTATCGCGGCCATGGCGGCATCGATTATTGCGAGGGTACCGAAACCTTCGACGAGAAGCCCTTGAAGAAGATCGGCTTCATCTGGAATTGAGCGATCTGCTCAACGACAAGGTGCGCGGAGCCAAGTTTTGGCCTCTGCCCAGTTTTCCGGCATTTTGAAGGCCAGATCATAAAACAATCATGTGCCTGCGCGGTCTTGCTATGTTGCTTCGCGGCATGAATCCGATTATCTGGCTGCGAAGATTTCACGTCGCGGGAGTAATCGCATGCGCATCGACGCCATTGCCATTGGCAAGAACCCACCTGAGGACGTCAACGTCATCGTTGAAGTTCCCGTCGGTGGCCACCCGATCAAGTACGAGATGGACAAGGACGCCGGCACGCTGGTTGTCGACCGTTTCCTCTACACGCCGATGACCTACCCGGGTAACTACGGCTTCGTACCGCACACGCTGTCGGAAGACGGCGACCCGATCGACGTCCTGATCGCCAGCACCCGTCCGCTGGTTCCGGGCTGCGTCATCAACGTGCGCCCGATCGGCGTTCTGAAGATGGAAGACAATTCCGGCAAGGACGAGAAGATCATCGCCGTTCCGTCGCCGAAGCTGACCATGCGCTACGACAAGGTCAAGGACTACACGGACATGCCGGAGATCACGCTCAAGCAGATCGAGCACTTCTTCGAGCACTACAAGGATCTGGAACCCGGCAAGTGGGTGAAGATCTATGGCTGGGGCGACGCCAAGGAAGCCGGCCAGCTGATCCTTGAGGCGATCGAACGCGCCAAGAAGGAAAAGGCCTGATTACAGGCCGAGTAAAGCTTCCAGCTTTTTGATCACATCCTCCGGCTCGGCATCGATCCGGAGGATTTTTTTACGTGAGGTGTCGCCCGAGACGAGGTTCACCAAGGACTTCGCGATGCCGAGCTGCTTCGCCACAAGCGCGACCAGCGCCTTGTTGGCCTTGCCCTTTTCGGGAACGACCGAGACACGGGCCTTCAGATGGGCCCTGCCGTCGGCATCCAGCTCAATTCCATCAATCTGATCCCGCCCGCCATTCGGCGTCAGCCTCACGGCGAGGACGAGATGATCGTCAGCGGCCTGCCAGGGCCTTATCGCAACACCATCGGCACGATGGTGTTCCACATGAACGAGCGGATGAAGAAGATGATGAGCAGCAGGATGATCGGCGAGATGTCGATGCCGCCGAGGTTCGGCAGCACGCGACGGATCGGGCGCAGGACCGGTTCGGTGACGTTGTAGAGGAACATGCCGACCGAATTGACGAACTGATTGCTGGAATTGATCACGTTGAACGCATAGAGCCAGGAGAAAATGGCGCTGGCGATCAAGATCCAGGTGTAAAGATTCAAAGCCAAATCAATGGTTTGAAAAAGCGCAAGCATCGCAATCTCCAGTTCGTTGTTGACAGACATGTAGACATTGGCGACTAAACCGGCAAGAGCCGTGTGCAATGCTGCGGCAATTCATGTTTAACGGGCGCGTCGGGAAGCGATGTTTGGTCCGTTTGTTGGAAAGACATCATGTCCATCTCGGCTCACGGCGACCGCTTCGCGGCCTTCCGGCACTCCTCCTACACCCGCTTCTTCTTCGCGCGCTTTCTCTTGTCGTTTTCGCAGCAGATCGTCAGCGTCGCGGTCGGTTGGCAGATGTACGACCAGACGGGCAGCGCCATCTATCTCGGCCTGATCGGGCTGGTGCAGTTCCTGCCTTCTCTGCTGCTCATCCTCGTCACCGGCTCGGTGGCCGACCGTTATAACCGCCGCGCCATCGCCTCGCTGTGCTCGCTGGTGGCAGCCCTTTGCACGCTGACGCTGCTAGGCATGACCATGACGGGCACCTTCTCGCCCATCCCGGTCTTCGCGGTGCTGCTGGTGTTCGGCATCGAACGCGCCTTCATGTCGCCGGCGGTGCAGTCGCTGGCGCCCAATCTGGTGCCGGCCGACGATCTCTCGAACGCGATCGCCTGGAACTCGTCGTCCTGGCAGCTCGCCTCGATCACCGGCCCCGTCATCGGCGGCCTGCTCTACGGTATCAATGCGCATACGGCCTATACGGTGGCCGTTGTGTTCGCGGGCCTCGGGGCGGGGCTGCTCTTCCTGATCCCGAAGCCGGCGCAGAAGACGACCGGCGAGGCGAAGAGCTGGGACATGATCCTCGGCGGCTTCAAGTTCATCCGCACCGAGAAGGTGGTGCTGGGCGCTATCTCGCTCGACCTCTTCGCGGTGCTGCTCGGCGGCGCCACGGCGCTGATGCCGATCTTTGCGCGCGACATCCTGACGCTCGGCCCCTGGGGTCTCGGCCTGCTGCGCTCGGCACCGGGTGTCGGGGCAATCGTCATGGCCGTGCTGCTTGCGACCTATCCGCTGAAGCATCGCGCCGGGGTCTACATGTTCGTCGGCGTGGCGCTGTTCGGGCTGGGCACCATTGCTTTCGGACTATCTGAGAATGTCGAGTTGTCGATCGCGGCACTGGCGCTGATGGGGGCTGCCGACATGGTTTCGGTGTATGTCCGCGAGAGCCTGATCGCGCTCTGGACGCCCGACCAACTCCGCGGCCGCGTCAACGCCGTCAACATGGTGTTTGTCGGGGCGTCGAACGAGCTTGGCGAGTTTCGTGCCGGAACGATGGCCTCGGTGTTCGGCGCGGTGCCGGCGGTTGTCATCGGTGGGATCGGGACGCTTGTCGTTGCGGCGTTGTGGGCGAGCGGGTTTCCGCAGTTGCGGAAGATCGATACGCTGGATGCGCCGGAGCATGTGACGCGGGGGTAGTTTTGTGGGGGCGTGGCGGCGTTGTGCCGTGGGGCTTGGGGCGTTGTGCCGTGGGGATACCCCAGAGGCGTTGTGCTGTCAGATACCCCCGGGGGCGTTTTGCCGTGTGATACCCCCCTCTGCCCTGCCGGGCATCTCCCCCACAGGTGGGGAGATTGGCTGGGCTTGGCCGCTCGCTCCACTCTCATAGTTTGGGGATGCCGTCGCAACGAGTCGATCTCCCCCCTTGTGGGGGAGATGCCCGGCAGGGCAGAGGGGGGTATGACCCGGCAGGGCAGAGGGGGGTATGACCCGGCACAACGCCCGCTCGCTAACCCTCACCCCGAAATCATCACCTCCGCCTCGATCTCAACGGGAAAATTCAGCGGCAGGCCGGCGACGCCGATGGCGGAGCGGGCGTGGCGGCCGACGTCCTGGCCGAAGACGTCGTTGATCAGCTCGGTGAAGCCGTTGATGACGGCGGGTGGGTTGGAGAAGTGGGGGGCGCAGTTGACCATGCCGAGAACGCGGCACCAGCCGGTGATGCGGTCGAGGCTGCCGAGTTCACGCTTCAGGCTGCCCAGCATGGCGAGCCCGACCTTGCGGGCCGAGGCGTGGGCCTCCTCGATCGTCACCGTGTCGCCGACGACGCCGAAGGGGCCTGATGGGGAGCCGTCGGGGTTCTGCGGGCCGTGGCCGGAGATGAAGGCCCTATTCCCCCGTACGTTGACCCAGGGAAAGGGCAGCGTCATGTGCGAGGGCAGTTTCAGCGGCTGGGGCAGGACGAGGCCCAGCGAGACAAGCTTCTGTTCGTAGTTCGACATGCTGTTCCCCTGACATGGCTGCGGTCATGGCGGCGCAAAGCGCGACCAATCGGCCGGATCGTGGATCGGAACCTGTTTCTGCTACTAAAATGCCGCCGAGATGGCGTTGCCGATCATAACACGGCGCGCGGCTCTTCGCATCAGGCCGTCAGCGTGGCCTTGGCCGAGGGGGCCGATTTCGGCTTCTTGCCCTCGAAGACGAGATCGAGGAATTCGTTGAGCCAGGCCTTGAGCGGCGTGTCGAACAGCATGCGGCCTTCGAGGTGCTCGCGGCCCTGCTGGGCGTTGGGGAGGATGAAGCGATGGGCGCCGTGGACGACCCAGCGGTGCATCATGGCGCGGGTCAGTTCGGCGTGGAACTGCAGGGCCCAGGCGTGGCCGTTGTAGCGGAAGGCCTGGTTCGGGTAGACATCACCTTCGGCGAGCAGATCGGCGCCGCGCGGCAGATCGAAGCCCTCGCGGTGGAAGTGGTAGACCATCCGCGGCCAGTGCATCAGCTGCCGGCCCTTTTCGGTCGCGCGCAGCGGGTACCAGCCGATCTCGGTGGTCTCGTCGGCATTGGCCGCGACCTTGCCGCCGAGATGGCGCACCAGCATCTGCGCGCCGAGACAGATGCCGAGCAGCGGCTTCTTCTCCTTCAGCGGCACATTCAGCCAGTTGATCTCGGCCTTGACGAAGTCGTCGGGATCGTTGGCGCTCATCGGGCCGCCGAAGACGACGGCACCGGCGTGCTCGGCAAGCGTTATCGGCAGTGTCTCCCCGAGCACCGGGCGGCGGATATCGAGCGGATAGCCCTTCTCGGTAAGCAGCTGGCCGACGCGGCCGGGGCTGGAGCTCTCCTGATGCAGCACGATCAGGACCGGGCGTTTGCCTTCGATGCTCGAGCCCGGGTCGTTGGGGCTTGCTGCGCCGGGGCCGGCAATGCCGGTGCCCGCGCCACCTATGCCCGCCGCGCCTGTACTGTCAGTCGGCATCGTCTTCAACCACATCGATGCCGGTCACGCGCTTGGCTGCTTCCTGGCGCTTCTGGATGCGCTCGCGGGCCGAGACGCCGAGAAGCTCGGCGATGCGCCAGATGGCGTCGTCCTCCATCTCGCTGCGCTCGCCATCGGCATAGACGATGTCCCAGAGAATGCCGATCAGCTCCAGCCGCTGCTCGGTGTCGAGATGGCGCTTCAGGTCGGAGGTGAAGCGGTAATAGTCGACGGCGTCGCTTTCGGCTTCCTGGCCGGCGGCGATCAGCGCGTCGAGCTGCTTGCCGTCGAGACCGTACTGGTCCTTCAGCAGCGTGCGCAGACGCTTCTTCTCGCTGTCCTTGATCTGGCCGTCGGCCTCCATGACCTGCATGCAAAGTGCGGCTACCGCGATGCGGGGATCATCGGGGGCGAAGCTGCTCTTTTGGGTGTCTGCGGTCAGGTTCTGAAAAAATGCCTGGAAGCGTTCGAACATACGGGTCCTGTTTGGCTAGAAGAGGCGAAGCCGTGTCTTGGGTTCTGGCTCGGCCGATGGATTGCGCACGCCCGGATCATCCGGCAGGCCGCCGAAGAAGGGGCGCGGTTCGGGGGCGTCGGCAGGCTTGCTCGCGGTTGCCGGCTCCTTCGGGGCCGGCTTCGGCTTGGCGGGTGCGGGCGCTGCCGGCGTCTCGGTCACCGGGCGGGCGGCCTTGGCGATGGTCGCGGCGCGTTCGAGCTCGATGATGCGATGATCGCCGGCGGCACTTTCGGGCCTGACATCGCGCACCGGCGGCAGGCTCTTCAGCGCGCTGTCGATGGAGGTGACGGAGCCTTCCTCGACCGGACCTTCGACCTGGCCGAACGGCGCCTTCCAGACGAAGGCGTCGAGCTTGCCCGTGACGGGCGAGAGCGGCAGCCATTTGTCGGAGACATAGCCGTCGGCCACCCATGCCGGATCGCGCGGCGCCTTCAGCGCCTGGGCGAGCCAGTGGCGAATGCGGCCCTGGTCGCCGGTCTCGGCTTCCTCGATATCGGCGAGCAGCAGGAAGGCTGCCTCGCGCGGCTCGATGCGGGCGGCGGCTTCGGCCTTTGCGCGGGCCTTGGCGAAATCCCGGATGTCGAGGGCTGCCTGGGCGACGATCAGAAGCGATTCGATATTGTTGGGGCGGAGCGCCTCCAGCTTTTCGGCGCGCTTCAGTCGGTCGGCAAGCGAATCGCCGCTGCGGGCGCGCACATAGGTGGCGCCGATCTCGGGATGCGGGTTGGTCTTCCAGGCCTGCTCGAGAATGGAGGCTGCCTTGCGCAGCTTGTCTTCGCGAAACAGCGCCTTGGCGGCGATGATCGCGGCCGGCTCGAAATCGGCCGAGAGTTTCAACGCGTGGGTGGCGTCGTCGCGGGCGCCTGAAGGGTCGTTTTCCAGCTTCTCGTCGGCGCGGGCGGTCAGAAGCACGGCGCGCAGGCGGTCGGCCTCGGCCTTTTCAATGACGCGGGCGGCCTTCTGCTGCTCGAGCAGGCGGATCGCATCGTCCCAGCGGCCGGACTGGCTGCGGTATTCGAGCGTCGCCTGGGCGGCCCAGGGCAGATAGGGCGCGTTGTCGGCCGCCTTTTCGGCGTATTGGCGGGCGGCCTCGTTGGCGCCAAGGCGCTTGGCCTCGAGATAGAGGCCGCGCAGGCCGAGTTCGCGGGTTTCGGGATCCTCGACCATCGCCTCGAACTTGGCGCGGGCCTCGTCATGCCGGCCCTCGATCAGGGCTGCCTGGGCTTCGAGCAGCGCGATCAGCGGCTCCTGGTCGGCGCGGATCAGGCCGCGCGAGCGGGCGGCCATCTTGCGGGCCATCAGCGCATTGCCGGCGCCGGCGGCGATCAGGCCGGTCGAGAGCGCCTGGTAGCCACGGTCGCGCTTGCGGGCGCGGAAATAGCGGGTGACGGAGTGCGGCGAGGTCCAGATGACGCGCACCAGCCACCAGGCGACCATGACGACCGCGATCAGCGCGATGATGGCGGTTGCGGCGACGATCAGCCGGGTCTGATAAAGCTGGCCCTCCCATATCAGCGAGAGATCGCCGGGGCGATCGGCAAGCCAGGAGAAGCCGTAGCCGAGAACAAGTACGAGAAGCGCGAAGACAACGAGCCTGATCATATCTTCAGCCCTCCTTACCGGTGCCTGAGACGGCCTTCGACAGCGCGCTGCCGACCAGCTCCTCGACGCGGATGCGGGCGTCCAGCGATTGCTTGAAGGCGGCGGACGCCTGCTTGGCATCTGCCGGCAGCGTGGTCCACTCGTTGGCCGCACCCGGCAGGTCGCCGTTTTTCACCTTGTCTTCCATGCGCGCGGCAATCGCCTCGACGCTGTCACCCTCGATATTGCCGACCGGGCGCACGCTGACCAGCGACTTGGCGCCGGCCATCAGCCGGTCGGACCAGCTCTCGTTCGGATCGGCCTTGTTGACGCTGCCGACGATCGCGGTCGCGACATCGGGGGCCCGGCGGATCAGCTCGGCGCGCGAGGGCACGCCTGTTTCGGCGAAATTCTTGAGGTCTGCGACGACGGGATCATCCGGCGAAACGCCGGCATAGGTGTCGAGCTCGGCCACGAAGGGGCCGCCGCGATCGATCGCGGCCTTCAGGCCGGCCGCGGCGATCGCCTTGGCGACGGCGACGTCCTGGCGTGGCTCGTTGAGCTTCTGTTCGGCGGCGGTGAGGCGCTGTTCGAGCTCGGCGCCGTTGGTGGCACGCTGCTCGGTCGCCTGGCTGACGGCACCGCGCAGCTGGTCGAGCTGGGCGGTGAGATCCGATATCTTCTGGTTCAGCGCATCGACGGTGGCGCTATCGGTGCCAGAGCCGGCTGCCTGAGGCGCCTTGGCGGCGGTCTCAAGTGCCGCGATGCGGCTTTCGAGCGCGTCATTGGCCGGCGCGGCCTGCGGTGCCGCGGCGAGGTTGGCGACGGACTGCTTGAGGCCGTCGATCTCGCCGGAGAGGCTGGCGATCTCGGGCGACGACGTCTGCGGCACCGAGGAGCCGGGAAGGAAGCCCGCGTACTGGATGGCGCCAGCGCCGATCAAAGCGATCAGCCCGCCGACGATGCCGGCGGCGATCAGCCCGGACGTGCCGCCGGGTTGGCGCTGAGGCTCGCTCTTCGGCGGCTCCACGGGTTCGGGCGCATGGTTATAGGGTGGCAGTTCGGGATCAGGTGCCTTGTCGTAGGCGAAGGGCTCCGCCGTCTCTTCAACGGGCGCGTCCGGCTTGGCCTTCGAGGCGTCGCTATCGTCGATACCCTCATCGGGAACGATTGATTCGCTGGTCTCCGGCGGCGCTTCGGCTACCTCGTCGGCTGCCTTGCCGATATCCGGGCCGGCATCATGCTGGATGTCCTTGCTGGCACTCTCTTCCGAGGCAATCTCCTGCGCATCCAAGTCGATCGTAACCGGCTCGTCGGTGCTCTTCGAATGGCGGGGCGGATTTCCTGGTGCCATGAGACCCTCATAATTCTTACAGTGGTTCGAAAGTAGTCAGTGAGGCCGGTGAAGGAAAGAGGCCAGATGAAATTTGCCAGCCACGTCGCTCACAGAAGCGACAACAGGGCTGTCTCATCCGGGCTGTCGGGCGTGGCGGATTGGCCCTGCAGGGTCGGGGGAATCGCGTCGGCGATGGCCGGGCTGAGGCAGAGGAGGCGGACGCCGATGAGGGCGTCGAGGTTGGCGGCGATTTCCTTAAGCGCGAAGAAATCCTCGGCGGTGCGGCGGGAATAGAACAGGATCGCGTCGGGTTCGTGGGCCGAGAAGAGCTCGCGGAGCAGCTGGTCGGGGATGTCGAGGCGGCGCATGCGGTAGCATTCGACCGTTTCGACGGTCAGGCCAAGGTCTGCGGCGCGGGTCTCGAAGGTTTCGGCGCGGGGGAAGCCTGCTAGGTAGAGGAGGTTGGTCTTGTCCGATCGCGCGGTGTCCAGTTGCGCGATGCGTTCGGCGAGGTCGGCGCCGTCGCCGGTGGAGGCGGTGACGTCTCTGAAGCCCGCTGCCCTTGCTTCGTCTGCGGTGGCGTCGCCGACGGCGAAGAGGGGGCGCGAGAGGTGTGGGGCGAGGTCATCGGGGCGTTCGGTGAGGACGCGGATCGCCTCGGCGCTGGTGACTGATATCGGGCCGTCGGAGTTGGCGAGCGCCGCGAAGGCGGCGTCCGGGTCGTGGGCGGGGGCGGATAGCGGCAGCATGATCGGCTCGTGTCCCATCTCCGCCAGTCGTTTTGCGGTGCGCTCGCCCGGATGCGGTGGACGGGTGACGAGCACGCGCATGCGCCGTCAGCTCCAGCTGTCGAAGAACGAGGTGCCGGCGCGGGCGCGGATATCCTGGCCGGCGCGGGTGCCGAGCGCTACCGCGTCGCGGCGGTGGCCGTCGATGGTGATGGCATGCTGGCTGCGGCCATCGGGGGTGATGATCAGTCCGTGCAGGCGGATCTGGTCGCCCTCGCAGACGGCATAGCCGCCGATCGGCGTGCGGCAGGAGCCATCGAGTGCGCCGAGGAAGGCGCGCTCGCAGGAGACGGTGTCGTAGGTCCTGATATCGTTGATCGGGGCGAGCAGCGCGTCCGTCACGGTGTCGCCGATGCGGCTTTCGATGCAGATCGCGCCCTGGGCAGGCGCCGGGGGGAAAGTGTCGGGGTCGAGAATGTCGGTGATGACCTCGACCTTGCCGAGCCGCTTCAGGCCGGCGAGCGCCAAGAGCGTCGCGTCGACCTGACCCTCGTTCAGCTTGCGCAGGCGGGTGTCGACGAGGCCGCGAAAGGTGATGACGTTGATATCCGGACGCATGCGGCGGATCAGCGCCTGGCGGCGCAGCGATGAGGAACCGACGGTTGCGCCGTGCGGCAGGTCGATCAGCTTCGGGGCGGTACGGCCTACGACAGCATCGCGAATGTCTTCGCGCGGCAGGTAGGCGGAGAGACAGAGCCCCTCGGGCAGCGTCGTCGGCATGTCTTTCGAGGAATGCACTGCGATGTCGAGGTCGCCGCTCGAGAGCTTCTCTTCCAGTTCCTCGGTGAACAGGCCCTTGCCGCCGATCTCGGAGAGCGAGCGATCGGTGATGCGGTCGCCCTTGGTCGAGAGCACCACGATCTCGAACATCTCCTCTGGAAGGCCGTGGGCGGCCATCAGCCTGTCGCGGGCTTCGTTTGCCTGGGCGAGCGCCAGCGGGCTGCCTCTGGTGCCGATCCGGAAAGGTTTTGTTTGCATCCGCATTGATCCGTTGTTACCGGAGTTTCTCGTAAACAGGTTTCAGACCCATCGCAATCAACGATCAGGCTCCATGGCTCCCTTTCTGCGTATCCTCGGTATCGAAACAAGCTGCGACGAAACCGCCGCCGCCGTTGTCGAGCGGGATGCGAAGGGCGTGCCGACCGTGCGCTCCGATGTGGTGCTGAGCCAGCTTGAAGAGCATAGCGCCTATGGCGGCGTGGTGCCAGAAATCGCCGCGCGCGCCCATGTCGAGGCACTCGATACGCTGATCGACGAGGCTTTGAAACGCGCCAATGTGTCGCTGACCGACATCGATGCCATCGCTGCGACCTCGGGTCCGGGGCTGATCGGCGGGTTGCTTGTCGGGCTGATGACCGGCAAGGCGATCGCCAAGGCATCCGGCAAGCCGCTCTATGCGGTCAACCATCTCGAGGGCCATGCGCTGACGGCGCGGCTGACGGACGGGCTTTCCTTTCCCTATCTGATGGTGCTCGTCTCAGGCGGGCATACGCAGCTGATCCTGGTGCGCGGGGTCGGCGAGTACGAGCGCTGGGGCACGACGATCGACGACGCGCTGGGTGAGGCCTTCGACAAGACGGCGAAGCTCTTGAGCCTGCCCTATCCTGGTGGGCCGGCCGTCGAGCGGGCGGCGAAAGCGGGCAACCCTCAGCGGTTCAAGTTTCCGCGACCGCTGGTCGGCGAAGCGAAGCTCAATTTCTCCTTCTCCGGCCTGAAGACGGCCGTGCGGCAGGCGGCGACGGAGATTGCGCCGCTGACCGACCAGGATGTGGCCGATATCTGCGCCTCGTTCCAGGATGCCGTGTCGCGGACGCTGAAGGACCGGATCGGACGCGGGCTGGAGCGCTTCAAGGCGCTCTATCCCGATGTCGATCAGCCGGCGCTGGTGGTGGCGGGCGGCGTTGCCGCCAATCTCGTCGTGCGCGGCACGCTGCAGGCGCTGTGCGACAAGAACCGTTTCCGCTTCGTGGCGCCGCCGCTGCATCTGTGCACCGACAACGCCGTTATGATCGCCTGGGCCGGGCTGGAGCGGATGGCGACGGGCGTCGCGCCCGATGACCTCGACGTGCAGCCGCGCTCGCGCTGGCCGCTCGATTCAAGCGCCGAGACATTGCTGGGCTTCGGCAAGCGGGGAGCAAAGGCATGAGCGGAGAAAGCGAAACGATCGCCGTCATCGGCGCCGGAGCGTTTGGAACGGCACTGGCGGCTGTGATCGCACTGACGGGGCGGCACAAGGTGACGCTCATTGGTCGCGATCCTGGTCTGATGGCCGATCTTGCCGCCGAGCATCTGCACGACGCGGCGCTTCCAGGCATTCCGTTGCCCGAGACGCTGCAGTTTTCCGCCGAGCCGGATGCGATCGGTGATGCCGGCATCGTGCTCTTCGCCATGCCCTCGCAGGCGCAGGCCGATGCGGCGCGGCAGTATGAACCTTATCTGGCTAAGGATGCCGTCGTCGTCACCTGCGCCAAGGGCATCGAGAAGTCCACGGGCAATCTCTTGACCGACATGCTGGCCAAGGCGTTGCCGGGGCATGCGATTGCCGTACTGTCAGGTCCGGGTTTTGCGGCGGATATCGCCAAGGGCTTGCCGACCGCGATGGTGGTTGCCGCCGAGAATGGCGAGATTGCCGAGCGGCTGGCGCAGGCGATCTCCGGGCGGACCTTCCGGCTCTATCCATCGTCCGACAGGATCGGCGTGCAGCTGGGCGGCGCCTTGAAGAACGTGCTGGCGATTGCCTGCGGTATCGTCGAGGGCGCCGGCATCGGCGATTCGGCGCGGGCGGCGCTGATTGCGCGCGGGCTTGCCGAGATGTCGCGCTTCGTCGTCGCCAAGGGCGGGCAGGCGGATACGGTACCGGGTCTATCCGGTCTCGGCGACCTCGTCTTGACCGCGACCAGCCATCAATCGCGCAACCTGCGTTTCGGGATCGCGCTCGGGCGCGGCGAGACGCGCGACCCCGCGCATGGCGAGCTCGTCGAGGGGGCGTTTGCCGCCGCCGTCGTGTCGCGCCTCGCCAAGTCGCTTGATATCGACATGCCTGTCACCGATGCGGTGTCCGCAATCATCCAGGGCAAGCTCGGCATTGCCGCGGCCATCGACCAGCTGATGACGCGTCCGATCACGACCGAATAGGAGAACCCACATGCTTTTCGCCTTTGTCTGCAAGGATAAGCCTGGCCACCTCAATGTCCGCATGGACACGCGCCCCACGCATGTCGAGCATCTCAATGCGCTCAACGCCGCCGGCACGCTGAAGATGGCCGGCCCGTTTCTCGATGCCGAGGGCAAGCCCTGCGGCAGCCTCGTGATCGTCGAGGCCGAGACCATCGAGGCGGCTACCGATATCGCCAATGCCGATCCCTATGCGAAGGCTGGCCTGTTCGAGAGCGTCGAGGTGAAGCCCTTCAACTGGGTCTTCAACAAGCCGGAGGCGTAAGCAAGTGGCGCACTGGCTTTACAAATCCGAGCCGTCCGCATGGTCCTGGGAGCAGCAGAAGGCTGCCGGCGAAAAGGGCACGGAGTGGACCGGCGTTCGCAACTATCTGGCGCGCAACAACATGCGGGCGATGCAGATCGGCGACAAGGGCTTCTTCTACCACTCCAATGACGGGCTGGAGATCGTCGGCATCGTCGAGGTCTGCGCGCTGTCGCATCCCGATTCGACCGCCAAGGGCGACCCCAAGTGGGACTGCGTCGATATCCGCGCCGTCCGCGACATGCCGAAGCCGGTGACGCTGAAGGATGTGAAGGCGAGCGAGAAGCTGTCGAAGATGTCGCTGGTGACGTCGATGCGGCTTTCCGTGCAGCCGGTGACCGACGAGGAATGGGCCGAGGTCTGCCGCATGGGCGGGCTCGACAACCCGCCGCGCTGATATCGTGAAGACCGACCCCGCGCTCTTCATCCGCGACAATACCAGCCCGATGACGCCGCCGCATGTGCCGGAGATCCGGCTCAATCTGGCGAGCGAAGCGCATGAGCTGTGGCTGAAGACGGAAGAGGAGCTCGCCGAGATCGGCCTGCCGCCGCCATTCTGGGCTTTCGCCTGGGCGGGCGGGCAGGGGCTGGCGCGCTATGTGCTCGATCATCCTGAAACGGTTGATGGCAAGCGCGTCGTCGATTTCGCCAGCGGTTCCGGGCTGGTGGCGATCGCGGCGAAGATGGCGGGCGCAGGCACTGTGCTCGCCGCCGATATCGATCCGTGGACGAAGACGGCGGTAGGGCTCAATGCTAGGCTGAACGGGGTCGAGATCGGCTTTACAGGCGAGAACCTGATCGGCTCGGAGATCGATGCCGATGTGCTGCTTGCCGGCGATGTGTTTTATGATCGCGACTTCGCCATGGCGCTGGTGCCGTGGTTCGAGCGGCTGGCGGCTGGTGGGGTGACTGTTCTCGTCGGCGATCCCGGGCGGGCCTATCTGCCGAAGGAGAGGCTGTCGGCCTGCGCGGTCTACGAGGTGCCGGTGACGCGAGCGCTCGAGGACAGCGAGGTCAAGAAGACCACGGTCTGGCGCTTCAACGGCTGATGGGCTCTATCAGGGGCGGATGACGCAGACGCCTTGTTCGTAGGAGCAGGCATTGCGACGATTGTTGACGTGGATGACCTTGGCCATCGGCGCCAGCCGGACCGTCGGCTGATATCCGTAGCCGGCATAGCCGTAACCGCCGACATAGGTGCCGCCATCCGTCTCATAGGCATAGGACGAGCCGGCATAGGTGCCCGACGGCGCGCGCGCTTCGCCGCGCTGGTCGATGATGACGATGTTGCTGCGGGCAAAATTGGACGAGGGCGAGGAGAAGCGCTGGATGAAGCGGCCTCGGCCCGGATGCGGGCGGTAGCCGTTATAGCCGCTGGCGATCTGCCGCGGACCGTTGTTCCAGCCGCCGTAATTGCCGATGATCGACGTGCCGCGATGGCGGATGACCGAGCCGGATGCGAAGCCGTTCGTGATGCCGCGATGGCCCATGCCTTGTCCGATGTTGCCATATCCGATGCCGCCGCCATGGCCGCGATCGTGGTGGCGCGGGAAGACGTTGCCGCCGAAATCGCCGGCTGCAGCGGGCAGCGCGATCAGCACTGCTGCGGCGAGCGAAACGAGTTTCGAGGATGTCTTGAACATCGCGTTGGTCTCCGGAAAGGAAATGCTTAACAAAGCGTTAACGCGAAAATGCGCCAAAAGCGCAGGCTTGTCCACCGAAGCTTGAAAATTCATCCGCAAGGGGTAGCGGGGCGGGTCGGCTGACCTATGTCAACTGCGACGTCAAGACGCAAATCGATTAAATTCCGTGGGTGCGTCAATTATACTTGTCGTTAGGTGTTTCCGTGATTAAACGTCGCCAATGATGCAACGCACGCACAGCTTTGTGACCATCGTGTGGATGCTTGGATGCTTTCCGGATCCCGGGAGGCGCAGAAAGACCGCCGCGAGGTTCTGATGGCGAACGTGACAAATAATCGGCCCCTGTCGCCGCATTTGCAGATTTATAAACCAATCCCCACCATGGTTATGTCGATCGTCCACCGTATCACCGGTGGGGCGCTCTATGTCGGTACGCTTCTGGTCGCCTGGTGGCTGATCGCGGCCGCGACCGGCGTCGGCGCCTATGACTGGGCCAACTGGGTGCTCGGCAGCATCATCGGCAAGCTCGTGCTGCTCGGCTATACTTGGGCGCTCATCCATCACATGCTCGGCGGCTTCCGCCACTTCATGTGGGACCTCGGTCACGGCTTCGACAAGCAGTTCTCGACCAAGCTCGCCATCGCCAACATCATCGCCTCGCTCTGTCTGACCTTGCTGGTCTGGGTGATCGGCTTCCTCATTCGCTTCTAAAGGTTGATCACATGGATATGCGTACCCCCTTGGGTAAGGTTCGCGGCCTCGGTTCGGCCAAGGACGGCACCGAACATTTCTGGCGCCAGCGCGTGACGGCCGTTGCCAACGTGCCGCTCTTTCTCTTCTTCATCATCTTCATGATCATCCATGCCGGCCAGCCCTATGCGGAGGTGGTTCACGCGCTGTCGAATCCCTTCGTCGCCGTCGTCATGGGCCTGATGGTCGTGTCGGGCGTCATCCACATGAAGCTCGGCATGCAGGTCATCATCGAAGACTACGTGCACCATGAAGTCACCAAGATCGCGCTCGTGATGCTCAACACCTTCTTTTCGATCCTGATGGCGGGGCTCTGTCTCTTCGCCATTCTGAAGATCGCCTTCGTAGGATAATTGATATCATGGCATCGAATTCATCCGCTCAGAATGGCCCCGCTCAGAACGGGAAGGCCTACAAGTACATCGATCACTCCTATGACGTGATCGTCGTCGGCGCCGGCGGCGCCGGCCTGCGCGCCACGCTCGGCATGGCCGAACAGGGCTTCAAGACCGCCTGCATCACCAAGGTGTTCCCGACCCGCTCGCACACCGTTGCGGCGCAGGGCGGCATCGCGGCTTCGCTGCGCAACATGACGCCCGACAGCTGGCAGTGGCACCTCTACGACACCGTCAAGGGTTCCGACTGGCTCGGCGACGTCGACGCCATGCAGTACCTCACCATGGAAGCGCCGAAGGCGGTCTATGAGCTCGAGCACTACGGCGTTCCCTTCTCGCGTAACGAAGAAGGCAAGATCTACCAGCGCCCGTTCGGCGGCCATATGCAGAACTACGGTGAGGGACCGCCGGTACAGCGCACCTGCGCCGTTGCCGACCGTACCGGCCACGCCATCCTGCACACGCTCTACGGCCAGTCGCTGCGCCACAACGCGGAATTCTTCATCGAGTATTTCGCGCTCGACCTGATCATGTCGGATGACGGCAGCCGCTGCACCGGCGTCGTCGCCTGGTGCCTCGATGACGGCACGATCCATCGCTTCGCCGCCAAGATGGTGGTGCTGGCGACCGGCGGCTACGGCCGCGCCTATTTCTCGGCGACCTCGGCACACACCTGCACTGGCGACGGCGGCGGCATGGTTGCCCGCGCCGGCCTGCCGCTCCAGGACATGGAGTTCGTGCAGTTCCACCCGACCGGCATCTATGGCTCCGGCTGTCTGATCACGGAAGGCGCGCGCGGCGAAGGCGGCTACCTCGTCAATTCCGAGGGCGAGCGCTTCATGGAACGCTACGCACCGTCGGCCAAGGACCTTGCCTCGCGCGACGTCGTTTCGCGCTGCATGACGCTCGAGATCCGCGAAGGTCGCGGCGTCGGCAAGAACAAGGACCACATCTTCCTGCATCTCGACCATCTCGATCCGGCCGTTCTGCACGAGCGCCTGCCGGGGATTTCCGAGAGCGCCAAGATCTTCGCCGGTGTCGACGTGACGCGCGAGCCGATCCCGGTCCTGCCGACCGTTCACTACAACATGGGCGGCATTCCGACGAACTACTGGGGCGAGGTGCTGAACGCCGACAGCTCCAACCCGGAGCGGATCATTCCGGGCCTGATGGCGGTCGGCGAAGCCGGCTGCGCCTCGGTGCACGGAGCCAACCGTCTCGGCTCCAACTCGCTGATCGACCTCGTGGTCTTCGGCCGCGCCGCCGCCATCCGCGCCGGTGAAGTCATCGACCGCGCGGCACCGGTGCCGCATCTGAACGTTGCCGCCTGCGACAAGATCATGGACCGTTTCGACGGCCTGCGTCATGCTTCCGGCTCTACGCCGACGGCCAATCTTCGCGAGAAGATGCAGCGCGCCATGCAGGAAGACGCCGCCGTGTTCCGTACGCAGGAATCGCTGGAATCGGGCTGCCAGCGCATCTCGGCCATCTGGCAGGAAATGCGCGACATCAAGGTCACCGACCGCTCGATGGTGTGGAATTCCGACCTCGTCGAGACGCTCGAGCTGCAGAACCTGATGGCCAACGCCATCACGACGATCTACGGCGCCGAAGCGCGCAAGGAGAGCCGTGGTTCGCACGCCCGCGAGGACTACACGGAAGGCGCATTCGCCGGCCGCGACGACGTCAACTGGCGCAAGCACACGCTCGCCTGGGTCAATGACGCCGGCGACGTCAAGCTCGACTACCGCCCCGTGCATACCGAGCTGATCGCGGAAGGGATCGACCCGCAGAAGATCGCGCCCAAGGCGCGTGTTTACTGATGGGGAATGTGGCAAGGTAGAACTGGCTGAGCCGCTTTAAGGAGCGAAATCATGGGTGAAATGCGCATCAGGATCGATGAAAGCCTTTTGACCAAGCTGGAGAACCTTGCCCGTGCGCACAAGCGGACGTTGGAAGAAGAGGTCAACGAACGCTTGAGCGCATCCGTCGCCGACACACCTGCGGAGTCGCTCTACGACGCTGCCGTTCGTATCGCTGCAATGACGCCGAAGGGCGTCGTGCAGACCGACAGCGTCGAAATCCTTCGCGAATTGCGGGATCGCTGATGATTGTCGTCGATGCATCGGTGGTGGTGAAATGGTTCGTCGATGAGGGAGATCATCTCGACGCCATTCAGTTGACCAAGGCTGAAGCGGCGTTGAAGGCTCCGGATATCGTTCTGGCTGAAGTGGCACATGTTCTTCGCAGGAAAATCCGCACCGGCATCATCTCAACCGCGCAGGCTTCGGAGGCTGTTGCAAGGTTGAAGACGGCCTTCAAGCACCTTGTGCCATCGATAGACCTGATCGATGTCGCATTCGATCTTTCTTCCACGATGGATCACTCCATCTATGACGCGATGTATCTCGCCTGTGCGCTCGACGATGCCGACGATATTCTCGTGACTGCCGACCGAAAATTCGCCGCCAAGGCTTCCGCGGCTGGATTTGACAACAAGATTCGTATTTTGGGAGCGGCCTTGCCCGGCTCCACGTCGCCACAGGAAAATAACCATGGTTGAACTCGCACTTCCCAAGAATTCCCAGATACGCGAAGGCAAGGTGTGGCCGAAGCCGGCCGGTGCCACCAATACCCGCGAATTCCGCGTCTATCGCTGGAGCCCTGACGATGGCCAGAACCCGTCGATCGACACGTTCTACATCGATGTCGACGACTGCGGCCCGATGGTGCTCGACGGTCTGCTCTACATCAAGAACAAGATCGACCCGACGCTGACGCTGCGCCGTTCCTGTCGCGAGGGCATCTGCGGTTCCTGCGCGATGAACATCGACGGCACGAATACGCTGGCCTGCACCAAGGGTCTCGACGACATCAAGGGCTCGGTGAAGATCTATCCGCTGCCGCACATGCCCGTCGTCAAGGACCTCGTGCCTGATCTCACCAACTTCTATGCCCAGCACCGCTCGATCGAGCCCTGGCTGAAGACGGTGTCGCCGGCGCCGGCAACCGAGTGGAAGCAGAGCCACGAAGACCGGCAGAAGCTCGACGGCCTCTACGAGTGCATCCTCTGCGCCTGCTGCTCGACCTCCTGTCCGAGCTACTGGTGGAACGGCGACCGTTATCTCGGTCCGGCCGTGCTGCTGCAGGCCTATCGCTGGTTGATCGACAGCCGCGACGAAGCCAAGGGCGAGCGCCTCGACAACCTCGAGGATCCGTTCCGCCTCTATCGCTGCCACACGATCATGAACTGCGCGCAGACCTGCCCGAAGGGTCTGAACCCGGCCAAGGCGATCGCTGAAATCAAGAAGATGATGGTCGAGCGCCGCGTCTGACGCGAGCCATCCATCCGGCGGCCCTTGTCGGGCCGCCGATGCCTGCCGGTGCGAGATGATCATCGTTCAATCGTGAAACAGGCGACAGCATTTCCAGAAGAAATGACTGGTCATCACCTTGCTGACAAATTCTATCTTCAGGAAGTTCTCAGCCGTAAAGGTTGAATTGCGCTGTCACAGGCCTAGCTCCGTCAGGCAATTCACGGCCATTACGGCTTGATTAACCAAAGTGAAACACGTTCATTCGAAAATAAGCTAATTACTATTTTCATGCGACAAAAGCGGACATTCGGGAGCATTCAGATGCAGTTGCGATATGCGATGACAGGTATGGCGGTTGTTCTGTCACTCGCCGGTTGCCAGCGTACGGCCTATAACGACGCGAGCTACAGCGCAGCGCCGGCGCCTTTGACGGCACAGCCGGTGCCTTCGGTGCAGGGCGGTCAGCTGCCTCCTCCCGGTGGTTCCTCGCAGTTCCCGGCCGCTCCGGCCTCGACGGCGCCGATGGGCGGCGTGCAGGGCGGTGGCGCAATGGCGGCCAATGGCGGCGGCCTCGATGTCACCAAGGAATCCCTGGTCGGCAGCTGGCGGGTCAACGGCTCTTGCGACATGTTCCTGACGCTTACCAACCTCGGCAGCGGTTCGCGCGGCGGTACGCGCGGCTGCGTCGGCGAGCTGACGGCGATGGGCTCTTGGGAAGTGTCGGGCAAGCAGGTCCTGCTCAAGGACCGCAACGGCACCCAGATCGGCAGCGTCTACAAGACCGCCGACAACGCCTTCAGCGGCCAGACCAGCAGCGGCCAGCCGATCGCGCTCAGCCGATAAGCGAGCCGGCGGCTCGCTCCGCCGATCTTTTCCAGGCGGATTATCTCAATGCAACCGATGCCAGACTACAGCTTGAGCGTCAGCGAACAATTGAAGTCGCTGACGGCCTCAGGCTCGCTTCAACTCGACTCCGCCCAGATGCATGTGGCGAAATGCCTGGATCGGGTGTTGTCGGAGCTCAAGCAGAAGCGTCCGGCGGCGAAATCGAGCGCACTCGGGTGGCTGTTCGCGGCCAAGAAGAAATCCTCCGAGCCGGTCAAGGGTCTCTATATTCACGGCAGCGTCGGCCGCGGCAAGACGATGCTGATGGACATGTTCTTCGACATGGCGCCCTGCTCCAAGAAGAGACGGGCGCATTTCCATGAGTTCATGGCCGATGTGCACAACCGCATCGCCGCACACCGGCTGCGGCTGAAGAACGGCGAGACCAAGCAGGCCGATCCGATCCCGGTCGTGGGTGCCGCACTCTATGACGAAGCCGAGCTTCTGTGCTTCGACGAGTTCACGGTCACCGATATCGCCGATGCAATGATCCTGTCGCGGCTGTTTTCCGACCTGTTCGGCCGTGGCTGCGTGCTGGTCGCGACGTCCAACGTCGAGCCCGTCAACCTCTATCGCGACGGCCTCAACCGTGGTCTCTTCCTGCCGTTCATCGATCTCCTCAACAAGCACGTCGAGACCGTGACGCTGGATTCTCCGACGGATTACCGGATGGAGAAGATCGACAGCCTGCCCGTCTATATCACGCCGCTCGACCGCCATGCCGACATGGCCATGGATGCCGCCTGGAACCAGGCGCTGCATGGGCGCAAGGCGCAGCCGATCGAGCTGCCGATGAAGGGGCGCTCGATCCATGTGCCGCTCGCCGTCGACCGGCTGGCGCGGTTCACATTCTCCGATCTCTGCGACAAGCCGCTGGGTGCAGCCGACTTCCTTGTCATCTCCGAACGCTTTGATGCCATATTTGTCGATCACGTTCCCATGCTCGGACCCGAGAAGCGGAACCAGACGAAGCGCTTCATCATTTTGGTCGATACGCTCTACGACCATGCGGTGAGGCTCTATATCTCGGCGGCGGCCATGCCTGAGAACTTGTTGACACAAGCGCGTGGTACCGAAGGTTTCGAGTTCGACCGGACGGCATCGCGCCTTTTCGAGATGCGGAGTGCGGAATATCTAGCTCTGCACCACGAGAAACGAGCCGCCGAATAGCAGTTTCATGACAAAAACTCTTACGTTTACGTAAGTAATTTGTCTTCTAAACGATTGAAATTGCTGGTCTCAAAATAATCAGTTGCCATTTTTGGCCTTAGGGTCTATGCGATTGCGGCAATTGGGCGCAGCCCCTCAGTGCGTCGCCCGACGAATTTTGGTCGCAAAGGAAACACCGAAATGGCGCGTAACAAAATCGCTCTCATTGGTTCTGGCATGATTGGTGGCACGCTGGCGCATCTCGCCGGCCTCAAGGAGCTGGGTGACATCGTTCTCTTCGATATCGCCGACGGCATCCCGCAGGGTAAGGGCCTCGACATCGCGCAGTCCTCGCCGGTTGAAGGCTTCGATGCCAACCTGACCGGCGCAAGCGACTACTCCGCAATCGAGGGCGCAGACGTCTGCATCGTCACCGCCGGCGTCGCCCGCAAGCCGGGCATGAGCCGCGACGACCTGCTCGGCATCAACCTCAAGGTCATGGAACAGGTCGGCGCCGGCATCAAGAAGTATGCCCCGAACGCCTTCGTGATCTGCATCACCAACCCGCTCGACGCCATGGTTTGGGCGCTGCAGAAGTTCTCCGGCCTTCCGGCCAACAAGGTCGTCGGAATGGCCGGCGTTCTGGACTCGTCGCGCTTCCGCCTGTTCCTCTCCAAGGAATTCAACGTTTCCGTACAGGACGTCACCGCTTTCGTTCTCGGCGGCCACGGCGACACGATGGTGCCGCTCGCACGTTACTCCACCGTTGGCGGCATCCCGCTCACCGACCTCGTCACCATGGGTTGGGTCACCAAGGAGCGCCTCGAAGAAATCATCCAGCGCACCCGTGATGGCGGCGCCGAAATCGTCGGTCTGCTCAAGACTGGCTCGGCCTATTACGCACCGGCCGCTTCGGCGATCGAAATGGCTGAATCCTACCTCAAGGACAAGAAGCGCGTCCTGCCTTGCGCAGCGCAGCTCTCCGGCCAGTACGGCGTCAAGGACATGTATGTCGGCGTTCCCACCATCATCGGTGCCGGCGGCGTCGAGCGCATCATCGAGATCGACCTGAACAAGGCCGAAAAGGAAGCCTTCGACAAGTCCGTCGCCGCTGTCGCCGGCCTGTGCGAAGCCTGCATCAACATCGCGCCGTCGCTGAAATAAGCCGACCGACCGCTGACGCAATCCAAACAGGAATAGATCCATGAACATTCATGAATATCAGGCCAAGGCTCTGCTCAAGGGCTATGGCGCGCCGGTCGCCAAGGGCGTGCCGATCCTCAAGGTCGAGGAAGCCGAAGCCGCCGCCAAGTCGCTGCCGGGCCCGCTCTACGTGGTCAAGAGCCAGATCCACGCCGGCGGCCGCGGCAAGGGCAAGTTCAAGGAACTCGGCCCCGACGCCAAGGGCGGCGTTCGCCTTGCCAAGTCGATCGACGAAGTCGTCGCTCACGCCAAGGAAATGCTCGGCAACACGCTGGTAACGGCGCAGACGGGCGAAGCCGGCAAGCAGGTCAACCGCCTCTACATCGAAGACGGCGCCGACATCGACCGCGAACTCTATTGCTCGCTGCTGGTCGACCGCTCGGTCGGTCAGGTTGCCTTCGTGGTTTCGACCGAAGGCGGCATGGACATCGAGGCTGTCGCCCACGACACGCCCGAGAAGATCCACACGATCGCCATCAACCCGGAAACGGGTGTAACGGCTGACGACGTTGCCAAGATCGTCAAGGCCCTCGAGCTCTCGGGTGCTGCCGCTGAAGACGCCAAGTCGCTGTTCCCGGCGCTCTACAAGGCGTTCGGCGAAAAGGACATGGCGCTTCTCGAAGTCAACCCGCTGATCGTCATGAAGGACGGTCATCTGCGCGTTCTCGACGCCAAGATGTCCTTCGACGGCAACGCGCTGTTCCGCCATGACGACGTCAAGGCGCTGCGCGACGAGACCGAAGAAGACGCCAAGGAAATCGAAGCCTCCAAGTGGGACCTCGCCTACGTTGCTCTCGACGGCAACATCGGCTGCATGGTCAACGGCGCCGGCCTCGCCATGGCGACGATGGACATCATCAAGCTCTACGGCAAGGAGCCGGCTAACTTCTGCGACGTCGGCGGTGGCGCCGGCAAGGAGAAGGTCGCGGCTGCCTTCAAGATCATCACGGCCGACCCGAAGGTCGAGGGCATCCTCGTCAACATCTTCGGCGGCATCATGAAGTGCGACGTCATCGCCGAAGGCGTTGTCGCAGCGGTTCAGGAAGTCGGTCTCAAGGTTCCGCTCGTCGTTCGCCTCGAAGGCACCAATGTCGAGCTCGGCAAGAAGATCCTCAACGAATCCGGTCTCGCGATCACGGCAGCTGACGATCTCGACGATGCCGCCAAGAAGATCGTCGCGGCGATCAACGCCTAATTTGGGGACCTGATAGATGTCTATTCTCGTAAACAAGAATACCAAGGTTCTCGTTCAGGGCCTGACCGGCAAGACCGGTACTTTCCACACCGAACAGGCGCTCGCCTATTACGGCACGCAGATGGTCGGCGGTATCCACCCGAAGAAGGGTGGCGAAACCTGGACCGGCTCGAAGGGCGAAAGCCTGCCGATCTTCGCTTCGGTCGCCGAAGCCAAGGAACGCACCGGTGCTGATGCTTCGGTCATCTACGTTCCGCCGGCTGGTGCCGCTGATGCGATCATCGAGGCGATCGACGCCGAGATCCCGTTCATCACCTGCATCACCGAGGGCATCCCGGTCATGGACATGGTTCGCGTCAAGGCTCGCCTCGACCGCTCCAAGTCGCGACTGCTTGGGCCAAACTGCCCGGGTATCCTGACGCCGGAAGAATGCAAGATCGGCATCATGCCGGGCTCGATCTTCCGCAAGGGTTCGGTCGGTATCGTTTCGCGCTCCGGCACGCTGACCTACGAAGCCGTGTTCCAGACGTCGAACGAAGGCCTCGGCCAGACGACGGCTGTCGGCATCGGCGGCGACCCGGTGAAGGGCACCGAGTTCATCGACGTGCTCGAGATGTTCCTGGCCGACGAAGCCACGACCTCGATCATCATGATCGGCGAAATCGGCGGTTCGGCTGAAGAAGACGCAGCACAGTTCCTGATCGACGAAGCCAAGAAGGGCCGCAAGAAGCCGATGGCCGGCTTCATCGCAGGTCGTACGGCTCCGAAGGGCCGCACCATGGGCCACGCCGGCGCTGTCGTTTCCGGCGGCAAGGGCGATGCGGAATCCAAGATCGCTGCCATGGAAGCAGCCGGCATCAAGGTTTCGCCTTCGCCGGCACGCCTCGGCACCACGCTGGTTGAAGTCCTCAAGGGCTAAGCCAATCTATACACCGGGCAGGATGCGCTTTGCGTGCTGCCCGGTTCGAACCAAGACTGAGCCGCGGACAGGCGGCTGAACATGAAGATGCGGCAGCCGGTCGATGGGATCGGCAAAATCACAAAGTCAGGAGGCGGGCGGAAGCGTCCGCGTAACACCATGGCACGGCAAGAAGCCAACGAGCAGTTTCAGATCACCTCGTTCCTGGATGGCGCCAACGCTGCTTACATCGAGCAGCTCTATGCGCGCTACGAGGACGACCCGGCATCGGTCAACGAAGAATGGCGCGCCTTCTTCAAGGCGCTGGAAGACAATCCTGATGATGTGAAGCGGGCCGCCAAGGGCGCATCCTGGCGCAAGAAGAACTGGCCGATGCAGGCCAGTGGCGACCTCGTCGCGGCGCTCGACGGCGACTGGGGCGTGATCGAAAAGGTCGTCGAGACCAAGGTGAAGGCCAAGGCTGAAGCAGCCGGCAAGCCGACCGAAGGTGCAGACATCCTGCAGGCGACGCGCGACAGCGTGCGCGCCATCATGATGATCCGCGCCTACCGGATGCGCGGCCACCTGCACGCCAAGCTCGACCCGCTCGGCATCGCGGCTCCCGTTGAAGACTACAAGGAACTGTCGCCGGAGAACTACGGTTTCTCCGAAGCCGACTACGACCGCAAGATCTTCATCGACAACGTGCTCGGCCTGGAATACGCCACCGTTCGCGAGATGATCGAGATCCTCGAGCGCACCTATTGCTCGACGATCGGCGTCGAGTTCATGCACATTTCGAATCCTGAGGAAAAGGCCTGGATCCAGGAACGGATCGAAGGTCCTGATAAGGGCGTTGCCTTCACCAACGAAGGCAAGAAGGCGATCCTGTCGAAGATCATCGAAGCCGAAGGCTACGAGCAGTTCCTCGACGTCAAGTTCAAGGGCACCAAGCGCTTCGGCCTCGACGGCGGTGAATCGCTGATCCCGGCGCTTGAGCAGATCCTGAAGCGTGGCGGCCATCTCGGCCTCAAGGAAGCCGTGTTCGGCATGGCCCACCGTGGCCGTCTGAACGTGCTCTCCCAGGTCATGGGCAAGCCGCACCGCGCGATCTTCCACGAGTTCAAGGGTGGCTCCTACGCGCCTGACGAAGTCGAAGGTTCCGGCGACGTGAAGTACCATCTCGGCGCTTCCTCGGACCGCGAGTTCGACGGCAACAAGGTTCACGTGTCGCTGACGGCCAACCCGTCGCACCTTGAAATCGTCGACCCGGTCGTCATGGGCAAGGCCCGCGCCAAGCAGGACATGAGCGCCACCGTCTGGGACGGCGACATCATTCCGCTGTCGGAGCGCGCCAAGGTTCTGCCGCTCCTCATCCACGGCGATGCGGCTTTCGCCGGCCAGGGCGTGATTGCCGAAATCCTCGGTCTTTCCGGTCTGCGCGGCCACCGCGTTGCCGGCACAATGCACGTCATCATCAACAACCAGATCGGCTTCACCACGAACCCGGCCTTCTCGCGTTCGTCGCCCTATCCGTCCGACGTCGCCAAGATGATCGAAGCGCCGATCCTGCACGTCAACGGTGACGATCCGGAAGCCGTCGTCTACGGCGCCAAGATCGCCATGGAATTTCGTATGAAGTTCCACAAGCCTGTCGTGCTCGACATGTTCTGCTACCGCCGCTACGGCCACAATGAAGGCGACGAACCGTCCTTCACGCAGCCGAAGATGTACAAGGTCATCCGCGCCCACAAGAGCGTTCTGCAGCTCTACAGCGAACGCCTCGTTTCCGAGGGCGTGCTGAGCGAAGGCGAAGTCGAGAAGATGAAGGCCGACTGGCGCGCGCATCTCGAGCAGGAGTTCGAGGCCGGCCAGCACTACAAGCCGAACAAGGCCGACTGGCTTGACGGCGAGTGGTCGGGCCTGCGCACGGCTGATAATGCCGATGAGCAGCGCCGCGGCAAGACCGCCGTGCCGATGAAGCAACTGAAGGAAATCGGCCGCAAGCTTTCGGAGATCCCGGAAGGCTTCCATGCGCACCGCACGATCCAGCGCTTCATGGAAAACCGCGCCAACATGATCTCGACCGGCGAAGGCATCGACTGGGCAACGGCGGAAGCGCTGGCGTTCGGCGGTCTCGTCACCGAAGGTCACAAGATCCGTCTCTCGGGTCAGGATTGCGAACGCGGCACCTTCTCGCAGCGTCACTCGGTTCTCTACGATCAGGAAACGGAAGAGCGCTATATCCCGCTCGCCAACCTGTCGGCGACCCAGGCGCGCTACGAAGTCATCAACTCGATGCTGTCGGAAGAAGCCGTTCTCGGCTTCGAATACGGCTACTCGCTGGCCCGCCCGAACGCGCTGACGCTCTGGGAAGCCCAGTTCGGCGACTTCGCCAACGGTGCGCAGGTCGTGTTCGATCAGTTCATCTCGTCCGGCGAACGCAAGTGGCTGCGCATGTCCGGCCTCGTCTGCCTGCTGCCGCACGGCTATGAAGGCCAGGGTCCGGAGCACTCGTCGGCTCGCCTTGAGCGCTTCCTGCAGCTTTGCGCGGAAGACAACATGCAGGTCGCCAACGTCACGACGCCGGCGAACTACTTCCACATCCTGCGCCGCCAGGTGAAGCGCGACTTCCGCAAGCCGCTGATCCTGATGACGCCGAAGTCGCTGCTGCGCCACAAGCGCGCCGTGTCGGGCCTAGCCGAAATGGCCGGCGAGACCTCGTTCCACCGTCTCCTCTGGGACGATGCCGAGGTCATCAAGGACGGCCCGATCAAGCTGCAGAAGGATGCCAAGATCCGCCGCGTCGTGCTCTGCACCGGCAAGGTCTATTACGACCTGCTCGAAGAGCGCGAAAAGCGCGGGATCGACGATGTCTACCTGCTGCGCGTCGAACAGCTCTACCCGTTCCCGGCCAAGGCGCTCATCAACGAGCTCTCCCGCTTCCGCAACGCGGAAATGGTCTGGTGCCAGGAAGAGCCGAAGAACATGGGTGCATGGTCGTTCATCGACCCGTATCTGGAATGGGTACTTGCCCATATCGATGCGAAGTACCAGCGCGTTCGCTACACCGGACGTCCGGCCGCGGCATCGCCCGCAACCGGCCTGATGTCCAAGCATCTGGCACAGCTCGCCGCGTTCCTCGAGGACGCGCTCGGCGGCTAACGAGAATGAGATCGGAGAGGGAGCGCGCCCGTGTTTCCTCTCCGCATTAATTCAGACCCCGGCCGGTCGCGCCGGAATGCCGTCAAACATCACAAAGATCAAAATTCAGGATTTGAACAATGGCCACAGAAATCCGCGTTCCAACTCTCGGTGAATCCGTCAGCGAGGCAACCGTCGGCACCTGGTTCAAGAAGGTCGGCGATGTCATCAAGGCCGACGAGCCGCTGGTGGAGCTTGAAACCGACAAGGTGACCATCGAAGTTCCGGCACCGGCTGCCGGCGTACTCTCCGAAATCGTCGCGCAGGCCGGCGAAACCGTCGGTCTCGACGCGTTGCTCGGCCAGATCGCTGCTAGCGCTGGCGCCGCTGCCGCCGCTCCGGCCGCAGCTGCCGCTCCCGCCAAGGCCGCCGAGCCGGCACCGGCCGCTGCCGCACCGGTTGCCGCTGCCGCTTCCTCGATGCCGCCGGCACCGGCTGCTTCGAAGATGCTCGCTGAAAACAACCTTTCGGCCGATCAGGTCGATGGCTCCGGCAAGCGCGGCCAGGTTCTGAAGGGCGACGTGATCGCCGCCGTCGCCAAGGGCATCGCGGCTCCTGCCGCTGCTGCTCCGGCAGCCCCTGCCGCCGCTCGCGGCCCGTCGACGGTCGAGGATGCCGGCCGCGAAGAGCGCGTGAAGATGACGCGCCTGCGCCAGACGATCGCCAAGCGCCTGAAGGACGCCCAGAACACCGCCGCCATGCTCACCACCTACAACGAGGTGGACATGAGCGCCGTGATGGCACTGCGCGCCAAGTACAAGGACGTGTTTGAAAAGAAGCACGGCGTGAAGCTCGGCTTCATGGGCTTCTTCACCAAGGCCGTCACCCACGCGCTGAAGGAACTGCCCGCCGTCAACGCCGAAATCGACGGCACCGACATCATCTACAAGAACTACTGCCACGTCGGCATGGCCGTCGGCACCGACAAGGGCCTGGTCGTTCCGATCATCCGCGATGCCGACCAGATGTCGATCGCCGAGATCGAAAAGGACCTCGGCCGTCTCGCCAAGTCGGCTCGTGACGGTTCGCTCTCGATGGCTGACATGCAGGGCGGCACCTTCACCATCACCAATGGTGGCGTCTACGGTTCGCTGATGTCCTCGCCGATCCTGAACGCGCCGCAGTCGGGCATTCTCGGCATGCACAAGATCCAGGATCGCCCCGTCGTCGTCGGCGGCCAGATCGTCATCCGTCCGATGATGTATCTCGCGCTCTCCTACGACCACCGCATCGTCGACGGCAAGGAAGCCGTTACCTTCCTCGTCCGCGTCAAGGAAAGCCTGGAAGATCCGGAACGCCTCGTTCTCGATCTCTAAGAGACCGACAGGGCCGCGCGAGCGGCCCTTTTCGCCTCAGCACCGGAACACCTGATGTCGCTGAAACCCGCCTTCCGCTCATCGAATACCGCGCTCGCTTCCGGCCATTCCGTGATGCGTGCGGCTGCGCTCCTGCTTGCCGCCACCCTTTGCGCCCAGCCGCTGATGGCGGCGGAGTGCAAGCAGGCCAATGCCGTCTATGCCGATCGCGACGGCGCCTACGAGCTGCGCTTCACGCCGATCGCGTCAGCCGCGGCCGCTGCCAGCAATCGCTTCACGGTCAAGGTCTTGAAGACGCCGCTTACGCTCGACGGCTATGTCATGCCGTCGGAGGACCCGGCGCGGTCGCTCGCGATGGTCATGTTCAAATGCCCTGACGGGGACGCGACGGGGGCCGATCTCGAGGCCTGCACGATCTGGCAGGGCATGGTCTACGGCATAGACGCCAAGGGCAAGCTCGACAACCTGCAGCCGGAAGCCGGGCAGGCGGCCGACAAGATCCTGTTCCCCGGCATCGGACCGGCCATTCGCGCCTCGTCGATCTGGGGCAAGGGCAAGGCTTCGGTGGCGCCCTGGGATGTGCTCGACTTCAAGGAATGTGCGTCATGAGTGACCAACCCGTTCTTCTCGTGACCGGCGGCAGCCGTGGCATCGGCGCTGCGATCAGCCTGCTGGCCGCCGCCAAGGGCTGGCGCGTCGCCGTGAATTACGCCGCCGACAAGGCTGCGGCCGATGAGGTCGTGGCCAAGATCAAGGCCGGCGGCGGTGATGCCATCGCGATCAAGGGTGATGTCGGCGAGGCCTCCGATATCACGCAGATGTTCGAAGCCATCGACCACCACTTCGGCCGGCTGGACGGGCTTTCCAACAATGCCGGCATCGTCGATGCACCCGCCCGTATCGACGAGATGTCGGTGGCGCGCATCGAGCGGATGATGCGCATCAACATCACGGGCTCGATCCTCTGCGCGGCCGAGGCCGTGCGCCGCATGTCGACCAAACATGGCGGCAAGGGCGGGGCGATCGTCAATATCTCGTCGATGGCGGCGATCATCGGCTCGCCCTCGCAATATGTCGACTACGCCGCCTCCAAGGCCGCGATCGACACCTTCACGATCGGCTTGGCTCGCGAAGTGGCGACCGAGGGCGTGCGCGTCAACGCGGTGCGGCCAGGCGTCATCGACACCGAAATCCACGCTTCCGGCGGCCTGCCGGATAGGGCGCGCGACATGGCGCCGAGCATTCCGATGCAGCGCGCCGGCACGGCGGAAGAGATCGCCGACGCGGTGCTTTATCTGCTATCCCAGGACGCATCCTATGTCACCGGCGCGATCCTCAATGTAAGCGGCGGCCGATGATCGGGTTCATCATTTCAAGGGCGGTATGAGCATGCAGTATGTTCTCGAATTTCTCGGCCTGATGGCCGTCTTCTCGATCTTCATCGTCGTGCCGGGCGCCGACTTCGCGGTGATCCTGCGCCAGAGCATCGTGCATGGCCGCCGCGCCGCGATCATGACCGGCATCGGCATGGGTTTCTCGCTGCTCTTCCACATCAGCTACACGATCCTTGGCCTCGGGCTGATCGTGTCGCAGTCGCTGATGCTGTTTGCGATGATCAAGTGGGCGGGTGTCGCCTACCTCGTCTATCTCGGCATCAAGTCGTTTCGCGCGCCGGGCTTCAACGTGGCGGAGATCAAGGTCAGCGAAGAGGATCGCAAGCCGATCTCTGCGCTGCGCTGCCTCGGCATGGGCTTCATTACCAATGCGCTGAACCCGAAGCCGGTGCTGTTCTTCCTGTCGCTGTTTTCGACGCTGGTTCATCACGACACGCCCGGCCTCATCCAGTTCAGCTACGGCATCGGCATGGCGACCGCGCTGGTCGCCTGGTTTGCCGCCGTCTCCACCTTCTTCACCGTCAAGGCCGTACGCGATCGTTTCATCGCCAGCGGCAAATGGTTCAACCGCATTACCGGCGCCGCTCTGGTCGGCTTCGGCTTCCGTCTCGCGCTCGCCCGCGCGGCGGATTAAGCAAATAACGAAAAGGAAAAGCAACAATGTCCTATGATGTGATCGTTATCGGAACCGGCCCCGGCGGCTATGTCGCTGCCATCAAGGCGGCCCAGCTCGGCCTCAAGGTCGCCGTCGTCGAAAAGCGCGCCACCTTCGGCGGCACCTGCCTGAATGTCGGCTGCATTCCCTCCAAGGCGCTGCTGCATGCCTCGGAAATGTTCCATCAGGCCGGCCACGGCATGGACGCGCTCGGCATCGAGGTCGCGGCGCCGAAGCTGAACCTCGACAAGATGATGGCCCACAAGGACGCCACCGTGAAGTCGAACGTCGACGGCGTCGCCTTCCTGTTCAAGAAGAACAAGATCGACAGCTTCATCGGCACCGGCAAGATCGTCTCGGCTGGTAAGGTCTCGGTTACGGCTGAGGACGGCAAGGCCCAGGAAATCGAAGGCAAGAACATTGTCATCGCCACCGGCTCCGACGTTGCCGGCATTCCTGGCGTGAAGGTCGACATCGACGAGAAGGTGATCGTTTCCTCCACCGGCGCGATCGCGCTCGACAAGGTGCCTGAGACGATGATCGTCGTCGGCGGCGGTGTCATCGGCCTCGAGCTCGGCTCGGTCTGGTCGCGCCTCGGCGCCAAGGTCACGGTCATCGAATATCTCGACAAGATCCTCGGCGCGATGGATGGCGACGTTTCCAAGCAGTTCCAGCGCATGCTCGCCAAGCAGGGCGTCGACATCAACCTGAGCTCCAAGGTCACGGGCGTCGAAAAGGGTGGCAAGGGCGCGAAGGTGACCTTCGAGCCGGTCGCCGGCGGCGCTGCTGTCACCGTCGAAGCCGATGTGGTGCTGATCTCTACCGGCCGCATTCCCTACACAGCCGGCCTCGGTCTCGAGGAAGCGGGCGTTGCGCTTGACAATCGCGGCCGCGTCGAGATCGACGGTCACTTCCGCACCAACGTTGCCGGCATCTACGCGATCGGCGACGTGGTGAAGGGCCCGATGCTGGCGCACAAGGCTGAAGACGAGGGCGTGGCACTCGCCGAAATCCTCGCCGGCCAGCATGGCCATGTGAATTACGACGTCATCCCGAGCGTCGTCTACACGCAGCCCGAAGTCGCCTCCGTCGGCAAGACGGAGGAAGAGCTGAAGGCTGCTGGCGTCGCCTACAAGGTCGGCAAGTTCCCGTTCACGGCCAATGGTCGCGCACGCGCCATGCTGGCGACGGATGGCTTCGTGAAGATCCTGTCGGACAAGACCACCGACCGCGTCCTCGGCGGCCACATCGTCGGCTTCGGCGCCGGCGAAATGATCCACGAGATCGCCGTCCTGATGGAATTCGGCGGCTCCGCCGAAGACCTCGGCCGCACCTGCCACGCGCATCCGACCATGTCGGAAGCGGTGAAGGAAGCGGCGCTTGCTGCGTTCTTCAAGCCGATCCATATGTAAGGCTTTGCCATATGCTTCGAAGAGGCCGCGGTTCGAGAGGACCGCGGCCTCTTTCGTTTGGCTAACCCTCGCGCGATTTGCTCGTTGTCGTAAGACCCCTCCCCAACCCCTCCCCACAAGGGGGAGGGGCTCCCGGGCGGCAATCGCTCGGCAGAACTTTGCTCTCTCAATTGATGCAGAGGTAAAAGCGATGCTCGGCGTCGCCACAAGCTAGCCCCTCCCCCTTGTGGGGAGGGGTTGGGGAGGGGACTTTTGCGGCAACCGGGGAGCTTGACTCATTGCCGATCGGCGGCGCGTATTGCCGCAGGGCGATGCAGAGGGCGGTTCGGTGTCGCGGGATGTGCTATGTGTTGCCGGAGGATATTGCCGGAGACGTGATCAATGTCGTTGATGCCAGCCAAACCTTCGAAGATCCTGCCTCGCCTGCCGCATCCGGCGTTGCCGCTGGCTGACTGGGCCGACTGCTATCAGCTTTCAGTGCCGGCTGCGTCATTCGATGCGATCGAGGCTGCCCGGCTGATGCTGGGCTACGCGCCGTTCTGGATCAGCGGGCTGATGAGGTTGCGTAACCTGATCGTTGGTCCGCTTTTCGGGTTGCGGACGGATGCGCACGATCTGCCGGAAGCAATGGAAAAGGTCGGGATATTTCCGGTGCTTGCAAAGACGGAGCGGCAGGTCGTCGTTGGTTTCGATGACAAGCATCTCGACTTTCGCATCGTCATCGACGTCGAGGATTTAGCCGATGGCGAGATGAAACGGGTGAAGGCCACGACTTTGGTCCATCGCAAGATCCTGATCGGACGGATCTATATCGCCGTGATCACGCCGTTCCACAATGTCATCGTAAAGGCGATGATCGCCCATATGGGCAGGCGGCTCGGCGCCCTCAGTTCACCGCCGTCACCGTAAAGCCCTGCTTGCGCAAGAGCTCGATCACGCCACCTTCGCCGGGAAGATGCAGCGCGCCGACGGCCATGAAGACGTTGCCGGTGGCCAGGATCGGGGCGGCGCGTTCGGCCATGATCTTGTTGCGGTCGAGGATGATGCGCTGTTCGAAGGCGGCGTAGTCGCTGCTGTCGTCGGCGCCCTCGGGCGTTACCGTCTTCAGCATCGGCATGGTCATGCCGATATCGCCGGAAAGGTAGAGATCGGTCATGGTCTCGACCACGTCGTTCATCTTCGAGCCGAGTTCCAGTGTTTCGATCAGCGACTTCATGTGGAATTCGGTGGGCAGTTCGGCCATGGCCTGCAGCTGTTCGGCGAGCGTCTCCAGGCCCTTGACCTGCTTGCCCTGGGCGACCGCGTCGGTGGCGATCTTCTGGTCGAGGAACTGGACGCCCTTGGCCTTGCGGGCCATTTCGCAGGCGGGCAGCGCCACGACGCTCGAGATCATCCACGGGCGCATGCGCGAGACGGCTGCGAGCGGAATGCCGCGCGTCTTCAGGCCGGCCTCGAGGCGGGTGTAATCCTCGGGCGAGAGCAGCTTGTCGATGGTCGTGCCGTCGGTGAACATCATCAGGTCCGGCTTCATCATCAGAGCCGCCGAGGCCTTCTTCTCGTCGAGGATCTCGTCGGATTCGATCACGATGGTATCGGCGGCGTCGTGGGCGGCCTTGGTGCGCGGGGGCAGGTCGAGCACGCGCGGATCGGTGACGTGCATGCTGCCCAAGAGCCAGGATGGCTTGATGCCCGGTTTTTCGATCTTCCAGAATATGCCCTTGCCGTTCGGCACGGCGTCGGCTTCCTTGACCGCCTGCTCGTAGCGCGAGGGGTTGCTGACCTTCAGGTCGTCGAGGATGTTGCGGCCGGTGCAGCTTGCGTCATCCGCGGCTGACGCCGGCGAGATGGAGACGAGGGTGGCGATCAGGAGTGCTGCGGCCAGCACGTGGACGGCAGCGATCAGCCAGAGCGCGATGTTGCCGAAGCGAGCCGGCAAGGCGGTGGAAAGGCTGCGGTGGCCGAGGGAGATCGTCATGATGGTGTTCCGGTCACAAAGGATTTGCCACAAGCTTTACGCGCTGGGCCTTCCATATTCCTTTAAGGGAACAGGTTAACAAAGGATTACGCCCGGGGATGGGCGCGGTCGTAAACGTCGAGAAGGCGTGAGGCGTCCACACCCGTGTAAACCTGGGTGGTCGACAGGCTGGCATGGCCGAGCAGTTCCTGGATGGTTCTGAGATCGCCGCCGCCGGCCAGAAGATGGGTGGCGAAGGAGTGGCGCAGCGCGTGTGGCGTGGCGGTCTCCGGCAGGCCGAAGGCGCTGCGCATCATGCGCATGGTGCGCTGGATGATCGCCTGTTGCAGCTTGCCGCCGCGGGCGCCGCGAAACAGCGGCTGGTCGGCGGTTAGATGATAAGGGCAAAGCTTTCGGTATTTGTCGATCGCCTCGAAGACGACAGAGAGCAGCGGCACCAGGCGGGTCTTGTTGCCCTTGCCTGTTATGCGCAGCGTCGTGGCGCCTGGCGTGATGTCGCCGGGCAGGAGATCGAGCGCTTCGGAGATGCGCAGGCCGCAGCCGTAGAGCAGGGTCATGACGGCGGCGTCGCGGGCGGCGATCCAGGGTTCGTCATGCAGCTGTGCCTCGTTGCTGACGACGGTGACGGCCTGGGTGTCGGAGAGCGGCTTGGGCAGCGATTTCGGCTGCTTCGGCGAGCGGATGGCGCCGGCGCCGGCGGCGTTCACCAGCCCCTTCTTTTCGAGATGGCGCAGCAGCGAGCGCAGGCCGGCGAGATTGCGGCCGAGCGAGCGGGCGCCGGTGCCGTCGCGGCGGCGGGCGGCGAGGAAGGCGCGGAAATCGGCGGGCCGCAGCGCCTCGATATCCTTGAGCGTCGTCGGGCCGGCGAGATGGCCGGTCATGAAGGTCAGAAACTGGCGGGTGTCGCGCTCATAGGCGTCGAGCGTGTGCTGCGAGAGACGTCGTTCGCCGGCTAGGCTTTGCAGCCAGGCGGCGCGTTCCGCCATCAGCCGCGCGTCGGCCATGATCAGGAGTTCATTCACGTTTCCGCCTCTTGAATTTGCCAGCCAGACCGCCAATTTTGCCTGAGGGACGGTTATGGAATCGCTAACATCGGCCAAGTGCCTGTCATGCTTCGATCATAATAATCGCGATAACTGGTTTCCCAACGAGGCAGGATCTTGCATGGCACGGCGCCAACCCACGACGGCATTCGGACAATTCGCAGAAACGATCGCGCTCGTTTCCCAAGGCAGACCCGGACATATCGTCGACACGCTGATCGCCGAACGCGGACAACGCATCGTCGGCCACCCGCTGTGGCCCGTCATGCGGCCGTTTCTCTATACGCTGCTGCGCTACAACAAGGCGATGACCTTCGCCAACGACATCGCCAACATGCCGGGCTTCCAGTGCTTCGAGTATATGAGCAATTTGCTCAATCTCGATATCGGCGTGACCAATGCCGAGCGGATACCCGACAAGGGCGGCTTCATTCTGGTCAGCAACCATCCGACCGGGATCGCCGATGGCGTCGCGGTGTTCGACCTGCTGAAGACGCGGCGGCCTGACATGATGGTGTTCGCCAACCGTGATGCGGTGCGCGTCAATCCGCGCTTTTCCGAGATGATCATTCCGGTCGAGTGGCGCGACGAGCATAAGAGCAAGCTGAAGGCGCGCGAGACGCTGCAGCTGACGAACCATGCGGTGCGCGAGGGCAAGGCGACGGTGCTGTTTCCGTCCGGACGCATCGCCTACTGGGCGAACGGCCGGCTCAACGAGCGGCCGTGGAAGACGTCCGCCGTCGGGCTGGCGCGCAAGTACAATCTGCCGATCCTGCCTGTTCATATGACGGCGCGCAATTCCGGGCTGTTCTACTGGTTCGCCAAGTGGTCGACGGAGCTGCGCGACATGACGGTGTTCCACGAACTCCTCAACAAGCGCGGCGACCGTTTCGATTTTATCATCGGCGACATGATCCCGGTCGAGCATCTGGATGGCGATATCAACGACGTCACAAGGGCGCTGGAGACGCACACCGTCGAGGCGCTGAAGCGCGATGGCGACGCGCGGTTCCAGCCTCTCGTCGAGCCAAGCCTGCCCGAGATGGCCGATGCCCATTCATTTCGCTGAGCGGATGGGGTAAAGCGGGGCATGCAACTCCGCTCCATGTTCGCCCAGAATTACCGGTCGCTCCGCTCGATCCGCATGGATCTGTCGGAGACCTCGCTGTTTCTCGGCGAGAACGGCGTCGGCAAATCCAATCTTTATCGTGCGCTGCAGCTGGTGCAGGCGGCCGTCACCGGGCGGCTGGTGCGCGAGCTTGCGGCCGAGGGCGGCATGTTCTCGGTGCTGTGGTCCGGCACGCGCAAGCAGAATGAAGGGCCGGCGCGGGTGCGGCTTGAGGTCGAGCTTCTGGATGAGGAGCGGGCCGTTACGTTTCGCTACAGGGTCGAGGTCGGGTTGCGTCCGCCAGAGGCGGCTGCCGGGTTTCCGCTGGAGCCGCAGGTGAAGGCCGAGGAGTTGATCGTCGATCACGGGCGGCCGGTTGTCATGATGAAGCGGGCGGGGCCTTCCATCCAGGTGCGCGATGGCTCCGGGCGGATGCAGGATTATCCGGATCAGGCGCTGACGTCGGAGACGGCGATGGCGCTGCTTGGCGATGCCGGGCACTTTCCCGAGATCGCCGCCTTTCGCCGGGTGGTGGCCAACTGGCGCTTCTTTCACGGCTTCCGTACCGACCGCGCCTCGCCGCTACGCCAGCCCTGCCTCGCCGTGACCGGGCCGATGCTGGATGAGGACGGCGCCAATCTGGCGGCTGTGTTCGCGACGCTGAGGCATACGCGGCAGGATACCGTCGATCTCGACCGCGTCGTCGCCTCGGCCTTCGGCGGCGCACGGCTCGTGGTGCCGGAGCCGGAGGAGACGGCATCGTTCGGGCTCGCCTTTCCCGATTTTCCGCATCGGGTGTTCCAGCCGCGTGAGCTTTCCGATGGCCAGATCCGCTTTCTCGGGCTGGCGGCAGCACTGCTGTCCTACCGCCTGCCGCCGCTGATCGCGCTCAACGAGCCGGAGGCGAGCCTGCATCCCGACATGCTGGAACCGCTGGCGGATATGATCGCGACGTCATCGAAGAGCAGCCAGGTGTGGATCGTCACCCATTCGGCGCAGCTGGCGGAGGCCGTGCGCGAGCGCTGCGGGGTCAGGCCGCGCAAGGTGATCCGCGAGAACGGCGCCACCTGGATCGAAGGCATGCGGCTTACCGGTACCATTGCCGGCGAGGACGACGATGACGATTGATAGCGCGATGTCGCGGGTTTCATTTTGGTCTCGTTGCGGGCATGGTCGCGCCCGATGAGCATAGATTCGTCCGACCTCTTTGGCCCGATCGAGCCGCCGCCCGCCGTGCGCACGGTGTCGGTGCTTGTACCCATGCCGGCGCCCAGGCCCTATTCCTATTCGGTGCCCGAGGGCATGGCGGTGGAGCCCGGCTCCGTCGTGCAGGTGCCGCTCGGGCCGCGCCAGGTGATGGGCGCCGTCTGGGAGGGGGGAGACGAGGGCGTCGATCCGAAGAAGCTTCGGCCGATCACCAAGGTGTTCGATTGCCCGCCGCTTTCGAAGGACATGCGCGATTTCGTGGATTGGGTGGCGAGCTATACGCTGTCGCCGCCGGGGCTGGTGGCGCGCATGGCGCTGCGCGTGCCGAACGCGTTCGATCCGGAGCCGATGGTCGAGGGACTGCGCTTCGTCGGCGGCGAGCCGGAGCGGATGACGCCGGCGCGCGCGCGCGTGCTCGATGCCGCCGGCGACGGGCTGTCGTGGACGCGGATCGGCCTGGCGCATGCGGCCGGCGTTTCGACGAGCGTCGTCGACGGGTTGATCGCGCAGGGGATCTTCGAGACGATCTTCTTGCCGCCGCCGCCGATCGTGGCGAAGCCGGATCCGGATTTCGCGCCGTCGCGGCTCGCCGGTCCGCAGAAGGAGGCGGCCGACGAGATCCTCGAAGAGGTCCGCAACGGGCAGTTCGCGGTATCGCTGATCGATGGCGTCACGGGTTCGGGCAAGACGGAAGTCTATTTCGAGGCAATTGCCGAGACGCTGAAGCGCGGCAAGCAGGTGCTGATCCTGTTGCCGGAGATCGCGCTGACGGCCAGTTTCCTCGAGCGCTTCCAGGACCGGTTTGGGGCCAAGCCCGCCGAGTGGCATTCCGATCTGGCGCCGAAGACGCGCGAAAAGGTCTGGCGGCAGGCGGTGACCGGGGAGGTCCGGGTCGTGGCGGGGGCGCGTTCGGCGCTGTTCCTGCCGTTCGAGGATCTCGGGCTGATCATCGTCGATGAAGAGCACGATCCTGCCTACAAGCAGGAAGACCGCGTCTATTACAATGCGCGCGACATGGCTGTGGTGCGCGCCCGGATCGGCGATTTCCCGCTCGTGCTGGTCTCGGCCACGCCATCGGTGGAAAGCCAGGTCAACGGCCAGAGTGGGCGCTATACGACCATCCATCTGCCGACCCGCTTCGGCGACGCGGCGCTGCCCGATCTGCATCTGGTCGATATGCGAAGACATGCGCCGGAGCGCGGGGGCTTCCTCTCGCCGGTGCTCTTGAGGGCCATCGGCAAGACGGTGGAGAAGAAGCAGCAGGCACTGCTGTTTTTGAACCGGCGCGGCTATGCGCCGCTGACGCTCTGCCGGGTCTGCGGTCATCGCTTCCAGTGCCCGCAATGCTCCAGCTGGCTGGTCGAACACCGGTTCAAGCGGCAGCTGCAGTGCCACCAGTGCGGATATCACCAGCATACGCCCGAGGCCTGCCCGGAATGCGGCACGTTCGACCATCTCGTTGCCTGCGGGCCGGGGGTGGAGCGGATCGCGGAAGAGGTGGAGCGGCATTTTCCCGAGGCGCGGACCATCGTGCTCTCCTCCGACATCATGGGCGGAGTGAAGCGGCTCAGGCTGGAGCTCGACGCCATCGCCAAGGGCGAGGCGGACATCGTCATCGGCACGCAGTTGGTGGCCAAGGGGCATAACTTCCCGCTGATGACGCTTGTCGGCATCATCGATGCGGATCTCGGCTTGGCGAACGGCGATCCGCGCGCAGCCGAGCGGACCTTCCAGCTGCTGTCGCAGGTGACGGGTCGCGCCGGGCGGACGGGTCTGAAGAGCCACGGACTGCTGCAGACCTACCAGCCGCAGCATCCCGTGATGCAGGCGATCGTCTCGGGCGACGCGGGCGCCTTCTACGAGCGCGAGATCGCCGAGCGCGAGCGGGCGATCCTGCCGCCGTTCGGCCGGCTGGCATCGATCATCGTCTCGGCGGAAACCAGGCAGGATGCGGAGGGGCATGCGCGCAGCATGCGCAACGCGGCACCTCAGGTGACGGGCATCTCCGTGCTCGGGCCGGCCGAGGCGCCGCTGGCGCTGGTGCGCGGACGCCATCGCTTCCGGCTCCTCGTGCATGGTCGCCGGAACTCCGACATGCAGGCCTACCTGCGCACCATGCTGGCGCAATCGCCCAAGGAGCGCGGCTCCATTCACGTGCAGCTCGATATCGATCCGCAGAGCTTCCTTTAGATCAGGCGATCTCGGGCGTTTGCGGCCTGCCGATATCATGGCATAAGGGCTGCAAATCACAGTGATTTGGGGTCACATCATGGAATTCTACTTTCCGACGGAGCTGGGCGAGCAGCTTGCCTTCGGCGCCGCCGCGTTTACCGCGCTTGCGGGCTTCATCATCATGTTCGCGCCGGGCTATGCGATGCGGCTCTTCGGGATGCAGGTACGCGAGGGGCGCCGCGACGGTTATGCCGAGCTGCGCTCGATGGGCGGCTTCTATCTCGGCACCGGGCTTTCGGCGATCATGCTGGCGCAGAACTTCACCTATCTGGCGCTTGGCGCGGCGTTTGCGATGGCCGCATTCGCGCGTATCATCTCGCTGCTTTCCGACCGGGGAGGCACCATCATGAACTATGTACTCCTGGTTGTGCAGATGATTTTGGCGGCGCTTCCGCTCGGCTATGTCTTCGGTTTCTTTTCCGCCTGAAACACGCCGATTTTGGAGTGACGGTCTTTGGACCGTGAACGGTTTCGGCATTTTTGCGGCAGAAATCGATGCTAAAATAGGATTACGGCGTTACGCGTGTTGCGAGTCCCGATATCCTATGTTAGACGGACCCCGAATTTCGGAAGAAGCAAGAGGCTTCTCTTGCGATTTCTGGGGGAAATCATAACGAATTCAAGAATTTAAATCAGGCGCCCGCCGGAGGCCGGATTCTTGGGTTGAAATCAGGGAAATTTGTGCCCGTGGCAGACACGTCCCAGCTTACATCTGGTGTTGCAGAGCGATATGCCTCGTCGCTGTTCGAACTGGCGCTCGAGGAGGGTGCAGTCGCGAACGTGACCGCCGATCTCGACCGTTTTCAGGCGATGTTGGACGAGAGCGACGATCTGAAGCGCTTCATCTCCAGCCCGGTTTTCTCGGCTGAAGATCAGCTGAAGACGATCATCGCGATCAGCGAAAAGGCTGGCATCAGCGGGTTCGTTGCAAACTTCCTGAAGGTCGTGGCGCGCAATCGCCGCCTGTTTGCTCTCCCGGGCATGATCAAGGCCTTCCGTGTCATCGCTGCCAAGCAGCGTGGCGAAATTACCGCCGAGGTTACCTCGGCCCATGCGCTCGACGCAGCGCAGGAAACTGAATTGAAGGCGGCGCTGAAGGGCGTCACCGGCAAAGACGTGGCGGTCAACGTCACGGTTGATCCGTCAATTCTTGGTGGTCTGATCGTGAAGGTCGGGTCCCGTCAGATTGATACGTCTCTTCGTACCAAACTCTCTACCCTTAAGCTTGCATTGAAAGAGGTTGGCTGATGGATATCCGCGCCGCGGAAATTTCCGCAATTCTCAAAGATCAGATTAAAAACTTCGGCAAAGAGGCACAGGTCTCGGAAGTCGGTCAGGTGCTCTCCGTCGGTGACGGTATCGCTCGCGTATACGGTCTGGACAACGTCCAGGCCGGCGAGATGGTCGAGTTCCCGGGCGGCATCCGCGGCATGGCGCTGAACCTTGAAGCCGACAACGTTGGTGTCGTTATTTTCGGTTCCGACCGCGCCATCAAGGAAGGCGACACCGTCAAGCGTACGGGCGCCATCGTTGACGTTCCGGTTGGTCCGGAACTGCTCGGCCGCGTTGTCGACGCTCTCGGCAACCCGATCGACGGCAAGGGCCCGATCAACGCGACCCGCCGTGCGCGCGTCGACGTCAAGGCTCCTGGCATCATTCCGCGCAAGTCGGTTCATGAGCCGATGTCGACCGGCCTCAAGGCCATCGACGCGCTCATCCCGGTTGGCCGTGGCCAGCGCGAGCTCGTCATCGGCGACCGCCAGACCGGCAAGACCGCGATCATTCTCGACGCGATCCTGAACCAGAAGGCCATCCACGATAACGGCCCGGACAGCGAAAAGCTGTACTGCGTCTACGTCGCTATCGGCCAGAAGCGTTCGACCGTTGCCCAGTTCGTCAAGGTTCTCGAAGAACGCGGCGCAATGAAGTACTCGATCGTCGTTGCCGCGACCGCTTCGGACGCTGCTCCGATGCAGTACCTGGCACCGTTCGCCGGTTGCGCCATGGGCGAATACTTCCGCGACAACGGCCAGCACGCCCTGATCGGTTACGACGACCTTTCGAAGCAGGCTGTCGCCTATCGCCAGATGTCGCTTCTGCTGCGCCGCCCGCCGGGCCGCGAAGCTTACCCGGGCGACGTTTTCTACCTGCATTCGCGTCTCCTCGAGCGCGCTGCAAAGCTCTCCGACGAAATGGGCGCTGGCTCGCTGACGGCTCTGCCTGTCATCGAAACCCAGGGTAACGACGTTTCGGCGTTCATTCCGACCAACGTGATCTCGATCACCGACGGCCAGATCTTCCTTGAAACCGACCTGTTCTACCAGGGCATTCGTCCGGCCGTTAACGTCGGTCTGTCGGTTTCGCGCGTTGGTTCCGCCGCTCAGATCAAGGCCATGAAGCAGGTTGCCGGCTCGATCAAGGGCGAACTCGCCCAGTATCGCGAAATGGCCGCCTTCGCCCAGTTCGGCTCCGACCTCGACGCATCCACGCAGCGCCTGCTGAACCGCGGCGCACGCCTGACCGAACTCCTGAAGCAGCCGCAGTTCTCGCCGCTGAAGACGGAAGAACAGGTCGCGGTGATCTTCGCCGGCGTCAACGGTTACCTCGACAAGGTCGCGGTCAACCAGGTCGGCAAGTTCGAGCAGGGCCTGCTGTCGTACCTCCGTTCCGAAGGTTCGGCGATCCTCGACACGATCCGTAGCGAAAAGGCCATCAGCGACGATACGAAGGGCAAGCTCACCGCTGCCATCGACAGCTTCGCGAAGTCTTTCTCGTAATCGGACCCAGTTAGGACGGATCACGGATGCCTTCACTTAAGGATCTGAAAAACCGGATCGCCTCCGTCAAGGCGACGCAGAAGATCACCAAGGCGATGAAAATGGTCGCCGCGGCGAAGCTTCGGCGTGCGCAGGAGGCGGCCGAGGCCGCCCGGCCCTATTCGCAGCGGATGAGTGCGGTTTTGGCGAACATCGCCAATGCCGTCACCGATGCAGATGGTGCGCCGGCTCTCATGACCGGTACAGGCAAGGATCAGGTTCACCTGCTCGTTGTCTGCACGGCTGATCGCGGCCTCTGCGGCGGTTTCAACTCGCAGATTTCCCGTTTTGCCCGCGATCATGCCCGCAAGCTGACCGCAGAAGGCAAGACGGTAAAGATCTTCACTGTCGGCAAGAAGGGCTACGACAGCCTGCGCCGCGAATTCCTGCCGCTCATCGTCGAGCGCAAGGAACTCCGCGACGTCAAGCGTGTCGCCTTCGAAAACGCCGACAGCATTGGCAAGCGCATCATCGAGATGTACGAAGCCGGTGAATTCGACGTCTGCACGCTCTTCTATTCCGAGTTCAAGTCGGTGATCTCGCAGGTTCCGACGGCACAGCAGCTCATCCCGGCTTCGGCTGGCGAGGCGGTTGCCGAGGACGCGGCACATGCGGGCGCGGTCTACGAATACGAGCCAGATCCGGCATCGATCCTCGAGGATCTGATTCCACGCAACATCTCGGTCCAGATTTTCCGCGCGCTCCTCGAGAACGTCGCCGGCGAAATGGGCGCCAAGATGAGCGCGATGGACAATGCGACGCGTAACGCTGGTGAAATGATCAACAAGCTGACGCTTTCCTACAACCGTCAGCGCCAGGCTCAGATCACCAAGGAACTCATTGAAATCATTTCGGGCGCGGAAGCGCTCTGAGGTAAGGGAAAGAGGGTAAGAAGATGGCTAAGGCAGCTACCCCCAAGAAGGCCGCGGCAGGCTCCGCCGGCAAGGTTACGCAGGTTATCGGCGCCGTCGTGGACGTTGCCTTCGAAGGCGAACTGCCGGCGATCCTGAACGCACTCGAAACCACGAACGGCGGCAACCGCCTCGTGCTCGAAGTCGCTCAGCACCTGGGTGAAAACGAAGTTCGCACGATCGCCATGGACTCGACCGAAGGTCTGGTTCGCGGTCAGCCGGTCTCCGACACGGGTGAGCCGATCACGGTTCCGGTTGGTCCGGAAACGCTCGGCCGTATCATGAACGTCATCGGCGAACCGGTTGACGAAGCCGGCCCGCTGGTCACTTCGGGCAAGCGCGCCATCCACCAGGACGCTCCTTCCTACGTCGACCAGTCGACCGAAGGCCAGATCCTCGTCACCGGCATCAAGGTCGTCGACCTTCTCGCTCCTTACGCAAAGGGCGGCAAGATCGGCCTGTTCGGCGGCGCCGGCGTCGGCAAGACCGTTCTGATCATGGAACTGATCAACAACGTCGCCAAGGCGCACGGTGGTTACTCGGTATTCGCAGGCGTGGGTGAACGTACCCGCGAAGGCAACGACCTTTACCACGAAATGATCGAATCGGGCGTCAACAAGCACGGCGGCGGCGAAGGCTCCAAGGCTGCGCTCGTTTACGGCCAGATGAACGAACCGCCGGGCGCACGTGCTCGCGTTGCTCTCACCGGTCTGACGATCGCTGAAGACTTCCGCGACAAGGGCCAGGACGTTCTGTTCTTCGTCGACAACATCTTCCGCTTCACGCAGGCAGGTTCCGAAGTGTCGGCTCTGCTCGGCCGTATTCCTTCGGCCGTTGGCTATCAGCCGACGCTCGCCACGGACATGGGCGCGATGCAGGAACGCATCACCACCACGACGAAGGGCTCGATCACCTCGGTTCAGGCGATTTACGTCCCCGCCGACGACTTGACCGACCCGGCTCCGGCAACCTCGTTCGCCCACTTGGACGCAACGACCGTTCTGTCGCGCTCGATCGCTGAAAAGGGCATCTACCCGGCCGTTGACCCGCTCGACTCCACGTCGCGCATGCTCGACCCGATGGTTGTCGGCGAAGAGCACTACGAAGTGGCTCGTAAGGTTCAGACGACGCTGCAGCGCTACAAGGCCCTGCAGGACATCATCGCCATCCTTGGCATGGACGAACTGTCTGAAGAAGACCGTCTGGCTGTTGCCCGCGCCCGCAAGATCGAGCGCTTCCTGTCGCAGCCGTTCTTCGTCGCCGAAGTCTTCACCGGTTCGCCGGGCAAGCTCGTTGCGCTCGAAGACACGATCAAGGGCTTCAAGGGCCTCGTCAACGGCGAATATGATCACCTGCCGGAAGCAGCCTTCTACATGGTCGGCTCGATGGAAGAAGCCATCGAAAAGGCCAAGAAGCTCTCCGCAGCCGCTTGATGCATTCACTTACGGCGCGCAGGGACCGTCCCCGCGCGCCGTCTCTCGTTTCAAAGACAATCAAGAAGTGAAACGTCATGGCTGACAATTTCAATTTTGAACTCGTATCTCCGGAGCGTCTGCTCTTGTCCGAGATGGTGACCGAAGTTGTCATTCCGGCAACCGAGGGCGAGATGACCGTCATGGCGAACCACGCGCCGACGATGACAACAATCAAGCCGGGCGTCGTGAGCGTTCGCTCCGCCAGCGGTGTCAAGAAGGACTTCGTGGTGTTCGGCGGCTTCGCCGACATCCTGCCGACCGGCTGCACGCTGCTCGCGGAATCCGCGATCCCCGTCGAAGACGTCTCCAAGGACGAACTCGACCGTCGCATCGACGCCGCCAAGTCTGAACTCGAGGATGCCCAGCATCACGAGCACAAGTCCAAGCTGGAACACTTCATCATGGAAATGACGCACCTCCAGGGTGTCGTCAACAAGGACTGAGCCTTTCAGCTCTGACTGTCATCGAAGCGGCCGCAAGGCCGCTTTTTTGTTGCCCGCTCGAGGCTCTTCTCTGTCATCCGAGACCGGTAGCGGTTGATCATTGGCGGATGCAGAGGCTATCTTCTCACGATGTCGGATCCGGATCGGTTCGGCCGCTGATGGGGAGGGTTTGATGTTTCATCCGAAGTTGTTCGAAAACCGCAACGTGGTGGTCACGGGTGCCGGCCGCGGGATCGGGCTTGAGGTTGCGAGACAGTTTCTCGATTGCGGCGCGCGGGTGCTGGTTCACACCGGCCGCGACGGCGAGCGGAGCTTGCCGGATTTCCTGCTGACGGCGGAAGAAGATCGCCGCGCCATCCTGATCGCCGGCGATTTCTCGACGGGCGAGGGGTGCGAGGTTTTCGCGAACAAGGTGCTCGGCCACTTCCAGACGATCCACGCGCTCGTCAACAATGCGGGAACGATGTTCGGCCGGTTTCCGGCGGGCACGCTCACCGACGAGCAGTATGGCCAGGTGGTGCAACTGAACCAGACGTCGGTCGTCGAGGTCACCAGGGCGCTGTTGCCGGCGCTGAGGGCCGCTGGCGAGGCTGCGATCGTCAACACGGTGTCGATCTCGGCGTTGACGGGCGGCAGCCCGGGCTCGGCGATCTATTCGGCTTCCAAGGCTTTCGTCTCGACCTATTCGAAGGCGCTCGCGCGCGAACTCGCGCCAGACGGCATCCGCGTCAACTGCATCTCGCCGGGTACGATCGAGACCGATTTCCACCAGCGTTATTCGTCCGCCGAAAAGCTTGAGCAGACCCGCAAGGGCATACCGCTGCAGCGGCTGGGGACGGCCGAGGATTGCGCGCCGGCCTATCTCTTCATGGCGGCGCCGTCGCTGTCTGGCTATGTGACCGGTCAGGTGCTGGAGGTTAACGGCGGCCAGCTTATCTGCTGATCATGTGACTTTTTTTGGCACTTTAGGAGATCCAAATTATCCGGCGTTGCGTACGTGTTATGAGCACTTGTCATTTTTGATATATATGCAAGCAGAGACATAACATGCACTTGCCGACACCTCGATCGGGTATGGCCGATCACGAATTGCAGGGGTTTTCGACCAAAGCTCGGGCAGCAAGTGAACTTCTGAAAGCGCTGGCTCATCATACGCGGTTGCTCATCCTGTGCATTCTCGCGGAAGAGGAAAAAACCGTCGGCCAGATCGAGGACATTCTCGGCATGCAGCAGGCCATGGTCTCGCAACAACTGGCCCGTCTGCGTCTCGAGGGCCTAGTCAATACCCGCCGCGAGGGACGCATGATCTATTACAGCGTCGGCCACTCCGGCACGGTGTCGCTGCTCAAATCGCTGTTCGTGATGCTGCCCGAGGTGGTCGAGCAGCAGGGGTAAGGCTTAGCTAGCGGCCTAGGCGTCCGGCGACCATTCGGGTGGGGCCATCTCGAAGCTCGAAAATTCGAAGCCGGGCGAAACCGTGCATCCTACCAGCGTGTAGTCGCCCAGCGTCTCGGCCGATTGCCACCAGTTGGCGGGGATGATCGCCTGCGGGCGCTGGCCGCCGAGGATATCGAGGCCAAGCATCAGCGTCTCGCTTCGCCCGCCATCCTGGGCGCGATGCAGCGCCAGCGGTGCGCCGGCGTAATAGTGCCAGACCTCAGCCGCGTCGTGGACGCGGTGCCAGTGCGAGCGCTGGCCGGATTTCAGCAAATAATAGATCGCCGTCGAATGGCCGCGCCCGTCGCCTTCGCTGTCGCGGAAGGTCTGGATGTAGAAGCCGCCCTCGGGGTGCGGCTCCAAATTCAGTTCGCGGATAATGTCGTCGGCTGAGATCGGCGCCGGCGCCATCAGAAATTATCCTTGCGCTTGCGGATTTCGGCGAAGACCTCTTCGTTGGTCTTGGTCTCCATCAACAGGTTGCGGCGGATGGCGGGGTCGCCGGCGCGCAGGAAGGGGTTGGTTTCCTTCTCCAGCGCGAGCGTCGTCGGGATGGTGAACTTGCCTTCGGCGCGCAACGCCTCGATCTCGGCGGCGCGGGCTTTCAGCCGTTCGTTGTCCGGGTCGATGGTCAGCGCGAAGCGGGCGTTGGAGAGCGTATATTCGTGGCCGAAGTAGATCGCGGTCTCATCGGGAAGCACGGCAAGCTTCTGCAGCGAGTGCCACATATCGGCCGGCGGGCGCTCGAACAGCCGGCCACAGCCGAGCGCGAACAGCGTGTCGGCGGCAAACAGCAGCTTGTCGTCGGTGAAGTGGTAGCAGATATGGCCGGCGGTGTGGCCGGGGGTCTCGATGACGCGCACGGGGTGTTCGCCGAAAAGGAAGGTATCATCGTCGGACATAGTCATGTCGAGCCCGGGGATCGCCACCGCCTCGTTGATCGGGCCGATGATCTCGCAGCCATACTTTTCCTTCAGCGCCAGATTGCCCTCGACGTGGTCGGTGTGGTGATGGGTGGTGAAGATGTGGCTGATCGTCCAGCCGCGACGGTTGGCGGCGGCGATGACGGCGTCGGCATCGGGGGCGTCGATGGAGGCGGTGAGGCCGGTCTCGGGATCATGAACAAGCACGCCGAAATTATCGGTGCGGCAGAGAAAAACGTCTAAATCCAAAGGTTTCATAATCTAAAGTGCCTCTTTATCTCGGACTGACCCCGAATGTAGAGGCTGCGGCCTTGAAGTCCAACCGCTCACTGATAACATTTATCGCAATGCACGCAGATATCGTCGACCTACGCCAGTTCTATCATTCCGACCTCGGCCGCATCGCCGAGCAGTCGATCGCCATGGCGCTCTCCTCGCTCTGGGTGCGGCTGCCGCAGGAACGGCTGGTGGGCATCGGCTATGCCGTGCCGTTTCTCGATCGCTTCCAGGCCGACACCGAACGCACCTTCGCCTTCATGCCGGCCGGACAGGGCGCAGTGAACTGGCCGATGGGCTCGCTGTCGTCGACGGCGCTGATCTTCGACGAGGAACTGCCGCTGCCGGATTCGTCGATCGACCGGGTGCTGATGGTGCATTCGCTGGAGTTCGCGGAAAACCCGCGTGAGACGCTGAAGGAGCTCTGGCGGGTGCTGGCGCCGGGCGGGCGGCTGGTGATCGTGGTGCCGAACCGGCGCGGTGTCTGGGCGCGGCTGGAGCACACGCCTTTCGGCTCCGGGCGGCCGTATTCGCGAGGTCAGCTGACACATCTGTTGCGCGAAACGAATTTCACGCCGGGCGCGTCCGCCGAAGCGCTTTTGTTTCCGCCGTCGAAGCTGCGGACGATGATGCGGCTGCGCGGTGCATTCGAATATGTCGGGCGGGCGCTTTGGCCGGCGTTTTCGGGCGTCATCATCGTCGAGGCGCAGAAGCGGCTTTATCAAGGGCTGCCGGTGGCGGTGCGCGCTTCCAGGCGTGTGTTCGTGCCGGTGCTGTCGCCGCATGGCGTGCCGACGACGCGGACGCGGTAGGCACCGCAGCGGTGCGGCATTCCCTTCTCCCCAGCGGGGAGAAGGTGGCCCGAAGGGCTCAGGTGCAACTTGTTGCACCGGGGATGAGGGGGCTCCGGGCTCGGAGGTCCACTTCTCCCTGAAAATGTCTGACGTTGTGCTGCTGGCCCCCTCATCCGCCTGCCGGCACCTTCCCCCCGCTGGGGGGAAGAGACTCGTGGTGGGCGCTCGCCCCGATTTCCCCGAGCGGAGGGTAAGCGCGCGCTCGCCCTATCTCCCCCACCACTCGACAACGCCCCATTTCCGTTCTATTGCCTCAAGGCAATTTCCAGCCGGACACCCCGGCCTTTTCCAAGGTTGATCCCATGAGCGTAGAGACGAGCAAGCCTGTTCCCCGTGCCGGTATTCTTGATATCGCGGCCTATGTGCCCGGCAAGGAACATGCGCCGGGCGTGGCGCGCGTCTATAAGCTCTCGTCGAACGAAACGCCGCTCGGCGCCAGCCCGAAGGCGATCGCCGCCTATCGCGCCGCGGCCGACAACCTCGAGCGCTATCCGGATGGACAGGCCGTCGAGCTGCGCGAGGCGATCGCGGCAGTGCATGGGCTTAACCCGGCTAACATTCTCTGCGGCAACGGCTCGGACGAGCTGCTCGGGCTGCTCTGCCATGTCTATCTGGCGCCCGGCGACGAGGCGATCATCACCGAACATGGCTTCCTGGTCTACAAGATCCAGATCATGGGCGCCGGTGCCAACGTCGTCACGGTCAAGGAGAAGGAAGCGACCGTCGATGTCGACGCGATCATCGCCGCCGTGACCGAGAAGACCAAGATGGTGTTCATCGCCAACCCCGGCAATCCGACCGGCACCTATGTTCCGGTCAGCGAAATCCGCCGCCTGCATGCCGCCCTGCCGAAGAACGTCGTGCTGGTGCTCGACGCGGCCTATGCCGAATATGTGCGCCGCAACGATTATGAATCCGGTATCGAGATCGTGTCGTCGAACCCGAACGTTGTCATGACCCGCACCTTCTCGAAGGTTTACGGCCTGGCGGCGCTGCGCGTCGGCTGGATGTATGCGCCTGCCGATATCGTCGATGCGCTGAACCGCGTGCGCGGACCGTTCAACATGAACATGGCGGCGATCTCGGCCGGTGCAGCTGCGATCCGCGACCAGTCCTTCATGCAGGAAGCCGTCGCCTTCAACCAGATGTGGATCGACAAGCTGACCGGCGCCTTCGAGGCGATCGGCCTGAAGGTTACGCCGTCGGTCACCAATTTCGTGCTGATCCATTTCCCCGATGTGGACGGCAAGCGCGCCGAGGAGGCAGACGAGTTTCTCACCAGCCGCGGCTACATCCTGCGCGCCGTGAAGGGCTACGGCTTCAAGAATTCTCTGCGCATGAGCGTCGGTCCCGAAGAGGCAAACCGCGGCGTCATCGAGGCGCTCGGCGAGTTTATGGGACGGAAGGCATGACGGTCCAGTTCGATCGCATCGCGCTCATCGGCATCGGCCTGATCGGCTCGTCGCTGGCGCATGACATCAAGCGGCTGGGGCTGACGAAAGAGGTGGTCATCGCCACCCGCAGCGCCGAGACGCTGAAGCGGGCGGAAGAGCTTGAGCTCGGCGATCGCTACACGACGTCTTCGGCCGAAGCGGTCAAGGACGCGGATCTCGTCATCGTCTCGGTACCGGTCGGCGCGTCGGAGGCGGTTGCCAAGGAGATCGCTGATAATCTGAAGCCGGGCGCCATCGTCACCGATGTCGGCTCGACCAAGGCGTCCGTCATCGCGCAGATGCAGCCGCATATGCCTGATAACGTCCACTTCATTCCCGGCCACCCGCTCGCGGGCACGGAAAAGTCCGGCCCCGACGCCGGCTTCCCCGGACTATTCGCCGGCCGCTGGTGCATCTTCACGCCGATCGAGGGGACGGATGAGACGGCTCTGAAGGCGCTCGGCCAGTTCTGGGAGACGCTTGGCTCGAAGATCGACGTGATGGACCCCGAGCACCACGACAAGGTGCTCGCCATCGTCTCGCACCTGCCGCATCTGATCGCCTTCAATATCGTCGGCACGGCCGATGATCTGGGCACGGTGACGGAATCGGAAGTGATCAAGTATTCCGCCTCCGGCTTCCGTGATTTCACGCGTCTGGCGGCCTCCGACCCCACCATGTGGCGGGATGTGTGCCTGCACAACAAGGATGCGATCCTGGAGATGCTGGCGCGGTTTTCCGAAGACCTCGCCTATCTGCAGCGGGCGATCCGCTGGGGCGAGGGCGACAAGATCTTCGACCTCTTCACCCGCACCCGCGCCATCCGCCGCTCGATCATCGAGGCCGGCCAGGATGTCGACGCACCCGACTTCGGGCGGCCGCATACGCTTGATAAGAAGGGGTGAGGTCCGAGGCGGCGCGTCCTTGGGGGCGAAAGTACCGCTCTCCGCAACGCGCTCTTTTGGGGCGGCAGGCACCACCATTTCCACCCTCATCCCGGCCTCGTGCCGGGATCCAGCGCGATCAAGTCCTTGATCGCGGTAGACTCTCTTCGACGCGCGGACGCGCGTCGGCTGGATTCCTGTGACAAGCACAGGAATGAGGGAGTGTGAGGAGCGTGCCGCGTACCTTCACGCCGCATAGCGCTGCGCGCACAGCATCGCGCCACGCACCCACCATAAACCTCAGATCGGCGGAATCTGGCCCAGCGGGATGAAGCCGCTGACGGAGGCGTTGCCGCGCTGGACGACGAGGTCGACGGAGACGTTTCCGCCGCCGCCGGCCATCGCCTTCAAAAGCTTGGCGGCGGTATCGACGGTCTTGGCGATATCGGGGAAGCCCTGCTTGATGCTGTCGCGCCAGGCGTTGACGTCTTCGATCTGCAGCTTGAACTGGGCGGTCAGATAGCCCTCCTCGTCGAAGGAGAAGGGGCCTGACAGCGTCATCACCTTGCCGTCGCCCATGTCGGCTACCGCTTTGCGGAGCTCGCCGCTGGCGCCGTAGAGGCCCTTCTCGTCGCTGCCGTCGATCATGCCGGCCTTGCCCGCCAGTGTGACATCCGCGCTGGTCGAGAGCTTGGGCAAGACCTGCGGCCAATCCTTGATCACCGTCTGCGCGTCGGTCAGCGAGATCGCGCCGTCGAGGTCGGCGCCGTTCTGGCGCAGGTGCAGCTCGGTATGGGCGGCGTCGAAGTTGATGGTCTGGCCGGTGGCGGAGGAGACGGCGGTCGCCTTCAGGCCGTCGATTATGGTCGAGGAGTGGTCGATGCCCTTCAGCTTGGTGACGAGGCTCGACTGCAGGTTCGTCCACTCGGCGTTGACGGACAGGCCGTGGGCGGTGCGGATTTCGGCGGGCGAATCAAGTTCCCAGACGATATGGCCGGGGGCGTAGACCTGGGCTGCCGAGCGCAGGGCGCCGAAGCTTGCCGATACGCCGTTGACGTTGTCGTCGACATCCACCTTCGAGCAGAAGAGGCCGATGCGGAAGGGGAAGCCGCGGAAGTCGATATCGGCGCATTCGCCTGATACGCCGGCCTTGTTGCCGGGGCCGATCGCCGCCAGAACCGTGCTCTTCAGCGTCGAGGCGGCGTAGAACCAGCCGCCGGTATAGAGTGCGACCACGAGAACGATGCCTGCCCCCAGCAACCAGAATTTCCTGCCGCTACGAGATTGGCTTGACGCTGCCATGATGTTCTCCAATGGTTGTCCGCAAATTAGAATCTCGGTCTGGCTTGGGATATGGACGAATTTTGGGTGTTTGGCTACGGATCGCTGATGTGGAATCCGGGCTTCGCGTTTGTTGAACGGTCACAAGCGCTTATTCATGGCTATCGGCGATCTCTCTGCGTTCGCTCGTGGGTGCATCGGGGCACCGAGCAAAATCCGGGGCTGGTGCTGGGGCTCGATCGCGGGGGATCGTGCCGCGGCATGGCGTTTCGCGTCGCGGGTGAGGATTGGGACGAGGTCATTAGCTATCTCAGAGAACGCGAACTGGTGACCAACGTTTATCTCGAGCGTCAGGTTCCGCTGCAACTTGCAGGCGGGCGCGGGGTCAAGGGCGTCGCCTATGTCGTCGACCGCGACCACACCCAATATGCCGGCTCGCTGGATACGATGGCGGCGGCGCGCATCGTGCATGAGGCGCAAGGAAAGTCCGGGCCGAACGACGCCTATGTCTTCAACACGCTGGCGCATCTCAAAGAGATGGGTATTCGCGACCACTGGCTGGAAGACGTGGTCGACGAGGTGGAGCGGCTGCGGGCGGCTTAGCGCGATGTGAGCCAAGGTGCTGCACGCCTTAGCCGGGCCAAGGCGCTATGCGCCTCAGAGGGCCAAGGCGCTATGCGCCTTAGCCGGCCGTTGCGGCGTTCTGCTTGCGCAGTTCCTCCAGGCGCTGCAGTGCCGTGGGCGGCAGCGGCAGGTTTGGGTTGCGCGCGGCGTCGCCCATCAAGATTTCGTCGCTGGCGCGTTCGGTCACCTCGATCAGATGGGCGAAGAAGGCGTCCGGGTCCATGCCGGGCTCGATCGGCTTCAGGATGCGGACCTTGTAGTGGCCGGGATAGCGCATGGTCGAGCGGCGTGGCCAGAAGAGGCCGGGCTGCATGGCGACAGGCACGACCGGTAGCTGCAGGTCGCGATACATGCGGGCGATGCCATATTTGTAGACCGGCTCGGCGCCGGGCGGGCGGCGGGTGCCCTCGGGATAGATGATCAGCTGGCGGCCGGTGGCGAGCTCTTCCTTGGTGCGGCGCAGCGCCTCGACCATGACCTTGCCGCGCGCGCCGCGATTGATCGGGATCATCCGCTGCTTCTTGGCGTACCAGCCGAAGAGCGGGATCCACATGAGCTCGCGCTTTAGGATATAGACCGGGTCCTTCAGCCATGGGAGCAGCGCATAGGTGTCCCAGAAGGACTGGTGCTTGGGGGCGAGGATGTAGCCGCCCTCGGGCAGGTTCTCCAGGCCCTCGATCTCGAAGGTGGTGCCGACGATCTTTTCCATCAGCCAGTGGTTGGAGAGCGCCCAGTTCTTCGGGATGCGATAGGCGCTCCGGCGCGGCGCCAGGAAGTAATAGGGCGAGAACACGATCATTCGCAGAATGAGATTGGCGTAGAAGATCGTGTTGAAGAGAACGGAACGCAGGGCGATCATGAAGTTTCCCGAGGCCTAGATCCGCCAGACGGGCGGCACAGCCGTCCTACACGATATTAAGCGGCAGAAAAAGCGCTGATCCGTTCAGGTATCGCCTTCGGCGGAGCGCAGGCCCGGGTGGCGGAAGAGGCCGGTCAGGTTGCGGGCGCCGGCAAAGAGCAGCTTGCCGTATTCGGCCAGCATGACGCGCATGGCGTTGGGATCGGTGAACCAGTTGCTGTTCTTCAGATCGGTGTTGACGACAGGATAGGGCACGAACTGGGTTTCGGGATCGACATAGGCGAGTTCGGCGAGGCTGCGGGGCATGTGGTAGTTGTTGGTGACGATCAACACGCTCTTGTAGCCCTTGGCGTGGATCCAGTTGGTCGCTTCCTCTGCATTGCCGATCGTGTCGAGCGCGTCGTAGCCGATGTCGACGCAGCAATCGAAGAGATCGGGCGCTGCCTGGGTCATCTTGCGGATCTGGTTGCGGGTGGTGGTCGGGTGGACGCCGGAGATCAGCAGGCGCTTGCCGGCGCCCTTCTGCAGGAGTTCCACGGCCTGGTCGATGCGCTGGTAGCCGCCGGTCAGTACGACGATGGCGTCCGCATGCGGATCGAGCGGCGGCTTCAGGGTGGTGACCGAATCCGCGAAGAACAGAAACCCGCCGAAAACCAAGGCGATAGCGAGCACGAAGGTGACGCCGCCCCAGCGCAGCATGCGGCGCACGGGGCCACGGCGCGCGGGCTCGCTCTCGGAGCGGGAAAGCTCCGTTTTCGGGCGAATCGGGTCGTGCGACATGCGGCTCATGCTCATGAATCGAAAAATATACGCAGATTAGGGCGGCGAACAGACGCTTTCATGGCAAAATGCAGCCCGTAATCTTAATTCGGAAGGCCGTCGGCGCGGGTGGGATCGGAGCGCAGCGTGTCGATTTCGTAGATGGTGCGCATGACCGTTAGCCGGGCAGTGAAGGTGGTCAGGAGGGCGATGACGATCATCGTCGCGAAGATGCCGGCATAGCCGAGCGCGCCGACCGAGAAGGTGCCGAAGAGTGCTGTCGCCTGGTCGGTCTGCGGGGTGGCGAGCGTGCGGCTCTGCAAAAAGCCGGCGCACACGAAGAAGAGGGCGGCGAGTGCTGAGCCGACCGCCGAGCCCTTGAGGCTGATCTTCAGGAAATGCTTCTGGAATTCGTTGGCAACGAAGGAGCTCTCTGCGCCGACGAAGTGCAGGACTTCGACGATGTGCCTGTTGCCCGACAGCGCGCCACGGGTGGCGAAGACGACTGTCAGCACCATGGCGGAGAAGACCAGCAGTAGCACGCCGGTGCCGATCATCACCGTCGTATGTGCCATCGATACCAGGCGATCGACCCAGGTGCGGTGATCGTCGAGCGAGGATTGCGGAATGCTCTCCTTCAGCATGGCGCGCATCGCATCGAAATCGGGCGGGTTGCTCTCGTCGATAGTGATGATGACGAGGCGGGGGACGGGCAGTTCCTTGATGTCGAGGCCGGTGCCGAGCCAGGGTTCGAGCAGGCGTGCGGTGGCGGCCTCGTCGACGATCTGGCCATCCTTGGTGCCGACGAAGGTGAGCGCGATGCGGCGGGCGTCATTCAGCGCCTTGTCCATGTCGAGCCCGTCGTCGGGCTTGATCTGGATGGTGATCTCGCGGGAGATCTGGCTTTCCCAGCTTGCGGCCGTCGAGCGCACCATGGAGACGCCGCCGAGCGTCAGGCAGGCGAGAAAGGCCATGATCGCGATCACGACCATCAGCGCGTTGCCCTGGATATTGGCGGACGGCAGGATCGGCGCGGTCGGGCGCACCTTCATCTCCGGGCGTTTCTGACCCTTGGAGGCTGCAGGCGCTGCGGGGCGGGCGGTTGGCTCAGTCATGGATGTCGAGGTGCCCTTCCGAGAGGATCATCCGGCGGGCGTCCACCTGGTCCATCAGCGTCAGATCGTGGGTGGCGATCACGACGGCGGTTCCCAGGCGATTGAGTTCGAGGAAAAGGTTCAGCAGGCGGCGCGCCATCGGCGGATCGACGTTGGCGGTCGGCTCGTCGGCGAGCAGGATCTCGGGGCGGTCGATGAGGGCGCGGGCAATCGCGGCGCGCTGCTTCTCGCCGCCCGAGAGTACCGGGGGCAGCACGTTGATGCGCTCGCCGAGGCCGACCCATTTCAGCAGTTCCAGCACGTCGGTCTTGTAAGACGCCTCATCCTTGCCGCGCACGCGCAACGGCAGGGCCACGTTCTCATAGGTGGTGAGATGATCGAGCAGGCGAAATTCCTGGAAGATGATGCCGACGCGGCGGCGCAGAAGCGGCAGTTCGGTACGGGGTATATCGGTGATGTCGCGACCGAACATGCGGATCAGGCCGCGTGTCGGCTGCAGCGAGAGGAAGAGAAGCCGAAGCAGCGTGGTCTTGCCGGCGCCGGAAGGGCCGGTCAGGAACTGGAAGGATTTCTTCGGGATGTCGAAGGTCAGGTCCCGGAGGATTTCCGGTCCCATTCCATAGCGCAAACCGACATTCTCGAAGTGGATCAACGGGCCGCTCAGTTTCTTGTTGTTTCACCGCATGACTTGTTAACCAGATCCGTTAACAACGGGTAAATTTCGCCGGAAAGACGCCTGTTTGATGGCGGCATTTGCGAAGCATTAACCAATAAAATTTACGAGTAGAGAGGATTCGTTTCAATGCCCGCCTATCAGGTCGGGCGTGAAAGCAGTGGATACCGGAAAGGCGGTCGTCATGACATCCTCCTCGTTCAAGCGCCAGGCACCCGGGCGGGCCTATGATTTCCTGCCGCCTGATACCGTGAAGCGCGAGCACCGGCAAAGCCGTCCCGCCGATATCGCCGATGCCGAGTTCGTGGTCATTGGCAAGCAGCGCGGGCCCGACTTCAACGATCGCAGCTTCAAGGGCCGCAACTTCAACGACAACAGTCGCAGTGCCGGCGCTCGTCCATCGCCGCCACGTCCAGAGCGAGCAGCGCCGGTTCAGGCGCCATCCTTCGTTCAGGCCGCCGAAGCCTGGTTGCAGCAGGCCTCGCTCAAGCATTTCTCCGTGCTTGTCGTGGCGCTGTGCGTGCTCGTCTTCGGTCTCTCCGGCGGGTTCTCCGGCCTGTCTGCTTCCAATGCGGCCGTCGATACCGATCCGCTGCACTTCACCCATGTGACGGCGACGCCGCGCGATGCCAATGGCATGCGGGTGCTCCTGATCAACGGCATCATCGACAATGTCAGCGGCACGACGCAGATGGTGCGGCCGATCCGCGCCAATCTCTACGCCGACGAAAAACTGGTCGCCAGCGTGGTGATCAATGCGCCCGCCGACGTTATCTATGGTGGCCAGAGCCGCGGCTTCTCCTCCAGGATACAGTATCCCGGTGGAAAAACGCCCGAGGTTCGGCTCTCCTTTATGCCCTAAAGCGTGTCGCGATCCTACGGATTCGCTCTTCGCGCTTTAGATCTCTGTTCTAGCGCATGTCAGCAGCGCAAAACCGCGTCGCACTTTTGCGCGACATGCTTTATGGGGTGTTTCGCCGCGCGGTTTGTGCTAACGGCTTGTGCTTGTTTTCAGGGAGCAAGCCTTCATGCCTGTGGTGCGCGGTAAGAATATCGATCCTCTTTTCACGGCCGAGATGATTGCCGAGCGCAATCACGCCATCGCCCGGGAGATCGCGAAGGGACCGACCAAGGACCTGCTCGTCATCGCCGTCCTCAAGGGCTCGTTCATTTTCGCGGCCGACCTCATCCGTGCGCTGCATGACAGCGGGCTTGCGCCCGAGGTCGAGTTCATCACGCTGTCGAGCTACGGCACCGGCACGGTTTCGCAGGGTGTGCGGATCGTCAAGGATATCGACAGCGAGGTGAAGGACCGCGACGTTCTGCTGATCGACGACATTCTCGAATCCGGCCGCACGCTGAAGTTCGCCAAGGAATTGCTCTACGAGCGCGGCGCCCGCAACGTCACCATCGCGGTGCTGCTCGACAAGAGCGTCAAGCGCAAGGAAAAGCTGGAAGCGGATTATGTCGGCTTCGAATGCCCCGACTATTTCGTCGTCGGCTACGGCATGGATGTGGCCTATGCCTTCCGCGAGCTTCCCTTCGTCGGCGTCGTCACCGGCGACGCGTAGTCACCTCTTTTCCTTGTCGCATGTCGTTGCCGCAAAACCGCTGCACACTTTTGCGCGACATGCTTGGATGCCTCATTTCAAGACGGGTTGTTAACCATCCCGTCCATCGCCCGGATCATTGCCTTCGGCCGTTTACCACTCGCAAAGGAAAGTCGTGTGATTTGCGGGTAGGGCATGAAACGGAGCAATGCACACCATGGCAAGAATTCTGATTACGGAAGACGAAGATTCCCTGCGTTCTTTCGTAGCCCGCGCTTTGCGCCTCGACGGTCATGAGACCGAAGAAGCGGCTGACGGTGCGGAAGGGCTGGAGAAGCTCAACATCGGCGGTTACGACCTGCTGCTGTCGGATATTCGCATGCCCGTGATGGACGGCATCGAGCTTGCGCACCAGGCGAAGTCGGCCTTTCCGGCGCTGAAGATCCTTTTGATGACCGGCTATGCCGAACAGCGCGAACGCGCCGATGACCTCGCCGAAAAGATCGTCGATGTCGTGTCGAAGCCATTCGCGCTTCCGGATATCCGCAAGGCGGTCGCGCGCGCTCTGGCGGCCTGACGGCTGGCTGAGGCAGATCTATCGTATCAAGGCCGGCGTCCTCGCCGGCTTTTTCAGTTTTGGGGCTGAATGAACTTGCCCTCGAAGCGCACGCGAAAATTCCGGCGCTGCGGGTCTTCCTTGAAGCAGACGAAGATCAGTTCGATATCTTCGGCATGGTCGCGCTTGTCGAGCAGGCTAAGCGTGACGACGAGCACGCCGTCATAGGCGCGGGTCAGCCTGAAGGCGGCGTTGCGGATGTCGTTGGCGTCGGGATCCTTGCGATCGTCGCGGCGCTCATAGACCACCCAGAAAGGGCAGATGTCCCATGTGGCACGGAAGATCTCCGTCATTTCGGCCTGGAACTGCTCGGCATGCATGTTCGGGCCCCAGGTCAGCGTCTGCTCACCTTCGTCGGCAACGACGTTCAGATAGCCGTCATAGTCGTTGCCGTGCTCGGACAGGGCACTGCCGATCATCTCGAATGCCGTGTTTTCGTCGATTACCGTCTTGAAGAGAATTGCCATCGAATCGCTATCGTTCGTCGCCTGCCGCCGCGACATTACGAAGCTTCCGCGGTTTTGGAATAGCCCCATACGGGTGAAAAGCCGCGGTTCGGGGCAGGTTTGAAATCAAGAATATATCCTGCGTCTTATTGAATATCGAGCAGGCGTTCAAGATAGCGCCGTTCCATCTCCTGTGAAGGGTTGTTGCCCAGCTTTTCTCTGATGGCATCGAGGATTTCGCGGGCGCGCTGCACGTCGATCTCGTCGGGCACCTTCACTTGATCGCCGAAATCGGGACCGTCGGCGCGACGCGGACGGCCGAGCGGGTCGCGGCCGTTCTGGTTGCCCTGGCCGACTTGGCCCTGCGGCCCCTGGCCCTGGCCTTGCTGACCCTGCTGCGCCCGCATCATCTGGTTCATCATGTCGCGGGCGCCCTGGCGCAATGCCTCCAGCGCGCGGCCCTGGCCCTGGATGGCCGGCTCGCCGCGGCCCTGGCCGAGCTCGCGACCGGCGCCTTCCATCTCGCGCTGCGCCTGGCCGAAGCCCTGGCCGGGCTTCATGCCCATGTCGCCGAGGCTCTTCTGCATTTCGCCGAGCTGCTTGCCGAGCTGGTCCTGGCGCTCGCGCAGCTGCTTCAGCGCCTCGCGCAGCTGTTCGGCCGTCATTTCGTCGGAGGGGTTCTGGCCCTGCTGGCCTTGTTGACCCTGTTGCTGCTGGCCCTGCTGGTTCTGGCCTTGCTGGCCCTGTTGTTGCTGCTGGTCCTGCGGCATGCCGTCATTGTCCATCGGCATGTCGTTCAGAAGCGGGTCGTTCATCCCGAGGTCGGGGTTCATGTTGTTGGGGTCGCCGCGCTGCATGCGGTCCTTCAGCTGCTGGTCGAGCTTGAAGGTCTCTTCCATCAGCTTCTGCTGGTCGCGCAGGATCTGGCCGAGCTTGTCCATCTGCTGGCGCATCTGGCTGTTGTCCTGGCCCTGCTGCTGCTGGCCGCGCTGCGGGCGACCGGCCTGCATGTTGTTCATCATCCGCTGCAGTTCCGACAGCATCTGCTGGGCGGCGTCGCGGTTGCCGGAGCGGGCCAGGTTTTCGATCTGGTCCATCATCCGCTCCAGATCCTGCTGGCGAATGACGTTCTGGGCGTTCTGGTTGGGCTGCATCGGCGCATTCTGCATGCGCTGCGCCAGCTCCTTCATGTAGTCCTGCATCGCCTTGCGCAGCTCGTCCATGAGCTTCTTGACCTCGGCGTCGGGCGCATTGCGCTGCAGGGCGTCGGCGAGGTTCTGCTGGGCGTTGCGCAGGTTGCGCTCGGCCTGCGAGAGATTGCCATCCTCCATGCCGATGGCGATGTCCCAGAGATAGTCGGCGGTGTCCTTCAGCGCCTCGTCGCCCTTGGCAAGCTTCATGCGCTGGCGGGCGGATTCGATCAGCAGGTAATTGGTGAGATTGGGGATCGTCTCTTCCGGGCGCAGCGTCAGCGCCTCGTTGAGCGCGATCGCCTCAGGCATCTTGCGGGTGTCGAGCGCGAAGGTCTGGCGCTGCTCGGCGACTGCGGCTGCGAGCGGCTCGCTGAAGGGGCGGGCAGGCAGCGTCATCTCGTGCGGCGGGCTGCGGCCCGTCTGGCCGGCGGCGTCCTTGGCGATCAGCGTGATACGCACGCGCTTGCCGGCGAGCGGATGCTCGGTGAGGTTCTTGCTGGCCACGCCCTTGGCGTCGCGGGCGTTGCGGCGCGGAATGTCGAGCTTGTATTCGGGCAGCGGATAGAGGGGCGTGGCGCTCGTGTCCGTCTCGACAGGCACGATTTCAGCCGTTGCTTCCTGCACGCCGTAATCGTCCTTGATCGTGTAGCCGATCTCCAGCGCGCCGTTGACCGTTGGCTTCGGCAAGCCGTTGAAGGCGATCTCGGGAGCTTTATCCGGGATGACGTCGAAGGCCCATTTGCGGCCGTTGACTTCGAGCGTGCCGTTTTCCTCGAGCTTCATCAGATGCGTGGAGGCGGTCTGCTGCTGGGGCGTTGCCGTTGCGGGCTGCTGGCCCTCGGCGGTTGCCGGCGCTGGTGTCGCGGGTGTTTCCGAAGCGGGTGCGTTCGGCGTGGCGGCGGGGTTCTCGGCTGCGGCGATCTCGATGCGCTGGCCGTCCTCGCGGGCGAAGACCACCTTCTCGTCGGCCTTGCCGCCGGAGACGCGCACGGTGAGGTTCGACGATTGCGGGATCTTGATCGCGCCCTGCTCGCTGCCGGTCGCGGTAAGATAGACGGGGGCGCGGCCGGTATAGGCGGGCGGGGTGATCCAGGCGTCGATGCGCACCGCCGGGTCGGTTGCCTGCGCCTGCGGGCGCGGCTGCAACGCGTCGCTGATCGAGCCGCCGTTTGTGGAGAGCGAATAGCCGAAGGCGACGACGATCAGAAGGGCGGGGATGGCGCGCAGCGCCCAGCGGTCATGCGAGGCGATATCGGGCTGCGGGAAGCCGGCGTCCAGCGAGGCGATCTTCTCGGCCATGCGGGTCTGGTGCTCACGCCACAGCGCGCGGGCGAAGGGGGTGTCGAAGGCCGGCTCGTCTTCCTGCACGGCAACCGGCTGATGCGGCAGGCCGTTGCGCTCTTCCAGCAGCCGGTCGGCAGCGGCCGAGCCCGGCCAGTGCAGCTTGCGGAAGGGATAAAGCGTTGCCAGCAGCCCGAGGCCGAAACCGAATAGCAGCACGATGCGCAGCCAATCGGGAACGATGCGGAAGACGCCGAACCAGGAGGCGGCCAGATAAAGCGCTACGACCGACAGGATGGGCAGGGTGAGAGGCAGCACCTGCTCGAACAGCAACACGCATTGGGCGGTCAGGCGCTTTGCTGCCACCAGCCGTGCGAGCGACGGCTTCAGGGCAAAGGCACCTTTCTTTTCGCTCTTGGTGCTGTTCTTCAATCCGGTCTCCGCGATCTGGCGTTAGGGGCCTGGCGTTAAAGGGCAGAGAGGGCTTGCGCGGCGGCGACCGGGCAAGACGGTATGCGGAAAGGATAACACTCTTTGTGGCGAAGACGAGGGCAGGGGCCGGTCAATGCCGGTTTTTCCCGCGTCTTCGCCAAAAAGTGATTGCCGTTGATTAGTCGAGCCAGGCGGGGACGCTGTCGAGCGCGATCAGTTCTTCGTAGGTCCGGCGCGGGCGGATAACGTGGAAATCGCTGCCCTTGACCAGCACTTCTGGCACCAGAAGGCGGCTGTTGTATGTGCCGGCCTGTACCGCGCCATAGGCTCCTGCGGAGCTGACGGCGAAGAGATCGCCCGATTTCGGCATTGCCATTTCGCGGTCGAGCGCCAGGTAGTCGCCGGTCTCGCAAACAGGGCCGACGACATCGGCCTTGATGCGCGGCGCGTTGGCGGCCGAGATCACCACGGGGCGGATCTCGTGATAGGCCTCGTAGAGCGTCGGGCGGATGAGGTCGTTCATGGCGCCGTCGACGATGACGAAGGTCTTTTCGCCGCCGTCCTTCACGTAGAGCACTTCGGTCACCAGGATGCCGGCATTGCCGACGATCAGGCGGCCGGGCTCCATGACGATCTTGCAGCCGAGCTCGCGCAGCTGGTTCTTGACGATCGCGGCATAGGCGTCGGGCAGCGGCGGCGGGTTGTTGTCGTCCTTGTAGGGAATGCCGAGACCGCCGCCGATGTCGACATGGTGGATGTCGTGGCCATCGGCGCGCAGCGTGCTGACCAGCTCGCGCAGCAGCTTGAAGGCGTCGTCGAAGGGCTGCAGCTCGGTGATCTGGCTGCCGATATGCATGTCGATGCCGGTGGCTTCGATACCGGGCAAGGTGGCGGCGCGGGCGTAGACGGCGCGGGCGCGTTCCCAGGAGATGCCGAACTTGTTTTCCTTCTTGCCGGTCGAGATCTTGGCGTGCGTGCGGGCGTCGACATCGGGGTTGATGCGGAAGGAGACGGGCGCCTTCTTGCCGGCCTTGACGGCGCGCTGGTTGAGGATCTCGAGCTCGGGCTCGGATTCGACGTTGAAGCAGTAGATGCCGGCCTCGAGCGCATAGTCCATCTCATGCGCGGTCTTGCCGACGCCGGAGAACATGATGCGGTTGGCCGGGATGCCGGCTGCCAGAGCGCGGCGCAGTTCGCCTTCGGAGACGACATCGATGCCGGCGCCGAGATTGCCGAGCGTCTTCAGGACGGCCTGGTTCGAATTGGCCTTCATGGCGTAGCAGACCATCGAGTCGACATCGCTGAAGGCCTGCGAGAAGACCTTGTAGTGGCGCTCGAGCGTTGCCGTGGAATAGACGTAGAAGGGCGTGCCGACGGCCTTGGCAATCTCGGGAACGGGAACGTTCTCGGCGTAGAGGATGCCGTCGCGATACTCGAAATGGTTCACTTTAGTCGCCTGTTACAGAAGAGGATCGAGGAAGAAGTGGCGGTCCTTGACACCGGGCTGCTGCGTCGGTTTGGACGAGTCGCCCTCCTTCGTTGCCCGCACGCTCGGCGGATCGAGGTCGCCCTTGCGCCCGCATCCGGCGACGGCAAGGCCGATCACGGCAAAAACGACCGTCAGGCGGATGATCTGCGGGAAGCTGGTCTGCATGGAATTCCTCTTGGGAAGCGGCACGGATGGACACCTTCATAGCGAAGTTTATCCGCCTTGTGCACCCTGATTGTTGCGGTCTCGCGCTTTGCGAAATCGAAGGGGCGAAGCGGGTTGCGCTCCGCCCTTTTCGGGATCAGTTGCGGGCGCGCCAGTAGGCGATTTGCTTCCTGACTTCAGACGGCGCCGTGCCGCCGAAGCTCTTGCGGCTGGCGACCGATGCCTCGACCGTCAAGACGTCGTAGACCTTGTCCGTAATGGCGGCGTTGATCGCCTGCAGATCGGCGAGCGAGAGGTCGGAGAGATCGCAGCCCTTGCTTTCGGCCAGCGCCACGGCGCGGCCGGTCACATGGTGGGCGTCGCGGAAGGGCAGGCCCGCCTCGCGCACCAGCCAGTCGGCGAGGTCGGTCGCGGTGGAATAACCGGTGCCGGCGGCAGCCTTCATGCGCTCGGTGTTGATGGTGAGGTCGCGGACCATGCCGGTCATCGCGGCGATGGCGAGCTCCAGGCTTTCGGCGGCATCGAAGACCTGTTCCTTGTCTTCCTGCATGTCCTTGGAATAGGCGAGCGGCAGGCCCTTCATGATCGTGAGCAGTGCGATCAGCGAGCCGTTGATGCGGCCGGTCTTGGCGCGCACCAGTTCGGCCGCATCAGGGTTCTTCTTCTGCGGCATGATCGAGGAGCCGGTGGAGAAGGCGTCCGACAGGCGCACGAAGCCGAACTGCGGCGTCGACCAGATGACGATCTCTTCAGCCAGACGCGACAGGTGCATGGCGCAGATCGCGGCCAATGCCAGGAACTCGATGGCGAAATCGCGGTCGGAGACGGTGTCGATCGAATTGCGGGTCGGCTCGCGGAAGCCGAGCGCCTTGGCGGTCATGTGGCGGTCGATCGGATAGCCGGTGCCGGCAAGGGCCGCCGAGCCGATCGGGCTCTCGTCCAGATGCTCGATGGCGTGGCGCACGCGCGAGCGGTCGCGGCCGAACATTTCGACATAGGCCATGCAGTGATGGCCGAAGGTGACGGGCTGGGCGGTCTGCAGATGCGTGAAGCCGGGCATCACCGTATCGGCATGCTCTTCGGCGCGGTCGAGGAAGGCCGCGATCAGGCTGGTCAGCAGCTGTTCGGTCTTCTGCAGCTCTTCCTTCACCCAGAGGCGGAAATCGAGCGCCACTTGGTCGTTGCGCGAGCGGGCGGTGTGCAGGCGGCCGGCGGCGGGGCCGATCAGGGTCGCAAGGCGGGCTTCGACATTCATGTGAATGTCTTCCAGCTTGCGGGAGAATTCGAAATTGCCGCTCTCGATCTCTGACAGGATCGTGTTTAGCCCTTCGACGATCTTGTCCTTATCATCGGCCGAAATGATAGCCTGGTGGGCGAGCATGGTGGCGTGGGCGATCGATCCGCGAATATCCTGCGCAAACAGCTTCTTGTCGAAACCGATCGAGGCATTTATCTCCTCCATGATCGCATCTGGGCCGGAAGCGAAACGTCCGCCCCACATCTGGTTGGAGGATTTGGTGTCCGTGCTGTCGGCCATGAAAGATGCCTGCCTTGAAGAACGCGTGTCCGGGAGAATGAAATGACAACAAGAACGCCCTTGCGCCTGCCATCCCTGAAACTGATCGGGATCGCGGTCGTCGCAGGCATCATTGCCGGTGCGGCAGCGGTTTACATTAAGGAGACGGGGTCTGGCAATGGCGGCGCCGATATGGCGGCGGGCGAATGCAAGGCCACGAAGGACATCGCGACGCGCATCAAGCCGTTCCTGAAGGGCGAGGTGGCCGCCATGGTCGCGCCCGAACAGCCGGTCCGGATGACCTCGATCGCCTTCAAGGATGCCGAGGGCAAGCCGATGACGCTCGACCACTTCGCCGGCAAGACGGTGCTCTTCAATCTCTGGGCGACATGGTGCGTCCCCTGCCGCGAGGAAATGCCGGCGCTGAATGCTCTGGAGAAGGAACTCGGCAGCGACAAGTTCCAGGTGGTGCCCGTCAATATCGACACCGGCGATGACGAGAAGCCGAAGACGTTTCTGTCGGAGACGGGCGTCGATGCGCTGAAGCTTTACCGCGACGACACGATCGCGGTGTTCAACGGGTTGAAGAAGCAGGGGCTGGCGTTCGGTCTGCCGGTGACGCTGCTGATCGACGACAAGGGGTGCCTGATCTCGGCGATGAACGGGCCGGCGGCCTGGGATAGCGCGGATGCCAAGGCGCTGATTAAGGGGGCTGTGGGGATTTAGAGCTCGCTATCTCTTTTATAGATACGGACTGCTTGCGAGTTGAGCCCTACGTCGTAAAACAGGAATTGAACGCGGGGCAGAATCAGACATGCAATCGAAGGTCGATCTATTCATCAGCCGCTGGCAAGGCCAGGAAGGCGGCCAGGAGCGTGCAAACTATGCGCTGTTTCTGACGGAACTTTGCGATCTGCTTGATCTTCCGCACGCCGATCCGGCCTCGGCGAGCACCGAAAACAACAGCTATGTGTTTGAGCGAGCTGTCCGGGAGATCGGTCGCGACGGCTCGTCATCGACCAAACGCATTGACCTCTACAAGCAAAATTGCTTCGTACTGGAAGCCAAGCAAAGCCGGTTTTTCGGCGACAAGAAAGTGAGCGACGCGCCCCAGCTTCCCGGCATAGAGATCGCGCCCCGCGGCCGCCGCGCAAGCGCCAATCGATCCTGGGACGTGCTGATGATGAATGCCCGCGCTCAGGCGGAAAACTATGTTCGCCTGTTGCCAGTGTCGCATGAACCGCCGCCTTTCGTGCTTGTCTGCGATGTGGGACATTGTATCGAGGTCTATTCAAACTTCCGCCGCGATGGGAAGGCTTATGACCAGTTCCCTGATCGCCGTTCATTCCGTATCTATCTCGAAGATCTCCGCGATGATGATGTGCGTAGCCGGTTGCGGGCTATCTGGTCCGACCCGCTGTCACTCGATCCCTCCCGGCACGCAGCCAAGGTCTCGCGCGAAATCGCGGTGCGCATAGCCAAGGTTTCGCTGGCTTTGGAGGAGGCTGGTTACGCGGCTGAAGACGTCGCCATGTTCCTCATGCGGGTTCTTTTCACCATGTTCGCAGAGGATGTTGAGCTTCTGCCGGAGGATAGCTTCAAGAACCTGTTGCATGACTGCGTGCAGAAGCCAGGAAATTTTTCCTGGCATGATGGAAGATCTTTGGCGTGCTATGGATGAAGGTGGCTTCAGCGCGACCATCCGGGAGAAAGTCAAGAAGTTCAATGGCGCATTCTTCAAGAATCGTCGTGCGCTTAAGCTGGCCAAGGAAGAAATCGGCGAGCTTGCAGCAGCAGCAGGCTATAACTGGCGAGATGTCGAGCCGGCAATATTTGGTACCTTCCTGGAGCAGGCGCTTGATCCAACAGACCGCCGGAGACTAGGCGCGCACTACACGCCACGTGCTTACGTTGAACGTCTCGTTATTGCGACGGTCATCGATCCGCTGCGTGAAGAGTGGGATATCGCACGAAGCACGGCCGATCGACAGAAATCGGAAGGCAAGAGCGAAGCTGCCATCAAGACGGTGCAGGCTTATCACGACAAGCTCTGCAGTATTCGGGTGCTCGATCCAGCCTGTGGAACAGGCAATTTCCTCTACGTTTCGCTTGAGTTGATGAAGCGCCTGGAGGGCGAGGTACTGGAAGCCATCAACGACCTCGGTGGGCAGGAAGCATTCGCGCTCGACCGCCACACTGTCGATCCCCATCAGTTTCTTGGGATGGAGCTCAATCCACGTGCTGCCGTCATTGCCGAGTTGGTTCTCTGGATTGGCCATCTGCAGTGGCATTTCCGTAACCGGGGCATCGCGCCGTCCGAGCCGATTCTAAAAGCTTTCAAAAACATACAGTGCATGGATGCGGTGCTTTTGTGGGACGGTTATCCGATGCCGCAGGTGGTCGACCGCAAGGAGGTCTATCCAAATCCGCGACGGCCAAAATGGCCCGAAGCTGATTACATCGTTGGAAATCCGCCTTTCGTCGGCGGCAAGGACATCCGCGCTCGTATGGGCTCCGCATATGCCGAAGCGCTGTGGAAGGCGCATGGCCACATGAACGAGAGTGCCGATTTCGTCATGTACTGGTGGGATCGTGCGGCTGAAATTCTGCTGAAGTCGAAGAGCGAGCTAAAGCGCTTCGGCTTCGTCACCACCAATTCGATAAGCCAGGTGTTTCAGCGCCGGGTGATGGAGCCGTATCTTAAAGCGAAGAAGCCATTGTCGCTCGTCATGGCGGTCCCCGACCATCCATGGACAAAGGTGACACGGGATAGTGCCGCCGTGCGTATTGCCATGACTGTGGCCGAGGCGGGCAAGAGGGATGGGCTGTTGCTGGATGTGGTAGGGGAGGATGCGGTGGAGACTGATAGTCCGGTGATCCTGTTTGCGGACAAGCGCGGTCATATCAACTCGGATCTGACGATCGGGGTGGATGTAACAACGCCCCTTGCCCTTCAATCAAATACCCGCCTCAGCCTTCGGGGTATGACATACATGGGAGCAGGCTTCATCTTAGAGAAAAGCGAAGCCGAGTTTTTTAAAGATAAAGGCGAGGCATATTCGGGCGTCATCAGGCCATATCTTAGTGGTCGTGATCTAGTCAGTCGTCCGAGAGGAGTGCAAGCGATTGACTTGTTTGGTCTAGATTTGGACGATGTCAGAAGACGACTACCCATAATCTATCAGCATCTACTCGGAACCGTAAAGCCTATTAGGGATCGCGACAACAGGGCAGCATATCGGGAGAAATGGTGGATATTCGCCGAGCCACGACAGGAGTTGAGGCACTCGGTCGAACGGCTTACACGTTTCATTGCAACCAGTCAGACGGCGAAGCACAGGGTATTTCAGTTTCTTGATGGTACATGGCTTCCCGACCAGACGCTTGTGATCGTGGCCAGCGATTCAAGCTATATTCTTGGAACGCTTTCATCGTCGATCCATACTAGTTGGGCGCTTCGTGCTGGAGGCTGGCTCGGCGCGGGTAATGACCACCGATACTCCAATTCTCGCTGCTTCGACCCCTTCCCATTTCCTGCCGCAACTGACGAACAGAAGCACATAGTGGGCGCCATTGCCGAAGACATCAACGCCCATCGCAAGCGAGTGCTTGCCAATCACGCCCATCTCACTCTGACGGGCCTCTATAACGTGCTCGAACGACTGAAAGCCGGCGCGAAACCCCAGGACTTCGACGCAAAGGAGCGCCGCATCTTCGACGACGGGCTAGTGCTGATCTTGAAAGAGCTACACGAAAGGCTTGATGCTGCTGTGGTCGGGGCTTATGGCTGGCCGATCGATCTCGCGGAAGAGGAAATGCTAGCTCGCCTAGTGACCCTGAACCTTGAGCGCGCGAAAGAGGAAAAGCGGGGGCTCGTGCGCTGGCTGCGACCCGACTACCAGATCTCCCGCTTTGGCTCGGAGAAGGAAAAGGCCGAGCAGCTGGAGGCCGATCTCGGCGAGGCAGTATCTGCCAAGGCCGGAGCGCGGCCGAGCTTCCCGACCGACGAGCGCGATCAGACGCCAGCGGTGCTACACCATCTCATTGGTGCAGAAGAGCCGCTCGAGGCAGGGATCATCGCTGGACGCTTCAAACAAGGACAGAAAGTGCGCAAGTCCGTCGAGGCGGTACTGTTGTCACTTCACCGCATGGGTTTGATTTCGACAAGCGATAACCGACGGTTTACTTTCCGTCGCGCAATGTAAGAGGCAAAAACCTACCGCGTCGGAACCGGAACCTCACCGCGATAATCATAGAACCCACGGCCGGACTTCCGTCCAAGCCAGCCGGCTTCGACATACTTCACCAGCAGCGGGCACGGGCGGTACTTGCTGTCCGCCAGGCCGTCATGCAGCACCTGCATGATCGACAGGCAGGTGTCGAGGCCGATGAAGTCGGCGAGTTGCAGCGGGCCCATGGGGTGGTTGGCGCCGAGTTTCATGGCGGTGTCGATGGCATCGACGGTGCCGACGCCTTCGTAAAGCGTGTAGATCGCCTCGTTGATCATCGGCAGCAGGATACGGTTGACGATGAAGGCCGGGAAGTCTTCGGCGACCGTGACGGTCTTTTCAAGCGAGGCCACGAATTCGCGGGCCTTCTTGAAGGTGGTCTCTTCGGTGGCGATCCCGCGCACCAGTTCGACCAGCTTCATGACAGGCACCGGGTTCATGAAGTGGATGCCCATGAAGCGCTCGGGGCGGTCGGTGGCCGATGCCAGGCGGGTGATCGAAAGGGAAGAGGTGTTGGTGGCGATGATCGCTTCCGGCTTCAGGACCGGACAGACCGTGGCGTAGATCTTGCGCTTGACGCTTTCGTCCTCGGTCGCGGCCTCGATGACGAGGTCGGAGGAGGCGAGGTCGTTGATGTCGGCGGAGCCCGATATCAAGGAGAGCGTGCTCGAGCGCTCCTCGTCGGTCATCTTGCCGCTTGTGACGTGGCGGGCGAGGTTGCCGTTGATGGTGGCAAGGCCGCGCTCGATGCGATCCTGGGTGAGATCGTAGATGTGGACCTTGTAGCCTGCGCTAGCCGAAACCTGCGCGATGCCGCAACCCATCTGGCCCGCGCCGATAATTCCGATTGTCTTGAACACCGCAGTCATCTCCACACCCCTGCTCGGCCTTCGCCCCCGCGATTGCCGTACCTATTCAACAAAACTGCCGGACGAATGATCGCCCGGCAGCAGTAGTAGCCCCTAAAAAGATAATTTTCCAGTCGCTCGCATGTGCGAAAGATGACACGCGATCATGGAAGCCCGGCGCCGCATGCGAAACCGGACGTCCACCGACTTAGAGAGCCTTCTGCAGCTCGGGCAGGGCGTCGAAGAGATCGGCGACGAGGCCGAAATCGGCGACCTGGAAGATCGGTGCTTCCTCGTCCTTGTTGATCGCGACGATCACCTTCGAATCCTTCATGCCGGCCAGATGCTGAATGGCGCCGGAGATTCCGCAGGCGATGTAGAGATCGGGCGCGACCACCTTGCCGGTCTGTCCGACCTGCCAGTCGTTCGGCGCGTAGCCGGCATCGACGGCGGCGCGCGAGGCGCCGACGGCAGCACCGAGCTTGTCGGCAACCGGCAGGATGACTTCCTGGAACTTCTCCGAGGAACCGAGCGCGCGGCCGCCGGAGATGATGATCTTGGCCGATGTCAGTTCCGGGCGGTCGGAGGTCGACAGCGCGTCCTTGACGAAGGTCGACAGACCCGGATCGGACACGGCGGGGATCGCCTCGACCGAAGCCGAACCGCCTTCAGGGGCAGCGGCGAAGGACGCGGTGCGGACGGTGATGACCTTCTTGGCGTCGGTCGACTGCACCGTCTGGATGGCGTTGCCGGCATAGATCGGGCGCTTGAAGGTATCAGCGGAAACGACTTCGATGATCTCGGAGACCTGGGCGACGTCGAGCAGGGCGGCGACGCGCGGCAGCACGTTCTTGCCGACCGAGGTGGCGGCCGAGATGATGGTGTCGTAGCCGGCTGCCAGCGAAACGATCAGGTCGCCCAGCGGCTCGGCCAGATTGTTGGCGAGCTCGTCGCTTTCGGCGAGCAGAACCTTGGAGACGCCCGACAGCTTGGCGGCGGCATCGGCTGCGGGCTTGGCGCCCTTGCCGGCGACCAGCACATGCACGTCGCCACCAATCTTGGCGGCTGCCGCGAGCGTCTTGGCGGTCTGGTCGGAAAGGGTTGCGTTGTCGTGATCAGCCAGAAGAAGAATGGCCATGATGATATCTCCTTTCTCGAACCTTAGAGGACGCCAGCGGACTTGAGCTTTTCGACGAGCTCAGCGACCGATGCGACCTTGACGCCTGCCTTGCGGCCGGAGGGTTCTTCGGTCTTCAGGACCTTGAGCTTCGGCGCGGTGGAAACGCCGAAATCAGAAGGCGTCTTCTTGTCGAGCGGCTTCTTCTTCGCCTTCATGATGTTGGGCAGCGAAGCGTAGCGCGGCTCGTTGAGACGCAGGTCGGTGGTGACCACGGCGGGGAGCTTGACCTCGATGGTCTGCAGGCCGCCGTCGACTTCGCGGGTCACGGTTGCCTTGTTGTCACCGATCTCGATCTTCGAGGCGAAGGTGGCCTGTGCGGTGCCGAGCAGCGCTGCCAGCATCTGGCCGGTCTGGTTCGAGTCGTCATCGATCGCCTGCTTGCCGACGATGATAAGGCCCGGCTGTTCGGCGTCGGCGACGCCCTTCAGGATCTTGGCGACGGCGAGCGGCTCGACGGCATCGTCGGTCTCGACCAGAATGGCGCGGTCGGCACCCATGGCGAGCGCGGTGCGCAGCGTTTCTTCAGCCTTCGCGGGACCGATCGAGACCACGATCACTTCCTCGGCCTTGCCGGCTTCCTTCAGGCGAAGCGCCTCTTCCACCGAGATTTCGTCGAAGGGGTTCATCGACATCTTGATGTTGGCCAGTTCGACGCCCGTGCCATCCGGCTTCACGCGGATCTTCACGTTGTAATCAACCACCCGCTTTACTGGGACGAGAATCTTCATGTGGTCCTTCCTTCAACTCTTTCGCCAAGAAAATGCGCGTTTCCGCGCTGCTCCGATTGTCGAATGGCGACATGGATACGCGTTTTTCCTCCAAAGACAACGCTTCCATGACGCAGACAGGCAAATTCCATGGGGATTATATTGCCTTTACGTTCACGTCAATATTTTCGGCTTCATTTGTCCCAGGGCAAGCGCGGGCGTGGTGGCTGGCCGGGGACAGTGATCATGGCGGGATTGGGCGTTGGCCGGTCGCGCACGGCCTTGGGCGTCACCACCTCGCTGTCGAAGAGCGGCACCCCGCGCCGGCGCATGACGAGCACGAGAAGAGCGCCTGCGATGATGCCGCCGACATGGGCGCCCCAGGAGACGTTACCGTCAGGCTCGAGCGCCAGCATGACGAATTGCTGGCCGGTCCAGAGGATCAGCGGAACGAAGGCTGGAAGCGGCAGCGGCACGCGCATGAAGACCAGCACCCAGACCTTCACGCGAGGGTGCAGCATCAGATAGGCGGCGACGACGCCCGATATGGCGCCGGACGCGCCAATCAGCGGCGCCTGCGAGGTCATGCCGATCAAGCCGTGCACCAGCGCGCCGGAGATGGCGCAAAGGAGATAGAAGACGAGGAAGCGCAGATGGCCCATCGCATCCTCGACATTGTCGCCGAAGACCCAGAGGAACAGCATGTTGGAGGCGAGGTGCCAGAAGCCGGAATGGACGAAGGAATAGCTGACATAGGTCAGCGGCTCGGGCGTGATTGCGAGCGCCGGTTCGAGGTGGGCGTAGTGGAAGGCGACCGCCGGGATGTAGCCGAGGCCGACGAAGGCCGCTTTTGCTACCGATTCCGTGGCGATGACGCCGGTAAACAGCCAGACGACGATGTTGACCGCGATCAGCCCCATCGTCACCCATTGCAGCTTGATATGCTTCAGCGTGTTGGCATCGTGCAGCGGTATGAACATATGGGCCGGCGGTCCAGTTGCTTGATGTCGATCAGCTCAAGCCTAGCGGTTTTTTCCGGGAACCCAAAGCACATCCGCGTGGCCGCGATCGTTTGCATGGCGGGCGGCGACGAAGAGGAAATCGGAGAGGCGATTGACGTATTTGAGCGCGGCAGCGCTGACGATCTCGCCCTCGCTGCGCGACAGCGTCACCATCAGCCGTTCGGCCCTGCGGGTGATCGTGCGCGCCAGATGCAGGTGGGCTGCGGCGGAGTGGCCGCCCGGCAGCACGAAGGATTTGAGCGGCTGCAGATCGGCGTTCAGCTTGTCGATGTCGTTTTCGATGCGCGTCACCTGGCTTTCGACGATGCGCAGCGGCTCGTATTCCGGCGGCGTGCCGGTGTCGGGCGTGGCGAGATCGGCGCCGAGATCGAAGAGGTCGTTCTGGATCGACATCAGCATCGCATCGAGCTCGGGCATGCCCTGCATGTGAAGCCTCGCGATGCCGATCGCCGAATTGGCCTCGTCGATGGTGCCGAAGGCCTCGACTCGCAGATCGTCCTTCAGCCGGCGCGGGCCGGCGACCAGCCCGGTCGTGCCGTCGTCGCCCGTCTTGGTGTAGATCTTGTTGAGCTTGACCATGGCTGTCTCTCCTCCGCGTCTATTAGCTGGGGCGGCCGCCGCCGGTCAGCCAGAGCGTCAGCATGATCAGGAGCACGGCGACGGCCTGCAGCAACACGCGCAGCTGCATCAGCTTGTTGGACAGGTTGGCGTCGCCGCCCTTCATCATGTTGAACAGGCCACGGATCAGAACGATGGCGACAAGGCCCATCACGATGATGGCGAGAACGTAGACGACTGTTGACATTGGGTTTCCTCCTCCTCAATCGAACCTGCGCAGCAGCCGGTAGAAGAGGTCCGCGGGCAAGAGCTTTTTCAAGAACATGCCCTGCTTGGCCGGCCGCGTCACTGGGTAATGTGGTCGCGGGCGCGGGGCGTTCAATGCGTGCTTCAGGACATCGTAGACGGCCTCGGGGCCGAGCTTGTGGCGGTTGGCCGGGCCGGAGCCATCGAGCCTTGCCAGCTGGCGGCGGTAATCCACGGCATGGGCCGAGCCTCTGACATCGATGTGCTCGTTGATCTTCGCGAGCGAATTGGCGACGAAGCGCGAGGCGATCGGGCCGGGCTCGATCAGGCTGACATGAATGCCGCTGCCTTCGAGTTCCATGCGCATGGTGATGCTCAGCCCCTCAAGCGCGAATTTCGAGGCATTGTAGGCGCCGCGATAGCGGTAGGGAACGACGCCCAGAATCGACGAGCACTGGACGATGCGGCCGCGGCCGCGCTTGCGCATCAGCGGAATGATCTGCCGCGTCAGCTCGTGCCAGCCGAAGAAGTTGGTCTCGAACTGCTCGCGCAGCACGTCCGTCGTCAGGTCCTCGACGGCGCCCGGCTGGCCATAGGCGCCGTTGTTGAAAAGCGCGTCGATGCGGCCGCCGCTCAGCTCCGTGACCTCGCGGACGAAATCGGCGATCGAATCGGTGCTGGTGTAATCCATGCGGAAGGCTTCGATGCCGTCAGCCTGAAGCGGCGCCAGGTCGTCGAACTTTCTGACGGTCGCAAGGACCCGCCAGCCGTTGGCCTTCAACGCACGGGCACAATAAGCACCGATCCCGGACGAACATCCGGTAATGATGATAGTGCGTTGATCCGACATGGAATGATTCCTGTACAAACTAGGACTCGTTTCCCATATTCGATCGGGCGACACAATGAGGAATGCCGGGAGCCGGAATGCTGAAACTTTTTCGCATCTTGTATGATGTGCTTTACGATGCGATCTGGCATTTCCTTGAAGATGACGGCTTCGCCATGGCAAGCCATGTCGCGCTTTCCACGCTGCTTGCTGTCTTCCCATTCCTGATTTTCGGCACCGCGCTTGCCAATTTCCTCGGCGCAGACCAGTTCTCGATGACCGCCGTGCATCTCGTCTTCGACACGTGGCCGGAAGCGATCGCCAAGCCGCTCGCCGATCAGGTGCTGCTGGTCTTGACCGTGCCGCGCGGCGGGCTGTTGACGATCTCGGTGCTGGCGGCCGCCTACTTCGCCTCCAACGGGGTCGAGGCGCTGCGCATCTCGCTCAACCGCGCCTACCGCGTGCAGGAAACGCGGCCGTGGTATTTCACCCGTCTCGCCAGCCTCGGCTTCGTGATGATCGCGGTGACGATCTTCGCGGCGATCAGCATCCTGCTCGTGGCGGTGCCGCTGGCGCTCGATTATGCCCGGCAATGGTTTCCGCTGTTCGCCGACACGCTCGACATCGTCTTCAACTGGCGTATTTACGGCACACTGTTCGTGCTGACGGTCGGTCTTCTGGTCGTGCATCTGTGGCTTCCGGCTGGACGGCGGCGGGTGTTCGATGTCGTGCCGGGCGTGCTTCTGACGCTGATCCTGTGGTTCATCGGCGCGCTGATCTTCGCCTATTATCTCGCGACCTTCGCCAACTACGCCGCCACCTATGCCGGTCTGGCATCGGTGATGATCGTGCTGATCTTTCTCTACATGATCGGGGTGATTTTCATCATCGGCGCAGAGCTCAACGCCGCACTTCTGAAATTCCGAGTGCGGGCGATCTTCTCGCACAATTTCCTGAGCGGCCAGGGCCAGAAGCCGTCAAAGCCCGACGAGGTGGCGAATATCGTGCGCCGGGACGCCACGGGCTCGTAGCTCCGAGAGGCCGGTATCGCCGCTGCTTTTCGAGAGCTTGCGACCGGCCGCGTCGGTGACGAGGCGATGGTGATGATAGGTCGGTGCCGGTAGATCGAGCAGCGTCTGCAGGACGCGATGCACCGAGGTTGCGTGGAAGAGATCGAGACCGCGCACGACATGGGTGACCGCTTGCCGCGCGTCGTCGACCACCACGGAGAGATGATAGCTCGACGGTGCGTCGGAGCGCGACAGCACGACATCGCCCCAGGATGAGCGGTCGGCGGCGATGATGCCCCGGTTGCCGTCGCCGGTCTCCTGCCAGGAGAGCGGTTCGCCGATCGTCTCGAGCGCCTGTGCCATGTCCAGCCGCCAGGCGTGTTTCAGGCCGGAGGACAACATCGCCTGCCGCTCGGCGGGGGGGCGGTCGCGATCATCAGTGGGGTAGAGCGGCGAGCCATCGGGATCGCGCGGCCACGCGACGCCTTGTGCCTCCGATGCCGCGACCCTGGCCTTGACCTCGCCACGGGTGAGGAAGGCGGGGTAGGCGAGGCCGCGGTCGATCAGGTCGATCAATGCTGTCTGATAAGCGTCGAAATGCTCCGACTGCCGGCGCACCGGCTCTTCCCATTCGATGCCGAGCCATTCGAGATCGGTGTAAATGCCCGCTTCGAATTCGGGTGTGCAGCGGGTGAGATCTATGTCTTCGATGCGCAGCAGGAAGCGCCCGTCGGCTGCGTCGGCCATGTCGCGGTTCAGGAAGGCCGAGAGCGCATGGCCGAGATGCAGCGGGCCGTTGGGGCTCGGGGCAAAACGGAAGACGGGCTTTTGACGGGGAATCGCGATCATGCTTTCTTCTGCCACGGATTTTGGAAGATCGCGAGGAAGCGTGCATATCATTCGCAACGACGGGGACGTGGCCGAGGGACTGGCCGAACTCATCATCATCGACCCGCGTCTCTTCTCGATCGCCGCCGATGCCGGTCCGCTGCCCTTGCGGCTGAGGGAGCCGGGCTTCGAAGGGCTGGCGCATATCATCGTGTCACAGATGGTGTCGCGGGCGAGTGCCGAGGCGATCTGGCGGCGGATGCGGCCTGATGATGCCGTGCTGACGGCCGAGGCCTATGCCAGCCTGCATCCGGAGGCATGGCGCGAGGTCGGCCTGTCGCGCGCCAAGGCGGAGACGCTGACACGGATCGCCGAGGCTGTCGCGTCCGGCGGGCTCGACCTGCAGGCGCTGTCAGGCCTGCCGCCAGAGGAGGCGTTGGCGGCGCTGACGGCGCTGAAGGGCGTCGGGCCGTGGACGGCGGAGGTCTATCTGATGTTTTGCGGCGGCCATGCCGACGTCTTTCCATCCGGCGACGTGGCGTTGCAGAACGCGGTGGCGGCGGCCTTCGGCCTGGATGCGCGGCCAGGGGCGCGACAGCTGGCCACACTGGCGGCGGAGTGGGCACCGTGGAGATCGGTGGCGGCGCGGCTTTTCTGGGCGTATTATGCAGCGAAACTGGGCCGCGGCCTGGTTCCGGTCGGCTGAACGGCAACACATACAAATGCCATTGTGTGGCTTGAATTTATTGGACTTCACAATGCCGTCACAACCGGCCTAATATAAGAGTGCAGATGCCGAATCGATCAGGAGAGTGCCTTGACGATTGCTGTTTCACCTCAGGCCCTGCCAGCGCTCGTTCTGAACGCTGACTATCGGCCGCTGAGTTATTATCCCTTGTCGCTCTGGTCCTGGCAGGACGCGATCAAGGCGGTCTTCCTTGACCGTGTGAATATCATCGCGGAATATGAACATTCGGTCTCCTCGCCGAGCTATTCGATGCGGCTTCCGAGCGTCGTGTGCCTGAAAACCTATGTGCAGCCTTCGCGCAATCCGGCTTTCACGCGCTTCAACGTGTTCCTTCGCGACAAGTTCGAGTGCCAGTATTGCGGCGATCATAACGACCTGACCTTCGATCACGTCATTCCGCGCGCCCATGGCGGCGAAACGACGTGGCAGAATGTCGTGGCGGCCTGCTCTCCCTGCAATCTCAGAAAGGGCAGCAAGCTCCCGAAGCAGGCAGGCATGTTCCCGCACCAGAAGCCCTACCAGCCGACCGTGCAGGACCTGCACAACAATGGCCGGCTCTTCCCGCCGAACTATCTGCACGATAGCTGGCTCGACTATCTCTACTGGGATAGCGAACTGCAGCCCTGATCCCAGTCCGGCCCGTTTCCGGGCAGGACTGCTTCACGCTTCGATGGATCAGCCCGACTTGGTCAGGCCGACGTTGTTGGTCAGGCAGACTTGCGCACGCCGATAAAGGCGAAGGCGGCGAGGATGAGGCTTGCGATCACGTTCCAGCCAGCCATGGACAGGCCAGCGACGCGCAGTGCCGCTTCCGTGCAGGACGGCCCCTTGATGGTGTTGAGTTCCGTCAGGAGATCGCCGGCGTTCTGCGTCATGCTGCTGGCGCTGGTCGAGCAGGCGGTAGGGCCAGCCCAGAAGTGCCATTCGACACCGGCGTGATAGACGCCCATGCCGGCGCCAACGATCATCAGCAGGCCACCGGCGAGCAGGAAGGTGCGACCGATCCAGTTGGGCAGGCCGAGCGCCGACGTGATGGCGCCGATGATGACCAGCGGGATGCCATAATAATAGGGCTGGCGCTGCATCAGGCAGAGCTCGCAGGGAATATAGCCGCCGATATACTGGAAGCCGAGCGCGGAGCCGATGACCACGGCCATGCCGATCGCCAGCACGATAGAGTAAATGAAGGTGGGACGGCGGACAGAGAAAGTCATGCGGGGGCTCCGGGCAAATGGCGCATGGGGATTAGTGGATAATCAGTGGGCAAGCAGCTTGTAGCCGACACCTGCCACGATCAGCACGCCGGCGACGATCGCGGTGATCTGGCCGAGGCGCTTTTCGATGAAGTGGCGGATCGGTTCGCCATAGCGGCGCAGCAGCCAGGCGAGGAACAGGAAGCGCGCGCCACGGGCGATGATGGCCGAGATGATGAAGAAGCCGAGGTTCATGTGAATGACGCCGGCGAGAATGGTGACGATCTTGATCGGCGGCAGATGCGCGAGACCCGAGGTCACCAGCAACAGCAGCAGGATTTCCCATTCGTCGTGGATGTAGGTTCGCATCTGCTCGAAGGCATCGAGCTTGCCGTAGAATTCGAGCACCGGGCGGGCGATCGTGTCATAGGCATAATAGCCAAGAGCCCAACCGGCGATGCCGCCGAGCACGGAGGCGACGGTCGCCACCAGCGCGTAGCGATAGGCGCGCTCGGGCTTGGCAAGCGCCATGGGCAAATAAAGGACATCGGCCGGAACGAGAAAGACGGAGCTTTCGACGAAGGCGATAACGGCAAGCCAGACTTCGGCCGATTTGCGAGATGCCAGCGACATGGTCCAGTCGTACAATCTGCGAAGCATTCCGGTCCTTTCAGGTTGCGTGCATGAGCTTTATGGGCCTGATATCGGCCTGTAAATGGCTGCTGTGTCAGTCATGCGGCAGTGCGATAAAAAACTCTTCGTGATCGCGCGAGGGGATTATGCCGTGATCGCGCCGGATCAGGAGGCGATACCAGGGGAAGGGACGCGCTTCTGGCGCATGACGTTCATCTCGGTGCGCTCGCGCGCCATCTCGCTGACCATCTGGCGCAACGCCGGATGTTTCGCCGTGAACATGTTGAAATCACGCCGTTCCAGCACGAAGAAATGGCAGAAATCGACGGCGACCACATCGGCGTTGCGGCGTCCACCGCTGAGCAGCGCCATCTCGCCGAAGAAGGCACCGGGTTCGAGCCTTATCGCATCATCAGGCAGCTGCACCTCGACGGCGCCCGCCGACAGGAAATACATGCCGCCGCCGCGATCGCCCTTGCGCATGACGCGCTCGCCCGGGAGCGCCGATTTCGGGCGGAACAGCAGGAGCAGCTCCTCCTGCGAGTTCTCGTCGACATTGGCGAAGAGCGGGAAGGTTTCGCTGAGCTCACGCATCTCCAGCTGGTGCTGGTGTTCGCGCGCTTCGGTGATGGCGCGGATCTTGTCGAGCTCGTCGTTCAGCAGGTCGAAATTGGCGTGCCCGTGGCGGGCGCTTTGCGGCCAGCGGCGCTGGATATAGCCATGCAGCGCTTCGGCGCCGGCGCAGACGATGGGGTTGAGCGTGATCGAGATGATGGCGCTCGCCAAGATGATGTCCTGTCCGTCGGTCGGCAGCAGGCCGAGCGTGACGCCAAGGCCGGCCAGGATGAACGAGAATTCGCCGATCTGTGCCAGCCCGCCTGCCACCGTCAGGCCCATGCCGATGGGATAGCGCAGCAGCGTGACGACGACGAAGGAGATCACCCCCTTGCCGACGATGATCAGAAGCAGGGCGGAGAGAACGCCGAGCGGCTGGCGCAGAAGGATTGACGGATCGAACAGCATGCCGACGGACACGAAGAACAGCACCGAAAACGCGTTCTGCAGCGGCAGGGAATCGGCGGCCGCGCGATGGCTGAGGCTGGATTCGCTCATGACCACGCCGGCGAAGAAGGCGCCGAGCGCGAAAGACACGCCGAAGATCTGCGCCGAGCCGAAGGCGATGCCGAGCGCCAGCGCCAGTACCGTCAGCGTGAAGAGCTCGCGCGAGCCGGTGCGGGCGACGCGGATCAGCAGCCAGGGCACGACCTTGGGGCCGAGGAAGATCGCCATGGCGGCGAAGGCGCCGACCTGCAGGAGCGTCAGCGCGATGGTGAGCGGCAGCGGCATGCCCGCGCCATGCGCGCCTGATGGCGCGTGGCCGCCGAGCAGCTCGGCCAAGGCCGGCAAAAGCACCAGCGCCAGCACCATGGCCAGATCTTCAACGATCAGCCAGCCAACGGCGACGCGGCCGCTGGCGGCATTCACCAGATTTCGCTCCTCAAGCGCCTTCAGGAGCACGACGGTGCTCGCGACCGAGAGGCTGAGACCGAAGACGATGCCGGCGCCGAGGCTCCAGCCCCACCATTCCGCCAGCCCGACGCCCAGCAGCGTCGCGACCAGGATCTGCACGATCGCGCCTGGAATAGCGACGCCGCGTACGGCAAGCAGGTCACGCGCCGAGAAATGCAGCCCGACGCCGAACATCAGGAGGATCACGCCGATCTCGGCCAGCTGGCTCGCAAGCCCGGTATCGGCCACAAAACCCGGCGTGATCGGCCCCATCAAAATCCCGGCCAGCAAATAGCCCACCAGCGGCGGCAGCTGCAGGCGATCGGCAAGATAGCCAAGGATCGCCGCGAACCCGAAACTGACGGCAATGGTGGCAATGAGGGGGACGTCGTGATGCACGCTTATGTGTTCTCCTTTTGGGAGCCGGCACTTTGACCGATGTGCGGGGGAAATTAAACTGCTGATTTAAATTGAGACGGCAATATCGGCGGTGATGGCTGCCACCACCATGCCAAGGTCCAAATATCGTGAAGCGGCACTCTTGACACCAATATCGCGAGTAACGGAGATTTGGTTCTAAACGAAGGCGTGTAAATCGTTGCTGTCCGGGAGGTTTGGTGAGTTCTTCTCGTCCGCCCAAATTGGAAGCTTGGCAGGCAATCGTCGCCGAACCAAAGAACATCTTCGGTTGGCCCGCATGGTCCGATGGGGCCATGTATCGTGAAAGCCGGAAACAAGCTACTGACGCCGGGAGGCTTCCTTTGATCTCCGATATGGCGTCGCGATCCGAGATGATCATCACGGTTTCCGATCGCAACGATATTGCGCTGGAAGACATTCGCATTCGAATCGGCGTGTGGCGTAATCGACCTATGGAAGATGTCACGGCAACTTTTGAGATATATGACGCAGTTCGGTGGGTGTGCGTAAGCCGGATCGACTTTGCACCAACCGCGCCGCATGCGAACAGACACTGGCGACGATTTCATCTACCGCCGGAAATTAACGGTTCTCATATCCACACATGCGAGGATAATGCCAGGATCGGAGCCGATGCATTCCTTCCCGCAAGCAATTTGCCAAATGCTTGGGCGCTGGATAAGGAACCACAGTCTTTCCGGGAAATCTGGGCAGTGATCGGGGCGCATTTCAACATTTCCGGCCTTGATGATTTGCCTGCACCTGAATGGAATGGGAGCCTGCGATATGATCGATAGAATCTCGATAAACGCGATTGCCGAAGAGGTGTCCCGCGCGCTCTCCTATTCCCGTGGCGGAAACGAGGGGGCAATGGTGGTCACGCCGCTGCTATATCCGGGCGGCGCTCGCGTCGTGCTGCGCTTCCAGGAAAGCGAAGATGGATACTTCGTCTCGGACCTGGGGGCGGGACGGCGCGAAGCCGACCTCATGGACGGAAGCACCGTTTTCACGAGAATAGCCAAGGCGGCCGCAGAGCGCTTTGGCGTCAGATTCGACAGCGATATGGTCTTCGATATCGAGGTTCCCCGCGAAGCGCTGGTTTCCGCGGCAATCGCGGTTGCCAACGCGTCGAAGGAAGCTGTCGATCACACGGCGGCGCGGATATCCGAAAAGCGTGCGATGGACCAGCGATATGAGCTTTGGTCGCGGTTGACGGCGGCTTTTCCTCAAGCGCATGTCGAGCGCGAAGTCATGGTTCGAGGTGCAAGTTCGCCCTGGAATTTTGATGCCATGATTGAGATCGGCGGACACACGTCGTTGTTCGATCTGGTCGTGCCTCATGCGTCGTCCGTGCACGCCGCAGTGTCGAAATTCCTCGACATCAAGGATCTCGGTGAGCAATCGCCGGTACGGGTCGCTGTCATTACAGACAGCGAAAACACGCCGCATCTGCCGCTGCTTGGACGGACGGCGAAGATCATCCAGCTGGATGCCGCGATCGAAACGTTCAAGCGCGCGGCTTGAAAATACAACAGCGATGATGGCGATTCGCGCAGACGTCAGGTCTGTAGCAGTCCAGTGGTGCCCCATGCCGGAGTCGAACCAGCACTTCTTTCGAAACTCGATTTTGAGTCGAGCGCGTCTACCAATTCCGCCAATGGGGCAACGGATACCGACGAGGCGGGTGTCTAGCATGCGTTTGACTGATGGCGCAAGACGGGGATGCGGGTATCGGGCTGATTTCGTGGGGCTTCCGGCCGAATGGGCTCGGCCGGAAGGATGTCTTCAGTGGGCGACGGAGACGGCCGGGGTGGGGAGGCCGGATTTCTTGATCGTGATCGCCAGGATGGAGGCGAGCAGGCAGAAGGCGCCGGCGATGAAGAAGGCGGGCAGGTAGCTCTGCAGCTCGGTGCGCGACAGGCCCGCACCATAAGCAGCAGTGGCGGCGCCCAGCTGGTGGCCGGTGAAGACCCAGCCGAAGACGATGCCGACCTTCTCCTTGCCGAAGCGTTCGGCGGCGAGCTTTACCGTCGGCGGCACGGTGGCGATCCAGTCCAGCCCGTAGAAGACGGCGAAGATCGACAGGCCGTAGAAGGAGAAATCGCTGAACGGCAGGAAGAGCAGCGATAGTCCGCGCAGGCCGTAATACCAGAAGAGCAGCCAGCGATTGTCGAAACGGTCCGACAGCCAGCCGGAGCCGATCGTGCCGAAGAAATCGAAGATGCCCATGACGGCGAGCACGCTCGCGGCGGCCACCGGCAGGATGCCGAAATCACCGCAGAGCGTGACGAAATGTGTCTGGATCAGGCCATTCGTGCTCAGGCCGCAGATGAAGAAGGTGGCAAACAGGATCCAGAAGGTCGAGGTCTTCGAGACTTCCTTGAGGACGACGATCGGGGCTGCGAGCATGGTGAGCAGGCCGCCCGTTTGCGCAGGCGGAGGGGTGACGCGGTCCTCTCCGAAGGAGGGGAGGTTGAGATCCGACGGGCGGTCGCGCATGAAGGCGAGCACGACCAGCGCCGCGAAAAGGATCATGCCGCAGACGAAGAAGACGGTGGCGCGCCAGCCGTAGCTCTCCGTCAGCTGCGCCATCAAGGGCAGGAAGACCAGCTGGCCGGTGGCGGAGCTCGCAGACAGCATGCCGACGACGAGGCCGCGATGCTTGGTGAACCAGCGGGCCGAGACGGTGGCGGCGAGCACCATGGCGGTGAGGCCGGTGCCGAGGCCGACGACGATGCCCCAGAGCAGCAGCAACTGCCAGATCTCGGTCATGAACAGCGAGCCGACGAAGCCGCTTGAGATCAGGATCATGGCGAAGACGATGACCTTGCGGACGCCGAAATAATTCATGAAGGCGGCCGAGAAGGGTCCCATCAGGCCGAAAAGCAGCAGGCGGACGGCGAGCGCCGACGAGATCTGCGAGGTCTCCCAGCCGAACTCGTCCTGCAGCGGCTTGATCAGCACGCCCGGCGCGCCCATGGCGCCTGCGGTGACCAGCATGGTGAGAAAGGTGGTGGCGACGACGACCCATCCGTAGTGGATGTTGCGCCGCGCCAGCGTGGAGGCAAGTGCGGTGGAGACCATGGGGCTATTCCGTATGATGTTGCCGGAGGCTAATACAAATGCTTAGATGATGGTCATCATCATTGTTGATTATTGATGATGCGCGTCATATAAATTGTCAAGCGGTGTTTTTTAGGAGCCTTTTTATGCGTGTCAGCCGAGAGAAATTCGCGGAAAACCGGGAGAAGATCCTCGGTGTCGCGGGCGTGCTGTTTCGCGAGAAGGGGTTCGAATCGACGGGCGTGGCCGAGATCATGAAGGCCGCGGGGCTGACCCATGGCGGCTTCTACGGGCATTTCCAGTCGAAGGAAGATCTGGCGCTCGAGGTCAGCCGGGCGCTGATCGAGCGGGTGAAGTTCCGCTGGAACGAGATCATAGCAGGCGCCCCTGACGCGCCGCTCGATGCGCTCCTCAATCATTATCTCTCGCGTTGCAGCGTCGACGATCCCGGCGGCAGCTGCGTCTTCGCCTCGCTGGTGCAGGAGGTCAGTCGCAGCCAAGGTGCCGTGCGCTCGACCTTCAATGACGGGCTGTCGGCGCTGGTCGATATACTCTCCGAGATCGTGCCCGGTGATAGCGCGCAAGAGCGCCGCGCCAAGGGGTTCACGACGCTGTCGGCGATGATGGGTGCCGTCATTCTGGCGCGCGCGGTGGAGAGCCGGGAGCTATCTGACAATTTCCTGTTCACGACGCGCGACGCTCTTTCGCCGGCTAATAATTAGCCGCGACGGGCGATCAGGCCGCTGATCTCGACCGTCTCGGCAAAGCGGCCATCTGGCGAAAGCCTTGCCAGGGCGGCGCGGAGCTCGGTCTTGAACGCTTCCGCCTTGTCTCCCAGCGTTTCCGGCGAGGTGACCGAGGTCGAGAAGGCGCGGCCGATGATGTCGTCCGCGGTCAGCTGGCGTTCGCTGATAATGCCGATCCGCTCGAGATGGCTGAAGAGCGATTGCAGCAGGACCGTTTCATGCGCGACCCAATCCGGGCCCTTGCGGCGCTCGCGGTCGGCGTTGCGGTCCGGCGCGAAGGTTTCCGACAGCGCGTTGACGGCGGCGCGCCAATCGGGCGTGGAGGCTATGTGGCGATCGCCGAAGAGCACGACGCAACCGTCGTCGACGGTGATCGCGTCGAGTGCCGTGAGTGTCGCCGGACGGTCCATCCAGTGGAAGGAGCGGCCCATGACGGTCATCTTCAGCGGCGCAAGCGACGCGCCGAGATCGTAGGACGAGCCCTGGACGAAATCGACGGTGACACCGGCCAAATCGGCATCGGCGCGTGCCGTCTCCAGCATCTCCGGTTCGGGGTCGATGCCGGTGACCTTTGCGCCTGTCATGCGGGCGAAGGCGATGCCGAGCTGGCCGGGGCCGCAGCCGAGGTCGAGCAGGCGTTCGCCTGTCTGCAGGCCGGCGCGCTCTACGACGCGGGCAATCAGCTCGTCCGGATAGGGCACGCGGTAGCGGGTGTAATAGGCGGCCGTCGAGCGGAAGCGGCGGGCCTCGAAGGGGATGACGGTCATGGTGATATCCTCAAGGGGCGATATCTTGAAGTGGACACCCGGCTGCCTCCGGGGGCAGCCGGGTGTCCGGGGACCTTACTTGAAGCCCTCGACGCGGTGCGGCACGTAGGGCTCTTCCAGCGCAGCGATATCCTCGGCCGAGAGCTTGACCGAGAGAGCGCCGACGGCGTCGTCGATATGACCGGATTTCGAGGCGCCGATGATCGGGGCGGTAACGGCGCTTTTCTGCAGGATCCAGGCGGTGGCGATCTGGGCGCGGGAGACGCCGTGCTTCTTGGCGAGATCGCCGACCTTGCCGATGATCGCGCGGTCCGCGTCCTCGGCCTGCTGGTAGAGCGTCTTGCCGAACTCGTCGGTCTCGCTGCGGGCGGTCTTTTCGTCATAGTCGCGGGTCAGGCGGCCGCGCGCCAGCGGGCTCCAGGGGATGACGGCGATCTTCTGGTCTTGGCAGAAGGGCAGCATCTCGCGCTCTTCTTCGCGGTAGAGCAGGTTCAGGTGGTCCTGCATGCTGACGAATGGCGTCCAGCCATTGGCCCTTGAGGTGTAGATCATCTTGGCGAACTGCCAGGCATGCATGGACGAAGCGCCGATGTAGCGCGCCTTGCCTGCCTTCACGACATCATGCAGCGCCTCCAGCGTCTCCTCGATCGGCGTCGTCGGATCGAAGCGGTGGATCTGGTAGAGGTCAACATAATCGGTGCCGAGGCGCTTCAGGCTGTTGTCGATCTCGTCGAAGATCGCCTTGCGCGACAGGCCTGCGCCGTTCGGGCCTAGGCGCATGCGGTTGAAGACCTTGGTGGCGAGCACGATCTCGTCGCGCCGCGAAAAATCCCTGATCGCACGGCCGACGATTTCCTCGGACGAGCCGTCGGAATAGGTGTTGGCGGTGTCGAGGAAATTGATGCCGGCTTCGAGCGCCTGCCTGATCAGCGCCCGGCTCGGCTCCTCGGCCTGCGTCCAGCTGTGATTGCCGCGGCCGGGCTCGCCGAAGGTCATGCAGCCCAGGCAGATCTTCGAAACTTCGAGGCCGGTGCCGCCGAATTTGACGTATTCCATGAAATCGCTCCGTGATGAGAAAAGAAACCCTGGCGCTACCCCTATCTAGGGCGGTACCCGCCAGATTGGCAGCGGCTGCAGCAAACAACCACGCGTTCCCTGGGGTGGGAAGGGCGATCCGGGCTTCACGCTTGCGTGAGCCGCGCCCAGGGTGTTAGCTGCTGCAGCATAACCGGACTTTGCCCCTTTGATCTAAGATCACGACCGAGAAACTACCGATGATCCTGCGCCCATGAAGCTGCCGCCGCGCGCTCGCTATGACGATCTCTACCGCGATTTCGCCTGGACGATCCCCGAGGATTTCAACATCGGCCGGGTGTGCTCGGACGATTGGGCGGCGCACGAGCCGGGGCGGATCTGTCTTCAGCATTTCAGCCCGGATGGCGATCATCTCTCATTGACCTATGGCGCGCTTGCGGCGCGCTCGGCCTCGCTTGCCAATGGGCTCGTTACGCTCGGTTTGAGAAAAGGCGATCGGGTGGCGCTGCTTCTGCCGCAGTCCTTCGAGACGGTGATTGCCCATATGGCGATCTACAAGATGGGCGCGATCGCGGTGCCGCTGGCGCTGCTCTTCGGCGTCGAAGCGCTTGAATATCGGCTGAAGACATCGAGTGCGGCCGCCGTCGTGACCAACGGTTTCGGCCTCCAGCGTATCCATGAAATCCGCGACCGGCTGCCGGACCTCCGGACGGTGATCAGCGTCGACGCTTCTGACGACAGCAATGGCGTCATCTCCTTCGGCAGCCTTGTCGAGCGCCATGCGCCCAGCTTCGACGTGCCGCCGACCGGGCCGGACGAGCCGGCGCTGATGATCTTCACCTCGGGCACCACGGGCGCGCCGAAGGGAGCGCTGCATGGGCACAGGGTGCTGGCCGGCCATATTCCGGGCATCCAGTTCGCGCATGAGAATTTTCCGCAACCGGGCGACCGGATATGGACGCCGTCGGACTGGGCATGGGCCGGCGGGCTGCTCAACGCGCTGCTGCCGAGCCTGATGCTCGGCGTGCCCGTGGTCTCTTCGCCGGCGCAGAAATTCGATGCCGACATGGCCTACAGGATCATGGCCGAGATGAAGGTCCGCAATGGCTTCATTCCGCCGACGGCCTTGCGGCTGATGAAATCCGTGCCCGATCCGCGTCAGCGATACGATCTCAAGCTGCGCACCATCGGCGCCGCCGGGGAGGCGCTGGGGGCGGAGACGCATGATTGGGCGAGCCGCACGCTTGGCATCAATGTCAACGAATTCTACGGGCAGACGGAGTGCAATTTCGTGCTCTCCTCGAATGCCGCGCTTGGCGTGAGCAAGCCGGGGGCGATCGGCAAGGCTGTGCCGGGGCATAGGGTGGCGATCGTCGACGAGGCCGGCGCGGTGCTGCCGCCGGGCGCGGTCGGCCAGATCGCGATCGCGCGGCCCGATCCGGTGATGTTTCTCGGCTATTGGAACGACGCGGATGCGACCGCGCGCAAATTCGCCGGCGACTGGCTGCTGACCGGCGATCTCGGGCGAGAGGACGAAGACGGCTACGTCACTTTCCTCGGCCGCGACGACGACGTCATCACCTCATCCGGCTACCGCATCGGCCCGGCCGAGATCGAGGACTGTCTGAGCGGGCACCCCGCCGTGCAGATGGCGGCGGCGGTCGGCAAGCCCGACGCGCTGCGCACCGAGATCGTCAAGGCCTATGTGGTTTTGGCGCCAGGATTTGCGGCAAGCGACGCGCTGGCGGCGGAGATCCGCGACTGGGTGAAGATGCGGCTGTCGATGCACGAATATCCGCGCGAGGTGGCGTTCGTCGACGCGCTGCCGCTGACGACGTCGGGGAAGGTGATCCGGCGGATGCTGCGGGAGCGGGCGGTGGGTGAGGGGTAGAGTGGCGGCAATGCGCTGAGTGGCGCTTGCCGCGAATCACGCAACTCGCTAGCGTCTGGCCACAGGCTGGACCCAAGCCTCCTCCCTCCTTTCGGGAAAGCATCTCACATGCAGGGTGACGCCATTCATCGAACCATCTGTTCGAGCATCGCATAAGGAGGGGTTGCGGTTCGGCTCGTGATGGAGGTTTGTAATGAAGCTTTCGGCACCGATATTTCAGCTTAAACGGCGGGCCAAATTGATGGCGCGCAACGATGGCATTGCGCTTAACGAAGCATTGGACCAGATCGCCCGAGACGAGGGCTTTGCGAGGTGGAGCCTGCTGTCAGCCAGCATGTCTTCGGGACCGCTTTCCGAAACAGTATTGTCCCGATTGGAACATGGAGATCTGTTGCTGCTTGCGGGGCGCCCCGGGCACGGCAAGACCATGCTTGGCCTTAAACTTCTGATGGATGCGGCTCGCAGTGGCCGCCGGGCCATGTTGTTTACGCTTGAATTCACGGAGGAGCAGGCCCGAAGGCGCTTGAGAATGCTTGATGAGGCGAGCGGCGTTGTTGCCGATCGAATTGAGGTATCCACGTCAGATGAGATCAGCGCCGACTACATCACGACATACATGGTGGGATCAAAGCCGGGAACAATCGCGGTTATCGATTACCTTCAGCTGCTCGACCAACAGCGAAGCAAGGCTGCTCTCTCGGAGCAGTTGCAGTCCCTCGGGAATTTCGCACGGGAGACCGGTGTTGTTTTGGGGTTCATTTCGCAGATAGACAGGTCATTCGAAGCTGCGGAAAAGCGCCTTCCCGATATTGCCGACGTACGCCTTCCGAACTTCGTCGATTTCGGCCTGTTCAACAAGGCGTGCTTCCTGCACGACGGCGAGGCACAGTTGCAAGACGTCCTGTGATTTCTGAGGGGCTGGCGCCATTACTGCACGTTGGCGGCGGCGTTTTCATCGTCTGGTTTCCCTTGTGCCGTGTGGCACCCCCCTCTGCCCTGCCGGGCATCTCCCCCACAAGGGGGGAGATCGACTCGTGGAGAGGTCGTCACGAAACCTCGAGGTAGGAGCGAGCGGGGGCGTCTAGCCGATCTCCCCACCTGTGGGGGAGATGCCCGGCAGGGCAGAGGGGGGTATCTCACGGCACGACGTCAACGACGGCTTACTGCCGGCATCAGATGGGGCCTCTCACCCCCGCCCAGCCAGCGACAGGATCTTCTGTCGCAGCATCTTCGCGACATTGCGGGTGCTGCTGTAGAGGTGGAGCTGGGTGGCGACTTGGCGGACGTCGCGGTCGGCGTTTTGGTTGAGGCCGATGACGACGGTGCCCATCTCTTCGCGCTCCTGCCAGAAACGGCTCATGATCGGATGGTCGGGGACGGCGCAAGAGTCAGAGCGGACGATGTTGGCGTCGTCAAGGTGCCATTCGGTGAGTTCGCCCATCAAGAGCTTGCCCGGCGAATAGCGGGCGTATGCCTCGTCATAGGCGGTCTTCCAGGTGTAGGCCTCGCCCCCCATCATCAGGACGACGGTGGAGGCGATGGACTTGCCGTTGAAGTCGATCGAGTGGATACGCACGGCGTCGACGGCGGCCAGGTTGGAGATCGCCTCGCGGGCAAAGGCCATGTGCAGGCGGTCGGTGACGAGGGCGCTGCGCTTCTTGCCCTTCCAGCCGCCGGCTTCGAGCGCCAGGAACTCCTCGAAGCGCATATGGATGTCGCGCGGCTGGCGGGCGACGTTGTAGACGACGGTGCCCTTCTCCTCGAGCAGCCGCCATTGCCGGCGCATCTCGCGCATGTGGGAGGAGGAGACCGACTGGCGCAGATAGGCGACGGCGTCCTCGTCGCTCTGCAGCATCGGGCGCAGATAGGGGTTGGTGGTCGTGATCGGCAGGTTGCGGCCGATGGCGACGGCGCGGATCATGCGGGCGAAGATGCCGTTGAGGCGCAGATCCGGCAGCACCAGGATGCCGGGCATGCGCAGGTCGCGGGCGGTGAGACCCTCGAGGAAATTGTCGAGCGTTTCGGCGGCATCCTCGCCGTCGAGTAGCGGCGTGCCCAATGGCGCGAAGCTGTTTGCCCAGACACGGATGATCGAGGGGCCGACGGCGAAGCCGGGCTTCTCGACCGAGAACGGCATCAGCACGCGCAGGCGGCTGCGGGTCTCGTTCTGGTCGCGCAGCAGCGCGAAATTGACCTCGCGGTCGTCGAGGCGCGGCATGGCGGGCGCCAGGAAGCGGCCGGTGAAGAAGACGTTTGGTTCCAGCGCGCGGTTGGAAAGGAAATCCAGTTCGTCCTGCAGGTCGTAGCCGAGCTTGCCGGAGTAAACGCAGAGCTCGCGGCCGGGGCGGCCGATCTCGACGCGGGCTTCGGCCTGCGGTGCATCGAATTCCAGCGATGCCAGCTCGTGGACCATGCGGTTGGCGGTCGAGTCCGTGGTCTGAGTTCCGGGGGGATTACGCACCATACTGTCAGGCTTCCATATCGTTGCCGGCGCTGGCCGGTCTGGCGAAGGCGAAGAGGGCGATGCCGAGCGTGCGGCGGACTGCGAGATGCAAGAGCACGGCCTCGACGCCCATGGCGGAGGCCGTGGCGATCGCCGCGCCCTCGATGCCGAAATGGGGGATGAGGAGAATGTTGAGGGTGACGTTTGAAGTCAGCGCGCCGGCATAGAGCGCGACGCAGATATTCTGCTTTCCGGCCATCATCAGCAGCGTTTCGGCAGGGCCTACCAGCGCCTTGGCGAGAATGCCGGCAAGCAGGATCGCCATCAGCACATAGCCCGCCGTAAAGGCGCCGCCGAAGAGCGACAGCAGCACATGACCGGCAGCGAGCACCACGAGGCCGACCGCCAGCGCCGGCCAGAAGGTCCATCGGGCGGCATCGAAGGCGGCGGCGGCGAGCTCGGCGCGGCTGCCTTCGGCGATGATGCTGGAAAAGCGCGGGCCGGATGCAGCCTTGACCGAGAAATTGATGAAATGGACCAGCGCCATGGTTTTCGCGGCGGCGAAGTAGATGGCGACTTCGTGCGGCTCCAGGAAAATGCCGACGACGACGACGTCGGAATTCGTCAACAGGAAGCTGACGCCCTCGATCAGGAAGATCGGAAAGGCAACGCTTAGCCAGCTCAGGAAATCGATCTTGCTCGGACCCTGGTGATAGTGCCGGCGCAGGCGAATGAGGGTCGCCACATACTGGCCGAGTGCGGTGAGGTAGGTTGCGACCAGCGCCGCCTGCATGGCGGTGACGGCCGTGTGCGGCGCGCCGAGGCCGATCGCGACAAGCATGCAGGTGATGATCAGGATCGGGCGGATGATATAGACGGGGCTCAGCGCCATGACGGGCCAGTGGTTGGCGCGCGAGGTGCCTTCCAATATGTCGCCCAGCGCGATCATCGGCATGGCGAGCAGGCCGAGGAAGATCGGCACGACATAGTAGCTCTGGATGCGATCGCCGAAGAGGTGCAGGCCGATCATGCCGATAGCGAGCACCGCGGTGCCGGACAGCAGGCCAAAGATCCGGGCAGTGCCGGTCAGTCCGCGGATTTCCTCGAAGGCGCCCGATGCCTTGTACTGCGGCAGGAAGCGGACGATGGCGGTGTGGAAGCCGAGGCAGGAGAGATCGCCGAAGAGAACGATCAGCACCCAGACGAAGACGAAGATGCCGTATTCGTACTCGCCCATCAGGCGGGCAAGGATGATCTGCGAGAGAAAGGCGAGGGCGGCGCTGATGACGCGGATGGCGAATGCCGTCAGCGCCATGCGCTGTGCGGCGGCCTTTTCGCCGCGTCTGGTCATGATATCGCCGAGCATGCGAAGAAGGCGACCGCCCGCAGGACGCAGGCTCGCCGGTAGCATCTTCTCCGCCGTCTCGATGACCGCCATAATGGACACGCAAAACTCTCTGGCAAATCGTGCCTAGAGTAGTGGCATGACACGGTTAAGAAACGGTTGTGACGAGGCCCTCAGGCTTAACCTGTCCCCAACTCAAGGCCTCAGCCGCCGCCGCGCGTCAACGCCCTGTCTATCAGGACATCCAGCACCTCGGCGTAGCTGACGCCCGATGCGGCCATCGCCTTGGCGTACATGCTGATATTGGTGAAGCCGGGGATGGTGTTGAGCTCGTTGACCACGAAGGACATGTCTTGCATCAGGAAGAAATCGACGCGGGCCATGCCGTCGCAGCCGAGCGCCTTGAAGGCCTGGCGCGCGGTCTTGCGCAGTTCGTCCTCGGTCTCCTTCGGCAGCTGCGCGGGCACGCGGAGTGCTGCACCTGCCTCATCGATATACTTCGCTTCGTAGCTGTAAAAACCGTGACTTTCGGCGGGCGCGATTTCGCCGGGCAAAGAGACGGTGATTTCGCCATTCGCGTGCTCAAGCACGCTGAACTCGATCTCGCGGCCGGCGATGAATTCCTCGGCGAGAAGCTTGCTGTCGTGCTTGAAGCCCTCAGCAAGCGCGGCGGCGAAATCCTCTGGTGTCCTGACCTTGCTGACGCCGACCGACGAACCCTGGCGGGCGGGCTTGATGAAGAGCGGCAGGCCGAGTTGGCGCGAGGCGGTTTCGAAGGAGGGAACGCTGTCTTCTTCGATGCAGAGCGCTTTCGCCACCGGCAGGCTGGCTTCCCGGAGCAGGCGCTTGGCGATGTCCTTGTCGATCGCGGTCACCGATCCGAGCAGGCCGCAGCCGGCGAGCGGCAGGCGGGCGACGGATGCCAGGCCCTGGATCGAGCCGTCCTCGCCATGCATTCCATGCAGAACGGGAAAGAGGACGTCGATCGCGGGGACTTCGTAAGGCTGCGCGCCTTGCGGGATGGCGAGCATGCGGCCCTGGCCGCCGGGCAGAAGGCTGACCTCGACGGCTTCCTCGACCTTGGCGGCTGAAGACAGCGTGGTGCCCTTCGGCAGAAGCCGCCATTGTCCTTCCCTGGTCACGAAGATCGGCAGAACGTCGTAGCGCTCGGCGTCAAGCGCTGCCACGACATTGGTCGCCGAGAGGATCGAGACATCGTGCTCCGGCGAGCGGCCGCCGAAGAGGACGGCGATGCGCGGGCGCGACGATGTTGGGCGGGCGGGCTGTGTCGGCATGGCGGATGGGTCCCCTTGGATTGTTGTTATTGGTCGAGCCTGATGGCAACGCCGCGATTGGCGAAGAAGCGGTCGAAGATCTCGATCGGCAGCTCGACGTCGGCCTGGCTGGCTTCGTCATGGCCGGATGGGTTGTGGAAGCGGATGGTATCTGCGCTTGCCGCCGTCACCAGCACGAGGTGGCCGCCTTTTGAGGGCGGCTGGCGGTCGGGCCAGCGGATCTGGCTGTTAACAGAGGCGATGAAGAAGGCGTTGTCCTTAAGGACATCGGCGATATCTGGTGTCTGAAGGCCGGTGATCGTTTTCGCGTCGAGGCCGAAGGTTTCGCCGACATAGGTGACGAAGGGTGCGTAGATCAGCCCCTTGATCGACTGGTCTTCCTCGTTGACGACATAGCCGCCGAAGCGGGTGCAGCCGCGTGCGAGGTCGATGATGCGGTGGTCTTCGCCCCTGGCGGCGAGGATCATCTTCAGGCAGGCCATGCCGCAGATGTTGACGGACCAGCGCGCATATTCCTCGACCGTTTCGGCGCCGGATCGCTGCCAGAGCGGATCATCGAGCAAGGCGGAAGCGCCGCGCTCCAGCACGGAGAGCGTCATCGACGCCGTTTCCCACTGGCTGAAATAGGGGGCCTTGCAAGCGGTGCGGTTCATCGCGTGTCCCTGAAATCAATTCTGATATCGGCGCAAGCTCGGCGAACAAAGCGACTGTTTTGCGGCTGAATTTCGAGCGGATCATGAAATTGGAAGTTGTGGGCGCGTTCCGCTCATTTGCAGCACGCACACATGAAAAAGCCCTCGCGACGTCCCGGTCGCGAGGGCTTCGATCTCAGGTCTCGATCAGGTCTCAGGCCTGCTCGAAGGCACCGTGGCAGTGCTTGTACTTCTTGCCCGAACCGCAGGGGCAGACCTCGTTGCGGCCGACCTTGCCCCAGGTGGCGGGGTCATCGGGGTTGCGGTTTTCAGGCGCAACGATGACTTCCGATGCCTGGTAGACCGAGCCGAACTCGTCTTCGCCGGTATTGGGGTCGATGTGGTGGGCCTGCATGGCCGGCGGTTCCGGCTGCTCCTGCTGCACCAGTTCGACACGCATCAGTTGGGCGGTGACGGCCTGGCGGAGGCTGTTGAGCAGCGTGTTGAAGAGCTCGAAGGCTTCCGACTTGTATTCCTGCAGCGGGTCGCGCTGGGCGTAGCCACGGAAACCGACGACGGAACGCAGGTGGTCGAGATTGACGATGTGCTCGCGCCACAGCGCGTCCAGCGTCTGCATGACGATCGAACGCTCGACGTAATGCATGATGTCGTCGCCGAAGCGCTCGGCCTTTTCGGTGAAGACGGCGTTGGCCGCTTCCGTCAGGCGTTCGCGGATATCGTCTTCGCCGATGCCCTCTTCCTTGACCCAGTCCTCGATCGGCAGATCGAGATTGAGGAGCGCGTTGGCCTGCTCCTTGAGGCCGACGGCATCCCACTGTTCGGCATAGGCGCGCTCGGGAATGTGCTTCTGAACCAGATCCTCGATCACTTCGCGACGCATGTCGGAAACGGTCTCGGAGATGTTGGTTGCTTCCATCAGCTCGAGGCGCTGTTCGAAGACCACCTTGCGCTGGTCGTTCAGAACGTCGTCGTACTTCAAGAGGTTCTTGCGGATGTCGAAGTTGCGGGCTTCGACCTTCTTCTGCGCGCGTTCCAGAGCCTTGTTGATCCAGGGATGGACGATTGCCTCGCCTTCCTTGAGACCGAGCTTGGTCAGCATCGAATCCATGCGGTCCGAGCCGAAGATGCGCATCAGGTCGTCCTGAAGCGAAAGGTAGAACTTCGAGCGGCCGGGGTCACCCTGACGGCCGGAACGGCCGCGCAGCTGGTTGTCGATACGGCGGCTTTCGTGGCGTTCGGTGGCGATGACGTAGAGACCGCCGGCGGCCAGCGCCTTTTCCTTGAGCTGCTTGATCTCTTCGCGGATCGCCTCGATCTTGGCGTCGCGCTCCGGACCTTCCTCGACTTCGCCGAGTTCACGCTCGACACGCATGTCGAGGTTGCCGCCGAGCTGAATGTCGGTACCGCGACCCGCCATGTTGGTGGCGATGGTGACGGCGCCGGGCACGCCGGCCTGGGCGACGATATAGGCTTCCTGCTCGTGGTAGCGGGCGTTCAGAACCTGGAAGTTGTTGAAGCCCTGCTTGCGCATCAGTTCGGCGAGCAGTTCGGACTTCTCGATCGAGGTCGTACCAACGAGAACCGGCTGGCCGCGCTTCTGAGCGTCGGCAATCTCGGCGATGATCGCCTTGTACTTCTCTTCGAAGGTCCGGTAGACCTCGTCGTCCTCATCGATACGCTGGATCGGCAGGTTGGTCGGTACTTCGACGACGTCGAGACCGTAGATGTTGCCGAATTCTTCCGCTTCCGTCTGCGCCGTGCCGGTCATGCCGCCAAGCTTGTCGTACATGCGGAAGTAGTTCTGGAAGGTGATCTGCGCCAGCGTCTGGTTTTCAGGCTGGATCTTCACATGTTCCTTGGCTTCCAGCGCCTGGTGCTGGCCTTCCGAGTAACGGCGGCCCGGCATCATGCGGCCGGTGAATTCGTCGATGATGACGATCTCGTCGTTGCGGACGATGTAGTCCTTGTCGCGGGTGAAGAGCTTGTGGGCCTTCAGCGCGTTGTTGACGTGGTGGACGATCGCGACGTTCTCGATGTCGTAGAGGCTGCCGCCCTTCAAGAGGCCGGCTTCACGCAGAAGATTTTCGAGCTTCTCGGTGCCTTCTTCGGAGAAGTTGGCCGAGCGCTGCTTTTCGTCGATCTCGTAGTCGCTTTCGACGAGCAGCGGGATGAAGGTGTCGATCGTGTTGTAGAGATCGGAGCGGTCGTCGAGCGGACCGGAGATGATCAGCGGCGTGCGCGCTTCGTCGACGAGGATCGAGTCCACTTCGTCGACGATGGCGTAGTTGTGGCCGCGCTGGACCATCTGGCCCTTCTCGTACTTCATGTTATCGCGCAGATAATCGAAGCCGAGTTCGTTGTTGGTCGCGTAGGTGATGTCGCAGCCGTAGGCCGCCGCGCGTTCCTCGTCCGACAGACCGTGGACGATGACACCGGTGGTCAGGCCGAGGAAGCTGTAAAGACGCGACATGGTGGCCGCGTCGCGCTGGGCGAGGTAGTCGTTGACGGTAACGACGTGGACACCCTTGCCCGACAGCGCGTTCAGATAGACGGGAAGCGTTCCGACCAGCGTCTTGCCTTCACCCGTCTTCATTTCCGCGATGGCGTTGGAATGAAGGATCATGCCGCCGATCAGCTGGACGTCGAAGGGACGCATGCCGAGCACGCGGCGCGATGCTTCGCGCACGACGGCAAAGGCCGGGACGAGGATGTCGTCGAGCGTCTTGCCTTCGGCGAGCAGCTTGCGGAACTCCACCGTCTGGGCGGCGAGCTGTTCGTCGGACAGCGCCTTGGTCTTTTCCTCAATCGCATTGATTGCGGCGACGTTCGGCTGGAAGGACCGCACGCGGCGATCATTGGCGGAGCCAAATAGTTTGCGGGCGATGCCGCCAAAGCTGACCATACGACTGGTCCTTTCTGAATATTCATCCCGGGCTTCTCGTAAGGGCGGCCCGGCCGAATTTCGGGCGCACGTATCGAAACGCCAGGAAACTTTTCTGGACGCGAGGTTGCGTGACAGATAAGAGGGGGGTCGAATGATGTCAACGGATTTGGCTGATATAGAAAGGCCACATTCCAGTGTTGATGCCTGTTCAGGGCAGGATTCAAGAAGTTGAAGCCGGTGGGTTAACTGTGAAGGAATGTTTGATGTTGAACTACAACAGAATCGCCGTGATGGCACTCGCCACGTTCGTCGCCTTCCAGGCGCCGGCGCGGGCACAGGACGGCGCTGACGCCGTCGTTGCCAAGGTCGGCGATGTCGAGATCCACCAGTCGGAACTCGACCTGGCGATCGCCAACCTCGATCCGCAGCTGGCGCAGCTGCCAGACGACCAGAAGAAGGTCGCAGCTCTTTCCGCCGCTATCGACGTGAAGCTGCTCGCCAAGGACGCGGCTGCTGAAAAGCTCGACCAGTCGGCTGAGTTCAAGAAGCGCATGCAGTACCTCGCCGATCGCGAACTGCACAACGCCTACTTCAAGAAGCACGTTGTCGACACCGTGACCGACGCTGAAGTCAAGGCACGCTACGACAAGGAAGTCGCAGCCCTTCCGAAGCAGGAAGAAGTTCACGCCCGCCACATCCTGGTGAAGACGGAAGACGAAGCCAAGGACGTCATCAAGCAGCTCGATGCCGGCAAGAACTTCGCCGACCTCGCCAAGGAAAAGTCGACCGACCCGAACAAGGCTGACGGCGGCGATCTCGGCTATTTCACCAAGGGCCGCATGGTCAAGGAATTCGAAGACGCGGCTTTCGCGCTCGACAAGGGTGCCTACACCAAGACCCCTGTGAAGACCGATTTCGGCTACCACGTCATCCTCGTCGAGGATAAGCGCGACGCCGCTCCTCCGGCTTATGACCAGGTCAAGGATCAGGTTCGTCAGCTCGTCATGCGCGACAAGTATCTTGCGCTTCTCGCCTCCGCCAAGGAAAAGTCCAAGATCGACATCACGGACGAAGCCCTGCGCAAGGGTTATGACGACGCCAACAAGCAGCCGCAGCCGGGTGACGCGCCCGCAGCAGCGCCGGCTCAGCAGTAACAGTATCCATCGAGGGCCCGGTTTTTCCGGGCCCTTCCGTATCCCCTTTCATGCCAGGTCGATGATCATGTCCGGTTCCGTTTCCCCGCTCGCTCCCAAAACCTTCGTGTCCATGCCAGCACTACGCGGTGTCCGCATGGCGACCGCCTCGGCGGGGATCAAGTACAAGAACCGCACCGACGTCCTGATGATGGTGTTCGACAAGCCGGCGGCCGTTGCCGGTGTCTTCACCCGTTCCAAGTGCCCGTCGGCACCCGTCGATTTCTGCCGCGCCAACCTGCCCGGCGGCGTTGCGCGCGCCGTGGTCGTCAATTCCGGCAACGCCAACGCCTTTACCGGCGTCAAGGGCCGTGAAGCGACCGCGCTCACCGCGAAGTCGGCGGCGGCTGCCGTCGGCTGCAGCGAGAGCGAGATTTTCCTCGCCTCCACCGGCGTCATCGGCGAGCCGCTCGACGCCACCAAGTTTTCCGGCGTGCTCGACACGCTCTATTCCGATGCTACCGGCGATTTCTGGTTCGAAGCCGCCAAGGCGATCATGACTACCGACACCTATCCGAAGGTCGCGACCCGCACGGCCGAGATCGGCGGCGTTACGGTCTCGATCAACGGTATCGCCAAGGGCGCCGGCATGATCGCCCCTGATATGGCGACGATGCTTTCGTTCGTCGTCACCGACGCCGACATCGCGCCGGCAGCACTTCAGGCGATGCTGTCCGCCGGTGTCGATCCGACCTTCAATTCGATGACCGTCGACAGCGACACCTCGACATCGGACACGCTGATGCTGTTTGCCACCGGTGCCGCCGCCGAAGACGGCCAGGTTCGCGTCGAGACGGCTGACGATCCGCGCCTCTCATCGTTCCGCGCCGCGCTCAACGATCTCCTCAAGGATCTGGCGCTGCAGGTCGTGCGCGACGGCGAAGGCGCCACCAAGATGCTCGAGATCACCGTGACGGGCGCCGAAAGCGATGCCGCCGCCAAGACGATCGCGCTCTCCATCGCCAATTCGCCGCTGGTCAAGACCGCGGCCGCCGGCGAGGACGCCAACTGGGGCCGTATCGTCATGGCCGTCGGCAAATCAGGCGAAATGGCCGATCGCGACCGCCTTGCCATCTGGTTCGGCGACGTGCGCGTTGCCGTCAACGGCGAACGTGATGCCGGCTACTCGGAAGAGGCCGCCTCCAACGTCATGAAAAAGCAGGACATTCCGGTGAAGGTCGAAATCGGCCTCGGAAACGGTACGGCAACGGTCTGGACGTGCGACCTCACAAAGGAGTATGTCGCCATCAACGGTGACTACCGGAGCTGATTTTTCATTGACTGAAGCATTCCCCAAGAAGGCAAATCTGCCGCTCGTGCGCAGGCTGGAAGCCGTCGGTTTCCGGGCCTGGCCCGCCTCGTCGGTTGTTTACGACGGCAGCTGGCAGGTGCGGCTGACGGCGGGGCATCCGTCGAACCGGCTGAACTCGATCGTGCCGCTCGATCCGTCCGATCATCGCGACGTCGAGATCAGGCTGGCCAAGGCGAGCCGCAAGTTCGAAGCCTATGGCCGCCCGGCGGTGCTGCGGCAGACGCCGCTGGCCTCGCCTGTGCTGATCGATCTGGTGAAGGCCGAGGGCTGGGTGCCATTTGACGAAACCATCGTCATGACCTGCGATCTCGCAAATGCCGATCTGCCGGATACGCTCGATCACCTGCCGACGCATGACATCAGCCGCTTCGTGGACGCCAATCTGGCGACCGACCAGGTGTCGACGAAGCTGAAGCCGGCGCTTGCCGAAGTCATCAACGCGATCAAGCCGCCATCCGGCCTGTTCATGGTGGAAGATCCGGAAACGGGGCCGCTGGCGACCGTGCTCTGCGTGCAGGACAATGATTTGGCCGGCATCATGTCGCTTTCGGTCACGCCATCGCGCCGCCGCGAGGGGCTCGGGCTCGAGATCCTGACGTCCGCTCTGCGCTGGGCGCGGATGCGCAGCGCCCGCTCGGCCTGGCTGCAGGTCAAGACCGGCAACGTGCCTGCCATCACGCTCTACGAACGGCTCGGCTTCGTCGAGGCCTATCGCTATTCCTACTGGCGGCGGGATCTTTGCCGATGAGCGGTACTGGCCACAGCATTCTTCTCGTCGTCGCCTGCGCGTTGATCGACACGGATGGCCGCATCCTTCTGGCGCAGCGGCCTGAAGGCAAATCGCTTGCCGGTCTCTGGGAGTTTCCCGGCGGCAAGATGGAGCCGGGCGAGACGCCGGAAGAGACTCTGGTGCGCGAGCTTCACGAAGAGCTCGGGATCACCACCAAGGTGGCGTGCCTGGCGCCGCTCACCTTCGCCAGCCACACGTATGAGAAATTCCACCTGCTGATGCCGCTTTATGTCTGCCGTCGTTTCGAGGGCATTCCCGTCGGCCGCGAAGGGCAGGCGATCAAGTGGGTCAAGCCGCAGGCGCTGCGCGATTACCCCATGCCGCCGGCCGATGAGCCGCTGATCCCCATCCTGCAGGACCTACTTTAGAAATTTCTATTTTATAACTTTTTCTGTACCAATCTGGCTGTGGATATTAATCGATCGTTTAACAGATTCTGGCAAAGATCGGCCTCAATCAAGCAACTGGCGTGTGTGTAGAAGGCTTGACGCATGGACGACGATTTCTGGAAAGCAGTTCGGGAGAAAGAGCAGGCTTCGGTTTCCTCGCGCAAGACGGGGGCGCTGAACATCGCCTTGCTGTTCGGCACGGCCGTCGTGGCCCTGACGCTGATCCTGACACCGATGCTCGCCGACAAGTCGAAGTCGAGCGTTTTCGCCAGCGCGCCGTCTGAATTCGATTCCATCACGACGGGTTCGATCCCGAAGGGCGAGAACGGCGCGAAGAGCGAAAACGGCAAGCGCTACACGATCCGTCGCAGCGTGCTGCAGGATACGCCGGGCTCCGTCTGCGTGGTGCAGGGCTATGGAAGCGGTGTTGGCTGCTGAGGGCCTGAGGCCCGAGGCAACGCAAAGAAATCGACTGTGATGTCGAGCGACGAGGGACGAATGACGAGACTTCTGAAAGCATTTGTCACTGACCGCAATGGCGCCACTGCCATCGAATACGGCCTGATCGCCGCCCTGATCGCCACTGCGATCATCACTGGCGTCGGCGCGCTCAGCGGATCGCTGAACAACGTCTTCACCTACATTGCAGGCAAGATACCGTCGCTAACCTGAAGCCAAAATAGCGCCCGCAAAAAGCCCTACTGCTTGAGCTTGTGCTCCTCGACCTTCAATGCGTCGGCGAGCCTGACCTTTGCCGATCCCGGCCGCAGCGGTTTCTGCTGGCTCTCATGCGGCGCCCATCCCGAGACATAGATGATCGAGAAGGTGGCCCGGATGCGGCCATCCGGATCGGAATAGCGCTCCGCGTAGAGCTCGGCGGCGCGCATGAAGAAGGCGCGCGTCAACGGCTTGCTGCTGCGCTCGGCAAGCGGGTTGGTCATCCCCATGGCGCGCAGGTCGCGCATCAGCGGAAAGATGGAATCGTAGCGGACCGTGTAGGTCTCGGCATCGATGACCGGCAGCGCGAAACCGGCGCGCTGCATCAGGCCGCCGACATCGCGGACGTCGGCAAACGGAATGACGCGCGGGCTTGCGCCGCCGGTCATCTCGATCTCGGTGGCGAGCAGGATCTCGCGCAATTCCTGCAATGTGCCGGAGCCTGGAATGGCGGCGAGGAATAGCCCGTCGGGGCGCAGCGCACGGCGGATCTGGATGAAGACGCCGGGCGTGTCGTTGGTCAGGTGCAGGCTAAGGGGCGCGATCACCAGATTGGCCGATTGCGGCTCCAGCGGAACCATCTCCAGCGGCGCCTCGATGAAGGCATCGTCGGTGGTGGCGTAGGCCTGCTCGCTTTCGACGCGGGTGAGGCTGCCGATCTTGCCGGTGGCCTTGGCGGCGCGGGCGGCTGCGCCGGTCGCGCCATGCAGTTCGACGGCATGCTCGAAGGTGCGCTCGACGACGGCGAGGCGTTCGCCCAGTTCGTCGGCGGCGATATCGAGCAGAAAGCTTGCCTTCGGATCGTTGTTGCGAAGCGCGCGATGCCGGTTCGCCGCGATCCTTGTCGTGTCGAAGATGATGTCCATGCCGACGTCAATAATCCTGCCGGGCCGGGGCGGCAAGGCGATTTTCCTGTTGCGCGAAATGCGCTATCGTTTCGCCATGGGGTTGAGCGGGTGGCAAGGTTTGGCGGGGATCGACCGGGCGCTGATGCGTCCGCTCTCGGTTATGGTCGACCTCATCTATCCGCCCGCCTGCGCCGTCTGCGGCGTGTCGACCGGGCGGCATCGTGGCGTCTGCCCAAAATGCTGGTCGGCGCTGCGCTTCATCGAGCGGCCCTATTGCGAGGTTCTCGGCATTCCCTTCTCGCATGATCTCGGCCCGGGGATATTGAGCGCCGCCGCCATCGCCGACCCGCCGCCTTTCGACCGGCTGCGCACGGCGGCTTTTCACGACGAGGCGGTGCGCAATCTCGTGCACGGGCTGAAGTATCGCGACCGCACCGATCTGGCGCCGATGATGGCGGCGTGGATGCTGAGGGCATCCGATGGCGCCGTCGAGCGCTGCGATGCGATTCTGCCGGTGCCGCTGCATCGCACCCGCATCCTGTCGCGCCGGTTCAACCAGGCGGCGGAGCTGGCGCGCCACATGGCGAAGCAGGCAGAGCGGCCGATGCTATCCGCGACGCTGCTGCGTGTTCGCCGCACGCGCCAGCAGGTGGGGCTGGGTGCTAAAGCGCGGCAGGACAATGTCCGCGGGGCCTTCGCGATCGCCGAGGGGCGCGAGGGCGATGTGTTCGGAAAGAGGCTGGTGCTGATAGACGATGTCTATACGACCGGCGCGACGGTGGCGGCGGCGGCCAGGGTGCTGCGCCGCGCAGGTGCGGCCGATATCACGGTTTTGACCTTTGCAAGGGCGCTATCCGAAACTATATGACAGGGAGATTACTGCCTTGTCTGGAGTTACGATGGTACCGGTTACGATCTATACGCGCGATGGCTGCGGTTTTTGCGTTCGCGCCAAGTCTCTTCTTTCCGAGAAGGGTGTCGATTTCGTCGAGCACAATGCGACCTCCACCCCGGCCTTCCGCGCCGAGATGATCGCGCGCGCCAATGGCGGCTCGACTTTCCCGCAGATTTTCATAGGCGACAAGCATGTCGGCGGGTGCGATGATCTCTATGCGCTGGAGCGTGCGGGCAAGCTCGACCCGCTGCTGGCCGCTTAGGACAAGCCGATGACCTTCAAGGCCGCCGCCATTCAGATGTGTTCGGGTATCGATCCGCAGCGCAACGCGGCCGCCATGGCGCGTCTGGTGCGCGAGGCGGCCGCATCGGGCGCCACCTATGTGCAGACGCCCGAGATGACCGGGATGCTGCAGCGCGACCGCGCCGCCGGCAAGCTGCACCTGCGCGACGAGGCCAACGACATCATCGTCCGCACCGCGCGCGAGCTCGCCGGCGAACTGCAGATTTACGTGCATGTCGGCTCGACGGCGATCGCGCTCGATGACGGCAAGCTTGCCAATCGTGGCTATCTCTTCGGTCCCGACGGCAAGATCCTGAACCGCTACGACAAGATCCACATGTTCGATGTCGATCTCGACAATGGCGAGAGCTGGCGCGAGAGTGCTGCCTATCGGCCGGGGCAGGAGGCGCGTGTCGTGTCGCTGCCGTTTGCCGAGATGGGCTTTGCGATCTGCTACGACGTTCGCTTCCCGGCACTGTTTCGCGCCCAGGCGGTTGCCGGAGCGCAGGTTATGACGGTGCCTGCCGCCTTCACCCGCCAGACCGGCGAGGCGCATTGGGAAATCCTGCTGCGGGCGCGTGCCATCGAGAACGGCATGTTCGTGATCGCCGCCGCTCAGGCCGGCGTGCATGAGGATGGGCGCGAGACCTTCGGGCATTCGATGATCATCGATCCCTGGGGCAAGATCCTGGCATCCGCTGGTGGTACTGGCGAGGCGATCGTGATCGCCGAGATCGATCCAGCCGCCGTCAAGGCCGCGCGCGACAAGATCCCGAATTTGAAGAATGCCCGCGAGTTCTCGATCGAGACGGTTGGAGGCGATGTGTCCGGAGGCGTGGCCGCTTGATCCGTTATTCGCTGCGTTGTGACAATGCCCATGAGTTCGAAGGCTGGTTTTCCGAAAGCGCCGATTTCGACCGGCAGGTCGCATCCGGCTTTCTCACCTGTCCGACCTGCAATTCTGCCGCCGTCTCCAAGGTGCTGATGGCGCCGTCGGTCTCGACCGCGCGCAAGAAGGACCAGATGCAGACGGTTGCCATGGATGCGGTGCGCCGCGAGGCGTTCCAGAAGCTGAAAGAGGCGGTGACCGCGATCAAGGCCAACTCCGAAGATGTCGGCGAACGCTTCCCAGAGGAGGCGCGCAAGATCCATTACGGCGAGGCCGATGCGCGCGGGATCATCGGCCAGACGACGCCGGATGAGGCGCAGGCGCTTATCGACGAAGGCATCGAGATCGCGGCATTGCCAGTTCTGCCCGACGACGTGCATTAGAGGAAGGCTCTAGGATGAGCTCAGAAGCGCGCCTTGCGATGTATAACTTCGGTTTGCACGTGGCGCCCTTCGAGAGCGACGCCGTCGAAGGGTTTCGCCTGCGCGAACCCGCCAATTTCGAGGCGGCGCGGCGCGCTTGCGGCTTTGTCGGCCGCTCCGGCTATGCCGGCGAGCCGGGCGCGCGAAGCTGGGGGCCGCAGGTGTTTCCGCGTTTCATCGAGGGGAGCGGTTTCGATAGCGCGCCATCTTCCCTGTCGCTCTGGGCCGATATCGAATCGCTGATGGCGTTCAGCTATGACGGCGTGCATGCCGATGCGCTGAAGCACGCGCGCAACTGGAACGTCAAGCCATCATGGCCGCCGCTCGTTCTCTGGTGGGTGGGGCCGCATCATCGGCCTGATTGGGCCGAGGCGGTCGAGCGCTTAGAGCATCTGGCGGATCATGGGCCGAGCGCCCGGGCCTTCACCTTCAAGATACCCTTTGGGCCTGATGGGGCAGCGACCGAGATCGATCGCGCCCGCATCAAGGAACTGGCGGCGCGCAACGCCGAGACGCAAGCCGATCTGCTTGCGCATGTCACGACACTGAAAGTCTAGGCGAAATGCCGGCGGGTGCGCTTACGCCTCGCGCTTGGCGAGCAGCATGTAGTTCACGTCCATATCGCGCGACAGGTTCCACTGGTTGGACAGCGGATTGAAGAACACGCCGGTGCGGTCGATAATCGTCAGGCCGTCTGCTGTGACCGGCTTTTCGATCTCTTCCGGACGCACCAGCTTCTCATACTGGTGGGTGCCGCGCGGCAGCCAGCGCAGGACGTTTTCGGCGGCGAAGATCGCCAGCGCCGCTGCCTTCATCGTGCGGTTGATTGTTGCCACGAACATCAGGCCGCCGGGGCGGACCATTTTCGCGCAGGTGGTCATGAAGAAGTCGACGTCGGCGACGTGTTCCACCACTTCCATGTTGAGGACGATATCGAAGGTTTCGCCGGCCTCGGCCAGCTGTTCGGCCGTCACCGCGCGGTAATCGACCGGCACGCCCGAGGCCTTTGCATGGGTCGAGGCGATGCCGATGTTCTTTTCGGACGGGTCGGCGCCGATGACGGTCGCGCCCATGCGGGCGACCGGCTCCGACAAGAGGCCGCCGCCGCAGCCGATATCCAGCACCCGCAGGCCTTCCAGCGGGCGGGCCGAGCGCGGATCGCGGCCGAAATTCTCGGCGGCCTTGTCCCTGATATAGGCGAGGCGAACGGGGTTGAACTTGTGCAGCGGCTTGAACTTGCCGGTCGGGCTCCACCACTCGGCGGCCATGGCCGAAAAGCGGTCCACTTCGCTCTGGTCGATGGTGCTCTTCGCCGCTTCCGTCATGGTCATGCTCCTTGATTGCTCAGGAGTGAAGTCGGACGAACGGTGCGCGAAGTCAAGAGCCTGAGGCGGTGTCGCGTGGTCGCGGTAGTCACCGGCTGTCGGGCTTGGCTACTACAAGTGGATAAGTCGACGTACATCAACACATTGTGATATAGTTAATGTATTGTTGAGGGTAAGGGCGATGTTGCGTGTGCGTAATGCATTGGCCGCCATGCTCGGCCTGTCCATGTGTTTTCCATTGTGTTTCCCGTTTCCGGCGTACGCGGAGGTTGCGGTCGGCGAGGCGACTCTCATCAAGACAGAGGTGGCTGGGGAAAACGGGCCTCTGGTGGTCAAGGACCCTGTTCATCGCGACGAACGCATCCGCACCTCGATCGGCGGGCTTGGTCAATTCGTCTTCCGGGATGGTACCAAGCTTGCCGTCGGCGCCGGGTCGTCGGTGGTGATCGACAGCTACGTCTACGACGATGCCAATTCGGTCAAGAAGCTGACGATCAAGGCGGCGAAAGGCACGTTTCGCTGGATCAGCGGCAATTCCTCCTCATCGGCCTATTCGATCGTGACGCCGGCGGGAACGATCGGTGTGCGCGGCACGGCATTCGACGTTTATGTCGCGCCCAACGGCACCACGGCGATGGTGCTTCTCAACGGTTCGGCGCAGTTCTGCGGCGCCGGTGGGTGCAAGCAGCTGCGCGAGCAGTGCGACTGCGTGATCGCATCGCGCGGCGGCGGGGTGTCGGATCCGCGCAAGGTGGACGAGACGACGCTCAGGACGCTGAGGAATAACAAGGCGCTGCCGTTCCTTTCGGGAAACCAGCAACTGTCGGGCCCGCTCGGCAATATCCGCACCAGCTGCGGCCTGCGCAGCATGCGCGCCGATCGTCAGGACCGGCCGCAAGAGAGCACACCGGTGCCGACGCTGTTTCCGCCCCAGGAGCGGGCGCCGCAGCAGGCGCCGGACCGGCCACAGAAGCCTGATAAACCGTATAAGCCGGACAAACCCGAGAAGCCGCATCATCATCATCCCGACAAGCATCACCATGACAGGGATGACCATCATCCGGGCCGTCACCACCATGATCGCGACAGGGATCACGATCATTGGGGCGGACGCGGAGGAGATCGCGACGGGCATCATGGCCACAATGACGGCGGCGGCTGGGGTCAGCGCAGCGGGCATCACGACGGTCAAAATGGGCATGGTCGGCGCGACGGATGGGGCAACCGGCACGAGGGGGCGCGGGATCGTGGTGGCGACAATCACGGTGCGCGGGATCGGGGCAATCGGGATCATGCAGCGCGCGATGGAGGCCGCGATCATGCCGATCGAGATCGCGGAAGACGGGACAATGGCGGCCGGGATCATGGAAGCCGGGATCGTGGCGGCCGGTCCGATGGCGACCGCAATGGGCATGGCGGGCATCGTGACGGCCCGCAGGGCGGTGCTTCGCCGGCAAATGATGGTCAGGCTCAGGCCGGCGGGGCAGGGTCCGCTGTCGGCGATGGTGGCCAGGGCGGTGCAGGGACCGACGCCGGCAACGGCGCCGAGCGTGGCGATGGGGCCGGCTCGGGCGGGCATCGTGGCGGGTGGCATGGCCGCAACGGCGATCAGAATGGTGGCTGGCAGGGCGGAGGCGGTCGCCATATGCGCGACCGTAGCGGCGGCGATGGCGGTAGCAGCGACTAAGTCGGCTTTATCCTGATACGAGCGCCCTCACGACGCCTGCTCCGATAGCGGGGCGGGGTCTTCGGTCGGTGTTTCCCTGAAATGATCGGCGCGGCGGGCGAGGCGGCGGTAGAATTCCGGCAGTGTCGCCGGGTAGGGCTGTGCCCGCTGCCGGACACGGGCGAGCAGCTTGCGGCTGTCGGCGGAGCGGGTGGCGAAGGCTTCAACCAGGGCCTGATGCGCGGTTTCGAGAAGGGCGAAGGTTGCCGAGAGGCCGACGGTCTCGTCGCCCAGCGTGGCGTAGAGGCGGGTGCGGGTGCTCTTGCCCTTGAGGCCGAGCGAGCCGGCATCGAGCAAGGCGAAGTGCGGCAGGGCCGCGGCTGTCGTCTCGGACACCAGGATATCGAAGCCGACTTCCTTGCAGCAGCCCTCGATGCGGGCCGAGACATTCACCGCGTCGCCGACGGCGGAATAATTGAAGCGGCTTTCAGCGCCCATGTTGCCGACGCAGGCGAGCCCCGTATGGATGCCGATGCCGATGCCCACCTCGTATTCTTCGCCGAAGCCGAAGGCATCGGTCGCGTTCAGCGTCGCCAGCGTCTCGCGCATGGCAAGGGCGGCGCGGACGGCCTTGGCGGGGTGGTCGGCGACATCGACAGGCGCGTTCCAGAAGGCCATGATGGAATCGCCGATGAACTTGTCGAGCGTGCCTTCATTGGCCACCACATGGCGGCTCAGCGCATCGAGCAGCGTGTTGAGGAAGCGGACGACCTCGGCGGGCTGCAGGCGCTCGCTCAGCGTCGTGAACCCCCTGACGTCGACGAACATGACCGTCAGCTCGCGATCGTCGCCACCCAATCGCAGCGCATCCGGATTGTGCTCGATGCGGTGGAGCAGCGAGGGAGAGAGATATTGGCCGAACGCCTTGCGAACCTCGCGGCGCTCGCGGTCGATCACCAGGATGCGGAAGGAAGTGGCGGCGAAGTGGATGATCGAGGCGGCGACGATCGGGGCGAGCGGATCAAACAACAGACCCCATCGCGAAAAGGCGAACCAGGAGCTTGCGAAGGCGAGCGCGGTGACAATCAGGCCCCAGGCGAGGCCGACGGCGGGGCTGACGAAGGTGGTGACGATGACGAGGCAAGTGCCCAACACCGCGATCAGCAGGATCTCCATGCCATCGGCCCAATCCGGCCGCGAGAGGAAGTGGCCCGACAGGATCTGCTCGACGGTCTGCGCATGGATGGAGACGCCGGGCACGTTTTCGCCGAGCGCGGTGGTGCGGATATCCTGCAGGCCGGCGGACGAGGTGCCGACGAAGACGATGCTGCCCTGCACGGCTGCGGCGACATCCGGCGCGGGTCCATCGGGCGCCAGCACCTTGCCGGCGGAGATGTAGCGATCGGCGATATCGGGGCTGGTGTAGAGCCAGAGTTCGCCGGATGAGGTGACAGGCACCACGAAATCGCCGACCTTGATCGAGGTCAGCGTGTCGGGAATATCGGGTGCTGCCGCGACGATATAGGTCGAGGCGCCTTGCGCGACGCGCAGTGCTTCCAGCGCCAGGTTCGGATAGAGCTGCGCGCCATCACTGAGCAGCAGGGGCACGCGGCGGACGGTGGCGGAGTAGGTGCCGGGGTTGAGGCTGATATGGCCGAGGCCGGTGGCGTTGATCTGCAATTGCGGGCGCACCGGCGTTGCCGCCGTCATGCGCGGCGGGGCGTTGAACGGGCTCTCGCCGGTGAAGGCGAAGCCTGCTTTCACCGGCGGCTTGTAGCTGCCGTCCATGGAGAGGCCGAAGCCGAGGACCACGGGCTTGTCGGCGATGGCTTGCGCGAAGAGCTGGTCGTTATCGGGTAGTCGGCTAAGAAGCGTCGGATCGACGCCCGCGACATCGCGCATGATGGAGCGCGGCGACAGGCGGTCGGCCTCGGCGAACAGCACGTCGAAGGCGATCGCGGCCGCTCCCATGTCGGACAGGCGCTGCACCAGAAGCGCCAGCCGGTCGCGCGGCCATGGCCACTGGCCGAATTCCTTCAGCGATGCCTCGTCGATGTCGATGACACGGACGGGTGTGTTTTCGAACTTGCGCGGGGTGATGCGCTGGTATTCGTCGAAGGTGATGTCGCGGATCTGGCGCAAGAGCGGCGGGTCGGTGGCGCGCAGCAGCGTGAAGCTCGCGACGAGCGCAAGGCCGAGAACCACGCCGATTTTCTGCATGCGTGTCATGATCGGCCGGCCCCCGAGCCTGCAACCGCCTCACACTCTTGCGCGACATGCTCTAGGCTGCCCGTTTCCCGGGCGTGACGCAACTGCGTCTTTCGGGCGTTCGGCTTTGCTAGAGTTCAGTGCATGTCAGCTCGACCGCGCCTTTGTTGTTCCAGTACATCCATGGAATATCGTTGGCGCAGCAGTAGAGAACGCCGGTTTTCGGGGCGGTCCAGGACGGATAGGACGCGCCGATCAGAAACGCCGTATCCGTGTCCTGATCGATTGACCCGATCAGGGCGAACCACTGCGCCTTGGGCATGACTCTCAATCCGGCAAACGGTCGCAGCCACGTTCGGTCATAGCCGTTCGCGTCCTCATTGATCTTCCAATCCGTCCACGTACCCGATGCCGTGAAGGCGTAGGTCGCGCCCTGCTTGACATCGCAGACGCGTGTCCAGCGTTCTCTTGCCGGTATGGATTTCGTTATTATGAATGGCATGATGACATCTCCCCACGATGCGCAGCCGCAAGCGGGAAGATTAGTTGCATTTTACAGTGTTGCAACAATTAACTGTATTTCGAAGCAGCTCATCCTCTCCCTCATTCTCGCCCTTGTGGCGGGAATCCAGCCGACGCGCGTCCGCGCGGCGAGAGACTTTTCTTCGGCGAAATACATGCCTGGAGCACGTCATTCACGGCGCAGACGCGCCGTGGCTGGATGCCTGTGACAAGCACAGGCATGAGGGAGGAATAGGCCGCCATCATTGCGCGATGCTCAGCCCTGCGGCATCGCATCGTTCTTGCTTGAGGCAGCATGGGCTTCGAGTATTGCCGCCGCGATCACCTTGCGCAGTTCGTAGACCAGCGATCTGGAGCGCTTGCGATCCAGGTCCTGCGCCGCCTTCGCAAGGTTAAGTCCCTCGTTCAACACAATGTGATGGGCGCGGGCCAGTGCCCAGGTTTCGATATCAAGATTTCCCATTCGGAATCTCCGCCAAATCATTCAGCATCAAAGACATTCGCGAATCAATCTACGCCGCATACTTACGATTGAAGAAGAATCACAGTTACCTATGCTTGGAAATATACGCGACACCCGAATTTTAGTGGTGTGACAAAATAGTTGCGCCGTGGCAGCGGGTGTGCCGCGCCACGGTTGTGCCTATGCCCGATCGATATCAGTGCAGGTTGATCGCTCTCGGATCGTCAGTCGTTGGCGGCCATCATCCGGTTGCTGGGGCGTCCCGAAGACCAGCGCATCCATTGATCCGGGCTGCCGTTGAAGACGTTGAGGTCGATCCTGCCTTCGACGCCGTGCGACAGGCCCGAGCCGGAATACTGCCAGAAGAGCCACTTGCGGCCGGGATAGCGCTTGGACGGATGGGCGGCGACGGAGCGCAGCCAGAAGGGGTAGTTCTGGAAAGCGCCCTGCAGGTTGTCGGCGTAGAAGTCGGGCGCGGTGTAGATGACCGGGCGCTTGCCGTAGTAGCGCTCGAGCTTGTCCATGAAGACCTGCATTTTCTCGAGCACGTTTTCGGTCGAGGGGCGACGCTTGCAGGCGGATTCGCCGTTCCATTCGACGTCGATAACGGGCGGAAGCGCATCGGGATCGCGCGGCACGTTGCGGATGAACCAGTCGGCCTGTTCGCCGGCCGTGCGGCACCAGTAGAAGAAGTGATAGGCGCCGCGCTTCAGGCCGGCTTCCTTGGCCTTGCGCCAGTTGGTGCGGAACATCGGGTCGAGGTGGTCGCCGCCGTCTGTGGCCTTGATGTAGGCGAAGTTGGCGCCCTGAGTGCGCAGTCTCGGCCAGTCGATGTCGCCCTGCCAGCGTGAGACGTCGACGCCGTGAACGGCGAGCTTGTGTGGCGAGGAGCGGCCGAAGTTGATCGGCTTGGCGTCGCGGAACTGGCGGCTATAGAGCTTGCTGCGCGTGCGCGGCTGCGCCGTCTCCTCCATATCGGGAAGATCGGGGCGCTCCATGATCGGGGCGACAACCGGCGTGACAACGGGCGGGCGCGCCGGTGGCGTCATCATCGCGACCTCCGTCGCTGCCATCGGGCGCTCGGCGGGAAGCGGCGCGCCGACGGCGCGGTCGGCGGACTCGAAGGCCTTCGATTCCGGGATCGGGCCGGCCCAAGCCAGCACTTCCTGGTGCGGAGCGGTTTGCTGGCCAGCGGCGATATCGGCGGAGGGTACCGGCGCGGATGGGACGGCGGCGGGCGGGGCCACAGAGCTTGTCGTCTCGCGAGAGGGGGCGGCTGAAGCCAAGACGTCGGGGCCAGACGTCGACGTGCAACCCGCAAGGGTCAGACAGGCAAGGAAGATTGCTGGCACAGCCGAAAAACGCATTGGGAACCCGTTACTCATTACAGGCCGGACGCCGAACTTAGGTGGCGCCAGGAACATCAAAGGGTATTGCTAACGGGAAATTACCAAAAAAAGCTGAATCTAATCTTTACGCCGAGAAATGTGCGGGGACGGGGCAGCGCGCTTTGGTGGCCCAGCGCCTCGCGGGATTGTCATAGTCATGTCACATGTGGTTCGGCGCTGCCTCGCGCGGCCTGCAAATTACACGCGCAATTGAGGCCGTCATTCTCCTTTCCCCACCTTGCCACCCCCTCACAAACTCGTTAAGAGACGCCGCAACTTGGGCCCTTGGGCGCAGGGCTTTAGAAGGGTTCCAGAACCTCCCAATTCCGGCTCTTCGGCCCGTGGCTTCCAAGGCTTCGTCGTGCCGGGTCTGGCGTTCGTCTCTCCCGGCGGTTTGCTGTGGTAGAGGCTTATGGCACGCATCGTAATGAAGTTCGGCGGAACATCCGTCGCTGACCTGGACCGTATCAAGAACGTTGCCCGCCACGTCAAACGCGAGGTCGATGCCGGTCATGAAGTGGCCGTCGTCGTTTCCGCCATGTCGGGCAAGACAAACGAACTGGTCGGCTGGGTGCAGAACACGCCGAAGGTCGTCGGCGCAAGCTCGCCTTTCTATGATGCCCGCGAATATGACGCCATCGTCGCTTCCGGCGAGCAGGTGACTTCGGGTCTTCTGGCGATCGCGCTGCAGGCCATGGACGTCAACGCCCGCTCCTGGCAGGGCTGGCAGATCCCGATCCGCACCGACAACGCGCATGGCGCCGCCCGCATCCTCGAGATCGACGGCTCGGAAATGATCAAGCGCATGGGCGAGGGCCAGGTGGCCGTCGTCGCCGGCTTCCAGGGTCTCGGCCCCGACAACCGCATCGCGACGCTCGGCCGTGGCGGTTCGGATACGTCGGCGGTCGCAATCGCTGCAGCCGTCAAGGCTGACCGCTGCGACATCTATACCGACGTCGACGGCGTCTACACGACCGATCCGCGCATCGTGCCGCAGGCGCGCCGCCTGAAGAAGATCGCCTTCGAGGAAATGCTCGAAATGGCATCGCTCGGCGCCAAGGTGTTGCAGGTTCGCTCGGTCGAGCTTGCCATGGTGCACAAGGTGCGCACCTTCGTGCGTTCGTCTTTTGAAGATCCCGATGCTCCGGGCATGGGTGATTTCTTGAATCCGCCCGGAACGCTGATTTGTGACGAGGAAGAAATCGTGGAACAGGAAGTAGTCACCGGCATCGCCTATGCCAAGGATGAGGCGCAGATCTCGCTTCGCCGTCTCGCCGACCGTCCGGGCGTCTCCGCCGCGATCTTCGGACCGCTGGCCGAGAACCACATCAATGTCGACATGATCGTCCAGAACATCTCGGAAGATGGCTCGAAGACCGACATGACCTTCACCGTGCCTTCGGGCGACGTGGACAAGGCCATCAAGGTGCTCGGCGAGCACAAGGATACGATCGGTTACGACGTCGTGCAGAACGAATCGGGCCTGGTGAAGGTGTCGGTCATCGGCATCGGCATGCGCAGCCACGCCGGCGTCGCGGCGACCGCTTTCAAGGCACTTGCCGATAAAGGCATCAACATCAAGGCGATCACCACCTCGGAAATCAAGATTTCCATCCTGATTGATGGTCCTTATGCGGAACTCGCTGTCAGGACTTTGCATTCCTGCTACGGTCTGGATAAGAATTGATTCCCAGCAGGGCCGCCGCGCGTACAAGTTGATTAGTGGCGCGGCGATCTGCCGGGCCACTTTGCCTTCTGTTTTTGGAGCTTGAGACGCAATGAGAGACCTTTCCGGCGGTCCGCGCGTGCTGCTCAAGCGGCTGCGCGAGTTGATGGCGGAGCCGCTGGAGCCACAAGAGCGTCTTGACCGGATCGTTCGCCAGATCGCCAGCAACATGGTGGCGGAGGTTTGCTCCGTCTATGTGCTGCGTTCCGACGGCGTGCTCGAACTCTATGCAACCGAAGGTCTGAACCGCGAAGCTGTCCACTTGGCGCAGCTGAAAATGGGGCAGGGCCTCGTCGGCACGATCGCCGCATCGGCCGCCCCTCTCAATCTCTCCGACGCGCAATCGCATCCCGCCTTCCGTTACCTGCCGGAGACGGGCGAAGAGATCTATCATTCCTTCCTCGGTGTGCCGATCCTGCGCGCCGGCCGCTCACTCGGCGTTCTCGTCGTGCAGAACAAGGCAAGCCGCAACTATCGCGACGAGGAGCTGGAAGCGCTCGAAACAACCGCGATGGTGCTGGCCGAGATGATCGCCACCGGCGAGCTGAAGAAGCTCACCAAGCCGGGGCTCGAGCTCGATCTCACCCGCTCGGTCACGATCGACGGCGACACCTATAATGAAGGCATCGGCCTCGGCTATGTCGTGCTGCACGAGCCGCGCATCGTCGTCACCAACCTGCTCAACGACGATGCCGACAAGGAAATACGCCGGCTTGCCGAAGCGCTGGGTTCCCTGCGCATCTCGATCGACGATCTCCTGTCGCAGCGCGACGTCTCGATGGAGGGCGAGCATCGCGAGGTTCTCGAGACCTACCGCATGTTCGCGCACGACCAGGGATGGGTGCGCAAGCTGGAAGAAGCGATCCGCAACGGCCTGACGGCGGAAGCCGCGGTCGAGAAGGTGCAGAGCGACACCAAGGCGCGGATGATGCGCCTGACGGACCCTTATCTGCGCGAGCGGATGCATGATTTCGAGGATCTGGCGAACCGCCTGCTGCGGCAGCTGACGGGCTATACCGGCCGCACCTCGGGCGATGGCTTCCCTGCGGACGCGATCATTCTGGCGCGCGCGATGGGTGCCGCCGAGCTGCTTGACTATCCACGCGCCAATGTGCGCGGTCTGGTGCTCGAAGAGGGCGCCGTCACCAGCCATGTCGTGATCGTGGCGCGCGCCATGGGCATTCCCGTCATCGGCCAGGCGGCCGGGATCGTTGCGCTGGCCGATAATGGCGACGCTGTCATCATCGACAGCGATGGCGGCCATGTGCATCTGCGGCCGCTGCCGGAGCATCAGCGTTCCTACGAGGAGAAGGTGCGGTTCCGCGCCCGCCGGCAGGAGCAGTTCCGGGCCTTGCGCGCGGTCGAGCCGCTCTCCAAGGACGGGCAGCGCGTGTCGCTGCAGATGAATGCCGGCCTGCTGGTCGACCTGCCGCAACTGTCGGAATCGGGCGCCGAGGGCATCGGGCTCTTCCGCACCGAGCTGCAGTTCATGATCGCATCCACGCTTCCGAAGGCGGAAGAGCAGGAGCAGTTTTACCGCAACGTCCTGAAGCAGGCCGCCGGTCGGTCCGTTACCTTCCGCACGCTCGATATCGGCGGCGACAAGGTCGTGCCCTATTTCCGCGGCCATGAGGAAGAGAACCCGGCGCTTGGCTGGCGGGCGATCCGCCTGTCGCTCGATCGCCCCGGCCTGCTGCGCACGCAGCTGCGCGCCATGCTGAAGGCGGCAGCCGGCATGGAACTGAAGCTGATGGTGCCGATGGTGACCGAGGTATCGGAAATCACCGCGGTGCGCGAACTGCTGCAGAAGGAAGTGCAGCGCCTGTCTCGCTTCGGCCACGGGCTGCCGCGCAAGCTGCAGTTCGGCGCCATGCTCGAGGTGCCGGCTCTCTTGTGGCAGCTGGACGAGCTGATGGCGGCGGTCGATTTCGTGTCGGTCGGCTCCAACGATCTGTTCCAGTTCTCGATGGCGGTCGACCGTGGCAATGCGCGGGTCTCCGACCGTTTCGACACGCTGGACAAGCCGTTCCTGCGTATCCTGCGCGATATCGTGCGCGCGGGCGAGCGCAACAACACGCCGGTGACGCTCTGCGGCGAATTGGCGGGCAAGCCGATTTCGGCGATGGCGCTCTTAGGCATCGGCTTCCGCTCGGTGTCGATGTCGCCGGCTTCGATCGGTCCGGTCAAGGCGATGCTGCTCGGCCTCGACGTAGGCGCACTGTCCAAGGCGATGCACGAGGCGCTCGACGATACGACGACGCCGACATCGATGCGCGAACTGCTTGCCCATTTCGCCGAAACACACAACATCCCTCTGTAGCCAGAGACAAACAGAATTGGAGTGAGGGTGGCGAAGCTTCCCGTTGAAAAGATGCGCGAGCTGGAACGCCGCTTCGGCGAGATCGAAGCGCGCATGTCGGCCGGCCCTTCGGCCGACGTCTACGTCAAGCTTGCCTCCGAATATGCCGAGCTGCAGCCCGTCGTGACCAAGATCCGCGCCTATGAAAAGGCGTTGTCGGAGCTTGCCGATCTCGAGACGCTGCTCGATGACAAGACCGTCGACCGCGAGATGCGGGATATGGCCGAGATGGAGCTTCCGGAGGTCAAGGAGCGGATCGAGGCGCTGGAACAGGAAATCCAGATCCTGCTGCTGCCCAAGGACGCGGCCGACGAGAAGAGCGCCATCCTCGAAATCCGCGCCGGCACCGGCGGCTCGGAGGCGGCGCTATTCGCGGGCGACCTGTTTCGCATGTACGAGCGCTATGCGGCGGCACATGGCTGGAAGGTCGAGGTTCTCTCTTCCAGCGAGGGTGAAGCCGGCGGTTTCAAGGAAATCATCGCGACGATCACCGGCAAGGGCGTGTTCGCCAAGCTGAAGTTCGAATCCGGCGTGCACCGCGTTCAGCGCGTGCCGGAGACGGAAGCGGGCGGGCGTATCCATACGTCGGCTGCGACGGTTGCCGTGCTGCCGGAGGCCGAGGAGATCGACATCGAGATCCGCGCCGAAGACATTCGCATCGACACGATGCGCTCGTCGGGCGCCGGTGGTCAGCACGTCAACACGACCGACTCGGCCGTGCGCATCACCCACTTGCCGACGGGCATCGTCGTCACGAGCTCCGAGAAATCGCAGCACCAGAACCGCGCCAAGGCGATGCAGGTTCTTCGCTCGCGTCTCTACGACGCCGAGCGCCAGCGCGCCGACAGCGAGCGCTCCGCCGACCGCAAGAGCCAGGTCGGCTCCGGCGACCGCTCCGAGCGTATCCGCACCTATAATTTCCCGCAGGGCCGCGTCACCGACCACCGCATCAACCTGACGCTCTACAAGCTCGACCGGATGATGGTCGGCGAAATCGACGAGATCGTGGATGCGCTGATGGCCGACTACCAGGCGAGCCAGCTGTCGCAGCTCGGCGAACAGTCGCTATGAGTGATCAAGGGAAACAGGTCGGCGCGACGGTTTCCCAGCTTCTGGCCGAGGCGCGGCGACGCTTCACCGCGGCCGGCGTGGCCGATCCGGCCGCCGACGCGCGCGTTTTGATTTCGGGGCTGCTCAGGCTGACGACGACCGAGATGCTGACGCGGGGTGGTGATGTGGTCGAGGACGCGGCTGCCGTGCGCATCGAGGACGCGATCACCCGCAGACTGGCGCATGAGCCGGTGCATCGAATCTTGGGCGAGCGCGAGTTCTACGGCCTGCCTTTGTCGCTTTCTGCGGAAACGCTGGAGCCCAGACCGGATACCGAAATCCTCGTCGATACCATGCTTCCTTATATGAGAGACCTTGCGGGTAAGCATGGTAATCTCCATATACTGGATATGGGAACGGGAACCGGGGCGATATGCCTCGCGCTGCTCAAGGAATGTCCCGAGGCATCGGGCATCGGCAGCGACATCTCCGTCGACGCGCTGAAGACGGCGCAATCCAACGCGGAAAGAAACGGGCTGCAGCAGCGCTTCAAGGCGGTGCAATCCAGCTGGTTTCAGGCCATAGATGGGAAGTTTCACGCTATTGTCTCAAATCCGCCCTATATAGCGTCCAGTGTCGTTGACACTCTTGCTCCCGAAGTGACAAAATTTGATCCGGCCGCCGCACTGGATGGCGGCATGGATGGGCTTGACGCCTACCGTTCCATTGCCAAGGATGCCGCAAGGTTCATGCATCCAGACGGTGTTATAGGGCTCGAGATAGGCTACGATCAGCGAACGGAAGTGACCGAAGTTTTTGAGGCTGAAGGCTTCAAATGCTTGGAATCGGTGAAGGATTACGGCCACAACGACCGTGTGCTCGTGTTCGCCCGTAGCTGATCGGCAACAAGCGGCTGAATAGACTAGTCCATTGGTGTCATTGCGAAGAAAAGGCTTGGATTTAAACGGGAAGCAATATAGGTTGCCCCCACGTATTGGAGAGATAGGTCAGAACGATTGTTCGTTCGAAGCTAGCTCGGCCTCGGGGGTCCACTCTCTTAAACGAGAGTTTCAAAGGTTGAAGACGACCCAATGCGTGAATCAGTCAAACTGACTTGAGAACAAGCGGCAGGTTGGCGCAAAGGCGCATTATGCTTGCGGCACGAATACCCTGAGTCGGACGAACGACCACGGTTGACGGTGCCATCACTCCACACAAACAGAGAATTCAGGTGAACGATCGATGAGGCCAGGACAGCAGAACAAACGCGGTCGCGGGCGTACCAACAATAACGGCGGCGGCGGCGGCGGAAATAACAATAACAATAACAACAATTTCAACCGCAAGGGCGGCAATCCGCTGACGCGGACCTACGACAGCTCCGGCCCAGACGTGAAGATCCGCGGCACCGCGCAGCATATCGCTGAAAAATACTCGCAGCTCGGTCGCGACGCGCAGAGCTCCGGCGACCGTGTCATGGCTGAAAACTACCTGCAGCACGCCGAACACTACTACCGCATCATTGCCGCCGCACAGGCGCAGATGCAGGAACGCTTCCAGCGCGACGACCGCGGCGAATTCGATCGCGACGGCAGTGAGCGTGATGGCGACGATATGGATGGTGGCGACAATGACGACGTCGTGGTCGTTCAGCCTCCGCGCCAGCAGCAGGAACACCAGCAGCGTCGCAACAACGATGAGCAGCCGCGCCGTCAGAATGACGAGCAGCAGGGCCGCCGTTCGGACGAACGCCGCTTCAACAACGAGCAGCGCCAGCGCCGCGACGAAGAGCAGCCACGCCGTCAGAACGACGAGCAGCCGCGCAGCGAAGAGCAGCCGCAGCCGCGCGCCGAGGAGCAGCCCCGCGAAGAGCGTCCGGCTCGCCAGCCGCGCCGTCGCGAAGAGCGTCCGGCACCGGTTGCAGTCGCTGCCCAGCCCGAAGTGATCGACGGTACCGGCCCGCAGCCGGAGATCGAAGGCATTCCGGCCGAGGTGTCGATGGACGAGGAAAGCGGTGCGGCAACGACCCGCCAGCCGCGTCGTCGTGCAGCAACCCCGCGTCCGCGCCGTCCGCGTCGCGCTGAAGGCGAAGCGGCAGCCGAAGGCGATGCCGGCGAAGCGCCAGCTTTGGCCGATGCGGCTTCGGAATAAGCCGTTACGGCTTGAAAGAAGACATGTTCAAAAGGGCGTCCCTCGGGGCGCCCTTTTTCATTGGGCGGTCGCGCGGTCCCTGAAATATAAGAAATACACTATGAGTTTTCGCAGGGTTGCGACCTTAAATTAGATATTGGTTGTATACCTGACGTTAACTCTCGCGGCTTGATCATCGGTTGTGAGAGCTTCGGTGGATGCGATCTGAGATAGTTGTTACTTGCTGTCAGGATTTGCCCCATAGATCTTCGAAGGAACGCGTTCCCGATGCCTCTCCTAACAACGCGCAACGCCAATGGCTGGCGTCGCAGGCAAGGGGATGGGAATGTTCGGTCTGGCATCTGATGCGGGATATATCCTCGGTGCGATTGCAAAATCGCAAGCAATCATCGAGTTCGATCTGAAAGGCAATGTGCTGAAGGCGAACGAGAATTTCTGCAATGCTCTCGGCTACAGCCTTTCCGACATTGTCGGCAAGCACCACAGCATGTTCTGCGAGCCGGCGCTCGCGGCATCGCAGGAGTATCGCGATTTTTGGGCCCGGCTTGGCCGGGGCGAATATGATGCCGGCGCCTACAAGCGGCTGGCGAAGGGCGGCCGTGAGATCTGGATCCAGGCCTCCTACAACCCGGTTTTCAAACACGGCAAACCGTTCAAGGTGGTGAAGCTCGCGTCCGACATCACGGATGCCAAGAACAAGGCGGTCGAGGACGCCGGCAAGCTGGACGCGATCTCGCGTTCGCAGGCGGTCATCGAATTCAAGCCGACAGGCGAGATCATCACGGCCAACGAAAACTTCTGCAACGGCCTCGGCTATTCGCTGAATGAGATCGTCGGCAAGCATCACAGCATGTTCTGCGAGCCCTCCTACGCGCGCACCGAGGAATACGCCAACTTCTGGCGCCGGCTGGCGGCTGGCGAGTTCATCGCCAACGAGTTCGTTCGCTATGGCAAGGGCGGCAAGGAGATCTGGATCCAGGCGGCCTATAATCCGATCACGGATGCCAATGGCCGGGTCTACAAGGTGGTCAAGTTCGCCACCGACGTGACGCAGCGCATGAGCGCCATCAGCCTGCTTGGGCAGGCGCTGCGCGGGCTTTCCGAGGGCGACCTGACGAAGACCGTGGAGACCGCCTTCGTGCCCTCGATGGAGCAGCTGCGGCATGACTTCAACGCGACGATCGCGCGGCTCTCCGAGACCATGAAGACCGTCGGCGAAAACGCGCATGCGATCGCGGCCGGTTCCCGCGAGATCGGCTCGACGGCCGACTCATTCTCGAAGCGCACGGAACAGCAGGCGGCCTCCGTCGAGGAGACGGCTGCGGCGCTGGAGGAGATCACCACCACGGTCAACGATTCCAGCCATCGCGCCGACGAGGCCGGCAAGCTGGTTTCCCAGACCAAGAAGGGGGCGGAGCAATCCGGCCAGGTCGTTCGCAGCGCCGTGGCGGCAATGGACCAGATCGAGCAGTCGTCCCGCGAGATCACCAATATCATCGGCGTGATCGACGACATCGCGTTCCAGACCAATCTTCTGGCGCTGAACGCCGGTGTCGAGGCGGCGCGGGCGGGCGAGGCGGGCAAGGGCTTCGCGGTGGTGGCGCAAGAGGTGCGCGAACTGGCGCAGCGCTCCGCAAGTGCGGCCAAGGAGATCAAGTCTCTGATCACCAAGTCAAGCGAGCTGGTGCGCAACGGGGTCGATCTGGTCGGGCAGACGGGAAAGGCGCTGGAGACCATCGTCAGCCAGGTCAACGACATCAATGTCAATGTCGTGGCGATTGTCGAGGGCTCGAAGGAGCAGGCGACGGGGCTGAAGGAGATCAATCAGGCGGTCAACCAGCTCGACCAATCCACGCAGCAGAACGCGGCCATGGTCGAGGAGAGCACGGCGGCGAGCCACAAGCTGGCGGCCGAGGCCGAGGCGCTGCGCGGGCTGATCGCGCAGTTCAAGCTCAGCGAGGCCTATGCCATCAGGCCACCGTCCAGGGCGGCGCAGAGCTCGCCCGCGCTGCATCTGGTTTCGCGCGTGGCAAGAGCCCACGGCATGGCGGCGCCGGTGGCGGACAGCTGGGAAGAATTCTGATCGTCATATCAGAATGATCGAGGCGGCCGGTATCGCTTGAATGCGGTGCCGGCCGTTTCATTTTGGCGCGCGAGGTAAACGATGGAATGCGTATCATTGATTGTATAAATCGGCGCTTATATTCCAGAACGGGTACACATCGCACGCCCCTGTTTCGCCTTATTCCACCTGGCCGTCTCATCCTACTGCAATCCGTCCCATTTAAGGAGGCATATGTCTCCGGTTGTGCATGTATTTTGCATTAGCTATTCATAATATGTTATCCGTCTTGCGAGGCTTACAAAACCTATACGCGAAACACATTGAAATGTTAGAATTTACGCATATTCTTGTTTTCATGTAGAGGCGGGCTGGCTTCCACTCTTGGTTACAGACCGCCGCTTCGGGAATGCGCGCTTCCCTTCATTGGTTTCGACTGCCTGGGCATTGGGCCCGGCAGCATCTCGTGGAGGTTGGAATGAACTTTAATGCATCGAAATACGCTGTTCTGGCCGTAAGTTGCGCCGCTTTGCTGGCTCCGCTGCCCGCGAGCGCCTTTGACGTCGGCGGCAGCAACGGTCTCAGCATCGGGACCACCAATGGGCTCAGCGTATCGCTCGGCGGCGCCAATGGCGTCAATGCGAATGTCGGCGGAAACGGTAATGTTGCAACCGCATCGGTCGGCGGCGCCAGCGGCGTCAATGCAAACGTCGGTAGCAACTCAAGCGGCGGCCTCGGCGTTTCGGCGTCGGTCGGTGGGTCCAGCGGCGTCGGCACGAACACCTCTATAGGTGGTGGAAGCGGTGGCGGCCTCGGCGTCAGCAACACCGCGAGCGTCGGCGGATCGCGCGGGCTCAACACGGGCGTGAACGCCAATGTCGGCGGCTCCAGCCTGCTGGGGGCGAAAGCCAAGGTAGCGCTCGGCACCAACACGCTGCTGAACCTCAATCTCGGCCTGCCGGGAACCGATGATCCGCAGAACCCGAACGACCCGACCAACGGCAACAATGGTACCAACGGCACCAATGGAACCAACGGGCGCAACAGCCTCAACAACATGAACAGCCGGCAGCTCCAGGCCTTTAACGACATGTCATCAGGTGACCGGGCGAAGATGAAGGTGCGTTGCAAGGATATCCTTGCCGGTGGCGGTGGCGGCTTCGATGGCAGCCTCGTCAAGCTCTGCAAGATGGTCATCGCGATGCGCTAATCGGGCCTCGCCCGGCGATCCGGTTGCGAGATGTCTCCCAAGCAGCGAGTATCGCGCCGCCTAATCACCAACAGGCAGGCGTGCGCGATACGCCTGCTGGGTTCCGCAAGTTCGGGACGTCGGGATCAAAGTGAGAAATACGGGTGCGGCATGATTGCCGCACTTTTCATTTGTGGGGCGCACTTAACGCGGTCCAAGCCGCTCCGTCAGCTTGCGCTGTACTTCACCGCCGTGATGGTGACCGGCCCGTATTGGGTCGGGATACGAACGAAAACGGGCGCTATGACGTTGGCTGCGTCGGCCTTGGCAAACCAGATTTCCATGCGGCTGCTCTTGCTCAGATACTCGATGTCGCTGCGGCCCTTCTTGTAGCCCGAGCGCGGCACGAAGCGCACGTTGCAGACGGTGGCCTTGCCGGTGAAGCCCTGCGTGGAGAAATCCTTCGATCCGCTGGGCGACAGCACGAGATCCATGCGCATCTCGCCGTCATAGATTGGCAGTTTCTGCGCGCAGACATTGGTGTCGGCGGGGAAGATCAGGCCGGAAATGGGATCGAGCACGGCGCGCATGTCCGAGGCGGGAACATCGACCCAATTCTGCGGCGGCTTGCGCGGGGGCTTAACGGTCGTGGAGGTGATGTTGCCGTTGGAGTAGCGGACATCATAGGTGCGGGCGCGCTTGCCGCTCTTGTAGTAGAGCAGATAATGGTCCGCCTGCATGCGGTTGCCGCGCAGCCGACCATCGACGCTGGTCTTGGCCGATATGGTGGTGACAAGATCGGCGAGGCCGGCCGAGCTGATGTCGCCGGAGACACGGTAGGTCTTGTCGTCCTCGATGCGGGTCATGAAGGCGGCGCGCGCGATGGTGATGATGCCGAGCGCAACCTTGTATTCGGTATGATGCACGACTTCAGCCGCGCCTGCCGGAATGGCCATCAGGCCCGCCAAGGCGGAAATGAAAATACGTTTGCCCCAATGAGCCATGAATTGAACCTTGTTCGGTGCGCTGGTCAGGTCGCGAGATACGGTCTATACGCCTGTCGTGGCCTTTAGAGAACAAAAGCTTTTTGACGGAATTGCGAGGCTTTTGGACTGAATCGCCGGAAAGGCCAAGGTTTGGCTTGACGCGCACGGTCTGTCTGATTATAGAACCGCAACTTTCCAATCATGGCCTGATGGATTGCAAGCTCGACTTTGCGCGGGTCGGCAATCGATGGCCGAGAAAAACAAGAATAGGTGTCCCATGTCCCGCATGTGCGAATTGACCGGCAAGGCAGTCCTCGTTGGCAACAATGTCAGCCATGCCAACAACAAGACCAAGCGCCGGTTCCTCCCGAACCTGTGCCAGGTTACGCTGATCTCCGACGCGCTCGGCCAGCGTTACCGTCTTCGCGTTTCGGCTGCTGCTCTGCGTACCGTCGAGCATCGCGGTGGTCTCGATGCTTTCCTGATCAAGGCAAGCGAAAACGAACTGTCGATGCGCGCTCGTCTGCTGCGCCGCCAGATCGTCAAGAAGACCGCTGAAACGGCTGTTGCTGCCTAAGCAATAACCGACGTTTAGCTATACGGCTTCAAAAGGCTTGCACGGTAATCCCGTTCAAGCCTTTTGCTTTGCCGGACTGTTCCTCCAACTGGTGGCATACCCCAGGATAAAAAAATGCTTCAGACGCGCTATACCCTTATCTACGTCGCCCTGATGACGCTCGTCGTCGTCTCGTCGAACTTCCTCGTGCAGTTCCCGCTGAACGTCACGTTCGCAGGCGTCAATCTCGCCGATCTGCTCACCTGGGGTGCCTTCACCTATCCGGTCGCCTTCCTGATCACCGATCTCACCAACCGTCAGTTCGGGCCGCAGGCGGCGCGCAAGGTGGTGTTTGCCGGCTTCCTCGTTGGCGTGGCGCTCTCCTTCTTCACATCGGTGCCGCGTATCGCGATCGCTTCCGGTACGGCGTATCTCGCCGGTCAGCTGCTCGATATCGCGCTGTTCAACCGGCTGCGCCGGCAGGCCTGGTGGCGCGCGCCGTTGGTCGGCTCGGTGCTGGGCTCCATGCTCGATACGGTGATCTTCTTTTCGCTGTCTTTCGCGGCCTTCTTCGTCTTCCTCGGGCCGAACGAGCCGTTCGCGCTTGAGGCGTCGCCTGTGCTCGGCGTTTTCGCCGCCGAGGCGCCGCGCTGGATTTCCTGGGCGATCGGCGATTTCTGGGTGAAGTTGCTGGTCGGCCTCGTGATGCTTCTGCCCTATGGCGCGCTGATGAGCGTGCTCAGGCCGATGCAGGGCGCACGCGCGGCCAGCTGATCCTTCATAAAGTCTAACGGCGGCGCTTCATCATGAAAGCGCCGTCGCCATTTTGGGGCGGTCGCGGACATATTGCCGGGGCGAGCATCCCATGATCCGCTTGAATGCGGTGCTGAAGGCCGCCTCGGACTCGTAGCCGAGCGACGGCGCGATGACCGAGATCGGGTCGCGCGAGTTCTCCAGCCGGTTGCCTGCCAGCAGCATGCGCCATTGCGCCAGATACTCCATCGGCGATGTGCCGACCGTTTCCCTGAATTTCTGCGCGAATGTGGAGCGCGACATGCCGGCGCGCGAAGCAAGCGCCTGCAGCGTCCAGCGTTCGGCCGGGCTGTCGTGGATCGCCGATATCGCAGCACTCATCTGCCTGTCGGCCAGCGCGAAGAGCCAGCCAACGCCGGTGTTCGAGCGATCCGCCAGATGCAGCCGCAAGGCCTGCACGAGGATCATGTGCGCGAGGTGCTCGACGATCAGGAAGCCGCCCGGCTGCGGTGCGCGTAGCTCCTGCATCATCTGCTCGACAGCAAAGCGCAGCGCCGCCTGGCTCTGCTCGTCGCGCAGGAGCACGATGGGCGGCAGCATTTTCAGCAGGATGTCGGCATGACTGCCGGCAAGGCCGAAGCGGCAGCTGACGATCGAGAAGTCGCGGCCATCGTTAAGCGAGACGATGCCATCCTTGCGTGGGCCGAGGAAGATGGCGGCGGCCGGGAGCGGTTCTAGCGAGAGATCGGTCGCAAGCCTGAACGGCCGCCCGCGCGGGAGCAGAAAGCTGTCGCCGGGGCGCAGATGTACCGGATCATCAATACCCTCGACACTGAGCCAGCAGGAGCCCGACACGATGGCGCCGCACTTGATGCCGCCATTCTGGTCTGGAAACTGGATCGCCCAATCGCCGCCCGCCTCCAGGCCGGCGGAGAGGTAGTTTTGCGGCTTCAGTAGCGAGAGCACGTTTGACAGAGGGTCCATTGAAAACTCCGGACGATCGCGAAGATATTCCGGACAATATAGCATGGTCCGTATCGGCTCAAGGCCCTAGCTTCTCTTCGACACGTCCGCATCGGCGGGCGCGTCGCAGCAAGCAAGGAGATGACCATGCGCGTTTTCGTTACCGGTGCCACCGGCTTTGTCGGCTCGGCCGTCGTTCAGGATCTCATTCAGGCCGGCCATCAGGTGCTCGGTCTCGCCCGCTCGGATGCTTCGGCCGCGTCGCTTGAAGCCACAGGGGCTGAGGTTCATCGCGGCGATCTCGAGGATCTCGACAGTCTGCGCCGGGGGGCTGATGCCTGCGACGGCGTGATCCATACGGGCTTCATCCACGACTTCTCCAAGTTCAAGGAAAATTGCGAGATCGACGGGCGCGCCATCGAGGCGATGGGCAGGGTGCTCTCGGGCACCGGCCGGCACATGGTCGTGACCTCGGGCACGGGTCTGCTGGCGCCGGGCGCTGTCGCCACGGAAGAGATGGTGGCCCCCTCGTCGTCGGCCATTCCGCGCGTCTCGGAGAAGGCCGCGCTGTCAATGGTGCCGGATGGCCTCAGCGCCTCGGTGGTCCGCCTTCCGCCCTCGGTGCATGGCGATGGCGACCATGGCTTCGTGCCCATCGTTATCGGCCTCGCGCGCGAGAAAGGCGCCTCGGCCCATATTGGCGACGGCATGAACCATTGGCCGGCGGTGCATCGTCTCGATACCGGCAGCCTCTATAGGTTGGCGCTGGAGAAGGCGCAGGCGGGGGCGCGCTACCATGGCGTGGCGGAGGAGGGGATCCCGTTTCGCGAGATCGCCGGCGTCATCGGCAAGCGGCTGGGCCTGCCTGTCGTCTCAAAGTCGACTGAAGAGGCGGCGGAGCATTTCGGCTGGTTCACGCATTTCGCGTCAATCAACAACCGGGCGTCCAGCGCCTGGACGCGGGAAACGCTCGGCTGGGAGCCCAAGCATCAGGGGCTGATCGCCGATCTTGACCGACATGCTTACTTCGAGGGCTGACGCGCCCTGTCAATGCGAGGCGGCGGTGTCGGCCGATGGGCCGGGCCGCCGCTCGTTCAGCTTGAATTCCAGCATCAGGTTGCGCTGGAGGATCGAGTGGTTGTCGTCGGAGACGAGGATGACATGGGTGCTGCCGTCGGCGGCGGTGAAGGTGTCGAGGCCTTCCATGTTGTCGATCTGGTAGCCGAAATCACCCTCTATCAATATCTCGCCATCCATGACGCTGCCGGGCTTGATATCGGCCGACTTGATGCGGCGGATGCGCATGCCGATGCCTTCAGCCATGTTGAAGCGGCGCTCCAGCAGCAGGAGGTCGCCATTCGGCAGGAAGGCGCCGTCGGTGGCGTCGAAGTCGCCGTAATGGGCAAGCGCCAGCTTACCTTTCAGCGGTCCGTCCAGGATCGCGGCATAGGCGTTGCCGTCATCGTCAAGGCTGCGCTCGGCGACGATCAGCGTGCCGCCTTTGAGCGGGCTTGATGGCGGCGAGACGGCGATCGTCTCGAAGCCGCGATTGGCGCGCAGTTGCTTCTTCTCGAAGGGGATCGGCAGCGTGTCGAGCGCGCGCGAGGTCTCGAATCCGGGATCGGGATAGAGATCGACGCGGTGAAACTGCTCATATGAGACCAGCACCTTGCCGTCCTTCAGCGCGACACCCTCGGCATCCATCAATGCCTTGCCCTCGAGGATCTTGCCGACGCGGTCGCGCATCGGCGTGATCTCGACATCGGCAAGCCCACTTAGGCTGCCATCCGCACCGCGCTCGATGCGGCCGGTCATCCAGTGGCCGGTATCGAGTACGCCGACGAAATGCTTCTGGTCATCGCGGAAGCGGATGGACGACAGCGAACCGAAGAGGCGCTTGGGGGAGACCATTTCCAGGCCGCCGACGAATTCGAAGGGCCCGAAACGCTTCTCGTCGGAGCCGATCTTGAAGTTTGAGATGATGCTGCTTCTCACTTCCGCCGCCGGCGTTTCGGCAAGGGCGGATGTGCCGGCCGCAAGGGAGGCGGCCAGCAAAAGGGCTCCAGCGAAACGGGTTCGGAACACCGGAGCCGATAGCTTCATGGGCGATCAGCCGGCGCGGCGGGCGCGTCCGCCGCGCGGTTGCGCCGCCTGGTCCTCGAAGAGCGAGGCCAGCTGTTCGGTCATGGCGCCTGCCAGCTCGTCGGCATCGACGATGGTGACGGCGCGGCGATAGTAGCGCGTGACGTCGTGGCCGATGCCGATGGCAAGGAGCTCGACCGGAGAGCGGGTCTCGATGCGTTCGATGACCGCGCGCAGGTGGCGCTCCAGGTAGTTGCCCGGATTGACGGACAGCGTCGAATCGTCGACCGGCGCGCCGTCGGAAATCATCATCAGGATCTTGCGCTGCTCACGCCGCGCGATCAGGCGGTTATGCGCCCACATCAGCGCTTCGCCGTCGATGTTTTCCTTGAGCAGGCCTTCGCGCATCATCAGGCCGAGATTGGTACGCGAGCGGCGCCATGGGGCGTCGGCGGACTTGTAGATGATGTGACGCAGATCGTTGAGGCGGCCCGGCGTCTGCGGCTTGCCGTTGGCGAGCCACTGTTCGCGCGCCTGTCCGCCCTTCCAGGCCTTGGTGGTGAAGCCCAAGATTTCGACCTTGACGCCGCAGCGCTCCAGCGTGCGGGCGAGAATGTCGGCGCAGGTTGCGGCAACCGTGATCGGGCGACCGCGCATGGAGCCGGAATTGTCGATCAGCAGCGTCACGACCGTATCGCGGAACTGCGTGTCGCGCTCCTTCTTGAAGGAGAGCGCCTGGGTGGGATCGATGATCAGGCGCGTCAGGCGGGCCGGATCGAGATAGCCTTCTTCCAGGTCGAAGTCCCAGGAGCGATTCTGCTGCGCCATCAGGCGGCGCTGCAGGCGGTTGGCGAGACGGCCGACGGCGCCCTGGAGATGGGCGAGCTGCTTGTCGAGGAAGGCGCGCAGGCGCTCCAGCTCGGCGGCGTCGCACAGTTCCTCGGCGGTGATCGTCTCGTCGAACTCCTCGGTGAAGACGTGGTAGTCGACCTTCTCGTTGAAATCGTCGAAGGGCGTGTTGGGACGGCGGGTTTCGCCTGGCGTCTCCGAGTCGTCCTCGCCCTCTTCCTGCATGTCGTCGTCGGAGATCTCGGCGCCTTCGGTCTCGCCGTCCTCCATCTGCTCGTCGGCGACTTCGCTGTCCTCGACGGGGGCGGCATCCGAGCCGGCATCGTCCTCGACATCGTCGTCGTTCTGGTCTTCGCCGCTCGGCTTGTCTTCCTCGTCCTGCTGGTCGTCAGAATCGGGATCGCTGTCGTCGTCGCCATACTCCTCGGCCATTTCCATGGCCGTGAGCATGTTGCGGATGACCTTGGAGAAGGCCTGCTGGTCGTTGATGACACCGGTCAGGTTCTCGAGATCCTTGCCGGCCTTGTCCTCGATGAAGGAGCGCCAGAGATCGAGCACCTTGCCGGCGGATTCCGGCGGCTTTTCGCCTGTCAGCTTCTCGCGCACCATCATGGCGACGGCTTCGCCGACGGGCGCGTCTTCCTGGCGTTCGATGCCGGAGAAATTGGCCTTGGCGTACTTTTCCGTCGTCATCGAGCGCAGATTGCTGGCGACGCCTTCCATGCGCAGCGCGCCGATCGATTCCACGCGCGCCTGCTCGACGGCGTCGAAGATGGCGCGGGCGTCGGAGCCCTGCGGCGCCATCGTCGCGTGCACCTTCTCGTCATGGCAGGCGAGACGCAGCGCCATCGAATCGCCGAGCCCGCGGGTCACCGCCAGCTCGTGCATCGTCGGGCGCTTGGACAGTTCCGGCAGGCGGATGCGCTCGGCGGTCATGCCCGGCCGCTCGTTGGCGAAGGTCACCTCGACCTCGCCGTCGCCGGCGATCGCGCGCACGCTGCCGGTTATCGCCCGGCGCAGCGGCTCCACGTCGACGGGTGCACCGGGCTTTGCTTTCGAATTGTCACCACGCGCTGCCATGATCCGTTAGCCTCAGGCCTCCAGGACGATGTTGGCGGCGCTTTCCTTCAGCTCGACGCCGAAGGCGCGCTGATAGTGCTCGGCAACCAGCGGACGCTCCAGTTCGTCACACTTGTTGAGGAAGGTAACGCGGAAGGCGAAGGCGAGGTCGCCGAAGATCTCGGCATTCTCGGCCCAGGTGATGACGGTACGTGGGCTCATGACGGTCGAGAGGTCGCCGTTCATGAAGGAGGCGCGGGTCAGATCGGCAACGCGGACCATCTTGGATACGGTATCGCGGCCGTTCTTGTCCTTGCCGAAGCTCTTCACCTTGGCGGCGACGATGTTCACTTCGTGCTCGTGCGGCAGATAGTTCAACGTCGAGATGATCGACCAGCGGTCCATCTGCGCCTGGTTGATCTGCTGCGTGCCGTGATAGAGGCCGGTGGTGTCGCCGAGGCCGATCGTGTTCGCCGTTGCGAACAGGCGGAAGGCCGGGTGCGGGCGGATGACGCGGCTCTGGTCGAGCAGCGTCAGGCGGCCGGAGGATTCCAGAACGCGTTGAATGACGAACATGACGTCAGGGCGGCCGGCGTCGTATTCGTCGAAGACGAGCGCGACATTGTGCTGGTAGGCCCAGGGCAGGATGCCGTCCTTGAATTCGGTGACCTGCAGGCCGTCCTTGACGACGATGGCGTCCTTGCCGACGAGATCGATACGGCTGACGTGGCTGTCGAGGTTGATACGGACGCACGGCCAGTTCAGGCGGGCGGCGACCTGCTCGATATGCGAGGACTTGCCGGTGCCGTGGTAGCCGGAGATCATCACGCGTCGGTTATGAGCGAAGCCGGCAATGATGGCGAGCGTGGTTTCGCGATCGAAGAGATAGTCGGGATCGAGATCCGGAACATAGGCGCTGCCCTGGCTGTAGGCCGGAACGCGGATGTCGGAATCGATGCCGAAGACCTCCCTGACCGAAACGGTGGTGTCCGGAAGTTCCGAGATATCAAGGTCAATCTTGCTCATCATGTCTCCAAGGCGGGTGGCCGACACCCTGCCATACTGTCTCAGCTCGTTTCGCGATCATGGCGTTGTGGTATCCCACGCGCTCATGTCTGAACGTCGGCGATGCTTCTCCGGGACTGAAACGAAACCTCGGGGGCGATCAAATCACCGCCTGCGAGCATTCTTGACGATAGTCCCGGACAAGAAACGCCGCGTCCGGAAGTGGCCGAGGCGCCTGTGAGACGAACGCGGAAAAAGGTGCCGCGGTTGCCTGCGGCCTCAGCCGATTTGGACCATACCCGATTGAAGACCAAGAGCAAGGACGGGAATTAACAAAAACCGTTCTGCTTCAATAATTGATAGGCCTGGATCACGGCGCGGAAGCGCTCTTCGGAACCACGGTCGCCGCCGTTTGCGTCGGGATGGTGCTTCTTCACCAGTTCCTTGTAGCGGCTCTTGATCTCGGCCGATGTGGCGTTGGCCGCCAGGTTCATCGTGTCGAAGGCCTTGGCTTCCAGGCTCTTCAGCTTGCGCTGCTCGGGAAAGCGCGGGCCGCTGCTCTTGTTTTCCTTGACGAAGCCGAAGGGATCGCGAACCCGCGTATAGGCGCCGGAGCGGATATCCGACTGGATCGGGCTATCCTTGGCCGACTTGTTGACGCCGACCGTCCAGGTCGGGCGGTGGCCCGTGATCGCTTCCTTCTGGTAGCGCGCGATCTCGCCGTCCGAGAGGCCGGAGAAATAGTTGTATCCCTTGTTGTACTCTTTGACGTGCTCGAAGCAGAAGAGAAAGAACTGCCCTTCGGCATTGCGTCCGACGGGAGCGCGATGCACGCCTTTCTTGTCGCAGCCGTCCCACTGACAGGACGGGGGAGCCTGTTCGGGTTCCTGCTCGCGTTTGCGGCGGGTGCGGATGCGATCGAAATATTTGGAATCAAGTCTCATGACGGCGCTAATTATGGGGCTCAGAATGGGTGAGGACAAGAATTGACAAACGGGAATGTTGCTGGCTTGGTGGGAACCTTTTTCTCAAGGCAGCAAGATCGGCTCATGACAGTTCAATCCTCCATCGAAGAGAAGCTCACCGCGGCGTTCGCGCCGGAGCGGCTTGATGTCATCAACGAAAGCCATCTTCATGCCGGCCATCACCCCGACGTTACAGGGGAAGGCGAGACCCATATGCGGGTCAGGATCGTCTCCGCGTCGTTTGTCGGCATGACACGGCTGGCGCGTCACCGGGCGATCACGGAGCTTCTGAAACCTGAACTGGATGCGGGGTTGCATGCGCTGGCGGTGGAGCCGGCGGCGCCCGGAGAGCCGGTGCGCTGGTAAGCCGACACCGCGTCATATGGGCGCGGTGCGGCGGTTTCGCAAGGATGGGCGATAGCTTCTAACGAATCAGAAGTGCCGTCGCATAGAGGCCGAAGCCGAAGACGGTGTGGGCGACGAGGCCGAGGAAGCGAACCTTGTTGGGGTTCGGCGTCTTGGACGCCGCCCAGCCGATGCCGAGGCCCGGCTGCAGCAGGAACCAGCCGCCGGCGATGGTGACGATGCCCCAGATCCAGGCGGGCAGGAAGGTCGGCGCGATCAGCCAGTATGGGCCGGTCAGGATCACCAGCATGATGCCGTAGATGATGCCGACGGCGTAGTGGAAGACCCAGCCGAGCGCGACTTCATGCTTGTAGGGTTCGGCCTTGCCGATATCGTCGTGGAAGACGGTGCCCTTGGCGAAGAGATGCCAGAGCCAGCGGCCGGGCGGTCCCCAGTTCGGTATTGCGCCCTTGGCAAGCGCGATAGACCAGATGTCCATGAGAATGGTGGCGCCGATGCCGATGGCGATCGAGCGCCAGAGAAGATCAAACATATCAAATCCATAATGATGCTGCTCGCCGGGCTCCTCCCGCAGCGCGCAATGGGTGACAAGGGGTCAGAGGAAATCAGGCGGGGTTGTTTTCGTTCTCCTCCGCCGGGCGGATACGCAGTCTGGTGATGCGGTTCTTATCGCGTTTCATGACGATGAAGCGCTTGCCGTAGAAGGTGAAGGCCTGGCGCTCTTCGGGAATGGTCATGGATTCATGGATGACGAGACCGGCGATCGTCGTCGCTTCCTCGTCGGGAAGCTGCCAGTCGAGCGCGCGGTTGAGATCGCGGATCGGCACGTTGCCATCGACCACCACCGAGCCGTCCGCCTCCTGGCGCACACCCTGCATTTCGATGTCGTGCTCGTCGGAGATATCGCCGACGATCTCCTCTAGGATATCTTCCAGCGTGACGATGCCCTGCACCTCGCCATATTCGTCGACCACGACGGCGAAGTGCTGCTTGCGGCGCAGGAAGGCATTGAGCTGTGCCTCGAGATTGGTGCTGTCAGGCACGAACCAGGGTTTCTGGGCGATCTTGATGATGTCGAGCTGCTCAGGCTCGGCGTTGCGTTCGGCCAGTGCCCTCAGCAGGTCCTTGGAATGCACGACGCCGATGATGTTGTCGGTCGTGCCGCGCCAGAGGGGCATGCGGGTAAACGGGCTGTCGAGAATGGTGCGGACGACCACTTCGGGCGGATCGTCGGCGTTGATGCAGCGCATGGCCATGCGGTGGACCATGATGTCGGAGAGCTCGAGTTCGCCAAGATCGAGCACGCCGCCGAGGCGGTCGCGGTCGGCCTTCACCACCGATCCCTCGCGATGCAATAGATCGACGGCGCCGCGCAGTTCCTCGTGCGCCGACAGCATGGAGACTTCGCGCGACAGATTGATGCCGAAGCGGGCGAGGATCCAGCGGACGATGAGATTGACGAAGGAGGAGACCGGGCCGACGATGAAGACGAAGGCCTTGACGGCCTTGGCGACGGCGAGCGCGAAACGTTCGGGGATCGAGATCGCCCAGCTCTTCGGCAGCACTTCGGCGAAGATGACGAGGATGACCGTCATCGCAAGCGTCGCCAACGCCACGCCGGAGTTGCCGAACAGGCCGAGAAAGACGCTGGTAGCGATCGAGGACGACAGGATGTTGGCGAGGTTGTTGCCGATCAAAAGCGCGCCGATCAGCCGGTCGCGGCGTTCGATCAGTTCGCGGACGATGCCGGCGCGTTCCTCGCCGTTTGCCTCAAGCGTGTGGATGCGGCTGCGCGATACGGCGGTCAGCGCCGTCTCGGAGCCGGAGAAGAAGGCGGACATGAGGACGAGGGCCACGATGGAAACGATTTCCGGCCAATATGCGGAAAGAAATGCCAGCGTGCCTTCGAGGGTCATTGCGGGTGTTTTTCCTTGAGGAAGCTCAACACTTCGGATGCCGGGACGTCGTTGGCGACGAAGGACTGGCCGATGCCGCGGGTGAGGATGAAGGTGAGCTTGCCGCTCTTGACCTTCTTGTCCTGCGCGATCGCGTCCATCAGCACTTCGGCCGGCGGCAGCGTGCCCGGGATTTGGGACATGCGGGTCGGGAGGCCTACTTCCTTCAAATGATGCTCGACGCGCTTTGCATCGTCAGGGCTTGCGAGGTTCATGCGGGCCGAGAATTCGTGGGCGAGCACCATGCCGATCGCAACGCCTTCGCCATGAACGAGACGGCTGCTGTCATAGGCGGTGGCGGCTTCCAGCGCGTGGCCGAAGGTGTGGCCGAGATTGAGCAAAGCGCGCTGGCCGTTTTCGTGCTCGTCGGCGACGACCACGTCCGATTTCGCCTGACAGCTTGCGGCGATCGCCTCGATGCGGGCGGCGCCGCCGGAGAAGACGGACTGCCAGTTGTTTTCAAGCCACGTGAAGAAATCGGGCTTGTCGATCAGGCCGTATTTGGCGACTTCGGCGTAACCGGCGCGGAATTCGCGTTCGGAGAGTGTGTTCAGCACATCGCTATCGGCCAGCACGAGGTCGGGCTGGTGGAAGACGCCGATCAGGTTCTTGCCGTGGCGGCTGTTGATGCCGGTCTTGCCGCCGACGGAACTGTCGACCTGCGACAGCAGCGATGTCGGGATCTGCACGAAGCGCACGCCACGTCTGATAATGCCGGCAACGAAGCCGGAGAGGTCACCGATGACGCCGCCACCGAGCGCGATCACGTAATCGTTACGCTCGACGCGGGCTTCCAGAACCTTGTCGCAGGCGGTGATCAGATGCTCGAAGCTCTTGGTCTTTTCGCCGGCCGGCAAGACCAGCGAAGACGAGGCGATGCCCGATGCCGTCAGGCTCTCGACGAGGGCGCTCAGATAAAGCGGCGCGACGTTCTCGTCGGTGATGATGGCGGCCTTGCGGCCCTTGAGACGGGCGGCGATCTCGGCGCCGGCGCGCGCGATCAGGCCGGGGCCGATCAGGATGTCGTAGGCGCGGTCGCCCAGCGGCACGTGAACCTTGCATTCGGCAGAGGCGGCAATCGCATTCATCAGGCTGCACTTTCGGTTCTGCTGTCGATCACGGCTTTCAGCACTTCGTCGGCCATCACTTCCTTGCGCACATCGCGCGACAAGACGGTGAGGTCTGCCTGCTCGTAGATCGGGTATCTAGCGTTCATCAGGTTTTCGAGCGTCTGCCTGGGATTTTCAGTCTTCAGCAGCGGGCGGGTGTCGCGCTTGTTGACGCGCTGCCAGAGCACGTCGAGATCGGCCTTCAGCCAGACCGACAGGCCGCCTCTCTTGATATGTTTGCGGGTACGGTCGTTGATGAAGGCGCCGCCGCCGGTGGAGACGAGGCGCGGGCCGCCCTTCAGCAGCCGCTTCATCACCCGGCCCTCCAACGCGCGGAACTCGTCCTCGCCGTAGGCTGCGAAAAGCTCGCTGATCGACATGCGCGACACGCGCTCGATTTCCGCATCGCTGTCGATGAAGGGGATGCCCAGCTGGGTGGCGACGATGCGGCCCACCGACGATTTGCCGGCGCCCATCAGACCAACGAGGATCAGATTGCGCGAACCGAGCGCAGCACGAGCTCTGTCCCTCAGGCTATCGGCAACGATCAGAACTGGGTCGTTCATTGGTCCATTCACACTTTGTTTGCGAACGGTATCAACAAATGCAGGTGTAGCGTCAAGTCAGAGGTAAGGGAATCATGGTTCAAAAGCTGCTTCTTGCACTTGCAAACGCGCTTCTTCATAAAGAAGCAAAGCCATGGAGTTGTTGAATGCCGAGCCTGTTCCGATTTCTCGCCATATTGGCGGTCATCGCCGGAGCGATATACGGAACGATGTGGGCGCTCGTGACTTTCGTCGAGCCGAAGGAGCGCGACGTGACGATCCGCATTCCATCCGAGCGGATCAATCCGCCCGCCACCGGCGCGATCAGCCCGGCGAAGAAGTGACGCGATGAGGGATCTCAGCCGCGTTCAGGTCGAGTCCTTTCTCGAAATGATGAGCGCCGAGCGGGGTGCCGCGGCCAATACGCTTTCCTCTTACGAACGCGATCTCGACGACCTGCATTCCTTCCTGAACGCCAGAAGCGTGCGGCTGACCGAGGCCGCGTCCGCCGATCTCTCCGCCTATCTGGCATCGCTCGCCGCGCAGGGATTCAAGCCCTCGTCGCAGGCGAGGCGGCTGGCAGCGATGCGGCAGTTCTACAAGTTCCTCTATGCCGAGGGGCTGCGCACCGACGATCCGACCGGCATTCTCGACGCGCCGAAGAAGGGGCGGGCGCTGCCGAAGACGATGGGTGTCGACGAAGTCGGCCGGCTTTTGGAGAAGGCAGAGGAGGAGGCGCAGGACGAGGCGCCCGGGCAATTGCAGCGGCTGCGCATGCTGGCGCTGCTGGAGCTGCTTTACGCCACCGGCATGCGCGTCAGCGAGCTGGTATCGCTTCCTGCCCGTGTGCTCGACCAGGAAGGGCGCTTTCTGATCATCCGCGGCAAGGGCAACAAGGAGCGGCTGGTGCCGCTGTCGCAATCGGCGATCGCTGCACTGAAGCTCTATGGCCGGAAGCTGGCTGAAGAGGCGGCAAAAGCCGAAAATCCACAGGAAAGCCCGTGGCTGTTTCCGGCGGCCTCGAAAGAGGGGTATCTCGCCCGGCAGGTCTTTGCCCGCGACCTCAAGAACCTGGCGATCCGGGCGGGGCTTACCCCATCGATGATCTCGCCGCACGTGATGCGGCACGCCTTTGCCAGCCATCTGCTGGCCAACGGCGCCGATCTGCGCGTGGTGCAGGAACTGCTTGGCCATTCGGACATTTCCACCACGCAAATCTACACGCATGTGCTGGAAGAAAGGCTCCAGCAACTGGTCCAAACGCATCACCCCCTTGCCAAACAGGCGAAAAAGCAGGATTAGGACCGGCGACAAGGGCAGCCAAAAGACAAATGCCCCGGGCACAAGGAACGGAAACGCACCTCATGCACAATTATCTCGACTTCGAAAAGCCGATCTCCGACCTCGAAGGCAAGATCATCGAATTGAAGAAGATTGCCTCGGAAGACGAGAGCATCGACACATCCGATGAAATCGGCAGGCTCGAAGTTCGTGTTCGCGAAGCGACGGTCGAAATCTATTCGAAGCTCAACGCCTGGCAGAAGACCCAGGTCGCGCGTCATCCGCAGCGGCCGCACTTCGTCGATTATGCCAAGACGCTGTTCCAGGAATTCACGCCGCTGGCCGGCGACCGCAAGTTTTCCGAGGATGCCGCGATCCAGGCGGGCCTCGCACGCTTCCGCGGCCAGCCTGTTGCCGTCATCGGCCAGGAAAAGGGCAACGACACGAAGAGCCGCCTGAAGCACAATTTCGGCAGCGCGCGCCCCGAGGGCTACCGCAAGGCGATCCGCGTGCTCGAGATGGCCGACCGCTTCGGTCTGCCCGTCATCACGCTGGTCGATACGGCTGGTGCCTATCCCGGCGTCGGCGCCGAAGAGCGCGGACAGGCGGAAGCCATCGCCCGCTCGACGGAAATGTGCCTCGGCCTCAAGGTTCCGATCATCTCCGTCGTTATCGGCGAAGGCGGTTCGGGCGGTGCTATCGCGATCGCCACCGGCAACCGGGTCTACATGCTCGAGCATGCGATCTACAGCGTGATCTCGCCTGAAGGTGCGGCCTCCATCCTGTGGCGCGATTCCGCGCGCGCCAAGGAAGCGGCCACCAACATGAAGATCACGTCCGACGACCTGAAAGCGCTCGGGATCATCGACGGCATCATCGGTGAACCGCTCGGCGGCGCGCATCGCGATCCTGACAGCGTGATCGCGTCGACCGGCGATGTCATTGCCAATGCGCTCGGCGAAATGGCGAGCCGCACCGGCGAGCAGATCCGCAACGATCGCCGCCAGAAGTTCCTGAACATGGGTCGCAACCTGTAACAGGGTTGCGAAGCAGGCTTGGGGGAGGCCGCGGATTGCGGCCAAACCTTGGCCACATTAGTGTTATCAATAGCTTTTGTGCTTGCGGGGGTCGTGGGTGCGCGGCATGGTCGTTAAGGTTTTATAAACCAGATTGGGCCAATGATTCGCTTCACTTCGAACCCGTTCAACGGATTGGGTCGCATCTCGTAATTGGGCTAGATTGAATGCGCTTTCGTCATTTTGCCTATGTTTCCCTGATGGCGCTGGCCTTGGCCGGCTGCAACGACGCGTTGGAAACCACGCAGATCGACCTGTCCAAGGTCAAGAACAAGGTCGAACAGCCGCTTCCGCCGCGCATCCTCAACGAAATGGCCGCGAAGAGCATGGATCGCAATTCGCCGATCCTGATCCGCATCTTCAAGGAAGAAGGCCAGCTCGAGATCTGGAAGGCGAAGACGGACAACCGTTACGACAAGATCGCCAGCTACAAGATCTGCGCCTGGTCGGGCCGTCTCGGTCCCAAGGTGAAACAGGGTGACCGGCAGGCGCCGGAAGGTTTCTACAACCTGACCAAGGCGAACCTGAACCCGAACTCGAAATATTATCTCGCCATCAATACCGGCTTTCCGAACCGCTATGACGCCGTCAACGGCCGCACCGGCACGGATCTGATGATCCACGGCGCTTGCTCGTCGTCGGGCTGCTATTCGATGACGGACGAGCAGGTGCTCGAGATCTACGCATTCGCGCGCGATGCCTTCAAGGGCGGCCAGACGGGCGTGCAGCTGCAGGCCTTCCCGTTCCGGATGACGGCCGAGAACATGTTCAAGCACCGGATGAACGAGAACTTCGACTTCTGGAAGATGCTGAAGGTCGGCTACGACAATTTCGAAGTCACCAAGCGTCCGCCGGAAGTGAATTTCTGCGAGAAGAAATACGTCTTCAACCAGCAGTCCTCCGGTGCGTTCAATCCCGGCGGCAAGTGCCCCGAGATGTCGACGCCGCCGGCGCTGACGGCAGCGCTCGCCTCCTACGACAAGACCTATGAGCTGGCCTACACCAAGGCGTCGAAGGAATTCGACGGCATGGCGTGGTACGATCCTTCGGAAGCCGAGCGCAAGGCCGTCGTTGCCAAGCAGCGCAAGGGCCGCGAGCTCGCCTATGCGCCGACCGGCACCTCGCTCGAGGCCGGCAAGATGATGAAGGTCGCCGATCTCGAAGGCATGGCTGCCGCCAAGACGGCGACCACGGTTGCGGCCAACACGGTGACCGGCTCGACACCTTCAGATGCCACCGCTGGCGTGAAGACGGCGGATGCCGCGATCGTCAACCCGGCATCCGTGCCGGTGCCGACGCCGAACCCGATGGAATCCGCTCCCACCACCGCGACGGCTTTCGCGCCTGTCGAGCAGCCGGAATCGGTCGAGGTCGCCTCCAAGAAGCCTTTCTGGAAGTTCTGGGGCCGGGATTAATCGCGCGTGAGCGCTATCTCCTATGATCTGCGCGGGCTGAAATGCCCGCTGCCCGTCATCAAGACACGCAAGAAGATGTCGTCGCTGCCATCAGGTGCGACGATCCGTGTCGAGACGACCGATCCCTTGGCGGGGATCGATATTCCGCATTTCTGCCACGAGGATGGTCACGAGCTGATCGAGACCGAGAAGACCGAGAGCGGTCACCGTTTCCTGATCCGCAAGCGATAGCTCTAAAAACGCATTCCAGCGGAATGGTTAAAAGCGCATTCCTGGGATTGCCAGCGGGTTGTCGTTGAGGGCCGTGCGGTCGGCGGTGTCGATGCGCGGCTTGCCGAGGAAGGCGTCGAACAGGTCCTTGACGAAGGCTTCCGGCAGATCCTTGGTGATCAGCACCATGCGGGTGCGCCGGTCTTCGGGATCAGGCCATGCCGGCAGGCGGATCGGCGGGTGGAAAATGCTCTGCACGCCATGCAGCACCAGCGGCCGGTCGGGACGATCCGACATCGCAACGATCGCCTTCATCCGCAACAGCTTTTCGCCATGGGCCGAGCGCAGGAGATCGACGAACATGTCGAGCGCCATCGGGTCGATCGGCTTGTCCTCGACGATCGAGAAGGAGCGGATCGAGGCGTCGTGACGGTTCACGTCGTGCGCGTGCTGATGGTCGTGGTGATGGTGGTGATCATGATCATGGTGGTGATGCCCATGATCGTGGTCGTGGTGACCATGATGATGATGGCCGTGATCGTGCCCATGGTGATGATCATGATCGTGGGCGTCTTCGTCACGCAGCCAGCGGCCGACATCGGCGCTCTTGGTGGCGGGATCATAAATGCCGTTGACGAGGGTGGCGGCGGTGCCGGTTTCGGCGTCGTCGGCATCCATCAGCGCGGCGCGCGGGTTGAGTGCACGCAGGCGAGCTTCAAGCTTTTCCAAGATAGCGGGGGAAGCCAGCGTCTTCTTCGATATGATAAGGCGATCGGCGACGGCGGCCTGCTTGACGGCTTCCACGTGGTTGTCGAGCGTCTGCAGACCGTTGGCGGCGTCGACGACGGTGACGACGCCATCGAGCGAGAAGCTTTCGGCGATGATCGGATTGCCCATGATCGCCTGCATGACCGGCGCCGGATCGGCGAGACCCGTGGTCTCGACGACGACGCGCTTCACCGGCTTGACGCGGCCGGTCTGGATCGCGTCCATCAGGTTGGCGAGCGTATCGACCAGTTCACCGCGCACGGTGCAGCACAGGCAGCCATCCGACAGCTCGATGATCGCATCGCCGGAGCTTTCGACAAGCAAATGGTCGATGCCGACATCGCCGAACTCGTTGATGATCACGGCGGCGTCCTTCATGGCCGGATCCTTGAGGATGCGGTTCAGAAGGGTCGATTTGCCCGCGCCGAGAAAGCCGGTGAGGATGGTGACCGGAATGCGATCCGCGACTGCGCTCATGCCTGTATGCCTTGGATATGTTTATGCTTTGGAGGTCTGCAAGCCTTAGAAGCCAGAGGTGGGGCGCGGGGTCGGGATCGGCACATTGGCGATGTCGCCGACGCCGGCGGCCGTCGCCAGCTTGTCGGGCTGCGGGTCGTTCTGACCGGGGATCAGGCCGGCATAAACGAAGTTCGGCTCATGATCCATTTCCTGGATATAGGGCGAATGGATCTTCATGCGGCCCACCTCGTCGCGCGTTTCGCTGCGGATCTTGGCGCCCTTGGCGCTGCAGATCTCGGCCGTGAGGTCGGCGACTTCCTGGGTTTCGCCATAGGGCTTCAGCGAGCCCAGCGTATCGTTGCCTGTCGGCTGCGTGGTGAAGCCGCGCTGCAGCATGTCGGCGGAAGCGTCGGCACGGGCGGCGAGGCTGTCTGTGCCGAGCACGACGGAAACCAGCGTGCGGCCGTTGCGGGTGGCCGAACTGATCTGGTTGAAGCCCGATGCGCAGATAAAGCCGGTTTTCATGCCATCGGCGCCGGCGAAGCGGCCGATCAGCATGTTGATGGCGGGGATGTTCTGCTTGCCCGTGGTGATCCCCTCCAGCGAGAAGTAGCTCGCATATTGCGGGAAATCGCGGCGCAGCGCGACCGACAGGATCGCGAGATCGCGCGCCGTCGTGTACTGGCCCTTTCCGGGCAGGCCGTTTGGATTGACGAAGTGGGTGTCGTTCATGCCGAGCTTGGCGGCTTCGGCGTTCATTCTGAGAACAAAAGCGTCCTGCGTGCCGCCGACTGCTTCGGCCACGGCAACCGCGATATCATTGGCGGACTTGACGATCAGGATCTTCAGCGCGCTGTCGAGCGTCAGCTTCTGGCCCGGCTTGAAATACATCTTGGCCGGCGGCTGGGCGGCGGCGGTCTTGCTCATGACGATCGGCGTATCGACGCTGATCTGGCCGGAGCGGATCGCATCGAAGGTGGTGTAGATGGTCATCAGCTTGGTGAGCGAGGCCGGATACCACTTGCGGAAGGCATCCTCATGCTCAAGCACGCGGCCGCTCTGCACATCGACCAGGATATGCGGATTGGCATAGGCCTGCGTCGTCGCGGAAAAAGCGATGGCGGCTGCGGAAGCGGCGATGGTGATCGGCCGCAAGGCGGCAAGCAGGCGTTTCTGGCGCGTCGACACGGTTTGTCCTTAAAGATGTCCTGATGTCTCGAAAGTTTCCCCTATTTAACGTATATGGCCATGACATGGCAAAGGTCATTGTCTAACTTATTTGCGAGCCGTGGTATCAATCCCGTTATTGCCGCCGTTTTCGATTTTCAGCAGGGAAGCAAGCATGCCGATTTTGAACAGAGCCGCCGAACTTCAGGACGAAGTGACCGAGTGGCGCCGGCACATCCATGAGCGGCCGGGCCTGCTCTATGCGGTGGAAGAGACAGCCGCCTTCGTGGCCGAGAAGCTCAAGGAATTCGGCGTCGACGAGATCGTCACCGGCATCGGTCGCACCGGCGTCGTCGGGCTGATCAAGGGCAATGGCGCGGGATCGCGCACGATCGGCCTGCGCGCCGACATGGATGCGCTGCCGCTGACCGAGATTTCGGGCAAGCCATGGGCATCGAAGATAGAGGGCAAGATGCACGCCTGCGGCCATGATGGCCACACGGCGATGCTGCTCGGGGCCGCGAAGTATCTGGCCGAGACCCGCAATTTCAACGGCAATGTCGCTGTCATCTTCCAGCCGGCCGAAGAAGGCGGCGCCGGCGGCGACCTGATGGTCAAGGATGGCATGATGGAGCGCTTCGGCATCCAGGAGGTCTATGGCATGCACAACATGCCCGGCCTTCCCGTCGGCCATTTCGCCATCCGCAAGGGGCCGATCATGGCCGCGACCGACGAGTTTACCGTCACGGTCAAGGGGCGCGGTGGCCATGCGGCGCAGCCGAACCGCACGATCGATCCGATCGCGATCGGCACCCAAATCATCACCAACCTGCAGATGATCGCATCCCGCAATGTCGATCCGCTGCGCTCGGTCGTGGTGTCGGTCACCAAGTTCAATGCCGGCTTCGCGCATAACGTCATTCCCAACGAGGCGACGTTTGCCGGAACCGTGCGCACGCTCGACGAGGCCGTGCGCGATCTCGCCGAAAAGCGCTTCCGGCAGATCGTTGCCGGCGTGGCCGAGGCGCATGACGCGGTGGCGGATGTCCATTTTCAGCGCAACTATCCCGTCACATCCAATCACGCGAGTGAGACGGAGCATGCGACGGCGGTGGCGACGGATATTGCGGGTGCCGGCAACGTCGATGTCGATATCGATCCGATGATGGGCGGCGAGGATTTCTCCTATATGCTGAACGCCCGCCCGGGCGCCTTCATCTTCATCGGCAATGGCGACACGGCCGGCCTGCACAATCCGGCCTACGACTTCAACGACGACGTCATCAGCCACGGCATTTCGTACTGGGTGCGTCTGGCCGAGCAACGGCTGGGCGAATGATCGGCTGATATCGGAGACCCGGGCTGCCCGGGTCTTCCCCGCATCGCGCATGACGCGATGGAGCCCGGCCAAGGCCGTGCCAAAACGATCGAACTTGCAGGAAAATGGTGTCCACGAGAGGATTCGAACCTCCGACCCCAGGATTAGGAATCCTGTGCTCTATCCTGCTGAGCTACGTGGACAACGTCCCCTGCATAGCTTGACTGTCCCTGTCGATCAATAAGCTTTTGACGACATTCTCCTCTTCGCCGTGACCCGCCTGTTCAATCCTGCGCTGGCCCGTTCGGTGTCATCGACACGAGCGATGTCGGGCAAACGCAAATTTTGGGCAGTTGTCTCATAGGGGTACGGTGTTGCGTCATGGCGGGACAGGGTCATGTTGCGATGCAAAACTCGCGTTAACAGTGAGATTTATTAGTTTTGCACAACCATAGAAAGAGCAAGCTCTCGTCACTGTTGTGATCCATGTTCGGGACATCACTGCCCCAGTTTCATGCGATCGAGAGGCCATTTGTCCCAATTCAAGGCGAAAACATCCGCGCCGTTCCTGATATCAGCCGTCTCGTCTGTGCGGGGTACGCTGGTTGGGATCGGAATGACGAGCTGCTTCATCAATATCCTGGCGTTGACCGGCTCGTTCTTCATGCTGCAGGTCTATGACCGCGTCATTCCCGCCCGCAGCCTTCCGACGCTTGTCGGGCTCGGCATCATCACGCTGACGCTCTTCGCCTTCCTGGGGCTGCTCGAACTTTTGCGGTCGCTGGTGCTGGCGCGGCTGGGGCAGTCGGTCGACGAGCGCTTCGGGCCGATCGTCTTCCGCTCCTTCGCCACCGCGCCGTCGCGGCGCAGCGTCGAGGAAAACGGGCTGCAGCCGATGCGCGATATCGACATGGTGCGCGGCTTTCTCTCCGGGCCGGGGCCGACGGCGCTGTTCGATCTTCCCTGGATGCCGTTCTATCTCGGTCTCTGCTTCCTGTTTCATGTCTGGATCGGCATGGTGGCGTTGGCGGGCGCGCTTGTTCTTATCGGCCTTACGATCATCGCCGAGATCCGAACGCGGGCGCCGACGCAGGCTGCGGCCAGGATCGGGCTGGAGCGAACGGCACTTGCCGAAGCCACCCGCCGCAATGCCGAGACGGTGGCGTCGATGGGGTTTGCGCGGCGGCTGGAGGAGCGCTGGTCGGCGATCAATCTGCGCTACCGTGACACGCAGTTCAAGGCGACGGGGATCACCGTGTCGCTGTCGACACTGTCACGCGTCGTGCGGCTGGTGTTGCAGTCGGGCGTGCTGGCTGTCGGGGCCGTTCTCGTCATTCGCCAGGAGGCGACGGGCGGGATCATGATCGCGAGCTCGATCCTGATCAGCCGGGCGCTGGCGCCTGTCGAACTGGCGATCGGGCAATGGCGGGGCTTTGCGGCGGCGCGCCAGAGCTGGGCGCGGCTTCTTCGCTTGAGCGAGGCGGATGAGGTCGTCGACCCGGACGTGCGGCTGCCTGCGCCGGTAAACGGCCTGAAGGTGGAGAACCTGCATCTTTCAGCACCCGGCTCGGTCGTGCCACTGCTGCGCGGGATCTCGTTTGAAGCCAAGGCGGGCGATGCGATCGGGGTCGTCGGGCCAAGCGCGTCGGGCAAGTCGTCGCTGGCGCGCGGGCTGGTTGGGATATGGGCGGCGCGCATGGGGGCTGTGCGGCTTGACGATGCGTCGTTGTCGCAATGGGAGCCGGAGGCACTCGGGCGGCATATCGGCTACTTGCCGCAGGAGATCGGGCTGTTCGACGGAACGATCGCCGACAATATCGCGCGGTTTGATCCTGCGGCGTCGTCGGATGCGGTGATCGCGGCTGCGAGGGCGGCCGGCATCTATGAGATGATCGTGCGGATGCCAGAGGGTTTCGATACCGAGATCGGCGAGGAGGGGGCTGTTCTCTCCGCCGGCCAGCGGCAGCGGCTGGCATTGGCGCGCGCGCTTTACGGAGATCCCTTCCTGGTCGTGCTCGACGAACCGAACGCCAATCTCGATGCCGAGGGCGATGCGGCGCTGACCCGCGCCATTGAGGGCGTGCGTGAGCGCGGCGGGGTGGCGATCGTCATCGCGCACAGGCCGAGCGCGCTTGCCGGTATCGACAAGGTGCTGGTGCTGGCCGAGGGCCAGGTGCGCGGCTTCGGGCCGAAGGAAGACGTGCTTGGGAGGCCGGTGGCGGCGGTCTCGGCTGCATTCTCGCCGGTGCGTTTCGGGCGGGTGGGCGAGGGGAGGGCGGCGCGATGAAGCCTCTTGCAAATGGTGTGGGCGCACCGATCGCCGAACGGGCCATCCGGCGGCTGGCGCTTGTGGCGCTGGCGGCGGTTCTCGTTCTCGTCGGTGTGCTCGGCAGCCTCGCGGCGACCATCCATCTCAACGGCGCGGTGATCGCCTCTGGCACACTCGTCGTCGACAGCTATGTGAAGCCGATCCAGCATCTGAAGGGCGGGACGGTCGGCGAGATCCTCGTTCGCAATGGCGACAAGGTGGAAGCGGGGCAGGTGCTGCTGCGGCTCGACGATACGCAGGCGCAGGCGACGGTTTCGATCGTCTCGCGGCGATTGCGGCAGCTGGCTGCACGAACGGCACGGCTTTCGGCCGAGCGGGACGGGCGGGAGGCGTTTACGTTTCCCGATCTTGTGAAGCGAGCGCCCCCCGAGGAGCGGGAGACGCTGATGCAGGGCGAGCAGCGGCTGTTCGAAGACCGGCGGGCTTCGCTTCGCGGGCAGGTGGCGCAGCTGCGCGAGCGCATTCACCAGCTCGGGCAACAGGCGGGCGGACTGGTGGCGCAGCAGGATGGCAAGCGGCAGGCGATCGAGATCATCGGCAAGGAGCTGGCGAGCCTCGAGCCGCTGTTGAAGCAGGGCATCATTCCGGCAACACGGGTCTACGCCCTGCAGCGCGACGCGGCTGATCTGACCGGCGAGCTCGGTAATCTCGTGGCATCGGCGGCCGAGGTGAAGGGCAAGATCGCGGAGACGGAATTGCAGATCATCCAGCTTGGCGACGACAGGCGGAGCGAAGTCTCGGACCAGCTGCGTCAGGCGCAAAGCGATACCGGCGAGTATGCCGAGCGGCTGGTCGCGGTCGAGGACGATCTCAAGCATATCGACATTCGCGCACCGCAGGCGGGCATCGTGCACCAGTTGTCGGTGCATGCGGCGGGGGCCGTGGTGCAGGCCGGAGCGGCGATCATGGAGATCGTGCCGGATGGCGATGCGCTGACGCCGGATCTCAGGCTCTCGCCGCAGGATATCGATCAGGTCGCGGTGGGCCAGGCGGTGGTGCTGCGCCTGTCGGCCTTCAACCAGCGCACCACCATGGAGCTCAATGGCCGGGTAGAGCGCATCGCGGCCGATCTCACCACCGATCAGAAAACCGGCCAGAGCTACTACGGCGTGCGCGTTCATATCGAGGACGGCGAATGGCGCAGGCTTGGAAAGCTGACGCCGGTGGCCGGCATGCCGGTGGAGGCCTTCATCGAAACGGGGGAGCGGACGGCGCTGGCCTATCTCGCCAAGCCGTTCACCGATCAGGCGGCTCGTGCCTTTAGGGAGGAATAAGGGCTTTTAGGGAGGAATAAGAGGCCTGTGCCTGATGGCGCCTGGAGGAGGCGCGTCGGGCAAGGGAGGAGCGTTCGGCCATCAGGGCATCGTGTGGATGCCCTTGGCAATGTTTCAATCACGAAAACCCTAGGAGATGAACCATGCCACAGTCGATTCAGAACGCAGTCGGCACAAGCCTGTTCTATAGCGGCGCTTCAACCGCCTGGCTGTCGGCGACAGGATCCGGACCCGTGCTCAACGGCACAGCCGGCAATGACAGCATATGGGGTGACAGCTCGGTCAACGTGACCATGCACGGGGGTACGGGTGACGATATCTATTATCTCTACTCCGCCATCAACCGCGCGGTCGAAGAGCCGGGTGGCGGGATCGATACGATCAACACCTGGATGAGCTACACGCTGCCCGAAAACTTCGAGAACCTTACGGTGACGGGCGCCGGGCGTTATGCCTTCGGCAACAGCGCCGAGAACATCATCTCCGGTGCCGCGGGCAGCCAGACGATCGATGGCGGCGCGGGCAACGACGTGCTGATCGGTGGCGGCGGGGCCGATACATTTCTCTTCACGCGCGGCAATGGCAGCGACCTTATCGTCGATTTCAGCAGCGACGACACGATCCGCTTCAACGGTTACTCGCTGACGAGTTTCGATCAGGTCGTCAGCCACTCGACACAGGAAGGCGCCAATCTCAGGATCGATCTCGGCGGTGGCGAAAGCCTCGTGCTGGCCAATACGACGGCCTCGGCGCTGCACGCCGATCAGTTCCAGCTGACGCTCGATCGCTCGGCGCTGACGATGACCTTCGCCGACGAGTTCGACAGCCTGTCGCTCCATAGCGGCGGCCAGGGAACCTGGGATGCGAAGTTCTGGTGGGCGGCCGAAAAGGGGAGCACGCTGCCCGACAATGCCGAGGAGCAATGGTACATCAACCCGTCTTATGCCGGCACGGCGTCGGTCAATCCGTTCTCCGTTCATGACGGCGTGCTGACGATTACGGCGGCGCAAACGCCGGCGGCGCTGGCAGGCCAGCTCGAGGGCTTCGACTATACGTCGGGGATGCTCAACACCCACTCGACCTTCGCCCAAACCTACGGGTACTTCGAGATCCGCGCCGATATGCCGACGGACCAAGGCGTCTGGCCGGCCTTCTGGTTGCTGCCCGAGGATGGCTCCTGGCCGCCGGAACTCGACGTGGTGGAAATGCGCGGGCAGGATCCCAACACCGTTCACGTGACGGCGCATTCGGCGGCGAGCGGCAGCCACACGATGGACCAGACGGCCGTCAGCGTCGCAAGCACCGAGGGCTTCCATACCTATGGGGTGCTCTGGGACCAGGACCAGATCGTCTGGTACTTCGATGACGTGGCAATCGCACATGCGGATACGCCCGATGACATGCACGATCCTATGTACATGATCGTCAATCTCGCCGTCGGGGGCATTGCCGGTTCGCCGACGAATGGCCTGCCCAACGGCTCGGAAATGAAGATCGACTATATCCACGCGTATTCGCTGGCCGACAGCCCGGTTGCTTCAACCGCGCACACGTCGACGGACGACTGGCAGACCTGAGGCAGTCCTGTCGGATGCTTTCGGATACGGGCGCTTGAGATGCGCCCGTATTTTTTTGGTCCGCTTTTTTGGGAACGATGAAAGCCCTCTGTCGTTGACCCCATGTCGATACGAAAGAAGGAGAAGCATCATGAAAGCGAAACTGATCGCGGCATCGATCCTGGCACTTGGTCTGGCAACAGGCGGGGCGATGGCCCAGTCCAACCCGAGCCCGGCTGGATCGACGATCGGCAACAGCACGGTCGATAGCGGCGGTGGCGCAAACGCGGATGCTCCGAACACGACTGGAACATCGCCAATGGTGGTCGATCCGAACGCCACCTACAGCACCACCCCCGGCACGATGAGCACGGGGCCGAACACCAATACGACAGGAACCGTCGACCGCACGCGCTGCCCGGCGCAGCCGATGCCGGGTGCGACAGCCGCCCAGGGCGGCAATAGCGGCGCTTCCGAGAGCGAGGCATGCCCTGACTTCAAGTAATCATCGCATTGCGATCAAGGATCCCGGCGCAGCCCGGGGTCCTTTTTTGTGCGCGGAAACCACCAATTCGTCGCGCCTCAGAAGACAAGAACGCGTGATGACGGTGGAACAACAGGCGATCACAGGGATTTATTCAGGCGCCGCCTGATTGACGCCCGAAATCAGCCTGAAATCGGGATGCATGTAGCGAATCAAACCCCACACATTTGCTTTTGAGCATTTGTTAATTTTGTTCATACAGCCGGGGTTGGTAAGTTATAACAAGGCACTATGTTTTTCGTCAGGATACTAAGGAGACCACAATGAACAAGACAATCGCATCGATCGTCGCAGCAGCCTCGCTGGCTCAAGTCTTCGCTACTTCGGTAGCGGCAGCGGATCTCGTGACGACTTATGAAGAGCCGGATCAGCGCGATGGCGTCAAGATCGGCGTTCTGACCTGCGACGTCGGCGGCGGTGTCGGCTACGTCTTGGGTTCGGCGAAGTCCGTCGATTGCGTCTTCAACGGTACGCGCGGCTCCGTCGATCACTACAGCGGCACCATCCGCAAGATGGGCGTCGACCTCGGCTTCACCACGCGCGGCCGTCTCGTCTGGGCTGTCTTTGCTCCGACCGCAGGCTATCACCGCGGTTCGCTCGGCGGCCTCTACCAGGGCATCACCGCTGAGGCCACACTTGCAGGTGGCGTCGGCGCCAACGTGCTGTTCGGCGGCACGGCCGGATCGATCCAGCTGCAGACCATCAGCGTCACCGGCCAGCTTGGCCTTAACGTTGCTGCAACCGGCACCTCGGTCACGCTGACGCCGGCCGGCTGATTTTATCATATGATTTCAATGGAAAAGCCGTCCCGTCAGGGGCGGCTTTTTCGTTTCATGGGTGCCGTGTGGGTGGCCCATTTCGGGAAGGGAACCTACGGCCAGCCGTTGCGTTGTTCTGGTCAAAGGAGACCAAGCTCATGACCATGAAACTCTCGATGCTCGCGGTTGCCTATCTCTTGATCGGTGGCCTTCTCATCGCCGTCAGCTACCAGCCGAGTGGCCCCGTCACGACGCAGAAGACGGATCGCGTCGCCTCGGGCTTCCTGATGGAACGCTTTGCAGGTTGATCCTCAGACCGCTTCGCCGAGGTTGTCGAGCACGGATTGCGCGACGACGATGCGATTGCGGACCGTGTGATCGCTCGCCGTAGTCTCGGCGACGATGATGGCGCTGGCGAGGTCTGCCTTGGTCGCGACCAGTCCGGTCAGCACGATCTCGTCTTGCTCGACCGACACCGCGATGTGCGAGGCATCGAAGCCGCTCGCAGTTGCCAATGCGGTGGATACATCCGCCTTCAAGGCGGCCTCTTCCTTCAGGTCCGTCTTTCGTGCGGACGGTGATATTTCGTAACTTGCCATGTCATGCCTTCCTTCCTCCCATTCGATTGCGAAATCCGATGCCTCTTGCGCGGTCACCAGCTGACCCGGTAGTTCAGGTTGATGCTTCCCGAGCGGGTGGAAGATCCAGGATTGCTGATTGTTGCGCTCAAATTAAGGTCGGGGAGGATTAACTGGTTCAGCGCCAGCGAACTCGTCACATCGCCATTGAAGCCCGACACGGTGGCGGCCGCCGAGAGCGAGGTGCCAGTCCAGGGCTGGATCAGCTTCAGTGCCTGCGAGGTATCGACGGATGTCTGACGGGTGTCGACGGCGTCATAGCGAACCTGCACGAAGCGGGTCGAGACCATGTCCAGCGAGTCGGAGAAGATCCAGCTGCGGGAACGGCTGAGCATCAGCGCGCCGCTGCCCCTCAAGGTATCGACGCGCACGCTGGCTGAGCGCTCGGCGCGGGCCGCGGGCGTGACGCTGACCTTGGTGATCTTGCCCCAGAGCGAGGCCTGTTCTGAGCCGCCGAGCAGCACGCCGCCCTTCGATGCCGCAAGGCCGATATCTGCGCCGGCGCTGGTTTCCCATTCGGCGGGCAGGCGAAAGCCCAGCGTTGCCTTGTAGGATCGTTCGGACACTTTCACGGGTGTCCAGATGACGAGGTTTTCTGCGTGGACGCGCGGTGCGAATGAAATGAGCGCGGCGGGCAGAAGCAATAAACTGCTTGTCGCTTTCATGGCCATGTGTCCCTTCGTAACGATGAGGGTCTTCTGGTCGATGCGGGCTTGAAGCGGAAACGCACGGAAGCGCGCAGGATTTCGCCTTGCAAACCCGACATCTCGTTCTGGTTTTTATCGCGTCCGGCCTTTGGCGCGGATACGGAAGCGGGCGCGAAATTTGCGCCGCCGGAGCTTGAAAATTGCAACCGATACGATTGCCAATGCTCCTATCCCTGAGGATTGTTGTCAGGATCACATCGACCGGCGGGGATGTAAACCCCTTAGGCCCAAAAATCTGCTGCACTGCACACTTGCCGCTCATTCCAATCCCCTGTAGAGCCGAGGGAAATGACGGAACGCAGGCAAAATCGCGCATGATCACGGGCAGAAACGGGCCTCGGCGCCTCTCCATCTTCGGTTCGACCGGCTCGATCGGGCAGAACACGCTCGATGTGGTGAAGCATCTCGGCGGTCTCGAAAACTTCGAAATCTCCGTGCTGACGGGCAACGAGAACGTCGATCTGCTGGCAAAGCAGGCGCGCGCGGCCGGTGCCAAACTCGCCGTGACGGCGAGTGACAGCCATTACGAGGCGCTGAAGAGCGCGCTTGATGGAAGCGGGATCGCGGTTGCCGCCGGCCAATCCGGACTGATGGAAGCAGCCGACCTCGAGGCCGAATGGGTGATGGCGGCGATCGTAGGCACAGCGGGCCTTGCGCCGACGCTGGCCGCGGCCCGCAAGGGCGCCGATATCGCGCTCGCCAACAAGGAATGCCTGGTCTCCGCCGGTGATCTCTTCGTGCAGTCCGTGCGCCGCGGTGGCGGCAAGCTCTTGCCCGTCGACAGCGAACACAATGCGATCTTCCAGGTGCTGGAAGAGAACCAGCGCCACGCCGTCGAGCGCATCATCCTGACGGCGTCTGGCGGACCGTTCCGCAATGCCTCGCTCGAGGAGATGGCCGGCGTGACCGTCGAGACGGCGCGCGCGCATCCGAACTGGTCGATGGGCCTGAAGATCTCGATCGACAGCGCCTCGATGTTCAACAAGGCGCTCGAGATGATCGAGGCCAAGCACTTGTTCGGGCTGACGCCTGAGCAGATTGAGGTCATCGTGCATCCGCAATCGGTGATCCATTCGATGGTGGGTTATACCGATGGTTCGGTGCTGGCCCAGCTCGGCGCGCCCGATATGCGCACCGCGATCGGCTACGCGCTGGCGCATCCGCGCCGTCCGAACCTACCAATCGAACGGCTCGATTTCGCCAAACTGGCGCGGCTGGATTTCGAGGCACCCGACGAGACGCGCTTCCCGGCGCTTCGGCTCGCCCGGCTCGCGATGACGCGCGGCGGCGTGCAAGGCGCGGTTTTGAATGCGGCCAAGGAAGTGGCGCTTGAGGCTTTCATCGCCGGTCGCCTGTTGTTCCTCGCCATGGCCGATGTGACTGAAACGGTGATGGACCAGCTGGCACATCTGCCGGAGGCCGCGACGATGGACGACGTGTTCGCCGTCGACAAGGAAGCCCGGCAGCGGGCTGCCGGGCTTATCAACTAAGCAGAGATATTTTTGAGTCTGGTCAGGCGACGTGCCGGGCCAGTGCGCAGCGCGACCAAAGCGAATGCAGCGCTTCCACCAGGTGCTCGATGTCGGCATCGGTGTGCAGCGGCGTGGGCGTGATGCGCAGGCGTTCGGTCTTGACCGGAACCGTCGGGTAATTGATCGGCTGGACGTAGACGTTGCAGTTGTCGAGCAGCAGGTCCGAAATCCACTTGCACTTGGCGGCGTCGCCGACCATGACCGGGACGATGTGGCTCGGGTTCGGCATGTGCGGGATGCCGGCCTTGTCGAGCTGGGCGCGGAGCAGGCGAACGCGATCTTGGTGACGGGCGCGCTCGAAGGGGCTGACCTTCAGGTGCTGGATCGAGGCGACCGCGCCGGCTGCGAGCGTCGGCGGCAGCGCCGTGGTGAAGATGAAGCCGGATGCGAAGGAGCGGATGAAGTCGCAAAGTGCTGTGGATGCCGCGATATAGCCGCCCATGACGCCGAAGGCCTTGCCGAGCGTGCCTTCGATCACCGTCAGGCGGTCCATCAGGCCTTCGCGCTCAGCGATACCACCGCCGCGCGGGCCGTACATGCCGACAGCGTGGACTTCGTCGAGATAGGTCATGGCGCCGTACTTGTCGGCGAGGTCGCAGATTTCCTTGATCGGCGCGATATCGCCATCCATCGAGTAGACGCTCTCGAAGGCGATCATCTTCGGCGCCTTCGGATCGGCGGCGGCGAGCTTCGCTTCCAGATCCTGCAGGTCGTTGTGCTTCCAGATGACGCGATCGCACTTGGCGTAGCGAATGCCCTCGATCATCGAGGCGTGGTTCAGCGCATCCGAGAAGATGATCATGCCGGGGATTTTGGCGCCGAGCGTGCCCAGCGCCGCCCAGTTGGAGACGTAGCCCGAGGTGAAGACGAGGGCCGATTCCTTGCCGTGCAGATCTGCGAGTTCGCGCTCAAGGAGAACGTGGTAGTGCGTGGTGCCAGAAATATTCCGGGTGCCTCCCGCACCCGCGCCACAGTGATCAATGGCGTTCTTCATCGCCTCGATCACCTTGGGGTTCTGGCCCATGCCGAGATAGTCGTTGGAACACCAGACGGTCACATCCTTCGGCCCCTCGGGGGTGTGGCGCGTGGCACGCGGGAAATTGCCGCGGTGACGCTCAAGATCGGCGAACACGCGGTAACGACCTTCGTTGTGAAGGCCTTCCAGCTCGTTCTTGAAGAATGCTTCGAAATCCATCTCATGCTCCAGTATCGTGCAGGCGTTCTCCGCCCAATGACGACTGCACGTCAACCCATTTGGTCCGATTTAGCACCATGTGCGTCAATTGGCCCCTAGTTTCGAATTACTTTAATTTGAAATTGGCGTCCTTGGCCAGATCAATCGCGCATTGCAGCTCTGCGCGCGGTGCTTCGCATGGTTCTTGGTGACCGATTTGCCAGTCGATTTTCGTGGCTGCTTACCAATTGAAATCGATTGGAGCGGTTGCTTGCCCCTTTTTGCGCCATAGTTTGCAGTCTAGGTTACAAAAAAGACAGGAATCAGGGACGGCCACCGCCCGCTTGGGCGACCAATCAGGAGTTATTGATGAAAAAGATTATTGCGCTCGCCTTTATCGGCCTATCGATTGCAAGCTGCACGCCGACACAACAGGGTGCGGGCATCGGTGCGGCATCCGGCGCCATCATCGGCGGCGCGGTTACGGGCAATGTTCGTGGTGCGGCTGTGGGTGCTGCCGTCGGCGGCGTGTCCGGCGCGCTGATCGGCCGCGTATCCGAACAGCCCGGCCAGTGCTACTACCGCGACGAATATGGTCGCCGCTATATCGACGATTGCCGCGGCTGATCCTTCGCCAAAACCTTTCAAATCCCGGGTCTCTGGCCCGGGATTTTTGTTTTTTTCCGCTAAATCAGCAATCATGCGGTTTAAAACGGTACAACAAAATGAATTTTGCCGCTAAGGTCGCATCAGGCCGGGGGGCGCAGAGCTTAAATCCAGTGTAACCAAAAAGCGGCGGATGCAGATTAGACGGAAGGCACCGAAACCGGGTATTGCGTATCGGCGAGCAGGCATCGTGACAATGGTCGCGGTGGCGACTGCGTTGTCACCGGCACTCGTGTCGAATGCTTACGCCTTCAAGCTTTTCGGGATCAACTTCTTCGGCAAGGACGATACGGACGCCAATCAGGTGCCCGACCCCGTTCGCTATGAGGTGACGCTGACATCGGATGCCGATGATCCCGATCTCAAGGAGGCGCTTGAGAACAGCTCGCGCCTGGTCGGAGACAAGGAGCAGCCGGTTTCGGGTGATCTCGGTGTCGTCGTCAAGGCGCGCGACGATCGCGAACGGCTGATCGCGGCTCTCTATGAAAAGGCGCGCTATGGCGGGGTGGTGACCATCACCGTCGATGGGCGCAATATCGACGACCTGCCGCCGAACCCCACTTTCAATCGCTCGCGGCCGGTGCCCGTCAATGTCAGCGTTGCGGCCGGGCCGGTGTTTCATGTGCGTGAAGTGCAATTCGGCGGCGACGCGGCCAACCGCAATCCCGCCGATTACGATCTTGGGTCGGGCGCTTCGGCCGGATCGCTGACGATCATCAAGGCCGGCGACAAGATCGTCGAGCAGTTGAAGAGCGAGGGGCGGCCGCTGGCGAAGCTGACCACGCGCAAGGTGGTGGCCGATCACAAGACCGATACAGTCGACGTCGTGCTCGCCGCAGAGGGCGGGCCGGTCGCGCCGATCGGAACAGTGGGCGTCACCGGCGCCAAGGCCGTGCGGTCCGATTTCATCGAGCGCTATTCGCGTATCAACAAGGGCGATCGCTATTCTCCGGAAGCGCTGAAGAAGGCCGGAGAGCGGCTGCGGGCGCTTGGCGTGTTCTCAAGCGTTACCATTCATGAGGGCGACCAGCTGGCCGGCGACGGCAGCCTGCCGATGATCATCGAAGTGTCGGAGGGCAAGCAGCGCTATTTCGGCGTCGGCGCGCAGTATTCGACGATCGACGGTTTCGGCGTCAATGGCTACTGGGGCCATCGCAATCTGTTTGGAGGCGCGGAAGGGCTGCGCGTCGAGGGCGCGGTCGGGCGGCTCGGGGATGCGACGGCTCTGGGCGATCTCGATTTCTCGGCGGGCATCACCTTCACCAAGCCCGGCGCCTTCGTGCCGTCAGGCACGTTGATCGCCAGCATTCTCGCCAAGACCGAAAATCCCGATGCCTACAGCGCCAAGCTGGTGACGGCATCGCTCGGCTATTCCTACGAACTCAACGATACCGATACCTTTACCGGCGCCGGCGAAGTCAGCTGGGAAAAGGATGACGACGCGTTCGGGAACAATACCTACCTGACCTTCGCGGCGCCCCTCCAGTTCGATCGCGACGCGCGCGACAACAAGCTCGATCCGACGTCCGGCTACCGGCTGATGGGCAAGGTGACGCCGAGCTATGAGGCCTATAACGGCACGTTCTTCTCCGCTTTCGAGGGATCGGTTTCCGGTTATTACGGCCTCGGCGCCGAAGACCGGATCGTGCTGGCCGGCAAGCTTTCGGCCGGGTTCCTGCTTGGCGCCGACGATCTCGTGAATATTCCCGCCACCCGCCGCTTCTTTGCCGGCGGCGGTGGGTCGGTGCGCGGTTACGGCTACCAGGAGATTTCTCCCTATAACGCCGCCAACGAGGCGACCGGTGGGGCTTCCTTCATGACGGCGTCGTTCGAGACGCGCGTGAAGATCACCGACACGATCGGCATCGTGCCGTTTATCGATGTCGGGGTTGTCTCCGCCGATGTTGCGCCCGATTTTTCGGATATCAGGGCGGGTGCCGGTATCGGCCTGCGCTACGCCACCCCATTCGGGCCGATCCGGCTTGATTTCGCCGTTCCCCTCAACAAGTTCGAGGGTGGAACGGATTACGGCATTTACGCTGGCATCGGTCAGTCGTTCTAACGAGGTTCACAGGCTCGCAGCGAGATTGCGATAGCCGCGCAGAAAACGGGATAGCTCCGGGTCCATGCTTACGCTGACGAACATCTTCAAGTGGATTGCACGACTGCTCGGTTACGGAGCCGGCGTTCTCGTCATCCTGCTTGCCGTGGCCATCGGCATCTTCGGCTTCACCGGCTTCGGCGCCCGCATTCTGGTCGACAAGGTGACGTCGACTATCTCCAACCGCGACATGACCATTCGGGTGATGGACCCGCAGGGGCTGCTGACCGGCGGCCTTGGCGCCACCCGCATCGTGCTCTCGGATACGCGCGGAACGTTTGCCGATGTCGACGGCCTGTCGATCAACTGGAATCCTTTGGCGCTGTTCACCGGGCGCTTCCATGCGACGCGCCTGGAGGCAAATGCCATCCGTGTTCTGCGTAAGCCGGTCCGCACATTGCCGTCGCGGCCGGCCGCGGAAGGGGACGCAGGCGGTGGGTTCTCGCTGCCGATCAAGATCGATATCGATCAGATCTCGCTGCCGAAGATCAGCCTTTCGCAGCCGCTGATCGGGCGCGCCTTCACGCTGTCGGCCGATGGCAGCGTACGCGCCGATTCAAAGGGTGGCGATGCCAATATCACGGTTCACCGCCACGACGTGCCGGATGCGAAGCTGGCGGCCGATGTCGCGTTCCTGCCTGAAAACAGCCAGCTTACGGTCAAGGCCAAGCTCAACGAACCCAAGGGCGGGTTGCTCGCCGGCGTGCTTGCCTTGCCGAACAATCCGGCCGTAGAGATCAGCCTCAATGGCGATGGCCCGATCTCCGACTGGAAAGCCAAGTTGCAGGCCTCGCTCGATGGCCAGCAGCGCGCCGCGATCGAGGCGCATCACACGCTGACGCCGGACCAGGCTCTGCATCATGTCGAGATCAAGGGCGGCGGCGATCTGAGCTCGCTGATGCCGGCGGCGTTCCGGCCGCTCTTTGCCGGGCAGACGAACATCGATCTCGCGGCGAACTTCGACAATGCCGGCAAGATCGATATCCAGACCGGCAACGTGGCGACCGGCGCCGTCGTCATCGCCGCCTCCGGCACGCTGGACCCGAAGGGCAAGAACAGCCTGAACGCCAATCTGCTCGGGACATCCGGCCCTGTCGATTTCCGCTGGCCGCTGGCGGAAGGCGAAGCGCGGTTCATGATCACGGGCGTCAACCTGGCGCTGACGGGGGACGCCAAGGCGTCGCGGCTCAATGCCAGCGCGTCGCTCGATACCGCCGTGCTGCCGCAGGCGACGATCGGCAATGTGAAGCTGACCGCCAAGAGCGACAACTTCAATCTTAGCGGCAGCTCCGGCGCCGTGCAGATTCGCCTCGTCGCCGGCGACATGACCTTCGCCAATCCCGATATCAACCGGGCGGTTCAGGGGCCGGTGACGATCGTGCTGCCGCTGCAGATTTCGCCGGCGGCGATCGGCTTCAATGGCGCGACGATCGAAAGCGCCTCGGCGAATGCCAGCCTTAACGGTGCGTATCAGCTGACCGACAATTCGCTCACGGGTAATGCCAAGCTGACCGTCGAGCCGCCGGCCATGCCGCCGGCCGTCGCGGCGCGGTTCAAGACGCCTGTTACGATCGAGACACAGGTGGCGGGTACCATTCCCGACAAGATCAACCTGTCGAACCTCAGCATCAAGTCCGACCTCACGGTCGCGACGGGCAATATCGTCCTCGACGGAACGACGCTCGATGCGACGCTTGCCGGTCGCGTACCTGACATCAAGCCGCTGCTCGACACCGCCTCGGGCGCTGTGACCTACAGCCTGAAGGCCGGCGGCGATCTCTCCGCGCTGGCGCTTTCGGCCAATCTCAACGCTCCGGCGATCGACATGGCCGGGCGCGGGCTGAGCGATCTCGCTGTGGCATTGACCGCAACCGCCGATCCGAAGGCGCCCAAGGCGCAGGTGAAGGCGACCGGCAAGATCGATGGCCAGGCGATCGATATCAGCACCGACGTGTTGTCCGAGGGCGGGCAGACGACGCTGCCGTCGATCAAGGCCAATGTCGGCAACAACAGCCTGACGGGTCACGTCGCGCTGTCCGAGAGCTTCGCGCCGACAGGCGCGCTGACATTCGACCTGCCTGACCTCAGCCTGATTGCGGCGCTGGCCGGCCAGAAGGCGGAGGGCGATCTCAAGGGATCGGTCGACATTACAGACGATGCCGGCAAGATCGGCCTGAAGGTCGCGGCGACGGGCAGTGGCCTGAAGCAGGGCAACTTCGCGATCGTCAGCCCCAATGTCGATGTCACCGTCACCGATCTCTCGGCGTTTGCGGCAACGGGGGCGATCAAGGCCGACGAGGTCGCCTCCGGCACCAACAAGATCGACAGCCTGGCGGTGAACTTCACGCAGCTCGGGAACCGCACGAATTTCAGCCTCGACGGCTATTACGACAACCATCCGCTGGTGGCGGGCGGCGGTGTTGAAACCAATGCCGGCACGACGCTCGTTCAGCTCGATCGTTTCTCGGCCAAGCCGCACGATATTGCGGTGGATCTCGCCGCGCCATCGCAGCTGTCGATCACTGACGGTACGGTGACGCTCGATGGTCTCGAGATAAAGACCGGTGACGGCGCGATCAACGTGACCGGCTCGGCCGGCCAAGCGCTCGATATCAATGCCGTGGTCAAGCAATTGCCGGCAAGCCTTGCCAACAGCTTCGTGCCCGATCTCGATGCCGCGGGCGCGATCTCGGGCAAGGTCGCGGTGTCGGGTACGCCGGCAGCACCGGTGGCCGATTTCACGCTCGATTGGAAGAACGCCGCGACCAGCCAGACGAAGGGGGCCGGGCTTTCCGCGCTCGCGATCGGCGCGGATGGCAAGTTCGCGGACAACAAGCTCGATTTCAAAACGGATCTGAGCGGCAAGGGCGGCGTTTCGCTGAAGGCTGCCGGCAATTTCGTCACCGCAGGGCCGAATGCGCAGTCGCTGCAGGTCGATGCCGATATCGTCAACATTCCGGCCGGATTGGCCAATGCCTTCGTGCCCGGGCTGAACGCCGAAGGCTCCATTACCGGCAGCGTCACCGCTTCGGGCAAGCTGCCGGCGCCGGCGCTCGATTTCAAGCTGAACTGGAAGAATGCGGCCACCAGCCAGACCAAGGTCGCCAAGCTCTCCTCGCTCGGGCTGACGGCGAGCGGTAAGCTGGAAAACAATATCCTCAATTTCAATGCGAATGCCGGCGGCAGTGGCGGGTTTGCGATCAAGGCTGACGGCAGCTTCGTCGTCACCGGCAATGACGCGCAGACGCTGAAGGTGGATGGGACGCTTGCCAATATTCCAGCGGCGCTCGCCAACGCCTTCATGCCCGATCTGGCCGCGCAGGGCATGATATCGGGAAGCTTCGGCGCATCCGGCAAGCTGCCGATGCCGGCCGCGCAGTTCCGGCTGGATTGGAAGAACGCCTCGACCAGCCAGATCAAGGCGGCCGGCCTTTCGGGCGTCGGTGCTTCCGTGAACGGGACGTTCACGGACAATACGCTCACCTTCGACAGCAACGTCTCGGCCACCGGCGGCATGTCGGTTAAGGCGGCGGGCAATCTCAAGCTTCAAGATTCGGCGATCGGCGATCTCAAGGTCGATGCGACGTTGAGCGGAGTTCCGGCCGGCCTCGCCAACGGTTTCGTCGATGGCCTCGGCGCCAGCGGCACGATTTCCGGCACCGCTTCGGCAGCCGGCACGCTGCAGCAGCCGAAGGCCAGCTTCGATCTCGCTTGGGCCGATGTCGCGACCAGCCAGACGAAGGCGGCGAAGCTGCCGGCCATGGCGCTGGCGCTGAAGGGAATGTTGCAGGATAAGGCGCTCGATTTCACGACGAAGCTCGACGGTCAGGACGGTGCGGCGCTGGAGGCGGCGGGCAAGGTCGGGATCGAGGGGACCAAGCCGACGACGATCGAGGCGAATGCGACGCTCAACAACCTGCCGGCAGCGCTTGTCAGCAGCTTCGTGCCCGATCTCGATGCCGGCGGCATGATCTCGGGGACGGCCAAGGTTTCCGGCGCATTGCCGCTGCCATCCGTCGATTTCAAGCTCAACTGGGCGAATGCGACCACGCGGCAGACCAAGAGCGCCAACCTTTCGGCGCTCAGCCTCGACGCGACTGGCAAGTTCGCCGACAACAAGATGAATTTCGACGCCAATCTGGCCAGCAACAGCAAGACATTGCTGCAGGCGAAGGGGACGGCGGCGCTCGTTGGGGCCAATATCCAAGGGCTTTCCATTGATGCCGATATTACCGACCTGCCGGCGAGCCTCGCCAATGGTTTCGTGCCTGGCCTTGGCGCCGAGGGCACGATTTCGGGTCGAGCAAAGACATCGGGGACGCCCGCCAATCCCGTCATCGACTTCAACCTCGATTGGAAGAACGCGGCGACGACGCAGACGCGGGCCGCTGGCGTCGGCTCGCTGTCGGCCAATGCCAACGGCAAGCTCGCCGACAACAAGCTCGACTTCACCACCAATCTCACCGGTAACAACGTGGCGCTGAAGGCGGCGGGCAATTTCGTCGTCGCCGGCGCCAATGCGCAATCTCTTGCCGTGAAGGCCGACATATCGAACCTGCCGGCGGGCCTCGCTAACGCCTTCGTTCCGGGGCTGGCCGCAGAGGGCAATATCTCGGGCACGGTCGCTGCGTCAGGCAAGCTGCCGATGCCGGATGTCGATTTCAAGCTCGATTGGCGCAATGCCGCGACCAGCCAGACGCGCGGCGCCGGCGTCTCGCCGCTTGCGATCGGTGCGAACGGCAAGCTCGCTTCGAGCCGGCTCACCATCGACACGACGGTTACCGGCGATGCCGGCCTGTCGCTGCGGGGCGGCGGCAATCTCGCCATTTCAGGGAACCGGGCGCTCGACATGCGTTTCTCCGGCAACCTGCCGTTTGCCGTTCTCGGCGCGCAACTCGCGGCGCAAGGTTTTGTTGCGGAAGGTAACGCCAACTTCAATCTGCAGGTCGGCGGCACGGCCGCTGCACCCGTGATCAACGGAACGGTCGCCACCAGCGGCGCCAAGGTCATCGACGTCCGGCGCAATCTGGAGATCAACAGCCTGACGGCCGATATCCGCTTCGACGGGCAGCGCGCGGTGATCTCGCGCCTGACCGGGCAGCTTGCGAGCGGCGGCAACATCGCGGTGACCGGCGATGTCGGTATCCAGCCGGCGGCGAACTTCCCCGCGAATATCGATGTCAGGCTCAACAAGGCCGTCTATGTCGACGGAACGCTCGTCGTTGCCACGGTTGACGGCACGATCGGCCTGCGCGGACCGCTTCTTGCCAATCCGACGCTGAACGGCAAGCTCACGCTCGAAAAGGCCTCGATCACCGTTCCGGAGAAGCTGCCGACATCGCTGCGCGAGATCGACATCCGCCACAAGAACGCGCCGAAAGCCGTTCTCGCCCAGATGCGCGACACGACGCAGGAAGGCGCCAGGGGCAAGTCGAGCACGCTCAATCTCGATATCCAGGTCGATGCGCCCTCGCAGATCTTCGTGCGCGGACGCGGGATCGATGCTGAGCTCGGCGGCAGCGTGACCATTCGCGGCACGGCGTCCGTGCCTGTGGTTTCCGGCGGCTTCACCATGCGGCGCGGGCGTCTCACCATTCTCAACCGTCGTCTCGATTTCTCCGACAAGAGCCGGATCACCTTCGCCGGCGACCTGACGCCGGCGCTGCAGATGGCGGCGACCTCGACGTCAGGCACGACGACGCTTACCGTCGATGTGGCGGGGCTGGCGACCGATCCGGCCATCACCTTCTCTTCCTCGCCGGCGTTGCCGCAGGATGAAGTGCTGGCACAGCTGATCTTCGGGCAGTCGATGTCGAAGCTCTCGGCGATCCAGATCGCCCAGCTCGCCGATGCCGTCAGCCAGCTTGCGGGCGGTCGCTCGACCTCGCTGTTCCAGGGATTGCGCAACCAGCTGGGCGTCGACGATTTCGATATCAGCACCGATGCCAACGGCCAGACCAATGTCGGTGTCGGCCGCTATCTCAACGAACGCACCTATATCGAGCTGCAGCAGAACACCAAGGACGGCGCCAAGGCGATCATCAACCTCGATGTCGGGCGCGGCGTGAAGCTGCGCGGGGCGGCCGGTGCCAATGGCGCCGGCGAGGCGGGCGTGGTGTACGAGAAGGAATATTGAGGGTGGGGCGTGGGCCCCGCTTTCACCTCTCCGGCAGGCCGGCTTTCCGGAAGCCATCGGCGAAGTGGTCTCCCACATCTGTGTCGCGGAGCGGCTGGGAGTTGAGCCAATGGTCGATCGTGAAATGGGGATGGGCGATCAGGAACAATTCTGCTTCCCGGTGCGCTTCCTCGTCGTCGCCCAACTGCGCAAGCGTCGCGGCCAGGAATTTGCGTGAGTTTGTACGATAGGTCTCCTCCCTGCGCAGGGTAACCTTCGCTGCCTGATAATCGTGTGCGGCGTACTGCGCCTGCCCGAGATGACAAAGGTACCAGCAGGCTGGATAGGGATTGAGCCGCAGTGCTTTTTCGATCTGCGCCAGGCCGGCGGCAACCTTGCCATCAAGCACGGACATATCCGACATGGCGGCCCAGGTGTCGGCGTGGTTGGGGTCCAACTCCAGGGCCTTGGTGAAGGCTCCCTCCGATTCTTCCCATCGCCGCTCATAGGCCATGATGGTCCCCAGAATGTATCGGCAGCCTGCGTCGTTGGGATCCAGGTCGACCGCTTTCTGCGCCAACGTCACTGCCATCGCCCGGTTTGGATCTTCGGGCTCGCCGAAATGAGTCCAGGCAAGCCAACGGTTATATGCGAGCAGACCGAGGGCCTCGGCATATGACGGTTCAAGTTGAACGGCGCGCTGGAGCAGCATATGTGCCTCACGTTCAGTCTGAGGTGACTCTTCCGTCAGGAGGCGGGCGCGGACACACAGGTCGTATGCCTCGACGTTCTTCGGGCGATTGCGTTGCGCCGGGGCGGTCAGGCGGCCAACGAGGGCTTCGACGATCTTGGCGTTGACTTCGTCCTGCAGCTCGAAAACATCTTCCACCGTCCTGTCAAACCGGTCGGCCCACAGGTGCTTGCCGCCAAGCGCGTCGAACAATTGCGCATTGATGCGGACACGCCCCATCGCGCGTCTGGCGCTCCCCTCGAGGACGTAGCGGACGCCGAGTTCCTGGGCGACCAGCCGTACGTCGACCGCTTTGCCCTTGTAAACGTAGACGGAATTGCGCGCTATGACGAACAGGCCAGCCGTACGGGACAGGTCGGTGATCAAGTCTTCGGTCAAGCCGTCGACAAAATGCGTGTCCGCTTCATCCCCGCTCATATTGGTGAACGGCAAGACGGCGATCGACGGCCCTTCGGGCAACTGCAATATGCTCTGCAGCGCATCCGGCCAATGCCACACATGGACCGGGCGGGTCAGGTTCTTCAGGTAGCGCTCGCCGGCATCGAAGAACCGCTCGTTGATCTTGCCGACGATTTCGCCGTGGACGCCGGCTGAAATGCAGATGCCTCCCGATGCGGCTTGCGTCTGAAGGCGCGCAGCGACGTTTACGCCGTCGCCGAGGATGTCCGAGCCGTCGCCAATGACATCTCCGACATTGACGCCGACGCGCAAAAGCAGGCGTCGGTCTCCCGGGGGCTCGGTGGCAGTGGTGGCCCGTTGTATTTCCAGCGCTGCCTTGACCGCATCCAATGCGCTAGCGAATTCGATTAGGAAGCCGTCGCCCACGATCTTGAAGATTCGACCGTTGTGGAACGTCACGGCGGGCTCGATAACGCCGGAACGGAGCACCCGGAGGTTCTCCACCGTCGCGACTTCATCAGCCTCCATCAGGCGAGAATATCCCACCACATCGGCAACGACGATGGCGGCAAGACGCCGCTGAAGAGATGGATCTGTCATCTGAGGACAAGCCTAACGACTGAACTCGCAGGGTATTGTTCGCCCTTGGGTGAGTCAACAAGTCGTCAGAGGTTCAATGGTCACCATCGGCCTCCAGCGCACGAAATAGGTGCCACCTCTCCGCGCTTTCCCCTTTAAAAGCTGGTCTTCCTCGTCTTCAGCAATATGTTTGTCTCAGTCGTGTTGATGCCGTCGATCAGTCTTATGCGGCGCAGGGTTTCGTCGAAGGAGACGAGGTCGCGGTCTTCGAGTTCGGCGATGAAGTCCCATTTGCCGTTGGTGCTGTGGAGCGCGCGCACCTGCGGCAGGCCGCGCAGCTGGTCGGCGACCTTGTCGGCGAGTTTGCCGAGTACTTCGATCATGACGATGGCGCGCACGCCGGCGGCGCGGGTCTCGTGGCCGGTGCGGATGGTGAAGGCAGCGATGGTGCCGTTGGCGACCAATCTGTCGATGCGCGCGGCGACGGTGGCGCGTGAGGCGCCGGTCATGGCGGCAAGCGAGGAGACGGGGGTGCGGGCATTGTGGCGCAGGGCGCTCAGAAGTTCCTGATCGAGGTCGTCCATGGTCTTACTTTGCAGGAGAGGGGGTTTCACTTTGTATGGTCGGACTTGGCAAACTGTCAAATCATGCTGTGAAACTGGCACTTTTTCATCTTTTTGTCGCCGTGGCGATGTCAGATATCCAACCGAAGCAGTGAGCAGGAGAACAAGATGCAGGCACAGTCGCGATCGGTCACCCTTATCGGTGCGCCTTTGGAAGAGGGCTCCGGCCGCAGGGGGGCCGCGATGGGCCCGACGGCGCTTCGTATCGCCGGCGTCGACCGCGCGCTTGTCGACCTCGGCCATGATGTCGCTGACGCCGGAGACGTGCAGATCGTGCCGGCCCGCGACCTGCCGAACAATCCGAAGGCGCACAATCTGCGCACCGTCGGCGCCTTCACGCGGGCGCTTGACGCCGGCGTTTTCGAGATCGCCGATGCCGGCCGTTTCCCGATCATTCTCGGCGGCGACCACAGCCTGTCGATGGGCACGGTATCGGGCATGGCGCGCTATGCCGCCAAGCAGAAGCGACCGCTTTTCGTGCTCTGGCTCGATGCGCATTCGGATTTCAACACGCCGGAGACATCGCCTTCGGGCAATATTCACGGCATGCCCGTCGCCTATTATTGCGGCCAGGCCGATCTCTCCGACATCCTGCCGCGCGACCGGCCGCTGGTCGATCCGAAGAATGTCTTCCAGGTCGGGATACGCTCGGTCGACGCTCCGGAGCGCGAGCTGATCAAGGAACACGGCGTCAACGTCTTCGACATGCGCTCGATCGACGAGCAGGGGGTCGCGGCGATCATGCGCGACATTCTCTCCAAGGTCGAAGCGGCGAACGCGCTGTTTCATGTCAGCCTCGATGTCGATTTCCTCGATCCTGACGTCGCGCCCGGCGTCGGCACGACGGTGCCCGGTGGAGCGACCTTCCGCGAGGCGCATCTGATCATGGAGATGCTCTGCGACAGCGGGCTCGTCTCCTCTCTCGATCTGGTCGAGCTCAACCCGTTTCTCGATGATCGCGGCAAGAGCGCCCGCGTTCTCGTCGAGCTGACGGCAAGCCTGTTCGGCCGCCGCATCTTCGACCGCCCGACCCGCGCCGCATAAGAAACCCGTGCCGCATAACAAAAAGGGGACGACCATGAGCAGTTCAGCCAGATTGATCGATACGGAGCAGCGCCTCGGCGCCCATAACTACAAGCCGCTCGACGTCGTCCTGACGCGCGGCGAGGGGGTGTACGTCTGGGATACGGATGGCAAGCGCTATCTCGATTGCCTGTCCGCCTATTCGGCCGTCAACCAGGGGCATTGCCACCCGAAGATTCTTTCGGCCTTGGTCGAGCAGGCTGGCAAGCTGACGCTGACCTCCCGCGCCTTCCGCAACGACCAGCTGGCGCATCTCTACGAGGAGCTCGCGGCGCTGACAGGATCGCACAAGATACTGCCGATGAATTCCGGCGCCGAGGCGGTCGAGACCGCGATCAAGGCCGTGCGCAAATGGGGATACGAGGTAAAGGGCGTGCCCGAGGGCAAGGCCGAGATCATCGTCTGCTCCGATAACTTCCATGGCCGGACGCTGAGCATCATCAGTTTCTCCACCGATCCGGATGCGCGCTCAGGCTTCGGCCCCTATACGCCGGGCTTCCGCACCGTTCCCTTCGGTGACGCGGAGGCGTTCGCGGCGGCGATCAACGAGAACACGGTGGCGGCGCTGATCGAGCCGATCCAGGGCGAGGCGGGCGTCATCATTCCGCAGCCGGGCTATTTCAGAAAAGTGCGCCAGCTCTGCACCGACAACAAGGTCACGCTCATCCTCGACGAGATCCAGACCGGGCTCGGGCGCACCGGCAAGCTGCTGGCCGAAGAGCATGAGGGTATCGAGGCCGACGTGACGCTGATCGGCAAGGCGCTGTCGGGCGGCTTCTATCCTGTTTCCGCCGTGCTTTCGAACTCCGAGGTGCTGGGCGTCTTGAAGCCCGGCCAGCACGGCTCGACCTTCGGCGGCAATCCGCTTGCCTGCGCCGTGGCGCGCGCGGCGCTGAAGGTGCTGACGGAAGAGGACATGATCGGCAATGCCGAGCGGATGGGGAATTACTTCCTCGAGGGGCTGCGCTCGATCCGCTCGAACATCGTGAAAGAGGTGCGCGGTCGCGGGCTGATGATGGCGGTCGAGCTGGTGCCGGAAGCCGGCGGCGCGCGGCAATATTGCTACGCGCTCAAGGACCTCGGCCTTCTCGCCAAGGACACCCACGAAAACACCATCCGCCTGGCGCCACCGCTTGTCATCACCAAGGACCAGGTCGATTGGGCGGTGGAGCAGATCGAGAAGACCATCGTCTGAGGCTTGGCCGCGTTGAACGAGTCCGTGATCCGTTCAACGCATCCCTCCGCTGCACTCCCCCACTCACCGGGCGAAAAATCCTGCCGGTCGGTTTAGATTTGGGAAACACTCTTTCTTTACAGTCCTCAGTAACCGTAACGGTACTCTTCATATTCAGAGAACTGGCGGCTTGAAGGCAAAGTGCATCGACGCCAATGGTGGCGTGGTTGCTTCTGCCCTGGCTTTCGACAGTTGGGACATTTTTAATGACGACGATCAATTCTCCGAGCTTCAGTGGCGACACGCTTGAGATCATTGCCTTCCGCCTGCACGACCAGGAATTCTGCGTGAAGACGACGACCATCCGCGAAATCCGCGGCTGGGCGCCTTCGACGCCGATCCCGCATTCGCCGGCCGACGTCATCGGCGTCATGAACCTGCGCGGCTCTGTCATTCCGATCATCGATCTCGCCTTCAAGCTCGGCATGAAGAGCACCGTCGCCAATGAGCGCAGCGCCATCGTCGTCGCCGAAGTGCACAACATGGTCATCGGCATGCTGGTTGATCGCGTCTCCGACATCCTGACGATTTCGGCCGATCAGGTGCAGCCGGTTCCCGAGGTTACCGCATCCTTCGACCGCGCCTTCTGCGAAGGCATCATCGCGTCCGAAAACGGCATGATCTGCTTCCTGAACCTCGCCAAGATGTTCAAGGAAAACGAGACGGACGATCTGGTCGCCGCATAAGCGCCATTCGATACAATTCGATCCCGCCCCGCCCGAGCAGCCCTCCGGCGGGGCGATCTCGTTTTCGGCCCCTCGGTGGCCGTCCGCGCGCCGGCTGCGGCTTGCTCGCAGGCGTGGTTTTTTGGGCGCGCCACCTCTTTAAACTTTCGCGGCTTCCCACCATATCCTGAGCAAGTTCTTCGCCTCGGTTTCGGCCGCCGGCGAAGAGGCATGGCTCGCCTCTTGAGGGAGCTCAATCTCAGTCATCGGCCTGTGCCTTATGAGGGCAGGGCGATTTAAGGAGGTCTATTGATGAATATTGAAAAATACTCCGAGCGGGTGCGCGGTTTCATCCAGTCGGCGCAGACTTATGCGCTGGCCCAGGGTCACCAGCAGTTCTCGCCCGAGCATGTGCTGAAAGTGCTGCTCGACGACGACCAGGGCGTGGCCGCGTCTCTCATCGAGCGCGCCGGCGGCGACGCCAAGGCCGCCCGCCTTGCCAATGATGCCGCCCTTGCCAAGCTGCCGAAAGTCTCCGGCGGCAATGGCCAGATTTATCTTGCCGCACCGCTCGCCAAGGTTCTCTCGACCGCCGAGGAGGCATCGAAGAAGGCCGGCGACAGCTTCGTCACGGTCGAGCGTCTTCTGCAGGCGTTGGCGATGGAATCGTCCACCGCGATCACGCTGAAGAATGCCGGCGTGACGGCGGTGACGCTGAACCAGGTCATCAACGAAATCCGCAAGGGTCGCACGGCCGACAGCGCCAATGCCGAACAGGGCTTTGACGCGCTGAAGAAATTCGCCCGCGATCTGACGGCGGAAGCCCGCGATGGCCGGCTCGATCCCGTGATCGGCCGCGACGACGAAATCCGCCGCACCATCCAGGTGCTCTCGCGCCGTACCAAGAACAACCCCGTTCTCATCGGTGAGCCCGGCGTCGGCAAGACGGCGATCGCCGAAGGCCTGGCGTTGCGTATCGTCAATGGCGACGTGCCGGAATCGCTGAAAGACAAGAAGCTGATGGCGCTCGACATGGGCGCTCTGATTGCCGGCGCGAAATATCGCGGCGAGTTTGAAGAGCGGCTGAAGAGCGTGCTCAACGAGGTGCAGGCCGAAAACGGCGAGATCATCCTGTTCATCGACGAGATGCATACGCTCGTCGGTGCCGGCAAGGGTGACGGCGCGATGGATGCCTCGAACATCCTGAAGCCGGCGCTTGCGCGCGGCGAACTGCATTGCGTCGGCGCGACCACGCTCGACGAGTACCGCAAGCATGTCGAGAAAGACCCGGCGCTCGCCCGTCGTTTCCAGCCGATCGTCGTCGAAGAGCCGACGGTCGAGGATACGATCTCGATCCTGCGCGGCCTGAAAGAGAAGTACGAGCAGCACCACAAAGTCCGCATCTCGGATTCGTCACTTGTGGCGGCAGCTACGCTGTCGAACCGCTACATCACCGACCGCTTTTTGCCCGATAAAGCGATCGACCTGATGGACGAGGCGGCTGCGCGGCTGCGCATGCAGGTCGATTCCAAGCCGGAAGAGCTCGACGAACTCGATCGCCGCATCATGCAGCTGAAGATCGAGCGAGAAGCGCTGAAGAAGGAAACCGACGTTGCCTCGGCCGACCGGCTTGTCCGGCTGGAGACCGAGCTCACCGATCTGGAAGAAAGTGCCGATGCGCTGACGGCCCGCTGGCAGGCGGAAAAGCAGAAGCTCGGCCTTGCCGCTGATCTGAAGAAGGAACTCGACGATGCGCGCAACGATCTGGCAATCGCCCAGCGCAAGGGCGAGTTCCAGCGCGCCGGTGAGCTGACCTACGGCGTCATTCCGGAGCTTGAAAAGAAGCTGTCGGAAGCAGAAGCGCAGGACAATGATCGCAGCGCCATGGTGCAGGAGGTCGTGACCCCCGACAACATCGCGCATGTCGTCTCCCGCTGGACCGGCATTCCGGTCGAGAAGATGCTGGAAGGCGACCGCGAGAAGCTGCTGCGCATGGAAGATGAGCTGGCGAAGTCTGTCATCGGCCAGGGTGACGCGGTTCAGGCCGTGTCGCGGGCGGTGCGCCGTGCGCGCGCCGGGCTGCAGGATCCGAACCGGCCGCTCGGCTCGTTCATCTTCCTCGGCCCGACCGGCGTCGGCAAGACTGAGCTGACCAAGGCATTGGCCCGCTTCCTCTTCGACGACGAGACGGCGATGGTGCGCATGGATATGTCGGAATACATGGAGAAGCACTCCGTGGCCCGGCTGATCGGCGCCCCTCCCGGCTATGTCGGCTATGAGGAAGGCGGTTCGCTGACGGAAGCGGTGCGTCGCCGGCCCTATCAAGTCGTGCTGTTCGACGAGATCGAAAAGGCGCATCCTGATGTCTTCAACGTGCTCTTGCAGGTGCTCGACGACGGCCGTTTGACCGATGGCCAGGGCCGCACCGTCGACTTCCGCAACACGATGATCATCATGACGTCGAACCTGGGCGCCGAATATCTGACGCAGCTGAAGGACGGCGACGACAGCGATCTGGTGCGCGAGCAGGTGATGGAGATGGTGCGCGGCCACTTCCGGCCGGAGTTCCTGAACCGCATCGACGAGATCATCCTCTTCCACCGCCTGAAGCGGGACGAGATGGGCGCGATCGTCGACATCCAGCTGCAGCGTCTGGTCAAGCTCTTGGCCGAGCGCAAGATCACGATCGAGCTCGACGACGAGGCCACGCATTGGCTCGCCAACAAGGGCTACGATCCTGTCTACGGCGCGCGACCGCTGAAGCGGGTGATCCAGAAGTACGTCCAAGATCCGCTCGCCGAGCAGATCCTCGGCGGACAGGTGCCGGATGGTTCGACGGTGAAGATCACCGGCGGGACGGATCGGCTGCTGTTCCGCACTAGGAGTGCCGGTGCTAGCGAAGCGGCGTAAGCGGACTGGCGGGTGAGATTGGAAACGGCGGCTTCGGCCGCCGTTTTTCGTTTTGTCGGCGAAATCGCAAGCAGGAAGACCCCTCCCCAACCCCTCCCCACAAGGGGGAGGGGCTTGCTGGGCGCGATCTCGCCACTCGAATAGAAACCTCTCAACAGCCGCTGGCGGTAGGATCGGGCAGGCGAATGCCACGGGTTAGCCCCTCCCCCTTGTGGGGAGGGGTTGGGGAGGGGTCTTTAGAGACAACTGTCTGGAAGGTAGAGGCGAAGGCCTACTTGCTCGCCACCTGCGGCGGCGGCTGGTTGCCCAACAGCGTATCGATCCGCTTGCGCTCGTCTTCGAACTTGGCGAGCGCCGGACCGGCGAGCGACTTGCCGCCGGGAAGGCGAACACGCAACGGGTCGACCTTGGTGCCGTTGACGATCATCTCGTAATGCAGATGCGGGCCGGTGGATTCACCCGTTGTGCCGACCCAGCCGATCACCTGGCCCTGGCGCACCTTGGCGCCCGGGACGACGCCCTTGGCGATCGCGCTTTGGTGATTGTAGGAGGATTCGTAGCCATTGGCATGGCGCACGATCGTCTGGTTGCCGTAGCCGCCGCTATCCCAGCCGGCCTTTTCCACCGTGCCGTTGCCGACGGCGATGATCGCCGTGCCGCGCGGGGCGGCCCAATCGACGCCGGTGTGCATGCGGGCAAAGCCCAGGATCGGGTGGCGGCGCATGCCGAAGCCGGAGCGGAAGATGCCGTTCGGAACAGGGTTGCGCAGCAGGAACTGGCGAATGCTCTTGCCGTCCTGGTCGAAGTAATCGATCGAACCGTCTTCGGGATCCTGGAAACGGTAGAAACGCGTCTGGGTATCGCCGAAGCGGGCGTTGACATAGAGCAGCTCGGACTGATCCGTCGCCTGGCCGCTGGCATCGGCCACCGAGAAGAAGGCCTCGAGCGTGTCGGTCGGGCGCAACTCGGCCTGGAAGTCGACGCTGCTGGCCAAAAGCTTGATGATCAGCGCTGTCATGTCCTTGGTCATGCCATAGGAGAGGGCGGCGCGATAAATGCCGTCATAGACGCGCGGCAGATTCTGGTTCGATGGCGCGGTCATGGCGCTGTCGTCGAAGGCCGTGGCGATCGCATCGAGCTTCGGCGGCTCGCTGCCGGCGACATAGTGGTCCGTGTCGTCGAGCGCGACCGTGACGATATGGCGGGAGCCGCGATAGACACTGGCGCGGATGATCTTCGCTTGCTCACCCTTCTGCAGGATGCCGATGCGCAGCACGTCACCCTTCGACAGGTTCTCCGAGCCGAACAACGGCGACAGATAGGTGGAAAGACCCTTCGCCTGCGGCTCCGGATAGCCCGAATCCATCATGGCCTTGACGATCGGCGTGTCCTGGCGAACCGGCACGATATCGTCGGCGAATTCCTCCGTCTGCGGGGTGATGGATTCCGGCGCCGACACCGTCATGTTCTGTTCGAGCACGCGGGCGGTCAGACCCGATGCCAGGTCGACGTCGTTGTCGTCTGTCGAAAAGCGCTGCGGGTCGACATAATAGAGGGCGGCGACCTGAGAGGCGCCATCTGTGAGCACCGAGCCGTTGGAGCGGACGTTCTCCTCGATCTCGTCGAGCGACATGCCGGCGGCGATCTTCAGGTTGGAAGCCGATGCCGGATAGGCCTCGGTCTTCAGGCTGACTTCGGATTCGACGTCGGAGCCGTAGATCTGGCCGGTGCGCACGCCCGGCTGCGGTTCCGGCTCGTCGGCCGAGAAGATCGAGAGCGGGTTGAAGGCCGGGTAGTCCTCGGTGGCGACGTGATTGGCGGCAAGCGTCATCTTCACACGCGCGAAGGGCTGGCGACGCACCACCTCCTTGTCGCCTTCATGAACGACTGTCGATACTTCCATGATCTTGCGATCGGACGGCTTGGCGGCGATGGCTGGCGCGATCAGGCGGCCACCACGGGTGACGTCGGCGTCGGGATTGGCGGTGCCGGCAATACTGGCATAGGCCTCGGCGGGGATTGCCAGCTGCTGGCGGCCGTCGAGGGCGGCAAACAGCGCCACGCCCATCAATACGCTCGAGGTGATACCGGTCAGGAAGGTGCCGGATAGCCAGCGCAGCGAAACTTCGCGGCGGTCGGGCGCACGTCTGCCATCGGCGAGAAGGGCTGGCTCGTTGCCGAACGAGCGGATCATCATCTTCTCAGTTACCATGGCAAAGGCGTCCGCATCCTTTCAGCTGATCGGGTCAACCAGGCCCAGGGGGCATTTGGGTGGCCGGAAAAGTGCATAGTTTACATATGGGAGTCAAATGAGCGGACCCGAATGGACCGGCCACGACGTTCACGCTGCCCTTGAGACCACCTGATTGTGAAAATGTGAGGGCAGACGGCCTCGTCTCATGCTTTTGCAGTCCTATATAGAGGTGGATGCTTGCCGCAAGCCTGCGCCAACAGGGTGTGTTTCCGGCACTCAAATGAGCCTTCTGGAAATTCCCTAGCTAATTCAGTCAGTTGCCAGAAACTGCGATTTTTTGAAAAAGGCCTGTTGACTTGTTCGGCTCTGGGGCCTTATAAGCCGCTTCACAGAACGAGGGCGGCGGCGCTGCTGGCGACGGTGACTTTCGCTCTGGATTTCTTATGAATTGGCTGCGATGCTGATTGGTCCCG
>NZ_JAUDSA010000037.1:0-428876 GCF_030380805.1 Rhizobium sp. S163 | reverse complement strand
GGCCTGGCCACGCGCTACGACCGCCGCCCTGACAATTACCTTGCTGCACTGAAACTCGTTGCGACACGAATTTGGATCAATTCAGTTTGCGAGTCCACGTCCTAGGCAACCACCATGCCGCCGCTCGGGATGGTCGACGGGAACTCGAAGCAAGCTGGTGCACGAGCAAGGACCGAGCTACGTCACCGCTTGATCGGATCGCTTCAATCCGCACAGGCATCTATGGCCGGTGTCGTCACCCACATGTGAGTATCAATGAACTCGATAATCGCTGGATAAACGTTCCGTTGCGAAGGTGATGGCAAACTTGCGTTCACCCACCCAATTTTGTCCACCACTGGCTTGGGCCACTCCGTCAGGCGCGACGAACCTAAAAGACATCAATGAGGATCATTTCTGCTAGATTGATCCGTCTTGTTATGATTATTGGGATGTTTTCTCTATATTTCTCCACTTTCGGTTGCCGTGTCCAATTCACTGCCTTCTGGGCACCCTTAGAAAATGCGGTGGCGGGCTCGGGTTTGCCATGAAGATCCGGCTCGCCAAAATGAAGACTGTGGTCCTCTCCAGATTGGCTTCAGTCGGAAATGGCGCTCACGCGGTCCAGCCTTGGCGTGTATCTCGAAACATTACCCAAATAGCCAACCGCGTGACATTTGCTCTGACGTGGTAAGCTCTAAATGTGCTTCTCCTGTGTATGGGTAGGCGTAAGGCTATTGCCCCGACCACCTTGCGCGTTCCCGTAGGTACCAAGCTGGACGGTCGGGTGGGCGAAGCTAACTCCGTTTTCCAAAAAGACTTCACGGATCATTGCCTGCGCACTGCGACGGATTAGAGATTGGTTGCCTGGTACAGCGGTAAAGGTGAAGCTTACTTCGATACCAAAGTCGCCGATCTGCTCAACACCCTTCAATTTTAGGGGCTCAAGTATGAGAGCCCCTATCTCCGGATCCTCAAGCAATATTGCACCGACATCTCGGGCCAGCTTCTTCGCCTTTTGGATATCGGCGTCCAAGCCCAGGCGAAGGGAAAACGTGTCGATCGCCCAGTCGCGACTCATGTTCTGTACTGCCCCGAGTTCGCCGAACGGGACCGTGAAGATTGGCCCCCGATGGTGTCGCAGACGAACGGAGCGGAGACTGAAAGATTCCACCGTTCACATGTAGCTCCCGCTTTGGATATATTCGCCAACGCGGAAGGCGTCATCCATCAGATAGAAAATCCCACTAATAATGTCTTTGACCAGGGTCTGCGATCCAAAGCCAATTGCGACGCCGAAAATTCCGGCACCGGCAATCAGTGGCCCCACTTCTATTCCCATCTCAGCCAGAACCGTGAGGATGGTAATAACGAAGACCAGCGCGGCGAGGCCGTTGCGAAAGATAGGCAGGAGCGTGCGCAGTCTTGCCCTGTGCGCGATCTCGGATCGGGAAAGATGACCATCACTGAGAACGGATGAGAGTTTGCGGTCGATCATCACGCGGGCAACGTTCCAGCCGAGGTCGGCTGCTAGGAGAACGAGCAAACTCTTCAGCAGACCGAGGATAAATATGTCGAGCAGAGAGTGGAGACGCTCGGAGCCGTTGGGATAGATTTGCCATACTCCCACGAGCCAGAGAACCGCTACCGAAACGACGATCGCTCTGAAACCACGCTCGGAGATAGCCGCGGCGACGCTGCTGTCCCCGCTCCTTGGCCAATGAGTTTCCCCATAGGTCTTCCCAAGCCGGCTGGCGAGCGGCAAAACAATTGGAAAAGCAATCGCGTAGATGCCAAGCCAAAAAACGATATGCAACCCTGCGAACCAACAAAACCATAAGGCTAACAGGCCCACGGTTCGCAGGATTTTGCGGCGCAAAACATGCTTGCCCGAAGTTACACGGTGGCGCCACACGGCTTCCGAAGAGACGACTAGAAGCAGAATGGAAAACATCACTGACACGCAGCGCATGGAATCAGGGTCCACCGATAGCGTGGTCCCGCAAGCATTCGTAGTAAGTGCGAAGATGAAAATTGCTACAAACAGCATTGATCGTCTGAACATGAAATTGGTGAGAGCGCCCGATGTAAAAGCCATCGCGCAAATGGCCCAGGCCAGCCGAAATCCGATCGCGCCGAGTCCATAGATGAACAGGACAGCGCCCGTCAGGGGTGGCCAATCCGGGACGATATACACAATCCCGCTGACAAGTGTGAAGGACATGAGTGGCAGGAGTTCCATCACGCCATGCTTGGCAGACTGATGCTCGCGCCAGGCTCGGTGCTGGAGGGACCTAGCACTCCACTCCATTGCGATGCCGACGAGCGAGACGAACATGCGTATCACACCAACAGGCCAAATGCCGGCTTTTGCAGCTTCGCTTTCGACGCGGACGATGGCTACGGACAGCGCACTGGGCACTCTCGGGAGGGCGACGAGCAGCCGATGGGCGTTGGAATGAACCGCCTCCTGCCAATCGAGAATAAGGGGTAGCGCGATGGTCGGCGGTTCAGTTTCAATTTTGGCCTGTTCCGACCTCTGTTGTGCGTCTGCCTTCGGCGAGAAGGCCGCAGTGGTGGCTAGAACTGCGACTACGAGGATGGATTTGCCAGACATGGAATGTCCCGGTGAATGAATGGGAAACACATGCGTTTTGTGTGAACGTATGGCGGCAATTGCGCCGCCATACTGCCTGAGAGGTGATCAATAATCCCAGAATACAGGCACCCAGCGGAACGCTTCTCCATCGATTGCAACTCGGCCAACTGAGGGGAATGGCAGATGAGTTGCCACGAGCTGTTCGCCGGTTTCCGCCAGCTCGCGCAAGAGCCGGATCCTAACCCGCGCGGCCTCTTCGGGGTCATGCTCGAAACCATTGAACCAGTCGGGATGGTCGAAGCCAACGGCGAAGACGGCGTCTCCCGCGAAGGTGAGCCTGTCGCCACCGGAGGCCATTCGAACAATGCTGTGGCCCGGTGTGTGGCCACCAGTACGACGCACCACGACGCCCGGTGCCACTTCGCATTCATCCTCGAAGAGACGCAAATAGTCGCGATACTCTTGGGCGAAGTGCTTAGCCGTTGCCCGAAGCGCATCCGGAAATCCGGGAGGCATGGACACGTGAGTGAAATCCGGATCCTCCCAGAATTTGACCTCCGCAGCAGCCACATGGATGCGCAAATCTGAACGCAAGCGTTCCTTTACGCCATCAACAAGCAATCCCCCGATGTGGTCCATGTGCATATGGGTCAGCACGACATCAGTTACCATTGCAAGGTCGATGCCAGCGGCATCCAATCGCTGGACGACTTGCCCGGCGCGCGGAAGATTAAGATCCGGATCCAGGCCCAAACCAGCATCAATGAGGACAGTCTGATCGCCACTGCGCACTAGAACCACATTCAGTGACCAATCGAACGCGTCGGTCGGCAGAAACATGTCATCTAGCCAGGCGGCTCGCACACCAGGATCGGCATTGTGTCCGAGCATCGCTGTTGGAAGTGGCAATACGCCGTCGCTGATGACAAGTACGTCGATCTCGCCAATCCGCACAGCGTATCGCGAGGGCACCAGCTCTTCGCGTCTTGTTTTCTCATGTGTTGGAACAGTCGTGTTTAAATTCATGCTAGCCTCCTGCTGATTATTGGTTGAGGTTTCATTTTTGTTTCTAGGCAGGATGTGCTCCTGCTCTGCGTGATCGAGGGGTCTCGAACGACACCCGGAAATTACGACTGCGCTGGGAGGGGGTCGAGCTACGCCGAGGGATAGGATGACCTCTGCGTAGGTAAACCAGAGCACTGCTTTGGTATTGAGAGCGACGCTGCGAGCCCATTTCGCTCGTCTAACGAAACAGAAATCTGCACGCCCATGGCCGGGCCTCGCAACGTCGGCATCTGATCTCTTCCCTGACCCGAAGCAACGCCGGGCGACGACACTCGCCCTGCGTTACCGAATATCAGCTGGCCCTATGATCGGCGGGGTGCTGCAGCCGAAAGCCGATTGCCAACCGGTTCCAGGCATTGATCATCGCGATCCCGATTGAAAGCGCTACGAGCTTATGCGGGCTCATCCATCTGGTCGCGCAGTGCACTTTCCTATCGCGAAATTCAGAGCATCCGGCCCAACACCGCTGGGCCTCCCATCCTTCGGCACACTAATACCTATCCTTCGGGACAGGTGAACCGCGCCCCCGGCAGAATGGCTCTCAGTGACAATCAGCCCCATTGTTGTGGCATCGGCGAACGTCCGGACGGGCCGCGAGCTGCTTTTCAAACGAATGTCGCATGCAAAGGAGAGAAGAAATGAAAATTGTTGTTATTGGTGGTACCGGTCTTATCGGCTCGAAAACCGTGGAAAGACTGCTTTCAAAGGGCCATGATGTCCTCGCTGCCTCCCCGAATTCAGGTGTCGATACGCTGACGGGCAAGGGCGTTGCCGAAGCGCTGGCGGGTGCAAAGGTAGTTATCGACCTGGCCAATTCGCCCTCTTTCGCGGACGACGCGGTGATGGAATTCTTTCAGACGGCGGGACACAACCTCCTCAAGGCTGGCGCTGCTGCGGGTGTGGAACATCACATCGCGCTGTCTATCGTGGGCGTCGAACGACTTCCCGGCAGCGGTTACATGCGGGCAAAACTCGCTCAGGAGGAACTGATCAAGTCTTCCGGACTACCCTATACGATCGTGCATTCGACCCAGTTTCTTGAGTTCATCCCCGGCATCGTTCAGTCAGGCACAGTTGATCAGACCGTCCATCTTTCCTCTGCCTATGTGCAGCCGATTTCGTCTGATGACGTCGCTGATACCATGGCTGAGGTCGCGCTTGGCACACCGGTGAATGGCACTATCGAAATTGCCGGTCCGGAAAAATTCCGGCTGAGCGAAGTTGCGGCGCGGTTCATGAAATCGACCAACGACCCACGTCAGGTTGTCGCAGATCCGCATGCTCGCTATTTCGGCACGGAGCTCCTTGATGGCTCACTCGTTCCGGCGGGCAATGCGCGGCTCGGTCGCGTCACATTCGCAGACTGGCTCAACCACTACCAGCCGAGAACCTAACACTTCGCTTGGGGCAGAGCCGACAGTGGAGCTGCCCCCGTTCGCCAGATCACAACAGGAGAACCAGATGTTTCGAACTATTGTCGTAGCAAACCTGCTTGCAGCAGCGCTCGCCGGCGCGGCTGTCGCGCACGACGCTTCAAACGGGGGCTCGAAAGTCACCATCGTATATGACCAGAAACTTCCCAATGTACCGGGCAAAAGCATGAAGGGCGTGCTGGTGGAGTATGCGCCCGGCGGAACATCACCGGCCCACACGCACCCGGACTCGGCCTTTATCTATGCGACGGTTCTTGAAGGAGCGATCCGTAGCAAGGTCAATGATGGTCCCGTCACAAGCTATCGCGCTGGCGAAAGCTTCTCGGAGTTTCCCGGCGACCATCATGCTGTCAGCGAAAACGCGAGTAAGACCAAGCCTGCGCGCCTGCTTGCTATCTTCGTTGTCGACAGCGACGAGCAGAACATAACGATTGACGACAAGTGAGACGAAGCCGGCTGCAATAGTCCATGGGCAATGTGCAGCCGGCCCACCCAACTTTAGATGTCCATTCCCGTATCACCGACCCACAGGCCAATCCAATGAACACAACCAGAGCGACGCGAGCCCTTGCCGGAATTTCTGTGCCCGAGACGCCGCTTATCGAGCGTGCGCTGGACTATGCTCGCGAGGCCTGTGCACCCTATCTTTTCAATCACGTTGTCCGCTCCTGGCTGTTTGCGGAACGGATCGGTCAGCTTCAGGATCTGGACTACGACGCGGAGGTACTGGCCGTTGGGACCCTTCTGCACGACATCACATTGAACGAGGAGTTCGCAGGACCCCGCCGCTTTGAAGTGGAGGCAGCCGATCTGGCGCGTGATTTTGCAGCAGGTGCCGGGGTTGGTAAACAGCGCACCCAGCAAATATGGGATTGCGTCGCTCTCAACGCGACGCCATCGATTGGTCTATACAAAGAGGCGGAAGTAGCTCTGTGTACCGCGGGTATCTGCCTTGACGTTGTCGGCCTGCAATACAGCTTCGTTCCCCTAACGGAGATACAGACAATTGTCTCAGCGTTTCCCCGCCTGGGCATGAAGCGTCAAATGAGTATGTGCTTTTGCCATATCGCCGCAACACACCCCGAAACAACTTATGACAATTTCGTGCGGGATTTCGGGGAACGCCTGGTGCCCGGCTATAAGGCGCCGAGCTCATCGGTCGACCTCTTGGAAGCAGCTCCGTTCGACGAATAATTGGATGTAGGATGATCGCGATGCGCATGCACCGGTTCTGTCTGCGCCCCCCACCGGCCTTATGTTGGAGCAAGCGGAAACATCATTTCATCCACCCTGTTAGTTCCCAACGGCGAGCTAGCCGTGGTTTGCGGCGAATAAGTGAAGGCAGCCGGACTTCTCGGCAGTTCCACTTTTGCTCGCCACTTGTCGCCGATGAATTGACCGGGCCTCCTGAACACAAGCATGACTGGGGATTGGGCGAGACGACGTGGTAGCCGATGCTGGCGACAAGTTTCGCCCGCATATCGCGCTCGTTGACCGTCCTCGATTTTCCGGTGCGGCAACCCGGCACCCGGGTACCAATACATGGATTTCCATAAGTTGCAGTCACGCGGTCAGATGACTACGGTGTGGTGTGGGCTTGCCGGCGTTGCGTTGAGATTTTCCCGACATGAAAGGCAGGCGATCCGAACCCTTTGATGCCGTAGGAGCAACCTATGACGCTTGTCTGGTCGTACCGCCCCAAACTCCTGCATCTTTGCTTGTTCTGTGTAGCCTACATTATAGGCTGCGGCTTTGCCCAAGCCCTTGCAATTGTACCGGGAACAGGCATTTCCATCTGGCCTCCGGGCGGACTTTTCATTGCAACGCTCATCGTTGCCCATCCCCGGACGTGGCCTTGGTGGGTTTTGGCCGGCTGCTTGGCGGAGCTGGTCAGCAATTTAATGTGGTTTCAAAGTCCCTTGGCCGCAGCCGTTCTCATTTACGTTGGCAACGCGTTGGGAGCCACGGTTGGCGCCTGGCTCTTGAGCCGGGCTTCAAGACATCCCGTACGACTTGAAACCTTGGAAGAAGTGCTCGTTTTCATTGTCGTGTGCGCGGGTATTGGGCCCCTCATCAGCGCGACCGTCGGCAGTGCTTCGCTTGCCTGGTTCGGCATATTGTCGCAAACGTTTGTCGGAGCCTGGCCGCTATGGTGGATTGGGGATGCTACTGGAGTACTCATTGTAGCCCCGCTCGCATTGACCGTATTCCAGAGCTGGCATCGCAAGGCCGAGCTTTCCAAGGCAAGGTGGGCAGAGGCGGCGCTTCTCGGGCTTGTCTTCCTTATCGTCGCTGCGCTCTCACTGGGTGGCTACCTGCCATTTGCCTACATCGTCATGCCACCACTTCTCTGGGCAGCTGTGCGTTTCGAATTCAAGGGCGCGGTTGTGTCGCTTGCTCTTCTCGCACTCATAACCGCGATCTTCACGATAGCAGGCGCAAGTCCATTCGTGGGCGATGCCGAAACACAGCGCCACAGGCAGATTATGCTGCAGCTCTTCCTTGCTATCTCGGCGTTTTCAGCGCTCATCGTAGCTGCCATATCCCATCAGCACCAAGCAGCCCTTCGCACGCTCCGCCAAAGCGTCGAAGCCTTACGCGATCGAGAAAGAGAACTCGAGCAGATCGTCAATATGGTTCCAGTTCACATCAGGCGTCTCACGCCACAGGGCGAGCCAACGTTTTTCAACAGACGCCTGATCGACTTTTTCGGACTAGACTTGGAACAGCTTAAGAAACCGGGTGCAAGCCAGCTGGCAACCAACATAGAAACCCTCGTGCACACCGATGATGCACCTGACCTCTTGCAAGCGGTGAAGCATGCGATCGCGACAGGAGAACCCTATTCCCTGAAGTACAGAATGCGTCGAGCAGATGGCGAATATCGCTGGGTAGACGGTCGAGCAGAACCTCTGCGCGACGAGGACGGAACAATTATACAATGGTTTGCCATCTCAATCGACATCGATGACGAAGTACGCGCCCAAGAAGCGCTACGGCTACGCGAACGGGAGCTCCAGACACTCATCGATGCGGTGCCGGCCATGATCTGGACTGCAAAACCCGACGGAACGCCAACATACCTGAACAAGCGATACACCGATACAACCGGAGCCAGCCTCGACAATTTTACCGCTAATGGCGGCACGGCGGCGTTTCCACTGAACGTCATCCATCCAGATGATGTGTTGATTAGGGCGCAGGTGCGAACCCGCGCATTTGAAACGGGTATGCCTTATTTCGTCCAGTATCGCCACATCCGGCGAGATGGTTCCTATCGCTGGACTGAGACACGTGCTGAACCACTCCACGACGACAAGGGCGCTATTCTTGCGTGGTACGCTGTCAGTGTCGACATTCATGAGATGGTCACGGCTCAGGAGGCATTGCGCGGCAGAGAGCGCGAGCTCTCGCAACTCGTTGACATGGTGCCAAGCCTTCTTTGGAGGCTTGATGCCCATGGTCAACCCACCTTCTTCAACAAACGGATGATGGATTTTCTGGGCATCGACCCGGTTGACGCGGGCGGGCTCGGTATCGACCAGATGTCGGCGATCTTCGAGGCGGCTGTCCATCCTGAAGACGCCCCTTCGCGGGCGGAAGCACTGCGATGCAGCCTTGCCACCGGCGAACACTTTGCCATGAACTACCGGCTTCGTCGCGCCGACGGCGTCTATCGCTGGATGTCGGGACGCGCCGAGCCAATGCGCGACGAGAAAGGTCACATTGTACAGTGGTATGGTCTTTCGCACGATATAGACGAACAGACGCGCCTTTATAGCGACATTGCCGAGCGCGAGGCGCGAATTCGAAGACTAATAGATTCAGATATTATCGGGATCGTCATATGGGATCTGGACGGTACGCTGATTGATGCCAACGATGCCTTTTTGCGCATGGTTCAGTACGATCGGGCGGATGTCGACGCTGGCCTTCGATGGTTCGACATGACGCCCGCAGACTGGCAGGACGTGCACGCCCGCGAAGAGGCCGACGAACTTGCTGCCACAGGCAAGATGCAAGCCCGAGAGAAAGAATATTTCAGGAAGGATGGCAGCCGCGTGCCCGTCCTTATCGGCGCCGCGTGCTTTGAGGGTCAATCCCGGCAAGGTGTCGCCTATATCCTGGATTTGACCGAACATAAACGGGCAGAAGCGGCGCTCCGCAGCCGGGAACACGAGCTTTCACTCCTCGTAGACATGGTTCCGAGTTACCTCTGGCGGATCTCACCCGAAGGCATTCCTGTATTCTTTAACAGGAGACTTGTCGATTTCCTGGGCCTGGACGTGGCGGATCTTGATATGCCTGGCATGAACCGCCTTGACGCATTCATACAAGGCGCGATCCATCCAAATGACGCAGTTGCGGTTGCCGACGCGGTGGAAAGGTCATTGGTTACCGGCGAACTGCTTTCGATGAAATGGCGGATGCGCAGAACTGACGGGACGTTTCGGTGGATGGCGGCGAGCGCGGAAGCCTTACGCGATCCGGACGGAAGTATCGTTCAGTGGTACGGTCTGTGCCACGACATCGATGATCAGCTGCAGAATGAGCAGGCCCTACGCAACAGCAAGCAGCAGCTGGAGCAGATGATTGACGCTGTGCCCATCAACATCCTTAGTTACGATCCCGCTGGCAAGCTCACCTCCACTAGCAAGCGCTATCTTGATAGCGTCGGAGTACCGCCCGATCATGTAAAGGATTTCGAGGCTCTTGCCCGACACCTGACCCACCCGGATGACCTTCAAGTCATGCTTCAGAGAGCGCTTAATGGCTTTGCGACAGGAACGCCTTTCGTTAATCGCTTTCGGCGGCGCTCCAAAGATGGTTCCTATCCTTGGATCGAGGCGCGTGCACAGCCTCTGCGTGATACCTCTGGCGCGATCGTGCAATGGTATCAGGTTTCGATCGACATCGAAGATGAAATGCGGGCGCAGGAAGCACTCCGGGAAAGCGAGCTGCAACTGAGACAGCTCGTGGATGCTCTTCCGATACAAATCTGGGCCGCAGCTGCCGATGGCGAACCGTCCTATCTTAACAAACGTCTGGCGGATTATGTCGGCCTTGAACTGACGGACCTAAGTTCTCCCGAGACAAGTCGCTTACAGATGGCCATCCAGAATTCGGTCCATCCAAACGATGCACCCTCCGTCGGCCGTGCCCTCATGCATTCATTCACGACGGGCGAGACTTTCACAATGAAATATCGGCAGCGCAGGGCCGATGGTGCCTACCGCTGGATCAACGGGCGCGCCGAGCCCTTGCGTGATGCAGATGGAACGATCTTGCAGTGGTACGGCGTCAGTTTCGACATTGATGCCGACGTGCGTACTCAGGAAGAATTGCGTCAGACACAAGAAAGACTGGCGGTCGCTTCACAGGCAGCGAGCCTTGCTGAGCTCTCGGCCTCTATCGCCCATGAGGTAAATCAGCCGTTGGCTGCTATCGTCGCCAACTCCCACGCCTGCCATCGTTGGCTATCCGGAGATCCACCGAATGTCGACCGGGCAAAGCTGGTTGCCGAGCGCATCATTCGTGATGCGAACTCAGCTGCTGACGTGGTGAGCCGTGTGCGAGCCTTATTCAGTCAGTCAGCGGAGACAAGGATCGTCACATCTCTAACAGGCGTGATCGAAGAAGCGCGCGACCTCATGGTCGAAGAAGCGGTGCGCAATCGCGTTCGAATTGACATTGACGTCGAACGCCACCTCCCACAGGTCTACTTGGATCCCGTACAGGTTCAGCAAGTTCTGATCAATCTGATCCGCAACGGGATGGACGCGATGCATTCAAACGAGAAGGACAAAACTGTTGAAATACGCGCCCTACGGATGGGCAATGAGGTTCAGACTGAAGTTTGCGACCGCGGACCAGGCATTCAGTTTCCAGACAGAATATTTGAGCCATTTTTCACAACAAAGGAGCATGGAATGGGCATGGGACTCGCCATTTGCCGCTCGATCGTCGAGTCACATGGCGGACGGCTCTGGGCGGAAAACACTGAACCAGAGGGTGCGAAGTTCGTCTTTACGTTGCCGATCTCAACGAAAGCGATGCAATGACCGAAGATGAGCACATTGTATTCATCGTGGACGACGACGAGCGTATTCGAGAAGCGCTGGAAGAGCTTCTCGAATCTCATGGCATACGCGCTATGGCGTTCGGCTCGGCTGGCGGGTATGTCAATGCGGAGAAGCCCGATATCCCGGCTTGTCTCATTCTCGATGTCGAACTTCCTGATATCAATGGACTGGACCTACAGCGTCAGATCGCCGAGGTGGACCATCCCCCGATTGTTTTCATCACGGGACACGCGGACATTCCATCGACGGTACGCGCGATCAAGCATGGAGCGGTCGATTTTCTGACCAAGCCCTTTAGCGATGCCGAACTCATGGGCGCAGTCTACGCAGCCGTGTCGGAAGACAGGAAGAGACGGACGGAACGAACCGATCTCCACCAGCTGAGGCAAAGATATCTCGATCTCACCCCCAGGGAACGCGAGGTGCTGCCGTTGGTGATCAGTGGCCTACTCAACAAGCAAGCCGCATCAGAATTGGGAATCAGCGAGGTCACGTTGCAAGTTCACCGACGGAACGTGATGCAAAAAATGGGAGCGGCGTCGTTGGCCGATCTTGTCAGGATGGCGGAGCGATTGGAGATACCAATCACCCACACGCGCCGCACAAGAGGAAATTAGGGATGGAGAATACCAGACCGATGATCGCTGTTGTCGATGACGATCCAAGGCTGCTTGAATCGCTTGGAGAATTGCTGGAATCCGCTGGCTTTAACCCATGCTGCTTCCGATCGGCTGAGCATTTGCTCGTTCATGGCCTCTCGGACTTGGATGTCCTAATCACAGACATTGGCATGCCGGGCATAGACGGCTTCGAGCTTCGCGACATCATACGGAAAGCGCGCCCGGAACTGCCCGTTTTTCTAGTGACAGGCCGCCACGAAATCGCAGACCAGGGGCGCGCCCAGGGGATCAGTGGTTTTTTCCGAAAGCCCTTCGACGCGCCATCACTGCTATCAGCAATTGCAGAGGCTTTACGAAAATCGAGGAATGGAGGGTGATATGAGCGTGGAACAACAACCTCGAAGATCGGCGCTGCCTTCGTTGCATCGCCGGCATGAGGCAGAACAACCGGTTGTAATTATTGTGGATGATGACGCTGCGGTTCGAGAAGCTTTATCGGAGCTCGTCCTCTCGGCAGGCTTGCGAGCCGTTAGCTTCGCCTCGACACAGGACGTGCTCGATGACGACATATTGCACAGCCCAGGTTGCCTGATCCTCGATGTCCGCATGCCAGGCGCGAGCGGGCTTCACCTTCAACATCATCTCGCAAGAAGCGGCAACCTGAAGCCAATCATCTTTCTCACTGGACACGGGGACATTCCGATGACCGTGCAAGCGATGAAAGCCGGCGCGGTGGACTTTCTTACCAAGCCGGTTCGGGACCAGACGCTGCTCGATGCGGTCATTACCGGCATCGAATTGGATACGGCGCGCCGCGCTGAAGCGATTGTCGTTAAACGCAACGTTGAGCGCCTGCAAACGTTGACTCATCGCGAGCGTGAGATCCTTTGCGAGGTGGCGCGCGGGCGTCTTAACAAGCAGATCGCTTTCGACCTGCAAATAAGCGAAGTCACGGTAAAGCTGCACCGAGCCAACGCTATGCGCAAAATGGAAGCCGGCTCCATCGGTGATTTGATACGGGCATGGGAAACCATACCGCCGGCAATGCGCGCGGCTGGCTCCTCATGAGGCGGGCCTCAAACAGCTATAGCGGACTAGTCTCACACTGCTTCCAGCAGTTTTGCCTCGCGGGCCATGAAGTCGCAAAAAAGTTTCACGCGCGCGGGCGCAGTCTGGCCAAAGGCGTGAAGGACATTCAGTGGCAGCTTCGGAAATGGTATGGCGGGTGCGAGCAATATGAGGGTGCCGGCGGCCAATTCCTGAGCGACAAGGCAGTGTAGAACGTATGCCGCACCAAGCCCGCTACGAGCGGCATGTATGAGGCCCGCACCAGAATCGCAATCAACGCGCCCGGAGGGAATGAAGCTCATTCCATCCGCCAAACGTAGTGGCTGCGGTATCCCTCCCAGCGAATATCGGGCAAAAGGCATAGCCGCCAAGGCTTCCACAGTTTCAGGAGGCTCCATCCCGTTGATGAAATCCGGGGCTGCAACGACGACCATTGGCAGTTCTGCCAGACGACGAACCATGAGATCTGCCGGCGCGGGATTGCCCACACGAAGCACGACGTCGTAGTCCTCCCGGATCAGATCGACGAACCGATCCGTGAGACCGACATCGAGACGCAAGTTCGGGTGTTCGGACGCAAAACCGTCAAACAGGCGCGGCAGCAGTAGCGGCGCGAACTCACTCGGCATACTGATCCGAAGGCGACCCGAAGGCGTGATCTCGGATCGGATAGCCTCATCGCTGGAATCCAGATCCCGCAGCAACGGCGCGACTCGTTCGAAGAGGATGTGACCGTCTTGGGTAAGGGTAAGCGCACGCGTGGAACGCAGGAAAAGGCGCGCGCCGATCTTCTTTTCCAGTCGCGCCACACTCTTCGAGATCGCCGAAGGCGTCGTCTGCAGATCGCGAGCCGCTGCACTGAATGAGCCGGCCTCTACCGTCCGCACAAAGGCCATCAATCCCGACGTTTCGCTCAGCAGGTTTGGCATTCGCACCTCCGCGGCACAGATCATGTGCCTGTTTACCAACTAACGGCGAAGGGTGGGAGCATTTATCTGAGCTGTTGTTCAAAGGAGACAAGAAAATGCATCATCTCAGAGACAAGGTAGCAGTCATCACGGGCGGTAACAGCGGGATCGGCAAGGCAACCGCCCAGCTTTTCGCACAAGAAGGAGCCCAGGTCATCATTACTGGCCGACGTCAGGATGTCGTTGACAACGCAGTGAACGAAATCGGGCACTCTGCTGTCGGATTCGTCGGGAGTGTCGATAGTCTCGACGATCATCGCAAGCTTGCAGAACTCGTCGAAAGCCGTTTCGGCGGGCTTGATATCTACATGGCCAATGCAGGTGTCATCAATCTCACTAAATCCGCAGACGTAACACCGGATGATTACGACCGGCATTTCGCCATAAACACGCGAGGCGTTTTCTTCGGCGTACAAACGATTGCGCCACTGATCCGCAATGGCGGCAGCATTATCGTGACGAGTTCACTTGCGGCTACGAAGTTTTTGCCGGATCACACTGTCTATGCAGCTTCCAAAGCGGCCACCGCCGCGTTTGCGAAGAACTGGGCAATGGAGTTCAAGGCGAGACGGATTCGGGTCAACATTCTGAGCCCCGGCCCGGTCGAGACTGAGATTCTCGCCAAGCTTGGGGTATTGGAAGCCGACCGCCCGAACTTCGAAAAGCAAATGGCCTCGCTCATCCCCGCGGGGCGCTTGGGACGCCCGCTGGAACTGGCGCGCGCCGCCCTCTTCCTCGCATCCGATGCTGGAAGTTTCGTCAACGGGATCGAACTGAACGTCGATGGTGGTATGAACCTCGTCTAAGACGAACGAAAAACGCACTGCCGGACACCGCCACTGGCGAAGAAGTACTGCTTAGCATCGTCGACGTCTTAAAAGCGGTGCTAGGTTCGCAAACCTACCAGGTGTTCGCAGCGATGCTTGTGGCCACGACGACTTTCCCGTGGCCACAGCCGCCTATGCGATCCTTCCATAGGAATACACACAAGACCGCACAGGAAACCAGACTGATACTTCGCAGATCTCCGAACAACCGGAGTAGCGGAGTAGCGAAGCAAACCGTGTTGGCCCGTCCCTTCGCGGTCATGCCGGTGAAGCATATATCGCCTGCGCTCGATCAGCCAATCTTTCAGAAATCCAACAGAACGTCCGGGTGATGTGTCGCCGCGGCATCATTCTCTGCAAAGTAGAAAAGATCTGGTTGGCAAGACCGGATTTGTCCGGTACAAAAAATCTCAACCGATGCACATCAAACAAGGGAGGCGTTGCATGACATTAGCATTCATCGAAAGCCTCCCGTCCGGAATGAACCGACACTAGGTCATTCCAATTCGCGGCCCGCCCAGGGCACGCGGTAACCGGTTTCAACGTCTTTCTCAGCGCCACCGATCTGCCGGGTTTATTTCGTCTTCCGTTCCGGCTGTGTCCATCACTCTCGATTTTGGGGCCGGCCGCCCTTGATATGGCGCCGGACTGGTTAAAATGACTCGCAAGAAGTTCGACTTCCGTGCAGATGCCTATCGTAACGTGCTCGGCTTTGTATTTCGTCAATGGACGCATCGCCCTGCCCTCGTCGGCAATATTATCCTGCTGGTCGTTGCCAGCACCCTCGCCGAAGTTCTGGTTCCGGTCTTTTCCGGCCGGATCGTCGATGCTATCGCCGGCGGTAACGCGGCCGATGGCGCAATCCGCGCCTTCGTTATCGTCGTGGCGCTCGGCATAACCAGCGTCGTGCTGCGCTGGTTCATCTTCAACGGTATCATTCGACTAACGCTTCGCATCATGGCAGATGTCGCCAATAGCGGCTTCCACAAGGTCCAGCGCTTCTCCACTGACTGGCATGCCAACAGCTTCGCCGGCTCCACGGTGCGCAAGATTACACGCGGCATGTGGGCGCTCGATGCGCTGAACGACTTGCTGTTGGTGGCCTTGCTACCATCGGTCGTGATGCTCGCCGGCGCCAGCATCGTGCTCGGCAGCTATTGGCCGGTCATGGGGCTCATTGTCGCGGCCGGGTCGTTGATCTACATCTCCGTCACCGTCTTGCTTTCAATGGGTTACGTCTCGCCTGCGGCCAAGCTCGCGAATGCCTGGGATACCAAGCTCGGCGGCGCGCTTGCTGACGCGATCAGTTGCAACTCTGTGGTTAAGGCTTTTGGCGCCGAACACCGCGAGCAAGACCGCCTTAGCCACGTTCTCGCCAAATGGGATAGTCGTACGCGGCGGACCTGGCAGCGCGGCACGCTGAACGGCACGATCCAGGGCTTCATGATGGTTTCGATGCAAGCAGGCATCCTCGGCACCGGTCTCGTCATGTGGCAGAAGGGCCTTGCAACGCCAGGCGATATCACCTTCGTGCTGGCGATGTTCTTCGTCTTGCAAGGGTATCTGCGCTCCGTCGGACAGGATATCCGCAACCTGCAGCGCGCCGTCAACGACATGGAGGAGCTGGTACTGCTCGACAAGACGCCGCTTGGTATCGAGGACAGACCGGGTGCCAATGCGATCGCCATCGGTCGGGGCGAAATCATTTTCGATCGCGTCACCTTCCAATATGGCGCACATCCAACGCCGCTCTATGACGACTTCTCCGTCGCCATCAAGCCGGGCGAACGCGTTGGTCTGGTCGGTCATTCGGGATCGGGCAAGACGACTTTCGTCAAGCTGATCCAGCGCCTCTATGACGTCAATTCCGGCTCCATCCGGATCGATGGACAGGACATCGCAAAGGTGACGCAGTCGAGCCTGCGCAGCCAGATAGCCATTGTCCAGCAAGAACCGATCCTGTTCCACCGTACGCTGGCCGAAAACATCGCTTATGGCCGGCCGCAGGCATCGAGGCGCGAGATCGAGGATGCGGCCAAACAGGCGAGCGCCCATCACTTCATCATGGGCCTCCCTAAAGGCTATGAAACGATGGTGGGCGAGCGCGGCGTGAAGCTGTCGGGCGGTGAGCGTCAGCGTGTCGCGATCGCCCGTGCGTTTCTCGCCGACGCGCCTGTGCTGATACTCGACGAAGCAACGTCGAGCCTCGACAGTGAGAGCGAAGTGCAGATCCAGCAGGCGATGGAACGCCTGATGGAAGGCCGTACGACATTGGTGATCGCTCACCGCTTGTCGACCGTCAGGGCACTGGACCGCTTGCTGGTCTTCGACAAGGGTAAGATCGTCGAGGAAGGTGACCACCTGGCGCTGGTGCGCCTGACCGACGGCATCTACCGCCGGCTGTTCGAGCGGCAAGCACTGGAGCTCACCAAAGGCTTGGTAGCATGAACCTGAGACGCCGGAGCAGAGTCCTCCGGTGTCCCGCTCATCTTCGCCCATTGGGCTTGCAATCCGCAAACGCGACCAATTGCCATTCAGATGATCGTGAGCCGGTACGCAATGCGACGAAGAGCAAATGATCTCTAGTTATCGAGAACAGCCGCGATCCTTACCAGATCGGCGACCGAGGCGGCGAGCATCTTGCGCATCATATGACCGCGGTGGAGCTTGACGGTCGCCTCGGCGAGTTGGATCTCGGCGGCGATCTGCTTGTTGAGCTTGCCTGCGACGACCAGCGTCATGATTTCCCGCTCGCGGTGCGTGAGCTTGGAATATCGCAGGCGCAGAGCGGCTGCCTCGTTTGCCTTATCGCGTCTTGCCTGGTCATCGACCAACGCACGGTTCACCGCTTCCAGCAGGTCTTGCTCGCGCACCGGCTTGGTCAGCACATCGATGGCTCCTGCTTTCATGGCACGAACGGCCATCGCCACGTCGACATGGGCGCTGATCAACACCACGGATCGCGGATGCCGACTTTTCGCCAATGCCTCCTGGAACTCCAGGCCACTTTGACCCGGCAGGCGAATATCAAGAACAATACAGCCTGCTCGATCGGGATCGTCCGCGGCAAGAAACTCGCTCACGGAACCATGGGTTTCGGCAATCAGTCCCACCGATTGGAACAGTCCCTTCAGGGCATTGCGGACACTTTCATCGTCATCGATAACAATGACTGTTGGCTGTCCTCTTTTACGATCATCGATCATAATCGGGCCTGACCTCCACCGTTGGCAAGATGAACCTGAACTCGCTGCCAACGTCGCGGTCTGGGGCCGAAACCCAGATACGCCCTCCGTGGCCCTCAACGATCGAACGGCATATCGACAGTCCCATCCCGATGCCGTCGGTTTTTGTGCTGTAGAATGCTTCGAACAGGCGATCGACCTCGTCCACAGCGACCCCTCGTCCGGTATCCGACACGCTCACTGTGACAAGACGAGGCTCGTCGACAGCACAATGGATGTGAATCCGTCTTTCCCGTGAAGACGCTGTCATTGCTTCGGCGCTGTTCATGACCAGATTCAACACGACCTGCTGTAGCTGCGTTCGGTCCCCGAGGACTGCGACAGGGAGATCAGGCATATCCAGAGTGACCTCGATCGCTCGTTTGAAGAGCTCTCCCCGCAGGAGATCGAGAACGTCGCGCACCGCAGAGGTCAATTCGGTCTGCTCGATCTTTGCAGGGAGTTTTTGAGCCATTGCCTTGATACTGGCGACGATGTCTCCGGCGCGATGGCCATCTTTAACAATTCTCTCCGCTGCCAATCGGGCCTGCTCCAGATCGGTGTTGCCGGGCTGAAGCCAGCGCAGGCAGGTGCCGGCGTTCGTAACGATCGCCATTAGTGGCTGGTTGACCTCATGGGCAATCGACACGGCAAGTTCACCCGCTGCCGTCAGCCGCGTGACATGGGCCAGGTCGCTTTGGCTCTGCCGCAACGATTCTTCCGCCCTCTTGCGATCCTCGATATCAACCACCACGCCATACCACCTGATAACGTTTCCATCGGCATCTTGAAGCGGGTTCTGCCGCAGATTGAACCATCGGTACTCGCCGTCGGCCCGTCTGATCCGCGCATCAACGGGGCGACCGCGTTTCGATCGGAGGATCTCTTCCCAGGACGTTCGCATCAGCTCGACGTCGTCAGGGTGGAACATCCGATAAAACCCAAACCCAACGATCTCTTCGAATGGCAACCCGACGAAATCGATAAGGTTCTGGTTCCAATATTCCAAGGCACCATCAGGCGTGCAAGACCAGGCCATGGCTGGTATCGTGTTGACGATGAGATTGAGTTTCCGCTCGCTTTCCCGCAGAGCCGCCTCGCCCTCTCGCAGTGCGTCTTCGGCGGATTGGAGGTTGTCGATGTCGATGTTGACGCCGAACCAGCGCTCAGTTCCATTGGCGTCGATCAGCTTGCGGCCCGAAAAGTAAAACCACCGGTATTCTCCGTCCGCCCCGCGAATACGCCCCTTGAGGACCGTGTGGTCAGAATGAGCGAGATCTCGTTTCCAGATGTCGACCATGCCTGGAACATCGTCGGGATGGTACAGATCGAGAAAGCCCCAGCCGAGGACCTTCTCCGCCGGGAGACCGGCATAATCCAACCAACTCTGATTGACGAAGTCGGCACTCCCGTCAGGGCGCGCTGACCAGACGAGTACTGGCAGCGAGTTGATGATCCGGCTGAGATTTTCTTCGCTCGCGGCAAGTGCTGTCTTTGTCGTTTGCAGGGCATCTTCCGCTTGCTTGCGGTCCTCGATATCCAGAACCACGCCATACCACCTCTCGACATCGCCTTCGGCATCGACACGGGGCTTCTGTCGAAGCGTGCACCAGCGATATTGGCCATCCTTACGTCGGATCCTGCCGACAACTTCGCGCGCGCGGCGAGACGCCATGATGGCATGCCACTCCGAAGCAAGACGCGCGGTGTCGTCTGGATGGAAGATCTGATAAAAGCCGACACCCGATATTGCCTCGAGCGGCGCACCGATAAATTCGAGAAAGTGCTGGTTGGCGAAATCCAGCATCCCGTCCGACGTCGCGGACCAAACCATCGCGGGTATCAGATCGATGATAGGTTCGGCTTCCGATTTTCTATCCACAATATGCTCCGCGCAGATTTTTCGACACCCAACTGCCAATGCCTCAATTGAAATTCTTACGGGTTTTCTGTGAGTTACGTAAGAACTATTCGATATACCAAGGTCTATGGCGACAATGCCATGGTCTAGTTGCATCGGACGTAGATCGCAATTGAGAGTGATCCCAATCCCGCATAATCGTTGGGTATCGGAGCTTCGACGAAGCCCGATCGGCAGAGGGCTACATCGTTTGAGCCGCACCGAATCCGCATCAAACGTTCGGCGTCCGCGGTTGCCAACGCCGTGGGTGCGTTTGTCGCAATGGCGGCAGTCCCGCTGGCATGAGCAAGCGGTTCGTTTGAATGAAACTTTCGTTCCATCTTTATTACTGGGAGACTATCATGCGTAGCTTGGTTTTATGTCTGATGCTTGCGACTGCCACAATGACGACCGCGGCAGCAGCAGCAGATGCCGTTCCCGCAACAATTTCGGCAGACGTTCGCAAGGCCCCGTTTCCGGTCCATTACAGAACCGCGACTATCGAAGGTATCGACATTTTCTACCGCGAGGCCGGCCCCGCCAACGCTCCCGTCGTGCTGCTTCTGCACGGCTTTCCAACGTCTTCACACATGTTCCGCAACTTGATACCGCTGCTTGCAGATCGCTACCATGTCATCGCGCCGGACTATCCCGGTTACGGCCAAAGCGCTGCTCCCGATCATGACAAATTCGCATACACGTTTGCCGGTGCCGCCAACGTCGTCGACAAGCTGATGGATCACTTGGCGGTCAAAAGCTACGCGATGTATGTCATGGATTATGGTGCGCCGGTTGGTTACCGCCTGGCACTGAAACACCCAGAACGCGTCAGCGGGCTAATCATCCAGAACGGCAACGCCTATGACGAAGGGTTGAAGGCATTTTGGGATCCGATCAAGACCTACTGGTCCGATGGTTCGTCCAAGAGCCGCGAGGCACTCAATGGCCTCGTCACGCTGGAAACGACGAAGTTCCAATACACCGACGGCATGGAAGACGTTTCGCGCATAAGTCCTGACAATTGGGTTCATGATCAAGCGTTGCTGGATCGGCCGGGCAACCGCGACATTCAGCTCGATATGCTCTACGACTACCGCACGAACCTGCCGCTTTATCCCGACTTTCAGAACTTCTTTCGCGAGCGTAGGCCACCCACGCTGATCATCTGGGGCAAGAACGATTACATCTTCCCCGAGGCGGGCGCTCATCCCTATCTCAGGGACCTTCCAGACGCCGAGGTTCATATCCTGAATTCGGGCCATTTCCTACTCGAGGAGAAGCTGGACGTTGCGGCTCCGCTTATAAACGACTTCCTGGATCGCAATATTGCAAGCAAGTGAGCGATGAGATGCTGGTTAAAGGTGCGGCCAAGGCTCTGGTGAGCTAAGGTCGCACTTTCGCTGCAGTTAAGTGGGTAACCGAAATACGGAGATCATCTATGCCGTATCATTTCCTGGACGTTGCCATCACTGCGAATGTGCGGCAGGCGCAGGCCGAAATGGGGGCGGATCAAATCTGGCTGGGGGATCATCACCGCCAGTCCGACAGCTTCACCGAAAGTGAGCTTGCCTTCATCGCGTCACGCGACAGCTTCTACATGGCCTCCGTCTCGGAAACGGGGTGGCCTTACGTGCAGCATCGCGGTGGCCCACCGGGCTTCCTCAAGGTGATCGACAGCAAGACGCTGGCATTCGCGGACTACAGGGGCAACCGCCAATATATCAGCACCGGAAACTTCACGGCGAACGACCGAGCCTGCCTCTTCCTGGTCGATTACCCACGGCGAGCACGTCTTAAGATTTACATGCATGTCGAGAAACTGACACTTGACGTCGACACCGCGCTGACCAGCCTCGTTACCGACGCCGGATACCGGGCCAAGGCGGAACGGATTTTCAAGCTCCGGCTGGAGGCCTTCGATTGGAACTGTCCTCAACATATAACCCCGCGATACACCGAGCGTGAGATCGAGCACGCCGTCACACCGCTGCGTGAGCGCCTGGCCCAACTGGAAGCCGAGAATCTGGCGTTGCGAACTCGCCTCGAAGCGATTGGAGAATAGACATGGAAACCACAAGACCGCCCCTTCCCCCTTTTTCTCTGGCATCGGCAACGGAAAAAGTCCGGTTAGCCGAGAATGGGTGGAACAGTCGCATCCCGGAAAAGGTGGCACTCGCCTACACTCCCGATAGTCAATGGCGCAATCGGTCAGAGTTCGTGAACGGGCGCGAGGCTATTGTCGGTTTTCTCACGCGTAAATGGCAGCGCGAGCTTGAGTATCGCCTCATCAAGGAGCTTTGGGCCTTCACCGAAAATCGTATCGCGGTTCGCTTCGCTTACGAATGGCACGACGACAGCGGCAACTGGTTCCGCTCATACGGGAACGAGAACTGGGAATTCGAGGCCAACGGCTTGATGCAAAAGCGTTTCGCATCCATCAACGACGTTCCGATACGCCAACAGGACCGCCAGTTTCACTGGCCGCAAGGCCCTCGTCCGGACGACCATCCCGGTCTCAGCGATTTTGGTTTCTAGGGCGGACTGGAGATGAACCATCCGACCTATCACCGTGTTGACGTCGACGACATCAGCGTCTTCTATCGAAGGGCGGGAGACCCGTCGAAGCCGACCCTGCTGCTGCTTCACGGCTTCCCGTCTTCGAGCCACATGTTCCGCGATCTGATCCCTATGCTTGCCGACCGGTTTCATTTGATCGCGCCCGACATTCCCGGCTTTGGGCAATCCGATTCACCGTCTCGAGCTAAGTTCTCCTATACGTTCGACAATCTTGCCAATGTGATCACAAGGTTCATCGAGATCCTGGGCATTGAACGGTTCGCTCTTTACGCCTTCGACATTGGAGCACCGATCGGGTTCCGGATCGCAATGGGGCACCCAGAGCGTGTGGCGGCGATTATTTCTCAGAATGGCAACGCTTATGAAGACGCTTTGGGAGAAGTCTGGGAGCCGATCAGGCGTTACTGGGCCGACCCGACGAAGCCCAACCGAGAAGCGCTACGCGAGATCATGAAACCGGCGGCCATTCGCTGGCAATACGAACACGGCGTCTCGCGTTTGCCGCTCATTTCACCGGACGGCTATTCGCTGGACGCATTCTACATGGCGCGCCCTGATGCCGAGGAAATCCAGCTCGACATTGCGCTCGATTACGCGAGCAACGTGGCCATGTACCCTGCCTTCCAGGCCTATTTTCGCGAACATCAGCCACGGCTCCTGGCGATCTGGGGTGACAAGGATCCATTCTTTCTGGCGGTAGGTGCCGAAGCGTTCCGACGTGATCTGCCAAATGCCGAGGTTCGTCTACTCGATGCTGGCCACTTCGCAGTGGAGACGCACACCTCAGAAATCGCCAATTCGATTGTTGCCTTCCTGAGGTAAAGGGACCGTGTGACGCCCCGTCTTTGCCGCGCGAGCCCGGCGCCGCTCGTTTGTTGCCGTTTGATCGTTTGCCCAAGGAATTGCTATGAGGTCTCAGTTTCAATCCGACCGCGAGCGGACCGGTAAGACGCTCACGTCTCGCTCATTTTGCCAGGTCACAGCAATTGCGGTGGAGGGTTCAATCCGGCAACATAGCGCGTCGACTGCACAAGAGGAGCTCATTTCATGATGATCGGCTCATGTCATTGCGGAAAGGCGCAATGGAGGCTGGAGGGTGATCCGGGATCCATAACATCATGCAATTGCACAATGTGTCGCCGGTACGGCACGCTTTGGGCCTATGACTACGAAGATTACCGAGTTGCGGTCACCGGACCGACCGCCTCCTACACGCGCTCGGGAAAGGACAAGTCGCCGCTTGAGATCCTGTTCTGCCCTACCTGCGCCTGCGTACTCGCTTGGCGTGGCCTGGTGCTGGAGCCGGATGGGCGACGGCGGATGGCGGTCAATGTCAGGCTCGCGGCACCCGAGGCGGTAGCAGACCTAGCGATCGATCATTTCGACGGATTGGTGACGTTTACCGATCTGCCATCAAAGGGGCGATGCGTGCGCGATCTCTGGTTCTAAAGTGTTTCGCCATTTGACGGAAATTGAGATTGTCAGCATGGAAGCCCAAACGGATCGTATTTCGGCCGTCGAACTCGTTCCAGTGCCACTGACATGGCTTGCGGCCCGGCCGATCCGCAACAAGACAGGCCTTGATATGAAAGGGATTGCGCCTTGGCAGACAACACTCCTTCCGCAGACCGACACCTAGCGACGCGGCCAGATGCTTCGAGATCGAGACATCAGCCTACGAAGGCGACGAGGCGGCCACCCTCGAAAAGATCGAAAATCGGATCACTCAGTTCCCGGAGGGCTTCCTGATACTCGAGGCAGAGGGAAAGATCGTAGGATTTATCAACAGCGGCTGCGCGTACGAGGTCGTCATGTCCGATGAGGCGTTCAAGGAACTCGTCGGGCACGATCCGGCTGCACCCAACGCTGTCATCATGTCGGTCGTGGTCGCCCCTGCTGAACAGGGAAAGGGCTATTCGAAGCTTCTGATGCAACGATTTATTGACGAGATGAGAGCGGCACGCAAAGAGACGATCCACCTCATGTGCAAGGATCGGCACGTGCCCCTCTACGAGAAGATGGGTTACAGATATGTCCGGCCGTCAGAATCGGACCACGGCGGCATCGCCTGGCACGAGATGGTAATGGACCTCTGAAAGAGTCGGACTAGCACTCTGCTGGATCTCCGGCTGGGCCGACCATGCCGGAGGTATCGCATCCCACTCGAAGGGCACAACAGCACAGCTTTTCGAGGAATTGAACCGCCGACTTCGGCAGGTCTTCGGAAAGCCCGTAGATGTCGCAGCCCCGGGTCCGGGAATTGGCACTGTCAGTCGACCGTAATCAGCAGGCTACGTCTTCACCCGACGCTGTAACCACCGTCGACCGGCAGCGTGACGCCAGTCACGAACGCGGCGGCTGGCGAACACAAAAACAGGATCGGGCCAACGAGGTCCTCGGTCGTTCCCCAGCGCTTCAGTGCCGATCGCTCGGCGATTTTCGCTTCGCTATCCGGCTGCGACCAGAGCGGCTTCGTCATCTCCGTGCGGTGATAGCCCGGCGCAACCGCGTTCACACGGACGCCGTCGCGGCCATACTTATGCGCCATGGCGCGTGTCAACCCGACGATGCCCGTCTTACTTGCTGTATAGGCAGGGACGCTTTCATCGGCCAGATAGCTCAGCATCGACGCGAAATTGACAATGCTTCCCCCATTCTTCCTGAGCAACGGAAAGGCAGCGCGGGAGAGACGCATAGCGCTGCTCAGATTGACGTCCATGACATCGAGAAAGACATCCTCGTCCCACTCACTGTCTGGGCGCGCGATGCCCTGGCAATTGACCAGCACATCGAGCGTCGGCAGATCGGCAAAATATCGATCGACTGCGGCGCCGTCCCGCACATCAAGTTTTGAGAACGTGATCGTAGCGGATGAGCTCGATCGGGCATCGTCAAGCCGGCGTTCGGAGCTACCTGTGGCGAGCACGCGGGCTCCCTCCCCGGCGAAGCCTTGCGCGACGGCCAGACCGATGCCGCTCGTGCCGCCCGAGACCACCACCGTCTTACCATCAAGGAAGTTCGGCGCGAACGCCTCGTTTTTACCCATAGTTCTTACTCCATCGATTAGATCAACGCCGCCAGCGCTTCGATCACCATTCCTTCGGTGACCGGCATCGGCTCGTTGTGGATGATTTCGCCGGCTCGGCAGGCACGTCGCGCGACAATTTCCAGCTTCTCCCGCGAAGCCTCGGCAATCCCGATATCCGTCAGCCGCGTCGGAAGCCGCACCGATCGGCAAAAGTCGCGAACCCGCGTGAATTCGTCATGCCGGCCCTGGATCTTCAACCCCGCCAGCACGCCGATGGCCACCTTTTCGCCGTGCAGGTGATGATGCACATCTTCCAGCTCACAGAGGCCGTGATGGATCGCGTGCGCGGCGGCCACGCCGCCGGATTCAAAGCCTATCCCCGACAGGAGAATGTTGGCCTCCACGACCCGCTCGATTGCCGGTCCCGCCGTCTTCGCATCGCATTCCGTGAGCGCCGCTGCGCCGAACTCCAGGATTGTTTCCCGGCAAAACCGCGCAACCTCGAATGCAAGGGGCAGGCCGGGCATTTTCATGCAGTTCAACGCACCGCTTTGTCGGCACGCATCCGCCTCGTACCATGTTGCCAGCGCATCACCGATCCCGGCCGACAGGAAGCGCGCGGGCGCGGCAGCGATCAGGGCCGTATCGACAAGAACCAGGTCGGGATTGGCAGGCAAGAAGCTGTCATACGCGACCGTGCCGTCCTCGTTGTAGACGACCGCGAGCGCGCTGCACGGCGCATCCGAAGCGGCGATCGTCGGCACCACGATCACTGGTAATCCGAGATCGCGGGCAGCCGCCTTTGCCGTATCGAGCGCCTTGCCGCCACCGATACCGATGACGACATCGGCTGCGGCAGTCCTGGCACGGGCGACGAGGCTGGCGATTTCAGCTTCCGAGCACTCTCCTCCGTGACGCACGAGCTCGACATCGGCGCGACCATCGAACGCGTCCGACACGGATTTTTCGAGCATGCCGAAAATGCCACGGTCGAGCAGGGCCACGGCACGCTTGCCATACCCTTGCGCTTCCTGCCCTAGCAGCCCGATCGCGCCCGTTGCCTGGATATAGCGGCCGGGGAAGCGTGCGCCGCGCGGCTTGATGTCAGCCGTCACCAACATACGTAGCCTCCATCGGCGAGCACGATCGAGCCGGTCATCAGGCTGGATGCGTCGCTGGCGAGGAACAGGATGACGGAAGCGACCTCGTCCGTGCGGCCAAGCCTGTTCATCGGGGTGCCGCCGACCCAGTGCCTGTACATCTCGGCGTCCTCGTAAACGTACTTGTTCATCTCCGTGTCGATATAGGTGGGCGCCACCGAATTGACGCGAACGCCGCGCGCGCCCCATTCGGCGGCGAGCGACTTCGTCAGATGGTGAACGGCTGCCTTGGAGGCGTTGTAGTTCGCCTGCTCCTGCGGGCGATTGACAACGAAGCCGGACATCGAGCCGACATTGACGATGGTGCCGGAGCCGCAATCAAGCATCGACTTGCCGAACGCCCTGCAGCACCAGAAAACGCCGTTTAGATTGACGTCGATCACCTTGTTCCAGACATCGTCTGCCATGGTTTCGGCCGGATGATTGCTGATGGCGATGCCGGCATTGTTGACGAGGATGTCGACCCGGCCATGGCGGGCGACGATCTCGTCATGGGCCGCCTGCACAGCTTTGACATCGGTAACGTCGAGCACGACGCTGTCGACGCCGTAGCCCTTGGCGGCAAGCGTCGCCGTTGCTTCCTTGAGCAAGGCATCGTTCATGTCCGTCAGCACGACTTTCGCTCCAGCTTCCGCCAGCGCCTCGACGGCGGCGTAGCCGATCCCGCGCGCGGCGCCGGTGACGACGGCAATCTTGTCGGTGAGCTTGAACTTATCGAGATACATTAGTCGCATCCTTGAAGGGTCGTTTGCAAAGGAAAGGCAGAAAGTAGGCCGGCCAGCGTTGAAGCCAGATCGTTGGGATCGGCCAGGATCGCCGACGGCGGAAAGACGAGGTCGGTCCTATGTGGCTCGGGCCATCCGATGACGGTCATTCCCGCAGCAAGACCAGCAACGGCGCCGGGAGTGCTGTCCTCGACCACGATGCAGTTTTCGGGACTGACGCCAAGCAGATGCGCCGCCCTGAGATAGGGTTCGGGATCCGGCTTTCCGCGCACGACGTCATTTCGGCTGACGGTCACAAGTCCGGGCTGCTGCAGGCATGCAGCTCGCAGATTGGCATCAACCAGCATGCGGTCCGAATTCGAAACGATGGCGAAACGGGTGCCCGTTTCTGCGAGCAATCTCAAAACGGCATCGACCCCACGGCGGCGCTCTAGTCTGGCAGCGCCGGCCAGATAGCATCGATACTTGCCTTCGACATAATCATCGAAGGATGGCTTGAAACCGATCGCCTCTCGCAGCAGTGCGTGGCAATCGGCGCCGCTCATGCCGGTCATGCGATCAGCGAGCGCGTCCGGCACGTGGTATCCCATCTGGAGCAGTGCCTGTTTCATGGCATCGAAATGCAGCCCCTCGCTATCAACGAGGGTGCCGTCCATGTCGAAAAGTACGGCTCTTTTTGTCATTGCGGCAGCCCGTCGAGATCGTTGTAGAGGGCCTGGCTGTGCGCATAGAGCTTCTCGAAGAAGGCCTGCATCGGCCGATAGGTTTCAGCCCAGCGCGGATCGGGCTCGATTTCCTGCGCGTAGGAGACAAAGGCCCCGGCTGCATCCTCCACGCCTGAAAACTGCCCGGTTGCCGCCGCCGCCATGATCGCGCAGCCGACCAGGCCGCATTCCGGTTCGGAGGGAACCAGGATCGGAATACCGTAGACGCTGGCCTTGATCTTCATCCAAAGCTCGGTTTTCGCCCCGCCACCCGAGGCAATGACCCGCTCGAGCGGCGCACCGGAAATGCGATCGAGAATATTGATATGGCGCTTGGTGGCGAATGCGACGCCTTCGAGCACCGCGCGGTGCATATGCGCAAGACCATGCGCGGCACCGATCCCGAAGAATTGCGCGCGCGCATTGCGATGCTCGCCAAGCCGCTCACCGGTGAGGTACGGCATGAAGAACAGCTTATCGGATCCGGCAGGTGCCTCGGCAGCCTTTGCGACAATGTCCTCATAGGACGATTTCTTCTCGTCGAACGCCCGTCTTGCCCAGCGCATGGCGTCGCCGCCGGACTCCAGAAGCATGAAGGCGCCCCAGTTTCCTTCGACAGTGCCGACGTTGCAGATTGAAGGATCAAGAAGCGGTTTGGCAGCGATCGCGGTGATGATTGCCGAGGTTCCCATCACCTCCGAACCTACGCCCGGCCGGCATACGCCGGATCCCAAAAGAGCCACCGGATAGTCGGCCCCGCCGACCAGCACCGGCGTGCCCTGGCGCAGCCCGGTCTCGATCGCAGCGTTCTCGCTGACGGTACCCAAAATCTCCGTCGGATTGCGAAGCGGCGCCATTTTATTGGCATCGAGCCCGAGCAGCGCGATCATCTTGCGCGACCAGTCGCCGCTACGGGGATCCATCAGAAAGCTTGCCCCGCCGTCGTTGCGATCCATGGCGATCTGGCCGGTCAGGCGCAGATTGACGTAATCTTTTGGCATCAGCACGGCGGAAGCTTTGCTGTAGGCAGATGCGTCGTGGTCGCGCAGCCATTGCAGCTTGAAGCCAGGCCAGGCGGGCGTCGGCGGGTTGGCGCAATCGGAAAGATAATCGTTCGGCGCATGCGCGGCCTCGAAGGCCGTCACATAGTCGACGGTCCGCTTGTCGTTCCAGAGCGGCGCGGTCTCGCGCACCAACTCCCCATCGTCGTCGACAAGCACCGTGCCGTGCATCTGGCCGCAGGCTGCAACGGCAACCACGCGAGAGCGCGCATCGGCAACCTGTCCCAGGACCTCCCGGACCGTGGCGACGACGCCCACCCACCAATCCTCCGGACGCTGCTCGGCCCAGCCGAATTGCGGAACGATCTGCTCGTGCTCGCGGCTGCAGACCGCAAGAATTTTGCCCCTGGTGTCGACGAGGGCGGCACGAACGCTGCCGGTGCCTACGTCGATGGCAAGGAAGAGATCATTTGGCATGCTACTTACCCCTGCAGGAGGCGGACACTACTTGCGAAACCAGTTGGAGGCATATTGCAGGAGCATCGCACCGATGATGATGCAACCCATGAAGACCTGCTGGTGATAGCCGGGCACGCGGGCAAGGTTCATCATATTGGCGATAATGCCAAGCACAAGCACGCCGATGAAGGTGTTCATGACGCCACCGCGGCCGCCCATCAGGCTGGCGCCGCCGATCACGACGGCAGCGATCGCGTCGAGCTCCGAACCGACACCGATATTGGCCGAGCCGATGCCGGTGCGGCTCGTCGAAACGATACCGGCCGCGGCCGCGAGCACTCCGGAGATCACATAGACAGCGGTGGTGTAATAGGCGACCGGAATACCGGACAGTCGCACGGCTTCTACATTCGAGCCGATCGCCTTTACCAGGCGTCCGAAGCGCGTGAAGGTCAGGACGATGCCGGCGATGACGAAGACGATCGCCATCAGCACGACGGGGTAGGGAATGGTGGCGATCGAGCCGGAGCCAAACGTCGTGATCCAGATCCCTGCGTCGCCCATCTGAATGGGCTGTCCGGCGGAGACGATCAAGGAGAGACCACGCGCGACCGTCATCATCGCAAGCGTCGTCACGAAGGGCGGCAATTTGAGGAAGGCGACGAGGACGCCGGAGGCAAGGCCGCAGGCTGCGCCGGCGATCAGGGCGGTCGCGACCGCTCCGCCGGTGCCGTAGTCCTGGATGACGATCGCCGAAAGCACGCTGCCGAGCGCTGCCACCGAACCGACCGAGAGATCGATACCCCGGGTCAGGATGACGAAGAGCATGCCGATCGCCATCAGGCTGGTGCCAGCGCTTTGTCGGAGAACGTTGATGATGTTGCGCTGGGTCAGGAACACGTCGGACATCGAGGTCGCCACGATCAGCAGGGCGATCAGGATGGCCAGCGTGCCGTAGCGGTGCAGGATGTTGGAAATGTTCAGCGAAGGCGAACGGTGAGCGGTTTCGGTGAGTTCGGTCACGGCTTTAACCCAATCAGTTGCTGGTCGCGATGGCTTCGGCCTGTGAGACGGTATTGACCATCGCCAGCTTCAGCAGTTTCTCTTCGGTGTAGTCTTGCGGGTCGAGCGACCCCGTCAGTTCTCCCTCACGCATCACGAGAATGCGGTCGCACAGCCCGAAGAGCTCGATGTGTTCGGACGAGATGACGAGCACCGCCCTGCCCTCGGCCGCAAGCGACTTGATGAGCGAGTAGATCTCGGTCTTTGCGCCGACATCGACGCCGCGGGTCGGCTCGTCGAAGATCAGAAGGTCGCCGTCGGCGTGAAACCACTTGGCGAGCACGACCTTCTGCTGATTGCCGCCGGAAAGGCTCGATGCGGGATCGTTGAGACTGCCGGCCTTGATACGCAGGCGCGCCGCCAGCTTTTCGACGGTCGCGCCTTCTGCCGCCCGCCGCACGAAACCGAACGCATTGACCAGCGGCCCGAGCTTCGACATCGTCGCGTTGACGCGGATCGGAAAATCGAGAACGAGCCCCTGCTCCTTCCGGCTTTCGGGAACAAGCCCTATCCCTGCCTTAACGGCAGCGCGAGGGTTGTTCACGCGCACTTCCTTGCCATGCAGAAAGATCTTGCCCGAACGGGCCTTCTCGGCGCCGAAGATGAGGCGCACCAGCTCGGTGCGACCGGCTCCAACTAGTCCGCCAAGCCCGACGATCTCGCCTGCCTTGACAGAGAGCGACGCGCCTCGAATTCGCGCACCATCCGACAGCTCCTCGATCCGCAGCACTTCTGCGCCGATCGGCCGTTCGAGGTCGTCTCCGAAAAGAGCCTTCAGCGATCGGCCGACCATCATGCGGATGACGTCGTCGATCGCAACGTCCTGTCGCTCCACGGTCTGGACGGACGCACCATCCTTCATGACCGTGATACGGTCGGCGATGCGAAACACCTCGTCGAGGCGATGAGAGATGTAGATGATGCCGACGCCGCGCGCTCGTAGTGTCCGGATGATGCCGAGCAGGCGCTCGGCATCCTGCACGGATAAAACCGCCGTCGGCTCGTCGAACACCATCACGCTGGCATTCTTGGAGAGCGCCTTGGCTATTTCGACGACCTGCTGATGAGCAACAGACAGATCGGACACGGTCGCGGATGGCGAGATCGAAAAGCCCAGGCTGGAGATAAGCTCCGCGGCGCGCCGGTTGAGGTCCCGCCAGGAGATGACCGAGGGTATCTCGGCCAGAAAGATATTCTCCGCCACCGTGAGATCCGTCGCCAGCGCCATTTCCTGGTGAATAATGGCGATGCCCTTATCGAGCGCATCCATCGGCCCCTTGAACCGCTGCTCGTGGCCGCGGACCTTCACGCTTCCAGATTCAGGGATGTATTCACCACCCAGAACGCGCATCAGCGTCGATTTGCCGGCGCCGTTCTCGCCGAGCAGGGCGTGAACCTCGCCGCTGCGCAGAGCGAAATCCACACCTTGAAGGGCGCGTACCCCGCCGAAGGATTTCCGGATGCCGGTCAGCTCAACAACAGTTTCCATAGCGTCACATTCTGCCTGTCACGACCAAGCCGCGCTCTGCGGTGGCACCGGCGCGAGCCGGCTTCGGAGGTCATTGAATGGGTGGCCGGCGGGGACGAAACCGCGCCGGCCACAGGGAGGATCGGGTCTTAGAATACCGCGTCCTTCTTCAGGTACTTGTCGACGTTGTCCTTGGTGATCGCGGTCGGCGTCGTGTAGGTTATCTTGGAGATATCGCCGGGCAGCTTGCCATCGAGCGCCTTCTTGGCGAGATCGACGGCCGTGGCGGCGACGAGCGCCGGATCATTGAGACCGGTTGCGCCGTACTTGCCGTCCTTGATCGCCTGCAACGCTTCCTTCTGACCATCCGCGGCGGCCAGGAACAGGACGTCGCCCGACTTGTTGGCCTGCTCGAGCGCCTTCTGCGCGCCGAGCACCATGGAGTCGTTTTCGCCGAGCACGACGTTGACGTCAGGGTTTGCGGTCAGAAGGTCTTCCATGGCCTTCAGGCCGCCTTCGTTGGTCCAGGCGCCCCAACCCTGGCCGACCACCGTGAAGTTGGCACGGCCTTCGTTGCGCAACTGACCTTCGGTCAAACCTGCCAGCACGCCAAGGCGGCGCTCCTGGCCGACTTCATTGCCCTTGTCACCGGAAATCAGCGCGATCTTGAGTTCCTTGCCCTTGGTCGCATCGGCGAGCCACTGACCGACCAGAAGACCGTTCTGCGAATTCGAGGACTGGACCAGGGTTACGAAATTGGCCTGCGCGTCGATAGTCGAGTCGATCACGAAGACCTTGACGCCGGCTGCGGTGGCCGCGTTGACGGCCGGAACAAGGCCCTTGCTGTCGCGCGGATTGATGATCAGCGCGCCGATACCCTGCGCGACCATGTCTTCGACGTCGGCGACCTGCTTGTTGAGGTCGTTCTGGCCGTCGACGGAGATGACTTCGCATCCGAGCTCCTCGGCATGCTTCTTCGCAGAAACTTCCTGTGCAGCGAAGTAGGGTGCATCCAGCGTCTTCATTGAGATACCGATCTTGCAATCCGCCGCTTGCGCGGTTGCCATAGCAAGCACCGATGCGGCTGCGCAAAGCGCAAGCGTCATGACAGTCTTTTTCATTTTCGTCTCTCCTCCGAGTGAGCGCTTTAAGCGCAAGCCATCTCCTGGCTGAAATGTAGCGTAGTTACATGAAATTTTCTCGTCAACATATTTTTTGTTGTGTTTTTACGATTTCGCAGCGCAATATCGTCTGAAAATTTCGCTTGCACGTGTTTTCATATCTATTTATGTAATTCTACTACCGAACGGAGGATGAATTATGATGCGGGAACCAGTCTCAAGCGTCGTCGACACGATTGGCGGCGGAATGAGCGGAAAGACGGGGCGATACGAGAAGCGCCTGAGCGATCTCGATGGGCTATACGCCGACGAAGCCGCATTCGAGGCGGCGCTCGAAAAGCTCGGCGATGTCGTCGTCTACGACGTTGAGGATTTTCGTCCGGGAACGCACAGCGGCGACCTCATCTACGGCGTCACGCGAATGAGCCCCGGCCGGATCGCCGCCGAGTTCTTCCTGACGCGCGGACATATCCACGCCAAGGCGGATCGGCCCGAGATATATTATGGCCAGAAGGGTCTGGGACTGATGCAGCTCGAATCGCCGGCAGGCGAGACGCGCATCGTCGAGATTGGGCCGCAGACGATCTGCTATGTGCCCCCCTTCTGGATCCACCGCTCCATCAACATCGGCAACGAGGATCTGGTGATGGTTTTCGCCTACCCCTCCGACAGCGGCCAGGATTACGGAATCATTGAATCCTCCCGCGGCATGCGCCACCGCGTCGTAAGCAACGGAGCCGAAGGTTGGAAACTCATCGAGAACCCTGCCTATCAACCGCGCAGCGAGGACACGGTTCGCGCGCTGATGAAGTCCTACACCTGATCGACAAGAGCTTGCGGAGAATGCCATGACACATCCTATCGACCTTATCGCCGGTCTCGGCGTCGTTCCCGTTATCGCCATTGAGCGCGCCTCGGATGCGGTGGCGCTCGCCGATGCGCTGCTCGAGGGCGGATTGCCGGTGGCCGAGATTACCTTTAGAACCGATGCCGCCGCAGATGTACTTGCAGCCATGCGCGACGCGCGCCCCGAACTGTGCATCGGCGCAGGCACCATCCTCGACCGGACCAATCTGAAGAAGGCAATCGCATCCGGTGCGCGTTTCGGCTTGGCGCCGGGGTTCGATCCCGACATCGTCGATGCCGCCAAGACTGAAAACCTGCCTTTCTGCCCGGGGATCATGACGCCATCCGATCTGACGCTTGCGGCCGCGCGTGACGTGCGGCTGGCGAAGTTTTTCCCGGCCGGCGTAGCGGGCGGTCCGAAGGCGCTGGCGGGCATTTCCGCCCCCTTCGCCCATCTCGGTATCCGCTTCATCCCGACGGGCGGCGTGACCGAGGCAACGATCGGAGAGTGGCTTGCGCTTCGCCAGGTGATCGCGGTGGGTGGCACCTGGATTGCCAAGACCGAAGATATTCGCGAGGGCCGCTTCAAGGATATCGCGAAAAACGCCGCAGCTGCCGTCAAGGTCGCAAAGGAAGCTCTGGAGAAGCGCGCGTGAGCACTTACGAACCCGCAACCAGCCCGACACTCTATTTCATCGGCGTGACGACCGGCAAAAGCTCGATCATGAAGGTCTTTCCCGCCTGGGCAAATTTTCTCGGATTGAAGGACGCCGAAATCAATGGCATCGATTTCAAGCTGCACGACGATCCCGCAGCCTACCGCAAGGCAGTCGAGTTCATCCGTGATGATCCGATGTCCATGGGCGCGCTTGTCACCACCCACAAGATCGACCTCTTCCACGCCTGCAAGGACATGTTCGACGTGATCGATCCGCATGCGTTGTTGATGGACGAGACCAGCTGCATCTCAAAGCGGGACGGAAAGCTGATCTGCCACGCCAAGGATCCGATTTCGTCGGGCCTGTCGATCGACGGCTTCCTCGGCGAAACCTACTTCGCAGACAACAACGCCGATCTGTTTTCAATGGGAGCCGGCGGATCGACGATCGCGCTGACCTGGCACCTGATGCGAAAGAGCCGCGGCAGAAACGTGCCGTCGCGCATCATCGTGACCAATCGCAGCCAGCATCGCCTTGACGAGATCAAGCGTATCCACGAGCAGGTCGACTTCGACGTACCGGTCGAGTACCTCCTGGCAGAACGTCCTGAAGACAACGACAAGGTTCTGGCCACATTGAAGCCCGGCTCCCTCGTCATCAATGCTACCGGCCTCGGCAAGGACGCACCGGGTTCGCCATTGACGGATGCCGCCGTCTTCCCCGAACGCGCAGTTATCTGGGATCTCAATTATCGTGGCGAGCTCGTCTTTCTCGACCAGGCTCGTCGTCAGCAGACAGGGCGGTCGCTGCGCATCGAGGACGGCTGGACCTATTTCATCCACGGCTGGACGCAGGTCATCGCCGAGGTCTTCGACGTCTCGATCCCAACATCGGGTCCTTCGTTCGATCGCATATCCGAGATCGCCATTCAGGCCGCGGGGAGATGAGCATGAACCACCGTATTCTCGTCACACCGCGTTCATTGACGCAGGAACCGCATCCCGACGTCGAGCGGATGCGAGAGCAAGGCTTTGAAATCGTCTATTCTACGGCAGGCGCAATGCCGAACGAGCAGGAATTGATCGATCTGGTACCCGGCTGCGTTGGCTGGCTCGCCGGCGTCGAGCCGGTCACCCCAAAGATCATTGAGGCGGCAGCGTCCTTGAAGGTCATCAGCCGCAACGGCGTGGGGGTCGACAACCTCCCGATCGACATGCTCAAGGAGCGTGGCGTCAAGGTGATGATCGCAGAGGGCGCCAATTCCATGGGGGTTGCTGAGCTCACGATCGGTCTGATTTTCAGCGCCCTGCGTTCCATTCCGCATTCGGATGCCGGCATCAAGGCCGGTGGCTGGCCAAGGTTGCGGGGTGCTGAAATCCATGGCCGCACCGTCGGCATCATCGGCTGTGGCGCGATTGGACGGGAGGTCGCACGCATGGTAATCGCTCTTGGCGCGCGCGTTGTCGCGTTTGATCCGGCCCGGCCGAATCTCGATCTTCCGTCGAGCGCATTTTCGTATGCCGAGGTCGACGACATCGTCGACGAAGCTGATATCTTGAGCCTGCATTGCCCCCTTCCCCGAGACGGCTCAACGTTTCTGGACCGCAACCGCATCTTCTCGGCGAAGAAGGGGCAGGTTATCGTTAACACGGCCCGCGCCAAACTGGTGGACGAAGATGCCTTGATTGAGGCGCTCGATCTCGGACATATCGGCTCTTATGCCACCGACGTCTTCGAACAGGAGCCGCCGGTTTCGTTGACGCTTGCCACGCACGGACGCGTGATCGCGACGAGCCACATCGGCGGTTTCACCGCGGAAAGCGTTGACCGCGCCACGCGGATAGCGGCCGACAACCTGCTTTCCGTGCTGTCAGCCTGAGTTCGACCGATGCGCGTCAAGCTGACAGAAAAGCCAATGGGAGAACCGTTGGCTGAGCGATTGAGCCGGCCGCCGAGCGGGAAAACGGAGATATACTGGCTCGGTCAGGCCGGCTTCGTCATCGACATCGTGGGGATGCGGTTGGTCGTCGACCCCTATCTTTCCGACAGCCTGGCTGTGAAATATCGAAACACACCGCGCCCACATGTGCGCTTGATGCAGCCGCCTGTGCTAGCGGGCGAGATCCTCCACGTCGATCTCGTGCTTTGCACGCATGCCCACACCGACCACATGGATCCTGGCACCTTGCCGTTGCTGCTTGAGGCCAATCCTCGCTCCACGCTTGTCGCACCCCGCGCGGTGGCCACCCAAGCCATGGAGCGCTCGGACGTGCATGAAGACCGCCTCATTCTCGCTTGTGCCGGCGGACCCGTATCGCTGCCTATGAATGTCGAAATCATTCCGACGCGCGCCGCCCATGAGACGCTGGAGACGGACGAGGACGGCAACCACCGATTTCTCGGTTATGCCATCCGGGGCGATGGTACGTGCATCTGGCACTCCGGCGACTGCATTCCCTTCACCGGACTTGAGGAGGAAGTGCGACGACTGCGACCAGATGTTGCTCTCCTACCAGTCAATGGCAAACACCCCGAGCTTTCGCAAAACGGCGTACCCGGGAACTTTTCGCTCCACGAAGCAATCGCCGTTGCCCTGCATGTGGGCGCTAACGACCTAATTGCGCACCACTACGGGCTCTTCGATTTCAATACTGAGCAGCCTGAGAAAATTGACGCCGCGGTCGCCGCAACCACCGGTCTCAACCTGCACCGCGCCAAGACAAACACACTATACACGATGCAAAATCGCTAACCGCGCAGGCGCATACACCGGACACCTTGCTCTTAAACCACTAAACTTCTAGCTTTCGCAGTCGAAAATGCAGGAAAGGCAATCCGGATGGATAGCGACATCAGAAGCAGCAACGGCCGAAACATCATAGAAGTCATCCGGACGATGCGACCCGAGCTGCGCAAGTCTGATCGCAAAGTTGCCGACGTTGTGCTCGACGATCCGCGCCGGATCATGAACGCGACCGTAGGCGAAACGGCGACGCTTGCCGAGGTCAGCCAGCCGACGGTCCTTCGCTTTGCGACAGCCGTCGGTTGCAACGGCTTTCAGGACCTCAAGATACGCCTCGCGCAAAGCCTTGCCTTTGGCACGCCGGCAACCCATTCGGTGCTTCTCGACACCGACGAGCCGGAGGTGATCGCCGAGAAAATCTTCGACTACACCATGACGAGCCTCGATTGGGCTCGCTCGAAACTCGACAAGATCGCGCTTCACAAGGCCATCGACATACTGGCCGCTGCCCGTTCAATCGTATTCTTCGGCTTCGGAGCATCGGGCATCGTTGCGCGCGACGCCCAGCAGAAGTTCCCGCTTTTCGGCGTACCTTGTGGCGCCGAACTCGATTCCCACCAGCAACTGATGGTCGCATCGATGATGAAAGAGGGTGATGTCGCCTTCGTCATCTCGAATACCGGCACCACCCGATCGATCATCGAGATCGCGCGTATCGCGCGTGAGAACGGCGCCATCGTCATCTGCCTGACCGGTTCGGAATCGCCTTTAACGCATTATTCGGACGTCTCGCTAATCGTGGAAACACTCGAGAACACCAATACGTACACACCAACTATATCTCGCATCGCTGCACTTGTCGTCATCGACATCCTGTCGACCAGCGTTGCCATGCGCCGGCCAGAAGGCGAGCGGGCCCGCATCAACCAGATGAAGCGTCAGCTGAGCGACATGCGCAAGATGCAGCCGATCTGAAGGCAGTCCGATCAGAAGAGAACGCCTGGGTTCATTTGCCAATCCGGATCGATCGCCGCCTTCAAGGCGGCAAGCAGTTGCACCTGCGTCGGCGTCAATCCGAGGCGGAAGTCATCCATTTTTTCACGCCCGATGCCATGCTCAGCGCTAATGCTTCCCTGGTAACGGAAAAGAACGCTATTGATGATTGCCTTGGCCTGCTTGATGATCGTGTCACGTTCGCCTTCAGGAGTTCCTGTTGGCGGCAAGACATTCAGGTGCACATTCCCGTCTCCAACATGCCCATAGGATATTGCCAGGCAAGCCGGTAGAGCGCTTGCGAGCTCGGCTTCCGCCTCGGCCACGAAGGATGCGAGGTGGGAGAGTGAAACCGAAACGTCTGTGCGTAGGTGTCGGCCACGCTTGACCTGTCCCTCGACCATGCCCTCGCGAAAGCTCCACAGGGTCTTTGCCTGTGTCTCGGAGGCGGCGATCACACCATCAAGAATAAGACCCTTTTCCAATCCAAGTTCGAGGAACCGCTGCATCAGATCCGCCATGTCGACTAGCCCGGAACCTCCGAGCTCCATCAAGACATAGGCCTGGTACTGAGCGGAAAGCGGCATAACCAGGTCAGGCATCGCTTCCTGCGCAAGGGTAAACGCTTCTGGCGGCATGAACTCGAACGCAGACATCAAGTCGCAGCATTCCCGCCGCGCCAAACGAAAAAGCGCGACCGCCTCATCAAGAGATGCCACGGCGAGAAGCGCAGCCTCACGTTGCGTCGGAAGGGGCGTCAATTTCAGCGAAGCCGCCGTAATGACACCGAGCGTACCCTCAGAACCGATGAACAATTGCTTCAAATCGATCCCGCGGTTGTCCTTGCGCAGTGTCGAAAGACCATTCCAGATCTCACCACTTGGCAGGACAACTTCAAGGCCAAGCACCAGATCGCGCGTCATACCGTAGCGTAAGACATTGATGCCGCCCGCATTCGTACTGATATTGCCACCAATCTGGCAGCTACCCTGCGCACCTAGCGCAAGTGGGAAGAACATGCCGTTCTCTGCAGCGCACTCCTTCGCCGTAGACAGGATACAGCCGGCCTCGACTGTCATCGAAAAGTCGTCGGGAGCAATGGAGCGGATCCTGTTTAACCGCTCAAGGCTTATAACGATATGCTGCGATGACGATTGTGGCAGCGCTCCGTGCACAAGCCCTGTGTTGCCGCCCTGCGGCACGATAGCGAGCCCGAGATCGCGGCATGCCCGTACCGCGCTAGCGACGTCGGCTGTCGACCGGGGCCTGATGACGGCAAGGGCTGCGCCAGCTGCATCGCAGTGCCAGTCTCGCAGGTAGCGATCCATGTCTGCTGCGTCAGTGAGGATAAGGTCGTCGCCGAGTATCGCCGACAAGCGCTGGAGTATCTGGGTCATGAGGAGCCGTCCTGCCTGAAGAATGCCTGTCTTATCAATCATCCTCAGAACGACCAATAGTAAGGTAGTGCTATAGAAAGCTTTATGCAAAATCGAAAGCTGAACGACCTGGCCGAAAGCCAGCTGCATGATAACGGCTTGGTCTTTAACGAATTGGCGCTCGCGACCAGCACACTATGAGTGCGGCGAAGGCATCGGGTTCTGCGAACCCTGCTTAATGCCAGCGAGGATGAGATCGACACCGGTAAGGAACATCCTGCGCCGATAGCTCACGGGAAATAGCCCTCGTGGACGGGAAGGACGCGGCGTCGAGGCGCGACCATCCTTCCGGCACGCCATCAGGAAAGGGCGCCAATCGTGCAATGTTCGATAGCGCCGAGCTAGGCAAAGCCATCGCTGGAAATCCAGGCGATATAGAAGTAGCCCTTCACAACCACGAGACCAAGCTTTCCCGCGAAGCCAGACAGCAGCAGCCCCGGTGCAGCTGATGTTTAGTGAAATGTGCCATACAGCCTTGTTGACGCCTTTGCGCAGGACAAACTGGGAAGGCTTGATGCAAAGAACAAGCCTACTTAGCATACCTATTGGGGGACTGGGGATATGCGCGGCGAGCTTTTCAGGAGACCTCCGGGCGACTTCATCAACGAGCCACCTGCACGGACCTACCGGAACGTTCCGCCGTCGAAGGCAATGACTTGCGCGACGATCGACGACCCGCGGTTCACGACGTTGCGTCTGCCAAAGGGACTGACACCACCGTGACTTCGAAGTAAGCGATATATGTTACAGTTGGACACCTGCATCAAATGGGCTTGGGAGCTCAAAACCAGCCTCTTCTCCAGAACCAGATCAGTGGAACGACCCCACTTGCTATTATCACCACCCAAGCCAACGGGTAGCCGAATGTCCAACTCAGTTCCGGCATGAACTTGAAGTTCATTCCCCAGATTCCGGCCATCAAAGTTGGCGGCACACCAACTACCGATGCGATGGTAAGGACTTTGAAAATATCGTTCTGCTCGATCGTGATGAACCCGAGAACAGCGTCCAGAAGGAATTGCGCCTTGTCAGAAAGATGGCTTTCATAGTCGCTGAGCGAGGAAATGTCCTTGGAAACGGCATGAAGCTGATCGTGGAATCCATCCGGAAGCTGATCGCGGCACATGTCCAACGTGAAAGTGGCCATCCTCCCGATGCCCAATAGTACATCGCGTGCTTTCGAGGATCGATCGGCCAAGCTGCCGAGTTTGGAAAGGGCGTGTCTCAGCGTGAAATCCGAGGTGCGGGAAGATGCCGACCCCCTCAAATTACCGCGGAACACCGCCCTGGAGACCTCGTCGACCGCAGCGGCAAGATGTTCCAGGACATCGGCTCCGCGGTCCACTGCCGCTTCCATCAACGCGATAAACACGGCCATTCCGGTATTCAGTGTTTTGTCATGCTTGAGGCGCTCGGCGACGATGTCAAACGTTGGAAGGGCCTCGAAGCGAACAGTGACGAGAACTTGAGGGGCGACAATAAATCCGGCTGGTGTCAGATCAGCGTGCTCGATCGTTGCTTTGCCAATCACGGGCGAGCTTAGATAGATTGAATTCCCCTCCTTAGCCAACCTACTCGACAATTCGATTTCGCTGAGCTCGTCTCGCGATGGCACGCGAACGCCACAGTTTTCTTCCGTCCAGGTGACTTCGTCATTTGTGGGGTTCAGCAAGTCGACCCATATCACGCTTTCAGGCATACCCTCGGCAGTCGCGCTGATCTGTGCCGTCTTGCCGCCGTGAGAAATTAGTTTCAGCACATTCCGCTCCGCACGGCCTCAATCATCAGTGTCACCTTGAGCGAGAAGCGCTGACAGGTATAGGTTTCAGATGAAGCATGCCGACTGCTCGCCGCAGCAGGTAGCCGCTTCGTCTGCCAATTAAGAAGTCTTCGCGCGCACGACGAAACAGCGTAGATTAATGCTGACGAATGTACAATCTCGAACAAAACGGAACCCATGGTAGCAGGAAGCAAATCATCAAAGGGGAGTGGACCGCAGAAGCGTCGTCGCAAGTTCAATCCCAAACATGGTCCCAAGCCACGGGTCCTCGCCGAGGCCAACCGGACTGTTATGTGGATAGCCTCACTCGTTCTGATCGCTTTCCTCGTGAGCATAGTGATCCAGGTCGTGTGGTAGACGCCATCACCGCGCACGTCGAGGAGCAAGCAGAGAGGAACAAGCCCACCCGTCCGAACCACCCTTGGAAGATGCCTCAAAAGGGGGCGGCATCATCTCGGAACGAGGGGGCGACTATTTCTCGGATTCAGGGGGCGACATCATTTCGGAATCAGGGGGCGGGTTGCCTCGGAATTTGCAGTGCTAGCGCATTTTGCGCGCATGACGCGCCTTTACGTGCATTTGGCACCCTACCTTCGCACCCTATCGGCGGCGGCTGAGGAAACTGGAGTGCCGGTTCAGCGACCGCTTTTCCTGCATCATGAGAATGACCGCAACACCTATGCGATCCAGGATAGCTATCTGTATGGAAAAGAATTGCTTGTCGCGCCTGTATGGCAGGCCGAGCAGCGCGAACGGACGCTCTACCTGCCGAGCGGCGTGGATTGGATCCATGTGTGGAGTGGCCAAGCGTATTCCGGCGGACAAGAAATCAACATAGTCGCTCCTGTCGGTGCGCCGCCGGTCTTTTATCGCGCTGACGCATCATTTGCCGCGACCTTTGCGACGCTGGCTGAGCTTTAAACAGAAACTAGGTCCGCTTGACCCGGCACATTTCAATCAGTGTCGAAGCAGCTTTGCTGCTGTGCCGTTCCTTGTGTTTCAGAAGTCGGAACTCCCGGACCGGCCGGCAAAAGTCGACCTCGATCAGCTTGCCGGCCTCTATATGCTGTTGAGCGGCGAGACGGGAGACGGCAGCCGCGCACACGCTGTCATCAAGGGCGGCTAAGATTGCCTCATTGGATGGTAACACCATCGCGACCGCTAAATCCTCGACCTTTATACCCAACTCAACCAGCGCGTCTTCGAAAACGGAACGTGTGCCCGAGCCGACCTCGCGCATTACCCATGGTGTCGCGACAAGCTCTTCGCTAGCAAGTTCGCTAGCGCGCGCCCAGGGATGAGATGCGCTGACGACCACCACAAGCTCGTCTTGCGCGACGACGGAAGCGGCGAGCACCGGCTCGTCGATGTCACCTTCCACGAAGCCAACATCAGCCTCGCCGGAAATGACAGCATCGGCGACCGTACGCGTATTGCCAATTGTCAGAGTGAGGTCGATGCCCGGGTGCAACGCATGGAATCTCATGAGGCGGGAAGGGAGCCAGTAACTGGCAATCGTCTGGCTGGCGAACACACTCAACGTTCCGCGCCGCATTCCGCCCAGTTCGCTAAGCACAAGCTCGGCTGCGCGGGCTCTTGAAAGCAACGACTTCGCTTCACCGAGGAAGATTCGCCCAGATTCCGTCAGCTCAATGCGGCGGCCGACGCGGTGAAAAAGCTCTACGCCATAGTGGTGCTCAAGGCTCTTGATCGCCGTGCTGACGGCGGATGGTGTGAGGTTGACTGAGGCCGCTGCCTTGGTCAGATGTTCACGCTCTGCCACCGCGACGAAAATTGCAAGCTGTTCGAAGGTCATGGGAAATCATTCTATTTTCTCGAATGAAATGTAGAAGAATATTCGATGGAAGTCGACGCGATTAGCTGAAAAATCTGGCGGCAATCAAAGAATTCCAGGTGCCCGATGACCCTCCAAAATTACTACAGACACAGTCGCCAGATCGTTCCCGGCTTCCTTGTCTGCACCGCGGTCGCTGCCGCTGCCTATCTGTTCGAGCGCTTGGAACATGCCGTGTTCGGCGTTGGGCTTCTCGAAGCACTTGTCTTTGCGATCGTGATTGGGATCATCACGCGAACGGCCTTGCCCGGCAAAACATCCTGGCAGCCGGGCATCAGTTTCAGCTCCAAGACATTGCTCGAGATCGCCATCGTCCTTCTGGGGGCCTCCTTGAGTTTGGGAACGTTGAGAAGCGCAGGTGCGACGCTGGTCGTCTGCGTCGTGGCAATTGTTGTCATTTCGATCTGCGCCAGCTTCCTCGTTGCCCGCTTTTGCGGATTGTCGAGCCGACTTTCTATGTTGATTGCTTGTGGTAACTCGATCTGCGGCAATTCCGCGATCGTCGCTGTTGCCCCGGTCATCGAAGCGGATTCCGATGAAGTTGCGGCTGCGCTTGCCTTTACCGCGGTTCTAGGTGTCGCCTCGGTTCTAATCCTTCCGCTGGTGTATTTCTATGCGGGCATGTCGGTGACGCAATATGGCGCACTGGCCGGCCTGACGGTCTACGCCGTACCGCAAGTGCTCGCAGCGGCGGCACCTGCGGGCCTGATAGCCGTTCAGACAGGAACGTTGATCAAGCTGCTGCGCGTCTTGATGTTGGGTCCAGTCATCTTCGTCCTTGGAATTCTTCAAAAGGACCGCAGTGACTGTACCCATGCGCAACGCGGTCTCGTTCCGTGGTTCATCATAGGCTTCATCATTGTGGTGATCGCTCGTTCGATGGGGCTAATTCCAGCGACAATCATTCCGTTCTTGCTTACCTTGTCGAGCGTTCTGACAGTCCTTGCAATGGCAGCGTTGGGACTGTCGGTAAATATTCGAACCGTCGCCAGTGCAGGCGGACGCCTCATTCTTGCGGCATCTGCTTCGCTGCTGCTTCTGACAGCAATGAGTTACTGCGGTGTCGTTGCCGTCCTCGCACGTTAGCTGTAGGCTGAAAATCATCGGAACTGAAGTTCCAATAGAACGTTCAAGCGCGCGATCCTTGATCGTGAGCCACTCCCCAGTGGAGGAAAATGTGCGCAGAACTCTCTGCTAGTCAGGACTCTAATGACCAATCTTCGCATCGTGACCAGTCATAAGCACTCCAGAGAGCTGCTGAGTGACACGTCCGACATCGAGCTGCTGCACGCCATTAGCATTGATTTGATCGCGGAGCAGGACAGCCTGGCGCTTTACGGCAAATTGTCGATGCAGCCATCTCCATCACCCGCTCTCAGTTCGGAACCATGCAGGTACTGCGCAGAAACGAAGATGGTGCCGGCAGTGGCCTGCGTCTTCTTACCTCGCGAGGACTGTCGCCGGAAAGCGTGGCATTTTGGGAATGGGTACCGTCAACCGCCCTAAGCAGCTGTACCCAGGCTTTGAAGTTGGGCCGACGTGCGATTATCGAAGACTTTGAGACTTAGCCAGAGATTGTGGGGACGTCGGATTTGCTGGCTTTTCGAAGAGCCGGCATTCGACCTGCGCAGACCACGCCACTCGTTTCGCGAGATGGGACGCTGTCGGGCATGATCTCGACCCACTGGAGCGATTCGCACCAGCACTCGGAACGCGACCTCCGTCTACTGGACATCCTGGCACGGTAGGCTGCCGTCTTCTTGAGCGAACGATGGCCCAGGAAGCGTTGCGATAGCGCGAAAGGGCGCTTGAGACGGGTGTCGCGAAGCTCTGTGAAATGCAGGTGCTGCAGAAGCTTCTTTCCGACGAGCTCGGCCATCGCGCCAAGAACTTTTTCGCGATGGTCACGGCCATTACGTCCCACACCTTGCGGGGCTTAAGCGATCAAGCACAGGTGCAAACCCTGCAACAGCGTTTGATGGCTCTTAGTTCCGCGAACGACATTTTTCTGCAATCGAATTGGAAAGCCGCACTCTTAGGCGATGTAGCGCTGGCAGCTGTGAGCAGCGCTGGTGTGGCGGGACGCATCCACATAGAGGGCCCTGATGTCGAGATCGGTTCAAAGGTTGCGCTGAACGTTACTCTTTTGCTGCATGAGCTGACCACAGACGCTCTCAAGCAGGGGTCGCTGTCGGTTGGTGGTGGAAGCGTAGACCTCACTTGGCGCGTGGAGGGGAAGTACGAGCATGGCGTCTTGCGCCTAACCTGGCGAGAAACCAGAGGTCCGGCTGTTGTCAAACCAGAACGCCGGGGCTTCGGGTCAAGATTGATTAGTGCCGGGCTGGGTGGATCAGGTGACGAGATTGTCGCGTATAATCACACCTGACTGATGTGTGAGACCAGCGCTCGGCTTGTCGAGCTTCGCAGTGCAGAGTAGTCGCAAGCCAAATGGGCCGCGACACTTGTCGAGATGTAGTTGCACTGGGCTGTACTTCTTTTGTTGTGATCATCACTTTTGACGGCGTCCGCGACGGTAGGCTGCAGGGCGCGCCCCGGGCTCACGACGCCATGACGCGTGTCGATGTCATCACACTTTCACGCCTGGAAGGGAGCTGCCCTCACCTTTATCAACAAGCCGACCTCAGTGTGACTGATTTGAACAGATGGCAGCGTTATCGATGGAGAGAAACACGCTTACTGGAAGAATCGATGCTGAGGATCTGGCAGCCGGCAACGGTCAAGGAAGTCGCAGTCGCGTTGCTTGGCCCTTGTGTTTTAGTCCGGGTTTTCCGGCTCCTCTAGGCCCATTTCTCCTCCAACCCGGCAAAAGTTAGATTTTTCGGGATTCTCGGGCGTACTGTTTGACCCAAGCTAGAGCCACCCAAGCCTCGGGGTGGCAAGCATCGACCGATGTGCATCGCTAGAAGTCCGCATGCATCTTCCGGAGACCCATCCGACGGCTGCGGCCGCAACACATAGCGGCCACAAGCGTTTAGCACCGCCCAGCATCAGCCAGCCGGTCCTACTGTAGTGCAAAGTCAGCCTGCGCGCCGATACTCGAACTCAACACCATATCCGTTTGACGTTGTTTTAGGAGCCCGATCATCTAGATGGAATTGGGAAATAAGCTCTCGCAAGCGCCCTGCTTCGTTTGCCAACGTCGATCCTGCAGCATTGGTCTGCTCGACCATCGCAGCGTTTTGCTGCGTCACCTGATCCATTTGATTGACTGCGCTGTTCACCTCGCTCAGGCCCGTCGATTGCTCACGCGCCGATGTCGCGATCGCCTCCATATGCCGGTTGATCGTAACGATGTGCTGTTCGATGGTCTTAAGGGCCTCTCCGGTGTCGCGCACGAGCTTGACGCCGCTCTCGACTTCAGAGGTCGAGTTGCTGATCAGATCCTTGATTTCCTTTGCCGCAGTGGCCGATCTTTGAGCAAGCTCGCGAACCTCTTGCGCAACAACAGCAAAGCCCCTGCCCGCTTCCCCCGCCCGGGCAGCTTCAACGCCTGCGTTAAGCGCAAGAAGGTTGGTCTGGAAAGCAATCTCGTCAATGACACCGATAATGTTTGAAATCTTCGTAGACGAAGTCTCGATGCGCTGCATGGCGTTCACGGCGTCCGCAACTACGCTGCCGGAGTGCGCCGCGCTACGATTGGCTTCGATCGAAATCGTGCGCGCTTCATCGGCACGCTTGCTGGAGTTTGAAACATTGACCGTTATTTGATCCAACGCTGCCGCTGTCTCTTCAAGTGAGGCTGCTTGCTGCTCGGTACGACGAGAGAGATCTTCAGCGCTTTGGCTGATCTCGCGAGAACCGGTATCGATCGATGTCGTAGAGTGCGCGACGGTACGAAGCGTGTTGCGCAACTGAGCGACGGCGCCGTTCAAATCATGTCTTAACGCCTCGAAATCTGGAGCGAACGGATCTGTGAGCTCAAAGGCGAGATCTCCGGCGGCCAAGCGCTTAAGACCTGCTGCCAGACCCGCGGTTGCTTCATTAAGGCGCGCCTGCGCTGCTTCTTCAGCTTCAACACCCAAACGCACACGGTCGCTTTCAGCTTGCGCTCGAGCGGCTTCGGCCTCCGCTTCCAAGCAGCGATTTGCAACCGCGGCCTGTCGAAACACTTCAACGGCAGAGGCCATTGCGCCTATCTCGTCCGCACGACCTGAGAAAGGAATTGCCGATTGAGTGTCGCCGCCAGCTAGTGCAGTCATCGAGGCGGTAATGGTTTGAACCGGCTTTGCGATGCCGACCAATGCAAAGTACGCCGATCCAGCAACGATCGCCGCTGTGGCAGCTAAAACGCTGTACACCACGAACAGGGTGTTGTCATAAGCGACATCCCCTTCAAGAACGGCAGCCTTCCCCTCTTTTTGATTGAAAGCGATAAGTTCCTCGGACTTTGCCGAAATCTGAACTGCCAGCGGGGACATGACATTCATGAACAGCGCACGCGCGTCGGATTGCTTACCGGCGACCGTAAGATCAATCATCTGATGGCCGAGAACAACATACTGCTTTGCAAGAGGGACAAGCGCCGAATAGCTCGCTCGCTCGGCATCCGACGAAATCAGCGGTTCATACGTCTGTAGCGCCGCATCCAGTTCCATTTCTTTCTGCTGAACTGCATCCTTGCCAGAAGCAATCTGCTGAGGTGTCTCGGAAAGCAAAAGATCCTCGAAACCGCCGCGCATCTGAAGACGGGCCAGCTGGATATTCTTGGCCGCCTCGATACTTGGAGCGATGTTGGACGAATAGTTGTCCATCGACGTGTTCAGCACTTTGATACCGTCGATCGCGACGAAAGATGTTACTCCAAAGAGAACGGCAAGCAGGGCAAAGATACCGATGAGGACAGATTTGATGGTGGGGCGTTTCATGACTGTGCTTTCGCAGATTGCGTATCATTAAAAGGAGCAAAGTCATTTTGCTTGCCGGGACCCAGCGCGGCTCATTTCGCGCTTTGTTTTTCGTACGGCCTACCGATCCCTGGAGCAGCAAAAGGGACGTCAACACATTGATTTTTAATTAAATCCGCTCACTCTTTTTCGCATTGCAACCAAATGCAACCATTAGCAACAAAGAAAAGTGGGCCACTCACCCCATTGATTGCATAATTCAACTCTAGACACTCAACCGCTAACATTCGACGTGAGGAGCGGCGCAAGCCGGCCGTGGGCGTGTTCCAACCGCTGTCACTGAAATTGAGCCGTTTTCGGCTTAGCTGCGGATCCATTGTTTTGTAATGGAAACACGATCCTCTCCAGCTTGGTTCGAAGACTGGATGCCTTCAGGCGCCTTTCGCCGCCCGTCTCCCGCGCGAGCGGTGGCAGTAGCAAACAACTCTTCGCGTGAACGGCTTCTAGCTAGCGCTCTGGAGGTCACTGTTCCCCTCGAAGATCACTTTACCGAACGCTCTGCCAATTGGCCCGCATTCCTGGCTCGTGGTCGCTGGCGGCCTCAGCAACGTCATCTCAATCTTCGCTCTTGGTACAGGCAACGTGCCAGCAAGAAAGGTTACCTTGGCCTAGTGACGTCGGTGCGTGAGCCCGTTTGAGATCAGTCTGCCCCATCTTGCACAAGGAAGCCAGGAAGTCGCGTACAGAACCTACTTTCGCCTCCTCCAGTTAAGTAGTTAAAACGGAAATAGGCGCGGTTACTACTGTCCTTAGGCCGGGTCGATTGTCCTCTTCGTCGATATGGCCCTTCAGGCGATCGACGACCGCTGAAAGCATCCGTTTTCCGAAGCCTGATCGGATGCTCAAAGACTTTCCAACGCCACTGTCCGCGACTATCAACCGGAAACTTCCGCGATGTTGCTCCAGCTTTACGGAAACCGGTCCAGGATGGCCTTCGTAGGCGTATTTCTGAACGTTGATGACGAGCTCGGTTAGAAGGAGGCCGACGCTCACGGCCCTGTCCGTCGCGATCAAGATTGGAGCCAGGTCGAGATCGAATTGCCGCCTCCAGTTTTCGTCCATGGTTATCTGAATTTCCGTGACAAGATCACCGAGATAACGGGAGAGGTCGATCAATTCCACGCTGTCATCGCGGTAAAGTCGTCGGTGAACGAGAGCAACGGCATTAAGCCGCTTATCGGCCTCGTCGAGTTGCAGGCGAACGTTTTCGTCGCCGGATGCCTTCGCCTGCAAACGCAAGAATGCGGCAACGAGCTGCAAGCTGTTCTGCACCCGGTGGTTCACTTCCTTCAGCAGGAAGTCCTTCTGCTTTAGAAGGTTCTCGTTCTCCTTTAGCGTCGTCGTCAGTTCGCGATTTAGCTCGCGAATGCGCAGGCTGTTACGGTGCTCGAGCATCAGTTTGACAATGCGGCTTGCCGCTTCGACTTCCCCATGCGTCCAGGGCTTGGATTTGTTTCGCACTTGCTCCGACCAGGCTTCGAACGACGCCCGCGGGTTAAGAATCGCGTGTGAGTCCGCCGGCACCATCTTATGCGGATTGCCAGCCCATTCCAGTACTTGGAGATATTCGGCCCGGAACCACATCAATATCGTAGGTATCTCGGTGGACATTGTCACCGCAAGAAGGCCGCTGCCCTTGTCGGCATAAGCAATGGCTTCGGGAAGACGTGTTGACAAGCTAGCTGTGACAAGAGGCTGCATAGATGCCGGCTGGCGGACAAACTCTGCAATCGTGCGGATGTCGATGTTGTCGGGGCAGTTGCCGTAGGTAAAAAGGTCCTTGCCCTGCACGGCTGCGAAACCATCGGCTCCCAGTAGAGCGGCGAGTTCGCCTCCCGATTTCTCAAAGAATTCTCCAAGACTTCCATCTTCACCGAGCTTAGAAATCGCCGCCTCTTCCTGAGCGCGAAGGCGCAGGCGCTCACGGTAGAGTTCAGCCTCGTCCTTTGCGCGGATCTGACGCGAGAGAGAGCCGGCGATTGCCTGGCAAGCCACACGAATGCCGAGAGGAATTTCGCGCGGCTCGTGGTGATGACAGGCAATCAGCCCCCAAAGGATGCCGTCCTTGATGATGGAGATCGAAGCGGAGGCGGCGACGCCCATGTTCTTCAAGTATTGGATGTGGACCGGCGAAACGCTGCGAAGCGTGGAGTCGCTCAAGTCGAGCACTCTGAGATCTTCGGATGTTGAACGGATCGGCTGGGGCGCGTAATTGACGTCGGGAATAACCCGGACCCGATTGCGAATGTAGAGTGAACGCGCCTGCTTCGGAATGTCGGACGCAGGAAAATGGTGGTTCATGAAACTTGAGGAAGCGTCGTCGAGACTCTCTCCAACCACCACGCCGGCATCGTTGTCGATGAACTGGTAGACCATCACTCGGCCATATCCCGTCAGTTTCCTGAACGTCTTCGCGGCCTGGCGGCACAGGATTTCGATATTGGGCGCACGCTCGAACACGCTGACAGCCTCGTCGAGGTCGAAGAGAAACGCTGCGTCTAGGAGCGCGTCTTGTTTCGCGTCGTCAAGTTCGACGACCAGGTTCCCACCCGATCTGTAGGCGACGGCATTGAGGCCCCCGGTCACACTTTCGATCCGGCCGAGAACCACGACGAAGCCTTCGCGTGCCTTCGCTGCGTTTTCATAACATTTTTCGCCGATGAGATCCGCGAGTCGCTTGCCAGCCCAGTCCTTGGCTAGGCGGCCCTCCACGTTCCCAGCAACCCCAATCACCGCCCCGTCCATCTGATTGGCGATAAGCATGAGACCATGGGGCTGAATGGAGCCTGGGATGTGGATTTGCTCTAGATCGCAGGATGTGAAGTCTGATTTCAAAGAAATGGCGTCGTTCATAAACCGCCTCCTGACGCTGATGCGTTCGACCGCGTACGGAAGGCGTGGACCGGCAGTTCGTCGGAACTTTGCGTTCTCGACGTAACATCCTGTCGGAGGACTGTCGTTTAACAATGACATATCGAGGGGAAATGTACGCTATCGAACAAATATCCTCCGCTTTATGGAACGAAGGCCGTGCCGTTTCATTGTAGCTTGCGCCAGTATCAGTCAGGGACGTCATGACTTCTCGGGAAAATATGAATATGGACGCCCGCGACGCCGGAGAACGGCTTGTTGCAGGACGTATCCGGGAAGATCCTTTTGCAGCTGCCTTTAAAGCGACACGCATTCCTATGATCGTGACCGATCCAAATCAGAACGATAACCCGATCATCTGCTGCAATGCGGCATTCGAACGATTGACTGGTTACTTCAGGGCCGAAAATGAAGAAACCCAACTTATGTTCGCATTCATCAGTATGCGGCCATGAAAAAGTTGATCGATACGAGAGTTGTGTGTGCCGCTCTCGCGGCGCGCTTACGAGCAAAATTCACTCGCGCGTCGATGCCGAAGGTTGCGCCGTCAACGTGCGGATGACCGACCGTCAGGTCGCCGACTGCACCCAGTCCGATGCACTGCTTTACGACCTCGGCGAAGGTGATAGCGCTACGACACCGATGCCATCCTAGCCAACGCGGCCGAGCATAAGGCGTGGGCCAATATTGCGCCGAAGGCAAACCGCAGAGGCTCTTCGGTATTCTCGCGCTGCGTTTATCGACAATGGAACCTTGTCGAAAGGTTCCTCAACAGAGCCAACAAGTTTACTCGGACGCAATCTACGCTGGGGCTAAACGCAGCTCGGGCAATTATTGAGCGGCGGTCCTCGAGAGCCGTTTTAGTGTAGGCGCGAGAACCGTCGAGAACACCGCCGGCTGTTGATAGGCGCGGGCTGAAAGCATCGCGCCGTGGACGCAGGCCATGAAAGCCTCGGCCTCGGCATCTGGCGCGCTCGTAAGGCTCAAGGTGCCGTCTTGTGCGCCCCGCTCCATCACAGAGGTCAGCCACTTTGACACGAACTGAAAGAACGAGGTAACTTCCGTGGCGACTTCCGGAGGCAGTGAGGGCAATTCGCTTGCAAGCAACGCGCAAACGCAGAACGGCCTACTGGTGTCCTCTATGCACTCGGCCCAGTGATCCACGTAGACGTTCAAGAGCTGGCGCGGCTCCGGTACCTTGAGTTCCAGCGCCACAACGCCCTCCTGCGCATCCTTGCGGTAGCGTGACACCAGCGTTCGCACGAGGTCGGCCTTGGTTGAGAAATGGTAAAAGATGCTTGCCTTGCGAATGCCGACGAGCTCTGCGATGTTGGCAAAGCTAAAGCCATTATAACCACCGCTCAAGATGAGGCTCTGCGCGGTAGACAGGATTTTGTCAGATGTCGTCGAAAGATCACTCATGTCAATCTGACTACCTTTCGGTAGCGCGGACTGTCAATTGGTAGCATTCGCCAATACATTTATTTCGTTGCCAGTCTCGTCCACGCAACGAGCCACGCCGAAAAAATCGTATCCATAGCGCCACGCGCGAGTTTCTGGGTGTTTTCATTTACATCATTCGCCTTCTGCGCGTAGCTTCGCCAGAGAAGTGGCCGCCACCTATGCTTGTTCTCAGCAGCGTCATTATGATCGCGTTTGCTGCTATCATGATAGCAGCGGTCATGAGCAGCTGATTTGCAGCCCGTCAGTGCCTCGCCGGGCGCATTGTTGACGGGCCCGCGCTTTGTCTGAAGAACGCCCATCTCTGCGGATTGCGAGATCACACAAGTTTCCATTTGCCAATTAGATAGGATTCCTATATTTAATTATCATGGAAACACCAAAGAACGCCCACTCCGTCAATTCTCGCATTCGTGAAGGCTTATCGCGGGTGGCCGCCGCTTTGCGAGCCGATGAGTGGGAAAGGGCTAAAACACTCGGTCTGAACCCGACGCAGCTTGCAATCCTGGTTCTTCTCGAAGGTAGAGTAGATGGGCTTGGCGTGAAAGAAATTGCCGCTCATCTCGGTGTATCGCAGCCGACGGCGACGGACTCCATCAATGCACTCGAAAAGAAGGGGCATGTCGAAAAACGGACAGGACTTACCGACGGGCGATCGGTCAGCGTGCGTTTGAGCACGAAAGGGGTAACGCTTGTGAGCCAGGAGACCGAGAGCGACATGATCGGCAGGGCCATCGGCGCTCTTGGAGATGCGGCGCAGGAAACTTTGCTGGTGACGCTGGTCACGATGATCCGGGGGTTGCAGGAGGAGAAATCCATTCCCGTCCAGCGCATGTGCGTCACCTGTCGCTATTTCGACCCATTTGCCCATCCTGAGAGCGACAAGCCCCACCACTGTCATTTCGTTGATGCGCCATTCGGCCAGCGGGAACTCCGCGTCGATTGCCGCGAACACGAACAAGCCGATCCCACGTCCCGGGCTGCCACCTGGGACGCATTTCAAGCGGGATAAACGAACGCCTCCAGGCAACAAAGAGAAAGGAAACCATCCATATGTTGAGATCACTTTTGACCGGCACGCTCGTCGTCGCCGGAACGGCGCTGCTATGCCAGTCGACTGCGAGCGCCCACGCAATCAAGGCGAAAGCGAACCAGGCGGTCAACGCCTCGCTCGATATCATCGAAACGAAGATCACGACCAAGGGCGACAAGGTGGTCTTTTCCACCCGCGTTCGCGGCGAGGCCGGCAAAGACAAGCCTGATGCAACCGGCAAGTTCGAAGGTTCGAGCGTTTATGCCTATGTCTGGCCAACCAGCCTCGATAGCAGTGATGTCGGCTTCGAGAAGAAGCAAGGCATCGTCGCACTTGCCGTTACCTTCCACCCGGATTTCGATGATGGCGCAAATGGCACCAAGAACCGTCATGTCTGGCATTCCCATTGGGTCGTCCTTGCCAAGGACAAGGCCTGCGGCGCCGGGCTGAAGGTGGTGGATATCCCGAAGGACACCAAGCCCAAAGTGCCGGCGACCTGGCCGGGCGTTCCACTTCTGATCGACAGCCCGGCTTATCCGACGACCTTCACGGGCGATGAGGTCGACGTCGAGATACCGCTCTCGCTGATTAACGGCATCAAGGGCGCGGCATTTGACGGTGTGACAGCTGGTCTGAAGGTTAACGGCAACCTGCATGCGCCGCTTCTATGCGTCAGCGATGTCTTCAAGGTCGCGTCCGGTGATCTCAGCCTACCGGGCAAGGTCGAACCCGCCAAGTGATGACGTGAAATGCGCGCCGGTTCGTCGACTGCCATCGACGAACCGGCATATTCTCCCCTCCAGGCTATTAGAGAGAAAGAACATGGGCAGTTTTACCCCCGATGCCCCGAACAAGGCAACAGCAACCGAAGGCAGGGCGACACCCAAAGCGCATATCGTGCCGGAGCTTGCCGTCAATGAATGGTTCAACACGGCAGTGCCGTTGACGCTGGCGGGCCTGCGAGACCGTCCCGTCTTTCTTCACAGCTTCCAGCTGCTTTGCCCCGGTTGCGTGTCCGACGCCCTGCCGCAGGTCAAGCGTATCGAAAAGCTGTTTTCTCACACCGACTTGCAGGTAATCGGCCTCCATACAGTTTTCGAACATCATGCCGCGATGTCGCCCGTCACGCTGCGGGCCTTCCTCCACGAATACGGCATCACATCGCCGGTCGGCGTCGATATGGCCGATGGCACCTCGGATATTCCGGTCACGATGCGTCGCTTCGGCCTGCGTGGAACTCCCTCCTCGGTGCTGATCGGCCGGGGCGGTACGCTTCTCCATCATGCCTTCGGCGTCGCGGAGGACATGATTGTGGGCGCTCGGATCGCCATGGCGCTCGCAACCCCCATTCCGGCGCATAATGACCGGTCCGAAGCCGGCTGCGCCGATGGTCGATGCGATATTCCTACAACGACCCGAGAAATGAACAACAAACCATGACAAAAACCGTTCTAGCGCTCCGGCACGTGCATTTCGAAGATCTCGGCCTCTTTGCCGATACTTTGACGGACGCCGGCTATGACATCCGATACAGCGACGTCGGCGATCTCGATTTCTGCGCCGGCGATCCACTTGCGCCCGATCTTCTCGTCATCCTCGGCGGGCCGATCGGGGTTTATGACGATCATTATTCGTTTCTAGAGGCCGAGCGTACCTTCATCCGCACAAGGCTCGAAGGCGGCCTGGCGACACTCGGGATCTGCCTCGGCGCTCAGCTGATTGCGGCAGCCCTCGGCGAAAAGGTGTTCGCGACAGGCTTGAAGGAGATCGGCTTTTCCAAGCTCATGCTGACCGACGACGGAATGTCGAGCCCGTTGAAGCACCTTGAGAACGTCCACGTTCTACATTGGCATGGCGACACCTATAGCCTGCCGTTGGGTGCTGCCAACCTGGCATCCTCTGCCCTGGTCGAGCAGCAGGCATTTTCGATCGGCGAGAACGTGCTCGCCCTGCAGTTTCACCCCGAGGCCGAAACCGATCGGTACCTTGAGCGCTGGCTGGTCGGCCATGCCGCCGAACTCGGATCGGCCGGCATCGATATCGCGGCCTTGCGGCGCGACGCTGCACGATATGGCCCGCCTTTGGCGGCGGCTGCCCGCGCGCTGCTTCGAGAGTGGCTCGCCGGCCTCAAGACGGAACGGGCGATATGACGCCGGCAAACGACATGACCAACCTGCCGGTTCTCAGTCTGCGGATCGGTGCGGTTGCACCGCTCGGCCCGAAAGGCGTTTTGAGCGGCATCGACAAATCGGAGGTCTCAGTACCGCTGCAACTATCGGAGGCCGGCTTCGTCGGCGACATGCAGGGCGACACCGACAGGCATGGCGGCCCGGAAAAGGCAGTCCATCATTATCCTTTCGACCATTATGCTTTCTGGACACGGGAGTTCGGCGAACAGCCGATCCTCGCAAACCCGGGAGCATTCGGCGAAAACATCGCAACGTTGGGCCTAACGGAGGAGGAAGCCGCCATCGGTGACGTCTTCAGGCTGGGCAGTGCCGTCATCGAGATCAGCCAGGGCCGGCAACCCTGCTGGAAGCTGAACGAACGCTTCGCGCAAAGGGCCATGGCCCGCAAAGTCCAGGAGACCGGGCGTACCGGCTGGTATTATCGGGTGATAGAGCCCGGGACCGTCGTCCCTGGCGACCATCTCTCGCTTTTGGAGCGTCGCTCTCCAGAATGGACGCTTGCCCGTATCTGGAGCACGTTCTACGTCAATACGCTCGACCGATCCGAACTTGCAGCCATCGCAGGCCTCAGCCGCCTGGCCTCCGGCTGGCGTGCTCACGCTGCTAAACGACTGGAAAGTGGAAAGGTGGAAGATTGGACGAGACGATTGCAAGGCATTCAGGGGTAGCACATATGGTCGACGCTCTGAAAGATACGAGCTATCGACACTTCTTGATAGATCGACGAGAGTGAAAAAGCGCCAACTTCTCAAATGAAATCGAGCTCACGGCAATTCGGTGACTGAATATTGCCTAAAGGCTGAGGGGCTGCACCCCACCGTCTCTTGGAACTGTGTTGAGAGATGAAAGGCGGAGCTGAAACCGAGCAACCCCGCCACCTCTTTCACCGATTTATCTGTATTGGCGAAGATGTCCTGCGCCCTTCGAATTCGCAGTGAAACCAGGTGCTGCTTGGGCGAGATGCCCGTCTTTTCACGAAAGACGCGCCTGAAGTGCGAATAGCTTACTCCTAGTTCTTCAGCGAGGTCTTCCACGGAAACGCGCTGAGTACACCGCTCCATCAACAACACACGCGCCCGCTCCACGAGCCGGTCGGCCGGCGCCGCTGACGCGAGTTCGCTCTGCTTGGAAAGCAGCGCCAATAATTGCAGGCCGAGCGTTGAGATCAGTGATTGGTTGGAGAGACCTTCTTCAATCGCCAGTCCGTGGATCTTCTCGAACACCTCGGCAAATTCTGGGGTTGAGGGCAACACAGACCGAGCCGGGTCGATCAATCCAGCCGTGCGGGCAAAATCAAAGGCAGTGCTGCGGCATTCGATCCAGTTTTCGGTCCAGCCAAGCTCTGGATCGGGAGCAAAGCGATGCCAGACGCCAGGAAAGAGCAGAACGATTGACCCCGATTGCACGAGTTGGGTGCGACCACGGTGTGAGAATTCGAACAGTCCCTGCCCTTCCGAGATCAGGATCACCTGATACGCCTGCAGGATACGGCCTCGCTTCCAGTCGAAGTGATGATCGTCCGGATGGCGGATCGGCGGGTACTCAGAATGAGGCATGATTTTCGTATGCCCAATAGAGATCGCGGTGCATCCCCAAGCAGAACATAGCCGATTATCGGGCAAATAGAGGGAATAGTTCTGAGCCATGCATCTCGCCAGATGATCATTTTTTGTATGCTTCAGATCATTTTTGAAGAAAAGATCGTGATGTCAACTCCTATCTCTGATGCTACGGTTCACCAAGAGGATGGAGCCGACGGCAAAAGCTGGCGGACCAAGGCGATAGCCAAGCCGTAAGTTTCTGCGGCCGTGGAGGAGATTAGACAGTGTCATCATTCCCGAACGTGGTCGGCGCGAGCCTACCGCAAAGCGCTGTGTTTTGCCGCTTACCGGCGGAGCGCGCATGACGCACCGCAAGCTAAAGGTCGGCCTGTTCGGGATCGGACTGGCAACATACTGGCCGCAGTTCGAAGGCTTGGAGGAACGACTTTCGAGCTATGTCGGCCAGATGGCTGAGAAGCTGGCCCGTCCCGATATCGATGTCGTCAATCTCGGACTGATTGACACCCCCGAAAAAGCATTGGATGCGGGCCACCGCTTCCGTGAGGCGGATGTCGATATTATCTTTCTGCACGTTACGACCTATGCACTGTCGTCCACGGTCCTGCCTGCCGTCCGACGTGCACGCGTTCCTGTCGTGATCCTCAACCTGCAGCCCGAAGCCGCGATCGATTACCGCAGCTTCAATGCCCTCGGCGACCGGACGAAGATGACCGGCGAATGGCTGGCCTACTGCAGCGCTTGCCCGGTGCCGGAGATCGCAAACGTCTTTCGCCGCTCGGGCGTGGCCTTTCATCAGATCACCGGCATGTTGCACGGCGACGCGATCGTTGACCGCGAGATTGCCGACTGGATCGATGCAGCACGTGTCGCTCATGTCATGGCACATAACAGGTTGGGCGTCATGGGTCGCTACTACAACGGCATGCTTGATATATACTCTGACCTGACCGCACACACGGCTGCTTTCGGCACGCATATTGAAATTGTCGAGATTGACGAGTTGGCCCGCCTGAGGCGGGAGACAACGCAAGACGAGCTAGAGGCGTCGCTGGAAGCAATCAAGGATGCATTCGACATCGACCCTGAGTGCGACATTGGCGAATTGAGACGGGCTGCCCGCACAGCGGTTGCACTCAGGAAATTTGTCGACAACAAGGATCTCGGCTCTCTTGCCTATTACTATGAATCGACGCCCGGCCATGAGTACGAGGACGTGATCACCTCGGTGATCGTCGGCTGCTCAATTCTGACGGCCAACGGTGTCCCGGTGGCCGGCGAGTATGAGGTGAAGAACGTCCAGGCGATGAAGATCTTGGACAGCTTTGGTGCTGGCGGATCGTTTACCGAATACTACGCCATGGACTTCCTGGAAGACGTTGTACTGATGGGACATGATGGGCCCGGTCATATCAAGGTTGCGCAAGGAAAGACCAAGATCAAACCGCTCAAGGTTTATCATGGCAAGGTTGGATCCGGCGTCAGCGTCGAGATGTCCGTCAAGCATGGTCCGGTGACGCTTCTTTCCGTGATCGAGCGAGACGGACGGATCGTTCTGCTTTGCGCCGAAGGGCAGTCTGTGTCAGGGCCGGTGCTGGAGATCGGCAACACCAACAGCCGCTATCGGTTCGATATCGGCGCGCGCCGTTTCGTCGAAGACTGGAATGCGCAGGGACCGGCGCACCATTGCGCCGTTGGCGTCGGGCATATCGCTACAAAAATTAATAAGCTCGGCAAGCTTCTCGATCTTGAAGTGGTCCAGGTTTGCTGAGGACGGCGAAAGACGACGATACGGTACAGACCGCCATATAGAGTTCAACAGGGTGAGGAGGACCCGAAAATGCCAATGAAAAATATAAGGAAGCTTGCGCTAAGAGGCCAATGGCTTCTGGTCACCGCCGCCATGGCACTCGCCGGCCAGGTGGCAAATTCGGCGGAAGTTCATCTGGACGCCCCGGCGCCGACGCCGCCGGCCGAAGTCGCCAAATTCGAACCGATTGCTCCCGGCAGCGCCAAGGGGCTGACCCTCGGTTTCACGCAGCTTGTCCTCGGCGTTCCCTTCACGGATGCGCTGCAGCGCGGCATGGAAAAGGCGTCCGAGACCGCCGGCTTCAAGCTTGTAACCTGCGATTCCAAGATGGATGCGGCAACCGCGCTCGCCTGTGTGCGCCAATTCAAGACGCAAAATGTCGATGGCCTCATCACCTTCCAGGCAGATGCAGCCGCCGCCGCCAATATCTGCGCCGAAGGTCCTAAGGTTCCGGTTATCGCGATCGATATCCAGCAGAAGCCTTGCGAAACAGCTTTCGTCGGTGCGGCTAATTCTTATGCCGGCGAGATCGTCGGCCACGAACTGGGCATGTATTTCGCGAAGAACTCGAATTGCCAATACGATGCGTTTATCTCGCTGGAATCCACCGCCGTGGGCGTCGTCAACGACCAGCGCATGGGCGGCATCCGCAAGGCGTTCGAAGCGGTGTGCGGGCCAGTCCAGAACCTGCGCATCATCGACACTGGCGCTGGGGGTCAGGCAGACGCCGCACAGCGACAGTTTACCGATACGCTGACCGCCTTGCCGGGCGCCGGCAAGATTATCACTGTCGGTATCAATGAGGATGTGATCACCGCAGCGCTTGCCGCAGCTCGCACGCAGGGTCGCAACCAGGACCTCTACCTCGGTGTTCAGAACTTCGATCCCGACAATTGCCAGATCTGGACAGCTCCGCACTTCATAGCCACGGCTGCCTACTTCCCCGAGCGCTATGCAGAGCTGATCGTACCGAACCTGGTAAAAGCCATCAAGGGCGAGAAGATCAATAGCCAGATCCTGGTGCCGCACGAGCTGATCACGCCTGACAATGTCAGCAAGGTCTACCCGGAGTACGCCTGCAAATGACGAAGGACTTCCTTGCCGTCCGCGGCATCCGGAAATCGTTCGGCCCGGTCGAGGTTCTGCATGGCGTGGACCTCGATCTCGCCGGCGGCACGATAACAGCGCTTCTTGGGGAAAATGGCGCCGGGAAGTCTACCTTCGTGCGCATTCTGGCCGGAGACCACCGGCCAGACGAAGGAACGATAGCGGTGGATGGCAAGGCGTCATCTTTCCATAGCGTCAGCGATGCAAGACAAGCTGGCATAAGGCTGATTGCCCAGGAGATCGCAGACGCACCTACTCTCACGGTTGCCGAGAACATCGTTCTCGGCGCCTGGCCAACCAAAGGCGGGCTCATCGATCGACGCGCGATGCAGCAGATGGCACGAGAGGCACTTGACCTTCTCGGCGCTGAACTGCCGCTAAAGGCGAAGGTCGCAAACCTTCGCCTCGGCGAGCGCCAAATCATCGAGATCGCCCGCGCGACGATTGGCGCATCGAAATGCATCATTTTCGACGAGGCGACGGCAGCACTCTCGGACGCGGAAGCGCGCAAACTCTTCCAGTTGATCCGGCGCCTGGCCGAACGCGGCGCGGCTGTTCTTTACATTACCCACCGCCTCGACGAGGTCTTTGCACTCGCAGACCGGGTCTGCGTTCTGCGCGATGGCCGTGTTTCATTGGATCGCCCAACCGTCCAGGTCAATCAGGAGCAGGTGATCGAGGCGATGGTGGGACGGGCAGTTGCCCATGCCCGTCATTTGCTCGTCACCCCCACTTTGGCGACCAACCCGGTACTGGAGGTCGCTCATCTCGGCTCGGATGCTTTTTCGGATATCTCGTTCACGCTGAGACCCGGAGAGGTTCTCGGCATGTACGGCAAGGTCGGCTCTGGGGTTCAGGAGCTCTCAGCGTCCCTGGTTGGCGCGCGACCATTCGACAGCGGCACGCTTTTCGTCGACGGACGCCCAAAGCACTTCCGGCACCCCGCCGAGGCGATCGCCGCCTCGATCGGCCATTTGCCGGCTGACCGCGCCAGTGAAGGACTGCTGCGCACCATGACATTGGCGGAAAACCTTTCGGCACCGAGTTGGTCGAGATTGGCCAGGCACGGAATACTGAGCGGCGAGCGGCTGAGTTCCGCCTATGCCCGATGGCATCGTGAACTTCGCGTGAAAGCGGATCCCTCCGGCAATCAGACCATTACCGAGCTGTCTGGCGGCAATCAGCAGAAGGTTCTTCTCGGTCGTTGGCTTGAGGCGGGCTCTAGAATCCTCGTACTCACAGAACCGACGCGTGGTGTTGATGTCGGCGCCCGCCAGGAGATCTACCGCGTTCTCGCTGAACTGGCGGCCAAAGGCCACGCAATCATTATCGCGACCTCCGACTACGAAGACATCAATGCAGTGGCCAGCCGGGCACTGATCCTGGTCCGCGGACAGATGGTCGCGGAAATACCCCACGAGAAAATTTCGACTGAAACCCTGACCGAAGCCGCGGGAGGCGGTGTCCATGCATGACAATCTGCATTCCAAGGCGATGACGGCCATGACAGATATCGATCCAAGCCGCGATAAAACACCGCTCTGGAGAAGGGCTCCGGAATCGGCGGCGCTGCTCGCTTTCCTCTTGGCAGAGATTGTCTTCTTCTCGCTCAACTCGCCATACTTTCTGACCTGGGGCAATTGGGTCAATGTCATCACTGCCCTTTCGATCACCGGCGTTCTCGCCGCCGGTGGAACGATGTTGCTTATTGCCGGTCAATTCGATCTATCGGTAGGCAGTGGCGTCGCCTTCGTCGCGCTGGTGATGGCGCTGACGGCAGACAGTATTGGGGTTGTACCGGCGAGCGCGCTCGCCTTGCTCGTCGGCATGGCTATCGGGGTCATCAACGGCTTCCTCGTTACCAAGATCGGCGTCAATGCGCTGATCACGACACTTGGGACCCTTGCGATCTTCCGAGGGCTGACCCAATCGATCGGTGGTGGCAAGAACCTGCTGATATCGAATTTCGACTGGGCAATCTGGCGACCGTTCCTCAACATCCCGGTTTCCGCACTCGTCTTTGTGCTGGTGGCCATAGTCGTCGGGATAGTTCTGAAACGCACAGTCTTCGGCCGGTCCATCTATGCAATCGGGGCCAATGAGAACGCTGCCCGCTTGGTCGGCATCAAAACGAAGCGCGTGGTGTTCCTGAGCTTTTTTCTATCTGGCGCCTTCATAGGTCTCGGCGGGCTCATGAGCGCCTCGCAGCTTGGATCGACGTCCGGCACGACCGGTCTCGGCCTGGAGCTTGCCGTCGTCACGGCGGTCATTCTTGGGGGAACTTCGTTGAAGGGCGGGACCGGCACGATGTTTGGCACAGTCATTGGCCTGCTGATTGTTGGCGTCTTGAACAATGGACTGACGCTGATGAACATCAATTCCTCCTGGCAGCAGGCCGCTACCGGCATCCTGCTCATTCTCGCCGTTTCCTTCGACCAGCTTCGTCAGCGTCTCGTCGGGGGGCGTTGAGAGCGATGCAGGCGACATTCAAGCTGCTTGACAACGTGGACGTAACGATGCGCGACGGCGTCGTCCTGAAAACCGACATCTGGCTTCCGGCAACGGAAGGAGCCAGCCCGGTGCTTTTGCAACGGACACCTTATCGAAAGGAGACGCCCTTCGGGTCGCAATATATTTCGGCGCTCGAGTTTCAGACGGCGCTTCGTCGCGGCTATGCTATCGCGATACAGGATACGCGTGGGCGTTACCAATCAGGCGGCGATTTCGTCCCTTTCGAATTTGAAGGACGCGACGGCGCCGATACGATCGGCTGGCTTCGGTCGCAGCCGTTCTGCAACGGAAACGTCGCGATGTTCGGCGCATCCTATGTCGGCGCCACGCAGGTGCTAGCGCTGTCCGAAAACCCACCCGGTCTATCAGCGGTCGCGCCACAGCTCACAACGCTGCGCCACGACGACACTTGGATGTACCGCGGCGGCGCCTTGGAACTGGCATTCACGCTGTTGTGGATAATCGAGTCGCTCGGCCCCGATCACCTCCAGCATCGATTGGAGACAATGCCGCCGGGTGCACGAGAACGCGCATTGGATCTTCTCCAGCGTCTCCAACAGGACCCTGCCTCGGCATTTGATCGGCTTCCCGTTCTCGATAGTGCATTGAGCGAGCTTGCACCCTACGTGCGTGAGTGGTTTGATCCAGAGGCAATAGGCGGCGAACGGACTATCGAGGCCGGTGGCTGGGCACAGCACAATAAGACAGCAATGCTGATCGTTGCAGGCTGGAACGACATCTTTCTCGAAGGATCCCTTGAGCTGTTTGCAAAAGCCAAGTCGAGGTGGCCGGATCACGGAGACATGCCAGACCGCCTGATCATCGGCCCATGGTCACATGGAAATCCGAGCGATTGGCAGGGAAGCGAATGGCTGGGCTATGCGGCCTCTACTGTCGATCTTCCTGAAGAAAACCTCGCTTTCTTTGACGACATACTGACGGGCCGCGAACCAGCTTCACCAGTGGTCCGCTATTTTCGTTCAGGATCGAATAGCTGGCATGCAGCTCCGGATTGGCCTTTGCCGGGCACGACCCTGGTCTCTCATTTTCTCAACTGCGAACGTAACAGCCTGGATACGCTGCCGGCATCAACAGCAAGCGCCAGCTTCGTTTCTGATCCTCGATCGCCAGTGCCAAGCGCCGGTGGCGCCACATTTCTTCCCGGGCTTCTACAGGGACGAAATTCCGGCCCGATTGAGCAATTCAAGGTCGAAGCGCGAGATGATGTAATCGTATTCACCGGCCCGCCCTTGCGAGACGATTTGGACGTAACTGGTCTTGTGTCAACAAATCTCTGGGTAACGTCCTCTGCTCCTACTTGCGATTGGACTGCAAGATTGTGTGAGGTCGATCTAGAGGGCCGCAGTCTCGGTGTCGTAGATGGTATCGCTCGGTGGAGACCGACTGCGACTGGCGAGGGGCCAGTCGAGGTCACGATCCGTCTCGGTCATATCAGCCGTTTGTTTAAAAAGGGACACCGCTTGCGTCTGCAAATTGCATCCTCAAATTTCCCGCGATTTGACCGTAACCCTCAATCCGGCGTGCCCTCGACGCTCGCCGATGAATCCAAGTTCAGGACTGCCACTCAGGTTGTTTATTCAGGGACAGCATTTCCAAGCTGTCTGAAGCTGCCGATAGTAGAAAGTGCGCACTCATGGTCGTCGCTCTCAGGGCCGAATTAAATGCTTTGTCGCTTGTCCCATCATCTTGAATTACTCGCCTGTCGCTCGCTTATACCAGGTTGGGTTTGATCAACTTGATGAAAATCTAACCCGAAATACGCGCTATAGACATCTAGGAATTGATGCCCTGGATCTGCTAGGCGTCCGGTGCAGATCGATGCCATAGCGGATGCAGTGGCAGTTGACGATCTCCTCAACGCGCTAGTTAGAAGCGGGTTAAGCAGAAGATCGGAGTCTAGATTGAAAACCAGGATTGAAGACTATGCCCTGATCGGAGACTGCGAAACTGCAGCTCTTGTGTCCCGCGAAGGATCAATCGACTGGCTATGCTTCCCCCGATTTGACTCTCCCGCCTGCTTTGCAGCCCTGCTGGGAAACGAAGAGAATGGCAGATGGTCCATCTCCCCGTCCCAAAAATATCGCTCCGAACGGCGGTATCAGAAAGACACGCTCATTCTAGAAACGACTTTCGAGACAGAAACCGGCGTCGCGGTCGTGCGTGATTTCATGCCGCTTCGAGATGGCGTGAATGACTTAGTTCGAATTGTTGAGGGCATAAGTGGCCACGTGGCGTTCGACTTTGAGCTTGTGATCCGCTTCGACTATGGGCGGACAGTGCCATGGGTGACACAGACCAAAGACGGCACACTGACTGCCACCGCCGGTCCGGACATGCTTGTCCTCACCTCTCCTATCGAACTGGAAGGAGAGGACTTGAAGACGAAGGCATCTTTCGAAGTCTCAGCTGGCCACCAGCTTGCGTTCACACTCACATATTGCCCCTCCCACCTGAAGATGCCGACCGCCGCAAAGATTGAAAACGCCACCCGAGAGACAGCCACTTTCTGGGAGGACTTCGTCGCCAAATGCCCCGATGTTGGCGAGTGGACCGAACAGGTCAAGCGTTCGCTCATCACGCTCAAAGCGCTCACCTTCATGCCGACTGGTGGGATCGTGGCGGCCGCGACGACGTCGCTTCCAGAGCAGCTCGGCGGGACGCGTAATTGGGATTATCGGTATTGCTGGCTTCGCGACGCGACCTTGACGTTGATGGCATTTATGAAGCTTGGCTATTACGACGAAGCCGCCGCGTGGCGTAACTGGCTGCTGCGCGCGGTTGCCGGATCGCCTCACCAGATGCAGATCATGTACGGTGTGGCGGGTGAACGAAACCTGATGGAGTGGGAAGCAACCTGGCTCGATGGATACCGGGATTCCACTCCAGTCAGGATCGGGAATGCTGCGGCCGAGCAGTTTCAGCTCGATGTGTATGGCGAGGTCGCGGATGCCATGACACAAGCCATAAGGGGTGGTCTTCCCCCGCATCCCCGTGGCAAGTCGCTTAATTCCGCGTTGATCCCCTTCCTTTCAAAGGTCTGGCGCGATCCCGACGAGGGAATCTGGGAAGTCCGGGGCGACCGACAGCACTTCACATACTCGAAGGTCATGGCCTGGGTTGCTTTTGATCGTGCCTGCTGGATGGCGACCGAGGCTGGCGATCTGCAAGCTGCAAAGGAGCTGCGTGTTACCGCCGATGAAATCCACCGCGAGGTCTGCGAAAAGGCATACGACGAGACTATAGGGAGCTTCGTCCAAGCCTATGGTTCAAAGACCCTCGACGCCAGTGTGCTGCACATAGGGCTGGTCGGTTTCTTGCCCGAAGATGATCCACGATACCTTGGGACCGTTGCAGCAATAGAGAACCGGCTTATGCGTGATGGACTGGTTCTGCGCTATGAGACAACCGAGGTTGAGGATGGATTGCCACCAGGCGAAGGGGCGTTCCTGGCGTGCAGTTTCTGGCTGGTAGATGCTCTTAACCTGATCGGGCGTCAGGAGGATGCCAAAACGCTCTTTGAAAGGCTTCTACGACTTTGCAATGATGTGGGCCTGCTATCTGAGGAATACGATCCACATCAAGAAGCAATGCTTGGCAACTTTCCCCAGGCATTCAGCCATGTCGGCCTCATCAACAGTGCCCTCAATCTTGCCCGTCGGAAAGGCCCGGCAGACGAGCGATCGGAGACTTAGACCAGCTAAAACCCAAGACGGACGCTGCCGCAAATCGCCCACGCCTTCTCGAAGCTCATGAGAAAGGGACGTGTCGATGGCACCTTTGTCTAAGCGCGTATCACGAACGGATATCTCGTCGCCAAAATGCACAAAGACAGACTGCGGCGGCTCCTTGTCTCGCAGTAGCCCTTGATAATTCGGGGAACCCAACGAGATCTATCCAACCAGTCGCACAACGCAGGAAGCTTGATGACACATACCAAGGTTGACCAAGTCGCGGACCAACAGGTTCTTGCCGTCGATATCGGCGGAAACCATATCAAGATAATGAAGGATGGCTACGACGAGCGCAAAGTGAAGTCGGGAGCTTCATTGTCTGCGAAACACGCAGTCGACGCTATCAAACAACTCTCTGAGGGGATTTCCTTCGATGTTCTGTCGATTGGCTATCCCGGCCCGGTCAAGAACAATCGACCGTCACTAGAGCCTGTCAACCTTGGTTCCGGTTGGAAAGATTTCGATTTCGCTGGGGCGTTCGGAAAGCCGGTTAAATTGGTCAACGATGCACTGATGCAAGCGATTGGCAGCTACGAAGGCGGTAGGCTGCTTTTCCTAGGTCTAGGAACAGGCTTGGGTTCAGCGATGGTTATCGAAAATGTTGGGCAGCCACTTGAGCTTGCTCACTTGCCATACAAGAAACACGGCACCTTTGAGGATTACGTGGGAAGGCGCGGCCTCGAACGCAGGGGCGCGAAGAAATGGAAAGCTTCTGTTTTTGACGTCGTTGCCCGTTTGCAGGCGGCTCTTCTACCGGACTACATCGTAATCGGTGGAGGTCAGGTCGATGAGTTGGACGAGCTGCCAGATGGGTGCCGACGTGGTGACAATCGACTGGCGTTTGTCGGCGCGAAACGGCTATGGAGTGACGCGACCATTATCCTATGATGTCGGTTGCCGGTATTCCGCAATATGGGAAAAAGGGGCAAACTTCTGCCCCGACATTACACAATGGCCAGCGTAATTGAAATTTGATTTCTTTCGGCCAGATCGCATGTCATGGCTCGATTTTCCGTCCGCCGAAGAAACGGTCTCTCTCTGTCATGGCCGCATGCCCCGAAACGTACAAGAATGAGATTGCTTTCTGGATGTCAGAAAGGGCCTTCACAGATCGTTGCGAGATATAGTCGCCGTCCGCATCCACGTTTTGTTGCAACGCTCTCCCGCAAATTGCAGCGAGCTTATCCACCTCAGGTGCGATGCTGTAGAGCTGTTGTATGATGGCGTCCAAGTCAACCTTCGCACGCTCAGACATCCTATCTGCCATTTCAAGCCTCCTGGATTTACTCGCGTTGGCGGCATCTCAAGCTAGGAACTTCGGGAAGTAGGAACCAAACGGTCGATGGGAAGGGATCGGGCGATCTGTGTTTCTCGGTTGGGGAACATGATCCCGGTCCTTCTTGTCGTCCTGACAAACCGAAGTGCAGGCTCAACTACCGAGAAAGGCGTCAGAAAATCAGCGCGGCGAACCCGCAAGCAGACGACGCATATCCTCAAGTCGGCCTAAACAACGACACAGAAAGGTCGGTGCAAAGATAGGGGGCGCCCGGCCAATATTGCGACAGTCTCGATGGAGGGGCTCGACGGGCCCATTTCGCTTCATTAAACAAATCGGGAGGGAGTGGGGCTTCTTGCCCATTGGAGGAAAGAATGAGCGTTTCGGAGACGGCGCCGTCCGTCGTTTCACAGCCACGTGTGCATCTGCTGGTCCTGTTGTCGTTGGGCCTGTCTCACCTCTGCAACGACACCATCCAGTCGCTCATTCCCGCCGTCTACCCTATATTGAAGTCCGATTTCTCGCTCGACTTCATGCAGATCGGCATCATAACGCTGGTGTTCCAGATTGCAGGCGCGTTGCTGCAGCCAGCAATCGGCCTCTACACTGACCGCCATCCTCTGCCCTACTCGGCCGTATTCGGAATGGCCTTCACGCTCGCGGGCCTAATCAGCCTCGCCTATGCATCATCATACGTCCTAATCTTGGCATCAGTAACGCTCGTGGGAATCGGCTCATCGATCTTCCATCCGGAAGCTACGCGCGCTGCACGTTACGCCTCTGGTGGGAGACAAGGCCTGGCGCAAGGCATCTTTCAGGTTGGTGGACAGATAGGTGGCGCCCTTGGTCCGCTCTGCGCGGCCATCTTCATTGTCTCGAATGGCAGGCACAGTCTAGTCTTCTTCTCATCAACGGTCTTGCTCGCCATGCTTCTTCTTGGATGGAGCGCTCGTCAATATTGGTCAATCCAGTCCCAATTCGAGGCCGCGGCCCGCAGTTCAAATGCCAAGGGCGGGCGAAAGGAACACACTCGCAGGACCGTCACCATCGGCCTCATTGTTCTGACGCTGTTAATGGGATCGAAGCTGACCTATCTTGAAAGCTTCCGGTCCTTCTACACCTTCTACCTTATCGACCGCTTCGACGTATCTGTGTCGACATCCCAGTTGATGCTGTTCGTATTCTTCATCTCTTCGGCTGCAGGCGTCCTACTTGGCGGCATCGTGGGGGACCGGATCGGCAGATATCGGATTATCTGGATTTCGATCCTGGGGCCGCTGCCCTTGACGATGTTGCTGCCCTACGCCGATCTTTTCTGGACGGGCGTACTCACGATTGGCATCAATCTTGTCATGGCAAGCGCGTTTGCCTCCATCATGATTTACGCGATGGATCTTGTGCCCAAGCGTATTGGTCTGATTGGCGGCATGTTCTACGGCCTAAACTTCGCAATCGGTGGTATCGCCGCGGCATTTCTGGGCAGCCTGACAGACAAGATCGGAATCGAAGGGGTTTATCAGATCTGCTCTTTCATTCCGATTGCAGGCTTCTTGGCAATCTTTCTGCCACGCCTTGCCCCCAAAGCTTCCTTGTAAAAGAAACCCAAAACCGTGAAACGGCTGCGACATCGCTGCCTGCGAACAATCATTCACGCTCCAGTCTGGCCGTGTCGACTGGACAGCGATCGGAAATGCCTCTGCAGCCGCCTACGGTAGCTTCATATTCAGAGCTACCGAGCCGAAGACGTGCAAGTCACCGTCTGCCACCTGTTAACGTTTTTCTGCAGTTGACGCTTGTTGCGAGCGCCAGAGAACGAGGGCTCGAATTTTATCCGACAAAAGCGGAGGCGGTGGGCGCACGCGTCTTTTTTGCGCGCGATTATTGGACGCGACTTAGTAAATTGCAGGTTCCAAAGACTCCGACGGTCGCCGCAGGAGTGAGGGGCGGTTGAGGTGCTGATCAAACATTTCTTTCTTGCTCTTACTGGTGAACTTCCCGCCATTGTCACAGCACCGTCATAAAATAAGGCGACATGTTGCGTCCGATTAATCTTGGATGCTGTGGCATGGATTATTTCAGACGCTTTAACTTCCTGTTCGCAACGCCCTCTTTCGACAGCGATGACCTGGAAGGCGTTCGTTACAAACAGATTATCCAGGAGATCGAGCGTTCCGGCTTTGAAGTGGTTCGTGCCCGCAATCTGGATGACGCCGAGATCGTCGTCCAGACCGACGCCGCCATTGGCTGCATGATGGTCGACTGGGGCAAGAAGGGTCTTGAAGGCAAGACCTCTCACCTAATAAACCTGATGCGCCGTCGCGGACTGGATTTCCCTATCATCCTGCTAATCCGCGGCAAGCGTTTCGAAGATGTGCCCGTCGAGGTGCTCGACTTCATAGATGGCTATGTTTTCTTGTCTGAGGAAACACCTGCTTTCATCGCGAAAAACCTCATCAGCCGTCTTAAGCAATACGCCGAAACGCTGAAGACACCTTTTTTCGGTGCGCTTGTCGACTATGCCGAAGAAGGCAACCACCTTTGGACCTGTCCCGGCCATAATGGCGGCGTGTTCTACAGTCGTAGCCCGATCGGCCGCGTGTTCATGGAGCACCTCGGCGAAGCTGTATTCCGCGACGACCTCGACAATTCCGTGCTCGACCTCGGTGACCTCCTGACCCACGAGGGACCAGCGCTGGCGGCGCAGAAGGAAGCAGCGAAAATCTTCGGTGCAGAGAAGACCTATTTCGTACTCAACGGAACATCCACTTCAAACAAGGTTGCACTTTCCGCCCTTGTCACGGATGGCGACCTCGTCCTGTTTGACCGAAACAACCATAAAGCCGCTCACCATGGCGCGCTCATGATATCGGGTGGCATTCCCATCTATCTGCCGACCAAACGCAATGCGCACGGTCTCATTGGCCCAATTGACTATGCGTCACTGGACGAGACGGCACTGCGAGAGCGCATTCGAGCCAATCCCCTCGTCAAGGATATTGATGCCTGGCAAAAACCGCGCCCATTCCGCGTCGCCGTCGTCGAGCAATGCACCTATGACGGCACCATCCATAATGCAGAGATGATCCTTAAATCCATCGGTCACCTTTGCGACTACATTCTGTTCGACGAAGCCTGGGCCGGGTTCATGAAGTTCCACCCGCTTTATGCCGGTCGTTTCGCCATGGGGCTTGCCGATCTCGGCCCGGACTCGCCCGGCATCATCGCCACCCAGTCTACCCACAAGCAGCTTGCTAGCTTTTCTCAAGCGTCGCAGATCCACATGAAGGATCGCCATATTGAAGGGCAGAAGCGGCGCGTGGAGCATCGGCGTTTCAACGAAAGCTTCATGCAGCACGCCTCCACCTCGCCCTTCTACCCCCTGTTCGCCTCTCTTGATGTCGGCGCGCAGATGATGAAGGGCCGGTCCGGCGAAGTGCTGTGGGACGATACGATCCGCCTCGGGATCGAGCTTAGAAAGAAAATGCGCGCCGTGCGGCGTGAATTCGAGGAAAAGGAGCCACGTGCAGATCGTCGATGGTTTTTTGAACCATTCGTTCCTGATCGGGTTTCGATCCCGGATGTTGCAAGCCCCGGCGCCTCGCACGATGTACCATGGGAGAGCATTGCCACCGATCAACTGGCGACAAACCCGGCATTTTGGCTCTTGACCCCCGGTGCGCCCTGGCATGGTTTCAGCGGCATGGAGCAGGGGTTTGCCATGACGGACCCCAATAAGTTGACGGTGCTGACGCCCGGCTTCGACCGCAAGACAGGTCTCTATTCCGAACATGGCATTCCTGCCCCGATCGTGGCGCAATATCTTCGTGAGAACCGCATCGTTGCTGAGAAGAATGACCTCAACTCCCTGCTCTTCCTGCTGACACCCGGCGTCGAGGCCAGCAAGGCAGGGACCCTGATCAGCGGGCTTGTCGCCTTCAAGAAGCTGCATGACGAAAATGCGTTGTTGGAAGAGGTGATACCGGAATTCTATCGCCGGCGTCCAGGCCGCTATGCCGGCGTGCGTCTGCGCGATCTTTGCGGTGATCTGCACCGCTTCTTCCGCGATGCCAATGTCAGCGCCCTGCAGACGAAGCAGTTTTCCGCCGCCCACCTACCGCCAATGGCCATGTCACCGCACGACGCAGCACGCAGCCTGGTGCGCAATGACGTCGACTACCTGCCGATCGATGAGATCGCGGGGCGCATTGCGACCACCCCGTTCGTGGTCTATCCGCCTGGGATCGCGACGATCGTGCCAGGCGAACGCCTGACGGACGCGGCAAAGCCGATGATCGACTATCTCAAGATGTTCGAAACCTGCTTTAACACCTTCCCGGGGTTTGATGTCGAGATCCAAGGTGTCTATCGCGAGACAGATGCATCGGGCCGAGTTCGGCTCTACACCTATGTGGTCGCGGAATAATTGCGCACGCCAGGATCGACAATGGAACAGGACAGCGGATTAACCATTCGCCCTTCACGGGACGCGGATGTGGAACCTATGCTGGCGATTTATCGTCGGCATATTCGTCGAGGGGTCGAGGAGGGTGTCGACGACAGCGATACGCCGGAGCCGGACGACCTGCGCGAGCGGCGCAAGAATCTGAAGAGCCGGCGCTTTCCGCATATTGTTGCGACCATCAACGGGACCGTGGTCGGCTATGCATATGTCGTGCTGTTTCGCAAACGCCCAGCCTACCGCTACACCGTCAAACATTCGATCTATGTGCATCACGATCATATCGGCAAGGGGGTCGGAAGTCAGCTCCTCCGCGGGCTGATCGACGCCTGTGCTGCGGCAGGATTCCGACAGATCATCGGTTACATCGACGCCGATAACACGGCGTCGCTTGCCCTACACGAGCGGTTCAATTTCGTGCGCGTCGGCCTATTGCCGGCCGTCGCATACCGCTACGGCCACTGGGCCGACAGTGTCATGGTGCAGCGTTCGCTAGGGACCGGTTCGACCACACCGCCTCCCCCGCCGCCCTTATCCACTCGCTGAAGGCTTGTGACCGGGACCTTTTTAATGTTGCCGGACTTCAGGCCTGCTGGAGTTTAGGCTGATCTTAGGACGATCGGGTTACCACCACATGATCTGAAGAAGTCGCACGACACCACCTGGCAGGCTTGCGAGCCTAGCTAGCAGTTGATCTTTTGTCGGCAGATCACCCGCATCGCGGCCTGTTGCAAGCGACAATGCGTCGGAGAAGTTTCAAGCTCAATCACGCACATTGAACAATGCCTCGTCAACGCGGCGAGGCAAGCTGTTGAACTTATCGTCCGCTAACCTTGGAGAGTTGTCTACTCCCGAAGCTGACCGCCGCGATGCAGCACACAGATCGCCACCGATCGAACAGCTATTTTTACAGCGGTGTCGTCAACCCGTGGAACGAAATATCGACCCGCGCTTTTCTGAGGAACCCGAACCGAGGAGATCCAACCATGGGAAGCACGGCAGACAAAATCAAAGGCACGGCAAACGAAGTCGCAGGTAAGGCCCGCCAGGCCGCGGGCAAGGCGGTCGGCAATCACGAAGAGCAGGTCAAGGGCAGCATTCAGGAAGCCAAGGGCAAGGCCCAGGTAGCCAAGGGCGATGCTAAGGATGCTGTGAAGAAGGTCGTCGACAAGGCTTGATGTCCACCGATGTTTCAGCCCGCGCTAGCGCGGGCACTTCTTTTGGGAAAGCTAATGAAAATCAGAAAACTGGTTGTTTGGAGCGTGGGATTTGCAGTGTTTTCGTGGAGCGCGCAGGCACAGGGCCAGGCGCCTGCTGATCCGGCCGTCGACGCATGTAAATCGACCGGGTTGCTCGCCCTTCAGGAGCGTTCGCCGGAGATAACGGACCTCGTTCTCGACATTGAAAGTCTTGCGGTCAGCAAGGCGGATACCAAGGTCGGCGATGTACCAGTGAAGACCGTCGTCCTTGGCGAAGCGTACATCAGTCGCAAACAGCAGACAGGTAAACCCGACCGCTTCGTTTGCCTCCTCGGTGAAAAAGGCAAGGTCCTCCTCACCTTCTTCACGGCGCAATAGACGTGGCAGAACCCCCGAAGTTCGATCGCAGGCCAGACCAGACGCCTTACCAGGGTCGGCGAACTCCCGACTCCGGAAAGAAACGGGGGATATCTATCTGGTCTGTGATAGGGCTGGCCCTCTTCATTGTGATGCTGACGTTGCTCGTCTTCGACACTTGGCGCGGATGATCAAGCTTAGCCACGAAGTCCAGATTATCTTTTGGAAGGCGGCGGCGATAGTCGTCACTCGCATTCAAAGCGAGCCAAACAGCCTTCAGTCCTACCAAGCAAAGAAGCGACTTGGTAATCGACGAGTCCGTTTAAGTGGCAGCGATCCGTGAGATGATTGCTGCCGCCTTTGCTGTCGATGAGTGTTGCTGCTTCCGAAAATCCAAGTCGGATTGCATGGGGTGGCCGTCGGCTGGGGTGAACCCTCTTGGCGGTACTCGTTGGTAAGCGGTTTCTCATCCCTTCGATCGAATAGAACTCGGCACGGCTCTTGAGTATTTTTTCATGTGCCGGCTCGATTAAGAACATCGACGCTTTATCTCACGGTGACTAACGGACCATCGGCGGTACTTCACGAGATATGGGAGCAGCAATTGGCTGTGCAGAGATCGAACGCAACCAGCATGTCGGGCATTACTTCAACCCACGGCAGCCTGACCAATTCGACGATCTCCGGCCGAACGGTTCTGATCTTAATTGGCGTGGGTGCATTATTGCACATCGGCCAGGAAGTCTTCGTGCCGCTAGCCCTGGCTTTGCTGCTCACCTTCACGCTGGCGCCGATCGTCAATTTCCTGAGAAAACGTCACGTCCCGAAGATCGCGTCCGTTTTGCTGGCGGTGGCATCCGCCTTTGTGACTATCGCGCTTTTCAGCTTCGTCGTCGCTACCCAGGTCGCCAACCTAGCCGACAACATTCCAACCTATCAGCGAAACATCGTTGCGAAGGTCGACGCTTTGACCCAGGCCGGCTCCGGAAGCGGCGTACTGGATCATCTAAGTAAAGCTGTCGAGCGAATTGGTAACGAACTCAAAATCCGGGCGAACGAAAGCCAGGACGCGACGACTGCTGCTGCACAAAGACCCGAACCTATTCCCGTCGAGATCGTGACGCAGTCAAACCCGATAGAGACACTTGGAAGCTTCATCCTACCGCTCGTCAGTCCATTCGCCTCAGCAGGCCTCGTCATCGTGCTGGTCATCTTCATGTTGCTCGAACGCGAAGCCCTGCGTGACCGCTTCATTCGTCTCGTCGGGCTGGGCGATCTCCACAAGACGACCTCTGCCCTACAAGACGCTGGTAAACGTGTCGGCAAATACTTGTTGATGCAGTTGGTGGTGAACTCTCTCTACGCCATCCCGATTACGATCGGCCTATGGGTCCTAGGCATTCCAAACGCGATCCTCTGGGGACTTCTTACACTGGTGCTGCGGTTCGTTCCCTATATCGGACCCGTGATCGGAATGATCCTGCCGCTATTTCTGGCACTCGCCATCGCGCCGGGTTGGTCGCTTGTTGCTTGGGTCGCGGGACTGTTTATCGTGACAGAACTGGTCAGCAACAATGTTGTGGAGCCCTGGCTTTATGGCAGCCACACGGGACTTTCGCCGCTTGCGATCATCGTTTCGGCAATTTTCTGGTCGTGGCTCTGGGGGCCCGTCGGCCTGATGCTATCGACCCCTCTGACAGTCTGTCTCGTCGTGCTTGGTCGCTATGTCCCACAGTTCAACTTCCTCGACGTGCTACTTGGAAACGAGCCTGTCCTCGAGCCACAGGAAAAGCTTTATCAGCGTCTCCTCGCCGGTGATCCCAATGAAGCCACCGACAACGCCGAACAGCTTCTGGAGGAAGAATACCTCGTGGATTATTATGAGAAGGTCGCGCTCCCGGCGTTAATCCTGGCCGAAACCGATCGCCAGCGCGGTGTGATGACGCGGGAACAGATAGCCCTGTTCGCATCGACCACGCGGACACTCATTGATAACCTTGCCGAGATCGCGGTCGAAGAGGAGAACGAGGAAGAAGACGAGTCTGCGGCGAGTGCGGATGGCGCCACTGTTGGTCAGGCGCTTCCAGATGGCGAAGGACGTATCGTCCTTTCGATCGGCGGTCGTGGGGCGATCGACGCGGCAGGAGCGGCAATGTTGGCGCAATTACTGTCGATCCAGGGTGCAGAACTCATTGATGTGCCGCAGACCTCGACCGACGAGGGCCCTACCATGCCCCCCGTCGGCGTCGCCGATACCGCGATCATCACATTTCTGAATGGTAACTCAATGTCTCATGCCCGTCAGATTGTTCGACGCTTGAAGCGTCAAAAGCCGGGTCTACGCGTCGGTGTCATGATGCCGACCGCAAATGGGCAGGCATACCCTCAAATTGAAGCAGACGACGTAAACGCGGATTTCGTCTGCACGACAATGAGCGACGCCATCAGAGGTGCCCTGACAGATACAGGTCCAGCCCGGCCAGAGGTGGTGGTCAAGAAGTTGGCACGACCCAGGGTTCGGCGCGCGGCACAAGCGTGAACGTTGACGTGTCGGCTCCCAATGCGCGCCCCTTTCGCGTCGCCTGAAAGTAGCGTCGTGAGGCAAATACAATCGCCTGCAGCTTGCATCAAGCTTCTATCGATACGCCAGCAGTTTCCGGGCTTCCCGGAAAGAAACAAGCCGGCCCCGCCGTTCATCCCACAGCGCCAGTCGGACGCACGCAAAGCTTTCCCATAACGTAATGCGGCCAATGCCCGCTAGCTCTGGATGAGCGCGTAGTACTTCCGGAAGACGGTAGTACGGGATACGGCTGGCGAGATGATGAATGTGGTGAACGCCGATGTTGCCCGTTAGCCATCGAAGCACCAGCGGGAGGTCATAGTGCGAAGCGCCATGGAGGGCGGCTTTAGGAAATTGCCAGTCGTCGGCCTTTGACCAATGCGTTTCCTCAAACTGGTGTTGTACGTAAAACAGCCAAACGCCGGCAGCTCCCGCCAACAAGACAACAGGAAGATGCACCAAGAGGAACGGTACGAGCCCAACAAGCCATATCGTCAATGCAGCGACGAGCGCGATCGCCAGATTGGTTGCCATTGTCGACACCCAAGGCAAGAATTCGGCTCTCATCATACCGATCGGCAGCCGTTGTTTCAAAAGGAATACCCAGATCGGGCCGATACCGAACATCACAACAGGATGCCTGTAGAGGCGGTATCCAAATCTCTTCGCCGGAGAGAGGGCGTGATACTCGTTGACAGTGAGTGTGGCGATGTCACCCACCCCGCGTTCGTCAAGATTGCCAGCAGAGGCATGGTGCTCGGCATGAGCTCGCCGCCAGTAGTCGTAGGGCGTAAGGGTAAGAACGCCAATTACACGCCCCGTCCATGTGTCCAATCTTCGCCGCGCGAAGAACGAGCCGTGCCCGCAGTCGTGCTGGATCATAAAGAGCCGCAGAAGAAAGGCTGCCGCAGGCAGAACAAGCACGCTACCCAGCCACCAGCCTTGCATGATAAAGATGCATGCTCCGGCCCAGAACGCAGCGAACGGGACAGCCGTTACCACAAGCTCAAATACGCTGCGACCAAATCGAGGCTGCCGGTACTGCGCCAGAATCTTGATCCAAGCGCCGGTCGTATCCCGGCTTGGTGAAGTTGTTTCGTAATTTTGAGAGTTCATTTGATCCAAGCGGTTTTTGTGCGCAGTGCGGGACTTCCGGGCCCAGACCACGAACTAAATGTTTTGCCATTAGGCTCGACCAGCCTTACGCGCCGCCTCATCTACTACGGCGTGGGAAGCGAAACCATCCATTTTCTCTATCGGGCTTGCGCGTCGGTCCGTTTCCTGTGTTCGCTCCGCCGCTGTCAAAGACAACAGTAGCTGGATCTTCCTACCGATTTCGGCGTTCGGAAACGGTAAGGGAAAGGAACCTGGGATCTGGGGCCCATCCATTATCGAAACCGCAGAAGCTCAAAAATGCTCGAGCCCGAAGAATGGCGCGACGCAAATTTTTGGCACATCTCCCTCGCATCGCAGCGAGTGTCCGCGGATATGGAAACTTGCTCGAGCAAATAACACGCCGCCCATGGCCGCGCCTCACCGATCCCCACCGCAATTACCACGGCTCTTCAATCCCCAAACCATCTGGCGGATGAGTTGGTGGAGCCGTTGAGGTTCCATATCGAGCCGGCCGGTGAGCAAGCGACTCCAGGCGAAGCCGGCCAGGAGTTCGATGGTGAGTTCCGGATCGACGTCGGCGGAGATCTCGCCTCGGCGCCTCGCGCGGCGCACGAGTTCGGCGGTCTGGTCGATGCGTTCGGCCATGTAGGCTCTGAGTGCTGCTGAGGTCGTGGCGTCGCTCTGGGCTTCGGCGATGACGAAGCGGAAGATCGAGCCGGCCTCGCTGTCGCGCCAGTAGTCGAATAGCGCGGTGACGAAGGCGAACAGGTCGCTTTCGATGGTGCCGGTATCAGGAACAGGCTCCACGTGCTTCTGATCATGGTAGACGTCGAGCAGAAGTGCGGCGCGCGATGACCACCAGCGATAGATCGTCGGTTTTCCGGCGTGTGCGCGCCTGGCGACGGCCTCAATCGAAAAACCGCTCAATCCCGTCTCGCGCAGAATGTCGGCGGCAGCCTTCAGGATCGCGTCCTGGCTCGCTGGATTGCGCTGCGCGCCGATCGAGGTGCGTCGCTCGGCTATCACTGTCGATGTCATGAAACTCCTCCGTTATCCCTGGCTTTCGTAGCACAACGCAGGCTTGAATGAAACGCATCGTTTCGTTATGGTTTTATCGAAACGATGCGTTCTTATAAGAGGGGATAACCATGAGCACCGACCATAACGATAACGCCGCGTCTTCGATCGATGCGGACAAGACGCCGCCTCACCGATTGCCTAGACCGTGTCGATTTCGGCTGTCCTTCCTGCTGATCATCGCGGTCTATCCGCTGATCACCACGCTTCTCTATGTCCTGATGCCGCTCACCAGCACATGGGAGACGTGGCACCGCACGCTTGTCATCACACCCGTCATGGTGTCGCTGATCGTGTTTCTGGTCACGCCGGCCATCCAGCGGCACTTCGGCTGGTATGTGCTGCGCATGCCGCGTCCTCAGCGGTAGAAGCGGGCGGATCACCATTTCCGAGCGATCCATCACACTGCATGCCGGGGGAGGCACCCTGCCCGGCCTCTGCGCTGTGGCGCGCCCTCCTCCGTCGCGCTCGCATATCTCTCGCAAAAAGGCAGCGGCATGAACGCAAATTGATGCTTTTCGCATGCCGGCTTAAGGCCTAGTCAATGTCCATCAGATCGAAGAGGACACGGCGATGGCAACCCCATTTTACTGGAACGAGCTCAACACCTACGATTTCGCCGGGCTCTCCGCCGACACCACGATCGCCATCCTACCGATCGCGTCCACCGAGCAGCATGGGCCTCATCTGCCTGTTGCGACCGATGTCGCCATTGCCAACGGCATGCTGCAGGAACTGCGCCGCCAGCGGCCCGACGATCTCAATATATTGGTGCTGCCGACGCAGGAGATCGGCAAGGCCAACGAGCATGTCTATGGCCCGGGCACGCTGTCTCTCAGCGCAGAACTCCTCATTCCCGTCTGGACCGCGATCGGCGCGAAGGTTGCGGAAGCCGGCCTGCGCAAGATGGTGATCGTCAATTCGCATGGCGGCAATGTCGATATCATGAGCATCGTCGCGCGTGAGCTCCGGGTGCGCTACCAAATGGCTGTGGTCTCCACGCAGTGGGGCCGTTTCGGCCATCCCGAGGGGATGATCAGCGAGCATGAGACGCGCTACGGCATTCACGGCGGCGAGGTCGAGACGTCGCTGATGCTGCATTTCCGGCCGGATCTGGTGCGCATGGAGAAGGCTGAAAACTTCGTGTCGAAGGCCGAATGGATGCGCGAACAGTCGAAATTCATCCAGCCGCTGCCGCCGCATTCGCTGGCCTGGATCGCCCATGATCTCAATCCGAACGGCGTGGTCGGCGACGCCTCGCGCGGCACGGCCGAAAAGGGGGAGGCGATCTGCAAGCATCAGGTCAAGGGCTTTGTCGAAATGCTTGAAGACCTCAAGCGCTACCCGCTCTCCAATCTCTACAGCAAATAGGCCGCGGTCAGACGGACATGTCGTCACGCGCCCGCTGATCTGTCCGGTGCGATATGGCCCTTGTCCTGCAGCTCGTGAACGAGGCCGGCAAGCTCGGCCAGGAGATATTCGACGAACAGGCTGGTGGCGGCGTCCAGCGGCGCGCGGGCGCGGGCGAAGAGCTTCATTGGCTGATGGCGGGCATGCGGCTCGGCGATCGGCCGGAACACAAGTTCGCCGGCACGGCATTCGGTCACCACGTCGAGCGGGTTCAGCATGGTCAGCCCTGCTCCGCATCTCACCAGTTTCTTCAGCATTTCCGAAGCGTTACTCTCAAGCACCGGTTCGACGGACACATCAAGCCGCGCTAGAGCCAGATTGATGACATCGCGCAGGCTGGTGCCCTGCTGCGCCAGAAGCAGGCGTTCATGGACGACATCGCCGAGATTGATGGGTCCGTTGCCGATCAGCCTGTGGCCAGGCGGTAGGACGATGCCGATCGGGATGTCGAAGCTTCCGAGCGAGCGGATACCGGGTGTGGCCGGAATGTTGAAGCCGAGGCCGATGTCAACCTCGCCTGAAAGCACAGGGTTGACCGTCGTCGTGCCGGCGTCGTTCCGGATCTGGAAATAGACGCGCGGATGTTCGGTCTGGAAGCGCGCGATGATTTCGGCAAGCGGCCCGGATGCTAAACCCACCGTCGTCACCAGCCGCACCTTGCCGGCCTGTTGCATCTTCAGGCTGCGAATGCGACCTTCCAGGCGATCGTAATTCTTCAGTACCTCGCGGATATGCTCGATGCACAGCTCGCCTGCGGCCGTCAGTCTCAGCCCGCGCGGCAGTCGCTCGAACAACGGCGCTCCAATTTCCTCCTCGAGCGCCAGGATCTGCCGGTTGATGGCCGAGGATGCGACGTTGAGGCGGGCGGCGGCCTTGCGGATCGAGCCGGAGCGGGCAATCTCGTCAATGTATTGAAGCTTTCTGGAGTGCAGCATTCGACCCTCGGTGCATCTATTTTAAGCGCCGCGCACAAATTAGAAACAGGCGCGTTGTGAGATGCCAAAAAGGCATCGTTGCGCACGAATTTTGATGCTTTTCAAACAGCAAAGCAATCGCTCAAATGAAAGAAATGGAGCGCTGTCGAAGACGCTCCTTGGCCTCAAAGGGGAATGGCTGACATGTCCAATGAATTGAAGACGATGGCTTTTACGGCGCTGCTCGGTCTCGGGACGGCGCTTTGCGCGGCTGCTCCCTCTTACGCGCTCGACAAGGTGAGCTACGGCACCAACTGGCTGGCGCAGGCAGAACATGGCGGCTTCTACCAGGCGGTCGCGGACGGCACCTACGCCAAGCACGGTCTCGATGTGACGATCGTCCAGGGTGGGCCGAATGCGGCCAACTCGGCGCTGCTGATCTCAGGCAAGATCGACTTTTACATGGGCAGTTCGCAGGGTGAGCTGACGGCCGTCGAGCAGGGCATTCCGCTGGTCGATGTCGCGGCAATCTTCCAGAAGGACCCGCAGGTTCTGATCGCGCATCCCGATGCGGGTGTCGAGAAGTTCGAGGATCTCGCCAAGCTCAACACGCTGTTTCTCGGCAAGGATGGCTATCTCACCTTCTTCGAGTGGATGAAGGCCAACTATTCGGGCTTCAAGGACGAGCAGTACAAGCCGTATAACTTCAATCCCGGTCCCTTCATCGCCGACAAGTCCTCGGCGCAGCAGGGCTATCTGACGTCCGAACCCTACGAGATCCAGAAGCAGGCCAGCTGGGAGCCGAAGGTCTTCCTGCTCGCCGACAACGGCTACAGCCCCTACTCCACGGCGATCACCACGACACAGACGATGATCGACAGCAAGTCCGACGTCGTGCAGCGCTTCGTCGATGCCTCGATCGAGGGCTGGTACAGCTATCTCTATGGCGACAACGCCAAGGCCAACGAGCTGATCAAGAAAGACAATCCCGAGATGACCGATGGTCAGATCGCCTATTCCATCGCCAAGATGAAGGAATACGGGATCGTCGAGTCCGGCGAAGCGCTGGACAAGGGCATCGGCTGCATGACCGACGCCCACTACAAGAAGTTCTTCGACGAGATGGTCGGTATCAAGGTGCTGAAGGCCGACACGGATTACACCAAGGCGTTCACGACCAAATACGTCTGCAAGGGCGTGGGCATGGCGCTGAAGAAGTAAGTCGGGCTTCCTCCTCTTCCGTGTGGAGAGGAGGCCCATGGCATACCCAGGAAACGAACGGACCTCATGACTTCATCGCAGCCCACCCCGTCAGCGACACCAGCCGAAGCGCGCAGGCGGCCGCTCGTTGCGATGAAGCAGGTCTCGAAAATCTTTTCCAGTGGCACGGTCGCGCTTTCCGGTATGACGCTGACGGTCGAGAGCGGCGAATTCGTCAGCCTGCTTGGACCATCGGGCTGCGGGAAGTCGACTGCGCTGCGGATCATGGCAGGGCTCGGCGACGTGTCATCGGGGACGATCGACTGGCCGAGCTCGCGCATCAATTCGCGCGGCCTGCCGGAGGGCGATATCAGCTTCGTGTTCCAGGAGCCGACGCTGATGCCATGGAAGAACGTTTTCGACAATGTGCATCTGCCGCTGAAGCTGCGCGGTGTATCGAAAGCTGCGGCGCGCGCGGAAATCATGGCGGTGCTTGCGACCGTCGGGCTGCAGGATTTCGCCGAAGCCTATCCGCGCGAGCTCTCGGGCGGCATGAAGATGCGCGTGTCGATCGCACGCGCGCTGGTGACGAAGCCGAAGCTGCTCCTGATGGATGAGCCTTTCGCGGCGCTCGACGAAATAACCCGCCAGAAGCTGAACGACGACGTGCTGCGGCTCTGGAAAGAGACCGGCATCACGGTGATCTTCGTGACGCATTCGGTGTTCGAATCCGCCTACCTCTCCAACCGCATCGTCGTCATGAAGGCGCGGCCGGGGCGGGTGCATGCCGATCTGCCGCTCGTCACCAGTCTAGAGCGCGACGCGCATTACCGCACCTCCGAGGAATACCGCCAGGCTTGCGAGACGGTCTCGCACTCGCTGATCGGCGCGATCAATGCCGCGAAGGAAGACGACTGATGGCCGATATCGCCGAGACACCCGCCATCGAGGTTGCCAAGCCGATCAATGCGCGCCGCCGCGATCTGGCGCTGCGGATCCTGGTTCCGGTGCTGACTGTTGCAGCGCTGGTCGTGATCTGGTGGCTCTATGTCAAGCTGTCGGGCGTGCCGCCCTATATCCTGCCGGGCCCGGCGGCCGTGGCCAGCGCCTTCGTCAGCGATTGGGGCACACTCGCCCCTGCCCTTTGGGTCACCACCAAGATCACCTTTATGTCGCTGATCCTGGCGCTGATCGGCGGCGTCGGATTTGCCGTCTTTCTTGTGCAGTCGCGCTGGATCGAAATCGCCTTCTATCCGCTGGCGGTTATCCTGCAGGTGACGCCTGTGGTGGCGATCTCGCCGCTGATCCTGATCTATGCCCCGTCGACACAGGTGGCGCTGCTGATCTGCGCCTTTCTGGTCGCCTTCTTTCCGATCCTGTCGAACATGGTGCAAGGCCTGAAGAGCGTGGATCACAACCTGATCAACCTCTTTGAGCTCTACGGCGCCTCGCGCTGGCAGACACTGCTCTATCTGAAGCTGCCGGCCGCCCAGCCCTATTTCATGACGGGTCTCAGGATCGGCGGCGGGCTGGCGCTGATCGCAGCCGTCGTCGCCGAATTCGCGGCGGGCTCGGCGGGCGCCGGATCGGGTCTGGCCTTCCGCCTGCTCGAGGCGCAATACCGCATGAACATCCCTCGCCTCTTCGCCGCCCTGCTGATGCTGTCGATGCTCGGCGTGGCGATCTTCGCGATCACCTCATTCATCTCCTGGCTCAGCCTGCATCGCTGGCATGAGAGCAGCCTGAAGCGGGAAAACTGATGACCTATTCCTTCATGTCGCCGCCCAATTCCGCACGCTTCGTGCTCAGCCACGCGACGCTGCCCGATATCGCCGTCGCGGGCTACGAGGCTGTCTCAGCCGAGGGGCTGGTGAAGGCAGATCTCGTCATCGAGGACGGGTTGATCGCGGCGATCCTGCCGCCCGGTTCTGCGCCGCAGGAATTTGCGAAATCCGACATGCGCGACGGCATGATCTGGCCGTGTTTCGCCGATGTGCACACGCATCTCGACAAGGGTCACATCTGGGCGCGCAACAGCAATCCCGATGGCACCTTCATGGGCGCGCTGACCTCCGTCGGCATCGACCGCGCCACCCACTGGAACGCCGCCGATGTCCGCAAGCGGATGGAGTTCTCGCTGCGCTCGGCCTACGCGCACGGCACCAGCTTGATCCGCACGCATCTGGATTCGCCAGCGCCGCAGCATCGCATCTCGTTCGAGGTGTTTGCCGAGGTGCGCGACGCCTGGAAGGACAAGATCGCGCTGCAGGCGGCGGCCCTGTTTCCGATGGACGACATGGTCAACGAGGCCTACTTCGCCGAGCTCGTCCAGATCGTTCGCGACACCGGCTGCCTGCTTGGCGGCGTGACGAAGATGAGCGCGGATCTGACCTGGCAGCTCGACACGCTGCTGAAGGCCGCCGCCGACAATGGGCTCGATGTCGATCTGCATGTCGACGAAACCGACGATCCTGGTGCCGAGACACTGAAGGCGATTGCCGAGGCGGTGCTGCGCAACGGCTTTACGGGCAAGGTGACGGCCGGGCATTGCTGCTCGCTCGCAAGACAGGATGACGAGCTTGCCAGGCGCACCATCGAGTTGGTGCAGAAGGCAGGAATTTCAATCATTTCTCTGCCGATGTGCAACATGTACCTTCAGGACCGTTATCCTGATCGCACGCCGCGCTGGCGTGGCGTGACGCTGTTCAAGGAGCTCGATGCCGCCGGCGTACTGACGGCCGTTGCCTCCGACAATACCCGCGATCCCTTCTATGCCTATGGCGATCTCGATCCCGTCGAAGTGTTCCGCGAGGCGGTGCGCATCCTGCAGCTCGACCACCCGCTCGACAGCGCCGCGCGCGTCGTGACCACATCGGCCGCCGACATCGCAGGGCGCCCGGATATGGGCCGCATCGCTGTCGGCCTGCCTGCCGATCTCGTGCTTTTCAGCGCCCGCCGCTGGAGCGAATTTCTATCCCGTCCGCAGGCCGACCGCGTGGTGCTACGCCGCGGCAAGGTCATCGACCGCAGCCTGCCGGATTACCGTGAACTCGATAGCGTCGTTGGAGCCTGACATGCCGGATTACCAGAAGATCAAACAGGAACTCGAAGGCATCGCCATCGAGGACAATCCAGCGCTGGTGCGCCAGAAGAGCCGGGACTTCTATTGGTATTCGCCCGTGCTGAAGGCGCAGCTCGACGGCGTCACCGCCGATCTGGTGGTCACGCCGAAGAACGAAGCCGAGGTCATCCAGACGCTGAAGGTGGCGTTCGCCCACGGCGTTCCGGTGACCCCGCGCGGTGCCGGCACCGGCAATTACGGCCAGGCCATGCCGCTCTCGGGCGGTATCGTTCTCAATCTGGCCGCCATGGACCAGATCAAGGAAATCCATCCGGGTCGTGTCATCTGCGAGCCCGGGATCATCATCGCCCAGCTCGACAAGCAGACCAAGGCGCATTCCGGCCAGGAGCTGCGCTTCCATCCGTCCACGGCGCAGACGGCGACGATCGGCGGCTTCATCGCCGGCGGGTCCGGTGGCGTCGGCTCGATCACCTGGGGTGGCCTGCGCGATATCGGCAACATCATCCGGCTGCGGGTTGTGACGATGGAGGCCGAGCCACGCGTGCTGGAGCTGACGGGCTGGGATTTGCAGAAGGTGAGCCACGCCTATGGCACCAACGGCATCATCACCGAGATCGAGATGCCGCTGGCGCCGGCCTATGACTGGGTCGATGTGCTCGTCGGATACGACCACTTCATGGACGGTGTGCGCTACGCCGATGCGCTGGCGAAGTGCAACGGCATCCTGACCAAGGAGATCGCCCCGATCGCCGCTCCCATCCCCTACAGCTATTTCACCCGCCACAAGCCCTATATCCGCGAAGGGCAGTCGGTCGTGGTGGTGATGGTGGCGCCACATTCGATCGATGCCTTCGCCGCGTTCACGGCCTCGCAGAAGGGCGAAATTATCTTCCGCTCCGACAAGGTCGAGAGCATGAAGGGCATTCCGCATGCCTATGAGCTTGCCTGGAACCACACGACGCTGCGCGCGCTGAAGGTCGATCCCGAATATACCTATCTTCAGGTCCAGTATCCCGGGCCCGACCATGTGGCGAAGGTCGCCAAGATGGTCGAGATCTTCGGCGACGAGGTGCCCGGCCATCTCGAGTTCATCAAGTTCGACGGGCAGATCCAGTGCTCGGGCCTGCCGCTAGTGCGCTACACCACCGAGGAGCGGCTGGAGGAGATCATCAAGATCCACCAGGACCATGGCTGCCCGATCTTCAATCCGCACCGCTATACGCTTGAGGAAGGCGGCATGAAGCAGACTGACAAGGTGCAGCTCGCCTTCAAGCACGAGACCGATCCGAAGGGCCTGCTCAACCCCGGCAAGATGATCGCGTGGGAGAACCCCAATTTCGATTTCTCGGCCGGACAGAACTATCTCTTCCCAGGTCTCGCTTCGGTGATGGAGAGCGCATGAGGGTACTCGTCCTTCACTCGCATCCGGTGGAATCGAGCTACGGCAAGGCACTCTATCAAAAGACGCTGGAGAGCCTGAAGGCGGCGGGCCATGAGGTCGATGCCTGCGACCTCTATGCCGAGGAATTCGACCCGGTTCTGTCGCGGCATGACCGGCTGGTCTATCACGACTATCCTGAGAATACCGAGTTGGTGAAGGACCACGTCGAACGTCTAAAGCGGGCGGAGGGACTGGTCATCGTCACCCCGATCTGGAACTTCGGCTTTCCGGCGATCCTGAAGGGTTATTTCGACCGCGTCTGGCTGCCGGGCGTATCCTTCGAACTGGTGGACGGGAAGGTGGAATCCCGTCTCAGGCACATCCGCAAGCTTGGCGCGGTGCTGACCTACGGGGCGACACCGTTCCGCGCCTTTGTCGCCGGCAATCCGCCAAAGAAGATCGTCAAGCGGGTGCTGAGGGCGCAGATCAATCCCGTGCGCCCGGTAACCTTTCTCGCCCATTACGACATGAACAACTGCACGCAACAAACGAGGGCGGCGTTCATGGGGAAGGTCGAGACGGCGATGAGGCAGTTTTAGACTACCTCCGGGTCGCCGTCCTGCCCGTTCCAACGAAAGTCGCTTTATGAATACAGCTCACCAGGCTTTGATAGGCTGAAATTCTCTCAATCATCATCGATGCGTTACGGCGCCAGCACCTTTGCCGCCGTCACCTCTACCTCGACCAGAAACTCCGATCGCGTAAAGCCGCCGACAACGATCAGCGTTGACACAGGCTTGGGGTCTAGCGTGTAGCGGTCGCGCACCGCCATGTAGGCCGGGAAGTCCTCGCGGCGGGTCACGAAGCCGGAGATGCGGATCACGTCGGCATAGGTCAGGCCGGCCTCCTCCAGGATCGCGCCGATCGCCTTGAAGCAGAGTTCCGCCTGGGCGGTGACGCCTTCCGGAATGCTATCGTCAAGCGCGATGCCGAGCTGGCCCGATGTGACCAGTAGCGAGGCGCCTGGCGGCACGAGGAGGCCGTGATTGTAGTTGCCGAAGGGCTTGCGAACAGACGGGGGATTGATCGATTTCGTCATCAAGACCAGTATTTGAAATATCTTTAGGGTGTAATGTTGATATCCGGCAGGAAGGTCACACCGCCTTGTCGGACCGATATACAATACTGGCATCGTTCACGGTGGCAACATCGAATAGGCGGCTCGGCTGGCCGCCAGGCACGATCGCCGTGGCGATAACGTCGTGCTCGTCATAGTTGGCGGGGCCCGGGGAAACGCAAGTGCCCGCGGCGGAACGCCGCCACGTCTTTCGGCCGACACAAGGAACGAAACCAGGTCCGCACAGTAAACGCTGTGATGAAGGAAGACGCCGGCGTCATCAACGTTTCCCGCAGAATATCTGGGTGCCGTCATGTAGTCGCCGGTCAGCCCCATCACCTCGCCGGAATGGCTGGACTTAGTTCGAACCCAAAAGTTGCTTTCGAGCCTTCTGGCGTGAGGCCGACGACAGTGGGGAGCCGGTGCGCGGTCTGCGGTCGGTACTGACGAGGCGGCAACCATCATCTGATTACGCGGAGTTTCGCTTAAAGATGCTGCAGGGAAGCCGCACGATGCCCGGCTCAAGTTTTTCCTGGCGCGATAGCCCCAGGATCGCGAGGCCTGCACGATGCCCGATCTCCTTTAGTTGCATGTCGATCGTCGTCAGGGGTGGTCGCGTCTGTTTCGAGACGACTTCCCAGTTGTCGAACCCGACCACCGCGACGTCGTCGGGGATCGAAATCCCTCGATCGCGAAGCGCATCGATAACACCGCGCGCGATTTCGTCGCTGCCGCAAAAGATTGCATCGGGCTTTGGGCCCGATTGAGAATAGATCTCATCGATCGCGGAGTGTCCCCATTCCTCGGACCACTCGCCGAACATAACCTGACCGGAAGGTCCGACGAGATCCTCGTAGGCGTGCGCACGGATGCGCGCAGCAAGGTAGTTCTCCTCGCCGGTGATGTGCACTATGCGTGTCCTGCCAAGGGATTGGAGATGCTGCACGGCGACGCGCGCGCCCTGGGCATCATCAGGATGGAAGCTCACGCTGTCGGCAGGACCTTGCGCAAACGCGTAGATAACCGGAACTCGGAGTTTGAGGAGTTCGGGTGGCGGCTCAAGATCGATCCGCGTCGCGGTGAAGATAATCCCGTCGACTTGGCGATCTAGCAGCGCATCGAGATGGAGCTTGGCCAGCCGCGGATCATTGTTGGTCGCGCACAGGAAGAGCGAGACTCCGTGGTCGACGAGGATCTCGGAGACGCCCGCCGCCATCGGAAGCGTCAGTCGACCATAGGTATCGTTCGTCAGCATACCGATCGCATGGCTGCGCTTCATCAGCAACCCACGCGCGAGTGCATTCGGCCGGAAGCCGAGTTCGTCGGCAATCCTTTTAACCTTTTCACGTGTCTCGGCGTTCGTCCGGCCAGTACCGTTGAGCGCGTTTGAGGCTGTCGAAATGCTCACTCCCGCGGTTTTCGCCACGTCGCGAATTGTTCGACGCCCATGGTCAGAATCGTTCAAATTCGGCTTCTCCTAGTCTTGTTGATAAAACCTTTTAACAGAAAAAATACAGGAGCTAAAAGGTTTTATCAGAAAGTCGTTCATATTGCAGCGCACTCATGTCGACATGTAATATTTTCTCATCTAACGTTGCCTCTGTTCTGAGGTCTGGAGCCTCCCATAAGAGAAGGGGAACTCGCATGCGCCGTCTAAAAATTACCATTGCAGCTGTTGCACTATTGGCGAGCACGTCTCTCGCCAACGCTGAAGAAATCACGCTATGGGTGCGCACGTCATCGGGGGCTGCGCTCCAGGGGCTGGCTGAAAAATACAACGCCTCCCACTCCGATAAGGTTAATGTAACACAGATCACCGCCGAGCAGATGGTTCCGAAGCTGGGTGCCGCGATCGCCGGCGGAGCGGCACCTGATGGTGCGGTGCTCGACCTCATCTATCTCCCAACCTTCGCCGCAAACGACAGCCTCGAAGACATCAGCGATTTCGTAAAGGGCCTTCCATACGCTGCCGCGCTGAGCCCGTCGCATATCCGCCTGGCGACCTATGATGGCAAGGTTTACGGCGTACCCGCTTTGCCTGATGCCTCGATCATCGCCTACAACACGGACCTCTTCAAGAAAGCGGGTCTCGATCCGGACAAGGCACCGGCCTCCCTCGAGGAGATTGCTGCCGACGCCAAGAAGATCCATGCTCTGGACAAGGAAACCTACGGCTTTTATTTCGTCGCCAATTCCGGCAGCTGGCTGATCTACGACTTCCTGCCGCACCTCTGGGCCGCAAGCGCCGATGTCCTGAGCGATGACGGCCGCACTGCGACCGTCGATACGCCGGCATTGCGTGATACCGTCGCGGCTTATCGCGACATGTGGACGTCCGGCGCCATCCACCCGACCTCGCGGTCGGGCAACGGCAACAATGCGGTTGAGGCCTTCGCATCGGGAAAGGTCGGCATCCTGATGACGGGTTCCTACATCGTCAACTTGCTCACCAGCAAGTATCCGGATGTCAAGTTCGCCGTCGCTCCGATCCCGGGTCCGAAGGGCGGCGCGTCGAGCTTTGCCGGCGGGGATACCCTGGCACTCATCAAGGGCCTCAGCGAGGAAAAGAAGAAGGTCGCCCTGGACTTTGTGAAGTTCTACATGGAGCCCGAGCAGCAGGTCTATATCACGCAGGAATCCGGCATGCCGTCACGTACGGATCTCGCCAAGGAAGCCTACGCCAAGTTCGATCAGCGCAACCTCATTGCCTATGACATCCTGGCGAAAGCCCGCACGCCTTATACGTTCTCCTCCGATGAACTGTTCGTCAGCCGCACCGGCCCATTCCTCAACCTGATCCAGGGCACGATCTTCGGTGATGACGTCGATGGGTCGATAAAAAAGGCGCAGGAAGACTTCACCAAGATCCTCGATCGTACCAACCCGTAACGGCTGCGTGCGGGGTGGGCTCTTCCACCCCGCACTTCTTCAATCGCTGATGCGCATTTTCGAGTTCTTCGAGGAATAACTGTGGTCGACACCCCGACAAAGGATATGAAGCAGCCGATCTCCGGAGAACCGGAGCCGCAGGGCTGGCTTGGATTGGCATTCATCCTGCCTGGCTTCGTGTTCATCCTGGTGCTGTTTTTGGTTCCGCTCGCCATGACGATATGGATGAGCTTCTACAATTGGCCCCTGCTCGGACGGAAGAAGTTCATCGGCTTTGCCAATTACGCTGAACTGCTTGGCGATATGCAGCTCTGGCATTCGCTGGGCTTCACCCTGCTCTACACGGTCCTCGTAACTGCCGCGATCTTTGCGGTGGCCTTTCCTTTGGCGCTGTTGGTCGATCGCCCGCTGCGATCTGCCGGCTTCTTCCGCACGATCTTCTTCATGCCTGTCGTCATCGGATTTGGTGCGGCATCCACACTGTGGATGTGGTTGCTCAATCCCGACAGCGGCGTTTTTGCCCAAGTCCTGCGCGGCATTGGCCTTATCAGCGCAGCACCCCGGCCGCTTGAAAGCTTCTGGCCGGCGCTTGCCGTGATCATACTGATGGTCGTCTGGAAGACAGCCGGCTTCACCATGGTCATTCTGCTGACCGGTCTGCAGGGCATCTCCAACGACGTGATCGAGGCTGCCAAGATCGACGGCGCTAGCGTCTTCAGCCGCTTCCGCCGGATCACGCTGCCGCTGATGCGCAATTCGCTCGTGCTGGCCCTGGTTCTCAATGTCACCTCGTCGATGCTCGCCTTCGACCAGTTCTTCATCATCACGCAAGGCGGCCCTGAAAATAGTACGATCTCGGCCGTGTTCTCCATCTACCTCGCATCGTTCTCGTCTTACCGGCTCGGCTACGGCTCTGCGCTCTCCTTTGCGCTGCTCATCGTTCTCGTTGCCATTAGTGCCATTCAATTCGTGCTGTTGCGCGAACGTGCGGAGGAAGGTTGATGACCTCCACCCAATCCAATACGGGCAGCAATCCTCGCGGTGGCCCTACCGGCTATCTGCTCTTCCTGCTCGTTTCGATCCTGTTTGCTATCTTCTTCATCATGCCGATCGTCTGGTCACTGGCGAATTCGTTCAAGCCAGCCGCGGAAGCGCTCGCCAATCCGGCCGCACTTTTCTCGAAGACCTTCTCGCTGGAAAATTACCGCCGCCTCGAGAATGTCGGTGCCGGATGGTACGTGTATGCGGGCAACTCCGTGCTGATCGCTGTCGGGACGGTGCTCTTGACAATCATCGTTTCGGTTCCTGGCGGCTACGGCTTCTCCAAGTTTAGGTTCCCAGGTCAGTCGATACTGTTCGTCCTGATCATGGCAACGATGATGATCCCCTTTCAGTCGATCCTGACGCCGCTGTTCCTCATCCTGAAGATGCTCAGCCTGCAGAACAGCCTGTTCGGGCTCGTCCTGATCTACGTCACTTTTCAGCTGCCGTTCTCCGTCTTCATGATGCGCAATGCCTTTGATGCCGTGCCCAAGGCGCTGATCGAGGCGGCGCGTATCGATGGCGCCTCGCAGGCGACGATCTTGCGGCGCATCATGTTGCCGATCGCCTTGCCCGGTGTAGCGACGGTAGCGATGTTCGCCTTCCTGAATTCTTGGAACGAGTTCCTGGCCGCCCTCATCTTCCTGTCGGATCAGAACAAGTTCACCCTGCCGATCATGCTGGTGAACGTGTCATCGGGCCTCTACGGCATCATCGATTGGGGTGCATTGCAGGCCGGCATCGCGGTCACCATGATCCCCTGCATCATCCTCTTCCTTCTTCTGCAACGCTACTATGTGCGCGGCCTAACGGCCGGCGCCGTGAAATAAGAAGCGGCACGTCCGCTCAAGGAGCCTTAATGTCTAATGCCCAGAAAGCACAGCCGCGGTTACCGATCGACCGCTACGTCCCCGCCGACCATACCCGCGTCACCTTCGACGGGGGCTTCTGGAAAAGCTGGACAGAAACCGTCCGCGACGTCACCATTCCGACCCAGCACATGCGGCTTGACGAGGAAGGCTTTCTCGAAGTTCTGGATTTCGACAAGCCGGCCGGTCCGCTCGCTCGTCCGATCCAGCCGAGCGGCCTGTCGATGCAGCACTTCTTCGATTCTGACTTCGGCAAGTGGATCGAAGCCGCCAGCTACACGCTGAAGAACCACCCCAACCCAGATGTCGAGGCGAAGATCGATGCGATCGTCGAGAAACTCGAACACGGCCAGATGGCCGATGGCTATCTGAACAGCTGGTTCATCCGCCGCGAGCCGGAAAACCGTTGGACCAACCTGCGTGATCTTCACGAAATGTATTCGATGGGCCACCTTCTGGAAGGAGCCGTCGCCTATTTTGAAGCGACAGGAAAGCGTCGCTTCCTAGACGTGATGATCCGCGCCGTCGACCATATCATCGATACGTTCGGCCGCGAGCCGGGTAAGCTTCGCGGCTACGACGCGCACGAAGAAATCGAGCTCGCACTCGTCAAGCTCTACCGCGTGACCAAGGACCCGCGGCACCTGAAGCTGGCGACCTACTTTGTCGACGAGCGCGGCCAGATGCCTTCTTACTACGACGAGGAAGCGCGCAAACGTGGCGAGGATCCCGCAGGCTACGTCTTCCAGACCTACGCCTACAGCCAGGCCCACACGCCGGTGCGGGAACAGACCCAGGTTGTCGGTCATGCCGTGCGCGCGATGTACCTCTTTTCCGCGATGGCGGATCTTGCCTTTGAGAATGATGATGAGAGCCTGAAGAGCGCCTGTGACCGACTGTTCGATAATCTGGTCGGGCGCCAGCTTTACGTTACCGGTGGCCTTGGACCATCGGCGTCCAACGAAGGCTTTACGCGCGAATACGATCTACCGAACGAAACCGCCTATGCTGAGACCTGTGCGGCTGTCGCGCTCGGCTTTTTTAGCCATCGCATGACCCAGATCGAGCTCGACAGCAAGTTTACCGACAAGCTCGAGACGGTGCTCTACAATGGCGCCCTTTCGGGAATCTCGCGCGACGGCGAACATTACTTCTACGAGAACGTCCTGGAGAGCCATGGGCAAAATCGTCGCTGGAAGTGGCATTACTGCCCTTGCTGCCCAACCAACATCGCCCGGTTCATCACATCGCTCGGTCAGTATTTCTACTCCACCAAGGCCGATGAGGTGGCGATCCATCTCTATGGTGAGAACACGGCCGAACTTCCCGTTGGCAGTGCATTCCTCCGCTTGCAGCAGAAGAGCCAATATCCGTGGAACGGCGACGTCGCCATCTCACTTGGCCTCGACCAGGCAATGCACTTCACCTTGCGGCTTCGCATTCCAGGCTGGTGCCGCGATGCACATGTCTTCGTCAATGGCGCGGCCACCAAGCTCGACGTCACCAAGGGTTACGCCGCCATCGAACGCGAATGGAAGGACGGCGATACGGTCAGGCTGGCTTTCGATATGCCGGTCGACCGCCTCTATGCCCATCCCGCGGCGACTGAAGACAACGGTCGCTTTGCGCTGCGGCGCGGTCCGGTGATTTTCTGCGTGGAGGAAGCCGATCTCGGCAGCGAACCGCAACGGCTACGGCTGCCTTCTGAGGGCGAGATCGCCGCAAGTTTCGACGAGACACTTCTTGGTGGAGCGACCGTGCTTGAAGGTGATGCACTTGAAGCCGATGCATCCGACTGGCAGGAGACGCTTTATCGTACGCAGCCGCCGGCGCTCAAGCCGACGCGCTTCAAGGCGATCCCGTACCACCTTTGGGCAAACAGAGAGCCGGGCGCCATGGCCGTCTGGCTGCATGAGAAGTAGGGGGAACACCATGGCTCGCCTTGAACTTCGCAATGTGGTCAAATCTTACGGCATCTACGAAGCCGTGCGCGGCATCAACCTCACGATCGAGGACAACGAGTTTGTCGTCTTCGTCGGTCCGTCGGGCTGCGGCAAGTCCACGACGCTGCGCATGATCGCTGGCCTGGAACATATAACCGGTGGCGATATCGTCATCGGCGATCAGGTCGTCAATCGGCTCGGCCCAGGCAAACGCGATATCGCTATGGTCTTCCAGAACTATGCGCTCTATCCGCATATGAGTGTCAGGGAAAACATCTCCTTCTGCCTCGAACAACAGAAGCTCCCCAAGGCGCAGATCGACGAGCGCATCACCCGCGCCGCCGAGACACTGCATATCACCGAACTCCTGTCGCGGCGCCCCGGTCAGCTTTCGGGCGGGCAGCGTCAGCGTGTCGCCATGGGGCGCGCCATCGTACGCAACCCGAAGGTCTTCCTGTTCGATGAGCCACTTTCCAATCTCGACGCCAAGCTGCGTGTTCAGATGCGCACTGAGATCAAGCGCCTGCACCAATTGCTCCCGACAACGACTGTGTATGTCACCCATGACCAGGTCGAGGCAATGACGATGGCCGATCGTGTCGTGGTCATGAACGGTGGCATCATTGAACAGGCCGGACCGCCTCAGGAGCTGTACCATCGTCCGGTCAGTCAGTTCGTGGCGGGCTTCATCGGCTCGCCGTCGATGAACTTCCTGAACGCAAAGCTAGAGAGCGCTGGCGACGGGTTGGTTGTCGTTCTCGATGATGGCAGCCGCCTTGCCGTTCCCGCATCCCGAACGGCGGAGTACAAGTCACATACGGGCAAGCCGGTCGTATTCGGCATCCGGCCTGAATCGATATCGAGCCTGATGCCAAAACCAGGCTTCGAAACGATAGAGGCGACTATCGATCTCGTCGAACCACTTGGCCCAGAAACGATGATTTACTTCAACATCGGCCCGGTCAGCCTTTGCGCCAATGTCGATCCGGAAAGTGAACCGCGTCCAGGTTCGCAAATGCCGCTTTCCTTCAACATGAACCGAATGCACCTTTTTGACCCAGCTGGAGGCCGTTCGCTTTCGTCCTGATGGCGTCCGGGATGATCACCTAGAAGCGTTCTGGCCGGCACAGTTGCCGACCAGTGCAGGTCGTTCACGGTTGGCCCATTGCGTTGCCAATTCAAGCTCCCAACCGACAGGGGTGACGAGTTTACACATTGGGGGTGGTCTTGATCCCAAGCGATACGCCGAAGCCGGTCGTTCAGGTGAAATTCTTATTTGCGAGATTTCCATGTCGACACGCTGAAAGTGAAGGCTTGGATTACTCATTGACCGTTCGACTTCCCAACCGGCGCTCGGCGCTCCCCGGGCGATGCCGTTAGGTAGTCGATCAACCTCATCTATCATGGAGATTGAGCTTGATGCCTGCCCGTCGCGGTTGTAGCCCGGTCTGAAGCGCAACATTGTCCAGGATATCACTATGCTCGTCAGCGAATACACCATCCCCGGCATCCACGTCCGAGACCATCTCGTTGATGTGCCGCTCGATTGGAAGAAGCCGGATGGCGCAACGATCAAGGTGTTCGCGCGTGAAGTTTGCGATCCGTCACGCAGCAAGGAGGCGCTGCCTGTGCTGCTCTTTCTGCAGGGCGGCCCGGGGGGCAAGTCCCCGCGTCCCGTGGGCAGCGGTCCATCGCGGCTCAGTGAAGCACTTAAAAATTATCGCGTCGTGCTGCTCGACCAGCGCGGCACTGGCAGAAGCACCCGCATCGAGAGCGCCACGATGGCGCTGTTTGCCGACGGAAATGCTGGAGCTCGCTATCTTAGCCACTTCCGGGCCGACAGCATCATCGCCGATTGTGAGCATCTCAGGAAGACCGTATTCGGCGGCGCGCGTTGGGAGACTCTCGGTCAGAGTTACGGTGGTTTCCTTACCCTGACCTATCTGTCTCGGGCTCCCGAGGGGCTGGCCGCCTGCTATGTTACAGGCGGCCTTGCGGGACTTTCGGCGTCCGCGGACGACGTCTATAGACGTACCTATCCGCGCGTGGCCGCCAAGAACCGCGAATACTACAGGCGATACCCTGCCGATCGCGACCGCATTGGTCGGATCGCGGACAAGATTGCGGCGGAGGATATCCGCCTTCCCGATGGCGACCGGCTGACGGTCCGCCGATTGCAGACAATCGGCATCGATTTCGGTATGGCGCCGGGATATGAGAATATTCACTGGCTGATCGACGAGGCCTTCTCCGACCACGAGGAGACACGCTTCTCCGACACTTTCCTAGCATCCGTCATGTCGCTGACCTCGTATGACGGCAACCCGATGTTTGCCGCTCTGCAGGAAAGCATCTACGGCCAGGGCCCAGGTGCGACCGGTTGGGCCGCCGAGCGGGTTAGGTCCGAGTTCTCAGAATTTGGCGAAGCACGCCGGCCGCTGCTCCTGACCGGCGAGATGATGTACCCGTGGATGTTCGAGGAGATTCGCTCGCTGCGGCCGTTCGGCAATGCGGTCGAGGCATTGGCACGCTACGACCAGTTCGAGCCGCTTTACGATCGCTCTCGATTGGCCTCGAGCGAGATCCCCGTGGCCGCCGCCGTCTACTTCGATGACATGTATGTCGATGCCGAACTGTCGCTGGAAACTGCGCGGAATGTCGGCAATGTCCAGATCTGGGTGACCAACGAATTCGAACATGACGGCGTCCGCCAGTCTTCGGCGGTTTTCTCGCGCCTGCGCCAAATGGTGCGTGAGCGGGGAGGCCCCCTTGGGATCCATGGCAACGATTCACCGCAAAAGTAAAAGTGTGTATTGTGCGATTTCCATCGGCCTATTGGTGTGCGAGTGCCTAGCCACATCTGGCGCGGGTGAGCGTTATCCAATTAGGCCCTACACTCATAACGGGGTTCACACGCGGGCATGGCTTTGATTCAATGAGGCTTTGATTTGGAGGCCTCAGATGACGCGTCGCCGGTTTGACCTGACTGATTTCGAATGGAGCATTATCCAGCCGCTTCTTCCTAACAAGCCTCGCGGCGTCCCGCGAGTTGACGACCGGCGCGTTATCAACGGCATCTTGTGGCGATTTCGCACCGGCTCGCCCTGGGCGGATGTTCCTGAGCGCTATGGCCCCTACACAACCTGCTACAATCGTTTTGTTCGTTGGAGAAAGGCTGGTGTCTGGGACCATGTTCTGGAGGAGGTCTCAAGGGCCTTCGACGGCGATATTGTCATGATCGACAGTTCCTGTGTCCGCGTTCATCAACATGCGGCCACGGGAAAAAGGGGATCAAGACGATGGCTGCATGGGACGTTCCCGCGGCGGCTTGACGACGAAGATCCATGCTCTTGTCGATGCAGATGGCCGTCCAATTGGCATCGACCTGACCCCAGGACAAGTGCACGACAGCAGGGTCGCCGAGCCAATGCTGAAGGATATCGGAAAAGGTGCCATACTTTTGGCAGACAGGGCTTATGATACAAACGCCCTTCGAACCTTGGCAAAAACAAAACGGGCCTGGGCCAATATTCCAGCAAAGCGAAACCGCAAGGAGAGCTTTCCGTTCAGCTCATGGGTCTATCGGCAGCGAAACCTCGTCGAACGCTTCTTCAACAAGCTCAAGCAGTTCAGAGGGATTGCCACTCGATATGACAAGGACCCCCAAAACTTCCTAGCAGCCGTAAAACTACTCGCCACCCGCATCTGGATCAGGTCCTTATGAGTCTACGCCCTAGGCAACTTCGCGCTGGCGCGGCGGGCTATCTCGACCGGCTATCTCGACCGGCCTGTCGCCGTGGGCCACTGCCCCCCAGTTTCCGAGCTGGCTTGCCCGCAGTGAAGGAAAGGCCGCTTATGGCTGAAGTTATTGAAGCTGTCCCAGGACGATCGTCGAGACGTTCTTGCGATCGCCGCGGAGAAAGCCGGACGGCCGATCCATCTTGGACAAGGACACTTCGCCACAATGCCATCCGCAGATTTTCGGAAGATATCGACCTGACCTATGATATCCGTGAACTAGCTCATGATCTCGTGGGCAAGAACGAGGAAGCGTTGCCGGAAACCGGATGCGATGAGAAGCGCTGGTCGAGCGAGGTCTGCAAGCGCTTGCCGGCTTGGGTATCGGAAACCGTCGGCCCGCTCATTGTCGATGCGATCACCGCCCAGCCGCTTCCAGCAACCGTACGTGTCGAAGCCGACAAGCTCTTGATCGGCTACGAGGCCATTGGCGGAGGGTAAGCTATGTCGCGCCGAGCATCATGCTGGAGTTCGGGGCGTGAGCGACCGGAGAACCAGCGAGCGTTCGCGACATTTCGTGCGATGCTGCGGGCCTTGTGGATGGCATCGAGTTTCCCACCGCGAAACCGCGGGTCATGACAGAGATCCACGCCTTCTGCCTGCAGGCGCGTCTCCGCGGAGAGCGCTTTTCACGTCACTGGATCTACAGCCGTCGTGCAACCGAAATGCTGTCGCGCCGGATGAAGCGGCTTGGAATGACAACACGTGGTTCTCGTGACCCTTCCGATTTTTCCATTCGCGCGATCAGAAACTCGGTAGCCACCTCACCGAGGGCCTCCATGGGCTGCTCGATGGTCGATAAAGGCGGCGCGCAGTATTCGCAGACCGGCGACCCGTCGAACGAAACGATCGACAGATCATCAGGCACACGCCACCCCATTTTCTGCACCTTGCTCATGAACGAGATCGCCATGTCGTCGCTCGTCGCCACGACGGCCGTCGGCTTTGTGGAGAGATTGGCGAATTCCGCCGCGGCTTGCAGTCCCGTCTCAAATCCGAATTGGAATGACAGATCACCACCGGAACGCGTCACGTTTTCCTCGGAAAGGCCTGCCTCTTGCAGGGCTTCGACAAGGCCCGCATAACGCTCGACATCATGGTAGTTCCCGGTCGGACCGGCAATATAGAAGAAGCGTCGATGCCCAAGGGCCAGCAGTTCGCGGGCTGCTTCCTTCACGGCCTGGCGATCATTCGTGATGATGCTGGGCACGCTCGTTTCGCTCATGTCGAGAAGCAGCGAGACGATCGGCAACCCAGCTTCGGCGAGCGACCTGTTGGCGACGACGGGAAGCTGGGACGAAAGGATGAGCGCGCCCCTCACCGTGCCGCCGAAGGCAAGGTCCAAGATGTGCCGCTCAGAGCTCTCGTCGCGATCGAGGTTGGCGATCATCAGATTGTAGCCGTTGCGGATGACGGAGCGGTTCACCGCCTCCAGGACCTGCGGAATGATCTGTGAAGCGCCGTAATGCAGCGATCCCGGCAGAATGATCATGATCACGTTCGACTTGCCAACCCTGAGATTACGGGCGGCGGCATTGGGGGTATAGCCAAGCTCTTCCGCGGCAGCCGCGATACGCGCACGCGTCTTTTCGTTGACGCGGCCGGGGTTAGCCAGTGCCCGGCTGACCGTCGAGATGGCAACGCCGGCAAGGCGCGCCACATCCGCCATCAAAGCGGATGCGCCCTCTGTGGATGAATTGTCTTCAATTTTCTTCATTCATTCCATCCACTTAAACCCAGCGCCGGACAAAGCCGCCGCATCTCCCAAGACCCTTATAGCAAACGTTTGCCAAAAAATCGAAGAAAGCCATTGCATCTTTTATCGCCTTGTCTAATATCAAGGCATGGCAAACGTTTGCCAAGTGTCAAAACACTGAATTATATGGATAAATTTCGCCGTGGAAGCTCTCTTTCGCGACGGGTTGCCTATGCTCATCGGAGGAATTGAACAATGGCGTCGAGTGAGAATCTGCGTTTCGGTGTGGATCTGGTTACCTTCTTCCATCCAGGATTCTGGGGCGTCGACAGCTACGACGCGATCATTGATCACGCCAAGTCCGAGCCGCGCAAGTTCTGGGACAATATCCTCGACAGCATCCAAGCCTCGGGCGTCACAGGCGTAGAGCTGACGTTCTCACCCTTTAACTGGCAGGATGCCATCAAGACCTACGGCTCGGTCGAAGGCTTCGCCGCCGAACTCTCCAGGCGCGGCCTGCAGCTCGCATCCGGCTTCTTCGCGGAACTGGAAGCATCGGGCGACTTCACTGAAGCGGCGGCACAGGACGCCATCATCGCCAAGGCTGAACTCTACGCCGACTTCATCAAGGCCTGCGGCGGCGATGTGATGGTGATCGGCGCGCCGATGCGCCAGACACCGGGTGCCGAACCGGTTCGCTTCCGCGATTTCGACCAAGCCAAAATCATCGCCGATTTCCTCAATCGCTTGGGCGCGATTCTATACAAAAAGGGCGTCAAGCTCGCCGTTCATACGGAAGCACACTCGATCTTCGCCGCAGCCCGAGACGTCGACCTGCTGATGCTGCTGACCGACCCCACTTACGTCCACATGTGCCCGGATACGGCCCACATCATTCTCGAAGGCTCGGATCCTATCCAGCTCGTCGACCGCCACCACGAGCGCATGGTCATCGCGCACTGGAAGGATGCAATCGGCAAGATGCCTTCAGACACGCCGATCGGCAAAGATATCCACGAGCGTCATCGCCCCTATTTCTGCGGCTTCGGCCTTGGTCGCGTCGATTGGCCGGCGTGGATCCGGCTGCTCCGCGACCGCCAGTTCAGCGGCTGGGCGATCCTCGAACTCGATGCCGCTCCCGATCCCGTCGGCGATATCGCCAATGGCCTGACCCTCGTGCGGCAGTCGCTACTGCCGATCTATCGCTAACCGAAACTGTAACCAACGGCCCCGCAAAGAGGGCCCATGAAGAGGTGGAACCATGAAGAGAATGACAATCCTGCTCGCTGGCACCATTCTGCTCGGCGCCGTCGGCCTTGCCCAGGCCGATGACAAACTGAAGGCCGAGGTCTTCACCTCTTGGACCTCGGGCGGCGAAGGCCGAGCCGTCGACGCCATCAAGAAGGAATTCGAAAAGCGCGGCGGCGTGTGGGAAAGCTCCACCGTGGCCGGCTTCGAAAACGCCAATGCCGCCTTCCAGAACCGCCTCGTCGCCGGCGACCCGCCGACGGCAAAGCAGGTGGTAGTCGGCAAGGACCCGGCCGAGTTCATCGAACAGGGCCTGATGAACCCGATCGACGAGGTAGCCGCGGCCGGCAAATGGAAGGACGTGCTTCCGAAGGCGCTCTACGACTACATCTCTTATGACGGCAAGGTTTACCTGACGCCGACCGGCATTCACGGCGAAAGCTGGATGTTTTATTCCAAGGACGCATTCGCCAAGGCTGGCATCACCGAGGAGCCAAAGCATTGGGACGCCTTCTTCGCCGACATGGACAAGCTGAAGGCGGCCGGCCTGACGCCGATCGCCTGGGGCGGCCAGGCCTGGCAGGAAGTGAAGGTCTTCAACATGGTGCTCCTGTCGCAGGTCGGCATGGACGGTTTCATGAAGATCTATGCCGACAAGGATCAGGCTGCCCTGACGTCCGACGGCGTCAAGAAGTCCCTCGAGATTTTCGGCAAGCTGCGTGCTTATGTTGACGAAGGTTCTCCCGGCCGCAACTGGAACGACGCGACCGCCATGGTCATCACCGGCAAGGCCGGCGTGCAGTTCATGGGTGACTGGGCCAAGGGCGAATTCACCGCCGCCGGCAAGGTTGCCGACAAGGACTTCGGCTGCGCCATCTCGCCGGCCTCCCCCGGCCTGATCTATATTTCGGATGCCTTCGGTTATATGAAGACCAACGATGCGACCCAGGATGCAGCGCAGAAACTTCTGGCCGAAGTCGTGATGGATCCAGCCGTTCAGGTCGACTTCTCGCTCAACAAGGGCTCGATCCCCGTACGCACCGATGTCGACAAGTCCAAGTTCGACGCCTGCACGCAGAAGGGCATGGCATTCCTGTCCGAAGGCAAGATCGTTCCGGAACACGCCATCACCACGACGCCGGAACAGGTCGGCGCGCTGACCGACTTCATCGGCGAATTCTGGGCAAACCCGTCCGCCGATATCGATGCGTCGGCCGCGCAATTCGCCGCGATCTTCGAGTAACGGATCGGGCAGTTGCCGCCTGCGCCGCACCACCGGCGCAGGCGGCCTTTCGAAACGCTCTAGCAAAGACCTTCAGATGAAACGCAAGAATAACCGCTCGAAGGCGGCGCTGATCGCGCTCATCCCGACCTGGGCCGCGGTGATCGTCGTCTATCTCGGCACCATGGTCTGGTCCGTGACGCTGTCGTTCACCAATTCGCGGCTGTTCCCATCGTGGAACTTCGTCGGCCTGGAACAGTATTCCAAGCTGTTCGCGACGGCAAAGTGGCTGATCTCCTTCCAGAACCTGATCATCTTCGGCATTCTCTACGTCTTCGGCTGCCTGTTTCTCGGCTTCCTTCTCGCAGCCGCCCTTGATCGCAAGGTGCGATTCGAAAGCGCCTTCCGCACGATCTTTCTCTACCCCTACGCCATGTCCTTCGTCGTCACCGGCCTGATCTGGCAGTGGATGATGAACCCGACGCTCGGTGTGCAGGCCAGCGTGCGCGCGCTCGGTTGGGAGAGCTTCACCTTCGACTGGATCATCAACCGCGATCTGGCGATCTATGCCGTGGTCATCGCGGCGCTCTGGCAGGGTGCGGGCCTGGTGATGATCCTGGTTCTCGCCGGCATGCGTGGGATCGACGGCGAGCAATGGCGCGCAGCGCGCGTCGACGGCATTCCGGTGTGGCGGACTTACGTATCCATCATCCTGCCGCAGATGACGCCGGCTTTTGCCGCTGCCGGCACGCTGCTCTCGATGGGCGTCATCAAGACCTACGATATCGTCGTGGCACTGACCAACGGCGGGCCGGGATCGGCCACCGAAGTGCCGGCGAAGTTCATCATGGACAACCTGTTCCAGCGCCAGAACCTCGGCCTCGCAACGGCTGCGGCCACCGTTCTGCTGCTGACCGTACTGATCATCATCGCGCCGTTCCGCTATGCCCAACACATCCGCGCCCGGCGCCAGGCAGGTACGCTATGACGACCCATCCCCGCGGCCCGAAGCCCACGCAGTTCACCGTCGCGCGCGTCGGCCTCTATGCCTTCCTGATCTCCGCCGCCCTGTTCTTCGCCGTGCCGCTTTATGTGATGATCGTCACCTCGCTGAAGACGATGGACGAGATCCGGCTCGGCCAGATTTTCGCGCTTCCGCTCCATCTCGATTTCACCGCCTGGAAGACTGCCTGGTCCGGCGCCTGTGCCGGCAGCGAATGCGGCGGTGTGCGCATGGGCTTCTGGAACTCCATCAAGATCACCGTCCCGGCCGTCGCCATCTCCGTCTTCTTCGGCGCGATCAACGGCTATGCGCTGTCCTTCTGGCGGCCCAAGGGTGGACGCGCGATGTTCGGCATGTTGATGGCCGGCGCGCTCGTTCCCTACCAGATCTTCCTCTATCCGCTGGTGCGCGGCATGGCGGTCATGGGCTTCTACAACAGCCTCGGCGGCATCATCCTGGTGCACGTGCTCTTCGGCCTGCCCCTGGTGACGCTGCTCTTCCGCAACTACTTCGTGACGATCCCGGAAGAGCTCTTCAAGGCGGCTCGCGTCGATGGCGCCGGCTTCTGGCGGATCTTCATCGAGATCATGCTGCCCATGGCGCTCCCGATGATCGTCGTCGCCTCGATGTTCCAGTTCACCGGTATCTGGAACGACTTCCTGCTCGGCGTGGTCTTTGCCGGACGCGACAATCTGCCGATGACCGTACAGCTCAACAACATCGTGAACACGACGATGGGTGAGCGCAATTACAACGTCAACATGGCGGCCACCATCCTCACCGCCATCATTCCGCTTGCCATCTATTTCCTGTCCGGACGCTGGTTCGTCCGCGGGATCGCGGCCGGCGCCGTCAAGGGGTAAAGCTGAATGCAATCCGCTGTTTCAATCAAGGACCTGAAGATCACCTATGGCGACCACACCGTCATAGAGAAGATGTCGCTGGATATCGCCTCAAAGGAATTCCTGGTTTTGCTCGGCCCTTCGGGCTGCGGCAAGTCCACGCTGCTCAACGCCATCGCCGGCCTTGCCGATATCACGGATGGCGAGATCTGGATTTCGGGCAACAATGTCACCTGGGACGAGCCCAAGGATCGCGGTATAGGCATGGTGTTCCAGTCCTATGCGCTCTATCCCCGCATGTCTGTGCGAAAGAACCTCTCCTTCGGCCTGCGCGTCGCCGGCCTGCCGAAAGCCGAAATCGACAGCCGCGTCGAGCGCGCCGCGTCCCTGCTGCATCTCGAGAAGCTGCTCGAGCGCCGCCCGGCCGAACTCTCCGGCGGCCAGCGCCAGCGTGTCGCGATCGGCCGCGCGCTGGTTCGCGAGGTCGATGTGTTCCTCTTCGACGAGCCGCTCTCGAACCTCGATGCCAAACTGCGCAACGAGCTGCGCGTCGAGATCAAGAAGCTGCATCAGCAGCTCGGCAACACAATGATCTACGTCACCCACGACCAGGTGGAAGCGCTGACGCTTGCCGATCGCATCGCCATTATGAAGGAAGGCGTGATCCAGCAATTGGGCACGCCGGCTGAAATCTATCACCGCCCCGCCAACCTCTTCGTCGCCGGCTTCATCGGCGCCCCAGCAATGAATGTCATAAGCGGCAGGATCGGGCGCGAGAATGAGAGGTGGCTGTTCGAGGCCGCGAATCTTGTTGTCGATATCTCCAGCTATGCATTTGCCTCGGAGCCCAAGCCAGGCCCGGCGACCCTTGGCCTGCGTCCCGAACATCTCGCCATCAGGGCGAAGAGCGAGAGCTCTGCAATCGCGGCCAGCGTATCGGTCATCGAGCCCATGGGCTCGGACACCGTTGTCTGGCTCAGCTGGAACGACACGACGCTGTCGTTGCGGGTGATGGGCGATCTCGATCTTCAGCCGGGCGATGCGATCGGCCTTGGGCTCGATCTCTCCAAGGCATCGCTGTTCGGCGAGGACGGTAACCGTCTGTGAGCCCATCTTCGCGGCCCACGAAAGGGCCGCGACTCCATTTCATTGATGAAGTCAGGTTTTGAACGACATGTCTGAGAAAGTGTATGACGCGTTGGTGATCGGCTCCGGCGCAGCCGGGTCCTTTGCCGCCAAAGAACTGACGGCGAACGGCCTTTCCGTTATTCTGCTCGAGGCCGGCCCCGAGATCGGCAAGAACGATTTCAATCCGTCGAAGAAGAAGCCGCCGGCAAGCGCCATCAACATCTGGGAGCGCGCCCGCGCAACTATCAAAGGCCAGCCGGTCCAGGCTCGCGCCGCCTTCTTCACCGAGCGCTTCAGCCGCTTCTTCGTCAACGACCGCAAGAACCCGTACACCACACCGCGCGGCGAGCCCTTCCTCTGGATTCGCGGGCGCCAGGCCGGCGGCCGTCTTCACAGCTTCGGCCGCGTGCTGAACCGCTGGAGCGACGACGACTTCAAGATCAAAAGCCGCACCGGCGCTGGCGTCGACTGGCCGGTCTCTTACGACGAGCTTGCGCCCTATTACGCGGAAGCCGAGACCCATCTCGGCCTCTACGGCAATGAAGACCACGTCGCGGCGATGCCCGACGGCGTCTACGCGCATCCCGCCAAGCTTACGCCGGCCGAACAGCTCTTCAAGAAGACCGTCGAAGGCCAGGCGCCAGAGCGTCACGTCGTGTCCTGGCGCTATATCGCGCCGGATCCCGAGCGTGTGCCGCGTCCCCTGCGCGAGGCGCTGGCGAGCGGAAAGCTCACCATCAAGCATAATGCCATCGTGCGTCGTATCACCACGCATGCCGAAACCGGTCGTGCGACAGGCGCGGAGTTCACCGATAAGGCGTCGGGCAGCGTCCAGACGATCCGTGCCGAAAACGTCATCCTCTGCGCCTCTCCGATCGAAAGCGTGCGTCTGCTGCTCAATTCATCGTCGAAGAAGCATCCGAATGGGCTCGGAAACAGCTCGGGCACGCTTGGCCGCTATTTCATGGACCAACTGCCCTGCCTTGCCTTCGGCACCTTCCCGCCGGCCAAAGGCTGGTCGCACGACGATTCCGCACCGCAGGACCCCTTCTACAATCCATCGGGTGGGATCTTCGTGCCGCGCTTCGAAAACGTCGAAGACAAGCCGCAGCGCGGCGATTTCGCCTACCAAGGCAGCGTCGGGCGCGCGCCGGTGGGAGAGAATGACGCCGCGAGCCTGGCCTTCTTCGGCTTCGGCATGATGCTACCGTACGCCGACAACCGCATCACGCTGGATGCGCGGCGCAAGGATGCCTGGGGCATTCCGGTCCCGCACATCCGCTGCGTCATGCACGAGACGGAAACCGCGCTTATTCACAAACAGGAAAACACCCTGATCGACATGGTCGAGGGCGCTGGCGGCAAGCTCGACTTCATCGGCTCGCCTCTTGGCCTCAAGGAAATGGGCCGCGGCGCCTTCCCGGAAGCAAGCGCGCTCAGCCGATTCCTTTTCCGCAAATGGTTCAAGAAAACAATGTGCATGGGTGCCGCCATCCACGAAAGCGGTGGCGCACGCATGGGCGCATCCAGGGAAAACTCCGTCCTCAACTCCTGGAACCAGAGTTGGGATGTGCCCAACTTGCTGGTCACCGACGCAAGCTCGTTCGCCGGCGGTGGAACCACCGGCACGACTCTCACAGTCATGGCCCTCACCCTGCGCGCCTGCCGCAAGCTGGCGACAGGCTACATGCAACGTTGAATGAAAGAGGTCCGCCTAAAGTATTTCGCCTTGTCTTGCACGCTTCACCCGATTTGCAAGCCGCTAGATCAACTAAAGCGTCATGCTGTCCCTGTCCAAGAGTTCGGATAACGCTCAAAGAAAGTCTCCATTCTCGCGACTTGCGGTCGATGAAATGAAATGTTTGGCCTTTTTGCGCAGCACGACGCTTGCCATATTCCCTTAAAGGTTGGATCAGACATGGCTAAAGTCGTCGTCAAAAAGTCTAGCGGACCGAAGGCTGATCTGCGCGGCGCGGCTGTTACTCAGAAACGTGTTCACGATGCAAACAGCGGGCAGTTCCTGGTCGTGCGTACTATTGACGCGCAGAGCAAGACCCTCGGGCAGGATCTGTACTATGGTTTTAGCAAGAACGTCGCCAAGGCACGCCGAGAGAACAAGGCTGTGACCGGCGTCGTTGATCGTGCCCCCATAGAAGCTTGAGCAGCCGGTCCTCCTGATCGTTGCTGGGCCTAATGGATCACGGAAGAGCAGTGTCTACGCCAATGCCGACCTCGAATGGGAAGGGCGATCTGTCTGGATCGTCAATCCCGATCTGCTGCCTGCTAGGATCAGCGAGGTAGAAGCAAGGCCGCTGCTGGATGCCAATTTCCCCGCGCTGACTGCGGCCTGAAGCGGACTTAGTTTCTATAATTGAAATTTATTAATTCGCGCGATTTCATATTTGCGAATTCTGCCGAACCGCAGCTAGTCATGTTGAGGAACTGGGGATGTCCGGCAGGTAATGATGCTCACGTGAGCACGACGACGCCGCGATTACCGATGTTGCAATTGGAAGTCTCAAAGGATTAGGGGGAAATCCACTTATGTCTCACGTCATCATCAGCAGCTGACGAGATCTCTGTACTGAAGATCTAGCCGGCGCGCTTGAGCGCACGCCTTCAACATAAATCCAACGGCACCGGAATAACGGATTCGATCTCTGCAATGATCCCCTGTGCCCATTCGAAAGTTTGAACCGACCATGAAAATCACGACAGTTCTTATTTGTTCGACCGCAGCATCGGCCGCTTTTTCAAGTGCACAGGCCGCGGACGCGATCGTCGCTGCTGAACCCGAAACTGTTGAGTACGTCCGGGTCTGCGATGCTTACGGCAGCGGGTATTTCTACATTCCTGGCACCGAGACCTGCCTTAAGATTAATGGCTATATTCGTTTTCAGGCCAATGCCGGGCCCAACGCGGCGACCGCGAACGCTTCGACTTCAGGCACCTCGGACTGGGACGTTTTCACTCGTGGGCAGCTCCAGGTCACTGCAAAAAGCGACACGGAGTCCGGGGCGCTGACTGGCGTGTTGGTTTTCCAGACTAATGCAGACAACGCTTCTGGACAGATCGCAAAGCTCGACTCTGCCTACATCGACATCGCGGGTCTGCGCGCCGGCTTGTTCTATAGTTGGTGGGACGATGACCTCTCTGGCGATACCGACGATATCAAGAGCAAGGTCACTCTTCATAATTCAATTCGCTACCAGTACGAGTCCAGCAACTTCTACATCGGGGTCAGTGTCGACGAACTCGAAGATGGATATTACAGCGCGGGCGAGGGTTCTAACAACGTCGGCATTGCGTTCGGTGTTGGCGGCAAGGTCGGTGCACTGAGCTACCAAATCACGGGTGGCTACGACACCGACAACGAAGAAGGCGCAATCCGCGCGATGGGGAACGTAGCCATCGGCCCAGGAACCCTCGGCCTCGCCGGGATTTACTCCAGCGCTCCGAATTCGTACTACCAGACTGCCGAATGGATCGCTGCAGTTCAATACGCCATTGCCGCGACCGACAAGGTAAAGATCACCCCAGGGTTCCAGTACTACGGCCACTACGGCATCATCGGTAGTGATTTCAACGACAACAACGATGCGTGGAAGGTTGGCGTCACGCTCGACTATGAACTCGTAGAGAATCTATATGCCAAGGCAACAGTGAACTACCTCAACCAAGATCAGGGCAGCGACGTGACAACGGGCTTCTTCCGGCTTCAGCGCGCATTTTGATGGAAAGGCCGAGACCGCGCTGAGGTATTCAGTGCGGTCCCTCTCGTGGCAAGTTTATAGCCACCAACTAATGACCTTGAAAAGCAGTCACGCGACCCAGCCTGTTCAGCCGACGGTTCGGAGTGCAGCCTTCAAAGGTCACTAGCATTACATGACCTCTCGCATCAGTTGGGTCCGGGCGATAGCGTGGCCGGATCGCCGACCACCACCTGCCATCGCGGGCCGTGCCAGTCACGACGACGACGCGCGCAAAGATGCTGCTTAAGAGATCAGTCAACATACGTTTCTGCGCTTGGCTCTTGGAAGGATTTTAAGCGGCGGCCCCTCGATGAATTGTCTAACCACTGAGAAACGTCATACTGGCAATTTTGGAACTTTCTCACCCTAGCGACGCAGACGCAGAGCCTGGCTCTTCTTTGAAACTAAATGCCCTCTAGACGCGCCTGGTTGCTATCGTTGTATTGGTCTGCGAATCCAATCAAACGATCCAACGAAAGATTTCGCTGAGACAGCTCCCGATGTTTCACTGACTTTCGGCTGGGGCGCTTCGGGCTGTTGACAATCCCTACCGGTTTAAAGCAGTTCAAAACGGTAGAGAGGGGCCCTAGTAACCTCGATTGAAGTCTATGCCCGCAGGCTGAATGCCGTTCGCACGGAATGCACAGACTCTGTCGGCAACGATCTTTGCTGCGGTCGGCGGGTTCGTGGGCGCCGAGATGTGCGGCAGCACAGTTACGCCGGGATGCTGCCATAGTGGGCTCTGTTCATCGAGCGGTTCGGTTTCGAAGACATCAAGCACTGCGTGCTGGACAACACCTGCATCAAGCGCAGCGACGAGATCGCCCGTTTTCACGATGCGGCCACGCCCAAAATTTATAAAGCCAGCATTCGCGGGCAGAAGAGCAAATTCGCTTGCGCCAAGGAGACCGGTCGTTTCAGCGGTTAGCGGCAGCAGGCAAACCACGATGTCCGAAGTTTTAAGCATGGCATCTAGACCAGCGCGGCCGAAATACGTTTCGACACCGTCGATCTGCTTTTCGGTGCGGCTCCAACCACTGACCACAAAGCCCGCCAGCTGCAACTGCCGGGCGGCAGCGCAACCAAGAGCGCCGAGGCCCAACAGCCCGACCCGGGTATCGGGTGCCGACCGGTAAGGGAGCTGCCGCCAAAGGCTTTGGCGTTGCTGCATGCCATAAGCGGGCATGTCGCGGGAGAGATAGAGCGTCCAGGCGAGCACCGCCTCAGCCATGGTCCGCGCAAGATCCGGGTCGACGAGACGCACGATCGGGTGCGAGAAGCCTTTGAGTTCCAAAACCAGCCGCTCGACACCGGCCCAGAGGCTGTGCACCCATTTCAGGTTCGGCAGTCGCTCGAGATCAACGGGATCGGGATTGGCGACGATGGCGATATCGACGAGATCGAGCTCTTCGGTCGATAGCGCACGAATGGACCGGATGGTTTCACGCGGCATAGCCGCGCTGAGGGCCGTGAGCCAGTTGTTTTCGGCGGCTTCGGATAAGCGCGTGACAAGCGCGATGAGAGACGACATCGACATGCTCTGTTTGGTTGCCCGTCATGAACGCCGAGCAACATCAGGAAAAAAAGACCGGGCACTTTCGGTGCCCGGCCATGCGATCATTACTGAATGGTCTTGATCGGGTCCTTTGGCGTCGGATCGAAGCCGACCAGATCGGTCGTCAGCTTGGCGTAGGTGCCGTCGGCAACCATGTCGGCCAGTGCCTTGTTGACTGCCTCGACCAGGTGCGGCTTGCCCTTCTTGAAGGCAAAGCCCTTCTGGACATGGCTGACATAATCGTCAGTCATGGTCAGCGGCATCTTCGCGGACTTTATGGCGTAGGCAGCGGCGATCGCATCGGTGATGACAGCGTCGACATTGCCATTGACAAGGTCTTGCATGGCATCGGATTCGGCCTTGTAGCCCTTGGCGGTCGCGCCCTTCTCTTCGGCGATCTTTGTCCAGCTCGATGCGACGAGAGCACCGACCGTCTTGCCCTTGAGATCACCAGCGCTCTTGATCGCGGAATCATTGGCTACGACAATGCGGCCACCGGATTCCAGCCAGCCGTTCGAGAAGGTGACCTGCTGCTGGCGCGCTTCGGTGATGTCCATGGCGGCGCTGATGACGTCGTACTGGTCGGCCTGAAGACCGACGAGCAGCGAGTCCCACTTGATCAGGACAGGCGTGTATTCGAGGTTGAGGCGCTTTGCGACTTCGGTCATGACGCGGATTTCGAGACCGTCGAGCTTGCCATCAGGCGCGCGCATGCTGAACGGCGCGTAGGTGCCTTCGGTGGCGACCATCAGCTTGCCCGGCTGAAGGAGCTCGAGGTCGGCGGCATGGGCGAGAGAGCCGACAGCCATGCCTGCAAGGGCGGCGGCGGTCATGATGAGAGACTTCAATTTCATGGTTCAGTTCCCTTTATGTTGGTTCAGTGCATTCACTCGGCATCGCACGCCGGTTTTCGTCAGCCCTTCGCCTTGGCGCGTTGGGAAGCAAGCAAAGCCAAAAGTTCCGCCACCACGGTGGCGGCCATCAAGGCGGTGATCTGTCCTGGCCCGTCGTAGAGCGGATTGGCCTCGACGACGTCGCAGCCGACGAGGTTGATGTCGTGAAGGGCGCGCAGAATCTGAAGCGTCTCACGCGCCGTCGGTCCGCCCGCCTCGGGGGTCTGGACCGCAGGTGCCGCAGACGGATCGATGAAGTCCATGTCGAAGGAAATGAAGGCCGGGCGCCCGCCGACGCGATCGGCGATCCGCTGGGCGAGACCATGATGGCCGAGGTCGAGTGCATCGTCGGTCGTGAGCACGTCATAGCCGAGATCGATAGACTGGCTGATATCGTCCTTCTGGAACAGCGAGCCGCGCATACCGATCTGGATCGAGTGCGCGGGATCGATGATGGCTTCCTCAGCGCCGCGGCGGAACGGCGTTCCAGCGCTGTACTTCTTTCCGGCGAAATACTTGTCCCAGGTATCCGTGTGGGAATCGAAATGAATAAGCGCGATAGGGCCATGAACCTTGGCCAGCGCCCTGATTTCGGCAAGCGTGATCGAGTGATCGCCGCCGATCGCGAAGGGGACGATGCCGGCATTGACCAATGCCGCGACAGATTCCTCGATGCGCTCAAGGGATTCGATCTCGTATCCCGGCACGACGTTGGCGTCGCCAACGTCAGCCACGGCAAGTGCTTCGAAGACGTTGATGTTGCCGCGATAGGGACTGATCGGACGCAGCATCACCGACATAGCCCGCACCGCGTTCGGAGCAAAACGCGCACCGGTGCGGTACGGACCGCCGGAATCGGAGGGGAGCCCGATCACGGCTGCGTCCAGCCCGCTCAGCGTCGTCGCCTGCGGCAGGCGCATGAAGGTCGGAACGCCGCAGAATCTTGGTGTTTCAAGCGAGTCGATCGGAAGCACACTCATGGCTGGCCTCAACCCAGGTTGGCGTAGCGTCGCTCAAGCCAGGAGGCGACGAATGTGAGGATCGTGGTCAGGACGAGATAGATGACCGCCACGGCGATGTAGAATTCGAAGGGACGGAAGGTCGCCGCGATCAGCGTCTGTGCATAGAGCGTTAGTTCGACGACGGTGATGGTCGAGAGAAGCGAGGTGTTCTTCAGCGTCGAGATCGCCTCGTTGGTCACGGCAGGCAGGACGATGCGGAAGACCTGCGGCAGGATGATCGTGCGCATGGTCTCGCTCGGGCTGAAGCCAAGCGCCAGCGCGGATTCGTTCTGGCCGCGCGGGATGGCGTTCAGGCCCCCGCGGATGATTTCGGCGACATAGGCGCCGCTGTTGATGCCGAGCGCGATGACGCCGGCTGTAAACGGCGAAAGCCGGATGCCGATCTGCGGCAGGCCGAAATAGATGATGAACACCTGGATCAGCGTCGGCGTGCCGCGAATGAACCAAATATAAAAGCCCGCCGCCACGCGCGCGGATTTCCATTTGGAACGCTGCGCCAGCGCTGCCAGAAGGCCGCATGCCCAGCTGACGACAATCGTCAGGATCGTCAGGCCGAATACCGTCCAGGCGGCTTCGAGAAAGCCTGGACCATAAAGCTGAACTTCTTCGATAAAACCGCTCATCACGCCTGCGCTCCCTGACCTTGATCGTTCGAGAAGGAATGACCAACGTCGTCATGCAGGATGCGATGAAGGAACTGCTTCAGCCGATCGCTTTCGGGATGCCTCAGAATATCCGGCGGTCCCTCTTCGGCGATTACGCCCTTGTCGAAGAACAAGACGCGCGAGGAGACGTCGCGCGCAAACGCGATCTCGTGTGTAACGAGCAGCATGGTCATGCCCTCGGACGCCAACGATGCCATCAGTACCAGAACCTCATGGACAAGCTCCGGATCGAGCGCCGAGGTGACTTCGTCGAACAGCATCAGGCGCGGTTTCATGGCAAGCGCACGGGCGATCGCCACGCGCTGCTGCTGGCCGCCCGACAGGCGCGATGGATAGCTGTGGCGTTTTTCGAACAGGCCGATCCGTGACAGGAGTGCCTCGGCCTCCTCGATCGCCTGCGCGCGCTGCAGCTTCAAGAGGCGGATCGGCGCATGCGTGACGTTTTCAAGCACTGTCATGTGCGGCCAGAGATTGTAGCTCTGGAACACCATGCCGACGCGCGCACGCAAGGACTGCAGCTGCGACGCTGTCGGAAAGAGACGCGAGGCCGGACGGAAATCGAAAGACAGGCCTTCGAAGTCCATGAAGCCCGACTGCGGCATTTCGAGCGCGTTGATCGAACGCAGGAAGGTGCTTTTGCCCGAGCCGCTGGCGCCGATAATGGAAACCACCTCGCCTGCCTTGACGTCCAGTGAAACGCCTTTCAGCACTTCGTTGTCACCGAAGCTCTTGCGGATCTCGCGGAGTTTTAGAAGTGGTTCGCTCATGCTGGCACCTCCGACGGATAGGCATCGAGAATGTTCACCGCCACGTCGCGCGGCGTGCGTGCGGCGCCGTTGATCGGCGTGATGTCTTGCGGACAGGCGGAGAGGACGAAGATCAGATCCATCTCGGCGCGCATGACGACGTAGTCGCCGGCAGCGGTATCCGGCGGGACGCGATCGACGGTGCCATCTGACGTAACGGGCACATTCATGAAGAGGTTCAGCGAGGCTGGCGTGAAGGGCATTTCGATACCCACGTCGGAGAGCGCCTCGTGGAAATTGTCGGTGCAGCTGCGGTGATATTCCTGGCATCCGAGCTGCTGATAGAGCTCGCGATTGCAGGGGCAGAGCAATGTGTCATGCCTCACCTTGGCGCTGTCAGCAACCATCGTCAGCATCGGACGGCGTCGGGAGCTCGTCAGCGCCATACCCTCGGTGAAGAAGATATTGCTGTTCATCGAACGCGTGTGATCTAGCGAAGACGTCTCGAAGTGATCGCTGTCGGCCAGTGCCCAGGCATCGACGACCTGGTTGCCGTGGGTGTTCATAACGAGGGCGAATTGCCCTGCCTTCATCTTGAAGGAGCGCCCTTTGGAGGCGGGCACGATGTCTGCGTCTAGGCTCATTTCAAACTCGTCTTTCTTCGATGCGATCGGTGCTGGGATGGTCCGATCGATCAAGTCCTAGCAACCCTATTCAGTATACCAGTGGAGTTCAAGTAGCAATTTCAATAAATTACAGCCTATATAATCGCCTCCTTGTATATAATTTAGACACGTGATGCTTATCGTGTGAGCACATTCTGCCGGTTGGCGCGTTAATCAGCAGAAGGCTAAAAGGCTCAATTGACGTTCGGATACTCGTGGTGTACCGAAAATTAAAGCCTTAACGCATGAGTGCATACGGAGTGACATGATGGAGCGCTATTTTCCGCTGGACGAATACGAGGCGCGCTGGAACCGCGTTCAAAAGGAGATGAAGCGGCGTGGCTTTGCCACGACAGTCGTCTTCGGACGGGGCGGCGGAACGACCGACAATTGCGGTGACATCCTCTACCTCTCCAACCACTACGCCATCAGCAGCGGCATGGACTCATTGATCTGGACTGCGCGATCCTTCGCGGGCATCATCTTACAGGAAGGACTTTCCCCACAGCTACATATCGACGAGCCGGAAGTTCGTCGCGATCTGGTGTCGGTAGATGACGTGCTGAGCAGCAACCATCCCTTCGAAAGCGTTGCCCGCTCGCTCGTCGAACGCGGTGTGAAAGGCCCCGTCGCGCTTGTTGGCACAAACCTGATCCCGGTAAAATACTACCGCGAGCTGGAAGCCATTGCGCCCGATATTGAATGGGTCCCTGCCGACGACCTTGTCAGATCCGTTCGGCGGATCAAGAGTAAGCGCGAACTCGACTGTTATCGCGTCGCGGGCGAGACCGCGACGGCGGGAATGACGATCCTGATGGAAAGCCTGATCTGCGGCATGTCGGAGCGCGAAGCGGCTGGCGAAGCCGCCCGCGAGGTGGTGCGACGTGGTGGCCGCATCCAGATGATCGGCACCAACCATGGAGACACGCTTGGCTTCGACCAGCGCTTCCCGCTCACGGGCTACAGCGCCGATGTGCCGGATGTCGGCGATATCGTCACCGGCACGCTTCATGGCCCGCTGTTTCAGGGATATTATCTCGATCCCGGCCGTACGGCTGTGCGGGGCAAAGCCAACAGCGAACAGCTGCGCCTGATCGAAGCCGCCGGCAACATCGTGCACAGCTTGTCGGATATGCTGAGACCCGGCACGAAGCTACTTGACGTCGCGGCCGAAGGTGATCGTATGACGGCGGCATTCGGCGGCTCGATCTCGCCGATCATGAAGAACTTCCCCTTCTATGGCCACGGCATCGGTCTCGGCTTCGAGCTGCCGCGTATCTCGACGACCATGTCGATGCCCGAAGATGTCGTGGAAGAGAACATGGTATTCGGCGTCGAGGCGTTCCTATCGCTCGACGGCGTCGGCGCGGCCTTCTTCGAAGACATCATCATCATCGGCAAGGATGGCAACGAGCTGCTGACGAAGTCGCCGAGCGTCTTCTAGGCTGAGCGTCAACCGCCACCTGAATAAAGAAGGACCGGGCGAGATAATCGCCCGGTCCTTTTTGCTTAGTGTGCGAAAACGCTGTCGAAGTCCTTGAAGCCTTTGACCTCGATCGGGTTGCCGCTCGGATCGAAGAAGAACATGGTCCGCTGCTCGCCCGGCTCGCCCTCGAAGCGGATCACCGGTGGAATGTCGAAGGCAATACCGCCCTTCTGCAGACGCTCGGCGAGCGCGAACCAATCTTCAAGCGGCAGCACAACGCCGAGATGCGGCATCATCACCATGTGGTCGCCGACCTTGCCGGTGCGCGTCACTTCGAACGGCTTGCCGAGGTGCAGTGAGATCTGGTGACCGAAAAAATCGAAATCGACCCAGGTATCGGTCGAACGGCCTTCGGCGCAACCGAGGACGTCGCCGTAGAAGCGCCTTGACGCGTCGAGATCGGTGACGTGGTAGGCGAGATGGAAGAGTGATCGCACGGTGGTCTCCTTTGTGATGGCGAAATGATCTTGATCAGCGAATGGTGAGGGTTCTGGGCAGGCTCGATAGCGGCTCGGCGCCTTGGTCGGTGACAATCACCGTCTCCGACGCACCGACCGTCCAATGGCCGTAGCTGCGAAGCGTGGCAGGCAGGTGGAACACCATGCCGGGCTCGATCACACGCGAGACGCCGGTAAAAAGGCTGAGGATACTACCCTCGCCCCAATCGGGCGCGAAGGCGACGCCCATCGAGTAGCCGATACGCTTGCGAAACGCGGCGGTGTAGCCGGCCTCGTCGATGATGCTCTGTGCGGCCTCATGCGGCGCCGAACACGGTGCGCCCGGACGGATCGCCGCTAGCGCGGCATCAAGGGCGAGCAGCGAGCAATCCATCATCCTCTGTGCGTCACCAGGCGGCACGCCGATCCAGACGCTGCGCATGAGCGCCGAATGATAACGGGCATGGCTGCCTGCGAGTTCGAGGAACACGGGATCGCCCGCCTCCAGCCGGCGCCGGCGCCAGGTCATGTGCGGCAGGCCGCTGCGCGGTCCCGACGAGACGAGCGGCTCCATGGCCATGGCTTCTGAACCAGCCTGCGTTGCAGCCTGCAGCATGGCGGCTGCTATGTCGTTTTCGTTGCTGCCCCCCCGGCAGGCGTCGATGGCCGCGATCATGCCGGCTTCAGCATAACGCGCGGCAGCGCGGATCGCGGCGAGTTCGTCGGCGGATTTGACCATGCGCAGTGGGGGCAGGATATCCGAGCCATCTGTAAGACGCTCCTGTCCAAGCTCCCTGGCGATCTCATCTGCGAGCCTAGGCGGCAGGAACCAACCACCGAGTTCGATCGCCGGTCGCGTGATCTTGCGGTCTCGCAACAGTTCCACCAGCGCCGAGACAGGGCTCTCACCATCCTGGTAGACGACGATGTCGGAAAGCCAAGTATTGGCTACGGTGCCGTAGAGTTCCAGCTGCCGCACCAGCAACGTGAGCTCGCCCGATGCCGTCAGGATCAGCGCCTGAAACGCGAAGTATCCGGCAGTCTGGCGTCCTGTCATCCAATAGATCGTCTCAGGCCCAGTGACGACGAGCGCCTCGTGGCCGCTGGCTGCCAGAACCGACACTGCCCGCGCCTGACGTTGGGCGAATTCGTCATGCGAAAACGAAGCCTCGCTTCCGCGAAGAGCGTTCAGGCTGTCATTGGGTATCTTGGATTGCATGTTCATTGCCTCAGCTCCGCGCCAGCCAGCCCAGGAAACGGGTGCGTACGCTGTTGAAGTGGGCCTCCATCGCCAGTCTTGCAGCGACGCCGTCCCCGGCTTCGATCGCATCGATGACTGCGATGTGCTCTAGCGCCTGCTGGTCGAAGCGGTCGTGGGTGCGAGTGATCGTGCAGCGGCGGGCGATGCCGCGCATCTCGGTCAGCATGGCGGCGAGCAGAGGAAGCTCGGCGGCATAGGCGACAGCATTGTGAAATGCATCATCGTCGAGCCAGAAGTGATCGAAGGCGATATCGCCGCCATTGGCGTAGGCATGCATGCGTTCGCGCGACTGGATGAGATCGGGCGTGAGCGGTCGCGTGGCCGCTGTCTCGGCTGCTGCTCCTTCAAGCAAGCGCCTGAGCTGGACAATCTCCAGCAGCTGCTCCACTGTCACCTGGCGCACCATGAGCGCGCCGTTCGGCAGCCTCGATATCACGTCCTCTTTCTCCAGGCGGGAGATCGCCGCGCGCAGCGGCGTGCGTGAAATACCGGAGTCCTGCGCGAGCGAACGTTCCGTCAGCATATCGCCGGAGGAAAACTGCCCTTCCAGGATACGCTGCTTCAGATCGCGATAGACCTGTTGTGTCAGGTTTTCCTTTTCACTCATCGTGAACCGCCCGTCTCGCCGGCAATCGCGGCGTACAAGGTTTCGACTGCCGCAGCCAAATCCGCATTGTCCATGGCTTCATCGGGATTGTGGCTGCCGTTCCAGTTGCGCAGAAACACCATGACGGAATCCCAGCCCGCCTGCGCGAAGGCTGCCGCATCATGGCCGCCTCCCGACAGCATCCGGCGCGGGCAATGGCCGAGCCGTTGCGCCGCATCGGCAATCATGTTGCCGAGATCAGCCGACAAGCGCGTCGGCTGGCTCCGTGACTGTTGCCCAAAGTCGAAGCGCACGCCACGCGACGCGGCGATCGATGCCGCCTCGGCCTGCAGCAGTGCATCGGCGCGTTCGAGAACCGCGACATCGTCGCTACGCAGATCAACGCAGAAATCGACCCGGCCTGGCACTTTGGCGAAAGCGTGTTCCGAGCTTGCTGCATCGACCCGACCGAAGGTGACGGCGAGATCGTCGCCACCATCGAGGATGTCACCCCAGTGCTTATCCATGGCAACGATCAGATCGGCGAGCGCGAAAACCGCGTCCGAGCGCGCCGCACGCGGCGCTCCACCCGAATGCGCCCATGTTCCGTCAATGCGCGCCTCACGATATCGCAAACCGCCGCGTACGCCATCGACGATGCCAAACGCTTCCTTCGCATCGTCCAGCACAGGCCCCTGCTCGATATGCAGCTCGATGAAGCGTGCCGGCGAAAGGCCCGGGCCGCTCAATATGGCATCGGGATCCCCACCTTCCGCGCGGATGTGGTCGCTGAGAGTGCGGCCATTGTCGGCCCGCTTCGCTTGCAGTTCTGGCGCAGTCAAGCGCCCGAGCGCTGCCCGTGAGCCGGCGTAGGACACGGGAAACCACACGCTCTCTTCAGCGCGCGTGATGATGACCACAAGATCGACCGGCGGCGCCTGTCCGCTGTCCACGAAAGCCGCCGCAAGGGCAACGGCGCCAGCGACACCGGCTGCGCCGTCATAGGCGCCTCCCATGGCAACCGTATCCACGTGCGAGCCGACATAGATCGGCGGCGCATCGCGATCACGTCCCGGCAGGCGCGCGAAGAGATTGAGCGCGGCGTCCCGCGTCACTGCCATTCCCAGGCGCTCTACTTCCTCGGCCACCACATCATGCGCGCGGCTTTCGAGCGGGCTGTAGGATGGGCGGGTAAAGCCCGGGCCGGGATCGGAAATGGCGTTGATGCGATCGAGCAAGCGATCGATCGTGTCCCTGATGATTGCGCTCACGCGGCTACCTCCGGCAGAAATTCAATGGTCGTGGCCGGCCTCTCGCCGGAGAGCGCCAGGAGCACATTGCGCGCGGCGCCGACTGCGACCCGCTGCAACGCCTCTGGCGTCGTGCCGCCGAGATGCGGGGTGAAGATAACGCGCTCGGACGCGCCTAGCGGGCCATTCGGTGCTTCTGGCGAATGGACGTCCAGTGCTGCCGCGGCGACAATCCCGCCGGCAAGTGCCTCGGCAAGCGCCGGTTCTTCAATCAGACCTGCGCGCGCGGTGTTGACGAGAATCGTGCCCGGCTTCATGACCGCGAAAGCACGGGAACCGATCATCCCGCGCGTCTCATCACGCATGGGGGTGTGGAGAGAGACGACATCGGCCTGTGCGAGGCCCTCGGCAAGCGTACTCACCCGCTGGAACGAACCGGTATCCGAGCTTCTCGGCGAAAATATGAGAACCCGCATGCCGAGCGCTGCGTGAAGCATCCGCCCTAATCCGGCGCCCGTCGCGCCCCAGCCGACGACGAGCGCAGTCTTGCCGGACAACTCATGAAACGTATGGGCTTCGCGAAAGCCGCGCTCGCCGCAGCGAACCGCACGATCTGCGGCTGGAACAAGCCGGGCCGCCGCGAGCGTGAGCCCCAAGGCGAGTTCCGAGACCGATTGCGCGTTCGCGCCGGGTGTGTTGCAGACCAGCACGCCCTTTTGATGCGCAGCGCGCTTGTCGACGGCATCGTGACCCGCGCCGTGAACGACAACAACCTTCAGGCGATCGCTTGCTAGAATGGGCGCAGCCGAGAGGCCCGCATCGCGGGTGATGGCGGCGTCGCAACCCATGATCATCGTCGATACGGTCGCAGCATCCGGCGATGGGCACAGGACGGGTTCCACGCCGGCCTGCTGCAGCAGATCAAGGCCATCCTTGTGAATGGGCTGAACGATCAGGCACTTCATCGCACTGCTCTCCGCTCGTTGATTTCAAGTCGGCCGATAATGGCGTCTCGGGCATTGAGGACATGTCGGCTCATCAGCTTTCCAGCCTGCTCTCCATTCTTGGCGCGCAGCGCCGCGATGATCTCGAGATGCTCCTCGCAACCCTTCAGATAGCGTGCGGGAACGAGGCTGTGATCGAACATGCAGGTCCGGCGCCTGAGATCGCTGATGGTGCGCACCACCATCTGATTGGACGTGGAACGCGCCAGCGTCAGATGGAAATCGTCATCGACCCGGCGCTGTTCGTCTTCCTCGCCCGGCCCTTCGGTCATCAGGGCGGTCACGCGCCTCTCGAGACCGTCGAGGATAGCGGGAGCGACCGTTGTCGCATGGCGGGCGCAATAGCCTTCGATGACACTTCTGAGAAAGAAGATCTCGTTCACCTCGCCTGATGTCAGCGTGCGAACCTTGAGAAAGCGCCCCTCCTGGACGGCAAGTCCTTCGGCCTCGATGCGCTTGATCGCTTCGCGAACCGGCGTGCGCGACATGGCAAGTTCCTCGCCGAGCTTCGCCTCCTGCAATACGTCTCCTGGCTTCAACCCGCCTGCGAGGATCATCTCGATGATTTTCGCATAGGCCTGCTTGGCAAGCGGTTCGCTCATATCTGTCGGTCCTCCACCTTTGCCGCGTCCTCTGGTTTTTCTTCGAGAGACGCAAGGATATCCGCGAGCGCGGCATTGCGCGCAATCAGCAGATCTTCTGCCTCTTCCTGAGATATGGATTTGAAGCGAATGGTGCTGCCGGTCGGTGTCTGCGCCAATCTCGGCAGATCGACCGAGGCAACGGTCGCGATCTTCGGGTAGCCGCCCGTGGTCTGGCGCTCCGCCATCAGCACGATCGGCCGCCCGGACGACGGCACCTGGATCGAGCCCGCCACCGTCCCGTCCGAGACGATATCGTGACCGGCGAAGGCACGGATGGCGGGGCCATCGAGAACCTGCGCCATCCGGTCCCGGCTTGGAGTGACACTAAAGGGGTGCTGCAGGAAATTCTTCCAGGCGGTGACGTCGAAATGATCCGCCTGCGGCCCTGGAACGACGCGCACCGGACCGTTCGATCGCGAGAAGGGCTTGCGCAATGCAAGGATTGGCGACTTGTTGGTCTCGCCAAGCGGCAGCGCATCGCCAATCGCAAGACGCCGTCCCTCAATACCGCCGAGACCGGAGCGAAGATGCGTCGAGCGGGCCTCCAAAACCTTCGGCGTATCGATGCCGCCCGAGATGGCGAGATAACCCCAAACGGCCTGCCGCAGCGCACCGATCTTCAGCACCTCGCCCGGCATAAGCCAATTGCTTTCCCAACCATGCCTGATCTCACCATCGACGGTAATATCGACGGCGCCACCGGTCACCGCGAAACGCACCGGCCTTTCGGCCACGAACGCCCCGCCGACATGGGCGAATTCCAGCGCCGCGTCACTATCCGCGTTGCCGACGAGCCGGTTGCCGATCAGCATCGACATCCGGTCCATGGCACCGGCGCCGGAGACGCCCAGATGCATAAGCCCGGCACGGCCGAGATCCTGGACCGTCAGCATGGGCCCGGCCTGCTTGATATGAAGTATGGTCATGGTGCCACCCACTCCTCCACCGCCTCGCCGCGGCTGACCGCAGCATCGAGGCTTTCTGCCTCGTCAGCATCAACAGGACGAAAGCGCACGCGATCACCGGCGCGCAACAGGAATGGCTGGGGCCGCGATGGATCGAACAGCTTAAGCGGCGTGCGGCCGATGAAACGCCATCCGCTTGGGCCGGGAACGGAGTTGATGCTGGCCTGCTTGCCGCCAATGCCGATCGCGCTCGCCTCGATCCGCTGGCGCGGAACAGCCAGGCGCGGTGTATGCAATTGCTGCGGCAGGCCGCCGAGATAGGAAAAGCCCGGTGCGAAGCCGATCATGTAGACGCGATAGTCTGCAGACGCATGCAACGCGATCAGCTCCTCACGCGACATCTGCTTCATATCCGCGAGTTCATCGAGATCGATCCCGACCTTCTCGCCATAAAGAACGGGTACGGTGATCCGGCGTGCGGTTGCGCTGCCCAGTGACAGCTGACCAAGCAATGTCGCTATCGAAGAGGAAAGGATCTTCCCACGTATGATGATGGGATCATAAGCGACGAGGAGCGAACGATAAGTCGGAACGGTTTCGATGACGCCTGTTATCGGCCGCGTCGCCAGCATGTCCGCCAAGGCGATGACACGCTCATTCGTCTCCTCATCAATCTGGTCGGAGAATTCGACCACGAGCGCACTGTCGCCGCACGCGATAATGCGCGGATAGTTGGGATGGACCGACTGCATCATGGCCATGGGCGCGACTTTACCTGTAAGAAGGGCGCGGGCGCATTAGAATGCCGCTCCAGAGGCTTCAGTGCCGAGCGCAAACGGAAAGCGAGAGATATTTCCACCATCACCATCAAACACGTCTCGACAAGCGAGATTCTCAATCGACAATGCCCTTGTCATTTCAGTACACCAACTGTATGTCAAGCATTATCCTACGCCCCGCAACAATTGACAAATGACCGGCGGCGCCCTCGCAAACAAGGAGTTCAGCCATGGTATCAGTAGATTTGAACTGCGACATGGGCGAGAGCTTCGGGGCCTACAAGATCGGCGACGATGCGGCCATGATGGAGATCATCACCACGGCGAACGTGGCCTGCGGCTTCCACGCTGGCGATCCCGCGGTCATGCGTGACACGATCCAGAGCGCCAAGACGCATGGCGTCGCCGTCGGTGCCCACCCGTCCTTCATGGACCTCTACGGTTTCGGCCGGCGCAGAATTTCGGGCGAGCGGCCCGAGGATATCGAGGCGCAGATCATCTATCAGATCGCCGCGATCCAGGGCATGGCGTCGGCGCTCGGCTGGCCGATCACCCATGTGAAGACGCATGGCTCACTTGGCAACATGGCGGCCGAGGATGCGGAACTGGCGGCAGTTTGCGTGCGCGCCATTCGCGCCGTCGATCCGAACCTCGTCTTCATCACACTCCCCTATTCGCAGACCATGCGGGCCGCCGAGGCCGCCGGCCTCAGCGTCGCCTGCGAGGTCTATGCCGATCGTCGCTATCTCGAAAATGGTATGCTGGCGCCACGGCAGATGGACGGTGCCGTCATTCATGATGTCGAGCAGAGCGTCGATCAGGTGCTCTCGATGGTCTGCAACAACAAGATCCCGACGGTCGGTGGCAAAAGCCTTGACGTTGACGCCGCTACGGTCTGCATTCATGGCGACACGCCGGGCGCTGCGGCGACGGCGCGTGCGTTGCGTGACAAACTCATCGCCGCCGGAATCGACATAGCCCCCTTTTCCAAGCCTGAAATCTGAACGAGGAATGATCTTGACCCGTACCGTATATCTGAATGGCAGCTGGCTCGCCGAAGCTGACGCAAAAGTCTCCGTTTTCGACCGCGGCTTCCTGTTTGCCGACGCGATCTACGAAGTCACCGGCGTTGTCGGCGGCAAGCTGCTTGAATATGCCGGCCATTCGGCGCGCCTTCAGCGCTCCACGGCCGAACTCGGCATCGCCTGCCCGCTGACGGAAAAGGAACTGCTGGCCGTTCACCGCGAGATCGTCCTGAAGAACAATCTTCAGGAAGGGCTTATCTATCTGCAGATTTCCCGTGGCGCGGCCGACCGAGACTTTGCCTTCCCGACGGACGCGACGCCAACTTTGGTCCTGTTCACCCAGGCTAAGGCCGTGCTCGACAACCCGAAAGTGAAGACCGGAATTTCCGTGGCGCTGGTTCCCGATCAGCGCTGGGCACGCCGCGACATCAAGACTGTTCAGCTGCTCTATCCCTCAATGGCAAAGATGCAGGCCGCATCCGTGGGTGCTGACGATGCCTGGCTGGTTGAGGACGGCTTCGTCACGGAGGCGAGCTCGGCGACCGCGCACATCATCAGCAAGGATGGGAAGCTTATCACGCGCGGCCTGTCCAACGCGATCCTGCATGGCATTACCCGCCTCAGCGTTCTCGACATCGGCCGCAATGCTGGCCTTGCCGTGGAGGAACGCGCCTTCACGCCCGAAGAAGCGAAGAATGCCGCCGAGGCCTTCATCACCTCGGCCACCAACTTCGTTCTGCCGGTCACCAAGATCGACGGGCAGCCGGTCGGCGATGGCAAGCCGGGACCTGAAACGCTGAAGCTTCGCCAGCTCTACATCGAAAGCAAGCTGGCGAACGCCATCTGACTTATCGTTGTCGCCCGTTGCGGGCGACAACACCTATTTCGGTGCGGTGGGTTCACCCAGCCGATTGCCCAACGCAATACCGGCTTCAGCCAAGCCCTCGCTCGTCATCAAATTACTGGTGAGCCACAACATCAAACACAATTCAGATATCGTGCGATCAGTAAGCAAATCGCGCACTTTCATATACCTTTTGTTCTTGATGGGGTTCGGACCTTTGGCCAACCTATTTGTCATGAACTGGGAGGCACGATCTGAGTTGCAGCCTCAAACACTTGATCGGCAGTATCCGCCACCCACGCCAACAGGCCCTCACATGCGCGCATCCCCCATTGCCAGCGGATGGTCTTTGATTCACCCGACTACCTCGAACGACGCGGCATGCCCGACAATGCGAATGCGTTGATCTCGGACAAGCACGGGGGTCTGCTGCTGCGCTATCCCGGCTCAGTGAAGTATCTGTAGACGCTTCTGTCGGCCGAAGGTCTGCGGAAACTCGAAGTTGGCGGTCTTGGCGGCGGCGAGCGTCGCGAGGACGGCCGGGCGTTTGTCCTCTACGTCTGTCTAGCCGATCGGGCAGACCACCCGGTCGAACAGTTGGGGATGCCCGACCGCGCTCGACAGCCAGTTGCGAAACCGGGATACCCAACAATTCAGCGATAATACGGTCAGCTCCCAAAACGCGACCGATGCGTCAGCCCGAAGTTGATGACCTTCCTCGCGTTCCGATGCTGATGGGCGCTAAATTACCGCGCAGACAGTTTTGAGTTCCAGGTAATTTTTCAGGCCTGGAGCACCATTCTCATAGCCCCAGCCCGATTGCTTGTGTCCGCCCTTGGGAAGTTCCGGCGAGAAGTAAGAATGGCAGTTGATCCATACCGTACCGGAACGAACGCGAGCGGATAGCCGATGCGCGGCGCTGAGGTCCGCTGTCCAGACGCTGGCGGCAAGCCCATAGGGCGAATTGTTGGCGTAGCTGATCGCCTCATCGACATCGTCGAACGGCGTGACAGCGACCACCGGCCCGAAGATTTCCTCCTGCATCATACGCATATCCTGGCGCACACCTGTTACGACGGTCGGCCGATAGAAGGTCTGCTCCTCGCCCGCCTGCGCGCCACCGGCGACAATCTCCACGCCGTCGGTCGCCGCCTCGCTGATGAAGCCTGCAACACGATCGGCCTGCTTGCGGTTGACCAGCGGGCCCAGATCGGTCTGCGGATCGAGGCCGTGCCCAAGCCTCAACTTGTCGGCCTCACGCGCAAGCCCTTCCACCAGGCGTTCATAGACGGAGCGATTTGCATAAACCCTAGAGCCGGCGACGCAAACCTGACCGGCATTGGCAAAGATGCCTCGCGCGATGCCGGGTATGGCAAGGTCCATATCCGCATCATGCATGACGATCGCCGGCGACTTCCCGCCAAGCTCGAGTGTCAGCTTCTTGAGATTGCCCCGCGCCGCGCCGACGATGAGCTTGCCGACCTCGGTGGAGCCGGTGAAGGCCACCTTGTCGACGTCAGGATGACCTGTAAGCGCCGCACCCGCTGTCTCGCCAAGGCCGGTCACGATGTTGACAACGCCCGCTGGCAATCCGGCTTCTATCATCAATTCACCGAGCCGGAGGGCCGTCAACGACGTCTCCTCGGCCGGCTTGAGAACAACTGTGCACCCGGCCGCCAGCGCCGGGGCAAGCTTCATCGCTACCATCAGCATCGGCGAATTCCATGGCGTTATCGCCGCGACTACACCAATGGGCTCACGCGTCGTATAGGCGAATATCTTTTTACCGGCAGGTTGGTACCCTATCGATGTCGGGATGGTTTCGCCCAGGATCTTGGTCGCAAATCCGGCAAAATAGCGGAACTGTTCGGCCGATGCCGGGATTTCACCGAAGCGGCCCGTTTTCAAAGACTTGCCCTGATCAAGCGTTTCCAGTTCGGCAAGTTCGTCGACATGCGCATCGATGAGATCGGCGATCCGCCACAGCAATTTACCGCGAGCCGATGGGGTGAGACCGCGCCAGGGATCGCTGTCAAAAGCGCGCCGGGCGGCGGCAACGGCGGCATTGACATCGGCCTCGCTTGCGGCTGCCAGTTCCGCCAGCAGGCGGCCGTTGGCGGGGTCGTATGTCGGGAAGGTCCGGCCGGACGTGGCATTGACCCATGCGCCGTCGATCAAAAGCGCCTTGCGAGGTTTGGAGAGGAACGCTCGAGCACCGTGGGTAGACGGTTCGAGGGAGGGAATGGACAAGGTCATGATTGATGATCTCCGATGCCTTCGACCGACCGGGCGGCACGAAGTCTGTCTGCGGCATTAAGGGCGCCGCGTATGATGGAATGGTAGCCGGTGCAGCGACAGATATTGCCTTCCAGCGCCGTCAAGATCTCCGGCTCTGCCGCCTGCGGGTTTGCGATGAAGAGTGCGGTCAGCGCCATTACGAAACCGGGCGCGCAATAGCCGCATTGAAATGCATTTTCTTCGGTCAGCGCGGCCATGACGATGGTGGCGGTCTCGAGGTCATGCAGCCCTTCGGGGCTGGTAATTTCGGCGCCTTGCAACTGCCACGCCATGACCAGGCAGCCGTTGACGGCTTGTCCGTTCATCAGCAGCATGCAGGCGCCGCAGCGTCCTATCCCGCAGCCGATCTTGCTGGCTGCCAGCCCGATCTCCTCACGCAGGATATCCGAAAGCCGCATATCGGGCACAACGTCGATGACCTGGTCGCGTCCGTTAAGGCGGAACGATACCGGCATGGAGAGTGCCAAGTTCATTTGCGGCCCCTCATGGCGTCGAGGATCGCCTCGGGCGAGAACGGTATCGTCAAAGGCAGAAAGTCGATGGCGTTGGCAACCGCATTGGCGATCGCTGGGCTAATAGCCCCAATGCCCAATTCGCCAGCGCCGCGCGGCCCGAGTTCGTCCCCTTCGTCTAGCTCCTCAAGCGCAAAAACCGACATGCTTGCCGCCGTGTCACGTATTCCCGGCAACATATAAGTGTCGAGATTTGTCGTGAGGTAGCGGCCGTCGTCGATGATCGCATTTTCTGTCAGGGTGAAGCCCAAGCCCTGAACCACTCCCCCTTCGATCTGGCCAAGATAAGACGCGACATCGATAATCGGACCGGCTGCCGTATGCTGGTGGACATCCAGCACGCGAACGGCGCCGGTGATGCGGTTGACAGCGACGCGGGCGAGACAGGCCCCGAAGGCGAAGATGTATCGCGCGTTTCCGGCGGTGTAGGCGGTCTTCGGGAAGTCGAACGCCACCGTGGCTTCGGGCAAATCATTCGGTGCAAGCGCGCGAGAGAGATCCCGGTAGCTCAACAGCAGATCGCCGCTTTTGCCGCTGACATCGCTGAAACCGCCAGGTCCCAGTCTCAGGCTTTCAGCGGGGCGTCCAAGGAGGGCGGATGCGGCGGCCAGCAGGTCGGGAACGAGGCGCTTAGCGGCCGCCCGCGCAACCTGCCAAACGACATAGCCGCCGCGCGATGCCGTGGTAGAGCCTGAATCGGGGGCGAGCTTGGTGTCGCCAATCAACGGTTTCACCTCATCGCGGTGGCAGCCAAGCTCGGCGGCGACCGCAGCCTTGATCGAGGTCAGCAGCCCCTGCCCCATTTCGTCAAGGCCATAGGCTGCTTCGATCGTGCCTCTCTCGGTCAATCTCAAGCGTCCGCCCGCCGGGTCTGGTACGACCGAGCCGAGGCCATTGCCCTGATAGTTCAGCGCCATCCCAACACCTGGGATTTCGTCGGGATCATCATCGTCAGTCGCTGCGCTCCAGAGTGGGCTTGCGGCCGCGGCCTCAAGCATCTCGGCCAGGCGCTCGGAAGGTGCAACCACCTGGCCGAAATAGCCGGGCGTTCCCGGCTGCCGAAGATTTCGCCGGCGGATTTCCGGCGGCGTGAGACCACAGAGCTCGGCCAGAATATCGATCTGGCATTCGATCGCATAAGTCATCTGATTGGCACCGAAACCGCGAAAGGCACCGCATAGACCGTTGTTGGTGTAAGCCAGCCGGCCGCGTGTCGTGACATTTTCCACGACATAGGGACCAGCCGAATGTTCGAGCGCCGTTTCGAGCACACCGGGGCCGAGCGAGGCGTAGGCACCGGCGTCGGCAAGCACGTCCACATCCTGTGCAAGGAGCCGGCCATCGGCGTCGCATCCGGTCCGCATCCGGATCGTCATTGGATGGCGTCTTATGCCGGCGACGACGGATTCGGCGCGCGAAAGCTGGATACGCACGGGACGGCCCGACTTCATCGCCAGAAGCGCCAGCGCGGGTTGGACCGTCAGTTCGTCCTTGCCGCCGAAGGCGCCACCCGTCGGGCTCGTGACCACACGGATCCTGTCTTCCGGCATTGCCAGGATACGAGACAACTGCAGTCGGTCGCGGGCGCCATGCTGACCTCCGGCGAAAACCGAAAGCGTCCCATCGGGCTCCACCTGTGCATAGCCCCCTTCGGTCTCCAGGAAGCCATGCATCTGGCGCGACGTCACATAGGTGCGCTCAACGATATGGGTGGCCTGCTCGAAGCCAACTGTGATGTCCCCACGGGAAAAACGCAGTATGGTCTGCAGGTTGCCGGCGGCATGCACCTCTGGTGCGTTCTCAGCCAAAGCTGCTTGCGGATCGCTGACGGTGGGAAGCAGCTCGTATTCGACCTTGATCAAAGCCAGAGCCACCTCGGCCGTTTGGGCATCAAGGGCCGCGACGGCGGCAACGATATCGCCTGCGTGACGGACTTTGTCGAAGCAAAATGCCGGCTGATCTTGCACGACGATACCGAAGGCGTTTTCGCCCTGGATGTCGCAATGGGTGACCACGGCGATGACGCCATCAAGCGCCTCGGCGGCGCTCGTGTCGATGGAGACGATGCGGGCGTGTGGGAGGCCTGCACGAAGGATGCGCCCGACGAGCATATCCGGGGAGCGTTTGTCCGTCAGATATGGCAGTTGGCCGGAGGTTTTTGATTCAACGTCGGGGCGCTGGTGCCAGCGATGTGGCTGTTCGGCCCGGCTAAGAAGGATCTCGTCGGCAATGTGTTTATCTTCGGTCACGACGTTGACCGGTGTCCGCGCTTTCGCGGTTGGGCGAAGACCTTGCGTCAAGGCGTTTGCAGCAACCATGCGCCGATAGCGTGCGGATCGAAATGCGTCGTCGGGTGCGCAAACCTCTTCGAACAGATGGGCTTTGAGCTCCTCCCAATCGATGTTGCTCCAAGATGCACCTGCAAGCAGCATCTCGGCCCGACGCAAACGTGCCGGTGGCACGATACCGCCGCCGACGGCAAAGCGCCCCGTGCGCACGTGGTCTCCGTCAAGCTCAATCAGGCCGGCAACGCCGATCATGCTCGGCGTGAACGCGGCCCGCAGTCCTGTCTTGCGCTGCGTCCAGCGACAGTCAGGTGCCATCGACGGCAGGTAAATGGCTTCCACAACCTCGTCCTGTCGTATCGGCAGCGACAGCCAGTGCAACAGGTTTTCGTGCGCTCCGCCGCCGATCCTTGAGGCGTCGAGGGTGGCATCGAGTGCAAGCAATGACGGTAGGAGGCATCCTGCTCTGCCGGTTATGTTGCCGCCGACCGTCCCGAGATTGCGGACGCCGGGTGCGGCAACCGTTCGTGCAGCCGCCGCTAGCATGGGCACGCGGGCATTGATCGTGGCATCCGAGCAAAGTGTCGACAAGGGTGTCAGGGCCCCGATGCGGATCATGTCGCCGGATAGCGAGATGCCAGTGAGGCCCGGAATGTCGCCGAGACTGATCATCGTCGGCGGCTTCGGTAATCCCTTTGCCCATTCCAGATGCAGGGCGGTTCCTCCGGCGACGAACCGGGCACCCTCGTGATCCAGCATCATTTGCAGCGATTGCCGCAAGGATGTCGGACGAAGCACTGAGAGTTGTCCCGCTATCATGCTCAGGGCGCTCCCGCCGTCGTGCCGAAGAGCACGCCCTTTTCCTTCAGCCAGCGCCTATACGCGACGGAGGAACTGTCCGCGCGGGTCGGAATTTCCTGTCGTGGTTCGAGCGGGAGAAGCAGCGGACGCTGATTTTCGACGAGGATGCGATCCTGAAGGAAGATGACCTGCTCGAAATTAAGCAGAGCCGTCTGTGTCGAACTGCTGTCGACGAGATACATCACCGGCTGTGCACGGCAGAGGTCTTCTTCGATCGGATGGATGAAGAGCGCGATTGCATCAAGCCGCTCGGGTGCAGTCGGACATACCCGATAGAGCATGACGACGAAGGGGGTGGGGACACGATACGTGAGCTGCACGAATGCGCCCTCGCTTTCGGTCGCGGCAATGCGTGGCTGAAAGAAGGTACAGTTGGTTGCCCAGACCTCATCGACATCGCGGCGGATTTCGCTGAGATAACCCGGCACCTCGGTATGCGGTTCGGCCCCCAAAATATCCGCGTGCACAAAGGGGAAATGCGCCATATCGAGAAAGTTCTCGACGACCCGCAGCCCCGAGGCGCGCATCTTCACCCAACCGCACGGCACGAAGCGACGGTCGCTTTCGAAGGCTTCGGCGATGTCGAAGACCTCCTTGTTGGGCTGCCCGAGCGTCGTCCATACGCAACCGTATTTCTCGCGCACCGGAAGTGCTGGACCGGAGGGCCAGCCGCCCTCGATCTCGCGAATGACCACCTCACCGTCTTCGCGGCGGAAAAGCTCGATGTCCTGTCCAAGCAGGCGCGCGCGGGTCGGCTTGGTAGTCAGGTCCGTGGAGGTTTCGACGGCGTACCATTCGTTCAGCGCTGCACGGTCGGTCGTCTTGGCCACATCAGTCTCCTCAGCTCGCCTTAGTCCATTGCGCGGTGCCCTCGCGGTTTTCGGCCAGCCAGGCGGCGCGGCGGGCAAAATGCGGCGGTACAATGCGGTGGATCTTGGCGATGATCTCGTTGAGATCGCCGGTCTTCAGCTGACCGTCTTCGACGAGGACCTTGCCATCGACCATGGTGAGGCTGACATCGCCGCCACGCACGGCGTGCACGAGATTGTGTTGCAGGTTGAAGTAAGGGCCCTCGCCGAAAAGCGGCGTCATGCGCGGCGTGTCGGTGCGCACGGCGATCAGGTCGGCGCGCTTGCCCGGCTCAAGCGAACCTATCTCGTGGTCGAGGCCGATCGCCTTGGCGCCGGTTATAGTGGCCATGCGAAGCACATCCCAGCTATCCATGGCGGCGGCATCGAGGTCTTTCAGCTTGCCGAGCAGGGAAGCGACCTTCATCTCCTCGAACATGTCGAAGTTGTTGTTTTCCTTCTCGCCATCCGTGCCGATGCCAACAGGAACGCCCGCGGCAAGCATCTCTCCCGCGAGGGCGATACCGCTGGCGAGTTTCATGTTGCTGACGGGATTGTGGGCAATCGAGACGTTATACTTCGAGATGAACTCGACCTCGGCGGAGTCCAGCCAGACACCATGAGCAATCATCGTACGCGGCGCCTCGAAGAAGCCGAGATCCGCCAACGCATACATCGGCCGCTTGCCATAGCGCTTGTCAAATTCGGCGAGCTCGATTTCCGCTTCGCTGCAGTGGGTATGGAAACCAGTGTTATGGGTCTTGGCGAGCTGGATTGCGCGCTGCTGGCCCACCTCGTCGGCATAGAACAGATGCTCAAGTCCCACCCAGACATTCACGCGGCCATTGGCCTTGCGGTGCCACGTCTCGATCATCGCCTCGTTCATGTCGAGCGTATCGAAATAGTTATATTCCGGATGTTCTCCGACATAGGGCACCGCCACGAGGCGGTTGCCGATTGCGCTCGCCGCCTTGGCGCTGCCCTCCATGAACCGCCACATGTCAACAATCGTCGTCGTGCCGGCGAGGACGGATTCGGCATAGCAGAGCCAGGATGCGGCCTCGGCTTCATGCGGCTGAAGTGCCCGATGCATCGGGTTGATGTGCAGCGTCAGCCAGTCCCACACCGGCAGGTGTTCCGCCGTGCCTCGCAGAAAGCCGGAATGCGCATGGGCGTTGACCAGTCCTGGCATGATTGCGGAATTTGCGATTTTCCGGACGGGGGCGTCGGGATTGGCCGCGACAAGCTCGCTAAGGGGGGCAACTGCTTCGATGACGCTGCCATCGATTAAGACTGCGCCATCCGAGACAACACGGTTTTCAGCGTCCATCGTCAATAGGTAGTCGCCGGCGACAATTTGCTTATCCGTGGTCATGCCATCATCCAGTTCGTTTCGGGTTCACGCATCGCATGCAAGTTTCAGGCCTCCTCGAGAACGAAGTCGGCGGCGCGTTCGCCGATCATCGTCACCGGCGCGTGGGTATGGCAGGTGGGGATAATCGGGATGACCGAGGCATCGGCGATGCTCAGGCCATCGATGCCGCGCACCTGCAGCCTGCGGTCGACGACGGCCGCCTCGCTGCTGCCCATCGCGCAAGTGCCGCTGACATGGAAGAAGGTCGAGCAGGCGTTCCTGATGTAGTCGACGATCGCTGCCTTTGAGAGCTGCCGCGAGGGCGCCGCGTAGCCGCCGAACCAATCGGCATAGCTCCGTGTCGTGGCAAGCTCCATCATGGTTTCGACAGCGGTTACCAGCGCATCAAGGTCGCCTTGTTCCGCCAGATAGTTTGGCTGGATCTCGACCGCGCCACCGGGTTCAGCGGACAGCAACCGCATGTAGCCGACGCTCTTCGAGTGCATCAGCCCGCAGCCGATCGAGAAAACATCCCCGGACAGGTCGTAGAGTTCGCGAATGCGCGGTCCGGCGCTGCTGCCTTGCACCGGAAAGGCATGCAGGTCCGGCTGGGCCAAAGCTGCAGACGATTTCCAGTTGATGACCGCGCCGCCGCCATTATCGCGCACCGGGCCGAGCGATTGCTTGGCACGAAACACGCAGGCCTGAACCAGCGGGTGATCCTGGAGATTCTGGCCGACGCCGGGAAGAGCAAGGCGAATATCGATACCAAGCCGCTTCAACTCCGCGGGGTGGCCGATGCCCGACATCATCAGGAGCCGCGGCGTGTCGATAGCGCCAAGCGCCAGGATGACATGCGCGGTTGCTCGGACCTCCCGCACCTCTCCCGCGTGGAGGTATTTGACCGACACGCAGCGACCATTTTCGACGCCGAGACCGATCGCCAGCGCATCGGTAAGGATCGTCAGACGTTCATTGTCGAAGATCGGCCAGAGGTAGCCTCTAGCCGAACTCCAGCGTTCGCCCGCCGACATGTTGAGGTTGGAGAGCGCCGCTCCTTCGTTGGACGGGCCATTGGGGTCGTCTATGACGGGGATGCCGAGCTCGGCAGAGCCGCCGAGCATCGCTTCGGCGACGGGATGAGGCGCCTTGCTGCGCTCGATGCGAAGAGGGCCGCCGGCGCCGCGCAGTTCGGATGCTCCGCCCTCCCAGTCTTCGGCACGCTTGAAATAGGGCAGGACGTCCTTGAACGACCAGCCTTGTGCTCCGGCCGCTTCCCATCCGTCGTAGTCGCGCGGGTCTCCACGATACCACATCATCGCATTGATGCTGCTCGAACCGCCAAGCACCTTGCCGCGGGGAATGCCTATGGTTCGGTTATTGACGCGCGGGTTCGGTGCGTAGTCGTATCCCCAGTCATAGTTGCTGCGCCCGAGCGACACCCAGGAGGTGGGATTGTCGATCTCGGCAATGCCGATGCCGGGGCCGCCTGCTTCGATCAGCAAAACAGTGGCATCACTGCCATCGATCAGCCGCCGCGCAACCGCGCAACCACCCGAGCCGGCGCCGACGACGATATAGTCGTAGGCTGCGGCAATGGGTTTTTGCGGTATGGTCGGAGCAGGCATTGGATGCGGCATTCCTTATCTTCGCTGTGCCTCAGTTGTGTTCGCTAGGACCCATGATGACGATGCCTTCGGTCGCCTCGACATGACGCACGAAGATGTATTTGTCCTCGCGGCCGTCGCTGTGCTTGCGCTTGATGTCCGGCTGAACGGTGCCGGCCACCTTGGCAACGACGACATAGGGGACGTCCGCCTTCAGACCCGCTTGGCAATGCGTTTCAAATTCCTCCAGCGAGCGGGCGGTATGGGCTTGTTCGACCCCTGCCCCGCGCGCGATGGCTGCAATATCGACGCGGCCGGACGCCGTGTGGGTTGGTGGCCCTCCGATGGACTGGTAGCACTCGTTGTCCCAGACGACGACGAAGAGGTTCTTCGGCTGCTCGTTGCCGAGCGTGGCAAGGATGCCGAGATTGAACATCATTCCGCCATCGGTATCGAGGGAGACGATGCGGCGATGCGGCAGACCGGCTGCCAGGCCAAAGGCCTGCGGCGTGACGCAGCCGAGCTGCTGCTGGAACAGACTTGCCTCGCGCATGTGCGGCGCGGCGTTGTACCATTCGTCGACGCTGGCGCCGAGCGAGAGGATGACCAGTTCGTCCTTGAGCCGGGCAGAGAGGACCGTCATACAATCGAAGCGCTTCATCGAACGATCTCCCCGCCCAGAGCCACGGCCGAATGGTAGTAGGCGGCGTAAGACCATTCATACGCGTCGGCGATCGCCCGCTCGATGCGTTCTTCCTCGCGCACCACCTGATAGGGAATGCGCAGCGCGTTGAGCACCGGCTCCATGGTGATGCCGTGAGGAATGGCCCACCAGTTGTTTTCACCCATCTCGCCGCGATAGCTCATCAGCATGACGACAGGGATGCCGGCGCCAAGGCCCATGCGGGCAAGCGGCTCGACCGACGCCCGCAGGCCGGAGTTCTCCATGATCAGCGCGGCCCGCTTTCCAGACAGGAACACACCGCCACAGATCGCCGCGCCCTCGCCCTCGTTTGTGACCCGGATGGTGCGAATATCAGGATCGGCGTCGAGCGCTGGATACAACTCCTTGAAAAGGGAATCGGGAAGGTAACAAACGATGCTCACGCCGGCCTTCTTCAGGCCTCGGATGACGGCATCAACTGCGGATTTTTTCATGGTGCGTCCTCATTTCATAGGGAAGGTCGCAAACTGAAAATGTTTCGAATAGTCTGCAATTTTCGATCCAAGTGATGCGCTAGACGCAACAACTCAAATCCCGTTCTCGCCCAAGCGCTCGATCGCCTGCGACAGCAGCTTGCCGAGGGCGGAGGCCGCGTCGGACATCTCTTTTTCCGAGCGCGACAACAGCATCAGCTTTCTTGGGCTGAGCTTGGGATCGCGCAGCGGTATGAATGTCAGCGTTCCGTCCAAGATCTCCTGCTCGATGCCGACACGTGTCTGCAACACCGTGCCGAGATTGCGCTTGGCCAGATCCACCATCAGCCCGATCGAGTTCGTGCGGCTGCGTTGCGTGATGTCGACCAGCGAGCGGCTGAAGGCTTCTTCGAGCCAGGCGCCAAGCGTCAGGCTGGAATCCGACAGGATGATGCGTTCGCCGGCAAGATCGAACAGCCGCAGCTCCGTCTTCGCGGCAAAGCGACTCTCCGGCAAGGCGAGAACACCGAGCGGCAAAGAAACCGTTGCGATCCGTCGAACATTGCGTGGCACCTTGATGTCGAACATGACAGCAAGGTCGCACTCACCCTCGGCCACCGCGTTGACGGCCGGTTGGGAGCCCATGACGCGGACATCTACGGTGATACCAGGGTGGCGCTGCCAGAATTCCTGGAGCGCTTCCGGTAACAGTCCGCGCGAGACGCTCTCGATCACGGCGACGGAGACGGTTCCGCGATGCAGGCCATGCAGATCGGTGATCTCGCTGCAGGCGCGGTTCAACTCGGAGAGGCTGAGACGGGCGCGGTAGAGCATGAGCTCCCCGGCACTCGTCAACTTGAGGCGTTGGCGCACGCGCTCGAACAGGGATGCTCCAAGTTCGTCCTCCAACTGCCGCAGGATGCGGCTGACGGAGGACGGAGCGACGTTGAGAGCCTGGGATGCCTGACGGATCGAACCAAGCCTTGCAACCAGCTGAAAATAGTGGATGCGGGTGGCAAGAAGGCCCAGGCGGTATGGGTCCATTAAATCGTCTCAAAGAGTGGCTGTATTGCCATTTCAGGCACCAGCACGAGACCCTTGTCGGTAATGCGGATCTCGGGGATGACCGACAGGGGGATCAGGTTGAAGCCCATATAGGCGATGGTGCACTCCGCCTTTTCCCATTCGATCTTGAGCGCTTTGACCTCTTCTGCGACTTCGTGCACGCGCTTGTCTGAGAGCAGTCCTGCAATCGGCAAAGGCACCATGGCGGTAACCTTGCCATCTATGACGACGCAGACACCGCCCTGCTTTTCCTCGATCGCCTGAATGGCGACCTGCATGTCTGCCTCGTTGGTGCCCGCAACGATGATATTGTGGCTATCGTGTCCGACAGACGAGGCCACCGCGCCCCTCTTGAGCCCGAAACTGTGCAGCAGACCATGAGCGACGTTACCTGGGGATTTGCCGTGGCGCTCGACGACGGTGACGAAGCAGAGGCCGTGACGATCGAAATGGGTCTGCCAGTTATTGGCAGGTTCCAGCGTGATCTTGGAATGGCCAAGCGTGATGCCGGGCAGTTCGGTCTTGATGGTGTGGGCGATGACAGGTTCGGTTGGCAGGTCGGGGGTCAGCTTGAGATTTTTCGGCAGTTTGACCGTGTGATAGGCAGCATCGGGATAGCGATAGGGCTTGGACAGCGCGGTTTCGAGAACGGGTGTCACCTTGCGGTCTTCGACGACCAATTCGCCGCCGTACCATGTGTTTACCGGCTTCAGGTTGTCGTTGAGCAGGACGAGATCGGCGCGCCGACCCCCGCCAAGGCCGCCGATGTCGTTTTCCATGCCGAAGCGCGTTGCGCCGTGCAGTGAGCCCATGGCCCAAGCCTGTTCCGGCGTCATGCCCGCCTTGACGGCTTCGCGCGTCACCCAGTCGAGGCCAAAGAGAAGCAGATCGTCGGCATCCCGGTCGTCGGTGCAGACCGCGATCCGCTTGTGCGAAGCGCCGAGCTCGGTGATCGTCTTGATGGCGTGCGGCAGGCTGTGCCACGGCGTCGTCGGCGGGCCACCGCGCAAGAACAGCCAGATGCCGGCCTCCAGCAAGTCGTCTGCGATGTCGCGATCGATTGCCTCGTGTGTGTCGGTGACGCCGGCTGCGGCATAGGCGGAAACGAATTCGCGGCCGTAGACATGGCCGGAGACCGGGCGCCCGCGCTGCAGTGCCGCGGCCAAAATCGCATGGCTGCGCTCGTCGCCCATCGCGACCTGCACGAAATCCATCTTCTCGCCGAGCGCCACGGCTTCCGGCCATTTGTCGAACAGGGCCGCGATCTTGCCGGGCGTCAGATCGCCACCGGCGGTCTCAAGCTGCGGGGATGTCGCCGGCACGGTGCTCGGGACCGTGAGGAAGATCGACAAGGGCGCATGACGCGCGTCTTCCAGCATCGCCTCGACGCCGGCGACATCCATGACGTTGCCGATCTCGTGACTGTCGCAGAAGATCGTGGTTGTCCCGTTGAGAAGCGCTGCTTCCGCGTAAGCGCAGGCGGTCACCATGCTGGATTCGATATGAATATGCGGATCGACCAGGCCCGGCGCGATAATTCCGCCTCGCGCATCATAGAGCCTAGCCGTCCCGCCGCGATAGGTTCCCGATGGCTTCACCGCCGCGATGCGGCCATTCGAAACCCAGATTTCCTTATCGCCGAGGATGCGCTCGGAATAAGTCGACAGCACGCGCGCTCCCTGGATGACGATGTCCGGATCGGATCGCCCGAAGGCGACGTCGGCCAGGGTGCGTGTCAGTGTTGAAAGCGGCTTCACGGAAAAACGGGTCAAAGGGCTCATGAAAACTCCGATCTGAAAATCAGTGGTAGTCGGGAATACCCGGCATCGTATGGAAGCCCTTCAAGGCGCGGAAACGACGGATCCAACGGCGAAGCGCCGGATATTCGTCGTGTTCGACACCATAGTCGCGGCTGAGCGCGAAGGAGGGAAAGAGCGCTAGATCCGCGAGTGTCGGCCCATCGCCGACGAACCAATCCTTGCCGTCGAAGTGACGTGCGGTCATGTGGTCGTCCATGATGCGAAACGCCTTGCGCGCGGCCTGACGCAGTGCGGCTGCATCGCCTGATGTGTCGAACAGCGCCTGCAGTCGGGCTTCGATAGCCGGCGCGATCGCCGTCTCGCTGAAGCCAAGCCATTTCGCCACGGCGCCGAAGGACGCGGGTTCTTCAGGCAGCCATTTTCCGGCCGGATCGTAGGCCTTGGCGAGATAGAGCAGGATTGCCGCGGCGCCATGCAACACAAGGTCGCCATCACGCACGACAGGGAGCGTACCTAGCGGGTTCAGTGCCAGCATCGCGGGCTTTTTCTGCTCCGCGCCTGGGAACATATCGACCGAAATTGTCGTCCACTCGAGGCCCAGCATAGAAAGCGCGAGACGCGCACGATAGCTCTGTTCGTCGAGTTCGTAATTGTAAAGCGTGATATCAGACATCAGGCGACCTCTGTCACGCGCTGCTCGGCCTCGAGCTCGAACCGCAGCCCCTCGGCCCATTGCGCGTAGTGCTTCTGCTTTGCGCCGCCATAGACCGCAAGAGAGCCGAAAAGGACAATGTGCGCGGCAGTCTTGGCTTCCGTCGTTGCCTGGAATGCCACGAACACGACATCGTCGCCATTGACGAATTCGCCGGCATTGATGCCAAGGCTTGTCATTCCGGCCCCAGTGAACGCAGCAACGACGGCATCGATCGATCGGTCGACATAAAGACTGCGCACCGGCGTAATCTCCGTAGCGCCGGTCTCCGGGATCGAAACATCTTCCGCCGTCGTCGTCCAGATGATGCCGTACTTTTCCTCGACCCGGTAGATCGGAACCTTGATCGACTGCGGGACGTCGAGTGTGGGGTGGGCCGGGATGTAGCGGCACTGTCCCGTCGTATCGTACTGCCAGCCGTGATAGAGGCAGGCGATATGATCGCCGCGGACGAAGCCGAAGCTGAGGCGCATGCCACGATGCGGACAGCGGTCCTCCCAGGCATGTGCATTGCCGCTATTGTCGCGCCAGACGACAATTTCGTCGCCCTCGATCGTCGCACCTGCCGATGTCCCGGCTTCGATTGACGAGGACAACCCGACGGGCACCCATCCCTCATTCAATTTCATAGTCCACTCCTGTTCAAGCGGTTGCGCGTTCGATATCGACGATGATGCAATCATAGGGGCCGAGGCTGCAGGCCATCTCGAACGCGTCAACCAGATCTTCCTGCCCCCGAACGGACAAGGTGGCCGACGCTGTATCGCAAGCGCCCATGCTGATCTCCAGATCCAGCCGTCGGGCGCGATGCAATGCAAATTCGGTGAAGCTCTCGCACACCATCTGCCCTCGGAAGGTGAAATACGCGCCTTGAATTAGTCCGGACATTGCTCGCTTATCGTCTCCATCCTGACGCGTGCCTCCGCTCAAAATTAAAGCGGAATGCATAAAAAATAAACATGCATTACTTTTGGGCATTCTAGGCATTGTCTGGACCGAAATTCAAGCCGCTTTTCGTCGTGGCTTGTTGCCTTCTACGCATTGGTATCATCGAAAAATTCGCACTATTCGGAACATTGGTGATTTGTCAGTCTCGCCTGGTTCCGTTGTTTCCACCCCGTGATCGCCGCGCGCAAAACACACTAGGCAACGTCGCCATCCACGCGGCCACGGCGACCGAGAGCCGCTGGAATAGCACTGCAGGGATGCGCTTCGGGACGGACCAGCTTCCGTTTGGCAACTGGCATAATTGTTGCGTCAAGAACGGTAGGGTCGAACTATTACAGATCAAAAGCGCGGCCAACCGCGTAGAAACCAGAAGGGGATCACATGATTGACTTGCGTACGCTTTCCCGCCGCGGATTTCTGAACATGAGTGCTGCTGGTGCAGCGGCAATGTTGCTCCCGGCTGGCCTCGCCCGCCAGGCTCTAGCCGCCTCGCCTTTGCCTGCGATCAAGGAAGAAGAAGCCGTCATCGGCTTCGGGCATGTCGGGCCGATCTCCGACGAGGGCTGGACATGGGCACACCACCAGGGCCTGCTGGCCGTAAAGGAAGCCTATCCGAAGCTCAAGAAGATCCTTGAAGTCGAAAACATCCCCTACTCGGCCGACGCGACGCGCACCTATCGCCAGTTCGTCTCCGAAGGCGCGAACATGATCTTCGACACCTCGTCGAACGGCGACTTCCTGCATGAGGTGGTCAAGCGCGCGACCGATGTGGCATTCATGGAATGCAACGGCCACGTCACGATGGACAATCTCGGCTGGTACTATCTGGCCCATTGGTATCCGACCTATGTGCTCGGTGTCGCCGCGGGCCATCTGTCTAAGACCGGCAAACTCGGCTACGTCGCTTCCTTCCCGGTTGCCTCCGTCTACGCCTCGACCAACGCCTTCCTGATGGGCGCACGCACCGTCAACCCGAATGCAACGGTGCAGACGATCGTCATCAACTCCTGGTTCGATCCGCAGGCGGCAACGCAGGCTGGTACGGCCCTGATCGACAATGGCTGCGACTTCCTCTTCGGCATCATGGACGAAGCGGGCTACCTGCAGGTCGCAGAAAAGCGCGGCGTCTGGGCGGCCATGTGGAACACCGACATCCGTCGCTACGGCCCGAACTCCTATGTCTCATCGATCTTGATCGATTTCACCAAGTTCTATGTCGATCAGGTCGGCAAGCGTCTTGCCGGCACCTGGGCGCCGAGCGAGCAGCTGTTTGCAATGGGCGCCGGCGTTGATCGTGACAAGTGGGGCGAGAAGGTTCCGGCAGATGTTGCCGCAGCGGCCGATGCCGTCCGCGAGAAGATCATGGGCGGCTGGTCGCCTTTCACCGGCGAATTGAAGGATTCCACCGGCAAGGTGCGCGTTGCCGCTGGGCAGAAGATGACCGAGCTCGAACTCTACAACTGGGATTGGTCGGTCGAGGGTGTTACCGGCCTTACCTCCTGATCCGGCCTCCCAAGCCAAGAGCCCGGCCGCTCTAGTCGGCCGGGCTCCCCGCCTTCAAGCTCCGGTGCCATTCCATGATCGAAAATGCGACCCATTACACGCCGCCTGCAGGAGCTCCCCCGCTCGTCCAGCTGAAGGACATCGCGAAATACTTTCCAGGCGTCATTGCCAACGAGAATGTCGATCTGGAGGTGATGCCGGGTGAAATCCATGCGCTGCTTGGCGAAAACGGCGCCGGCAAGTCGACGCTGATGAACATCCTGACCGGCATCTACCAGCCGGACGCCGGCGAGATCATCATCGACGGCTACGCCAAGGAATTCGCGACGCCGCTGCAGGCAATCGCCTCAGGCATCGGCATGGTGCACCAGCATTTCAAGCTGGTCCAGGCCTTCACGGTTGCCGAGAACATCCATCTCGGCTGGTCGCAAACGCCGCGCCGTGCCTCCGCGCAGGTACTGGAGCAGCGCACCGCCGACTTGGCCGAGAAATTCAATCTAAAAACCCATCCAGGCGCCCGCGTCAGCGATCTTTCGACCGGCGAACAGCAGCGCGTCGAGATCCTGCGTGTACTTGCCAGACAGGCACGCGTCCTTATCCTTGACGAGCCGACAGCCGTTTTGACGCCGGCCGAGGCGCGCGAACTGTTCAAGGCGCTGCGCGAATTCGTGGCCGCCGGCAATGCCGTCATTTTCATCAGCCACAAGCTGGATGAAGTGTTGGAGATTTCCGACCGCATCAGCATTCTGCGCGGCGGCCGCAAGATCGCCACCGAAAACACGGCCGATTGTAATCCGCGCATGCTTGCCAAGCTCATGGTTGGCCGTGACATCGTGCTGGCCGACATGCGCCAGCGCCCAGCAGGCGCGGCCCCGATGTCGCCACAGCCTGTACTATCACTCGAAAATGTCTCGGCGATCGGTGACGGCGGCAATGAAGCACTGCACGGCATCTCGCTCGATGTTCGGGCGGGCGAGATCGTTGGCGTTGCGGGTGTCGCCGGCAATGGTCAACGCGAGCTCAGCCAGGTGCTGACCGGCATCCGCCCGGTGAGTGCCGGCCGGATCCTGATTGCGGGCAAACCGGTTGACAAGAGCAACGCCGCAGCCTTTGCCGAAAGCGGCATCGGTCATGTTCCGGAAGACCGTCTGCACAGCGGCCTCGCACCGGCGATGAGCATCACAGTCAATGCCGTGATGCGCGAATACAAGAAGCCGCCGGTCTCGTCAGCCGGAAGCTACAAACCCAGTGCTGCAACCGCACTTGCCAAGGAGATCGCCTCGGCCGCCGAGGTTGCCATTCCGGATTTCGCAATGCCGATCCGCAATCTGTCCGGTGGCAACCAACAGCGCCTTGTCGCCCGGCGCGAGATGCGCATTGCCGACAAGGTCCTGATCGCTGCTTATCCGAGCCGTGGCCTCGATGTCGGTGCCATCAACACGATGCTGCGCTACATCGTCGAGCTGCGCGATGCAGGCGCTGGCATCATTCTGATCTCCGAGGAACTCGAAGAACTGCTCAACCTCTCCGACCGCATTGCCGTGCTTTATGAAGGGAAGATCATGGGGATCGTCGACAACGACAAGACCGATATCGACGAAATCGGCCTGCTGATGGGTGGCCGTACCCAGGTCCGTGAGGTCGCATAGCATGGCAGGTTCCCTCCGTTTGCAGCGCCTGCCGTCCGCCTCGCCCGGCATCGCGCTGGCTGCCCGGGCGGCCGCCATCGTTCTCGCGCTCGTCTTTGCAGGCATCATTCTGGCGATGACCGGCGCCAATCCGATCGAACTTGCCTCCGAGGTCGTCGACGCCAGTTTTGGCTCTAGCTTCGGCATGGAGGACCTGGGTGTTCTCGTTATCCCGCTGATCCTGACCGGCCTGTCGGTCGCAGTCGCCCAGCAGATCGGTGCATGGAACATTGGCGCGGAAGGGCAGTTCTATGCCGGCGCCTTCGCGGCTGCCGCCGTTGGCCTGTTCGTGCCGGGCCCGCCGGCCCTCATTCTTGTGCTGATGTTCATCGCCGGCCTGGTTGGAGGCGCCGTCTGGATCCTCGTGCCGACGCTTGCGCGCGCCTATGCCAACGTCAACGAGCTGATCACCACGCTGCTGTTGAACTTCGTGGCCATCCTGCTCGTCTATTTCGTCTCCACCAACGCCTGGCGCGACAGGATGGCGAATTCGGCAACGCCGCGCCTTTCCGCCGAAATCCCGGAGTTCTGGGGTTCGATCCATTGGGGTCTGCCGATCGCAATTCTTGTGGCTCTGCTTGTCGCCGGCCTGCTTGCCTTCTCCCGCTGGGGTTATGAGGTGAGGCTTGTCGGTTCCAATCCTACGGCTGCCAAATACGCCGGCATGCCGGTGCGCCGCCACCTGATTACCGTCATGCTGCTATCTGGCGCGATTGCCGGTCTTGCCGGCATGCTGGAGATTGCCGGCACGGTGCACCGTCTGCAGGGCGGCATCTCAAACAACTACGGTTACCTCGGTATAATGGTGGCTGTTCTCGCAAGAGGCTCCGCCGTCGGCGTTATCTTCTCGGCAGCACTCATGGCCTTTATCCTGAACTCCGGCATCATCCTGCAAACCCAGGGCCTGACCACATCGACGGTTCTGGCGATCACCGGCCTCATTCTGTTTCTGACGGCAATCGGCGACGAGCTCGCCCATTATCGCATCGCGCGTGACAAGGCTTGAGGAGAGCGACATGGATCTTTTGACCGGCCTCTTCACAACGGCCTTCCTGGCAGGCGGCGTACTGGCGCTTGCAGCACTTGGCGAGGTGCTTGCCGAACGCGTTGGCGTCGTCAATCTGGGCGTCGAGGGCTTGATGGCGATGGGTGCGCTGACAGCGATCGCAACCGTTGCCGCGATACCCTCGCCCACCGTCGGCTTCCTCTCCGCTCTCGCGGTCGGCGCGCTGTTTGGCGCGCTGTTCGCCTTCGCGACCGTCATCCTGCGTGCCAATCAGGTGCTTTGCGGACTGGCGCTGACCTTGATGGGCAGCGGCATCGCCTCCACCATCGGCCGTGCCTATTCCGGCATGCCGGCTCGTGCAACCTTTGCGCCGATCGAAGTCCCCATCCTGAGCAAGATCCCGGTCATCGGCCCTGCCTTCTTCTCGCAGAATATCCTGCTCTATCTGATCTTTCTCATCCTGCCGGTCGGCCTAAGCTATCTCATGTTCCGCACCCGCCATGGTCTCAACCTTCGAGCCGTGGGCGAAAACCCCGCTGCCGCCGATGCCGCCGGCATTCCGGTCAACCTAATCCGCTTCGTTTATGTGACAGCCGGCTCGGCGTTGGCGGCCGGTGCCGGCGCCTACCTCACGCTCACCTTCGTGCCGTCGTGGTCGGATGGTGTCGTCGCGGGGCGCGGCTGGATCGCCGTTGCGCTCGTCATCTTCGCCGGATACCGGCCGATCCCGGCCGTGCTTTCAGGCCTGCTTTTCGGCTTCATCACCGCACTCGGCTTCGTCGGGCAAGCCCGCGGCTGGCCGGTCGCGCCGGCCTTCCTGTCGATGCTGCCCTATCTCGGCACCATGGCCTTCATCATCGTGCCCGTCCTTGCCTGGCAGCGCATGCGTCGGATCATGGCCGCTCCCTCAGCGATCGGCATACCCTACTACCGTGACGTCCGATGATGCTTGATGCGTCGGCTGCTCGGCCGGCAGGCCATTGCCGATAGACCAATGAACTGCGAAAGATGATATCCATTGCAATGAAAGAGAGCATGTCATGAGATGTTCCGACAAGGCGGCCCTCGATCAGTGGTATCCGCTTGGTACAGAAAAAGAGATCGCCTTCGGCCGCATGAACACGCGCCTGCTAGGCACAGAATTGCTGATCGACCGCGCCGTTGATGGCACTCTTGTCGTCATGGCCGATGATGCCGATGAACCGTTGCCCATCATCCGCCGCTTCGGCCTTGTCTGGGCAACACTTGGGGAACCCAAGGGCGGACTGTTCGCGCTACCGGAAGCCGATGAAGACGACCGCCGCGTGGTCAATTGCGGTGCGGTCATGGTGCGCGCGTCGGGGCTTCGCATCATCGAGAACTTCCTCGACATGGCGCATTTCCCGTTCGTGCACACGGATATTCTGGGTGCGGAGCCGCATACGGAGGTCATGCACTACAATGCCGAGATTCGTCGCGACGTCGACGAGGTCTGGGCAACCAACTGCCAATTCTTCCAGCCGCAGGCAGCGCTTTCGGCAACCAATGGGATCATGACCGACTATATCTACCGGGTCATGACGCCATTCACCACGCTGCTCTACAAGACCTGCCCGAACTCCGCCAATCGCTGGGACGTGATTTGCCTGTTCGTCCAGCCGCTAGATCCAGACCGTTGCATCGCCCATCCAGTGATGTTCTTGATCGACGACGTCTCGACCACCACCGAACTGGTTCATTTCCAGCAGCTGATCTTCCTGCAGGACCGCATCATCCTGGAAAACCAGCGCCCTTCGCTACTCCCGATGGAAGCTCGCGCCGAAATCCCAACCCGTGCCGACGCAAGTTCGATCGCCTATCGCCGCTGGCTGAAGGAGAAGGGTATCACCTACGGCACCACCGCCACGGCGGCCTGATAAAGGGCGCGTGCCGTCGACTCATGTCGTCTGCCTGACCGCTAGCAGGGCATTGTTTGCAGAGGCCTACCCCAGGCTGCCAGCAGACCTACGGTAGACCGTCGGATCAGGAACAGGCACGGCCTGCATGAGGGCCTTCGTATAGTCGTCGCGGGGATTTTCGAATATCTCCCGACGCGTTCCAGCTTCCACGATCTCGCCGCCACGCATGACCGCAACCTTGTGCGACATGCGCTCGATGACCGCCATGTCATGAGAGATGAACAGATAGGCGAGCCCCATCGTCTCCTGCAGTTCCAGCATCAGGTCCAGAACCTGGGCGCGCACCGAGACATCGAGAGCCGCCACGCTTTCGTCGGCGACGATCAGCTTCGGTTCGAGCGCCAGCGCGCGGGCGATGCAGATACGTTGGCGCTGACCGCCGGAGAATTCGTGCGGGTAACGCGTCGCCGCATCCGGAGTCAGCCCGACCCGCCGCAACAGGTCCGCGACCCGTTCGCGCCGCTCTGCGGCCGTGCCGATGCCGTGAATGGTCATCGGTTCCGCAATGGCCTTGCCGACCGACATGCGTGGGTCCAGTGAAGCATAAGGGTCCTGGAAGATCATCTGCGCCGAGCGGCGTACGGGTCGCATCTCGTGATGCGACAGCCGCGATATGTCATAGCCGTCGAGCTCTACTGATCCGGAGAATGGTATCAGGCCGAGAACCGCCTTTCCGGTCGTCGACTTGCCCGAGCCGCTTTCGCCGACGAGCCCCATCGTCTCTCCCGGCATGATCTGAAAGGAAATATTGCGGACCGTCGCTGATGGTGCCTGCCGGCGAAACAGCATGCCGGAGCCTTTGCCATAGCTGACGCTCATATCCTGCACATTGAGGATCGGCGCCGTCGCTTGTTCCTTCGTCTGCGGCGCATTCGTCGAAACCCGTGGCGGGCCATCGGTTCCGGCGAAAGCGCCGAGCCGCGGCACGGCCGACAAGAGCGTGCGAGTGTAGGGTTCAGACGGATTGGCAAACAGATCCAGCGAAGCGCGCTGCTCGACGATACGGCCATGCTGCATGATCGCGACGCGATCGGCCATCTCGGCGACCACGCCCATGTCATGGGTAATCATCACGATCGATGTGCCGAATTCACCCTTGAGTTCCCGCATCAGTTTAAGGATCTGCGCCTGCACGGTGACGTCAAGCGCCGTGGTCGGTTCGTCGGCGATCAGCACCTTGGGTCTGCATGACAGCGCCATGGCGATCATCACGCGCTGGCGCATGCCGCCGGACAATTCGTGCGGATATTGCGTCAGACGCCTCGCCGGATCGGCGATCTGGACTGCCTCCAGCATCTGCCTGGCGATCGTATCTGCGTTGTCGGACTGCTGATGCTCTCGGATCGCCTCGGTCAGTTGGGCGCCGATGCTCATCACCGGATTGAGCGAGGTCATCGGCTCCTGGAAGATCATGGCGATCTCGCCGCCGCGGATATGCCGCATCTGGCTGTTGGAAAGCCGTGTCAGGTCCTGATCACCAAGGATGATATTGCCGGACGCGACGCGCAGCGAAGCTTTCGGCAAAAGCCCCATAATCGAAAGCGAAGTCACCGACTTGCCGGAGCCGCTCTCGCCGGCAAGGCAAAGCGTTTCGCCGGGCTTGATGTCGAAGCTGATATCGTCGAGGACGCGCTTCAGCCCTTCCGGCGTTCGCGCGTCGACGCAAAGGTTCTCGACCCGCAGGACGGGGTTTTCGCTGCCATTCGCCTCCGTCACGAAAGAACGACCCGCGGGAAGTAGAAGGAGACCACCCAGTTCGGCATGTCGACGATCTCGCTGATACGCAGGTCCCCGCAGACCGAGCAGAGCATGTAGGCGTCGACCGCGCTATAGCCGTGTTCGGCGGTCAAAAGATCGATCATCCGCATCACGGCGTCGCGGGCGCCCGTCATCAGGTCCGGACCGATACCGGTCGTCACCTCATAGCCCATGCCGTCGAGATGACGTGTGACCGGTTCAGTGACGGTAAAGCGCGGCGTCTTCAGATTGGCGCCCTTGACCAGATCGAGCGTCAGTTCGACATTCATCTGGCTCTCGATCGCCGTGCCGCAAACCTCGCCGTCGCCCTGGGCTGCATGCGTATCGCCGACGGAAAACAGCGCACCTTCCACCTCGATCGGCAGATACAGCGTCACGCCGGTGGAGAGATCGCGGATGTCCATATTGCCGCCGACTTGGCGAGGCGGCACGACGGAATGCAGGCCGGGTTCGGCCGGCGCGACGCCGATCGTGCCGGTAAAGGGCTTCAACGGCACCTTGCCGCCTGGACCAAAAGCGGACGGCGCCATGGAAACGCTATCATACTTCCACACATGCAGTGCCGGATCCTTGAACTGATCGGCCAGCAGGCCGAAGCCCGGAATATTTGCCGTCCAGCCGACGCCCGACGGGTGGAACTTGCGGATCGTCACCTTCAGCGCATCGCCGGGCTTGGCGCCTTCGATATAGACGGGACCGGATACCGGATTGATCTTGCCAAAATCGAGATTGGCGAGTGTCGCAAGTGTCGCGTCGGCGCCGATTTGTCCGCCGGACGAATCCATGCATTCAAACAGGATGGTCTCGCCCGGCTTTGCCGTCAGCGCCGGAGGAAAGTCGCGGTTCCAGCCGAAATTATGCTGTGCGCTGTGAATGGTGTGGTTGCAGATGCTGCACATGGGAATTCTCCGCAAGATATGGGCCTTCCCGGCGGAGTGCCGGGAAGGCGAGTTCCTTGGTGCTATTTCACGAAGATCGCGTCGTAGTTGATGACGCGGGTCGGATCGATATAGATGTTGTCTTCACCGCCCATACGCAGCGACTTGGCAACGACGCGGCGCTCGTTGGTGACAGGGATCCATGGAGCGTCGTTCATCGCATCGGTGAAGATCTTCTTCCATGCTTCCTCGCGTTCTCCCGCCTTCGCCGGATCCGACATGGAGTCTGCGGCGGTCGCACGCTTGTCGAGATCGGCATTGCAATACCACGACCAGTTCCAGCCACCCTGCACGGCACCGGCGCAACCGAGGATCGGGCCATAGAAGTTGGACGGATCCGGGAAGTCGGCAATCCAGGCCATGCCGCCCGACCAGATCATCGGCGCCTCGCCTTCGGTGCCGCCGGCGGCAATCACGTTGCCCTGTGCCAGCGCGCGGATTTCAGCCTTGACGCCAATTGCCGCGAGATCCTGCTGGATTGCCTGGGCGATGCGTGGTTGCGGGTCGGTATTGGTGGCGTAGAGCACGGTCGAGAAGCCATCGGCCATACCGGCCTCCGCCAGAAGCGACTTCGCCTTGGCGACGTCATAGGCGTAGCCGGAGTAATCCTTGTCGTAGCCCGGCATCAGCGGCGGCAGCACTTCCTTGGCAGGCGTGGCGCGACCGTTGAGGATGCGCACGATGCGCTCCTTGTTGATCGCGTGATTGACCGCCTGGCGAACCTTCAGGTCGTCGAAAGGCTTAACCTTGGTGTTGAGCGTTACGTAGCCGGTATGAAGCTGCTCGCCATCGACGATCATCTGCGCGCCATCGGCCGAGTTCTTGATTTCCAGGAACTTTGCCGGCGGAATGCCGTCGCCGGCGATGTCGACCTCGCCCTTCTGTAGACGCAACAGCGCTACCAGCGGCTCCTGGCCGACCTCGACGGTGAAGCTGTCGATCTTCGGCGTGTCCTTGACATAGTAGGCGGGGTTCTTTTCGAACACGAGTTTCTGGCCAATCACCCAATCCTTCAACGTGAAGGTGCCGGAGCCAACCGGGTGCTTGCCGAAATCACCGGCAGCCGCTTCGACGGCCTCCTTCGGCACGACCGAGGCGAAATTGATCGCCAGCACGTGCAGGAAGGTCGCATCGGGGCGGGAAAGCTTGAAGATGACCGTGCCATCATCCGGGGTCTCGATGCCTGAAAGGCCGGTCGCCTTGCCACCGGTCAGGTCCTCGAAGCCGTTGATCGCGCCAAAGAAGCCGGCACCCGGCCCTTGGGTCTTCGGATCGACGGCCCGCTCGATCGAGTATTTAACGTCGGAGGCGATCAAATCGCGGCCATTGGAGAATTTCACGCCCTTGCGCAGCTTGAATGTATAGGTGAGCCCGTCGGGCGCGACCTCGAAGCTTTCGGCGAGCGAGGGGACCAGCTTGGCGGTGCCCGGCTCATAGTCCATCAATCGAGAATAGAGGCTCTTGATCATCGACCAGTTGACCCAGTCGTAGCCGATGGCGGGATCGAGCGTGACGATATCGTCCTTGTAGGTGACGACGATATCCTTGCCCTCTGCCATCGCGGCGAAAGGTGCAATCATGATCGCCGCGGCGGTGGTCGTTCCAAGTAACCAGCTCTTGAGCATTGTAAGTTCCCCTTTTTGGCTCTGGTCAGGATGTTCTGATGCGTGGGTCGATGAAGGGCGCGATGATATCGGCAAGCAGGTTGCCGGCGACGATGGCAAGCGCCGATGTGAGCGTCACGCCCATGATGATCGGGATGTCGACCTGCTGGATCGCCTGCCAGGCGAGCTGGCCGATGCCGGGCCAGCCGTAGACTGCCTCGACCACCACGACGCCGCCCATGAACTGGCCGATATCGATGCCGATCATCGCGACGATCGGCAGGATGGCGTTGGGCAGGGCATGGCGGAAGATGATCCGACGCGACGACAGCCCCTTGGCGCGAGCGGTGCGCACATAGTCCTGGTTCAACACGTCGATCATCGCCGAGCGCACCATGCGCGCGTACCAGCCGGCCCCCAGCACGCCGAGCGTCGCGGCTGGGAGCACCACATGGGCAAAGCTTCCATAGCCGCTCATGGGAAACCAGCCGAGCGTGACGGCAAAGACATAGAGAAGCAGCAGGGCGACGACGAATTGCGGTGCGGATACACCGACGAAAGAGGCCATCATCACCAGCCGGTCGACGAGACCGCCGCGCTTCACCGCCGCGATCGTGCCGAAAGTGATGCCGAGAACGACTTCGACGAGAATGCCGGCCACCATCAGCGTCAGCGTCGCCGGCAGGCGCGCGACGATCAGCGTCCAGACCTCGGTCTTCTGCGCGTAGGAGCGGCCGAGATCGCCCTGCGCCAGCCCGGTGAGATAGGTGAAGAACTGAACGAGCAGCGGCTGGTCAAGGCCGAGTTCGTGGCGGATGGAGGCAACGGTCTGGGCCGTTGCGCTGCGGCCGGCGATCATTCGCGCCGGGTCCGCCGGCAGCGCGTAGAGCAGGACAAAGGTGATGGCGGCGACGCCGATCAGGATGAGAAGCGCCTGGGCGAGGCGGCGGAGCAGCATGAATGCCATCATCCCCTCCCCCGCTGCGTCGGATCGAGAATATCGCGCAGGGCATCGCCGACGAGGTTGAAGGCAAGCGCGGTCATGAGAATGACCAGGCCGGGGAAGAACACCAGCCAGGGAGCGGCCTGAAAATAGCTCTGGCTTTCGAAAATAATATTGCCCCAGGAGGGCTCCGGCGGCTGCACGCCGATACCCAGAAACGAAAGGGTCGCTTCGAGCAGCACCGTCGTGGCGATGCCGAGTGTGCCCCAGACGATCGCCGTCGGCACCAGATGCGGCAGGATATGAATGAACAGGATGCGGCCATGGCCGGCGCCGAGCGACCGCTGCGCCATGATGAAGTCGCGCTCCACCAGGCCGCGTGTTTCGGTATAGACGATGCGCGCGACCTGCACCCAGTTGACCAGCGCGATCACCATCGCGACGATCCAGAGGCTGGGCTTCAGGAGCGCCGCCAACACGATGGCGAGCAGCAAGGCGGGAAAAGCCATCATCAAGTCGGTGAAGCGCATCAGGATATTGCTCGGCAGGCCGCGCAGATAGCCGGCCACGATTCCGATGAACAGGCCGATGGCGACCGCGATGCCATTGGCGACGAGGCCGATGATCAGCGAGGTGCGCGCTCCGTAGAGCAGGCGTGAAAACAGGTCGCGGCCGAGCGTGTCAGTGCCGAGCAGGAAAGGTCCGCCCGGCGGCATGGGCGCGCCTTCCAGCGTCAGGCCATCGAACATCTGCTCGTCGGGATTGAACGGTGCGATCAGCGGTGCGGCAACGGCCAGTACCACCACTGCCAAGACGATGATCAGCCCGAAAACCGCCGTTGGCTGGCGCAGGAGCGAACGAAATATGCCCATCAGCCGACCTCCGGCAGGGGTTCCGCCCCACCGAGCACAATGGCGGCGATCTGCTCCATCGTCAGGCGGCGTTGCATGGCCAAACCGCGTAGCGTCGCATAAGCTTGGTCTTCATCGAGCCCGCGCGCAGCGCGCAACTTCTCGACCGCCGCATGGACGAGAGGCCGCAGACGCACCCGTTCTTCCAAATACCGTAGCTCTTCGGCAACCGCCAGGCGTTCGCGATGGATCGATACCGCCATGACAAGCGCCGGGAAAATAGCGGAGGCGGAAACCGGTTTTGCAATGATGGCGCTCGCACCCCTGCCCATCGCCCAGGCAATACGGCCGGGCGCTTCCGACCCGAGCAGCGCTACCAGCGGCTTGCTCGAGGGGCCACCAGTCGGGCCATCGGCCGGCGGCAGAATGTCGTCCCAGCCCTGATCTGCATCGACCAGCACCAGATCGGTGTCGGCCCAGCTCGCCATCGGCTCCCAGCGGCGGGTCGAGAGGATACCGAGCAGCCCGAACTGGCGCTCCAGCCTTTCCGTATTGGTGTCCTCGCGATGCAGTATCACGGCCCGCCAACCGGTGAAATTCGGTGTCCTGCTCATGACACGACCCTCAGCTTGGCGGGCATGGCGGTGCCACGCGCGGTGAGATAGGGATCGGCGACGAGCGCCGGGCGCGAAGCAATGATATCGAAGCCGTTGTCGTCGTTGATGTGGCCAAGGTGAAACGGCAGGGCGGCATGATTGGTCCGGGCGTCGATCTCGAGTGTTCCCAGGAGCGACGGCCACTTGCGGCCATGCACTTCGTGGCGCACCGCCCCCGGCTCGTCCGTGCCGGCCGCGACTATCGCGCCGATGCAAAGGTCGACGGCGGCATAGGCGCTGGCAAAGACGCTCGAAATGCGCCGCTCATGACCGTAGCGCAATGTGGCGCGGGATTTGAAATCGCGGTTTTCCGGCGTGTCCAGCGTGTCGAAATAGGAGGCCGCGCAGAGCTGGCCGGCTGCCGCCCCCTTGGCGATCAGCTCAAGCTCGCATTCCATCAGGTCGCAGCTGACGACCGGGCAGCTTTCCGGCCGGAAAAAGGGGTCGCTATCGCCCAGCGCCTTCATCGCTTCGAGGAAAGCATAGCTGGACGGCCCGATCAGGTTGTTGAGGATGAAGCTAGGCCGCCGCTCTTCAATCTCGGCGATGATGCGCTCCACAACCGTTTCCTCCAGCGGCAGATAGCGCTCGCCCAATATCTCGCCCCCGGCATTGGCGATCAGCTCACGTGCCAGACGGTTCATCTCCCAGCCCCAGACATAATTGGCGCCTGTAAGATAGGGCCGCGCGCCAAATCGGGGGATGAGATATTCGAAGGCAGGGATCAGGTGCTGGTTCGGGCAGCCGCCGAGATAGATGACGCTCTCATTGGCCTCGAACCCCTCATAGGGACACATGTACCACAAGAGGCCGTCATGCTTTTCAACCAGCGGAATGACTTCCTTGCGGGCGGCGGACGTGATCGTGCCGACGATATGACGACAATCGGCGCGCAGCATCTTCTGGGCGCCGTCGAGATAACCCTGCAGGTTGGCCTTCGGATCGTGCAGCAGAGGCTCGATAACGCGTCCCGTTCTCTTGGCATTATCCTCGACAGCGAGCATCGCACCATCACGCGCGTCCACGCCCATCGCGCCATAAGGTCCGGTGGTTGAATAGAGAATGCCGATCTTCAGCGCGTCGTTCATAATAGCCCAATACAAAAAACCCCATGACGTAGCCCCCGCTCGTTAGCGGGGCGTCATGGGGCGAAACTGCCCAGCGACATCAAAGTCATGTGAGACGCGGATCAGAACCTGCCTAATTCGCAGGCCTGATTAAAATACAGACATCAACCGCAAGTCAAGCGGCAGGACATAATAAGTGACGTTTCGGAGGTGTGTCACGTTGAATTCGTCAGCAAGCACCTTTGCAGAATGCTGCAATGACGCTGATGTGCCGACACGGTGTTCCAATGCGGGCTCGCCGTGGGGCGGTGCAAGTGGATAGCGCCCATCTCCCTTGGCGTAGGGGAGCCTGATCGATGACGAAGTCTGGTACGCCCTAGCCCATCAATTGTAAGTGGGTCCTTTCGCTCGTGACCAACCCAGATCGGCTTGTCATGCAGCGTCTTTATGATTGATGCTGTTTCGACGCTTTGAAACGAATGTCAATTTACGCAGAGCTATGCCGGGAGAGTCAGGACCCTGAAACAGGATTTCTTGCTATCGGCACATCACGCGCGGGAAGAGATCTGGCATAAGCAGCAGCCTCGCCAGGGTATGGGAAATCCTCACCCACCTGGTCGGATCCATCATAGACCTTGAACGTCGGCCCATCGGTTTCGACGACTTTGTAACCATTCACATATTCGAATTTCGGTGTCTTCCAGCCCATTCCCCGTCCCTTCAATGCGCACGCGATCGATCGACCGGTGTCACCCCGCATTTAGCATGAGTTTCAGTGAGAGCAGAACCCCGAGAAAGCGGCAACGCCATGGGCACTCGCTTTCCGCCCGAAGGAAAACTCGCCCAAGGGTTTGATATTTCGCCGCCGATGAATGGCCGCACGATAGGTTACCTTTCAATTATAAGGTTGGGGACGTCAGTGACGCGGCCAGTCGCGAGCTGGTCGTGTTGGCGACACCGAGCTGTGGAAAGCCGAGAGCGTCCAGGCGGCGCTTTGCAGAAACGTTACAACGAAGTCGCAGTGGCCGGCTTGTCTTCATACCGTTCCGGACACCTCATCTTGTTCTCTAGTCCCTCGTTGGTTATACTGTTTTTGTAAAACAGTTTAACTCCGGAGCTGGCGATGAAATCCATCGACCTCATGTACCAAACCATGCTCGCCGAGCTGGGCCAGCGCTCGCTCGACGCCGCATGGACAGCCGATTTCCCTCCCATCGGCAGATTCACACCTGCCACGATCAAAGGCAAGCGGTACTGGTACTTCGACATCCCGGATGGACATGGGGGTACGACACGTCGCTATGTCGGTCCTGCGGAGGATCCGGACATTGCGCAGCGGGTTGCCGACCACAAGCGGGAGAAGGATGACCTCCGCGCCCGCAGGCGCATGGTCAACAGCCTCACCCGCGAAGGCGGGATGATCACTCCCGATGCCATGTCCGGGGACATCGTCGAGGCTCTTGCCGAAGGTGGCCTGTTCCGGCTCCGCGGCGTTCTCATCGGCACGGTCGCTTTCCAATGCTACTCCGGCCTGCTCGGGGTTCGTCTGCCTATGGCGGCGATCCTGACTGGTGATGCGGACATCGCCCAGGACTACGCGATATCACGCGAAGTCGAAGACAGCCTGCCACCGATCCTCGACCTTCTCCAAGGCGTCGACCCCAGCTTCCGGCCGGTCCCGCATCGATCGGGAGGAGCGGCTTCTTCCGCGTTTCAGAACGCAGACGGTTACCGGGTCGAATTCCTGACGTCCAATCGCGGCTCCGACGACTACATTGACCAGCCGGCAAAGATGCCTGCACTGGGCGGCGCCAGTGCTGATCCGCTCCGCTTCCTCGACTTCCTCATCCGAGAGCCTGTTAGAACCATGCTGCTTCATCGCAGCGGTGTCCCGGTAGTCGTCCCAGACCCGTCTCGGTACGCAATTCATAAGCTCATCGTCGCCAGCCGCCGGCACACTGACGGACAGGGGCCAGCGAAACGCGAGAAGGATGTCCGGCAGGCTGCGCTGCTATTCGAAGCCCTGCAGCAGACACGGCGGACGTCCGACCTTGCCTTAGCTTACAACGAGGCTTGGGAGCGGGGGGCCGCATGGCAAGAGGGCATCAGGGCAGGGGCAGCCATGCTATCGGTCGAAGAGGCTGTCCAGTTCTCGAAGGGCTTGCTCGAGGGCGCGCAACGAAACCGAGAAGAGATTGAGCTTCCGTTCGGGGAATAGGGACAAGGCTATGGACAGCACGGCAGCTCAGACGAGGGTCTTCGGCGGGACCCTGCTCGGCCTCTTCGTGCAACGACCGTCGATCGCCTGCGGCTAGGAGCGAATGAATACGACAACGCGCGCTATCTCGCTTAAGACATATCGTGGTTCTTGAATGGACTCGCACTGGCAACAATCACGTCATGAATTCGGCGAAAGCATTGATTACAAAGCGCCTCCAGCCCAATCTTCATGGCCGTGCCGTATGCGGATTACAAATATGCTCCCATCTACATCGACGCGGTACACTACCAGGTGAGCCTTGAAGGGATGTATCCTGACAGGAGGAGAGATCTCATGGCGTTCCCGCGCGATTCTTGGATTGCTGGCGATGATTTCGAGCAAGGCAAAAAGCTCATCGTGATATTGTCTGGCAACCAGTGCTCCGAAGATGCGTATGCCTTCTTCCGCAATGGAAACGATATCCTCTTCCGCTTCAGCGGAAAGCCTGAATGGCATCAAGTGCGCCCGCGATTTATCTCGGCCCTTGCGGTGGCTGTAGCAAATAACTCGTCCCTCGAACGGTTTCCTACTCCGCTTTTAATCCCGTCGTCGACAAACCGCTGCATCTCGGCAATTTTGTCCGCACGGACTTGGTCTCTCCGGATCAGGTCCCTGACATAATCGCTCGCATTCGAGTAGCGGCCCGTCTTGGCCTGCGCTTCGACCCAGTCTTTCATCGGATCTGGCAGGGATACATTCATCGTCGCCATTCGAGTCTCCTTAGGTGTCTCAAGATAATCCGCAATGGCAAAGTTTGTCAAACCTCTGACTTTGACTGCCTGATTAACGCTGGTGATGGGATCGGGCCTTCAACTCGGATTTCGATTTCTTGGCCTAATGGATTACATCAGATCGCGCCGCACAAGCATGCCACCACATTGCGCGATAGCGTTATTTTATCCGATGGCCATCAATTGGGTTTCAGCTGGTTGGCACCCCCTTCGAGGAGTATGGCGGATCGACATTACGCTGAATGAAAACCCATTTTTCGCAAAGCCTTGTGGCCTCATATCCGACAGGAAGATCAATCAGCCTTGTCGGACGCGAAAACGATGCTGGTGTCACTGACGATAGCAACATGGGAATAAGCTGCCTCGCTGGCTGCAGCGCTATCGCCGCGCATGATTGACGTGACAATGACGTCATGCTCGTCGTAAGACTTGGCAAGGCGTCCCGGGAGCCGGAATTGCGCCCGGCGGAACGGCGCCAGACGTGCACGGGTCTGCGTCACCACTTCGTAGATGTGGTCGTTATGGGCGCCGCGATAGAGTCGGGTGTGGAACTCCGTGTTGTGGGCGGCGTAGTCTTCCTGGGCGTTGGCGTGAACCAATCTCGCCGACGAGCGATGTTCGAGTTCGAGCGCATGGCGCTCATCGACAGTCATGCGCTCCGCCGCCAGCCGCGCGCAGATGGCTTCAAGCTCCGACATCGCCTCGAACATGGAGTGCAGATAGGCTTCCGTGACATTGGCGACCACAGCGCTGCGGTTGGGTTCGCGATCGACGAGACCCATGGCGCCCAGTTCGCGCAAGGCCTCGCGCACCGGAGTTCTCGACACGTCGAAACGGACGGCGAGCGAGAGTTCATCCAGCCGTTCGCCGGGATGCATAACGCCGGTGACGATCATATCCGCGATGGCGCGCACCATCTGCTCGACGGTGGTGCCTGTGCGTATGACCTGTCTGCGCCTGATCTGCTTCACGTCAGAACTTTGCATTTCACATTGCATACAGATGAACGGCGAAACAAACAAAGTCAAATAATTTCATATTTGCAGTGTCTTATGAACTTATATGAATGTCTATGGGCGGCATTTCTTCGTTATTATCGGCCACATATGCCGATTTTCCAGACACGGATGCTTTTTAATCACACTCAGCGCGTAATCTGCATACAGTTTACGCGCTCCCGTCTCCCCTCCTTTGAAATGCACGGCCTAGCATGAAGCTTCAGACGATGGGGTCAGACGAAGTTTTGATGACCGGCAGAATCTGGGATAACTCCGCCGCTTACTCTTATCCCCGTTGATGAGGTCGTATGGCCAAGTTTGAAAAAGCGGCGCCGCAATCTCGTGCCACAAAGCGGTGTCCTTCGCCTTGATTAGAGTGGAACTGAAGACCTCTCAATTTCCTCCAGTGGGCCAGCCTATCGATGTTTGGCCGCGATCGCTGTCTAGTTTGCATTTCTCTCGCATCAGCACTTTTGCTGAAGGGCCAGCAGATAGGAACAGAACATGTCGCCCATGGCAGCGGCATAGGTGTTCATCTCGTCCTCTGTGCGTGGCGTCGCCGAGAAATCCTGGCCGACGGTGCCGAGCGTGGTCATGATCAGGTCATGGGCGACGTCGCGGACGGCCTTGGGCGCGCGAGGTAGAACCTCCAGCATGAACTGCGCCATCACCGGCTGGGTCGCATTTTTGGCTGCCTCCGCCTCGGGCGCGTCCCGGTAAAGCGGCGCGGCATCGCTCAGCGCGGTCCGCACTGCCGCCTCCTCGCATTCGGACCGGATGAAGGCATGGACTGCGGAAAGCAGCCGCTCGAAAGGCGGGCGTGAACGGTCACTGAGAATGCCTGCGAGGAGATTGGTCGTCTGCAGCCATTCCTCGCTTTGTAGCCGAAACAGGATCGACGCTTTGTTCGGGAAGTATTGGTAAAGCGAGCCAACGCCGACACCCGCGCGTTCGGCCACCCGCGCCGTCGTGAAACGATGTGCACCTTCTTCCGCCAAAACGCGAACAGCAGCCTGAAGGATCGCGCCAACCAGGTCGTTCGAGCGCGCCTGCCTCGGGGATTTTCTCGTGGAAACACGTGGACTTGTGCCCTTTGCCATGGATGTCAGCCGCAATGCGATTAGAAAATGCGACGAATTATTCGTATTTTGCACCGCGACGCAAGATGCGTTGGCAACAAGGATTTGGAAAATGACAACACTGACATCAGCACCGGTCGCCCCGCTGCTTGATCGCCTGTTTGGCGAGGCCGCTTCGGCGACCAGCCCGGCCATGGCGAGCGTGTCCCGCGAAGAGCGGGCGCGCCTCATGAACAGCAAGACCGAGTATCTCGACCTCTATACCTGCCTCAAGGATCTCTGGCTCCCCGTGTCGCGCGAGACGGGCAATCTTCTCTACATGCTGACACGAAGCATCCGGGCGAAGACCGTCGTCGAGTTCGGCACGTCCTTTGGCATCTCGACGCTGCATATCGCGGCGGCACTGCGGGACAATGGCGGCGGTCGCTTGGTCACCACCGAATTCGAGCCATCGAAGGTGGAGCGATCACGCCAGCATCTGGTCGAAGGCGGATTGTTGGATCTTGTCGAGATCCGTGAAGGCGATGCCCTGATGACCCTCGCGGCCGACCTCCCTGACAGCATCGACTTGGTGCTGCTCGATGGTGCCAAGTCACTCTATTCCGACGTTCTCGCGCTGATCGAACCCCGCCTCCGTCCGGGCGCGCTTGTGGTCGCCGACAATGCCGACTTCTGCCCGGACTATCTCGCCCATGTCCGCTCGCCCGCGAGCGGCTATCTCTCGACGCCCTTCGCAGATGATATCGAACTCTCCATGCGTTCCGTCTGACAGCGGTCTGGCGCGCAAACGCCCGAGAAAGTGGTGCCGAGCCTGATCTCGGATCGTAAGCGTTCACGTCATTCAACGCACTCACCGTCCTTCGGTGATCCGAAGGCAAGATGATGGAGTGCGACATGCACCAGGATATTTCAACGGACAGAACCTACCGTCACGTGGTCGTGATGACGGCAGCCCTGTTTCTCTCGTACCTCACCGTGGCGATGTCGCTGCCAGCCGTTCCGGTCCGCGTGGTCCGCGATCTCGGTCTCGGCAACGCCTGGGCCGGCCTAGTCGTCGGCATAGCATTCCTGTCGACGATCCTGACGCGCGGCTATGCCGGAGCCTACGCCGACAGGCTCGGCGGCAAGGTGGCCATGCAGCGTGGCCTACTTGTCTATTCTGCGGCGGCGCTGATCTGCGGCCGGCTGGTGCTCGGGCTGGGCGAAAGTATCGCGATGGTCGGCATGATCAGCTGGGCCATCGGCCTGATGGGACCGGCTCGCTCCGGCGCCGTGATTTCACTGGTCGGGATCGGTATGTATGGCGCCTTCGCCGCCGGCGGGCCACTCGGCCTTCTGCTTCTCGATCGTATCGGTTTCGAGAGCCTGATGGCGGTCAGCATGGCACTGCCGCTCCTTGGACTGGCTGTCATCCAGGCATTGCCGGCGGTCGAACCGCAGGCTGGTCACCGGGAACCGTTCTGGCGGATCATCGGCAAGATCTGGCGGCCCGGTGCTGCGGTCGCACTGCAGGGCGTAGGCTTTGCCGGGCTCGGGGCGTTCTTTTCGCTCTATTTCCTCAGCCGCGGTTGGCCGTTCGCCGGCCTCGGGTTGACCTTCTTCGGAGTCGGTTTCGTGCTTATGCGCCTCATCTGCGGCCACCTGCCGGACAGGTTCGGCGGACGCAATGTCGCCCTGGCGGCACTGGCGGCCGAAGCCTGCGGCCAGGCGCTGCTCTGGATTGCCCCCAATCCCTATCTTGCGCTCGTCGGAGCATTGCTAACGGGGCTGGGCTGCTCGCTCGTGTTCCCCTCGATGGGCTCGGAAGTCGTCAAGCAAGTGCCCGCCCACCAGCGCGGGACGGCGATGGGTGGGTTTGCGGCCTTCCAGGACCTAGCATACGGGGCCACCGGACCGATCGTGGGGATACTCGCCGACTGCACGGGCTACGATTCGGTGTTTCTTGTCGGTGGCGTTTGCGCGGTTATCGGACTTGCCGCGGTGAACTCGATAGGCCGGCACCCCAACGCAGCGTGAACAGGCCGCCCTCGTGACCGCTGGACGTAGCCAACGCGGTCGCTGACGAATGCAGCATTGTCTTGACCTGGCGTCTTGTCCTTTTCCTGAAGTGGATATCCACCGAAGTTGGGTGCTGTCTGCCGGGCCTCGACCGCACGCAGCGTCGTCTCCTCGACCCGCCGGGTCGTTTCAGTAACACGGCCGAGCCGCGACAGATGATCGATTCATTGTAGGAAGGTGACCACAATCAAGAGGATCGCCGCGATCGTAACCACTAACAGGAACGGCCTGCCCTGCTCTCCGTCGGCGCCTGTCGACTTGGTCGCTGATGGTCCTGCATGGCACACTTCAATAAAGATAGACGTCGTTGCGTGTGCTTTCTGCCAAAGCCTATCCATCTCACTCTTGAGGAAGCGTGAAACGAGGAGCCACGATTCCATCGTTGAATTTCAGTGAAAATTCCGAGCCTTCACCTTCAGCGTGTCGATATGGACATCAGGCGCAAAAATATCCCGCGCTTGAACGACGGGCTGCGGTGTAGCAACGGCGGTGGCGATAGGGGAGCCTCCACACGGACGATGCGCGAGGGCGACGGCAGCTCGGGGACAGGGTATTCAACGGACTCGTCACGCCACGCCGCTGGCGGGGAACTCGATGTAGCGATTGTCGTTGTTCGGCGAAGCCGAACAGAAGAATTGCGTTTGGCCTACTAATCCGATGAGCTCTCCGACTGTAAATCATTGCCATTGGCGCCGCTCGATGAAGGACACCACTCAAATCAGAACAGGTGCCCTATATCGTCGACGACACGAGCGATCACTAATCGGCAACCCACTTCATAGGAGCAGAACATGCAAATCGATCTCAAGGGCAAGACAGCGCTGGTGACCGGATCCACAGAGGGCATCGGCTACGCGATTGCCCGGCAGCTTGCCAGAGCGGGCGCGGACGTCATCGTCAACGGCCGGTCAGAAGAAAAGACCGCCAAGGCCGCCGAACGGCTTAAGAGCGAAGGTGTCGAGGGCACGATCACGGCAGTGGCAGCCGATCTCGCCACTGCCGAAGGCTGCGCGTCGCTTGTGGCGAAGCTGCCGCATGTGGACATCCTCATCAACAACGCCGGCATATTCCAGCCGGCTGATTTCTTCGACACCCCCGACGAGGTGTGGGACCGTCACTGGCAGGTGAACGTCATGTCTGCGGTTCGCCTGTCGCGCGCTTATCTGCCGGGGATGCAGAAGGCGAACTGGGGCCGCGTCATCTTCATTGCTTCGGAATCTGGTTTTAACATTCCTGTCGAGATGATCCACTACGGCGTCAGCAAGACGGCCGACATCGCTGTCGCCCGCGGACTTGCGAAACGCATGGCAGGTACTGGTGTGACTGTGAACTCCGTGCTTCCGGGTCCCACTCTGTCCGAAGGCGTCGAGGCCATGCTTGCAGATGAGCGCGATAAGACCGGAAAGTCGATTGAGGAGGTTGCCGCCGACTTCGTCAAGCAGCACCGGAGCAGCTCGCTCATTCAGCGCGCCGCCAGCGTCGAGGAGATCGCGAACATCGTGACGTATCTGGCGTCACCTCTGGCATCTGCCACGACCGGCGCTTCCATGCGCGTTGATGGCGGCCTGATCGATACTCTCTGATCGAGGTCCTACTGCGAACTGAAACAAGGCTTCGTCGAAAACGGAGCCTTGATCGCTTCAAGCGACCGCGATGGCATTACCATGGAATTCTTCGCGGAATTCCTTCGCCCGCTTTTTGTGAGGCGATCTCACGACGACGAACCGGCGGCCATCCTCGAGAGTTTCCCGATGCTGGAGATCGATCATCCAGGTGGTGTTTGCCGACTCTCCAGTGATCTTGATCAGCTTCTCCATCACGGGATCGCTTTCGTCCTCTGTGCGGATGTTCGTTTCATAAGCGAATGTTTCCTGCGTCGGCGATCCTCTTAGGTTCGCTTCGAAGCGGAAGTAGATGCGGGAACCCCTCCGCCCCAGACGGCTGTCGCACCGGTCATAAAAGTTTTATGGCCGCAGTGTTCTGGGCTGTCTCCTGCTGCTCCCTCACGGTGCGGATCGCTGCTCAGGATGTCGTGGGATCAGGCCTCGTGTGAAACGAAACCAATCGTGTCCAGTCGCTCGTTATCACTGAACGTGCACACTCGATTGTCAGCTACAGAGGTCGGATCGAGGACCTTGCCGTGTTCAATTTTCAAACTCGTTTCGTATCCTTCTTCAGAAGAGCGCTGTCATCCTTGCTCTTGAAAAAAACTAGCCAGCGATCCCACCGGTTGATCATGCAAACTAACCCATCAAAATTGGATGGAAATGGATGGGCAAATGGATCTAAATACGGCGACAGTCCGGATCACGCCCGAAAGCCTTTCGCTGATCGCTGAGATCGATGAATTTAAGGGTGCCAGGCGCGCGATCGGCCGGATTGCACCTGAGCGGTTGTCCAGCCTGCGGCGTGTCCGACGAATGAAAGTGTCGGGTCTTCCACCCCTATGGACGGGGCACGCCTTACAGACCGGGAAGTCGAGAAACTGCTGACAAACATACGCTTGGGATCATTCACGACCCGCGACGAGCAGGAGGTGGCCGGCTATGCAAAGGTGATGGAGACGATCTTCAGCGCTTATGAAGCGATATCGTTCACCGGAAACCATATCCGCCATCGCGACCTCCGAGCCCATTCGATAAAAAGGAGCGGCACCGCGGCGCCTATATAACCCTCTCCAACGGCGTGGAAGCTTTCAACGAGCAGGGCGAGAGCCTCGGCATCGTCTTCGAAACAGCTTCGCCTTTCGACACGCTGACCTGCCACAGCGAATGGGAGAGCTGATCGCCTGGGCGGATGAGCAGGCGCGAGAAAGGCGGCTCCATCCACTTCTAGTCGTCGCGATCTTCGTTGTTGTGTTCCTCGAAGTCCATCCTTTCCAGGATGGCAACGGCCGACTATCGCGTGTTCTGACCATCTTGTTGCTCCTGCGCGCCGGTTACGCTTATGTCCCCTACAGCTCGCTCGAAAGCATTATCGAGCAAAGCAAGGAGAGCTACTACATCTCCCTGCGGCGCACGCAGGTAACGATCCGGAGCGCCGAGCCTGACTGGAACCCATGGATCGAGTTCTTTTTGAGGGCACTCCATCGTCAGAAGACCCGGCTCGAGAAGAAAATGGAACGGGAGCGCATCGTTCTCGCCGACATGCCGGAATTGTCCGTCACACTGCTTGAGTTGGCGCGCGAACATGGGCGGATCCGTCTCTGAGGCTGCCCGCATCACCGACGCAAGCCGACACACTATCAAGGACCACCTGAAGGCCCTCGTGTATCAAGGGCACCTTGTCCTGCACCGTGCGGGTCGCGGAGCCTCGGCCTTTCCTGATGAATCGGATGGCAGGCCCATCCGAATGGGTCTAGCTCTGATAGTATGTGAACTGTCGACCTTGCAGCTCGTCTCGCAAGTGATCGGACAAAAAACCTGCAGCAAAGCGTAGCGTACCTGAAACCCTGAGACCCGCTGAGAACCACGACTGAGTTAGACCGATCCCGACTTCTCGACCCGAAAGTCTCCCTGACAGAGCCGTCGAGATCCGCATCGCAGTCTGGTACGATTGACACTCAACTTAAGTGCTTTTCTTGCAAATCTAGAAAATATGGATATTCTTCAGACTTTAACCGGAGTACATTTTATGCGCCAGTTCACGACAGGTGACCTCAATAAACAGGTTGGCGACGTCACCGATGCTGCCAGCCGCGAGCCGGTCGTCCTGACAAAGCACAGGAAGCCACGCTTTGTCCTTATGAGTTACGATCACTACGAGCGGCTGCGCATCGGCGGCGATAGTCGCAAAGTTCATCGTGCGTCGGAAATGCCCGCTGATCATATGGAACTGTTTGAGGCGGAAATCGATCGTCTGGCGCGTGGCGAGGGCTACGGCGATGAGCCGTGAATTTCTCCCCGGCCAGATAATCGCCTATCCGTATTTCTGGGCTTGGCAGAACGACCACGGAGAGACAGAAGGGCGGAAATCGCGCCCGACTTGCGTAGTCGTAGCGGTCCGTAGCGCCAAGGACGGCCTCACGCACCTTGCTCTTCTCGCTGTCACGACGAAGCCACCGCTTTCGGATCGAATGGCCATTGACGTTCCTGATACGGAAGCACGCCGAGCCGGCTTGAGCGACGTGAAGCGCTCTTGGGTAATGATCGACGAGTACAATTACGATATCGCTGAGCGATCTTGGTATATAGAGCCCGATGAAAACGTTCTCGGCCGCTTCAGCAAGGCGTTCATGATGAAGATCGCAGCGTCGTTCGGCGAAGCTTCCAGAAAGACGGGTCGCCGAATTAGCCGACTTGATTGATCTACACGACAAGGCCTCGGCACGTAGGTGCGCTCAACTCATGCAGATTTATCGCCGTGAAAGGGATCGAACCTTCGATCCGGCAATTGTACCTGCTGCGGAGCGTTAGGTTAGGCTCCAAATGCGCACGCCTAGCAACCGCTTGAGACTAATTTGTCCAGTCTTCGACCCTTAAGCCGGGAACGCGATCAAATTCCCTAAGATTGTTTGTGACTACAATTAGTCCACGCGAGCGAGCATGGCCCGCGATCAATTGATCATATGGGCCGATCGGCGTTCCACTTCGGGCCAATTCCGCCCTCAATTGCCCTGTATGACTTGCTGCCGGTTCATCATACGGCAGCACCTCAAGACGCGCTGCAAAGCCTTCCACTACAGGCAGGTTCTTTTCAGGACTGGCTGACTTTTCCGCGCCGTAAATCAATTCCATTAGGCTGACGGAGCTGATGCACAATTGATCATGGAAGCGGTTGAATGCCTCTCGCACCTGCTGTGGTCGATTTTTTATCGTGAAAATGCAGATGTTGGTGTCTAGCATGTACTTCAGCATCAAAACGTCTCGCGCTCCTGCGAGGTGGGCTGATCACGTTCGACCATGAAGTCGGATGTTGCCGCCGCTCCTTCAAACCAGCTGTCCCAGACCTCGCCAACAGGCGCGATAATGCGCGTGCGCCCCACCACGACGATATCAACGCGCTTTACGTCATCAGGCAAAGCGACTGCTTTTGGAAGCCGGATAGCTTGGCTTCGATTACTCTGGAACACCGCACCCTGCTCCATCTCTATCCTTTCACGAGGGACCAACGATTACATCGCATACCTATAGTTTTCGATGGGATATGTCAATGGGATATACATTGTGAGGCACACCGCGATCACTCAAACTGAATTATATCTTTTGTCGTTCGCCATGAAAGGACACGAACCGACGGCGCGCTATTGTTTGAAGGTATTCTCCTGATGCCATCTCAGAAATTGTGGGCGCCGGCGTTCGTGAACACCTGCCGGAACGAGGGCTCGTTCGCAGGCTCGCAGGATTGCGATATTGAAAGCCACATAGATGAGCCGGCACAATCATGCCGCCTGCCGCCGCTGCCCCCGGAAGGATGCCGCGGCTCCATGTTGATAGCTGGCCGTCGAGCATCTCGCGCTTGATCTCAAGCCCCACAAGGAGGAAGAAAGCGGCCATCAAGGCGTCATTGATTCAGTGCAGCAGGCTGAGTGGACCGATGTAGACGTGCAGCGCGTGGAAATAGGCCGAGGAAACCGGTGAGTTTGCAACCGCGAGTGCCAGGGCGCCGCTGCCATGAGAACCATGCCACCGGAAGCTTCATTGTCGAGGAACCGTCGGAGGGTAGATTGGACTTGGCCAGGGTGAGATTGACGAGGACATAGGTGGGCACTCCTTTAGGAGGGTTGATCGTAGTCTCCGTCAATTTCGGGAAGCCCGCGGCGCACGCAGCACACGCCAAGTGGTAGAGACAGCGCAAGCGTGAACCCATCGCCACCGCCAATGGGTTATACTCGGGCCATGCCCAACAAAACCACGTTACTGCTCGCTCTGATGGGTTTCATTCTCCTCGTCCTTCTTGTCTCGGTTCTGCTGACTATCGGACACACCGTGGCGCCGCCGCCGGGCTAGTCGCTGCGAGAATTTTGGACGGAACTTCCTGATACGTCAGCGGTTATTCTTGCCCACTTCATGTCGTGACGGCCGAGCGCGACGGTGTCCCAGCTTGCAAGAGCATCGGACAGAGCTTCGTTCGCCCGACAGGCGGGCGCCGAAACCTCTCGCTCGAATGTTGACGAAAAGCAGATCGAATAATATATCACGTAATGATATAATTAGGAATTCGCACGTGCAGAGCGACACGCGGATTGTTCTGGCAACGGTGATCGGCAGCGTCCTGGTTTGCGCCGTATGCTTCGTCCTTTGGATATGGCACGAGCCCTACAGATCGAGTTGGGAGTTTCCATCAGATCTACACGCGAGCGAGTGATCCAAACCGATGAAAGCATATGCGGAATGCAGTTTTCCCCGTCTGCCGGCTTCTCTTCTCCTTGACGGTGTAGAGACGATTTTTACCCGTTTGAGCCTAATCACATTAGGGCCCGCCCCGAGCGGGTCGCGCTGACGTCCACGAGCCCCGTATGCCCGCCTCCTATCGCAATTCCAAGCTGCTCCGCCGTTCCCGTGTGTTCTGGGGATCCTTTTCTCTCTGGCGGCCGCGGCTGGTGTTCTGGTGCGGGGCTTTGGCGATTGGGGTGATCAGCGTCGGCTTTGCCAAGCTCGCCGATCTCGCTCAGAGGGCCTTCGACGCCCTAACATCCTCGAGTGAATGGGCCTTCCTGCTGCCGCTGATCCTGACGCCCAGCATCTTCATGCTGTCGGCCTATCTGGCGGCGACGCTGTTCCCGAATTCGCAGGGCAGCGGCATTCCGCAGGCAATCGCCGCCCGGCATCTGCGCGAGGAAGTGGAACGGACGAAACTCCTGTCGCTCAGGATCGCCTTCGGGAAAATCGTCCTGACGGTGCTCGGGCTCTTCTCCGGCGCCTCCATCGGCCGCGAAGGGCCGACGGTTCAGGTCGGCGCCTCTATCATGCTTGCGGTTGCCCGCTTTGGAGGCATGGCGCAGGCACGCGGGCTGATCCTTGCTGGATCCGCAGCGGGGATCGCCGCGGCCTTCAACACGCCGCTTGCCGGCATTGTCTTTGCCGTCGAGGAGATGAGCCGCACCTACGAGGCGCGGGCGAACGGGCTTGTGCTCACAGCCGTCATTCTCTCCGGTCTTGCGGCACTGGGGCTTTCGGGCAGCTACAACTACTTCGGCGAAGCTTCGGTGGCGCCGACGCAATTGCGTGACTGGGGCCTCGTGCTGACCTGCGGCATCGGCGGAGGAGCGCTCGGCGCCGCCTTTAGCGGCTTTGCCCTGCATTTCGGCCAGAAGATCCGTCGCTGGGCGCAGCCGCAACCCTTGAGACGCATGCTTATGCTGGCCGGGATTTGCGGACTGGCGATCGCCGCCATCGGCATCTTCTCCGGCGGCACGACCTTCGGAACCGGCTATGAACAGGCGCGCGGCGCCGTTGAGGGCCATGCGCTGCCTCTCTTGTTCTTCGTCGAGAAACTGGCCGCCAGCTTCCTGTCTATGCTCTCGGGCATTCCGGGTGGCATATTTGCGCCATCGCTCGCCGTCGGCGCCGGTTTCGGCAGCACCGTCGGATCACTGCTAGGTACGAGCATAGCGCTCGCGGCCATCCTTGGTATGGCCGGATACTTCTCCGGCGTCGTACAGGCGCCGATGACCGCCTTCGTCATCATCCTGGAAATGACCGGCGACCACCAAGCCGTCATCCCGATCATGGCCGTCTCGATGATTGGCTACGTGACCTCGCGCATTCTCTCCCGCGAACCGCTTTATCACGGCCTGTCGCGGGTGTTCATCGCCGCGGCCATCCGGGCACGCCGCAGATCCGATAGCGATTCAGATGAAAAGTGAGAACGAAACAGCCCGTGACAGAACGAGGCTATACGTTGTGTGATCAGCGCGCGATGTTACCCTTAGACAAACCCTATCACTTGATCTCCTGATCGATCGTCCGCATTCGATGACGATAGATGGCGTTCATGACGACGCATAGTCTTCGAGCTTCCGCCTCAAGAAGTCCTTCGACCGGCCGGCCGAGGTATTCTGCTGGCCAGCCGGTACAGATGTCGTAAATCGTGAAGGCTCCGTCTCGCTCCAACCGGGGAGCATATCGATTGATCTCAACTGGCACCGTCAAATGACCACCTCGCACCGAAAATTAGCGGCCGTCACGAATTTGGCACAGTCCTCACGCCAATTTAATGAGATTACGGTCCGCGAGCATCAAGTCAATGCAGCTGCCTGGCAGCGTCTCGTGCATCGGGCAACCTACCGGCGGACCGTTCCCTTAGCGTGGCCACGCGAATTTATATCACAACATGACGCATACAAGGTTTTTTTCAGATGCCCCGTTCAAAATCAGCGGCTCTCAGCGATCAGGTTTACGAAGGACTGGCCGGCTTCCGGCTTGCCATGCGGCGTTTCCTGGCGTTCAGCGAGGCAGCGCTAGCGGAGGCGGGCGTGACCTCGGCGCAGTATCAGGCGCTGCTTATCGTGCGCTCTTCGCCCGGCCGGCAGGTAAGACTGCGGGATCTGGCTGAGCAGATGCTCATGCAACACAACGGCGCCGTTCAGCTTGTCGATCGGATGTGTTCCGCGGGTCTGACGGAGCGAATTCCTGCTGAAGACGATAAGCGAAGCGTCATGATCAGCATGACGTCTAAAGGTCGTGACGTCCTCGAGGCCCTCGCGCGCGTTCACGTCGACGGCATGCTGGAAAACGAGCCACTCCTTGCGGAGTCCCTCGCGCGCCTGCGCCAGGTCACCGAACTTACCTGAAGCCACTTCACCAGGCGGCCTAGCGCGCGCTCAGCCAAGCTGAGACGCTCCAGCAATGAAAGCACATCGATCGCCGGTTCGGGCGGCAATGATGGGGGTACGAACGCCGACCTGTTTCACTGGCAGCGGCCGTCTCTACGAAGCGACCCAAGCGATTTCCGGATTGGGAAGCTGACATAACCCACTATCAGACTCGCTCGTTATTTAGGCTAGACTCTTTTCACCTATTTAAGCGACAGATTTAGGTAAGCGCGCTTAATTAACGCGGAGACATTGAGGTCCGGAACACTGATCCATAATGACCTGAGTAAAACGATAATGCCATGATCAAACAGTATTCAAGTCAGACCCGAGACATTCTTTCTTAAAGCTCGCCTCCTATTCCCGCTCGCCCTCAGCATTAACGCCGAGAGAACCGGAAAGAGCATGCCGAAGAACGGCTTTTCATCACCTCATTTTCAGAGAAAAATATCCGAATTCTGCAAGCTGACTATCTCGCCGATTGCGTCCAAGTGGCTACTCGAGAATATTCGGTCCTACCTGGTCAGCTTGTGGAGCGATCCTGATCATGGGTAGAGGGTAAGCGCGATTTTCGATGCGCCTAGACGGCCTCTGGTTGGCGGTTCATTTCGACTTCTGGTGGGGCTTGATACTGATCGTCCCGGCAGCAGGCTTTCTGCTTCGGCTGTTCATGACCCAACACGATTGCGGCCACGGCTCTTTCTTTGCCCGGCGGCGCTTCGATGACTGGACAGGATGCGTTCTCGGTGTCCTCACGTTGACTCCGTATGACTATTGGCGCAGGGCGCATGCCACGCATCACGCTTCGGCCGGCAATCTCGATGAGCGCGGCGTCGGAGATATTACCACCCTCACCGTTACGGAATATTATGGACGATCGCGTTGGGGACGGATTGGATATCGCCTCTATCGGCATCCGCTGGTGATGTTTGGCGTCGGCCCGGCCTGGCTTTTTCTCTTCCAGCAACGCCTGCCGATAGGGATGATGCGCGATGGCGTGCTTCCCTGGATATCGACGATGGCCACCAACATTGTGGTGATGGTGATCGCTGCGCCCCTGAGCTGGGCGGTCGGCCCGACATCCTCTCTAGTCGTCCACCTACCGATTGTCCTTCTCGCGGGTTCGATCGGCGTCTGGCTTTTCTATGTGCAGCATCAATTCGAGGAGACGCACTGGTCGAAAGAGCCGGAATGGCAGTTTCCAAAGGCCGCCCTGCACGGCGCCTCTCATTATGATCTGCCGCGTCCTCTGCGCTGGCTAACCGGTAACATCGGCATTCACCACGTGCACCACCTCTCCAGCAAGGTTCCCTACTATCGCCTTCCGGAGGTCCTTCGAAACCATCCGGAACTCGGCGAAATCGGCAGGATCACGCTGTGGCAGAGCCTGCAATGTGTAAAGCTGGTCCTGTGGGACGGAGGAAGCCAGCGCTTGGTCTCGTTTCGTAAAGCGGCCGCTATCGCGCCGGTCACTCGAGCTCACTGAGATCATCCCTGCGGCGATCAGTATATCGTTGCAAAGGAAATTATGCGCCGCAGCCTTCTTACTCATATTGGAACTTGTGCCCATGGCGCGCAAAGGAGACCGATGTGCCAGAGCACATAAATACGCGCCAGCTGATCGAGCTGAGAAACTTTGGTTCGAACCCCTGCTTGCTGAAGTGCCGGGTTTACATGACGACCATCCTCGCTGCCAAAACTTCGCTCGTCGTGGTCCTGCACGGATGCGAGTCGCACGGTTGGATCCTGAGGCGCGATCGCGAACGTCATGCTGGCGACCTATTCCGAATTGTTTGCTGCCGACGCGATCATCGGAGGGCTTCCTTATGGAACCGCCTCAGGCGTAGGGCAGGCTTTCGAGATGCCGAGCAGATCGTCCATCAGTGGGCCACCGTGCACCAGATCTCCGACGCACCGGATGTGATCGAGCCATCAGTGGCGATAGTCGTAAGATCTGGCCCAATGAGAGCGCCAAACCCGTCATCGAGATCAATCTCATCAATGGCATGGCCCACGGTGTACCATTACCGTTGACAGCGAAAGCTCCTTTATCGGAGCCGGAGGCCGGAATTTTGTCGACCGCACGAGGGGCTGGTTGTGCGACACAGGTTCAATACGGACAAGACAGCAGGAGCTTAGAACAAAAACGAGATAGATATTGCAAAACCAAAAATTGAGCTTATATGTTGATTATCGACCAATGCTTGTGACGTCGTTCCAGAGCTTTATGCTCCCGTTGGATTTCCTCTCAAATAATCGACCTTATCCCGCCAGGCATCGCGGGAACAACAACGATCGCTTTGAAAGGAAATCGTTATGACCACTGGTACTGTAAAGTGGTTTAATTCCACCAAAGGCTTCGGCTTCATTCAGCCTGACAATGGCAGCATGGATGTCTTCTTGCACGCGTCTGCCGTCGAGCGCTCTGGCATGCGTTCGCTCTCGGATGGCCAGAAGATCACTTTTGACCTCGTCCATGACCACAAGTCCGGCAAGAGCTCTGCCGACAACCTTCAAGCGGCGTAATAAGGTCATTCGACCGCTGACGACGGATGTACTGGCAGCAAAGCTGAATGACTGTGAGAGGTCGGGTTCATACCTGGCCTTTGATTTTCTCGCCACAGAGATTGGCAATTTTAATCTCCGAAGCGTCCGCAGGGACGGGTCCGGTTTCGACCGCTGCCCCATCCGGCCGGAGCGGCATCGCAGGCAGAAATGACAATAGCCTGCTCAAACGGCGAGGCAGGCGTGTGGCAGACGTAGTCGCCGTGTCATAGGTATCGCTGTCTTTCCGACGGCCTTACCCAAACGAGAGGAGGACGCGATGTCTTCCAACGAGTATTCCGGCTACGTTTCACAGAATCTGGCTCGTTCGAGTCCATTCGGATATCATGAACAAGCGACCCTTCGCGCACTTCTCGAAACCGTGGTTACCCGAGCCGCTCGGCGAAACCTGCCCCTGGCGGCGATGATTGCCTTTCCAAATTTCGGCGTCGACGGAAAAACCCGCATGCGGACGACGCTCCTCCCGCTCTAGAAGAGCCGCTTCGAGACAAGCGACGTCCCAAATCACTTCAACTCAAACAGCGCCAACATTTATCCAGGCGCCGAAGGATAAACCCATGGCCAAGGGCCAAACGCGTAGCAACCGCGAAATCCGTAAACCGAAAAAAGACAAGACCGCAACAGTGACACCCGCGCCCTCTGGCTCACTGGCCAAGCTCACGGGCGGCCACACGGCGAGTTTCAGCAAGAAATAGCTCGTCGTTGTCACGCCAATATCATCGCAAAGGGCGCGTTAACGCGCTCGTTCTTCGAGGACAAAATGACGAGCTACACCACCCGAAAATCCGCAGAGGCGCTATTTCTTTTACTTGGGGCCGAAGCCGGTTCCACTGCCGAAAAGCTCTTGAACCTTTGAAGTGGATGCAACTGCGGAAGCGCGGACTGTTTGATAGCGAACGAACCGTCCGAGATGCCGCCCGTGCCTTCGTCATCCTCTCGCAACCGCGAGGGCGCAAATGTAACCCGGCTCGATTATACGGGCGGAGCTGGACTTTACGCCGGCGAGTCGAAAGCTGGAACAAGCGGCCCTCGCTATCGGTTCGAGACAGCTGCCGAAGCCCTCCGTTTCGCCGTAGAAGACATGTCAAACAATCAGCAGCGTGGCTCTATGTTGGAGTTTGACGAGACGCGTTTCGATCAGAATCAGATCCGCGCGCTCTATGACGCGCCAGGCTACCCACTTTCACGCCGGCTCGGCTGATTGGCGACAAGTCCGCGCGGGACGCCAGCATAGGCCTCGATCTGCGACACTCAAAGATCCAGGATCACCGTCGCGACCAGCCTGATCCGATAGGCCGTGGCTTTCAGTGTCCCATGAACCAAGCTGAGAAAGAGGACTACGATATGACCGATTTGCAAGGATTTGCTTCGAGTTCGAATGGAGACAAGTGGTTTTTTGGAAAAGACGCTGCGACCAGCAGGCTTTTCGTCCTCCACCGAGGGAACGCATCCTCTGGCGGCCACGAGACAAGTTCGTCTGTCGATGTTTTCTTGAACCAGCAGCCGTTCGGTCCCGAGCGTGAAGCACTGGTAGCGTTCCTGGAGAAGAATAGAAACAGGGAAGATACCGGCATTCGCGAAGATGCTGAGACGCCATCCCTGCGGCTGGCGGAAGAGTACCTGCGCCTCGGCGGGCGTCGGCGAGTGAAAGTCGACGACAACATCGTCAGAACGCGAAAGTGGGACGATGAACCAACCATGGCATCATCCTTCTGGAAGGAGCATATCGAGCCTCTGGACGAAAAGCAGCGCCGCGAGGTCAAGCTGCATCTCCCATCGATCAGCGACGACTGATCCGGAGGGCACTCGGGTCTTGTGATGAATCCCGGAGCTCGGCAACGGACGACGCAGAGCCGCGGGCGTTTCGCCAGCTCAGGGCTGATAGAGTGGATTGGTTTGCACTCGCGACGCGCTGACAAGGAGAGGGCATGCCGAAGCTTTCCATACGACGCCGCACGACTTAAAGCTATCGCTTCCCGGTTCAGCTTCCCCCAATCGTCTGGTGTTACGTCCTCGCGAGAGCCTGGAACTCCTACTCTACACTCACGACATCGCGTTTTCACAGGAGGGCCAGGTAGGCTGGGCGAGGACGTCTTCAGAAATGCAATCGATTGTGCAGAGCCGAGCGCGGTGCACAGGGCCGGCGATCGGGACGATCGAGGCGTCGGCACGGTTACCAAAGGTGCGCTCAGGGCTGCCGGACTGATTCGTTGATGAGCCGGTGCGGCGCGCGGAACATTCGCCTTTGCCCTGTCTCAGGGGCAGCGGCCTGACCATCAGCTTTTAGGGTCTGTTGCTATGCCGATGCTCAAAATTCATCATCGTACGACTTACACTTTTCGACAGAAGGTGTCGCTGTCGCCGCACCGCCTTATGCTTAGGCCACGTGAAGGCCGCGAGCTCGGGCTGCTGAGCCATGAGATTTCCATTTCCCCCGAGGCTGAGCTGAGTTGGTCACACGACGTATTCGACAATGCGATCGCTTCAGCGACATTCCAGACACCCAGCTACAGCCTTGTTGTGGACAGTTCGGCGACCGTGGATTTGACGGCGTCTGCATGGCCCGTCTTCGAAATTGAGGCGTCGGCGATCAACTATCCATTCCTCTACTCCGACAACGACTGGACTGACCTCGGAGCGCTGACCGTTCAGCAGTATGACGATATGGAGCAGCGGCTTGTGACCTGGGCCCGCGCCTTTGTCGCCGGCAGGCCGACGGATACGCTTTCCCTCCTAAAGGATATCAGTCTAGGCATCGCATCCTCTATCTCCTATCAAAGCCGGGACGAGGAAGGCACGCAGACGCCGCTTAGCACCGTCGATCGGGGGTTGGGCTCTTGTAGGGACTATGCCGTATTGTTCGTGGAGGCGGTGCGCAGCCTAGGCTTCGGCGCCCGAATCGTCTCAGGCTATCTGTTCAACCCGGACAGTTTACTCACTGGATCGACGGACTATGGATCGACGCATGCCTGGGCAGAGGTCTTCGTTCCGGGCGCCGGCTGGATCACATTCGATCCGACAAACCGCAGCATAGGCGGTGTCAACCTTGTCCCGGTCGCCGTGACCCGCGACATCGCCCAGGCCGTTCCGATTTCAGGTAGTTTCATCGGCGCGGCGGAAGCCTTCCTGTCGATGGACGTGACCGTAGAAGTCAAAACGGTCGACCCGGACAAGCAGCGCGGCTTTAACGCTCGTCGAATCGGGCGCTCAATGCTCGCTCTAAGTTCCGCGTGCTCTTGAAGCGATACGAACCGAGGACCCGCGATTTCATTGCTGAATTTCATTGAAAATTCCGTGCCTTTACCTTCAGCGTGTCGATGTGAAGGTCACGCACAAACATATCCCGCGCTTGAACGACAGGCTTCGGAGTATCGCGTGGATCAGGACCACCGCCATGTGCAAACTCGTCGCCCCTGCCCGTTGGGAGCCTAAACTCGGTATCGCGATCGGCGAGCCCCGAAAGATCGGCCGATAGATCGAACAGCTGTTGGGCCATCAGGTGCACCACCTCCCCTTCCTGCTGAATCCTCCCATTGATCGCCATCATCGAGGATCCAAGCACGACGCGGCGACGTTTCTCAAACAGCGTCGGCCAGACGACGATGTTGGCCGGCCCGGTCTCGTCCTCGATGGTGATGAACATCACGCCCTTGGCCGACTCGACCTGTCCTTTCTCCCAGCCTGAAGCTGGATTGCAGAACTCGGGCTCGAACACATAGTGGCTGGCCATCGCCAGGAAGCGGACATTGACGTCGCGCTCCTTGCCACGGCCGATCTTGTCGATCGCGGTGCGCATGTTGTCCCCCACGGCGGCGCTCCCTGCCGTTGTGGCCAAGAGCAACTCTTTTGCAAAGGTTAGTGCCGAAGCAGGCCCTGATCTTCGATGTCTGCGACTGGAATGACAATCCCGGAATGGCGCGCGGCCAGTCATGCCCGGCCATTACTTTACAGCTTAAGCCACCCTATGGTTGAAATGTCCGACAGCGGACAAAGACGTGTGGCGCGCTTTAGGTCCACCGCGCATCGCTCAAGGCTGTGGTGACAAATCGACGATCTGGGATTCCCTTCGCAGCCAAATCAGATTCAAAGCTGACTTTTGGAGGTTGGCGATGGATGGCGAGATACTTCGAGACGCGCAATGGGAGTTGCTGAAGCCGTTTGTTCCTGGTGGTCGTAAAGGTAGGCGCGGCCCGCGCAGTAATGGGCGGCGTTTCTTCGACGCACTATGTGGCTCGCTCGTTCTGGAGCACGTTGGCGCGATATGCCCGGGGATCGGTTCGGTCCCTATCAGACGATTAAGCGGCGCTGCTATCGCTGGATTGAACAAGGCACATTCGACCAGATTTTCGAAGCTGTCGGTGCGGACCCAGATATGGAATGCCTGTCCATCGACGCCACAGTTATCCTGGAACGGCTGTAGGCTCGGTTCGCTGCCCATTTCTTCACCCGGCACTGCGTCCCTCAATGCCCAACCCCCCGACGGTCTCTGTCGTCCCCCGAATGCAACGGAACCGTACGTTTCAATTGCTTTTCACACCCGCTACCGGGACACCTGGAAGTCATCAAGTGAAATATTCATTAAGGATTAGGGGATTAGCATAAGAGAGCGTAAGCTTCGCTGTCGGCCTATTCTTCCGGGCAGAGCCGATTGAGAGATTTCATGTGCTCTTGCCTGAAAGTAGGAGTAGATTGATGGGTCACAGTACGAGCAACGATCTTGCGCCGACGGTTCCTGGTCTTCAAGCCGTCGTGACGTACGCGAAGATCCCCAACCCTCCACCGGCACCAAGCACGCTGCATAAGTTATCAATTCGCTCCCGCAGGTGAGCGTGTCCACACCAAAGTTTACTCGATGAGTGATTTGCGGCGTTAGCCGGAAAAGCAAGCTGCTTGATCAGTCCCCGAAAATGCGTGTGGGAGAAATCCATGACTACCCCACCACCGTTCGAAAAGACCTCCGCCGAAGAGAGGAAGGCCATCCTCAAGGCACTTGCTCATAGGCTTCAGATTTCCGCACGTATTGCCGAGCGTGGTAGCGATCCAATTTGCCGGTCGCTGCTGGCACTCAGTGTTCGGCTAGCAGGAAGCTGCGAGGAGGTGGCTGCAGACCCAAAGCGTGGCAACGACGTTATTGAAAAAGCCCTTAGGTTGCTCAGTGAATTCGCGTTGCGTAGACCTGAACGCACGACTCACTAGTTAGCGGTCAAGCCGCGAAACTGGTCTTTGGGATGGTAGATCAGTGTGGCCGCAAACGGCGATTGTTCCCCAAAGCCAGACGCCCTTCGCCGCCAAATGCTCATCCATCGGTTCTTTCCGCAGCAAAAGGAGCATGAATATGACGGAAGTTCCAAAGACTGGAGTGCCTGGCGCGCCAGGGCGGCCGGGCAAACCGGGTAACGGGGCAAACCCTGGAAAAGGCGGATCAAGCGGCGCCGTTGGAAAGCCGGGCGCACCGGGAAAGGGTGACGGCAAGACATGAGGGGCCGCTCTGCTCTTCTAAGGCAGTGATCTGGTTCTTGGCATGGACTGGTGCCCGCTTCCGGCAGGTTGCCGCCTCCGCTTCGCGCCAGAAGTTGGGATCAGCCGCAGGGGCTTGACAAAATAGCTCCCCCCATGGGGAAGGCGAGTGAAGCTAAATCGCAGGTGAACCACCCTCAGGTAGTTTGGTGCCTTGCCTTATCACGAGCGAGCTGTGCTTCTCGAAGTCGTCCGTTCTCACCCTGCCGCGCCTGTTATTCGGTCTGAAACTCCTCAACGGCTTGGCCACGTGCGAAGAAACAAACACGGGCATTGCCCAGAGTACGACGTCTGAAAAAAATCTTTGCGCTCGCTCATTTTCCTCCTCCAAATGTCGCTTATCCGGCAAATATTTTGCGTAAGTGCGACAGCTCTGCAATAAAAAATGACAAGCGAACCGCTGCATTTTTTCGTGATGTACTGTGCGCAGCCCCTCGTGAGGCGTGAGTGCGGCGACCGTTGCCTAGGCCCAGGCCACGGCCACGGCCACGGCGGCTTCATCGACCCGACCCGATGTCCATTGGCCATTGGGGCGTTGCAGGTCGCGTATCTACGCTATTCGATTGCTTTCGCCGATTCAAAGGCGCAAGCTTATATCTTCAGTAAGCCACGTTCAGGGCGCTGCTGCTTTAGGGTCCTCATGCCCTAGCCCCGACTGAAAGGAGGACGACATGTCTTCCACACCTTCTTCCCGATTGCTTACCGCTTCCGATTTGAACGTCCTTCGAAAAGTGCTGACCGATGCGGGCTATTCGAGTGATGTGCTGACCGGCACTTCCACAGGAACCGCCGCGAAAGTTCTGATCAGCTTGTTTCAGTCTGGCATGACGGACCCTGTCGAGCTTCAGACCGAACTCGATAGCCGCTTCGGACGGTCGGAACAGAAAGCCAGCTTCGCAAGCAACACGCTACATCCGCTCGCAATCCGCGGACTGCCGCGCAGCACGGATACAATCTTGCAGTAACCGCTGATCTGGAAGCACCACGAACGAGAGCGGCGCTCACCAGACCGAGCGATCTGCTCTTGCGGTTGTCGATCTCAAGATACTTGGATGCGACCCAACCACTAAGAGAGAGAGAGAGGCATCTTCTATGCATCAGCTCCATTCTCAGCAGATGCAAAGATAGGATCAGAATGGCACTTATTTTTCCCAACAGAAGCAGAAGCTTCGACGAAACGAAAAACGGCGTTCGCTTCAGCGGCTACGATGGCATGTTCGAAGTCAAATTCCTTATTGAGGCTTCCGCTTTGAAGCAGACGACGGAGGCGCAATGTCTCAACGCTTTCGATAGTACGCGGGCCGCGGTTCAAAAAGCAGCGACGAAGCTCTATGAGCGCCGCCGTAGCAATAGCCTGACGCTGAGCGCGCAGGATCTGGATTAATCCTGTCGGGCTTGAAGAGCTCAGCTTTTGAAAGATACGAATGCTAATCGTTCACGCCGCCACCGCTGAAAGAACGCCGCGGTCTATATCAGCCATTTTCGCTACATTGAGTTTTTGATCAAATCTGCGCTAGCGCTTAGCCTTACCTATCGCGTACATCACGTTGATACTCGGACGTCGAAAAATCATCGCAAATATTCTCTGCCCGAATGAGGACCAGGTGATCTCGCCTTGGATTTTAAACCGCCTTTTGCGGCCTCGTTGAGGCGGGTTGCTCTGTGCGGCGCTTAACAAAATACGTCTGCGTGATAACCTTGTCGATTTTTCGGCGAGCTCCCGTCTTCTTGGCAACTCAACTGGCTCAAGGGACGTGTGTAAAGTAAGCGCGAATTTCTGCACACCTTCTGAAAAGCGGTGCTCTGATGCATGAAGTGTCCACCAAAAAACAGTGGGCACCTAATCATGGACGACACTCCTAAACTGCAAGTGCGGCTTGTTGGTCGCGACGGCCGCCGTCGATATGACCCGGCTTCTCGGGATCAACTAATCGCAGCGTGCTTAGAGCCTGGCGTTTCGGTCTCTCGACTGGCGCGGGAACACGACGTGAATGCCAATCTTGTTCACAAGTGGATAAAGAAGGCCAAAGCGGAGCGGCCGTTGCCTTTGGTTCCCGCGTTTGTCCCGGTTCAGATTGCACCGGAATTGAACTCAGATGGCGGCGGTTTACCAAGCAAGAGTGTGCGATTGGGCAGGCCGTGTCCTGCGTCGAAGGTGAGTGCACTCTTGCCCAATGGGATCAGCCTTACCGTTGAGTGCGACGATGAGAGTGGCCTGATCGCAATCATAGGAGCGTTGAGCCATGTTCAGACTGGGCGCTGATCTGAAGGTCTACCTCCATCGGGAACCCATCGACTTCCGCGCGGGCATCAACAGCCTAGCGGTCCTTGTGCAAGAGGTGATGGAGCTAGACCCGTTTGCTCCATCAGTGTTTGCCTTCTGCAATCGCAGGCGTGACCGGGTGAAGCTCTAGTTCTTTGACCGGTCCGGGTTTGTTATGGTCCTGAAGAAACTAACGGAAGACCGGTTCAGGTGGCCCCGCCGGGAAACTGCGGTGGTGACGCTGACGACAGAGCAACTCCACTGGATCCTCGATGGCATCGATATCGATGCGATGATCCGCCATCCCGTGCGGCAGTATCAGATTGCGGGCTGAGGATGGCGAATTGAGATTGACGCGCAGGGGCGGTTCAGATTCAAGAATCTGATGACGCGCACCGGCGAACCGAGCATTGCAGAACTGATGGCGCAATTAGCAGCCAACGCTGCCGAAATCGCTGCGCTCAAAGCCGAGAAGGAAGCGCTCTCGCAGCGGGTCGTCAAGCTGGAAGAAGAACTGGCACTGGCAAAGCTCCATCGCTTTGCACCCCGCAGCGAGAAGCACATTGATCGTCTCTTCAACGAGGCCGAAGAGGCTGCGGTCGAAGGTGGTAGCGAGGAAGACGATGTTGTCGAGCTTCCGGATACTGGCTTGCCTGCGGCCGAGGGCGTTACGGGCAAAAAGCGGGGACGCAGGCCTCTGCCGGCAGACCTGCCGCGCGAGCGTGTTGAATACGACCTTGCCGATGATCAGAAGGCTTGTCCCTGCTGCAAAAGCCAAATGCATCGCATGGGCGAAGCCGTTAGCGAGCAGCTCCATATCGAGGTCAAGGCAAAGGTCCTGCAGAACGTGCGGTTCAAATACGCCTGCCGCCAGTGCGACCGCACAGAAATCAACACGCCTGTCGTAATTGCGCCTATGCCTACGCAACCCCTGCCAGGCAGCATCGCCACTGCGTCGACGCTTGCCTTTGCTCTCGTCCACAAATACGTAGATGGCACGCCGCTCTACCGCGTAGCTCAGACATTCGAGCGCGCTGGCGTTCCGATCAGCCGTGGCGCTCTTGCGCATTGGGTCATCGGCTCGAGCGAGAAGCATCTATACCGCATCTATGATGCTTTGAAGCTGCGACTACGATCGCAGTCTCTCATCCATGGCGATGAGACGACGGTTCAGGTGTTGAAGGAAAAAGACAAGGAAGCGACCAGCACGTCGTACATGTGGGCCTATCGCAGCAGCGAGGACAGTGACGAACCAATCGTGCTTCTCGACTACCAGCCCGGCCGCGGTCAAATCCACCCACAGACCTTTCTCGGTGACTACCGCGGCATATTGGTGACCGACGGCTACACCGCATGGCGCACATTGAATGGCGCAACCCACGTCGGATGCATGGCCCATTCACGGCGGCGCTTCGTTGAGGCCCTCAAAGCCCGGAAGAATGGAGGCGGACCGCCGGAGCAGGCACTCCGGTTCTTCGAGCAGCTCTACCGGATCGAAAAGCAGGCAAGAGACAGGACCCCAGATCCAGGGGAGACAAAGGCCGATTGCATTCGCCGTTTCCGCCAGCAACACAGCCTGCCTGTCCTGAACGCCCTAAAGGCGTGGCTCGACAATATCGCGCCAAAGATCGTGCCGGATACCAAGCTCGGCGATGCGGTGTCCTACACCCTGAACCAATGGGATTACCTGACGCGTTACACCAGCGACGGCAGGATGCCGATCGATAACAACATTCTAGAACGCGAGATTAGAGTTTTTGCCACGGGAAGAAAATCGTGGCTGTTCAGCGATACCGTCGACGGAGCTAAGGCCAGCGCCGTGATTTACAGTCTCATGCTGACCTGCCGCGCCTGCGGCGTTGATCCGCTCGCCTGGCTGCGCCATGTGCTCACTGAGTTGCCTCAGCGCAAAGAAACTGCTGGCATTGGCGACCTGCTGCCGTTCAACTTCTCCAGAAACTCAGCCGCCTAATTAGCCGCATGTCGCTCTCATTGTAGACGACCTGGCCCTGAAACAGCCGTCAACGCGCATGGAAAATCGCGCTTACTGTGTAAATGCATTTCGTGTAGAAGACGATCATCATGGTCGCTGTTTGTTCAACTCCAGCACGGCCGATCACGGACGCGAATAAATTTCCATTGCATGCGGCGAGAAGGCGGTCGAAACTGAGGAACCGCGATTATGTGTAAAGGCGCTTGACGACGTGCTGCGTCCAGATTCGTTCTGCCTGGCTGGCTTTGTCGGCTTTGAAAAATATGAGGATATGGCGTTCTTCCGCTAGCCGCTTCTCATCGAACTTGCTGTCAAGATAGTCTTCGTCCTCCCGAACGTCTTCGCTTTGAAGGACGATTTTCAGTTCGCGTAGATACCGTCCGGAGATATCAAAACTGACTTTGTTTTTTGGTGACTCTCTCATGCAAATCTCTCCAATTTTCTGGTGTCAGGGAAATCCGGCGCTCGGGGAGCCGAGACATACGCACGGCTTATTGTGCCGTGACATCTTACAATGACCAACCGCTATGAGTTTTCGTTTAGGGCCGCTTGGTCAACAATCCTCGAATTGCATGGCGATGAAGCGCCTTGGCCTCGACCTGGGCGACGTATCTGTGGTGACCAAATTCCGTTTTGAGCTCTGCGGCGAGATCGGCATGACCTCTCAGTCCCCGTTTGAAAAGACCGATCAACAACTTGGCCGCGGCGTTGAAGTCCGCTGGCGCTGTCACCATGACATCGCCGGTGTATCCTGCATCCGATAGGACACGTTGAATGATGGCTAGTTCGTCGGAATTCAGTCTCGCGGCAAATCCGTTGGAAGACATTTCGTCAACCTTTCGGTTGGGGCTAGGGTGTGGAGGCCCTTAAGCGGAAGCGCCCGTGAAAATTGCTTCCTGAAGAATAGACTCTGCACCGAATATAGCTGTTCCGCAATCGGAGAATATCTGCACAAACGCAAAACCATATTTGCCGTCGGTATGGTTTATTGGATGTGTTGGCGCGGTCTATATTCAATGAGCACGCATTTACTGCTTGCTATTGCGCCAAAAGGAGCAGTTGGTGATCCCTTAAGGGAGATCAACATGATCGAATTCAAACCATCGGATGGAAATGAAGCAAGATCAGCGGAAATTGCGCTGCAGCTTAAAAAACTGGACGCCGAGATGGCATCCCCGAACATCAAGGAAACCAGACATGCCGAGCTCAATATCATTTACCGGCGCCTAACCGCTGAACGTGACGTGCTGACGTCACGATAGGCCTCACACGCCACCTTTCTACCCGCTATCTGTGGGGAGCCTGCCCACAGACTGTGTCTTGAGCCTTCCTGAGAGAACGCAAGCTCAGCTATCGACCACCTTGCAAATTGCGCCCCGCCTTCCCATATTCATGGTAGTGGCAGCCATGGAACGGGCGCTGCTTTTAGGGTCGCGACAACCCTAGCCCCAGGCAGGAGGAAGAAATGTCTTCCACCGTAAGTTCTTCCAGGCGACAAAGAATACTACGTTATATTGGCGGGTTAAGTTACGGAGATGTTTTTGTCGCATCGATACCGCTGATAGCCGTGGCATTCATCCTTTACATCATACTACAAGGCACTTTCTGGTAGCGCTCGACCACGCGGTTCTCAATCGTATCATTCAGGGGTTATGGGGAGATAGCCCATCGACCGATAAGAGGTGCCCCCATGTCAGAACGCACGACAAGATCCGAAGTGACCTTCCACAACCGCTTCGTCCTGAGCCCATTGGTGGCGCCCCTCGACGCAGGCACCTATTCCGTTGTCGTAGACGAACAGTTGATCGAAGGACTGTCGTTTCCAGCCTATAGAAGAACTGCAACGTATCTTGAAATACCGGCCGTAGGCGTGCGTATTGCTTCCAGGCAGTTTCTCAAAATTGACCACGCGGACTTGGAGTCAGCGATTAGAAGGGACGCCGAGGGCGCCAGGTAGGGCGCAATCCGGCTGTTGTCTAAATTCGCTCCGCCTTAAGGATCAAAACGCTATGGGTACCCGCATCGGTAGGCGAATAATGGTCGGCGCCTTGGCGATCGGTATCGTTCTCGCGATCCTTTATGCATTGAGCAGTCCCCCATGATGCGCATGGGCGAACAGGTAATGCAGCCGACGCTCGCTCGCCGATGTCGGCAGGGTCGCTTCTGAACTGGAACACTGCAAACGATTTGGAGATCGGCCATGAACGCTCAAGAATGTCGTGCAGTTAGATTGGGAAAGATCTGGACAATTGGTGACTTTGCCAAGCGCTTCCGGCTTGGCCCGCTTGAAGAGAAGCGATTGCTGAAGTTGTTGGGCCCCACAGCGACAGAACGCCAACTTCTTATGAATGCTGGCCGGAAGCCGTTCAAGCCGGCGGGCGGTTGAAATAGGAACTGGAAGAGACCCTCTTTAAAAAGCAGAGCTATCCGTCCCCAAACTCAAGGAGCGAACCAATGTGCCCCACGCAGGAGGAACGTGCAACGCTGAGACGCATCCTTAAGCGTGCCGACTACGCGACGTCCGAAATGGAAGCAACTGAAGGTGAGAGCCACCTGGCAGAACTTGCAGTCATCCGTCGCATTGAAGGAGCGACCATCCCTACTGTGAACTATCCAGCCTCGAGACGACAAAGGCTAAATCCGGACGTTGCTGCCGTTGCAGCTTGGGAGAACGAGGGCGGCTCCGTTCGAAAGTCGAAACGGAAATATTCAGGTACTGCCTGACGAATACTGCCTCTTGGCAGCACTTCAATGCGCGCCTCCCAATCGCCACGTTAGTTGCGCGCCCCGAACTTTTGATCGTCCATGATCGTTCCTTCCGGCAGGCCAAGCCGGCTTGCCCTCTCTCGTTAAGTATCCGGAGAGGTGCCACGATATCCGGGATTATACCCTAGCGTCGGCGCCTCTCCTCCCGACGTCAAAATAGCAGGGCCGCCTGCGGGAAGCGAAAGCCTCGATGATCAAAAACCATCATCACCGCGGAATTTGTATCGGCGTCAAGCGGGACGCGGCGGCACGGTTTCCCACAACGCGAATGCCCGCGACGGGCAGTCGTCGCGGGCATTCAGGTCGAAGCTTTTAGTGCTGTGCGGCTAGACGTCGACCCAGCGGCGTTCCCGATGGGACGCGGCCATGGCGTGCACGGATTTTTCGATCCGCAGACCGTCCTGGAACGTCACGATGGACGAGGGTTCACCTGAGATCGCGCGGATGAGTTCGCGGCACTCGATGATCTTCAGGTCGTTGAAGCCCAGGCCGTGATGTGCAGCCGAGAGCGTTGGTTTGAGGCTGATCATTTCGATATCCGATTTTCGGGTGGCAGACCGCCGTCTGTGGCGGTCGTCCACGATGCTGATGATCAGGCTGCCCCGATACGGGTCTGGCGCAGGGCGGTAATCAGAGCTTCGGCGGCCTCACCGGAAGATCCCGGGTTCTGCCCAGTTATAAGTTGGCCATCGACGACCGTATGAACACCCCAGTCCTTCACCTTGGAGAACACGGCTCCTTGGGCGATGAGCACTTCCTCGACCAGGAAGGGCACGACCTTGGTCAGGCCAACGCCTTCTTCTTCGGTGTTGGTGAAACCTGTGAGGTAGCGACCCTGAGCAAATGGCGAGCCGTCGGCATTCTTGACATGGCGCAACACGCCCGGAGCGTGGCAAACTAACGCGATGGTCTTGCCGGCGGCGATAAAGGATTCGATGAGCGCGATGGAATTCTTGTCTCCAGCGAGATCCCACATCGGGCCGTGACCACCTGGATAAAACACCGTGTCGAAATCGTTCTGGTCGACGCTGTCGAGGCGTACTGTTTGGGCGAGCTGAGCGTTAGCGTCGGCGTCGGCCTTGAAACGAGCCGTGATCTCGGTCTGAAACATCGGTTCGTCGCTCTTCGGGTCGAGCGGCGGCTGGCCGCCCTTGGGCGAAGCAAGCGTGATCTCGGCGCCGGCGTCCTTGAAGACGTAATAGGGAGCTGCCAGCTCCTCAAGCCAGAACCCGGTCTTTCGGCCGGTATCGCCGAGCGTATCGTGCGAAGTCAGTACCATGAGAACTTTCATCGTTGTATCCTTTGATGTCGCGGCCGGGGCGGCCTGGATTGTCGATCAGCGCTGCTGGCCTGTCGATGAAGTAATCATGTCATGTGGAGAGATATTTGAGAAATTTACTTGTTGGATTTTAGATATTCACGTGCAATTACATCTGGATGAAATACGATCTCAATCTTCTGCCCGTCTTCCTGGCTCTCATGGAGGAGCGGAGCGTCACGCGCGCTGCCAGCCGTCTCGGCATCACGCAGCCTGCGCTATCGAATTCACTGAATCGGCTCCGCGACATGCTGAACGATCCGCTGTTTATCCGGGAGCGCTACGGCATCAGGCCGACACAGCTTGCCGAGGAAATTGCGCCGACAATCGAGGCGGCGCTGGCACAGTTGGACGATTTGATAGTCCATCAGCAGGAATTCGATCCGGCCAGCGCGGAGCGCCTGTTCCTGATCGCGCCGAACAGTTACGTAGAACTGGTCCTGATGCCAGCGTTGGTGGCCAGGCTGCGCAAGCAGGCGCCCGGCATCAAACTTCGCATGACGCCTTTCGGCAACGATCTGGCCGATACCGGAGTGATTTCGGGGACGACGGCGATGGTGCTTGGGCGGGTCATAGATCCCCCTGACAACCTCGTCGTCCAACATCTCATGGACGACGGACTGGCCTGCATCGTCCGCAACGACCATCCGGATGTCAAAGGCAGACTGACGCGAGATCTCTACGAGAGCCTGAAGCATGTCAACGTGTTGCCGCCGGGTCGCATTCGTGCGGGCGTATTCCAGGCGTTGGGACAGCAGAACTTAAAGCGTGAGGTTGCTGTCTCCGTCACACATTTCCTGTCAGTTCCCGAGATGGTCGCGGTGACCGATTATTGCGCAACATTGCCGCGCCTGATCTGCCGCAGCCTCGAGCGTGACCCGCGGCTTAAGGTCGTAGAAGCACCTGTCGATCTTGGAACATTCCCAGTCGAGATGGCCTGGCATGTGCGATATCGTCACGATCCCGCTCATCGCTGGCTCAGGGTTGTGGTGAGCGAACTCGCCAAAGAACTGGTAGCGTCATAGAAAACGGCGCTGCGTTTCACTAAACAGGTCCCCGACCCGAGAGATAGGTGACTTTGTGACCGGAGACCTGAGGTACACTTTCGATTTTGATCAGTCGGTGTGGATGCCGTGGAGAGAGACTTCGTTCATGGATGAGCGTCTTCGATTTGTCGCCCGACAGCTGGAGGGCGAAGGGGTGAGCGAGGTTTCCCGGGATTTCGGGATCTCGCGCAAGACCGGCTACTAGATCTTCAATCGCTGTAAGGCGGACGGGCTTGAAGCCCTGACGGACCGGTCGCGGCGGCAGGTGGCTATGCCAACCAGCCGCCTGAGCCAGTCGAGGCGATGATCATGCGCCGCAAGCAGGAGAAGCCGCATTAGGGGGCGCGCAAATCCGCGAACTTCTCGTTCGCCGCCTGGCTGCGCGAGTGGCGCCGACAGTGATCTCCTCCACGATCCGCTTAACCGATCGTCATCCTCCTCAGCACGTTTGTCTTCCAATAGAACTGGTGAACAAGCGCGCCCAGAACGTGACCGGCAATCAACACCCAGAAAACGACTTTCAGAACATCGGCATGCAGATTCCCTGCGACGCCGTATCCCAGGTAATATGCGGCCATGCCGGTCAAAGGCATTGAGAGAACCAATATGTAGAGCGCTGCATGGGCAAGTTTGGCAGCCAAGCGGAAAATTGCCGGCTCATGTGGCGGGGGTGCCGGAACGCCGCGGAAGGCTCGGTCAATCTTCTTGAAAAGCGGCTGGCGCGCGGCGAAACGGACGTTGGTCGCTACATAGAAGCCGCCAAGGATGGCGCAAATCGTGCTGCCTCCCTGACACAACGCCTGCTCGCTTTTTCCAGACGGCAGCCGCTCCAGCCGGAGGTGATTGACGCAAATCGGATGATTGCCGGAATGTCAGAGCTGCTGACGCGCACACTCGGCGAGCTCGTTTCCGTAGAAACGGTTCTCGCCGCCGGCCTATGGAAAGTACATGCCGATAACAGTCAGCTTGAAAATGCAATCCTTAACCTCGCGGTCAACGGCCGCGACGCCATGCCGGCTGGTGGGAAACTGACTGTTGAGACTGCCAACTCGTACCTGTCCGATGAATACGCCCACGACAATGCGGTTGCCGCCGGCCAATATGTGATGATCGCCGTATCTGACACTGGTGCAGGCATGAGCCCGGAAGTTATGGCGAAGGCGTTCGATCCCTTCTTCACGACAAAGGAGGTTGGCAAGGGATCGGGCCTCGGCCTTAGTCAGATCTTCGGTTTCGTTCGTCAGTCTAGTGGACATGTGAAAATCTATTCCGAGGTGGGAGTTGGATCGTCGGTTAAAATCTATCTTCCGAGATATGATGGCGACAGCGGGCCGAGAGATAATCCTCTAAACGTGATGCCGTCAGGTCGTGGCAGTCCTTCCGAAACTATCCTCGTCGTGGAGGATGACCAACGGGTTCGAGCTTTCTCGACGGAGGCTCTTCGAGAATTAGGCTACACGGTCGTTGAAGCTAGCTCCGGCGCCAAAGCCCTCACTCTAATCAATGCCGGGCTTATACCAAACCTGCTGTTCACTGATGTCGTCATGCCTGGAATGACTGGTCGTGAACTTGCCGATGCTGCGAGTAAGCTGATCGCCGGTCTTAAGATTCTTTACACAACCGGCTACACCCGCAACGCGGTGGTCCACAATGGTGTTCTCGACAAAGAGACGCAGCTTCTTCAAAAGCCGTTCAGCCTTGACCAGCTCGGTGAGAAGGTGCGGCAAGTATTGGATCTCTGATAGTGATAACGCTTAAGGCCGCGCTCGGCTGGCATCGTTGATCCTGTTTCGCGTAAGGATATTGCGCGCGACCGCTTCCCTCACCACACGGCGGCGATGCTATACAACATGGGAGTGTTGCCGCTGTGCCAGGGGATTGAGACGGGCGGAAAGCTCCAGACCCTCAGGGGCCTTGGCGTCTGTCTGATGCAGAGGATATCTGATGGCCGGCCGGCGCTTGAGGCTTTGCCCATGCCACTGTCCGAAGCGCTTCAATATCGTGCGTAGTTATAAAACAAACTAAAGCCCGCCGCGTTAAAGCGGCAGGCTCGCAATGTGAATGTTAAAAGGGTTAGGCCCGGTCGACAATAGTCTTGACCGCGTCCTTGGCCTTGCCCTTGGCCTGCTGGGCTTCGCCCGTGCTTTCCTGGACCAGGCCTTCTGCCTGCATTTCCTTGTTATCGATCGCGTGGCCGAGGCCCTGCTTAGCCTTGCCAACGACTTCGTTTGCTATGCCGGAAATCTTATCAGCGGTGCTACCCATAGAAGTCTCCCTACGGAATAATGTTGTTTTCCAGCCTGATAATGCGCCGTTCGCAGTTTCGTTCCCTGAATGCCTGGCAGCCCCAAAGTCAGATCGCCGACGCCATTCGGTTCAGTGTCGCGGTTACCGCCTCAATGTTATAAGGCTTGGGGAAAAATACTGCACGCTCCGGCAGAATGATGTCGTTTTGGCGCTTATGGCCCGACACGACGACGATCTCGACTGGTGGCCAGCGGTCGCGCACCGCGGCCGCGAGTTTCATACCATCCATGCTGCCCGGCATGTCAATGTCGGTGAAGACAATGCGGATATCGCTGCGTGTCTCCAAGATGGAAACGGCTTCATCGGCACTTCCAACGTCAACGACCTCGAAGCCGTCTTCCTCCATGAAATCGACCGCCAGAAGGCGCAGCAACGGCTCGTCTTCAACAACGAGAATTACGCCTTTGCTTTCGGAAAATAATGCCCCATCGTTATGCCTATCAAGCTGCAGGTGAGGCCTCACCGACGCCTGGACCCTAAAACAAGTTCGGTTGGAAACAGTTCCAGGTTGTATGTTAAATGTTATGCAAGCCCTACGATGCCGAGCAACTCAACCGCGCGGTCCTGTCAAGTGACGCACGATCCACATCACTCGACCGAGAAGACGAATTGGCTGCGGCGAAATAGGTTTCACGGTAGGCTGCGGAACATCCGAGGATCCTGCAATGAACGACAGACCAGAGCCCGCACGTCTCAACCGCGGCAGCCTGCAGGAGGTCATAGGCGGGCTCAGCGACGGTATCATTCTCCTCGATCAGGCCGGCGCGATTGTTTGGGCCAATGACGCGGCGATTATCATGCACCGTGCAAATGCGATTAACGACCTCGGTGAGGAGACATAGCAGGCTACCGACGTCGATTCACGTTACGGTATCGAAACAACCACCCGCTTGAAGAGGGACAATATCCGGTTGTCACCCGCCGATAATCTCGACCTGGTCTGGGTTCAGACCGTGCGAAGCATGATCATAGTCTACGCCGGTGACAAACCAGATGTCTTTGCGCTGATCATGCGTGATGAAACGCCGCGCTTTGAAGCCGAGGAAAGATTTGAACGCTCATTCAACGCCAATCCTGCACCCGGCCTTGGGCGACATTACGCAAAGCTTTTACTTCGACCGTCACATCGTCGATCGTCTCTCGCCGACGAGCAGCCGTTCGATCTTCTCGCCGTCGAAGCCGACCGAAAGCGGTATCATCTGGGGCGCTGGTCCGGTTATTCTCTTGCCCTCCGCTACTGATGAGTTCCTGGGAAGCGGCAAGTTGGGTGCCGGTCCGATGGCGGTCGTGCTCAAACAGGACGGTCCGTGGACATTCGGCATGCTGGCAAACCACGTCTGGTCTTTCGCCGTACAGAGCGACCGGGCCGACGTGAACTCGACGTTCCTCCAGCCATTCATCTCCTACACGACGAAGGACGCGTGGACATAGGCCCTAAACACGGAATCCACCTACAACTGGGAAACGGAGGCTTGGTCCGTTCCGATCAATTTTACAGTCGCAAAGCTGGTTTCGAAAAACAGCCGATCAGCCTGACGGCTGGTATCCGGTATTGGGGTGACGCGCCGGACAACGGCCCGAATGGGTTGGGCGCGACACCGCGAACTGAGATTAGCGGCTCGGATGACTACCTATCGTGATCAGGCACGGTCGTACGTAAACGAGGTCAGCAACGTCGTCACAAAATTGCTAGCCCTCTCCTTGACCAGCACTTCAGTCCACTCGTCAGTGGCGCGAAGCCTCAAATCCGTGTAGATACTATCGACTGCAGCTTCTTCGATCCGCTTGATATGCATGTTAAATGACGCCTCACCGCCGGCATGATACATGTCTCTAATGACCATGCGCAGGATTTCCTGGATCGCGATTTGCCAGGCCGTATTGATCGCCTGAAGCTCGTTCGTATTCGGTGCCATGGTTGTCTCCTCGAGACTGATCAAATTCGGGCATGACGGCGTCACGCCCTGATCTATTCCACGGACCCATCCAATAGAGGGTGGGTCCCTGGATACTAAGCTTGCCGGGCCTTGCGGGCGGCATAACGTCTGTCGCGTTCAGTCTTGCGAGCGGCCTCATCTTGAACAAGGCCAGATATCCGGGCATTTTCGGCCGACTGTCGCGCCTCGATCTCGGCCGCGGCTGCTGCCTCGATGGCCGCGTGTTCTTGAGCGGCAACGGTCTCAGCTCGGGTGCGCTCCTCGACCTTCAGTCGCTCGCGTTTCGCACGGCGCGCCTCCCGAGCTTCAATAAGTGAGCTGCGCTCGGCCTGTCTTGCGGCCTGTGCAGGCTCGGCCGCCATCTTTGCAGCTCTGTAGGCCATAAGAAGAGCTGTCTTGGCGTCCGCAGCAGCAGAGCGTCGGTCGGTAAGTTCGTTGTTTCTGGCGTGTCTCAAATTTTTATCCTGACTTTTGCATTTGGGTTGGTCAGCTGGATTTCGATCGTTTGGCAAGCAGCGCAGATGTTGCAGACATCCGGTCGGCTTGCTCCTTGGCGAGGCGAGCTTCGCGCAGCCTGAACGTCTTGGCATCGCGCGCCTGGGCCACGGATTCGAGCTCTTCCGCCGCATTGTTCTTGGAGAAGAACTCCGTCTGAAGATTGCCGAAGGCGGTCTCGGCCTGCTGGCGAGATTTACTATATGTCTCTGTCATCGAATGTCCTGAATCTTGGCTGTGAGGCCAAACGAAAAAAGGCCAGGCGAACTGCCTGGCCTTAAACTGATAATTGCTTCCGGCGATGCCAGTACATCCGTGGTCAAAGGGAAGCAGATATCGATTAAGCGGACTGCAGATTGCAGGCCGACATCTTGCCCGACTTCATGTCGCGCTCGAGATCGTAACCAATCTTCTGGCCTTCGACGATTTCGCGCATTCCGGCGCGTTCGACGGCAGAGATGTGAACGAAGGCGTCGGCGCCGCCGTTGTCAGGCTGGATAAAGCCGAAGCCTTTAGTGGAATTGAACCATTTTACTGTGCCAGTGGTCATGATGAACCCTTTCAAGCATAGAGTGAGGAACCGCGAAGCAAGCGCCACGCGGATGAAAACCGACTATTTTTGAAAGAGAAGTTCGCTTAGAGCGCGGTGCCAATCGCGCGGTAGACAAAGCTCGGCAAGCAAAAGATCGATGACGCACCAATATGCGAATTGTAACGTTCCGTCAACGATTAGTTTTTTGATAGCCATCGACCGCGCGCAAGAGTTGCGCGATAGCGTAGAAGAACGGTAACAGCCAATGTGCCCGATTCATCGAACGTTGTTTAAACCACCACTCGGAAGAACGGGGCGGGTCGCTTGGCATCACCTGACACCTCCTAGACCCGACCCACTGGAGGGGAAAACCCCTACGACTGATACCGCCCGTCCAGTTCTTTGAGCGCAGACTGAATCTCGTCGATTGAGACAGGCTCATTCATCCCTGGCAATTGTCGAAAAGCCGGCTTTGAATCGACCGCATAGAAGTCGGATGCCCACGCAGCAAGGATGGCGCGCTTGTCATCGACCGACAGAGATGGGGATCTCAAGACATCGATCGGTCGCCGGAGTTGCATGCCTGGCATCAATACTGCAGGGCCTATGGTGACTGCACAGTCGATTGCCTGCTGCAAGATGGCGTTTTCCATGGCATGGCCTCATTGCACGTGGGGATCGCGGTCGCGCCGCATGTGAGAGGCAGCAATCGCTGGCGTCTCAGGAGCTAGCAGATCATGCTTCGCCGCAAATGCTGCGAAGAATCCGCGTGCCGTCTCTGCTTCGATTTCCCCGTGAAGCGCCGCATGACACGCTTTCAGGGCAACCGAATGCGCCGCGTCTCTGAACGATACCGGCCATTCGACCAGGTGTCGGTAGGCGTCCATCACGCCGCGAACCTCTGCCGGAAAGCCGAGGCCGACAAGAATGGAAACTGGCTGTCTGAACATATCGGGTTTCATCGCTCTCTCCTTTCCAACCCGGAATGTTGACGGGCGCCACCGCAATGGCGCCCCTGAACTATTGGATGAACTTAACGATCAAGCCGCCTTCTGCGCTTCGATCTGCGCGGGAGCGACCGACGTTAAGGCGGGCGTGCTCTGGATCGAAATCTTCCTCGGCTTCAGGGCTTCCGGGATTTCGCGAACGAGATCGATCGACAGAAGGCCATTGCTGAGATCCGCGCCGTTCACGCGCACATGGTCGGCAAGCTCGAACCGGTGTTCGAACGGGCGTCCGGCGATGCCGCGATGCAGGTAGGCATCCGCAGGCGTCTCCTGCTTCTTGCCGGTGACAGTCAGCAGGTTGGACTGGAAAGTGATGTCGAGATCCTCCTGGGCAAACCCTGCGACCGCAATCGAGATTCGGTAGCTGTCATCGCCTGTCTTGACGATGTCATAGGGCGGCCAGTCGCTGGTCGAGCGGGCGCGCTGGGCGTTTTCGAGAAGATTGAAGACCCGATCGAAGCCAACGCTCGAGCGGAACAGCGGTGCATAGTCGTAAGATGTTGCCATAGCCATATCCTCCTTGAAGCAACATGGGTACAGAAGCGCCGAAAGACGGCGCTTCCAGCAAGGCCAGCTCTATGTTCAGCAGCTGGCGGCAAACGATTTGGTTTTTGAGAATTCTGGATTCAAGATCCGCGGCGCGAAAAATTTTGCCTCAAGTAGGCTCAGCTGATTTAGATCTTTTCGCTCGCATTCTCGCCGCCGAATTCCCCGGCTTCGACTAAGGCCTGAGACGCCGTCTGCCTCATCATCCTTAGTGAACAGACCGACTGATAACCCGATGGGGATACGCAGCCTTGAATTGCGCCATCATCGGGCTGGCCTGCTGCAGCACACGCTCTGTCTTTTCAGGATTATTGCGAGCAAGCTCGTCGGCATTGACCCGCATTGCTTCCGCCATGCTGGCCGACATCATGGCAAAGCGACCTTCGCCATTAGCCAGTGCCTCCTGCGACGCTGTTTCAAGCCAACGGGCGAAATCCACGATGATCTCTTACCGTTCATCGATACCAACGCTCTTGATGTTGTCGATATTCTCCAAGCAGGCGTCACTCCAAACGCAATCTGCGCTCACACCGAGTTCAACGCCTCGGGCGGTCGATGAGCTAGGAAGCGGAAAAATCAAATTCAAGAGTTCATTAAAGCTTGAACTCGCCCTCGACACGGCGCCATTCGTTCGGTCCAATCAGACGCTGGTGTGTATAGCGGACGGAGTGCAGCGGTCCGTCGAGGCTGTCGCGCCAGAAGTCCAGAAATTTGCGCATTTCTGGAAAGTCTGGTGCGAGATCATAATCCTGCCAGACATAGGTTTGCAGGACGGATTCGAAATCGGGAATGCGGTAGAGGATATGCGCGGTAGTCAATCCATAGCCATTGAGCTGACGCTCCAGGTCCGATGAGAATTGCATGCTTCATCTCCGTTTGATGACACTGCCAAAGGTGGCGCAACATCTTGCATCCATCAACAGTTTTCTTAAACCTTCAAAGGCGTTTATTGTTCCTTTCCAGCATGTTAGCAGCTAGATACATCGAGTGCTAATTTTTTCTCTCGCCCCTCTTGAAATCAAAAAATCTCGAAAATAAATTTTGCCCGCGAACGCTTGAGTGAGGTTCGCACCCGTCCGGATTGGTCACCCGGTCCGGTAGGGGTTTTGCGTCATCTTTTTTGTCCAATGGAGGAAAACATGTCGTTCCGACCACTTCATGATCGTATTCTCGTCCGTCGGGTCGAGTTCCAAGAAAAGACCAAAGGCGGTATCATCATCCCTGATACAGTCAAGGAAAAGCCTTCCGAGGGCGAGGTCGTCGCCGTCGGGCCTGGCGCTCGCAACGAAGCAGGTCAGATCCAGACGCTCGATGTCAAGTCTGGCGATCGCATCCTGTTCGGCAAATGGTCGGGCACCGAAATCAAGATCAACGGCGAAGACCTGTTGATCATGAAGGAAAGCGACGTACTGGGCATTGTCGAAGCCCAGGACGAGCAGAAGCAGGCCGCGTAATCACGCAGAGCCACTCATCAGTCAAAAAGCTGCCTATTGAAGGAGTGAACAAATGGCTGCGAAAGAAGTCAAATTCAACACCGATGCCCGCGAACGCATGCTGCGTGGGGTCGATGTCCTTGCCAACGCCGTGAAGGTCACGCTCGGCCCGAAGGGGCGCAACGTCGTCATCGATAAGTCGTTCGGCGCGCCCCGCATCACCAAGGACGGCGTTTCGGTCGCCAAGGAAATCGAACTCGAAGACAAGTTCGAGAACATGGGCGCACAGATGCTGCGCGAAGTGGCATCGAAGACCAATGATCTCGCCGGCGACGGCACAACGACTGCTACCGTTCTTGCCCAGGCGATCGTCAAGGAAGGCGCCAAGGCGGTGGCGTCAGGCATGAACCCCATGGACTTGAAGCGGGGCATCGATCTTGGCGTCGATGCCGTCATCAATGAGCTCAAAGACCGCGCACGCAAGATCACCAGCAATTCCGAAATCGCCCAGGTCGGCACCATCTCGGCCAATGGCGACGAGGAGATCGGCAAGTATCTAGCAGAGGCGATGGAAAAGGTCGGCAACGAAGGCGTCATCACGGTCGAGGAAGCCAAGACCGCCGAGACCGAGCTCGAAGTCGTCGAAGGTATGCAGTTCGACCGCGGTTACCTCTCGCCCTACTTCGTGACCAACCAGGACAAGATGCGGGTTGAGTTCGAGGACCCCTATATCCTCATTCACGAAAAGAAGCTGTCGAACCTGCAGTCCTTGCTGCCGGTGCTCGAAGCCGTCGTGCAGTCCTCCAAACCGCTGCTGATTATCGCGGAAGACGTCGAGGGCGAAGCTCTTGCTACGCTGGTCGTCAATAAGCTGCGCGGTGGTCTGAAGATTGCTGCCGTCAAGGCGCCGGGCTTCGGCGATCGCCGCAAGGCGATGCTCGAAGATATCGCCATCCTGACCGGCGGCACTGTCATCTCCGAAGATCTCGGCATCAAGCTTGAGAACGTAACGCTCAACATGCTCGGTCGAGCCAAGAAGGTGGCGATCGAGAAAGAAAGCACCACGATCATCGATGGCGTCGGTTCAAAGTCCGAGATCGACGGCCGCGTCGCCCAGATCCGGGCGCAGATCGAAGAGACCACGTCCGACTACGATCGAGAGAAGCTGCAGGAACGTTTGGCCAAGCTGGCAGGCGGCGTTGCGGTGATCCGTGTCGGTGGCTCCACGGAAGTCGAGGTCAAGGAGAAGAAGGATCGCGTCGACGACGCGCTTCATGCAACGCGTGCCGCCGTCGAGGAAGGCATCCTGCCGGGCGGTGGTGTTGCGTTGTTGCGGGCTGTAAAGGCGTTGGACGGTCTCCCGACTGCAAATGACGATCAGCGAGTCGGCATCGAAATCGTCCGCCGGGCGATCGAGGCACCTGTGCGTCAGATCGCTGAGAATGCCGGCGCGGAAGGCTCGATCATCGTCGGCAAGCTTCGCGAAAAGACCGACTTCTCCTACGGCTGGAACGCCCAGACCGGCGAGTATGGCGATCTCTATGCCCAGGGGGTCATCGATCCTGCCAAGGTCGTGCGTACCGCGCTCCAGGATGCGGCATCTGTTGCCGGCCTCCTGGTCACCACGGAAGCCATGATCGCCGAGAAGCCCAAAAAGGACGCCGCCCCCGCCCTTCCTGCCGGCGCCGGGATGGACTTCTAAATGATAATGCGGGCTCGCCTCACCGCCAGAGGCGAGCCTTTCTTGAGGAAAACTATGAGCTTGCCGTCGAAAGAAGATGCGCGCCTGTGCGCGAGCGTGATCAGGGAGATCGTTGAACAGCGACAGCTGAGGGGCAATCACCAAGCGATTGCGACGCTGACCATCATGGTCGCGAAGCTATTTAATAAGGGCATTCGCGAACGGCAGGTTCTTTTGGCTGAAGCACACCGTGCTGCTGACGCGGAACTCTTTGGCGATGGGACCGACCCGGCCGTAGAGCTGTGACACTCCCTTTCGCCAGGCCTGCGGCTTCAACACCTCCAGCGTGTCATTGATGTTTTGAGAAACCCAAATATAACGGAAAAGCATCTTTCAACGACGATGATGCGCGCGCTCCGGTCCGGATCACGCTAACAGTTCTGAAAGATGAGTTATGCCGAAACGAAAAGCGCCAGCAGTTGTCAGCACAGGCATCACAGGATTGAACGAAATCCTGCGTGGTGGTCTACCAGCATCCAATCTCTATATGCTGCAAAGGCGCTCCGGGCTCCGGTAAGACGACAGCCGCGCTGCAGTTCCTTCGCGCCGGGGTGGAAGTAGGAGAGAGTTGCATCTACGTGACACTGTCGCAGACGGCGGCAGAGCTTGAAGCCATTGCTGTTTCACACGGCTGGACACTCGATGGCATTCGGGTCGAAGAACTGTCGACATCCGGTTCGGTCAGCGAAGCCGATGACCAGAGCATATTTCTGACCGCAGACCTCAGGCTCGACGAGACGCGAAAGGCGATCGAGGCAGCGATCGAAGAACACAAGCCGCGGCGCCTTGTTTACGACTCCCTCCTAGAAATCCGCCTGATCACCGGTGACTCCCCAAGGTTTCGTCGTGAACTGATCGGTTTCAAGTCCTTTCTGGCCAAGCGCGATGTTGTCGCACTTCTCCTTGACACCCAGACAACCGGCTATGACCGCAGTGGCGAGGAAGTAGAGGGGCTTGCTCATGGGGTCATCCGTTTCGACAAGTCACTGGAAGAGTACGGTGCCGTGCGACGTCGGGTCGAAGTTTCCAAGATGCGCGGTGTCCCCGTTGCCGATGGTTATCACGACATGGCAATCCGGGAAGGTGAAGGGGTCATCGTTTTTCCTCGCATTATGCCCAACACTGCATCTGAGGCCACCAAGCCGGAACTGATCAAGTCAGGTGTTGCAGCGCTCGACGACATGTTTGGCGGCGGCCAGGAGGCTGGAACCACGACGCTGGTCATCGGCCAGTCGGGGACTGGCAAGTCGACTATGTCGTCACTCTATGCGACGGCAGCGCTCGACCGCGGCGAGAACGTTGCCCTGTTTTTGTTCGAAGAGCGGCTGGAAACGTTCTTCCGCCGGTCGGAAGGCCTGGGGATGCAGCTTCGGCAGTTTCATAAGGATGGAAAGCTCATCCTGCGGGATTTCAATCCGAACGAAATCTCACCGGGTGAATTTGGTCAAATCGTCCAGGACGCGGTGACGCAAAACAAAGTCCGCGTCGTCGTCATCGATAGCCTGACCGGCTATCTGAACTCGCTACCGCATCGGGAAAAGGCGGTCCGCGACATTCAATCCCTTCTTAAATTCCTGGCTCGTTCGGGCGTGCTGACGATGCTGATTGTCGCTCAGCACGGCCTGATTGGTCAGAATGTCGGCATCGACGTAGATGTCAGCTTTCTGGGCGATACCGTGCTCCTGCTGCGGATCATGGAGCATGAGGGTCGGCTACGCCGCAACATCACCGTTGTCAAAAAGCGCCACGGTTCACATGACCTCAACATCCAGGAACTGCTGATCGAGAGCGGCAGCGTCAGCGTCGTTTCCTATAACCCTCTTCCTGACCCGAAATGAATGAAACACCGAGTGAACTGGATTGGGTGCTCATACTTGCCCCGTTTCGCAAAGACGCCGACTACATCGCGGCGTCCTTGCAGGAGCAGAACGTCGAGGTCCGGCACGGCCAGGCTGGCGAGGACCTAGCTGAAAATTTAGCGCTTTTGCCGGGCGTCATCCTCATCACCCATGAGGCGCTAAGCCCGCCCGTCGTCGCAACGATCGGCTATCATCTCGCCGGCCAGCCTGATTGGTCCGAAGTGCCAATCGTGGTCCTGCTTGAGCGCGCGGCTCCCGTTGCACAGATCCGCACTCGGCTTCAAAGCGCCTGGCCGAGCGCCCGCCTCTTGTTCTATACACGCCCAATCGCGCGACTTGAGCTGGCCAATAGCATTCAGACCAATCTGCTCGTCCGATTGCGCCAGAAGCAGGTGCGCGATGCCATTGAGCGCGAAGTCGAGTTGCGGCTGGAGCTCAATCATCGCATCAAGAACATTCTTGCCAGCGTCACCTCAATCTTTCAAATGACGCGACGCGGCGCGTCTACGGTTGATGAGCTTGCGGCAGATTTCACAGGCCGGCTTCGTGCTCTGTCCGACGTCCACACCGCAGTGTTCGAAGCAGGCGGAGACGAAATCTCACTGTTATCCGTGATCGCGGTAACCGTCGCACCCTATAACGGTGAGAGCTTGACTCGGATCAATATTGCCGGCCCGGACCTTCTTGTCGGACGGATCGCTGCGACAACCATCGCCCTTTGCCTCCATGAACTGACGACGAATGCCATCAAGTACGGCGCACTATCTCAAGGCGACGGCAGCATCAACATTGCCTGGTCCGTTTCGGAGAAAGATCCACCCATGTTTTCAATGAACTGGATCGAATCGGGCGGCCCCAAAGTCGTTCAACCGACGCGGCAGGGCTACGGCACAAAATATGTTCGCTCGGCTCTCGCCTCGCTGTTGGGGGCAGCGCCGACGATCACGTTCGATCGTAATGGGTTTCGCTGCCACGCCGCTGGTCCGCTAGCAAGACTTGTGCGGCAGCCGGCGGAAGCTGTTTGATACCGTGTCCGATATCGGAGGCTTAAACACCTTACTGAAGACATTCCCGAACCTGGCGGATCATATTCGTACGAGAGACGTTGTCATACTCTTGGACCATTTTATCTGCCTGTAAATCATGATGGAGCGTTGGGGATGGGTGGCAACGGTATAACGGTCCTTGTGGTGGAGGACGAGGCTCTCGTTCGTATGGATATTGCGCTCTTGCTGGAGGACGAAGGTTTTCATGTGCTGGAAGCATCGAACGCCGACGACGCCATCAGCCTTCTCGACGCACATCCGGAGGTTCGTCTGATGTTCACCGATATCGATATGCCTGGCAGCATGGATGGCTTGAAACTTGCGGCCGCGGTTCGAGATCGATGGCCACCAGTCAAGATCATCGTGACATCGGGTCATCGCCACATGAGCGATGATACCCTTCCGATCGTCGGCCGCTTTTTCAGTAAGCCCTATGATCCGTCACGCGTGATTCACGCGATACGCGAAATGATCTAACACGATGACGTCCTACGCTGAGCCAGACCGTCAAGCCGAGGATGCTCGAAACTCCGTAATCGCAAACCGCCCACCATGATGCCCGATGCGATCATTACCTTGAAGGCAAGCAAGACAAGACTCAGTGGGCTTTGGTCGCCCACGGCCGATCGTTTGAGGGCTCGTCGATCTGATGATCTGGGATCTCGTCCATCGTATCACGAAGCTGGGCAGATTCTTTCTCGATCATGTAGATCACCGCGGATCTCTCGGCACCTTTAGCGACGAGCTCATCGATCAACGCGTGCAGCCTCGGTTTGACCTCTTTCAAAATGTTTTGGTTGTCACTCATCAATTCCTCCCATTTTTGCTCCGTGTTGGCCGACGCTCCTCCTTGGGCCTTAGCCCAACCGCTTCCTTGCATTCGCGTCTTCTGCCAAAACCAGACTTGCGGGCGGTGACTCACTTTCGTCGCCTCCGACGATTGCGGAAATGTAAGTCAGGGCATTTTTCATTCCGTTCATGGTATAGGGCTTTTCGATTGCACCGAGTGCGCCGGCAAACCCTTCCGGGATCTTCTTGATATTGCCGCTCACGAAGACATAGGGGATGCCCGCAGCTGCTAGTTCGCGACCCACGTCGATCCCGGTCGGGCCATCCATGAGATGGATATCGACGAATGCGAAATCCGGCTTCGAAGTGCAGATCTGCTCACGCGCCTGGCTGCTGCTCATGGCAAGTCCTGTGACCTGATGGCCCGCCATCTCCACCTCACTTTCAAGCTCCATGGCGAGCAGCATTTCGTCTTCGACGATCATCACTTTCAATGCGTATTCTCCTGTTTGTCGCCGACAAGTAGCACCACGTCGACAACCGTCTTGCGGCCGTCCTGTTTCCGTTCGATTTCGGCGCCGAGCTGCAAAGCAGACGCCTCGATCAACATGCGTCCAAGCTCGGTGCTTTCAATATCAGGCTCAACTGGTTCGGATGTGTCCTCGACACGGATCAAAAAGTGACCGTTGAGGCGTTTGACCACCACATGGATGTCGCCGCCGCCGTCCATGAGGCCGCGTCGAACTGCATCGCCGACCAACTCATTGAGGATCAGCGACAAAGGCGTGGCTTTGACAGCGGGCACGAGCAGCGGCGAAAGATCCAAAGACAGACGGATGTCGTTGCGGCCAGTGGCATCGACAAGATCTGTCACCAATTCCTTTGTGAACTCTGAGATATCGAACTTCGACACGTCGTCAAGCGTGAACAGCTTTCGCTGAACTGTACTGAGGGCCTCGATTCGGTTGAGGACCGACATGAGTGTCTGCCTTTGCCGATAATCGGTGGTGATGCGTGCCTGCATTTTTACGATGGAAGCCATCGTCAGCAGGTTGTTTTTCACCCGATGGTCCACCTCGTGGACCAGGAGTGTGCGCGCCTCCAGTGCTGCCTTAAGGTTGGCGGTGTTTTTTGCCACCTCCGCCTCTGCCTCATGGCGCGCAGCCGCCAGGTCTGCTTCCCGGCTTTTGACCGTTGTGAAATCGAGCTGTGACGCAAAGAAATAGATGATTGTCCCGGCCTCGTCCCGGACGGGGCTGATGAATACCGCATTCCAAAACGTGGTGCCGTCTTTTCGGTAATTAAGAATATCGACAGCAACATCGTGGCCGGCCGCGATGCCTTCCCGGATCTTCGCGATCGTTGCATTGTCAGTCTCTGGACCCTGCAGGAAACGGCAATTGCGCCCGATTATCTCGTCGTCTCTGTAGCCCGTGAGCCTTCGGAAGGCTTCGTTGCAGAAGATGACCGGATTGTCGGACTGGTTCGGATCGGTGACAATCATTGGCATCCGGGTCGCCTTGAACGCGGCCGCAAACGGATCCTCGCTTACATGTCCGGCGACGAGACGGTCGCCGGCGTTGCGGGCATCGGTCCGATATTGATCCTTTTCTTGCATGGGGGTCCTGATCGTATTGTCCGCAACAAATGCCGCGGCTGGGGAATTGGTTCCGGTTTTTGTCAGGGCAAAGACGTTATCGTCGCCTCGATCTCGCAAATCACACCGGACGGATCGTAGGCGATTGTCGATTTGCCGTTCAGCTCCGCGGCCAACAAGCGCTCGACGAGGCGGGACCCGAAGCCCTTGCGGGTCGGAGGGAGAACCTCCGGTCCGTCCATCTCCCTCCAAACGAGGCGAAGATCTCCGGTCTCTTTAGCGAAGCTCCAGCTGATGGCAATTCTGCCTGTCGCATTGGAGAGTGCACCATATTTGGCAGCATTTGTGCCGAGTTCATGGAGAGCAAGCGAGAGTGACGCAACGATTTTTTGCGGCAGCAAGACCGGATCGCCAGAAACATCAAACCGCTCTGAAGGATATGGAGCGATAGCCTGCTCTACCACAGCCTTGAGATCGGCACTCTGCCAATGCCCCTCGGCAAGAAGGTCGTGGGCATGCGCCATGGCCGAAAGGCGAGCCTCGAAAGCGGTCACCGCACCGCTGGCCTCAGCATCTTTTGCCAGGGTCTGACGGGCAATCGCCATGACCGTAGCAAAGACATTCTTCACCCGGTGGTGCAACTCGCCGATCAGCACCGCCTGGAGCCGATCCGCTTCCTTCTAACATCGACGAGATGGCCATCTTTGTGACGGCGTCTGGTTTCGTAAGGCTCCACCGTCGATCCGGCCCCTGACACGGTTCAACAGCGTCGGCTCCTCGTCGATCCGATCAGCAGGCACAAGGATGAGTACGGACTGACCGATGATCTCGTCCGCCTTGTAACCGTAGAGCCTCTCCGCCGAGGCGTTCCAGGACGTGATAGTCATATCGAGATCGATGCCTAGGATGGCATCATTGGAAGATGCGATGATGGACGCCAGCTGGCGCTCGACCTCCTGCCCTTTTTTGCGTTCGCTTATATCGATCGAGACAACAGAGACTTGGCGAATTCTGCCGCTATCGTCTCGAAGCGGTGAGACGGTGTTGTTCACCCAGACGAGACTGCCATCTTTTCGGACGTAGCGCTTTTCGAGATCGAAGCTCTCGCCGGTCTGTGCAAGCCGCTGGTACAATCGGGTTTGCTCGGGCATATCGTCGGCATAGGTGATGTCGCGGATGTTCTTGCCGAGCAGCTCCTGTTCCTCAAAGCCAACAATCTCGCAAAACCGCTTGTTGACGTGCAGGATCTCGCCATTGAGGCTTGCTTGACCGATCCCGGCCGCGGACTGCGATATTACAGCGCGCAGCCGTTCTTCGCTTGCCTGAAGCGCCCGATCGGCGCGAACGCGATCCGTCGTCTCGTTGACAATGCAGAACACGCCGCGAACGGTCCCGTTTTCATCGCGGACCGGGGAATAAGAAATGTCAAAATAGACAGTTTCCGGGTAGCCGTGCCGCTCGATATAAAATGGGCGGTCCTTGGCGGCGACCGTCTCGCCTTTGTCCAGGACTTGACGCAGGAGCGGTTCGAGGTCGTCCCATAACTCGCTCCAGTTTTCTCGTGCCGGGCGACCGAAAGCCTTCGGGTGCCGTTGTCCGATCGACGGTGCATAGGGTGCGTTGTATAGGGCGACGAAGTCCGGCCCCAGAACAAAACGATCTGCGCCATAGAAGGCAGCATAATGTCGACAGCGGATCTCAGGCACGGAGGCCAAACCGAAGGCGGACCAAGCATGGACTGGTCCCAGTCTCCCCGCTCAAGCATTCGAGAAATCTCGTCTTGCCCCGGGAAAATTTCCCCCGTTTCGTCCTGCATCGGCGCCCACTCTAAATCGTTGCGACGTCGCAAACGTTCGTCCCAGTGCTCAATGTATAGCGTAAGATGGTCGCAGCAAGGTCTTTTCGCAATGAAATCAGCTTCAAATCGGACAGACCGCTACTGATTTTGCTCGCTCAACAAGCCTAGCAGCCTTGACCCTTCTCGGCCGATTTCCCATATGAGCGCCGCGTGAAGGGGAAGTGTATGTGCGCATTCTTAGAAACGTCATTTGGTCCGAACGAACTCTCGGTTATCGACCAATCATACAACGACTGGCTGGAAGCTCACCATGTGACCAAGAACAGCGCAGAGGCTGAGCTTGCCGCTGCGATCATCATAAACCTGTATCGCGAGGGACATGACACCAGGCAGGAATTGGACACTGCCATGTCCCTGCATCGCGGTCTTGCCGATCTTGGCGAGTTGGCATCGCGCTCTTGAGCGGATACGAACCGTCGGCCTATACACTTTGCAGCAATCTCATCCTCTTGATCTGATGGGGGATCTCGCTCGTCGCCTCAACGAGGGGAATTGCGCTGCTTCCGGCCTATGTCGAGCCGCTGCTCCCCTGGTCGGTGATCAGCCGCCCTCTTGCCGGACAACCACCGACTATCGATCTGGCGGTGGGATATCGCCGCGATAACCCTTCGCCGATCCTGGCGACATTCCTCTCCAGGATAGACACGCTCATCGCGGCGGGACCGGCGGGGATACGCAGAGAGAGCTAGGTATTCAGCCGCGCCCACCCCTGCCTCGAGATGCAAGCGCGAGTAAGGCTTTCGAGGCACTCAGACTTTCAACCGATAGTCGGCCGTGGATCTACAGCGTCCAACCCCCGTCGATTGTCAGGCTCGAACCAGTCATGAAGGACGTGTCGGGACCGACCAGATAGGATACCATTCCGGCAATCTCCCTGGGGTCGGCAACGCGCTTCAATGGGCTGCGGTCAGACAGCATCTCAATTGCGCCGGCATTCATGTCCGTATCCGTTGGACCTGGCTGGATGTTGTTGACGGTAATGCGCCGTGGAGCGAGGTCAAGCGCCAAGCCTTTTACCATTGCTGCGACTGCGGCCTTGGAGAACTGGTAAACGCTTGCTCCAGCCATTGCAGTTCTTTCAGCCGTGTTCGACCCGATCGTGATGATGCGGCCGCCATCCTTCATGTGCGGCACTGCGGACTGGATAGACAGAAAGACGCCCCGGATATTGATGTCGATCATCAGATCGAGTTCTTCGAGACTGACCGCATCCACCGTGTTGAGCCGCAAAATCCCTGCGTTGACAACGACAGCATCGATCGGCCCGAAGATATCGACAGTCTTCGCCACCGCGCCACGGATAGCGTCAGCATCTGCGCTGTCGGCCTGGATGGCCACCGCGCGGCGCCCGCTCTTCTCGATCTCGGCAACAAGTGCCTGCGCGCTATCCGGTCGCGAAACATATGTGAAGGCCACATCGTAGCCGTCTTCTGCCAGTCTCCCGACCGCGGCGGCGCCAATGCCACGGGCGCCTCCAAATACGAGGGCGGTCTTCCGTTCTTCGATTGTCATGCTGTTTTCCTTTTTTTGATAGATCAGTCCATAATTAGGTAAATAAAAAACCCTGTTTGCGGAGGCGCGTTAAGGCTTCAGGCGATTTGTTGCGAAGCGCGCCATCGCTCTCAGATCGGCAGCTTTTGCTCCGCCGCGCGCGGCCACTTGTAGCCCCGTCATCGTCATCTGAATGAATGCGGCGGTCTCATCAGGATCGAGTCCAGCGTTTATCTCCCCCGCTTGCTGGCCCTCCGAGACCCTTTCCATGATCCGTCGGCCCAAAACCGCACTGGCAGAGGCTCGGCGCGCATTAAGGTCCGGATCGGTCACGCCAAACTCTCCGACTGATCCAACACCCATGCATCCCAGCGCCCGCTCGCAATCGTCTTCCGACACAAGACCAGAAAGCAGGTCTTCGATGCCTTTTACTGGCGATGGCGAGTCGCTCAGCCTCCTGACATGTCCAGTGTTTGTCCGCTGCTGATAGGTATCCAGCGCTTCCAGATACAATGTCCGCTTGTCCCCGAAAGCTCCATAGAGACTCTGACGTCCGATACCCATTGCCTCACGCAAATCGTCGGTAGAGGTCGCGGCAAATCCCTTTGCCCAGAATACTCTGAGTGCTTTCTCCAACGCTGCCTCTCGGTCGAATTCTCTCGGTCTTGCCATACGGACGGTCTAACTATTATGGACTGATCAGTCAATAACAAAATTCTTTCACCTACGGCTTTAGGCGAGTGACGACCCGCCGACCTGATGTCGAGCGGCGATTTCGGTTGCAAAGCGCCAATTGCGGTCATGCGGGATGCCAGCGCAGGTGCATTGCCATGCGCTGACCAGTGGCTTCGAGAAAGCCGGAACCCTGGTTGCAGGGCGGATGCGCACCTGCAGGCAAAATCTCTAGTGAACCTGAACTGACGCTTTCGCGACCACCTTCGTCTTTGGCATCATCAACGCCACCACCAGACCAAGAACAACCATGCCGAAAGCCACCAGATGGGAATGCTGGGCACCCTTTGCCATTGCCGGTCCCACGGCTTCCCCGCCAGAAACAAGCGCGGCAGAGGTCGCGGTCATAACCGAGAACGCGATGGCGATGCCCGCCGCACCCGAAAGCTGCTGGATCGTGTTCATGATTGCGCTGCCATGGGGCAGCAGGTGCTTGTCAAGAGCGCCCAGCGAGGCGGCGTAAGTGGGAGTCCACAAGAAGGCCTGCCCTACGATGATGAACATGTAGGTGGCGAGCAGGAGCCAGACTGGCGTTCCGGGCGCGAGACTAGCCAGGAACCAGAGGCCTGCACCGTCGAAGATGGCGCCCGTTACCATCAGTGGACGTGCGCCGAGGCGATCGTAAACGCGGCCGACGACAACGGAAATGACCGTGATGGTCAGTCCGCCGGGCAGCATAAACAGGCCGGTCTGCAGCGGGGTCAACCCGTAAGACGCCTGAAGGATGACAGGCATCAGCGTCATCATTCCAGTTGCAGCGGTCATGAAGAACACCGCAAGCACAGCCGGCACGGCAAAGCTGCGCACCGCGAACGGACGCATATCCAGCAAGGCGCGGTCGGATTTCTGCAGGGACAGTTGCCGCAAGGCGAACAGGGCCACCACGACGATCCCGACGACAAGGGCCGTCCAGGGCGAGACGACCGTATGGCCCCCGGAGGCCTCGCCGAACGAGGCCAGTCCGTAAACCAGGCTGGCAAAGCCAATGGCCGAAAGCACTACGGACAGCCCGTCCACCTTGGTCTTGCGTGGTGTGCTGGGCACGCGGATCATCATGGTGCCGATAACAAGGGAGATCACGGCGATCGGCAGGATGAACACGAACAGCCAGCGCCAGCCGGCGACTGAAAGAATGCCTCCTGCCATGGCCGGACCAAATGCCGGGGCGGTGGATACTGCAACCGTCAACAGCGCCATCATCCGGCCGGCTCTGGAGGGTGGAACCAAGGCTGTGACGGCCGTGAACGCCAATGGGGTCGCGATCGCCGTGCCAACGGCCTGGATGACGCGACCAATCAGCAGAGCCTCAAAGCCGGGCGCGACGACGGCAACCAGGGTTCCGACGGTAAACAGCGACATGGCGAGCGTGTAAACCGTTCGCATGCGAAACCGCTCGGTCAGAAAGCCTGTCGCAGGGATGACCACGGCCATCGTCAGCATGTAGCCGGTGGTGAGCCACTGGCCGAGGGAGGCGGTGATGCCGAGGTCGGCCATCACGGTCGGCAGGGCGACCCCCATGAGCATTTCATTGAGAATGACCGTGAAGGTGGACGCAAACAGCACGCTGAGCGCTATTTTAGATTCCGGGTTCAGCTTTTCACTAACCGTCGTGTTTTGCGTGTCCGCCTCAAGAGGCGCGGCGATGGCTGACATAATCTAGCTTTCTATTTTCTAGTGCACGAGATAATCTGGCGCAGTTGGCAGCAGGTGCCGCTCTGCCTAATTCGATAGTAGACGGTTGTTGGCAGCCATGGCGGCGCGCGTCATAGGAACCTTTCCGGCCGAGATCGTTTTCATGATGGCGTCTCGATTGACCGGTGAGCGCTCTTTGTTGGCTTTCTGCAGGGCGACCTCAAGTTCTTCCACCGTCAACTCGGTGCAATAGGCCGGTGAGCCGGGCTGGAACCGCCAGGACTCTTCAAGGATTCCGGCATCCACCGTATCAAACCCGGTCGCGCTCACGAGATCGGCGACCACACATTTCGCCGTGAGGTCGTCGCCGGCGATCGGAATGGCGATCCGGTTCGGCGTCCCAGGAGCGGAGCCCGCATCGACAAGGGTCTGCGAAAGAACGGCGTTCCACGCCTTTACCAGCGGCCGGCCGACCTGGTTGCTCGCCCACACCGTTTCCGGCTTGCCATGTTCGACCTCGGAGATCCGTCCATCACGGGCAGGATAGTAGTTCGAGGTGTCCACGAGAATCGCACCGACGGGAGCCTGAGCGACCAGCGCGGCAGCTTCCGGGTTGCGAGCAAACGGGATGGACAGGATGATGACGTTCGTATCTCTGGTCACGTCTTCCTTCGCAACCGCCAGGATCGTAGTCCCTTCCACGACTTCCTTCAGGCTTTCTGGGCCTCTGGAGTTTGCCAGTCTGACCGTATGTCCGGCCGCCGACAGCTTCCGTGCCAGCTCCGCGCCGATGTTGCCGGAGCCGATAATCGCAATGTTCATGTGCGTCGTCCTTTCCTAATCTTCTGCTGGCCGTGCGAAGTCGTTGAGCGTATCGCGCAGCGCGATCATGCCTGCCTCATCGAGCTTGCAGGCACTCCTGATCTTGCCGGCGACGCTCCAGACCTCGTCCTTGATCGCTTCTCCCGCTGGCGTGAGGTTGATCAGCACGCAGCGTTCGTCGGCGGGATCTCGCATGCGCGTGATCATTCCGGAGGATTCAAGACGCTTGAGCAGCGGCGTGATCGTACCAGTGTCCATTCCGAGGCTATTGCCCAGGTCGCCGACGTAGCGCGGCGTCCCCGTATAAAGCTCCAGCATCACCAGGTACTGAGGGAACGTCAGGCCCAGCGGCTCCAGAAAAGGCTTGTGCATGCGCTGCATGCGGCCTGCAACGCCGTAGATTGCAAATGAAAGCTGGGTTCCCACACGATGTGACATGACTTCCCCGAAACAGAGTATGCAGACGTCTAGCATGCCATTATCTAGTGCGCTAGGGAAATTAGACGGTGATCGGGCGCGTTGAGGGACGATGGCCGAGCTTTGAAATTGAGAGAAGACGAGTCCCCACAGACGTGGCGTCGTACTCAGGTCCGCGTTAATCTCGCTGCTCGATCATACCAAGATGGAAAGCACGGTCCGTTACCTTGGCGTGGAGTTTGACGACGGCCTTAGAATTGCGGAGCAGATTGAGCCATACGCTGAAGGCCATCGACGAAAGCCAGTGGTATCCCCTGCGCCAGAGGCCTTAATCGGAATCGCATCATTCTGGAAAACTGCTGCCAAGATCGTCTATTCCGTAGCACGTCTCCCTGCGATCAGGACCATCAGCACTTGATCGACCAGCGTGATAAGACGGTTTCGCGGTATTGACGTACCAGTTGGTCCAGCATTGTGGGCAAGGAGCGCGATCACTGTATCACTGAGGGCGTCAACCGCTTCCTCCGACAATGGCGGGTGTCCCTCTTCGGCAGCTCGCTTGGCGAGGTCGTCGAGTTCTCTCCGAACAAACATGCTGAAGCGGTCGGACAGTGTTCGGTACAGGTCCGGGTGCGACCGAGCCATCTCGAACGTCGCGGTCACGATCTCAGGCCGATCGTCGCAGTTAGCTGCCTGTTCCATCAGCGCCACCATGTCATTCCGGAGTGACGTGCCGGGATAACGAGGCGGTTTCATCGGACTGAGCGTCGCGACAGCATCGGCAACGACATCCGCTTTGGCAGTCCATCGTCGATACAATGTCGCTTTCGATACCCCCGCTCGAGCAGCCACATCGGTCATCGTCAGGCCGTTGTAACCCTTTTCTGCAAGCAGTTCGAGCGCCGCCTCGATGATGGCGTCGTCACGGCTTTTGTCCTGAGTGCGTCCTCGCTCTGCCGGAGGCAGGCGCCGCTGATGATCGTTCGGTTGTGTGCTCATGGCCATCATATAGAACATAAAAATCGAAACACAATGTTTCCGAAACTATTGAGTTTCGTATTGTAACTCCTATCTTGGGTCAGAACGTCCGTGGCGCACAACGCGCTGACCACTCAAGAAAGGCATTTTATGTCCACTACAAACAACTCCCCTATCCTCGTTACTGGTGCCACGGGCAAACAAGGTGGCGCTGTCGTCGCCGCGCTTCTGCACGCTGGCCGTTCTGTTCGCGCAATGACGCGTGATCCTCAGTCTTCTGCGGGGACGGCGCTATCGGCACAGGGTGTCGAGGTCGTGAGGGGCGATTTCAATGATCCCGTCAGCCTTGACGCGGCGCTGGTCGGTGTGGACGGTGTATTCTCGATGCAAATGGGTTCACACCCCGGCGACCCCGAAACCGAAATCGTTACGGGCAGAGCATTGTTGAAGGCTGCGAGCCGCGCTGGCGTGCGTGTCCTCGTCCACACATCTGTCGCCCGTGCGGGTGACCAGAAGAACTTCGTCGGCTGGGATGATGGAAGGTGGGAACCGCTGTACTGGAACAACAAGTCCGCTGTGAACGAAATGGTCAAGGCGGCAGGGTTCCCTTACTGGGTGATCCTGAAGCCTGCCATGATTATGGAAGATCTTATCCCACCGATGGTGGAGTCCATGTGGCCCTCGATCCGGGAACGCGGTCGGTTCGAGACCGCAATCGAGGCGGACACTGGTATCGACTGGATCGCAGTGCAGGATGTCGGCACGTTCGCTGCGGCGGCTTTCGCTGACCCAGAACGTTTCCGCGGCCACGAGATCGACCTCGCCACAGAAACCTTCACGTTGCCCGAAGTTGCGGCCAAGATCACCAAGGCAACGGGAAAGCAGGTTTCAGCCGTCACCCTGTCTAAGGAGGAGGCGCTCGCGAAACCCTATGGCGAGCTGGGCTACCGGCACGAGACTTGGAACAACGTCGAAGGTTACAGGGTCGATCTGGACGCCGTTCGCAGTTGGGGAATTCCTTTGACCACGCTCGACCAATTCATCGAGCAGAACCGCGAAAAATTTGTCATCGGAGCACCGCAGGAAGACAAGGCATGAGGATTGGCTTCATCGGGGCCGGGCACATCGGCAAGGCCTGACCCGGCTTGCAGTCGCGAACGGACATACGGTGACGCTCAGCAATTCGCGCGGACCAGAGACCCTGCGCGAGTCAGCGGCCGAAATTGGTTGTCAGGCCGCTATTGTAACCGACGTGCCCTCGTCCAGCGATGTGGTGGTTCTCACCGTGCCGTTCGCGGCTGCGTTCGCAGCTTGCACCGTAGTTCCTTGATGGCAAGATCGTATCCATACGAACAACTAATACCAGGATCGGGATGGCAGTATCAATGCGCTCGACCGACGCGAGACGACAACGTCGCAAATGATCGCAGACCATTTCCAAGGGGCGACGATCATCAAGGCGTTCAACGCCATTCTGGAGAAAGACCTTCTCGATCCTGTCGCACTTCCAAACAGAGCCAAGTGCCCCTTGCCGATTGGGGGTGACGATTCCGCCGCCAAGGTGATTGTGACCACCTATCCCACGCAACATGAAGCAGGTCACCACGATCGAGCGATAACGTGCCAGCCGTTGAGCGCCGAGAACTCGGTGACTCATCGACAAATATCTACGTACCCAGAACGAAGTCGAAGACTGGTTCAGGCTGTGCCTTGGTTGTCGTCCGCGATGCCGGCATGGCCTCAGCTGTCGCTTCGGCGAGATCAGCAAGTTGTCGAGGCGATATGCCTATGGCGCTCGAGAAATGGCCATTCGGCGCCGGGGTGAGGTTTCGCAACAGCGCGCCGGCGCGTCCAGCATGACGCATCGCTGGCGTCCGTTTGCCCTCCCGGATCTTTATCCCGGCTGCGGATAGCAAGATCAATCCCTTCAGGAAGGCCCGCAACTGGCTTCCTCTCTCTGCAGCCTGCCAAAGTCCCTCCCACGCCTCGTGAGCTTCCCAATAGTACCCATGATTGAAGAGGTCCTGGCCCCAGGCGAATTCCTCAGAAGCGAGAGACGCACTAACTAAAACCGGCGGGACACCGTAGCTGTGTCCTCCAGGATCACGGACTGGATGTGGACCCTCACCGGGCAAGTAGGCGTAGCGGGGGAATGATCTATTTGGAAGTAACCGAACACGTCCCATAGCCCTGAGTCCTTTGCAAAACCATGAGACAGCATGCTCTTAGCTTGCTGGATGGACAACCCGCCCCCGCGTTACCTGGCTTGAGAGCCAAAGGCATGAGCCGCCTTGAACGGACTCGAACCGCCGGCCACCTCGTCTCGCCTATAGGATCGCGCCGAATTGCCCTGTAATGGCAGCTACTTGCTCTCGGGAACAGCTGATATGGGGCGGAAGGAGACTCTACGCGGAAAAGCCTCAATCACAGAAATAAGGGCGTTGCAGATTGGCAGCTCACGCCGCACCGGTGACCACTAATTCCGTTATGCTGTATTCGACACTTACATGTCGTCCGGCCTTCTCATGGATCTCAATGGCTGTGTCATGATAGAGTGCTCGTCAGAGCTATACCCGCCTTGGCGGGTGACCAGATCCTTTAGTTCAAGGGCGCTGAGAATAGGAATCGCCCGACCTTGCCACCCGCATCCCATACATATCGGTCGCTCCCAAAGTCGGCCGGCATCGTTTTCGTATTCTCCGACCTCCGGATGTAGATGGGACGAGCCGCACTCGGGGCAGGCCGATGGAACGCCACGGATTTCGTGGAGAATGATGGAGCTGATGTTTCCGACAGCAAAATCCATCATTGAGAGAGCCAGCTCGGCGTCTCGCCAAGTCGATGACTTGGAGTGCGCAAGCCAGTTTGCAAAGGTCCATGCTGACTCTGCAGCACCTTTCAGTAACCCGCGCCGTTCCTTGTTCGTGTTTCCTGGATAGAGGTCGTTGATAATGATCTCGATCCAACCCCTGAAGTTTTCTCTTTTCGGAGGATCCGCGGTCCATCGCACAGAGTCTTGGGCAGCGCCGATGAAGTCCAGCATCACTTCCCGAGACCTAACTCCAATTGTCTGAAAATCAGAGAGCCGCATCGCGCTGGGAAGCGAGTCATGGGCATCACGGAGTTTCGCGAACGTTGTTCCGAAAGGGAGCAGCCGCACGGCTTCAGGAACTTGATCTTGAGGTCGTTCCTTCGGTGTCCTGATGAGCAATCCCATGTGGAAAGTGAAGCAGAGATCCATGTTTGGAAACTGCTCTTGGGAATAGAGGTTATGCGGATTTGTTATCACCCACCATCGGTCCTTGGTTGTATGGATGTCCCAAACTGCGTGTGGCGTACCAAGGATCGTCTCGACGTAAACCTTCTGCAGGAAGGTGATCTCAAGCTCGGAAGCTTGCCATTCGAAGTACCCGCGAACGTTGTCCTCTTCTTCTTTCGTTGCTCTTAGCATCATTTATCTCCGCACGAGGCCTCGACCTCTGAAGTTACCGAAGGTGCTCCCAATAAAGACCATGCGCATGCACTGGTTCACGACAATCTCTGCGAGAGCAAAGACCAAGGTAAGTCTATTACCCAGCCGTCGTATGTCACTTGTAACTCGCTTCGGCAATGTCCGCTTTCGGAGTTCGATGGGGCTCTCGGACGGCAGCTTTGCGGCGCAAAGCTGCCCTGGCGCTACGCGCTCCTCAAAAAGGTCTTGATGGGACATGGACCGCTGGCCCTTTTACTGTTTTGCTTTGGTTGCACACCAAGTAGCTGAAAAGACAGCGATCTGTGAAAAATCTCCCACATACAAATCTTGCATTTCCGCTCAAAGACAACTAATCGATGAGGGAAACTTGTCAGTAACATTGAAATCGCTAGCCGTTTCGGGGGAGACGCTGGGCAACAATTCCAAAACGCAGCTCAAAATTGCAGCGGCTGAGCCGGTCCCGAGCCCGACGCCTTGGCCAAACGCCAACGCGCGCCTTTTGGGGTTGGGCGTTGGCTTACCAGTTAAACCGCTCGACCGGCTCGCCCAGTTCAGTCCTCTGGAATTCGAACGATTCACTCTCGAATGGGCGACGGACTATCTTTCGAGTATTGAGGATGTCGTGGAAGTTCAGCAGCGTGGGGGTGCCGGTGACAAGGGTCGCGACGTAATCGTCTGGCTCGATTCCTCTGACATCAGCCCTCGGCGCTGGCGTCTTTATCAGTGCAAGCACTACGCCTCCCGTCTGGGCACGGCTACTGCTTCGAGCGAAATTGGCAAGGTTCTGTACTACACCCACATCGGTGACTACAGTCCGCCGGAAGAATATTGGTTCGTTACACATCTAGGTGTCGTCGGAACACTGCAAGACCTCCTCGATGAACCTTCCAAGCTGAAGGCGCACATCCTGGCGAACTGGTCAGATCATTGTGCAGACAAGATAATGAAGGAAAGCGTTCTGCTGTCAGCGGAACTAACCAAGCATATCCAGGCCTTCGATTTCTCCATCTTCAAGGCCAAGCAGCCGCTTGACCTCATCAACGAGCACGCGAAAACCCGCTATCACCTCCCAGTCTTCGGTTTACCGCTGATCGATCGGCCGAAACCTCCAGCCCCTCCGTCAACGGTTAGCCCCGGTGAAATGGGATATGTGTCCCAGCTGTTTGACGTGATCGGTGAAAACCTGGGCATTTCGGTGGGGCAAGTGACGGACTTTGCGCATAGCGACCCCCATCGACGGCTTTTCGAGAGATCCCGTATCACCTTCTACTGCGCAGAGAACCTTAAGGAGCTCGCTCGCGACCAAATGGCAGACGCCGGGTTTTTTGAAACCCTGGTCGATGAATTTCATGATGGACTTTACCATGTGCATACGGACGATGCCGGAACCGGTCTCAAAAACCTAAAGGCGACAATTCAAGCAGCTCAAAGCTTCCAACTTGGAGGGCATGCTCTTTCCCAGCACGTCGTAGCAAACGATCGCGAGGGAATCTGCCACCACATGGCGAACAATGATCGCGTCCGGTGGTGTAAAACATGAGTTCTGACCTTCGCCGCAAATCTCGGCCATTCAACTCGCCACTCGAGTGCGGGCTGCGGATGCTCTTCATTCTCACTGCTCAAGCCGAGCGGTCCGCAGACCTGCAAAGGCTTGTGAACTACGATTATTTACTAGTGCACTCTGGAGATGTCTCCGGCGGGCCTAAAAGCCTCCACCCGGATGTGCCGTTCCGCGGGAATGAGTTGCTGGTTAAGCGTGACTTTGTGCACGCCGGGTTGAATGCAATGTTCTCGAGAGAGCTGATAGAAAAATCCTTTACGATCATGGGCATCATGTATCGCGCCAATGAGCTGACTTTTGCGTTTACAAAGCTCCTTCGCTCAGCCTACGCAGACGACTTGCGTTCACGTTCGCAGTGGCTCGCGAAGCGTTTTGGTGACATGCCGGATCACGAGCTTGAGACATTCATAAGCGCTAATGTTGGTAAGTGGGGAGCTGAATTCGAGCGCTTCACCGCGGCGCGAGATCTGGAACCGTAAATATGCAGCTTCGCAAGATACGCCTGTCTGGGCCAGATGTACCCAAAGCCGAAATCGAGTTCAATGCGGGCGCAAATGTTCTTGCCGGCCAGTCGGACACAGGCAAGAGCTACCTTCTCCATTGCTTGGACTACATCCTCGGAGCTGATGAACTAAGGAAACGCATACCAGAAGCTGAACCCTATTCACAGCTCCACGTCGAATTTCAGGAGCCCCTTGGCGATTACCTCACGCTAGAGCGAAACCTGTCAGGAGGCGAACTCGCTGCCCACAGATGCAGGATGGATGATATCGTCGATGAGGGCGAGAGGGTCATCCGGAGCAGATCTGGAAGCAGTCAGGCCAAAGATCTGACATCGGTTTTGCTTCCATTTGCTGAAATGGCTGGTGAAGCGAAGCTTCGGAAGAACGACCGCGGAGAAACGCAGCGCCTGACTGTCAGGACCATTTTGCCAATTTTCCTGGTCAACGAAATCGCAATGATCGATGAGAAATCGCCAATCGTCGCCGATGGAACCTTTGATGCCACCGCTCGCAAACGCATGTTCGCTTATCTGTTGTCCGGCAAGGACGATACAGGGATCATTGCAGCCGAACGCCGTGATATCATCCGTGCGCGGGATCAAGCAAAGCTTGGGCTGATCGCGGACCTGCTTGAACCTCTTGAACGCAAGGTCAAATCCTTCTCGGATGACCCTAACGATACGATCGAGAAAGTCGACAATACGATCGGATCGATAACGGCCGAGCTAAATGCGACCACCGAGACCCACACCGCAATTCTGCGTAACCTTCAGACAGAAATAGCGGAACTACAGCGCGCTGAGACACAGATCATAGCAATAAGCGAAGTACTCGGCCGGTACAAACTCCTGTCGGCGCGATACAAATCTGACCTGGGGCGGCTCGACTTTATCGCGGAGGGCGCACACTACTTCGATGGTCTTCAAGAAGTACACTGCCCATTATGCGACCAGCCAATGAGCCGAGACCATTCGCACGTCGCACAGGAACGAAGTGCAGATGTTTATGCGGGCGCAAGAGCAGAAGCCGCCAAGATCAAGGCACTGAATAAGGACCTTTCCCAAGCGATCACCACCCTCGAGGAACGGCTCGCTGACTGGCGCGAAGGCGAGGCTACATCGCAAAAAAACATCAAGGATTTCCGGGAACTCCTCGATCGCCAGCTGGCGCCGGCGCTTTCAGACTTGAACTCCCAGCTTGAGAAGCTAATCCGCCGGCGAGTTGAACTAGAAGGTGCGCGAAACGACAAAGATCAACTCGAAAATCTCCAGTTGATGAAGGCTGAAATCGAAAGAACGAGCACTGGCAAGACCGGCACGTCGAAGTGGGAGCCGCTTCCATCAGTTGCACTACGAAACCTTTGCAAATGCATCGAAACAGTCTTGATCGAATGGCAATGGAGTGCCGAACCTCGCGTTGAGTTTGATCAGGCGGATTTCGATATCGTTGTAGACGGCCAGTCGCGCCAGTCACACGGTAAGGGTGTGCGCTCAATTCTCCATTCCGCATTTGTGATAGGGCTTCTGCGCTACAGCTCCCAATACGAGAAGCCTCACCCCGGTTTCGTCGTGCTCGACTCACCCTTAACGAGTTATCGTAAATCACCATCGGTCAACAACGGAGACGGGCCAATTCCCCCAAGGATTGAGGTCGGATTCTGGAAGGCTTTGGCAGACATCAGTTCGGGGGTTCAAGTCATCGTGATCGAAAACAAGGAGCCGCCCAAAGAGGTGGCTGACACGATCTCATATGTATGGTTCGCCGGTGACGACGCAAAACCTGGCGAGCGAAAGGCATTCATCCCCTCCTAATGGAGAAACGCGACGTGCAACAGGCGGGTGCGAGGAGGTACGGCATTCCGAAGCCGTAACACCTCTGCCAATCTTCATGTCGCCTCCGTCAAATTAAGCCTGGGGGAGATGCTCAGGTTCTTCCAGCCAGAAGCCCTCTTTGAGCCAGAAACGATGGGTTAATGACTCACGGCCAATAGCCGGAGTTTATGCACTCTGCGATCGACAGCAAGAGCCGGGTTCGCAGCAGCTATAGCATTTAAAATAACGTCGATATCCGATGTACGGCCCTTACAGGGCGGCCCGCACACTGCCCACAGTAGGTTGAGAGCGGCGACTGGGAAGAGCCTGGCGAGGGCCGCGTTATCGCGTTCGAGATCATGAAGGCTGATCCAATCATCATTGAACGGCGAGACATATGGTAGAAGAGTTTCGACCGCTGCTTCAAACGCCGCGCCGGCCGCGGTAGCCAACGAAAACACCTCTTTACTCACATCATTCGAACGAAAGCTGCGATCGCGCGGCCAGATCGCCTGGAATGTTGGGCCGTAAAGATTTGTCCATGCCGCGGCTCGGTCGTCGGCAGGTGCTTCCTCAAGCCAACTAGTCATAATTTTCAATGCTCCGACACGTATGTCCGCTGTAGCCTCTCGAAGCGTCTGCTTCGCCTGCAGCGGCGAGATGCCCCTGACTAGATTGGGTTCGTCAAAGGAAGCCACCACCGCTCGGATGAGATGCGAGGCGGCATTGGCGGCCGACACATCTTTCTGGCGGCATTCTCGGATCCCCTGCAAAATGAGATCGCCGAAACAGAGCTCGGCATCCGCACGGAAGCTATCGTATTCGACCAATACCCCTCGCAGCCGCCTGCCCTCATCATTGTCTGCGGCAATGGCAGGTCTCAACTCAGCGATTGCAATATCCTGCGAAACGCTAAAAACGAAAGACAGGTATCGGACGCAAGCTGCACGCGCCATTTCGCCCGAATAGGTCGCGGACGCAATCATCCGCTGCATGCGTTGGAGGTCCGCAACGTTCACATCGCCGCCATGCTCTCTTTGAGAGCTGATCCCTTGAAGCAGCGCTTCGGCAAGGGATCCGGCCGGCGAATTGATGACGCGATCGTAGGTCTCGACATCGTCACTCCAGTCCACCTCGGGCTCGCCCTCGGCAGCTTGCCATAGACGATCCCACCAGTCTTGCGGGAGAGCGAGCCCAAGCCGCCGGGCATGCTCTGTGATACGGGCCAGGGGACCAACAAGGGCGCTGATGATCTCGATATCAGCCTCACCGAGAAGACCGAGCGCTTCTTGAATGACCTCAAGCCATTCGGGGCTTGCCATATTTGCGCGACTTGGGATGGTCTCGAGCCACGTTGACCAACGTGCGACCACGCCGGCTTCGAGGGGGCGAGATCGGAGCGCAGCGTACGCCCCAACCGGATCCTCTCGACAATATTCTCCCCAGCCCTGTTGATCTTCGATGTTGCTGCTTTCTTCAAGCCTATCAGCGATCGTGAGGCGTTCGCTTGGCGGGGCCGACACGATTTGTGTCGTTCGCCCGCGTACAGCCCTCACCCCGGAGCTCCAAGTGCGGAACAGATCCCGCTCGTCAATTTCACGCGATAGATATGTTCGCCGCTCACGAATTTCGCGCAGCAGCGCTTCTGCCTCTGGCGCCAGAGGGACCAGTTCACCGATGGCGGTCAACCGCACCCAGATATCGCGGTCCCGAGCACGATCCTGCCAGTCGATACCGTCGGCACTCCGCTCTCGGTCGGCATATCGTTGCGGTCCCTCGGCGACGAGGCGCTGCATCAGACGTTGAACGGCCTCCCCACTCGCTTGAGCAACGTGGGCGCGAACAATGGCGACAAACTCCAGTGCGAAGGACCAAAAGCTCGTCTCGCTGCTGTTTGTAAGCGCATCAATCGCCTCCTCCGCAGTGAAAAGAGCTTGAATCGTGAGTGCGTGCATCCAAAGCCGCGCGGTCAGGTTGAACGGTTCCAACCGCCATCCTTCGGCGACCCTCCTTGTCCCCTGCAAATTCGCTGCGGTGGCTATGGGCAAAGCGGATGAAATCAAAACAGTGAGCGGAACGAACCCGCGTCGATGCTGATTTTGTTGATGCCTGACGACTGACGGTACGCCGAAATCTGTTATATCTCGTCCCGGCCCGATCAACTCAGCGTCACGCGCAGTCCGTAGTTGCCTCGACAGTTGCTCGGAAGCTCGTTCGAGCAACCTCAGAATATTTTCTGCATTGCCGACGGGGGATGTCAGAATGTCACGGAAATGTTCCTGATGCTGGCTTTCCATCGAGAATCGAGCAATCTCAGAAAGTTGGTTCGGCGGTTCGGTGGGATCTTCCTCGCGGAACGGCGCCTCGATTGTAAGGCGCGGTCCGATAGAAGCGACCAAGCGTCCGAGGTCGGATTCCACGACCGGGCCGCGGTCCAGCCGGTGACGCAGCTGGTAATCGAGGAGAGTGTCGTGTTCCACCACTGTGGCCGCCGCTTCGGCGAGCAAGCGCCAGGCTTTCTCCCACGTTGCCTGCTCGGGACGGTTGTGATCCAGTTCACGGAACAGGGCTTGGGAAAGTTCCTTCGATCCCCTCGCAAGATATTTGATTGCTGTCAGGAATCTTGTCCGGTCATCCCATTCTCGCGCGGACCAGCGGGCGAGCATCCAGGCTCGCGCCTGTTCGCCGAAAGCTCGCATCTCTGAACCGAGAATATCGAACCACTCGGCATCCTCGCATCGCGTAACGAAGTGCTCGAAGAGGTCTGCTCGTGCGCCTAGCGCCCACTTGAGCGCTCGAACATCGTGGTCCGAAGCATCAGCTACGGCGCGCGAGACTATGGAAGCTATCATCTCTCGACGACGAACATCCGGATTTTCCACAAGGTTGGCCAGTTCTTCAAGACTTGACCATAGTGGGGCATAGGAATTGCCGTTCTCCAGCTCGAACAGAAGCGGCTCCACCGCCAGCGCTTGCCAAGGCGCGGCCGCAGTTTCCAGGTTACCGTTCGATGAGCTGAAGGCATATACGCGTCGCAGGTCGGTAAACCGTTCCCTATCTCCTTCAAGGACGTTGAGGATGTAGCGTACTGGAGCGTCATTGGCGGTGTAGCCCACAAGAACCAGGGTGCGGCAACGCATGAGGTCAAAAAGGAACCGGGCCGCCCAGCCGGCGCGCAAATAAGCTTCCCCGTACTGGGCGCTTGTCAGTACAAGCTCTGTCTTGGCAAGATCGAGATCGTGATCTGCCAAACGGCCATGGATGTGGACCACACCGGTGAACCTAGCACTCCCCGGAGCCGGGATATCCTGGCCCGCCGCGCTCTCCTGTGCTGCATACTCCGCCGAATGTGAGACAACAAGCGATCTCTCAAACAGCGTGTCAAAGTTTGTGGTGACAATTGTAGGCCTTCCCACCTGATCTCGCGACAGCCGCAAGATAACGTCGTGATGGCCGGTATCAGGGTTTGCGGGCACCTGCAGTTCTGCGGCGGCCGCGTCAATAACGTCATCCGAGCGAACAAGGCGCCGCGAAAGGGCGCCCAAAACCTCTTCATAGCGAGAGGCCTGGAAAGCATGGTCTTCGGCTGGGGTGCGTTGCTCGCCCAGCCGGTTATAGACATTCGTCACAAGGTCACGAAAGTTTGGCAGCTGCGGAGAGCTCACCCCTGCGCCGCAAAGAAATACGACATTGCCTTCGAGCAATTCATCGACGAGCGTTTCGGGGAAATCGGGACCGAGTGGATTAAGTCTCATGATATTCTGGCTGACCGTTCAAGGTGAATTGAGGCTATATGTAAAACTTAAAGGGCTGCTTCTTCTCGCCTTTGATCGCCGATCCCATTGTAAGGACGTCCCCCACCATGCGAGCAAACCGAACCGTGACGGGAAGACCATCATTGAAGTTGCAAGAATTGTAGTTGATCTTTGTCAGACCCATGATGTCTGAGAGTACGTCGCGAATATCCGGTTTTGCGTCTTTGCTCCGCGTTACGGTCACATGGAGTGGATTTGGTGTTTCCGGACCAATATAGGTGTCGAGCTGCGGGACGTATCCTGTCGTCCAGATGTAGTCCATAGCTGTCGATTGCTCCCTGAATGCGCGCTTTGTTAATCACTCCCGAACATTCGAAATATCTGATGAAGTCGGGTGCCTCGGCGACTCGAAGCCAGTTTGAGGTCAAGCGCTCGGGAATGTCGATGATCGGTACGGCCCCGAGTCGGCGAAAAATTTCCCAGTTTGGATTGATCGGCACGTCCGTGCTTCGCGGCACTTTTTGCCTTTGCAGGGTGTCGACAAGCTTGAGCAGACCCTCTCCCCAGTTTCGAACGAAATCGACCGGAACAGTGTCGCCGAGACCTTTTATCTTCCGAAACGTCTCCATGCGAAGCGGGATGACGAACCTCTGATCGCCGATTTCCTTTCCGACTTCCAGGGCAATGTCTAGGTCGTCGTGAATGCCGGTATCCTCCAGACTGGAATCGCGGCAAAGAAGCAGGACCTTCACCGCGCGGTGGCGCAGTGCCCGGGTTATCTCTCGCCGCCAACGTTCGCCCGGCATGAGGGTCAGCACGTCTGCAAAGACCTGATAGCCCTCCGCTTCAAGTTTTGGAGCGAGCCAGAGCGTGAACTCGTCGTCGACAGGTGAGGACTTGATGATAAAAACAGTATCGCGGTTTGCAGGCTCGAGCGTCGCATCGATCGCAGCCTTGGTTGGCGGCAGCAATCGAGCGAGCGGTTGAGGAACCTCTGTCGGCGCCATAGCCTTGCGGCCAGCATTCGTGACGACCTGTTCCAGCACCGGTGTGCTGTGCGCCCAGAGCCCTTCATGAGCCTTGACGATATCAGGATGGGACCGGAGCAGGGCATTGAGATCGTCAGCGCCAAATATATCACCAGTGCCTAATAGGCTCGGGCCAATAATCTCCGATAGTGCCGCTTTGTTCGCCGGCGTCAGTGCAACGGACGTCGTCAGGACGTACCGTTGCGGCGCTAGCTCATCAATCGAAGCACGTTCTTCCCGCATCTTGGACTTGAGTTTCGAAAAGCCTGATCGGAAGTAGTGCTTTGCCTGGAGGATGATAGAACCATCGGCATTGTTGCTGCGCCCATCCATCCCGTCGTCTGCGCCAGCCGTGAACGCCTCAAACCGAACGCCGATTTCGGCGCCGACGAGATCTCGGCTCAGGTTCTCGAAGTCTTCCGGTGAAAGTGTTGCAAATTCATACTTCATTCGCCGAATGATGGGTTGCACCAATACTAGGCGTCAAGTTGTCAGTGGGTCTCTTCTCAGTTGCAGAGCAGTTACCAACAACTCTATCGCGTGAAATGTACCGAGGCCTTACCATCTCGCCGGTTGAGCCGCTCCAGGTACACCTATGCGCGTGTTTGATCTGGGTCATGGCCTACGATGATGGACCGGTCGGGAGTGGTCCTGCCTGTTCCAATGTCTCGGATATAGCGGCGCTGTAGTCGGGATTGCTAGCCACGAAATCCCGAAGCGAATAGCGTGCTGTAGAGTGAGTGCTGCGTACTGAGCCATCCTCATCTAGCCAATCCAGGGCCGCAACAAATCCATGCAATTCGTTCGCCACCTCGTGACGGGCGTCATCAATGGCGCTGCCTATCGCCACTCGCGCATGCATTACCCCACCGTAGACAGTGTGAATTAGTTCAGAGGCGGAAGGCGGGCAGGTCACACCGTCCCAGACGTACATTCCCCGCATTGCGCGCAGGAGGGTTCCATTTCTGCTGATCGCGATCTGGAAAAAGCTGTACATCGCTACCTCATGGAAACGTGCCTGATGGATGGCATAAACGAGGTGCTTCTTGTCCCAAGCATGCAGCTCCACGCTTACGTCGCTCTCAACGATCTGGTTTAAATATGCCGCTGCTTGCGCTTTCCAAAGCTCCTCAAAGGATATGAAATCCAAAAAGGAAGCGGTCGCTGTTTGCCAGGAGGGAACTATCCGGGGTGTCACCGTCGCATGAAATCGATGGCGGCTGGGCCGACCGGCGCCAAGCAAAGGCGACATGGCCTGAGCCATCTCCAAAATTCTCTTATCGTCGTTGATAAGATCATTCTTCGGCCACCCGCCCAGGCGCACAACCTCTTGAAGACCGTAGTTCGGCAACAGCGAGGAGAGTTTCTCCGGCGTGCCGTGCGTCCAACCTTTGGCGACTTCAGGGAAATCGGTAAAGGGCGCGTCATCAATCCAGTTCTTGGCGTCAGCCTCCGGCTCCCATCCTCGGGCAGCATACGGCCAATCTTGACCAATTGGCTTGCCGATCACCTCTTCGATCTTGTCGTGAAGGCCATCTTTAATCCGCCAGACGCAAATCATCATCGAAAAGGGATCGAGGGATTTGCTTGCCTCTGGGCGCCGCTGAAAAAGTAGCAACGCTAGCCGAACAAAAGGAAGTCTTGCGGAGCGAGCCTTGAGAAAATCAACGTAGCGTAAGCGTGGCTCCTCGGCCTCAAACCAGATCAAGTCCATATCAGGGCTAAGCTGTGGGAGGAACCTGATGTCAGTCATCGTAAGTGGCTGCAGCAAAACCTGGTCACCATCGCGAACCGCTTGCAGCGCCGTAACTTGAACATTCACGAAGTGGGCAAAGTACGACAGCGGGAGCAGCAGCTCGCTCCAATGAGTCGATACGACTACGCATCGGATGTTGTGTTGCGGGAGCTGGTCTCGATCCACCAGCAGAGCAACGTATTTGCTGAGTTCGTTCAGGGTAGAACGAGCACTGCTATCGCTACGCTTGATTTCGATGCAGAGGATATGGCCGTACGGATCGCGCGCCAAGATATCGACCCTGCCACCAGAACCATTCGGATTCAGGATAATGTGTTCTTTCTCAAGGAACTCAAGGCCAGGTTCAATGAGATCGAGGTTAGCCACGAGGAAATCTCGAAATTCCGCTTCGTTGGCGAAGAGATCGAGAACCTTCTTACTTGGAATACCATCTAGGCTGTCGATCATTGATTTCGCCCGTTTGCAGCTCCCGGCTATGCAATTAAAGAGTGAATGCCGACAATTACACTACTCGCAAAGCACCGGAAAAGTGAACAACACGACACCACAGCCGCTGTACCATCACTACCTACCATCATTCTATCAAGCACGATGGGCCGGAGAAGACGGGAAGCTGCGCCGGTTTAGCAAGCCTATTGAAAACAAGATCGTAGCGAAATGGGTCTCCCCGGAGGTGTCGGGCGGCGAGGATCTACTATACACCGATCACGCAGCGCCCGCCGACACCGCACAGGCGCTGGAGTCGGGCTTCATGTCGCCCCTCGATTCACTGGCAAGCCAAGCTCTTGTCGCCCTCGAAGCCAACGATCCAGTACTCCGTCGCGACTCTCGCCTACGCAGCGCATGGTCCCGCTTCCTGATGTCGTTGATGATGCGTATGCCCGACCACCTTGAAACGCTATCAGGCGGTCTCATGGAGGAGTGGGCAAGAGCTATGCCAGAGCTGGAAGCGGCTTACGAAGTAGGGAAAGGACCGACCGATCCGGCAACCCTCACAGAATACTTGGACGGTCGTTCGCCCCATGAAATTCGTAGCTGGATGTTCAGGGTCCTGCGAACGCTGATCGATCATTCACAAGTCGGCGCAATGATCAACAATATGCGTTGGTTCGTACGCCAGATTGACGGCCCTGCTCAGTTTTTGACCAGTGATCGGCCGATCATAACCCTGTACGAGTTCGCGGCCGAGGACTCGTATATCATTTTGCCGATCGGCCCTAACTCAGCATTTGTCGCCGTCAACAACGTCGCGACGCAGCGAAGAATCGAGGCTTATGATGCCGAGAGATGGGTGGGCGGGCTCAATAGGTTAATTGCCGGCGCTGCAGTCAGGTTCGCCTTCGCTCGAGATGACGAGATGAGACCGCTGATCGAGGAGGCTTTTGGCTCGAAGCCGCGCACAACGCTATTTCAGTATCTGGTACGATATCGACGTCAAAAAAATTCAGACTGAATAGTCCCCGCACTGACGACGCTCCATCCCTGACCGCCCGCGTGCCCGCCCTCCACATATGGACACCGCTATCTAGTGCAGCAACCAGTGCTGTCTAAGACTGTTACGAGCTAGCGGCCCATCCTCATCAAAACGTAATCCATCCTTTCGAAAAGTAAGTTTTCAGGAGCTTCGCCGACGTCAGCTCCCTCGAGCATTGCGCAAAGATCTGCCAGAGTGATGACCAGAATAAATTTTCCGTTCTCCCGGAGCTGGGTTTCCACGAGCTTTGATGCACCCTGATCGGCGCCGTTTCTTGCAATGACGACTGCGAACGTTCTGAGTCCTCTCGCGAAGAGATACTTCTCGGTGATCTGAATCTCTTGCTGCGTGATAGGATCATGTAAATTCTTCGCGTCGAAGACGACGTATCTAGTCGAAAAATCCGAAGCGACCATGGCCCAGAAGGAACCACCCTCCATCTTGATCCGGCCAATTAGGTCCATCCGATTGAGACCGTCATCAGTTCGTTGCTGGGCATTGAAATTTGAGAGGTCGCGTCCAAACAGCAAGCGGATGGCCTCCTCGGTTAGCAACTCGAAATCTCTCCATCCCTTTAGTCCGGCCGGCGTCTGTCGCAATTTATCTGCCAGCATACGGCCTTGCCGCAACTCTGGATCCATTTTGAGAGGACGCCGCAGATCATCGTCGAGAATTGTCTCTGAAAGCAATTCGTCAAGAATACTCGACAGAGCGTCATTACCTTCAGCAAGCTCCCGTAACTTCTCGACGCCCCAAACTTCCACTTTCCTGTCCTCAGGGGAATATAATTGAGTTCGTAGGTTATCTGGCAGGTCCACCGTCGTCACAATAATCCCGCGATCAAATTCGTCCGAGCTGAGGATCTCGTGCATATGGGCGATCGAGTCCGATATGCGTTGATGCCAATCGCGATGCCAACGAAACATCCTTATTTCAATAGCTACCGAGTGATCTAACCCGAGCGGTTGAAACCTCAGGTCCGGTACAAGGCGAAACTGCTCGTACTCGTCCTCAGTGGCCGGCATCTCGTCCGGCTTCAGCGCTACCGCGCTACCGACCGCCGGTTGACTGAGAATGTCTTCGACCAAACCTTCCCAGTCGCGAGCAAGGTTCTGGGTCCCGAGTTGCAGTTCCTTCATTTTCCCCAAGTTCGGCTCCCGTCTTCGATCATCTCCACAATCTATGTCGAAGTTCATCTCGAGTAGCTAGACGATCCCCCACGCCCGAAACCTCCCCCGCCCGGTCATCTCGCGAAGCCCGAGCTCCAGCACGATCCGCCGCGCTGCCTGCTGCGTAACGCCAAGCGTCTTGGCCACCATCCCGGCCGACACCAATGGCTTCGCCATTACCAGCTCGACCAGCTCCGGCAGTTTCGACGACGCTCGCCGGCCGGCAATCTTCCGCTCCATCATGGTGCGCGCCAGCGCCAGCCGGTCGTGCTCCTTCAAGCCAATCTCGGCGGCCGCCAGCAATCCCTGCGCAAGCGCCAGCAGCCTGGTGCCGCGGTCGCGATGCCGTCGCCGATCGACCGGGATGGTTTTCAGGCCAACATTGACCGCCACCAGGTGGCCGCCAGTGGCAACGCCAGCCTGGCGCAGCAGCGCCGCGGCCAGCAGCCGGCCGAGCCAAGGGGCGTGCTGCGACACCGCCAATTCATTCCAGGCATCGAGGGCGACGATCGCCGCCAACACCGGTGGCAGCTCCCGCGCCTGGCGAACGACGTCGCGCCATTCATCGAGCCGCGCATCCTCATCCCAGTCGAGATCGTAGACCAGCGCCTTGGTGTCAGCGGCGCGGTGGCTTGCCACCTTGTTCGGCCGCTTAGCCTCCTCGATTGCAGCGGCCGAACGGGCCAGCACCGCATCGATTTCCGCGAAGACACTCCTGTCCAGATCGGACGCATTCGCGTCAGCCCCGTCGTCGCGCTCGCTCTCCCCTCCCCCGATCGGTCCGCCGTCAATCGCATCGCTGTCGTCCTCTGATGGTCCGGGCCACGCCCGGGCTGCAGGCCCCGCCTGCCGGAGGGTGCGCAGGCCGTCGGGACTGAGGACCCAGGCCGGCGGTTGACTGGCGATGCGGCGGCGAGTGCGCAGAACGTCGCGGGCGATGGTCAGTTCGTGGGTTGGGGCGCGGACGTCGGCGCCGGCGTCGTGCAGGACGAGGTCCTCGAGATGCACGAGCTCGCCGTCGAGCCACAGCGAGGCGCAGGCATCGGCAAAATTCTGCCGTTCGAGAAGGCCGGCGCCAACGTTCGAGCGGGCGATGCGCTCGTCCAGCCGGGTCAGCGCCGCGCTGGCGTCCGCAATCGGCCGCAGGAGGCTCTGGATCGGCAATTTGGCAAGATCGTAACGCATTGAATTCATGGTAAATCATTCGTTAAACGAATGCTATATGCATATTACTGTTCGTCACTTCATATGATTGTCCAGGCAACGCTTGGCTATCGATAATTATAGGTTATCGATGGTATGGATCCAGTCCAGCGCCATCTCTCAACGCGTGCACCGATGTCGCGTCACTGCATAACGATTCTCACGGTTGAGAATCGCCTTTTACAAACCTCCGGTCAATCCTTCGGAATTGCTTACGCCCCCGTCATCGCCGCATCACCCGCGCCGCACCATCGATTTCGCGATCTCGACGATATCATCCCGCGACGCCGTCGGATCCTCCTTCGACCAGGCAATGCCGAGCCCGATCTTGAAGTCGATCCCCCTCACCTTTTTCAGCACGAAGCTGCGGTTCGGGATATCGGTCGTCCACTCCGGTGCAAAGCCGACGCCAAGACCGGCAGAGACGAGAGAGACCAAAGAATAGGTGTCGTCGCAGCTATAGGCAACGTTCTTCGTCAGATCGTATTCCTCGAACTTCTCATTGAAGTACCGTTCGGTGAAAGAGAGGTTCTGCCGGTTGAAGGCAATGATCTTCTGATCGCGTAGGTCCTCAATCGAAATCTCATTGAGCGAAGCCAGCGGATTGCTCTCGGCTACCGCCAGAAGATAGCGTTCATGGGCAACGGAGAAGAAGCGCAGCGATCCGATGTTTTCGACCGGCCTGATAAAGCCAAGGTTGAGCTGTCCGGTCTCCAGCCCGCGAATGATGTCTCCGGTGTTGCCTGATGCGATGTGGATGCGGACATCAGGAAACTTGCGGGCGATCTTGCCAAGGAACTGGGGCAGCATCCCCATGGTGGCGGGATACACGGTACCGATTTTGATCTGGCGAATGCGACTGCCACCTGCGGCCCGTGTCAGCTCGGTCGTCAACTCCATCTCGCTGAGGATGCGGACAGCACGATCGTAGAAGGTCTCCCCTGCCCTCGTCAGCTCGACCCGACGTGTCGAGCGGATGAACAACGGACAGCCAAGCTCCCTCTCTAGCGCCATGACATGATTGCTGAGCGCCGGCTGGGCGATATTCATCTTGATCGCAGCTCGACCGAAGTGGAGCTCCTCGGCGACCGCTCGGAAAAGAGATAGTTGGCGCAGTTCCATGCTGCAGTCCTCGGCATCGTGCATATGAACAACCAGAGGATTAATATGGGACCTACAGTCCGTCGATTGTCAAGCCGTTTAAATGTGTTGTGCGCCAATGGACACGAAGCACACCATTGGATGGAATTTGAGAAGCCTACGCGTCGAGCGTGGACTGTCACAAGAGAGGCTCGCCCTTGAGGCAGGCATCGATCGGTCTTACGTTGGCAGGGTGGAGCGCGGTGAAGAAAACGTTACTGTTGCCACACTTGAAGCTTTCGCCAATGTCCTGTCGGTTGGGGTCGTGGCGCTTTTTGCGGAAGTTGACCCTACGAGCGGCAGACCTGAACCTCTCCGGTCAGGGCGCAAACCAAAGAACGCTAAGTAGGAAGAGTTCAGGTTCCCGTTTCAAAGATTCCAAATATGGATCGTCGATTACAGCTCCACTAGCGCCGGCTAACCGACCAGCTACACCTGACAGATGGAAGGTAAGTGGCAGCGCGTGAGTTTCCTCCAGTTCGCAAGCAATTTCTCCGCCGTAGATCGCCACCAGATGACGAAGTTAGCTTGGAATGGGGATCCATGAGCGCTATCAAGCAAATCGCGCTGTATGGCCCGCTATTGGAACCTTCATATACGCTTGCAAAAATAGTGTTATTGACACACTTTATATTTGTACAATCTATTGCGAGTTCGAAGATCGGGACCATCGCCGCGATGCAAGAAAAGGCTAACAATCAAAAGACGCCTACCCGTCTCGCAGGATATGCACGCTTCTCCCCCGCCGATCATCAGGCTAACGATCGGCAAGTGGATGATCTTCGAGCCGCCGGTTGCGACCGCATCTATCTGGAACACGGATTCAGCTCATCACAAGCGAGGCCGATCTTGGTCCGGCTACTTCAGGATCTGAACGCTGGGGATGCTCTGGTAGTCGCCCGCTTAGATCGAGTAGCGCGCTCTGCAAGCGACCTCTTGGCCCTGATTGAAAAACTCAAAGATAGGCAGATCGGCTTCCGCTCCCTAGGTGATCCGATCGACACGACCGGGCCGCTGGGGGCCTTTTCCATCCAGGTTCTTGGTGCAATCGTAGATCTCGAAAAGGCGCAAAGCGCCGAGCGCGCGAGAGAAAGTATCAAGGCAGCAAAAGCTCAAGGACGACTTCCTGGCAACCCCGGTCTTCGGGAAAAGCGCCCGGAAGCGATTGAAGCTGCGTCCAAGGCACGCGAGAAGCTTTACATCGATGGCCTCAACGCGTCGTCGGAAACCTGGCTTCCAGTCGTCAGGCAACTGCGCCCAAAGCACAGCTGGGATAACGTTGTCGACGTCCTCAACCGACGCGGCCAAGATTGGACGGTAGAGCGCCTTCGTCGAGCGGTACACCGTCTGGTGCGCGAGCAGCTTGCAGAAAAGGAACTTCTCGACCGCTCCCCTCGCCGCGCTCCCGAAGACCATCTGATGAAAAAGGTAGCGGCAATCACTATCGCCGACCCGAGCTTATCGCTTCGCGGCATTGCAAGTGAGCTTGAGAAGATGGGAGAAAGACCTGCACGTGGCGGGAAGAAATTTCAGCCCTCATCTGTCCGAGATCTGCTCGACAAAGCCCACCGATTTGGTCTCATCCGCCGTTAGGATCTGGGTACCCGGCGCCTGCGTCTACCTCATTCTGTCCGACAGAATGATTAAACGAGGGTCTCCACTTTTGATCCTCGCGCGTGTCTTCGAGCGCTGCAAATTCGATCGAGCGAAGCGGAGAATTGACCTCCTCGCAGTCGCAGTCGACCTGATCAATCGTCACGTCCCTCGCTGACATCTCTTGAAGTTCGACACGCCACGGCGCTCACGCAGATCCGATAGCTTTCGAGGATGACCATTGCCGGCGGTTGGCGCACCAACCGAGCAACGTCGCCTATCCAGACTGGGAACTCTTCTCCGCGCTGCTCCGAACAATAGACCTTGCTGATCGGAATCCAGCCTTGCCTACCGCGACGAGACGTCAGGTCGAAAAGCGCACAGCTTGTTGTGGCAGACCCAAGATCGCCAAGGCGTGCCGGAAGAGAAGCGAAAGCCTCCCGACAGGCACGAGCCGCTCTTCGAATGGTCCCCGCGCCAGGACTTTTACGAGTGCCGATACCAATCGCCGGACGCAGCAATCGCTAGCCGATAAGCGCCACTGGCGAGCCCTACCATCCCAGATGCCATGGAATAGCTTAGCTTAGGGCAGACGGCTCCTGATTAAAGACTGACCAGTACCGAGGCATCATGGTCCGGCACTCGTAGCCAGCACCATGCGTTCAAGCCATGTGGCTCCATATTGGATGCCTCTCAGGATCGACGCTGCAGATTTCGTGACACGGTTACGTTCGACGCCATTGCCAGGTTGCGAATCCAATCGCCTCTTTTGCGATGTCTCGCTCGCGACGGTATGCGAGGGTTTGGCGTGCCGCCTCGCTGGTGGCATTGGCAGCTTCAATTGGCACAGCGCGCCGGTAAACCACACGCAAAACCAGGGGGGTGTCATTGCCGTCCAAGAAGAAGCGCATATGCCAGCGGTAAGCGAGGCACTCCTTTTGGCCTGGAACAGGACCTTTGGTCGGCGCAAATAAACCGGCGCGCACCGACGCTGCCAACGTCAGAAGTTTGGCGCACCGAACCACCCTTCGCCTGCGCTATCTATTGGCCTACAATTTCTCGCCGTTAGCTCGCGCCAAGCCGTATTCTCAACGAGAGCTTCGTCACCGGACACACCCCTCCGGCGAGCGTCCGGCAGGCTAGCACCGGATTTTGTTGGGCGCCACAGCCGCAAAGGTCATCGTTCATGGGATGCGCCAACTCCCGCGACCCCATTGTCCACATCCAGGATTGCTTGCGTTGCAATGATGTTGGTGGCCTTTCTGCGTCGCCTCAAAGCGAGTATGCCTCTCAGCCTGAACGGCAGAGACTTGCAGTGGACGACTCCTTAGAGCAGCGCCTAGGTGCGGAATGACCATCTGCGTAGGAGCAGAAAGCAGGCGTCAGGCGCGATGCAAAACTTGGCCGGTGGCGTCAAACAGACCTAGCCCTCCCCAATGGAAGGCCTCGCGAGCGCATAGACGATGACACATGTTCTGCCAAGTCTTTGCGGAGGGAAGCAATGCCTGACGCCCGCTGAGACGCCGCCGCGCCGGTCGGTCGGTCGCAGGTGCTGCATGTACCTCTCGCAAAGATCCACTAACTGAGAGGAGGGTCGCCGCGGAACGGCAATCAACCGAGCAGGCGACCGTGCGTCGACTAGTTCATTGATCCGGCTGGGCGTCGCTCAATACAGCGACACTTCCCCGCAGCATGTTTGGTGAAATCGATCGGACAGGAGTGGGCCGCGGCCCACAGCACTAACTAATTGAATTTACTATAAATTCCAGAATAGCCAAACGTCGCTAAAGTCCCAGCCCGCCTCTGTGGGCCGCGGCCCACGATCCCAACTCATTGAAATAAGGTCATTTTATGAAGTCGATCGAAAATTGACACCCCGCATCCTGCGCCCCAGCCGTGCGGCCATTATTGGCTGCTCGCGGTCACACCAACCAAACGAGAATCTCCCACTCACCTCCTGGCACCTTCAAAGCCACGAGCCGTGTGAGGGTCCGCGTAAGCTGAACCGGCGTGTCGAAGCCCCGTCGGCGTTCTAGTCACATGCGTATTCCAACAAGCGAGCGGCGAGGGGAGGGGCGCAGCGCTGGCCAAACAGCAAGATCCACCAGCCTCATTCATATATAGAATCGATGACGTCACTAAAAACCCGCGAACAATCGGACACCTACCTATCGCCAGCCACCACCGAGAACATCCGTCGCTGCGGCAAGTCGAACAGGGCCCGCGCGCATTCGCACCGCTTGGAAGGCTGCATCTCGCTCATCAGAAGAACGGTCAGCGGGGAACGGGGTAACTGGATATTTGGTCGAGGTCACGCGATCTCTCAGCGATCCATTCATACCGAGAGGGTCGGATGAACGTCGACGTCGTCATCAAAAACTCGGGAATGACGTTTCTACTGAGCCGTCGGCGGAAGCTCACGGGAGATGATCATGGAAGCGGGGCGGGCGAGAAGGACAATCATCTGGGCAGCGGCCGGACTCATTGGACTGGGGCACGCCTCGGCCTCGGCGAACTGCGTGTCGGTTATCCAAAACGAAAACTGGCCAGCTATTGCACGCGCAATCTCGAATGTCCGGCTCTGCGAACAGCTGCCGGTCGGACCCACCAAGACCAGGAGTTTCGAAGTAGCCTCTGCTGAAGTCTGTGCGCAGTCAGGCGGGCTGACAACGGTGCGGGCGCAGGCCAATCTGACATGCGAGACTGACGGCAGTTCGCTGTTCCAGGTCGATGCCGTGGAGGGAAGAGTGACTGTTGATATTACCCTGGAGCCGTCAACTTGCGGGATTACAGAAGCTCACCTCAATATCGATGATGGTCTTGGAGGTCTCCTGTCTGATTTAACCGATACCGACGACTTGGCGCGTAGCTGGGCTCAATCACATGCCACGAGGTTATGCCGATTGCAGTAAGAGGAGGGGAGGCGAGCTCCCTGAACCGCGACCTATTCGAGCGCGATCTCAGCAAGACCGAGAGTCTATAAGGTCCGTGTCGGTAGCGTAAGAAGATCTCTTGTCTCCAAGACTCAAGAAAAGACCTAAGGAGCCCGGCGGTTTCGAACGACATTTGGAATTGGCAGAAAGACGACGCGTGATCATGCCCCGTAGCGTGGTGTAGATCGGCGGTAGCAATGCCGCTCGCGAGCGCGCCCTTAGCGCGCTGTAACGAGTGAGCGACTTTGCGGGCGGTCATCGATAATCTCCGGTATGGTTGGGTTGCTGACACTCAACCAGATACGAAGGATACATCGATGACCAACGACATAATGGACCTACTCGAGCTTGTGGAGAAGACCCCGGACGCGGATATTCTGCGCGACGTGATCGGTTTTGCTGCTGATCAACTGCGCGTAAGCATCTCATTCCAGTCGGCTCTTCCCAAACTGGCTAAGCGGCCACCTGCATAACCAAACCGCCCGATTGCGATTGAACGTCATGCCCGACGTAAACTCTATTTCGAACCCAAGCAAGCTGTAGAGGAATCATAGAAAGTAACCCAGGGCGGATTTCCACCGAGGTCGCGGCTGCTGCACTGATCGCAGCCTGATTGAGCCGTAGGTTATCTTCATTCACTCGAGCGCCGAACGTCACTGCAATTGAAGGATTTCCGACGATGATACTGCGATGACGGCTCCACTTTCCGATCCCCGCTTCGAGATGGGCAAAGGATCTCAATCGCCGCTGTGCAAGCGACGCAGGCAAAAGAGCTCCTAAAGTTTTGGAAGCATTGAAAAGAAGCCCGGTATTGAGACCCCCCATCCTGCACATTCTTATCACTACGGGGGATGGCGGCGTCATTTCACGATCACTTCACACGATCCAGTTCAGCACCAGGTTCGAAACCGTGACGAAAGCATCGCGGCCAACGCGCGCTCTCTTGTCAGTAGTCCGGGGGTCGAAGTTGAGCGAAGGCGCTTGCGAAACCTTGGCCTCACCAAGGGGATCAGTTTCTCGCTTCGCCTGAAAGACCTCGATCGTCATCAGGATTACCGGTGAATGTTTTAGCCCGGAGTATGATCACTCTCGCCTCGAAGAATGACGGATCTGACCAATCTCCGCTCGAGATCTAATCCGACTGAGTGCAAAATCCTGTTCTTCCTGCAACTAGGTCGCTAAACAAAGTCTCGTACACGATGCAAGGCAGGCTTGTTCCCGTCGACCTTCAATTCTCAGCTTGGACAAGCGCCACCCGACGCCATTCCAGACGATCGCTTGACGATCGTTATGTCGTTTTGCGGTAACCCTAGGTAAAACTGAACCCGGAGCCCGCCCGTCCCGCCGAAAGCATTGATCAAACCATTGGAACGCTGGTGCCAACACCAGTCGCGGGATTAGTCATGCGAACGGTTGCGAGGACGGCAATGGCACTCAGACCGCCCGCGGCTGCGGCCTCCGTCGCTGACCTTCCTTTCCCTCGCAACCAAGAATTATCTCATTTTTCCAGAGGCTTAGTGATAGCTAACTCACCACGACGGAACTCGAAGAACACGGTCTGGCGGCAGGTCGAGGTTTTCCCGATCATGTCATGATGATGATCCCGCCTGGAAGACGTCAAGCGAAACCAATGAAGCTCCCACGCTTATATCCCCGATCGAGCAGCGACCGCCGAAAAGTCTGACGACCCTTACCAAACGCTTTCCAAGGGTGTGAGTCTCGAACAATCTGCGGTAACGGAACTCCGTCCTTGCGGTCGAATGACCGAGGCAAGCGTTACCTTGATCTCTTCCATCCTGCGCGGAATTCGCAGAAAAAAATCACTTTCCTTGCTGCAACGACAAGCGGTCAGAGCCTCCAACCTCACTCGTATTCCCGGCGAACCCTTCCTATCGGACGGCTCAACCGCTCCACACGTTCAGCGCGGTACCGCATTTTGCGTCCAACTTGAACATGAACCGAATCAATCGTAGGGCCTGCAGGGATATCAATCCCCCGCACCACGTGTCTTTCTGCCGATAAGGTCTCTTCGCTCTAACTCAAACCCTCCGCTCGGGATCGGCATTCGCCTTCAAGAGAGCCATGAGCATTGGACCAAGGGAAAACGCACCTCTCTGTGCCCGGCCGGTCAAATCTCTCAGGTATCCACCAGGCGAATTGATCATGTTGGCTCGCTCGAGCATGCAGGCGACTGACACCGCTGCGTTCTCTTGCCCCATGACATCACAAGCTTGTTGATACGCCGAGGGCGTGATCCCCAACATCGATCGGACGACCACGCCGGCTGACATGAAGTCACGCCACGACGTGATGCTCCCACCAGGCCCGTAGCCGACAATCTGCGGGCATGCTCTCAACACGGTACCCAGCGCGAAAACCTTGAGAGGTTCTCGTGATTGTTTCTCCGCCCGAGTATCTTCCACCGATTTCGCTTCCAGCTCGCTTTCAGAGCTTTGTTCAAATTCATTAGGAGATTCGGGATTCGAATTATGTATGTGCCGCTCAATATGAGCATCATTGGTGCCCGAAAAAACCGATTTATCGTGCTTTTCCAATCGATTGAGGATCTCTGTCCGCAAAACGAGCATTCCATCCAAAGCGCGGGTGACATCATCTAGTGATGCTACGCGCGGCAGGCGTCCAACGATGGCTGCATAAGCTGCTTCCATGGCATGCCAGTCACCACCTTCGACATCTTCTTCGATGGCAGCCGAGATCAACTTCCGCACATCACGTCTGCAGATGGTGAGATCTTCCTTAGACTTACGCAAGGCGGCGCGCGCGGTGATCACTTCCTGGGCCATCCCGGCGAGCTCTTCTGCTCGTGCGAGGAGCGGAGATAGGTCGAAACCGAACGCGCGTTCAACGTCGCCGGCGCCGTCCTTGCGGGCGTAACGTTTGCCGTTGGCACTGTCCTTGCGCACGATCAAACCCGCCTCGACTAGGAGGGCGAGGTGACGTCGCAACGTAGAACAAGGCATGCCGTTGGCTCTAAGGGAGAGCTGGAGATTGGAGGGATAGACCACGAGCTGGCCATCCTGACGCAGTTCGTTCTCGGGGTGAAAGCTCAACAGAGCGTCGAGCACTGCAAGGCTGTTCGACTGAAGGCCCAACTGCTCCATGGCAGCAGAGGCGTCTCGTTTAACCTTCCACTTGTCACAGGTCTTACCCGCTTTCAGCTCGGCAACCGATTGTTGCCGCCTGATCAAGGCAAGCGTCATCGGCCGCCGCCCGAACGGCGTCGCCACACTTTCCGTATGCATCGTCCTTTACCTTTCTTCAGGCAAAAGCAATTCGCTCATCAAAACGATGCCAAAGACTCTTGACGATGAATCCCGGAAATGCGATTCTACTGGTGCTTAGACAGATAGGGGCTTCCAGGACGGCGACGTTTTGGGGGCTCTTTTCTTTTGCGGGTTACGCTTCCTTTTTTGGCTGCTGTTTTGTGCGGTATTCTGCGTAGATCGAAGGCAACTGCTCCAATACGAAGGCGGCAAAATCTGGCATTGCCTTCCTGTCGATCGTCAGTTCAACCTTGGTCTTGTTCTGTTTAACTTGAGCAAGGCGCTGCCCGTCAGGCCCTGAAAGGACGTCTGGAGCTCCGCGTGTGATTCGACGCGGCTTCAGATGGGCAATCATGCTTTTGAAACGATCCTGCGACGGCAGGCTTTTGAGCGTATGCGCATAGCGGGTGGCATCCTCCGGTGAAGAAGCCTTTTCCAGCAGCTCGGTCAATTCGATCCAGCTGCGACGCCCGACACCCGGTGCCCGACCGATCGCATCGATCAGATCCGCGGGAAGGGCGTCAACGATGTTAAACATGCGCGTGAGATCGCTCTTATCGACAGACATGGCCGCCGTGATCACATCGCGGGCAAAACGCTCCTTGAGCCGCGCGGCAAAGCGGGCCTTTTCTATGAAGGTCAGGTCTTCACGTTCGTTGTTTTCCTGACCTTGAGCAATGACGAGCTGTTCGTCGCTTAGTTCTCGAACAATCGCCTTGACCTGAAGGCCCAGTTCGATGAGTGCCCGCAGACGACGATGGCCGAAAGCGACCTGATAACGGCCCGATTGCTCTGGATGAGGGCGAACAAGGATCGGAACCTGTTGGCCTTGCTCGCGAATGGATGTGATCAGACCATCGAGGTCTCCTTCCATTCGATCCTGCACGAAAGAAGGTTCGATGGAAGCGGCGTCGAGCTCGACGACGGCCTGGCCTTCAGCCAATTTCCGCTCGATTTCGTTTGCTCGACGGCTGCGATCGTTGAGATCACCCAACGATTTGCTGATTGCGGCCAGTGGCTTTGATCTCGGTGCGTCAAGAAGTGGCCGCGATGGCGGCGGAGCAGCTTGCTGCCCGTCCTTTGGCTCGCTGTGGAGCATCGGGAGAAGGTTTTTCCGGCTCATGATCTACCCCATGTCGCCTTAATCAGAGATTCGATCTCGGCGTTGACGTTGTTCATCGATTCCAGTGCCCGGTCGTATGTGGATCGGGTGAACTGGGCGCGTTCCACCTCGAATAGTGTCTGGTTGGTGATGCCTGCATCGGATACGGCTGTGCTCTTCAGCATCGGATTGACCAGCACGTTTTCGCCGAACATCGAGCGAAGGAAGGCAACCATCTGATTCTGCGGGCCGTCGGTCGGCTCAAACCGGGTAATGAGGTAACGCATCCAGTTGTTGCGATCCTCGGCGCCAGCTTCGGCGATTTCATCCAAAAGGGCACTTGTCATGGCGAGAAACTGGTTCATGGACATGACGTCAAGCATCTGCGGATGGATGGTGATCAGCACCGACGTTGCGGCCGTCAGTGCAGACAGCGTAAGAAAGCCCAACTGCGGGGGGCAGTCGATCACAACGACGTCGTAGGCGTCCTCGACGTCCTTGATAGCGGCCTGTAGGCGGGCAAAAAACAGGATATCGTCGGGTTTGCGTTGCAGCAAAGCCTTCGGAGTATCGTGTTCGAACTCCATGAGTTCCAGATTGCCTGGGATGACATGAAGATCAGGAATATAGGTTCCGCGAATGATTTCCTGGATAGGGCGGCGTTCTTCGTCGTAGCGGATGGCGCCATATACGGTTTCGTTTTCACCGACATCGAGTTCTGGCTGATTGCCGAACAGGGCTGACAGGCTGGCCTGAGGGTCGAGATCGATGGCAAGAACGCGGTAACCGCGCAGCGCCAGGTACTGGGCAAGATGGGCCGCGGTAGTGGTTTTCCCCGAGCCTCCCTTGAAGTTCATGACCGAGATGACCTGCAACTCCTCGCCCTCGCGGCGATGCGGCAGATATCGACCATTCGAGCGCGCAGGCTTGTCGAGATGGGCGCGCATTGAAGCGATGTCCTGCACCGAATACATACGCCTTCCGCCGGCGAGCGCCGGACTGAAGTCGCGCTCCGTGCCGTCGGACGCTTTCTTTTCCAATTCAACCGCACTTGTGCGAAGGTACCCTTCGGCCACCCCGAGCAGCTTTGCGGCTTCCGATGGAGAAAACGACCGAATGGTCTTGCGCGCATGCGGCGTAAAGATATTCGATTGGTGCTCTTGAAGCTTGGCCGAAAGAGACGCCGAATGGCTCGCGATCTTCGATCGGAGTGGTGAAGAGCGGCTGTCGCCATTGTTTGTGGTCTTGGTCATCATTTCGTCCATCAGGGCACGTATGCGGAAAACGCCCGAAAAACGTGAAAAATACGCATCTGAGGAGTGCATCGATTCTCTGACCCTTGCAAGCCTTTTAAAGTTAACGAAATCTTGCTCAACCCATGGCGTACACAGCTTTCCATGGCCCGAATGAGCATTTCATCGAAAATTCAGTGGGTTATCGCCTTGATGGCGTAATCCCGGCATTAGCAGCGCTGTCGCCATTGGGAGACCAAGAGCGGCCCCATCATGCAAGCCGGCTACGAGGTCACAGCCCCCAAAGCCTCGGCTTGTGCGAATCGTCGTCCCGCCGCGGGTGGCAAAAACAAGCTTGATGGCGTCACCGGTGTCTCGGCAGTCATTTCCGGCAGTGCTCGTTTCGCGCTACTCGCGACTGGCAAGTCGTAAAGTATTGCCGGCATTCCGCGCTCCCCTACGGTGATCCATCCATCGGCCTTCTCGTAACGTCTCCTTCGATTGCGCAGAATGATGACGACCGTCCGCCCAGTCGCAGAGCGGACAGGCCCTCGTGCATCGGTCGGATACTAAACACGACATCCAATGACATGCCGCCCAACTACATAACACCAATCTGCGCGCTCGCATTACCCGCAGATCTGCGAGTGGACGCGGGAGGCGTCGGCCCGCTACCAACCTGTTACCGCCTTTCCAAGCCAATGGCTTTGCAAGTTGACGGTGGACAACCCGCAAACCCGAACCTGCGACGGAACCTCAAAATGACCGACAGCAGCCGCCATTCGATGTCACGCCTGCTCAACAAACTCGAACATGCTCTCGGCCCGGAACTTTGTCGCGCAATCGACGAGCCCGATGTCATCGAAGTCATGCTGAACCCCGATGGCAAGCTATTCATCGAGCGTCTGGGCGGGTCGATCAATACACTCGGTCAGATGGCGGCTTCGGCGGCCGAAACGGTGATTGGCTGTGTGGCGCATGTCCTTGGCGTAGAAGTCGACAAAGGCCGGCCGATTATTTCCGGTGAGTTGCCGATGGGTGGACATCGTTTCGAAGGTCTACTGCCCCCTGTCGTTACCGCACCGACCTTTTCGATCCGCAGACGTGCATCGCGGCTTGTTCCGCTCGACGAGTATGTCCGCTCGCGCAACATCACCAACTGGCAGGCCGATGTTATCCGTAAGGCGGTCGCGAAGCGGTCGAACATCGTCATTGCAGGCGGTACCGGATCGGGAAAGACGACGCTGGCAAACGCCATTCTTGGGGAGATGGTTGCCTTTTCCCCCGAAGACCGCCTGATCATTCTCGAAGACACTGCTGAGATCTGCTGCGAGGCCGACAATGCCGTCTGCCTGCATACCAGTGAGGCGATCGACATGTCGCGGCTCCTGAAGACCACGATGCGGCTTCGCCCTGACCGCATCATCGTCGGAGAAGTGCGTGATGGCGCAGCGCTGACCCTCCTGAAAGCCTGGAACACCGGGCATCCAGGCGGCATCGCGACCGTTCACGCAAATTCGGCCCGCATGGCGCTACAGCGCCTTGAGCAACTGACTGCGGAAGCAAGCCTGCAACCGATGCAGGCGGTCATTGGTGAGGCAGTTGATCTCATCATCGCCATTCAGCGAACACCGAAAGGGCGGCAGGTCACCGAAATTCTGCACGTCGCCGGTTTCAGCGACGGCCATTATCACATCGAGGCTCGCGAGAAGGAGGCCCGTCATGCGGCTTAGAAAAACGCTATGTATCCTCGCGGCAGCTCTGTTTGTGGCCTCACCCGTCCTCGCAAGCTCGGGCGGATCGCTTCCTTGGGAGGGGCCGCTGGAGCAGATCCAGCAATCCATCACCGGACCGGTAGCCGGCTATATAGCGCTTGCCGCCGTGGCAATTGCCGGCGGCATGCTGATCTTCGGCGGTGAGCTCAACGATTTCGCGCGGCGGTTGGTCTACGTGGTGCTGGTCGCAGGGATCCTGCTTGGCGCGACGACGATCGTCGGCCTCTTCGGCTCGACCGGCGCTTCAATCGGCGGCTCGTTTGTCGTCAAGCAAACCGCGGTCACGAACTCCAATCGGGTCGGGCGAGGGGAGGGGCGTCATGGCTGACGCTGGCGCCAGGCTTCATCGTAACCGGATCCATCGCGCCTTGTCGCGACCGAACCTCTTGATGGGAGCGGACCGTGAGCTTGTGCTGCTGACCGGGCTCGCCGCGATCATTCTCATCTTCGTCGTTCTGACCGTCTACTCGGCCCTGTTTGGCGTTGCGATTTGGATCGTGGTCGTCGGCGCGCTCCGCATGATGGCGAAATCCGATCCCATGATGCGCAAAGTCTACGCCCGCCATATGCGCTATCGGGCGCATTACCTTCCGACCTCCGCGCCCTGGCGCCGTTATTAAGGATCTTGCGATGGTCGCATTGCGCACATTTCGATCGACAGGTCCATCATTCGCTGACCTGGTTCCCTATGCGGGCCTTGTCAACAACGGGATCCTTTTGCTGAAGGACGGCAGTCTGATGGCTGGGTGGTATTTTGCCGGTCCGGATTCCGAAAGCGCGACTGATTTCGAGCGCAACGAGCTTTCTCGTCAGATCAACGCGATCCTTTCCCGGCTCGGTACGGGCTGGATGATCCAGGTCGAGGCCGTGCGGGTGCCGACGATGGAATACCCGTCGGCTGAGCGCAGCTATTTCCCCGATACTGTCACGTCGTTGATCGATAACGAGCGTCGGCGGCATTTTGAACAGGAACGCGGGCATTTCGAAAGCAGGCACGCGCTCATTTTAACGTATCGGCCGCCAGAACGACGCCGATCCGGCCTGACCCGATATATCTACTCGGATACCGAAAGTCGCTCAGCAAAATATGCCGATACCGCTCTCGATGCCTTCCGTCGCTCGATCCGTGAGATTGAACAATATCTCGGCAATGTTCTCTCGATACAGCGCATGCAGACTCGAGAGGTTTCCGACCGGGATGGAGCTCGCCTTGCACGCTACGACGAGCTCTTCCAGTTCATTCGATTTGCCATAACCGGCGAGAACCACCCCGTCCGCCTGCCAGAGATTCCCATGTATCTGGACTGGCTGGCGACGGCGGAGCTGGAACACGGTCTGACGCCGCGGGTCGAAGGCCGATTTCTCGGCGTGATTGCAATCGATGGGCTTCCGGCCGAGAGTTGGCCGGGGATTTTGAACAGCCTGAATCTAATGCCACTGACCTATCGGTGGTCGTCGCGCTTCATCTTCCTCGATGCTGAGGAGGCCAAGCAGCGTCTGGAGCGGACCCGCAAGAAGTGGCAGCAGAAGGTTCGGCCGTTTTTCGACCAGCTGTTCCAGACGCAGTCCTGGTCGGTCGATCAGGACGCGATGGCGATGGTCGCCGAGACCGAGGATGCGATCGCTGAAGCCTCGTCGCAATTGGTGGCCTACGGTTATTACACCCCTGTTATCATTCTCTTCGACGAAAGCCGGTCGGCGCTGCAGGAGAAGGCCGAGGCGGTTCGTCGCCTTATCCAGGCGGAGGGCTTTGGAGCCCGCATCGAGACGCTGAATGCAACCGATGCCTTTCTCGGCAGCCTGCCGGGAAACTGGTACTGCAATATCCGCGAACCGCTGATCAATACGCGCAATCTGGCAGATCTCGTTCCGCTGAACTCTGTCTGGTCAGGACAGCCGTCCGCGCCATGCCCGTTCTATTCACCCGATGCGCCGCCACTGATGCAGGTGGCGTCCGGCTCGACTCCGTTCCGACTGAACCTGCATGTCGATGACGTCGGCCATACTTTGATTTTCGGACCAACCGGTTCCGGCAAGTCGACGCTCCTCGCTCTGATCGCCGCGCAATTTTGCCGATACGAGAAGGCGCAAGTCTTCGCCTTCGACAAAGGCGATTCGATGCTCCCACTGACGCTCGGCGTCGGCGGTGACCACTATGAGATCGGCGGCGAGAGCGGGGAGGGGGCCGGTCTTGCCTTCTGCCCATTGTCGGAGCTTTCGACCGACGCAGATCGGGCTTGGGCCTCCGAATGGATCGAAACTCTCGTTTCGCTTCAGGGTGTGACGGTTGCGCCGGACCATCGGAACGCGATCTCGAGGCAGATCGGATTGATGGCCTCGGCACCCGGGCGTTCGCTGTCGGATTTCGTCAGTGGCGTTCAGATGCGCGAGATCAAGGATGCCCTTCATCACTATACGGTCGACGGCCCGATGGGTCAGCTCCTCGACGCGGAAGAGGATGGCCTGACGCTAGGGCGCTTCCAGTGTTTTGAGATCGAGCAGTTGATGAATATGGGCGAGCGCAATCTCGTGCCGGTCCTGACCTATCTTTTCCGACGCATCGAGAGGCGGCTCGACGGCTCGCCGAGCCTCATCGTTCTGGACGAGGCATGGCTGATGCTCGGCCATCCTGTGTTTCGCGGCAAAATCCGGGAATGGCTCAAGGTGCTGCGCAAGGCGAACTGCGCCGTAATCCTCGCGACGCAGTCCATCTCCGATGCTGAGCGCTCGGGCATCATCGACGTGCTGAAGGAATCTTGCCCAACCAAGATTTGCCTTCCGAATGGTGCAGCCCGGGAAACCGGCACCCGCGATTTCTACGAGCGGATCGGCTTCAACGAGCGGCAGATTGAGATCGTCGCGAACGCCATCCCGAAACGCGAATACTACGTGACGTCGCCCGACGGCCGCAGGCTCTTCGACATGTCTCTCGGTCCGGTCACACTTTCCTTCGTCGGCGCCTCTGGCAACGCCGATCTGGCCCGCATCAGGGAACTCTCGTCGACGCATGGCCATGAATGGCCGGGGCAGTGGCTCATCGAAAGGGGGATCAACCGCTATGAGTGAAGAAGTCCAGTTCTTGAAACTCGGCAAATCGTTGGCGGCGGGGCTGGTCGCCGCCGGGCTTATCGCAACGCCCAGTGCGACCAACGCAGGAGGCGCGGTTACCGGCGCGACCGAGATGACGCAGATGCTCAACAATGGTGAGCTTATCCACCTTGTTGGCCAGTCGACCGAGCAGATCAACAATCAGATCAAACAAATCACCCAGCTTGCCGAGCAGATCCAAAACCAGCTCAACATCTACCAGAACATGCTGCAGAACACGGCCCAGCTTCCGAGCCACATTTGGGGCCAGGTCGAAGGCGATCTCAATCAGCTCCGCGACGTCGTCAATCAAGGTCAGGGCATCGCCTTTTCCATGGGCAATGCCGACGATCTACTGAAGCAACGGTTCAAAAGCTACTCGGACCTGAAGACGAGCTTGCCCAACGCCGAGAGCTTTTCGTCTACCTATCAGACGTGGTCGAATACCAACCGCGACACGATTTCCAGCACGCTCAAGGCGGCAAGCCTCACTGCCGATCAGTTCGACAGTGAAGAGGATACGATGGGCCAGCTACGATCGATGTCGCAATCGGCGGACGGCCAGATGAAGGCGCTTCAGGTCGGCCACCAGATTGCCGCCCAGCAGGTTGCCCAGATGCAAAAGCTCCGCGGCATTGTCTCCCAGCAGACCACGATGATGGGGACCTGGCTGCAGAGCGAACAGACAGACAAGGATCTCGCACAGGCGCGTCGCGAGAAATTCTTCAATGCCGACGTCCAATCCATTCCCTCCGGGCAGAAAATGGAGCCTCGATGGTGACCCGCCCCGCATTGATCGCCTCTGTATGCATCGTGACATCAGGGATTGCCGCGATCACCCCCGTCGTTCTGAGTCACGGAGAGAGCGCCGCCGCGCCGCGGATGACTTACGCCCAACGAGCAACACGCGAGAAGTCCTCTGACGCCGCCCCCAAGCGAAAAGGGTCAGGAAATGCGACCAAAATGGTGAAACACGGTCGCAGAAGCCCCATCCTGGTTGTCGGTATCGCCTTCATGGCTTTGGCGGGGCCGGCTCTCGCTCAACAAGGCCAAGTCCTGACGGAGTTGGAAAATCAGGTCTCGATGGCCACCAAAGGGTGGGAAACCACCGTCATGGATGCGGCGAAATCGCTGTTCTGGATCCTTGCGGGCATCGAGGTCGGCATTGCAGCCGTGTGGCTCGCGATCCAGGCAGCGTCGCTGGACAGTTGGTTTGCCGAGCTCGTCCGGCGCATCATGTTCATCGGCTTCTTCGCGTTCGTGCTCACGCAAGGTCCGACGTTCGCCAAGGCGGTCGTCGATAGTCTGTTTCAGATCGGCTCCGGCGGAGGCTCAGCTTCGCCAGCAGACATTTTCGACGCCGGCATTCGCGTTGCCTCCCAGATGTCGCAACAGGCGAAGTTTGGTGTTTTTGAAGACAATGCCTTGGCGATCGCCGCAGTGCTTGCCATGGGCATCGTTGTCATCTGTTTCTCGCTCGTTGCGGCAATCTTCGTCTCGGTGATGGTCGAGATGTATGTCGGACTTCTGGCAGGCATGATCATGCTCGGGCTCGGCGGCTCATCCTTCACCAAGGACTTTGCGATCCGCTATCTCGTCTATGCCTTTGGCGTCGGGATGAAGCTGATGGCCTTGGTCATGATCGCCAAGATCGGATCCAACGTCCTGCTCGGCCTTGCACAGGCGCCGACAGCCGAAAGCGACCAGTTCATCACCACGCTCGCGATCGCCGGCATCTCCGTCGTCGTCTTCATCATCGCGATGTATGTCCCCAACATCATCCAGGGCGTCGTGCAGGGGGCTTCGGTCTCCGGCGGCATGGAGACAATTCGCCACGGCGGACAGACGGCCTCGTTTGCAGCGGGTGGCGCGTTTCTTGGCGCCGGCGCGGTTGGCGCTGGTTTTGCGGCCGCGCAGGCAGCGCGCGCCGGTGGATCGTCGGCCGCAGGCTCGGTGCTCAAAGGCATGGGCGCAAGTTTCAGCTCCGGCGCCATGGCTGCCGGATCGGCCGCCAAGGAAAAGGCGATCGGGTCGCCCGGCGCCTATGCCGGCTCGCTTCTTGGCTTGGCCAACGCGAAACTCGATCAGGCAAGGGGCAATCCTTCAGCTCCGCCACCTCCTCCGGAAAGACCGGACAAACCATAGTTCACGGACAGGATCGCACACATGGCAGGGCATCCCGCACCTGAGAACCCGTATCTTGCCGCAAGGCAGGAATGGTCAGAACGTTACGGCTCCTACGTCAAGGCGGCCTCCGCCTGGCGGACCGTTGGCATCCTGAGCCTGGGATTGGCCGTTATCGGCGTCAGCTACGCGCTCTATCTAAGCACGCAGGTCAAGCTCGTTCCTTACATCGTCGAGGTCGACAAACTCGGAAATACGGTTTCCGGCGGCTTCCCGCAGAAGATCGAATACGCCGATACGCGGGTTGTTCGCGCGACCCTTGGGAATTTTGTGACCAGCTTCCGTTCGATCACGCCGGATGCGGTGGTCCAGAAGCAATATATCGACCGCACTTATGCCCTGCTGCGAACGAGTGACGCTTCGACGCAAAAGGTCAACGCTTGGTTTCGAGGCAACTCGCCGTTCGAAAAGGCGGTCAACGCAACGGTGGCGATTGAGGTGAACAACATCGTCGCGCTTTCGAACCAGACCTATCAGATCGACTGGACCGAGTACGAGCGCGATCGCAAAGGCAAGGAGGTCGCAACCCGTCGCTTTCGAGGGATCGCGACCGTGTCGATGACCTCACCACAAGACGAAGCAACAATCCGGCTCAATCCGATCGGCGTCTATGTGACCGATTTCGACTGGACCGCGCAACTTTGAGGGCAGGATCTGCAATGAGGATCAAACACAAACACGCCGCTCTTCGCTGCATGCTGGCGCTTGCCTTATCAGCCGCGGTCTCGACGACGGCTATTGCTCAAAGTCTGACGGGCAATGAGGTGAAGGGGACGAACCTTTCCGGAAAATGGCGGGGACAGGCCGGGCTGGTGACACGTGGACCGGACGGTAAGGTGATCTTTCTCTTCGGTGAGACGCAGCCGTCTGTCGTCTGCTCGCCCTTGCAGGTCTGCGATATCGAGCTCCAGGGCGGCGAAATCGTTCGCGACGTTCTGGTCGGCGACACCGTTCGATGGAAGGTCGAACCGGCAACCTCTGGCGCCGCCGGTGGTCAGGCGATCCACCTCATCGTCAAGCCGTCCGAGCCGGGGCTCGTCACGTCGATGGTGGTGACGACCTCGCGTCGCACCTATCATATGCAGCTGAAGTCGCATCCCTCGCAGTACATGGCCCGCATCGGGTTCGAATATCCCGAAGATGCCGCCACAAAGCTCTCCGACATCAACGCCCGCCTCCAGGCCATGACTGGACCGGAGGGCGGTGTCGCTCCCGAACAGCTGGCTTTCTCCTATGCCTTGAGCGGAAGCGCTCCCTGGCGCCCCAAGCGCGTCTATTCCGATGGGCAAAAGACCTACATTCAGTTCCCTCGCGCAATCTCCAGTCAGGATGCGCCAGTCCTGTTCGTCGTCTCGGGCGGCCAGAACCGCATCGTCAATTACCGGATGAAGAACGACATGATGATTGTCGACTACAATATCGACAAGGCGGTACTGATATCCGGCGTCGGCTGGAAACAGCAGAAGATCACCATCCGGCGGGGAGGATAATTCATGCAGCTTCATTGCCTCATTTCGATTGTAATCGCTCTCGGCCTAACTGGATGCCAGACGGCAACCGACGGGCTCTCTACAACTGCTGCACCTGCGGAAATCACCGGACCCACAGCGGGCGCTATTGCCGGCGACATGGCAGGACGCTTCGCCGAGCAAGCCGGATCGACGACCACTCCCATCAAACTGCGCGACGACAGGTCGGAATTCTCCGTTGCGCTCGAGGCGGCGTTGAGGGGGTGGGGCTTTGCAGTTGTTACCGATGGCAAGAGCGCGGGCGCGAAGGATTCAACCAAGCCGGTAGAGCTGGCCTATTCGATTGCTGCGGTAGACGGGCAGGTCCTCGCGCGCCTGTCGACGGACACCATGTCGCTCGGCCGGGCATATTCAGTCAGCAATGGTATTGCGACGCCGGCAAGCCCCCTTTCCCTCATGAAGCGAAACTGACAGGCGGAGACGATCATGGTCCAATCGCTGCAACTGGGAACGTCAAATCAATCGGCTGACGAGAAAGGGATGAAGCGCCTCAACCGCGTGCCTCTGTTTGTCGGCATCGGGATACTGGTGCTGTTCCTCGCCGTTCTGGTCTACGGCCTTTCCTCGCGTGGGCTGAGGTTTGGTCAGCACGATCCAAACGATGGCGAATCCGGAACACCAGCTTCGACCTTCGCCGATCAGCTTAAGCGGGGTGTCAAAGATGGCATTATCGGTGACCGGGAGGAACAGCAGCCAGTGTTTCAGCCACCCCCTGTTTCGCAGCAGCAGGAAGCCGCTCGTCCGATAGAGGCAACACCCAAGGCCGAACCCCGGCAGCCTGGTAGGTCCCGTATGGAATCGGACGAGGAGTGGAATGCCAGGATGCTTCGCGAACAGCGAGAACAGATCTTCCGCGAACAGCAGCGCCAGCGCATGGCAAGCCTGCAGGCGAGGGGGGCGGCCTTCGACTCGCCGCTGAAGGTCGACATGTCAGATGTTTCGGCACAATCGCCGGTCGCTCAATCTGCTGGAGCGCGTCAATCGAACACCGCGTCGAGCGGCGCGCAAGATCTCTATGCCGCAGCGTTGAGAGCGGGCGCGGCCGGTCAAGTCGATCAGAATGGACAAGCGTCCAAGGAAGATTTCTTCAACGCTGATATCAAGGATCTCGGGTACCTGCCCAATCAGGTCGTGCCACAGCAGTCACCATACGAGCTCAAACGTGGATCAGTAATTCCCGCGACGCTAATCACGGGCATCAATTCCGACTTGCCGGGCCGCATCACGGCCCAAATCAGCCACAACGTTTATGACAGCGCGACTGGCCACTACACGCTTGTGCCACAGGGCACGAAGTTTCTTGGCCGATACGATAGCAAGGTGTCGTTCGGGCAAAACCGCGTTCTCGTGGTCTGGACCGACATTATCTTTCCGAATGGTTCGACCCTGCAGATCGGCGGCATGGCTGGGACCGACGCTGAAGGCTATGGCGGTTTCAACGACAAGGTCGATAACCACTATATCAGGACGTTCGGGTCGGCCGCGCTGGTCGCGCTGATCGGGACGGGGATCGACATGTCGATGCCTGAGAGCTCGACTCTTGCCACGCAGGACACAGCCTCAGATGCGGCACGTCGGAATTTCGCCGAGACTTTCGGAAGGGTCGCGGAACAGACAATCTTGAAAAACCTCAATGTCCAGCCGACGATAAAGATCAGGCCCGGTTACAGGTTCAATGTGCTCGTTGATCAAGACATCATTTTCCCGGGGAACTACAGGGGTTAAAGTGTGACACGCCCCCGGGTTCATAAGGACAAGAAGTTCGATGGTCGATAGAATGTCAGAGCGCGCGAAGGTCGATCTCGACCGTGTAATGCAACAGCTCGGCGCTATTGCGCCTGCACCCTCACACTACTGGTGCTACCAGTCGCTGTCATAGCGACGTCGCCAGTCGCGATCACGTTGCTCATAGTGGCGATTGCTTTCTCTAAGATCTCGGTCGCGGTAATAGCGCCGCTCGGCGCGCTCAGGGTGTTTGGTACAGCGCCAGGGTTCACGATGGCATACGTTCGCGTCAGCTCCAAGCAAGCTGTCGTGCCCGCCCTTTCCTTTAACGTCGAAGGCATCGGCCGCGCCTGCGGCCAAAAGCGCTATGCCGATTGCAATGAACACGTTTCCCCATTTTGTGCATCGATGAACACTCAGCGGGCGGTGGACATCGCCGCTTAAACATGTGACCCCGCTTGAATGTTCCACCCTGCAGACCTCGTAGTTTTTGAGTTGATTCCTCTCGCATCGCGCTCTTGTAAGTTGTAAATTACTGCGGTAATCTAGCAAAGCGAGCACTTATTGCGGGGGGTTGAGCACCGAATTTCGCCCGCCGTCACTGCGAGCCTGGCGAACCAAAGCCTCGCGGCTCACCAAAGTCTCGATGAAATAAACGTTTGCAGCGACTTCGCGTTAGGCACTTGATCCCCACGACGCACCTGGTAGACGTTCGCGCTTTTGCTGGAATCCCTGTAACGAAATTTTGGCAAGCACCTCAGGAGGGCCTCAAAGATGACAGACATCCAAGTGGAGGCGCTCATCGCGCCCATGGAAAAGAGGATGGAGGACGCCGCCAAGTCTCCAGAAGACGCACGCCGTCATCTGATGGACGCCGGCATTGTGTCTGCCGATCGCAACCTTACGGCGGCCGTCGCGATGGTGAACGGCCGAGAGACCCACCTAGTGAAAACTGGTTAAACGTTTAATAAAATATTTGAGGTTGCGAGAGCATTGATATCCAACATTTTTGTTGGGGTGGAATCAAATGCCAGACGTCGCAGTCAAAAGACCTCTTTGGGTCACCATAACCGCATGCGGCTTTGCCGCTGTCTTGTTCTCCAGCGTCGCCATCGGCACTACGGTTCTGTATAGGCAGACCATAGCCGAGCATCAGGCCCTGACACGCGAAGCTGCTGGTGACCTTGCCCTAATCCAAACAGACATGGATGCGCAACAGAAGGCGGCGTCAGCGCTTGCGATTGCACTTGCAGGTGAGCCGGATGTCGCACGGCTGGTTTCCGCGAACGCTCGCGATGAGCTAATCACGCGACACCTCAATGCCATGCCGGCCATAAAGGAGAACGGCGGATTACAGAACATAACGTTCACCGACGCCAAGGGTGTGGCACTGGCTCGCATTCACACACCGGATAAATTCGGAGACGACATGACGGGACGTCGCAAGACCGTCGTGGCAGCGCTAGCGTCCGGAAAACTTGTTGCGGGTATCGAGCCGGGCAAGTCAGCAGTCTCCATGTTTGCGTCGGCACCCATTATTGCCGATGGTAAAACGATTGGTGTTGTTGATGTCGGAACCGGGCTGACAAACGCCTATTTCGAACCTATCGCCGCCAAGCTGGATGGTGACATCACGGTCTACATTGCGACCGACGGGAAGTTTGCGGTGCAAGCCTCCACAGCAGTCAAACCATTTACCTCCGAGCAAGAGCTGACCTCGGCGTTTAACGGAGAGGCAGTCGACTTTGAGATCGAAGAAAATGGCAAGAGCCTCGTGGTCAACGCCGTCCCATTCAAGAATTTCTCCGGCCAGACAATCGGCGTCCTGGAAGTTGCATCGAATGTCAGCGAAGTAGCTCAGGAAGCATCGGCCTCAATCAGGATGACTGCGATCGGCATTATCATCGTATCATTGCTGTCGCTCTTGGGCTTCTTCTTCTTCGCCCGAGCTCTCGGCGGAGTGATCTCACGGATCACGATGACGATGGCGAAGCTTGCATCGGGCGATCTCAGCCCCACAGTCGAGGGGAACACCCGCCCGGACGAGATCGGCGCGATGGCGCGCGCGGTGCAGGTTTTCAAAGACAATGCAGTGCGCACCGGACAACTTGAAAAGGACGCTGCGCAGCAGCGGGCTCTGACGGAAGACGAACGTCGCGCAAACAGCGAGCGCGATCGGGTTCGCGCTGAGGAAATGGCGCAAGCAACGAGCGGCCTTGCGGATGGTCTCAAACACCTTGCGTCGGGCGATCTCAGCTTCCAACTCACGACGCGTTTCGCAGACGATTTTGAGACACTCCGAGCAGATTTCAATCAGGCGGTCGAACAGCTACGGTCGACACTCACGTCGGTGGCGGGAGCAACGAGCTCAATCGAGAGCGGCTCGCGTGAGATCAGCCAGAGCGCTGATGACCTTTCGAAGCGTACCGAGCAGCAGGCCGCCTCGTTGGAGGAGACCGCCGCTGCGCTTGACGAGATCACGGCAAATGTTTCGAACTCGTCGAAGCGGGCTGAGGAAGCCCGCACTGTCGCGGTTCAGGCTAACCAGAGTGCCCGCCAATCTGGTGAGGTCGTACAGAGTGCCGTGGACGCGATGAGTAGGATCGAGCGATCTTCCAACGAGATATCGAACATCATCGGAGTCATCGACGAGATCGCGTTCCAGACCAACCTCCTTGCCCTCAATGCGGGCGTCGAAGCTGCGCGGGCAGGGGATGCGGGTAAGGGTTTCGCTGTCGTTGCCCAGGAAGTTCGTGAACTTGCTCAGCGATCGGCTAAGGCCGCTAAGGAGATCAAGGATCTCATCCAGAATTCGAACGACGAAGTTCAGAACGGGGTTCGGCTTGTAAGCCAGACTGGCGAATCTCTTAGAACGATTGAAGCTCAAATAGTGACCATGAATCACCATATGGATTCGATTGCCACTTCTGCCCGTGAGCAGTCCATCGGCTTGGCCGAAGTGAATACGGCCGTCAATCAGATGGATCAAGTGACACAGCAGAATGCTGCTATGGTCGAAGAGGCCAACGCGGCCGGCGCGACGCTGGCGGCAGAATCCGCGAAACTCAATGAACTCGTAGAGCGGTTTCGCTTGAACAATGTGAGCGCCGGACCTGCGGTGAGGGCACTTGCCCACAACGAAAATTCAGTACCTTCGCCCGCCCGGGCGTTGGCCAGCAAGCTCACGCGTGTGTTCTCTGGCGGAAGACAATCCTCCGCCCTTCAGGCGACATCAGCAGACCACTGGGAGGAGTTCTGAGGAGAGTCTAGCCCCTAAGGCCTTGTGCCAGTCGTCGTTTTGATGGCTGGCATAACGCATGAACATTCCTGTCTTCGTTCGAAGCGGTCTGGTCTTGCCCCTTCGTTCAGGCCGCCATCTCTTCCGGAGTCACTGAACCCCTTGATCTTGAGTCATTTGCCGTTGCGCTGCACTTATCGCGGTCTCGAGCGTAACAAACGCCTTGGCGTCAAACTCCAGCCGAATTGAACTGCCGCCGGCAAGCCGGGCGCACAAAGCAGCCCATCCCGGTAGTGCTGGATCAAATTCGACGGCTTCAATTTCGGTAATCACCGCACTGATGTCGGCTTCGTCGGTTGGTATGTCCTGCATGCGGTCCTTGTCTCAGAGGTTCTCCATTTTTCGATAGATGGAGTACGGGGGGAGAAAAGCTAGCTTCGGTTGGCGACTAGCGGGGCGCCGAGTTAGGACACCCCTGCCATTGTCTGTCGTTTGGGAACCAAGCGAGTTTCAAATGGCTTCCGGAAAAACCAGTAATCCTCCCACAGACACGAGTTCTTCATAGAGAGCCAAAGAAGAGTGACGAGTTGAGCCTCCCGCGCCGCATCTTGAAAGATTGGTCGCCATAATCCAACGCAAGTCGAAGGTCGCCCCGCGGCTTGAGGCGGCTCTCGAGCATGCTGGAGCGACCGTCTTCATCGCGACTTGAACGTGGGAAACCGTGGAGCTAAGGAAGAAATACGACGCCCAGTTCGTCGTGTTCGACAGCCCAAACACCAACGGAGAGGCGAACGAGCCTGCTGTTGTAGGCGCGGGCCTAATGGCGGACGTCGTGGCGGCCGCCATGTATAGCTAGCAGAATTGAACACGATCGCTGCGTCCTGATTGATTACTTACCAAAAGCCAGATGGGTAACTTTCGGCCTAAATAACTCTTCTGCCTGCTGCGGCTTCCCGAAGAAATAGCCTTGCCCCGTTTCGCATCCGAGCCGTTGCAGGGTTTCGACCTCAGGCTTGCCCTCCACTCCTTCCGCCACGACACCAAGCTTCAGTCCATGCGCCAGCGAAACGACAGCTTTGACAATCTCCAGAACTCCATCATCGGCGTTCATGATCCGCACGAAAGACTGGTCGATTTTCAACTTATCCAGAGGAAGGGAGGCCAGGTAGCTCATTGACGAGTAGCCCGTGCCGAAATCGTCAAGTGCTATGGAAATTCCTGCCTCTCTCAACCTGCGCATTTTCTCGATAGTTGGTCCGCCTTGCTCCAAAAACGTGGACTCGGTCAACTCAAGGCAAAGACGCGACGCAGCCAAACCGGAAACGGCTAGAGCTTCGTGAACAATCTCCTCAACGTCGGACTGAGCGAACTGAATAGGGGATACGTTAACGGCCACCGTGGTGTCCCCTGGCCAATCGGCTGCCGTTTTGCATGCTTCGATCAGTGCCCAGCGGCCCATTTCGCATATAAGCCCTGTGGACTCCGCGATCGGGATGAATTCGACTGGCGAGATCAAACCAAACTCCGGATGCTGCCACCTGATGAGAGCCTCAGCGCCGATCAGCCGGCCACTGGCAAGCTCGATTTGTGGCTGGTACAGCAAGAAGAATTGGCTTTGTAAGAGTGCCTCTCTCATGTCAGTTTCCAGACGCCTCGCTCGCGCTTGGCGGACGGCCGAAGCGGGATCATATTGAGCCCATCGGCGGCCAGGCACAGAGCGAACCAAATCCAGCGCGGACTCGGCCTCCCTGACGCGGTTTTCAGCACTGTCATCAGCGGCCTGCGCAACACCAACCCGAATACCGACCGGGACCGAGGTGAACCCGACGGCAATTGGAGCCTCAAACAGATCAAGGAGCCTCAAAGCGACAACTTCCGCCTCTTGGAGGTCCAGGGAACTCAACGCGACTGCAAAAACATCTCCCGCCAATCGGGCGATGGGGCTCTCGCCGAACTCTGAACGCAGGCGGGTGGCTATAGCCCTCAGTACATCGTCGCCTGTGTCCCGGCCGAGGGTCGCGCAGACGCCAGAAAATCGCTCGACGTCAAGCACCGCAATTCGGTCGGTCTCCTTGGACACATCAAGGCGGGCTGCGAACTCGCGACGATTGAGAAGGCCAGTGAGCTCATCGTGCTCCGCTAGGTATCGCAGCCGATCATGGTAAAGTCTACGAGCTGTAACGTCTCTTAAGATCAGGCAGCCAGCAAAGCCGGCATCACGCTGGATAGCGTCAGTTCGCTCGTTAGGCGAGATCGTTATGACTGCCTCGAAATGAACAATCTTTTCGCCGACCTGCGTCGAGAACTCCATAGTCGTCGAATGAATTTTCGAAGGATCGGCGCACTGTCTGGCTATGAGGACTTGTACAGCTTCAACAATGTGGGGATCGGCATCGGCGGAAAGATCTTTACCGACCGTTGTATTGAATAACTGCCTGGCGGAATGGCTGGCTTCCATAATTTTGAGACGACTGTCAAACGCGATGACACCGTCGGAACTATCTTGAATGACTCGTTCCATCAACCGACGGGTATTTCTCCTCTCGACGTTTGCGACGACGATGAGCATTTGCCCGAAATCGAGCCGTTCATTGAGGAACATCAGAAATGAAAGGAGCAAGATCAGCCAGGGTACGGCGGTTCCAATGATGAAACCGAATTCCGCTTGAAGAAGAAATGCGCCGATCTCGATCGCAACCCCTGACGCTCCCGTTAGAATTGCCAAGCTTGCGATGCCGATCGAGCGCCAGGTCAGTGCGACTACAATCAGCACCGCGGAAAAAAGCAACTCAAGGGGCATTTGGTTGAAAGTGCGGAGGTCTCTATGCTGCAACAAGGTTTCCGCTGCAAGAATATGGATCATTGGACCAGCCAATGCGCCATAAATCGGAACAGGGAAGATGTCCTTCAGTTCAGTGGCTGAGGCTCCGACTACAATCGACCGCCTTCTTAGCGCATCGGCGCCCACATGGCCGTTGAGCACGTCGGACAAAGAGAACGTTGGGACGGTGTCCGGACGTATCGAAAAATCAATCAAAGACGTCCCGGTATGCCTGTCTGATTTCGCCAAAGTAGCCGCAGCAGATTGCGTAGAGACAGCATCGGATTCCTCTCCGAGCGAGAAGCGACGAACATTGCCATCCGGATCCAATGCAACATTCGCAAACACTGGCCATGACTTCTCGGCAAGCAAGCCAATCGGTTTGGTGATAGCGGTTTCAGAACCCTTAGCCGTGACTTGCTGGCGAAAAACTGGGAGAAGCACACTTCCACCAGCTCGGTCGAGACCTGCAGCAAGCTTGTCATCCTCCGACTTCTGTGAAGGTGTGCTGAAGTCAACGTCGATGAAAATGTCACCAGCGCCAGCAGCGGAAATCCGGTCGATTAGTTCGGCGTATACGCGACGTGGCCAAGGCCAGATACCTATAGCGTCCAAGCTCTTTTTATCAATGGCTATGAACGCGATCGTCCGGGAGGCACTGCGGGTAGCCATTTGAAATCGCTTCGCGACGAAGTTGTCGTTCCAATTCTGCACCATAAAGATACCGGGCGCGACCAACGGCAATGCTATCATGGTGGCAATCAGAGCAAGTCGAAGGACAACAGACCCAGATCTACTACCTAGCGACCTCCAAAGTGCCTTGGATTTGGCAATCACTTGTTGTTGCCCCTGCCGCCGTTCCCATTGCCATTATTTCCATTCCCGCTTGCGCCCCCGTTACCATTTCCGTTCCCGTTATTCCCGTTACCATTTCCACCACCGTTGTTGCCGTTGCCGCCGTTCCCACCGTTCCCGTTCCCCTTGCCGCCGCCACTGTTGCCATTCCCGTTGCCGCCGCCGCTGTTGCCGTTGCCACCACTACCGTTGCCGCCGCCACTGCCGTTCCCGCTTGCACCGCCGTTTCCGTTTCCGTTCCCGTTATTCCCGTTGCCGTTTCCACCACCATTGTTGCCATTGCCATTGCCACTGCCTTTGCCGCTAGAACCGTTAGCGTTTCCATTGCTGCCTTTTCCACTTGCGTTGTGGCTTTCGCTATTAGACGCAGCCTCACCTGCAGAAGCGCGGGCATCGGTCGCGGGCCCTTCGCTGAGGTTCACTTGCCCTATTGCGGGTATGCGCGCAGCCGAACGCGGCACACTGACAATGGATGGTTCGACTTGCCCTGACACAGACATTCCTTGCTTGCGATCGACAGTCGCACGCTGGCGCGGGCCAACGTTAGAGCGTTGACCGCTCGCGAATGAGGTGACTTCAACGAGTCCCCGATCCACCGAAACAGACGCCTTAGTCTTGCCGACCGTGACGTGAAAGATTGTTCCCTTAACTACGGCAGCTAGAAAAGGTGTCTGAACAGTCGTGTGGGGCTGACTTCTCTTTTCAATCTCGAGGTCAATGGAGCCGACCTGCTGAAGAATCTCGGTCTTGCGGGAAAAAAAGCCAGACGTTGTGATGGAAGCGAGTGTGCTCGGTTGCAACGAGATCATTTCGGCGTCTCTCGTAAGCTGCACCCGCCCCCGAGGTCCAGTCGCCAGCCATGCTTTGTTTGGAATCACATCCCCAACATGGACATCGGACCAAATCTTCCGATCGAGGGTCAACTTGACCTGATTTGTCGTTTTCGCGACATGCCAGTCGTCGTCGGCAGCTTGTGCACCACTGGAAACACACACAAATACCAGGAAAAGAAGCCTAAAAACGAATGACATTGCCCTGCCCCCTAAATTGATAGGGATATAAAGGCACGCTTCAGTTAAGAATGATTTTAAAGTGAGCTCCGGACCTAAGTCTGGTGCGCCAGCGTACACAGGCGTCGATTATCCGCGTTTTTGTAACAGCGTGGCTAAATGCTCCAAAAGCGGCTTAGTGAGGATGAAAAACCAGACCGTGGGCGGACAATTCAAATTCTGCGCTGCCGACCAAGCCGTGAGTAATAGGCCGGTGCTGACTGATCCTTCTTCCATGAAGGCGCGCCCCAGGTTCGAGGTCCAAAGCGCGATGATCAGCCAGCTGAGACATTATCCATACACATAGTGAAAATGCAATTGATGTGGTTTCAGACTAAGAAATGTTCTCACAGTGTTTGTCACGACCATACGGGCACTGCTTCGTCAAACTCTCTCGTAATTGGTGAAAACAATCGATAACGCGAGTTGGAGTTTCCCGATTGCCAACCGGCGAAGACAGGAGCGGTCAGGTGCCGCCGGACTCGTTGGCCAACATGATATCGTCTCAAGACGAACCCCGGGAAAACTGGCATTAGACAGTCTCATAAATGAGCGCGGCGATGATGATGCCAGCGCCCGCAAAATAGTCACAGCCGATAATGCCGCTGCGAGTAACAGGTACTTATTGGCTCGTCTCCGGCGGGTCCCGACGGCGTGATCCAACGCCGTCGGGCACTGCCTGCTAGGCATCAATGATGTAGACGATGGTCAGCGCATGCGGATCGACAATGACGATCCGGCCATCCGCAAGCAGGAAGAAACGGTAGCCTTCGTACGCCGGCACAATCTTTACAATTCTCGGCGGCAGCTGCTCGAGGTGAACCTTCTTCGGGATCCTCGTGCCGACGGAAATGGTGAAGTTTACCTCCCTGACCGGGGCGACGTGAACTTCCTTGATGACCTGGTGGATCTCGGTCCGCTGCTCCACCGTGACATTGACGTTGGTCTTGTTGTTGGTGGTCGTGTTGCTTACGGTCGCGTCGGTTGAATTCTTGTTGGTTGTCGCTGCGTTCTGATCCGTCGATTGCCTCGACGTGCCGCCGACTTTGGTTTGGGTCTCGGATGGGTTGGAACCCTGCATGCCGCTCTTTGAGCCTGCGGCTGCGTCGCCCGTCCCGGGCTCGGGTTTCTGTTCAGTGCTCGCACCGCCAGAGGTATCCTGCGATCCGGACCTGGCTTTCATCTCCGTCGATGTCTTGCCGGAGTCGCTTCCATCGGATGCTGAGCCATCGCTCGACGGCCGCATGGATTTCTTCTGCATGCCTGAGCCTTCACCGTCCGTCCGCTGCTTCTGGGCCTTCCCCCGCGGGCAAGCGCCCGTAGCATCATGGGTGCAATCGGTGCCAGAGGTGCTGGAGCCGGACTGTGACTGGTCAGCCTGCGAACTCGACCCGGTACCGGTCGGGCTTGTTCCAAATTGTGTTTCGGTCTGTGATCCCGATTTTGGCTTCGTGTCACTTTGAGCGCCGGCAGGCATGGTCGCGAGCGGCGAAACGCTGAGAGAGAGTGCAGCTAGGAGAGCGGCAATGTGGTGCTTCTTCATCATAGTCTCCAACATCTGACTCCAACATCTGGGCGCGACATGACATCCCGCATAGCGATGCGGTGGATGTCGGCCCATCATTAATGATTGACGGCGATTGCCGTCCAAGGTTCAGACCTTACGGTCGTTACTGGACGACCTGGATTACCTTACGGGTCGAGGGTTCAACGATGACCCGCTCGTCGTTGACGATCGCATAGGCGAAGCCAGTTTTATCCGGGATTGGTGTGACGACGACGGTTTCGGGGAGCGCCTCACCAACCACAATCTTCTCCTTGACAACAACCTGGGTTGTCGGCGCCGGAGCTTTCTGGACGAAAGTTATGACCTTCTCCGGTGCCATCGCAGACTGTGCGAAGGCTCCACTCGCGGCCATCACTACCGGGGCTACAATGCCTGCTGTTCTGAGTTCCATGACGTTTCCTCCTTTTGAAGCGGCGTATTCCTCTGTGGATCAAACCGCCAATTGAGGCCTCTGTTCCATACCCTGGACTTCAGTCGAGGACACCGCCGGACCTAAGTCGCAGGCAGCGAAAACGCCGGTCCTAATGACCCGAAAAACGGCTCAACATTCGATCGTGGACGTTCTCGAACCCGACGACCATCGCAGCAATCGCTATCGCTTTGTCACGATGGGTCGCATGCGATATGTAACCCTCCAATACCGCGACAGGACCAATCATCTGGACCGTAATCGCACTACTGTCCATATCAGGGTCGGCGGACAGTGCTGCTTGGATCGTTGCGATCGTGGAAGCAGAACTATGGCCTTGCGAGCAGCATTCTTCGTGTGTGAAGCTATCGGAACCAAACTTCATAACGGCACTCCTTCCCGGTCCTCGCTGTGGCGAACCAATCGGTGAATGCAAAACTAATCTCGCTGCAGCCCCTTTGGTTCCGCTGGTAAGACTTAGGTCCCTCCTTGTCGACGCCGACAGGCGTACAGTCTTTCCGACGGTCGGATCGTAGATCGGCTGGGCCTTAAGAAACTATTTCCGAGCTGCAGGTCGACGCCCTGCCGCGCACGCCCTATGGGGGGCGGTCCAGAATGCGGCGGACCAGGGCCAGAAACCTACGAGTTCATGGCCACAGCCGGCCGGTATCGCGTCGTCATGATCGCGAGACCGGCTGTCACTGCCGCAAGACCGGATCCCCATCCCTGCTTTGCAAAACCAAGGACACTGGACGCAGGGACCGGCCCCAAGGGTGGTGAGTAATGAGACGGGGGAAACGGTGAGTGTAGGAACAGGAAGCCGGCCGGAAGCGTCCCTCCAACATAAGGGCGTAGAGCCCGCTCCTTGGCCGTTTCGAGGCTCGAGGGTCGAGCTTTCGATCGGCTGCCTATCAATCGTGAGCCCGCCGGCAATTTTCATGCGCTGACCGCCAACTGCCGCCCCGGTCTTAATGAGCGGGCCAAAGCCGCCTGGGCAAAGTTTGCGCGAAGGTAGCCTTTCGCAAATCGCTCAGAGACAGCTTCGGTCTCAGGCCGGCAAACGAACACCATCTAGCCGACGTGAACTAGGCGATTAATGCGTACGACACGCCAGAGACCGGCCGTCCCCGGACCTAAGTCCGATATGCGGAACAAACAGAGCGCAATCGCCTTTTCCATCCACCAAATGAGAGAAGGAGAATTGAAATGAAACGCATTATCCTTGCGGCAGCAATGACCTGCATGGCTGCTTCGGCATATGCCGATGGCGCGGTCACCGGAGCCGTTGGCGGCGCTGCGACGGGTGCGATCGTTGGTGGTCCCGTCGGGGCCGGTGTCGGCGCGATCGTCGGTGGCGTTGCTGGAGCCGCGATTGATCCTCCGCCGGCCGAAGTCGTTACCTACGTACAGCAGGCGCCGGTCCCGGAACAGCCGGTAGTTGTTCAGGAGCGGGTCAAGGTCGGCGTAGTGCTGCCCTCTGATGTCGTCGTGACGCCGGTTCCTGAAAATCCGCAGTATGGTTACGTCATAATGGGTCAGGAGCGCGTCATCGTCGAACCACAGACCCGCAAGGTGGTCCAGGTCATTCAGTAGTGGCATTCGGCCCGGAAGCAGTACCTCTGGCCGAATGATCGCAGGCGCCGGTTTACCCCGGCGCCTGTTACCTTTTTTACAGATGCCGTCATCCAACGCCGCTGCTATGCGGAGCGCTTGTTGTTGATGCTCTCACCTGGGGGTGGATGCCCGCCAGGCGAAGGAGCGCCTCGCACGGTCGCTGGTAGCGCTCCGGCCCGATCAGGATCCGACTGGGGTACAACTTCAATTTCAAACGTCTCGGCGATGGGGACATCGTTTTTCCTGGTGCCTTTCGCGGAAACTGAGAGAGGGTGCGACCCGCAGATCTGTGACTAGAAGCCAGAATCAAAGACCATCACTCTGTCACGGTTCAACAAGGGAGAGTGATGAGATGGAAGTCATAGACATTTGCATGCCGGAGACATCGACCGAAGCAGCACTGCTCGACGAAATGCACCGGTTGCGGGCGAAGGTTTTCCAGGGACGGCTCGGCTGGGATGTCGCGTGTCAGGATGGCCGCGAGTTCGATCAGTTCGACGACTGCGGACCGACCTATATCCTGGTCCTCGACGAACGGGCAGGGGTCGTTGGGTCGGTCCGCCTGCTTCCAATGAGTGGTCCGAACATGTTGATGGGCGCGTTTCGTCAATTGCTGGAGGAGGGGCAGCTTGCCACCAATCCGACGATGATCGAAAGCTCAAGATTCTGTGTCGACACGTCCACGCAATCGAGCCAGCGTGGAGCAACGCACGAGGCTACATTTTGCCTGCTTGCCGGCATTATTGAATGGTGTCTACGAAACGGCTGGACGGACCTGGTGACGGCCACCGACGTTCGCATGGAGCGCCTGCTGCGGCAGCGTGGTTGGCCGATCACAAGACTGGGAGAACCCTGTCTGATAAACGAGACAAACAGCGTAGCCGGTCGCCTTGCGATCAACCGCGATACGTTCGACCTGTTGCGGCCAATGTCTTACCGTTCAAGACTCTCGCCAACCACCCGCAAAGCTGCATAGCCTAGATAGATGGTTCGCCCACGTTGTGGCGAGCCATCAAGAGCCGAGAACAGGGCACACGCGAAATCAGACCAGACGCATTGACGTCGCGACGCACAGTGCCTCCTGCAGGTTCCTGACGCCCAACTTTGCTCTGACATTATCGAGGTCGAACCTGACAGTATGGTAAGAATGCCCGGTGATCGACGAGATTTCATGCATTGGCATTCCAGTCGACGCCCACCGCACACAGAGTGCTTCGCGATCGGTCAGACCGGGTTTGCGCATCATGGTCGGGTGCGAGGAATTTCTAAAGCGGTGATGCAGGAAGGCCACCGCAGTCGCAGCCAGGGCAATGTCGGAGGCCACGACATCATGTAGCGGTCCTTTCGATGACGTCGCAAATGTCAGCATGGCGACCTGGCCGTATCCTGTTGTGATCGGGATTGTCAGGCCGTTCCGGATCCCAAAGTCCGACGCCTGGTCCCAGAAACCTCGCTGGTCGGCGTTCGCGATTTTTCGTTCGGAATCGACAGACCATCTGAATATCTGCATCAAGCGCTTTCCCATGGTGACTATAGGATCAACGATCATGTACGAGCGATCGAAGTAGAGTGACTGCCATTCGGGTGCGTAGTTCGAGATCGCAAAATTTTGAGCGGTTGCCGCGCGCAGGCTGAGATAGGCAAAACTATCATATCCGTTGCGCTTGGCGACGCGCCCGATGGCCTTTTGAAGTGCGGGCTCAGACCCGATCGAGAAGGCGCAGTCGATAACACTTGCAAGTAGGGTCCGTGAACTCATCCCATCTCTCTCCCAAGTTAGGACACGGTGACAGGACACCGTCGAGCGAGCTGGAAAGACATTGCCAGCGAACGCAGTTCGACCATGCCATTGATAACTTCCCCGGCTAAATATATTAATTTTGATATGAATATCGTCGCCTAGCAGGAGCTTCAACACGCGCGCAAGGCCGCAACAAAACTTAACAAATTCAGGGTCGAAGTCTGCCTAGTCTGATATGACGTCGACGACCAGTATGTATCCGCCAAGCCGGACCGTCTTGAGCAGTGTCGGACTATCACTGTGCGGTTCGAGCTTTTGCCTCAACCGGCTGACATGTACATCGATCGTGCGGGTGACCGGGCCTGCAAGCCCGGTGTGCGTGAGCGAAAGGAGCTCTTCACGCGTCATGACGCGGCCAGGGTTTCGACAGAAGGTCAACATCAGATCGAACTCCGCTGAGGTGAGATCGATGGTTGTTCCCTTCAGGTCTCGCAGGACCCGCTCTCGAGGGTGAAGGACAAAGGTGCCAAAACGAATGACCCTCGGGTCCACACGATGACTGAGCGCATAGGCGGCGCGGCGCAACAGCGCCCTGATCCGTGCCTGACATTGCGACACGGCCAGAGAGGCGGAAAAACAGTCGTCAACTCCAATATCGAATGCCGTTTCGATCATATCGTCCCGGTCGCCTGGAAGAATGACGATCAGTGGAATGTCGCTCGTTGCGCGAACTTGCTCGCACAGTTGAAGGCCGGCCTCGGCGTCGCCTGACGCAACGATGATGACGAGGTCAACACGCGCCGAGATCAGCAGGCGTCTGAGCTTGAGGAGTGAGGACACCTGGATAGCATCCAGTGCCATGGCTCGAATGGCCGAGGCCAGAACGTCATCTGGTGCTGAGCTTTCCGCGGATAGCAGGGCGACACCGACCTGCGGGCCGGCGCTTGAAGAGGCGTCATCCAATATGGCTTCCAGTCGGTGCACGCGCCGGTCACAGCGATCGGCGCTGTACCTATAGTTGCACTCATGGCGACTGGCGCCAACTCTCAGATTTGATAGTAATGGAGCGGCATTGCCTGCCTATCTGTGGCGCACGCCGCCCTCACGTTCTTCGAGTGCCAGTATCTTGGCTTGCCGGCTACCTGGGCAGCCTAGCTTCGACAGGCGGCACCCGGCACATGAAGAGGGCCTGAATTTTCCATTCTCGGTGCCTGAGACATCGTGCGAGAAGAGGAGTTCGGTTGGGTCTGAGCTTTTGCACATCGTTGATCTCTCCGTCATCTGGTCTGCAAACGGAAAGTGCGCCGACCGGTGCTCGAACACCAATCGAGATAGGCGTGTATTCATCTGGGCACGCTATCAGTCTGACGGCCGCGTCGTTCGAGGTTCTCACGACTGAGAGCGAGGCGATGGGCCGCGATCGTCACTCATCATCTCGGCACTGCCTTTTTCACCACTGACCTGGACGCAATCGGTCGGCAACGACGGCCAGCCTAATCGGAGGACCTTCTTGATTGTTGCTGGTTGTCCGATCGGACGCCAATGCTACCGGGACATCCACCCGACAACCATCGTCGGGAGAAAGCCCCCAAACCCGAACTGATCTCGAATACCTGTGCCCAACTCAATGTGGTCAGTTCGCCCAAAGGGGCTCTTTGGCCTGGTCCCAAACGGACAGGAAGCAGGCGATGACATCCCGTATTCCGACAGTTTGTGTCTTCACAGGTGCACGACATCTGGAACTGGTCCGGGGCGACGCGCAGGAAAGCGTCTAGTTGCGCCGACCGCCTTTCGTGGCATCGATACAATTCTTAATCCTCCGGTTGCAGAGAGCGATTGAACCGCATTCGACGTCGTGAGATCGTCCGGCCATCTGTTCAACACGTGAGCCCATACCAACCATGCGACCGACAATAATTATCGGATCGCGGGACCCTGGCGTATTTTCAGCAGTCGTCCAGGTTCTCGAGCGATCGGGCCTAGCCACGGTCTTTCGTCGAACCGCGCCAGAAACCGTAGCCGCCGTGAGACGGCTTGATGTCGACGGCGTGCTGATAGACGCGCGACTACCTGCTTCTGTGACGGCCTGCAGGGAAATTCGCGACAGCCGAACCTCAAGCCGCCTTCAGCTGGTTGTCGTAGTCTCGCGGCTGGGCAGCAGCCAGCGTCGAACCTATCAAAACGCCGGTGCCAACCGCGTGTTTGCCGCGTCCAGTGCTGCGCGCCAGATCGCGTTTTCGTTGGCTCCAGAACGGCGACAGGTGCAGCTTTCCTATGGCGGAATTTCGCTCGATCCCGCTCTTTGGCGCGTCTGGCACGACGGCGCAATGATTGAGCTTCCTCGCATCGAATTCCTTATCTTGGATCTTTTCTTGCGTCATCCAGGCCGTGTGTTTTCGAGGCGTGAGATCATCGCCAGATGCTGGCCAAGCGATGTCTTCGTGGACCCGCGAACTGTCAATGTTCACATCGCTACACTGCGCAGGCTGCTCGGACCGGGGTTTCACGGCAATCCGATCCGCTCGGTGCGTAGTCTCGGTTACGGGCTGGCCGGTTCCCAAGATGGAGGTGAAGCGTGATGATCAAGCAAAGGCTGGACACGGTGATCGTCAACGGGCGTATCGTCACGGGAGACGGTGTAACCGAGATTGAGACCGGAAACGTTCTGATCGGCGGCCAAGCGATCGTGGACGTTATCGCGGGCGTGATCGATCGTCCCACGAATGCGCAGGTCATCGACGCCACGGGTTGTACGATCCTGCCGGGTATCATGAACGGTCATGCCCATGGATGTGCCGTCGGACCTACCATGCCAAGCGGGTCCCGGCCTTTTGCGCCAAGTGATATCGAATACCATCTCAACCGCCATCTCCTCTCGGGCACGACTACCCTTCTCAATGTGTGCGGGCTTGCACTGATGGATGAGATCGCGATGACACCCAATGATCATCCGCTCGAGGTGGCGGTCTCGACAGCTCATACCCCCGCCAATCTCGCAGCCGCAATCGCGATTGATGGTGCCGGCCTGGGTGGACGCCACCACAAGATGACGATCGAAGCCATGATCAAGGCCGGTGCTAAGGCTCTGGGCGAGGCAGGGGGTGGCCAGACGCTGGGTGGTGGCGCTCAGGATTACCGCTTCATTCCTGACGCTATCCACGAAGCCACGGCCATCCGCATCCATCCAAATCTTGCACGCGCGCTGAAAGAGGCAGTTGTTGGCCGCAAGCTCGACCATCCCATTGCGGACCTCACGGCGGTCGACCATCTCTTGCAGGGTTCGGTGCTTCGTTCTGTGATCGACGCTCCAGCGCTAGCTGATCTCGTGCGCGCCACGGTCATGCCACCCGTATCGCTTTCGTTGCAGGGTCTCGTAGAGATCGCTGAAGCCTCCAGTCGCTTTGGGTTGCCGGCGATATTCCACAATGCGACGCCGACGGCAGATACGCTGATGAGCCTGACTGTCACTCATCCTAAGGCGCGAATGATTGCGGCTCACAGCAATCATCCGTCATTCGAGCCTGAAGAATGTGTCTCTGTCGCGCGAGCGCTGCGCTCAAGTGGGGTAACCATCGACGTGTCGACACTTGATTGCATTTCCACGCGCTGGCGCAATCAGCCGACGAACCTCGATCGTCTCGTCTCAGAAGGACTTGTCGATACATTATCAACGGATTTTGCCGGCGGAGACTGGGACTCAATCCTGGAAGCAATCAATCGAATGGTCCGGCTCGGCCAATCGAGCCTCGCCCAGGCCGTTGCCCTCGCCACCGGCAACGTCGCTAGCGCCCTGCCGGAACTAGCCTCGGACAGAGGACTGATTGCGTCTGGACGGCTTGCCGATATCGCGATCGTTGAAGGGCACAATCTGTCAAGGGTAAGACATGTGATCAAGAAAGGCAGGGTCGTCGTATGCAACGGCGCCATCTGCGACCGTTTTCAACGGCGCCAGCAGCGTCGATCGATATGAACGCGCGGTAACGAAATTCAGCCTGGAAATTGCCGCCGACGATCCTGTCGACGATCACAACTGAATTTCAGCCGTGATGAATTTCCTGTCCTCGGGTTTCAATTTCCATCTCGATTACGAGGCGGAGCTTGCTTCACACCCGAGGTTCGCCGGCGATGCGACTTCGGCAACCAACGTCATGATGAGTTTTCCGTTGATCGAAGGCGGTGCCCGCAGTTTCCTAGACAAACTAGCGCAAAAAAGCGTCAACAATCTCATGAGCTTTGCCTAGACACTCCTTTCGACATGCCAACGCAGCAGCCGTCCTCCAGATTACGTGATGGAACACGAGGGGTGGACCAACGTTTCCACTTGCCAACAGAAGGAGGACTGAAAATGGAAGATCGTGAGCAGCAACAGCGCGAACGAGCGTACAGGATTTGGGAGGAAGAAGGCCGGCAGGAAGGCCGGGATCTCGATCATTGGCATCGCGCAGCAGAACAAGGCCAAGACAACGACAGCGAGGCCGCGGACGTCACCCAAGCCAATCAGGACGCAAACGATGCGTTCAATGGCCAAAAGGGTGGCCGAGCGGAGCCCGACATGCGCCCGCCATCGATATCGAGCGCTGACTGATGGGACAGAATCTCGGTGCAGGCTCTTTGACGAACTTGCACCGAGTTGTCATCTCGATCGACACGCTATTTCACAAAATCGACTTCGACGCCTGGTTTGACCATGCTCGCGAGTTCTTCGACGTCCCAGTTCGTCAACCTGACGCAACCATGCGATCCAGCCTTGTCGATCTTGTTGGGTTCTGGCGTTCCGTGGATGCCATAGGTAGGCTCTGACAGATCGATCCACACACTACCGACTGGATTGTTCGGTCCGCTCGGGAGAGTGAGCTTTCGGTTGTTCTTGCCTTGCTGAAAATTGACTTTGGGGTTGTATTCGTACTTCGGGCTGCGAGCGACACCATTTATCTTGTGGCGGCCTTCAGGGGACGGGTTGTCTTCGCTGCCAATCGTCGCCGGGTATGCAGCAATGATTGATCCGTCCTCGGCAAATGCGATAACTTCGCCCGAGCCTCTGCGCGCCTCAATTCGCTTCACCGCACCCGCCCGCGGTGCACCTATGATAGCAACGGCAATCGTTTCACCGGATGCGAATCTCGATCCTGGGTTCAGCGTCCGCAGCAGGTCGATATCCATGTGAAACCGCTCTGCAAGCTTCTCCTCGACGCTGGTGTAGCCGAGATGTTGCATCTTAGCTTGTTGAGCATAATCCTCTGGGATGGTCTCGACCAGATTTGCGAGATCGTCTGGCTCGATTGTGTATGGACCGATGACCTGCTGGCGGTCATCCAGGCGCATGACCACCTCTTTGTCGAGCTTGCCGTCTACCGGCAGTCCCTGCATGCTTTCGAAAGCCGCGATTGCTTTTTTCATGTTGCCGCCGTCCAGACCATCGATGACACCGGGGGACGCGCCTGCTCGGTCAAACAGAACCTGAATGCGGATTATCGCAGGGTTTGGTAGTGGGTCGGCCTCCGCCGGACGACCGGTCTCCAATAGACTGACGTCCGAACTATTGATGATGTCCGGGGTCAGCTCCTGCGCATTAGCGCTGTTGAAGAACGGAAGGATGGCTAAGTAGCTGAGTGCAAGCATTTTTTTCATGCCAGTGAAAGCACGAGATAGGCGTTTTGTTCCCTGCGAGCTCGGAGCCGAGCTGGTATGGCGTACTAGGACGATCTTTCACTAACGCCAGTTATGAGACCAAGTGAAGAAAACGCGGTGTCCACGGCCCTGAGAAGAACCTCGCGGGATGCTGGTTTCAGTACCCACTGACCTCCTCGAGCATCATGTCGCTCGATCGTCGTCACATAGTCGTGGGCGTAGACGATGAACGGTACGCTTTTCGATCGCAGAAGCTCGAATACTTCCCGACAGCGTCCGTCGGCCAACTGAGGATCGACGATCGCAAGTGCCGGAGTATGTGTGGCAAGCCATGTCATCGCGTACGTGCAGTTTCCGCCAACGTGGACGTCGATGAACCCAGCCTGGCGAAGACAGTGTTCGACTTCGTGCGCTATCAGGAGGTCGTTTTCCAAGAGAAGGACGCGTGTCTTATTTTCCATGGCATTGCCGATCGAGCTCGCGTCACACGCGTGAGCTTGGTGAACGCGTTTTTGGATAGGGCTGAACCTCAGCTAAGTGCTCGCAGAGTTTTCTGCTAACTCTCAATTGGATTCTGTGGGGTGCAGCCTATGATGTTCAACCCGCCACGACCGAACTGGTTCCACTCGGGTTCGGAACATTGAAGGTAAAATACGATGAGGCTGGACCCCAATATGACGCTTGCGTTTCGTGCCGGGCATGCATGCCGGCGCCGTCATGGGCCGTGAAACCATGGGCCAAGTCGTCGAGGCTGGCCGAGGTAATTTGAAGCTCACGGTAGGCGACCGCATCGTGGTCCCGTTCACGATGTCCTGCGGCGAATGCCGGCAGTACAAGTGGGGCCAGCTTTCACTCTGCGAGCGATCCAACCCGAACGGTGCGGAATAGGTCAAGGAGGTCGGCCACCAGCGGCGGCGTGAAATCTGTTATGAAGAAGCCCATGGCTATGGATCGACTACGACCGGCAGCACGATGGACCATGACATGAGCGATGGCTGCAGCGCGGAGGCGTGACCATCTGGCGCGGTTCCTTCCCAACCCGGTGGCTGCTGGAGAGAAGCAGCGGAGGTATGCGACGCCGTTATGAGAGCATGTTTGAACGGGGAGTGAGCGCGACGGTTTCTTGCCGAAAAATGGTGCCTCCGGCCGTCGTCAAGCCACCGGACGAACGCTCGACCCTTCACGCCTAAGGAAGTCGACGAAACCGCGCATTCCTGCTCCAAGGTGGCGATGCCGCGGATAGTAGAGGCACAGGCCCGGGTAGGGCGGCGTCCAGTCCGCCAATACCTGCGTGAGCCGTCCATCGGCTAACGCGTCCTCGGCCATCCATCGCGTGACGTAGGCTAGGCCGCAGCCGTCCAGAGCTGCGGCCAGAAGTAGTCTAGATTGATCGACCACAAGATTGCCAGTCGTCGCCACGACGAAGTCCTCGCCGCGACGCTGGAATTCCCAACGATAGATGGTCCCGCCCGCCATGCGAAGCTGAATACATTGATGGAGTGCGAGGTCCGACGGGGTGTCGATAACCGGCGAACTTCCTAGATAACCTGGCGACCCCACCACGATGTGCTGCTGGTCCGAGCCGATCGGGACTGCGATCATGTCGCCGGGGACGAGTTCGGCCGGCCGGACGCCGCAGTCGAACCCTTCTTCCGCAATGTCGACCAGTCTTCCCTCCGAACGGAGTTCGAAGCGCATTGCCGGCTGAATTCTCATGAAGCGGGTCAACAAAGGCATCAGCACTTGTTCGGCCGCATTTGCTTCGCAATTGATCCGCACGAGTCCTGACGGCGATGCGGCCTGTTCGTGAAGCTCCTCGACCGCCAGGCCTATCTCTCCGATCGCGGGCAAGAGTCGCTCAGCGAGCCGTCGACCCAGATCGGTTAGCGAGACGTTGCGCGTCGACCGGTGGAAGAGCCTCACTCTCAAACGTCTCTCTAGCGCAGCGACCGCGTGGCTCAATGCGGACGCTGTCTGGTCCAGCGTCCTCGCGGCAGCGCGGAAACCTCCGTGTTCAGCGACGGCAAGGAACGCCGCCAGCTCGCCGGGCGGTAGCGAACTCACTGTACGAATTATCTCATCAGTGCGTGTGGTATTCGTCATCTAGTTCACAAATGCCACGTGCTTATCTTCTGGACAAGCCAAATGTCTGAAGGACCATGACAATGACATCACCTATCCCGTTTGGAGCCTCGTCGACCGCCGTGGAAGTACTAAACGGAGTCGATCTTACCGGGCGGAACGTCATCGTGACAGGAGGAGCAGGAGGTATCGGGCTTGAGACAAGCCGTGTGCTTGCCGCAGCTGGGGCAGCCGTTACGATCGCGACACGCCGCCCGTACGATGCGGAGAGGACCGCCGCAGAGTTGAACCAAGCAATGCCCAAGGCTCGCCTGCGGGTTCGCCACCTCGACCTTGCGGATCTGTCGTCCGTCCAAGCATTCGTCGAAAGCTGGAACGAGCCACTGCACATCCTCGTCAACAACGCGGGCGTCATGGCCATTCCCGAACTGCGACGGACTGCGGAAGGGCGGGAGATGCAGTTCGCAACGAATTATCTGGGCCACTTCGCGCTCTCGCTCGGCCTACGAGCTCACCTCGCGAAGGCCAACGGGAGCCGCATCGTTAATGTCGCATCGACCGGCAACCTGTTCGCGCCGGTGTTTTGGGACGACCCGGATTTCCACTTCATTCCCTACGATCCGCTGCTTGCCTATGCACAGTCGAAAACGGCTTGTATCCTTATGTCGGTCGGTTTCGCGAGGCAGTGGGCCAGCGACGGCATCACGTCGAACGCTCTCAATCCCGGAGCGATCGCTACCGGACTACAGAAGCACACCGGTGGTCTGAGGACACCCGAGCATCTGCGTAAGACTGTTGCGCAGGGGGCGGCGACGTCAGCACTTCTAGCGGGCTCGCCGCTTTTGGAGGCCGTTTCCGGCAGATACTTCGACGATTGCCAGGAGCCCCCGGTGGTCGACGAGCGCGGATCGGCACCCTTCAGCGGTGTGGCGCGGTATGCCGTTGACGAGGAGAATGCAGCCCGCCTGTGGATGATGGCTACGCAGCGAATGTTAGCCGTTAGGAGTTGACGCTCAATGCCCCGTCGCCATGTTGGGCGACAGGGCGTCAAAGGCTGCCTGTGATGGTCGTTGTCTTTGCCGGTAGGCTAACCTCGCGCCGAGCCGGTTGAGAGCACTCATCGCGGCGATCGCAATCAGATCAACGAGGTCCGTCGGCTCGAAAGCGGCCGCAGCGAACGCGCGCCTCGTTAGATGCCTTGGTCTGGTCGACGTTCGTTACCCTCTCGATCGAGGTTCAGGTGATCAGGACTGGTACTCGCACTCATCGTAGGCTTAGGGCTTGCGAGCAGTCGTCAAGACGGTGTCGTCGGTGTCGACGACGAAGACGGCGAGTAGTTTGGCAGGCTCGGTCTTGCTGGCATTGGCGCTGACGTCGTGGTGGTCGCCCGGCATCTCGGTGAAGTTCTGGCCGGCGACGAACGTTGTTGCCTCACCGCCGTTCACCGCACTGAGAATCGCGCCTTCAAGCACGGTCGCATAAATCAGGGCGGACTTCGCATGAGTATGAGCGGAACTGTAGCCACCGGGGCCGTACTCGACGAGGACGCCCTTGACGCTCTTGCCTGGAACATCGGGGAGGGGATGTTCGTAAACCAGGGTCACTTTTGCGTCTTTCGTATCGTATGCAAGACCTGGCTTCGTGACGTCATGAGCGGAGGCTGCCGTCAACGAAACCGCAAGCGCCATAGCCGTGTGGAGGATGGTTCTCATGGTATTTCTCCGTCTCCTTATGCCTGAAGCCATTCGGCGATCGTGATCCGTCCCTCGATGTAGTCTCCGCCGGGCACCAGCGAACCGGTCACCACTGGAGCGCCGAAATAATCGACGGCGGCGTCGGAGCTGACCGGGCTGTGATCGCCCTTGGCCTCGAGGTAGGTCCGGACGAAGGATTCGAACGAGCCGCGTCCGGGTCCGGCAAGATCGATTGTTCCGTTCTTCGGCTCACCCAGCGCGACTGCGACGAGAGCGCCCGCGACGTCGGCGGCGGCGATTGGCTGAAAGTCTATGTCTGGCACTTTGACCTTACCGTCGGTGGCGTAGGCACCAGCGAGCGTTTCGAGGAACTCGTGGAACTGCGTAGCGCGGACGATAGTGTAGGCCTGGGAAGACGCGGCGACGGTCTCTTCCTGTGCCAGCTTGCCGGCCATGTATGGGTTAGCAGCAAGTCCGTCGGCGTTGACGATGGAGAGGACGACGTGATGACGGACGCCAGCGGTCTGTTCGGCTCCCGTCAGGTTGCGGCTCGACGTTGCAAAGAAATCGACAAGTGCGTCTTTATCGAAGGACATCATGTTCGATACGTCGATGACGGCGTCTGCGCCTGTCACAGTGTCTTCAAGCCCTTCCCCCGTATACGCGTTGATGCCGTTGCGCGAACTTGCGACGACGGCCTCGTGGCCGGCATCCTGCAACATCTTCACGGCCTTTGAGCCGATCAAGCCTGTGCCGCCGATGACGACGACCTTCTTCATCTGTGTCATGTGACTTCTCCTATGACGTAGCGCGATTGCCCGTCTTGCGTTCGTGGAGTTCGAGGAAAGCGCATCCGCGGGCGGCGATACTGCCGTCGTCGTGTGCACCGAGGTCCGCCAAAAGGTCCGCGACGGACACCTTGGCGAGTTCTTCGCGATAGGCTTTTTCGGCCTTCAGCATCGCGGCGTTGATCTGGCAGGGTTTGTTGAAGTAGCGCTGCGGCAAAGGGTTTGGCCCCCGTTGGCGGATCTCCGCGCAGCGGAAAGCGGGCGCCGGTCCTTCGACCGCGAGGACGATGTCGAGGAGGCTGATGTCCTTTGACGCCTTGGCCAGCCGATATCCACCCTTTGGGCCTGGCGTGGTTGCAACGATCCCCGCACCAGATAGCGCCTGCAAGTGCTTGAGAAGATAGCTCGTCGAAACGCCGTGCAGTTCCGCAAGGGCCGCCGCCGACAGCACGCCGTCTTCCGATAGGCCTGCCAGGAATGCGGTGCAGTGGATCGCCTGCTCGACGCCTTCGCTCAGTTTCATTTTGCATCTCCTAATCGTGGATATAAAATGTCCATGAATGTGATCGATGTCAATCCCAGATCTCGGGGACGGTTCGACAATCCAAATTTCAGTAATCCAGCTCCTCGCACCAACCCCGACGCTGGCATGTAGCGGAAACATGAAATGATGGTTCGACCAGGAAGGCCGGCCATGCGAGAACCCTACCAACACGCGCCTTCATGCGTGGTCAGGCATGATAACGCCGCTTGGCCGTTCAGGACCCTCCGCGTCCCTTTCTGATCGGCAAGTACCTGCGGGTACGACGGTTCAGCCAAGCGGCTAACCGGCGATGTAGCTGCGCCTTGGCGACTGTTTCGTCCGGCATCTTAGGACGATGCGCATTCCTACCAGCGATATTCAAGGCAGGTGGGTTAAGGTTTCCAGAAGGGCGCGGACCGCGGGGTTGGATCGCCGGCTTTGGGGCCAAACCGCTGTGATGTTGTTTCGGTCTACCGCGTATTGCGAAAGAACTGGGACAAGCGCTCCGCGCCTGACCCAGGCGTCCGCCATGAAGCTGGTTGCCATTCCGATACCGGCGCCTGCGGCAATCGTTGCGAGCACCGCTTCGCTGGCATCGACAACAATACCAGACCTTGGAGCAACCTCGATTTCCTTGTCGCCGATGCGGAATGCCCAACGGAACATCTGACCAGTGCTCTGGTAGCGAAGACTTACCGTTTCGTGTTCGTGCAACGTGTCGGGATGAGACGGCGCACCACGCTCTTCCAAATAGCTGGGCGAGGCGTAACAGCACAGTCGGTGTGGAGCGAGACGGCGTGAAAGAAGGCGTGAGTCTGGCAGATCTCCTATACGGACCGCTACGTCAATGCCATCCTCGATGAGATCGACCATGTGATCGCTCAGCCGCAGATCGACGGTTACTTTTGGATGCCGCTTGCGAAATTGCGCAAGCGCCGGAGCGATCACGTGCAGGCCAATTGGCAAAGAGGCGGCGATACGCAGCGGGCCTGCGGGGTCGCTACGAGCGGCTTTCGCCGCCTGTTCGATATCCTCGGCGTCCTGAAGAAGCCGAAGCGCGCGCTCATGCAGGTCGCGTCCTTCAGCCGTCAGCGTAATTGATCGCGTGGTGCGGGCAAACAGTGACACGCCCAACTGCCGCTCGAGACGCTGAATGCTCTTGCTGATCGCCGATGGCGAGATGGAGAGCGAGCGTGCAGCGGCCGTGTAACTTCCAAGCGAGCCGGCGCGCGCAAACGCAATGAGGCCTGTCAGTCGATCAAAGCCGATTTGTTCCGTCATGGCACTATTAAAGCGAATTATCCCCGCATTATCAACTAAGGGAAACGGCCATATCTTTGTCTCGAAGACGATTTTGAAGCGAGGCAATAGATGACCGAGATAATGAAAGCCGTACGACTGCACAGGTTCGGCGGTCCCGACGTTTTACAATATGAAGATGCGTCCCGCCCGACGATATCGTCAGACGAGGTCCTCGTCCGTGTCCACGCTGCAAGTCTCAATCCGCCGGATCTCTATCTGCGGGACGGCTACCGAGCCCTTCCGCCGGAGTGGCGACCGAGCTCAACATTTCCCCTCATCCTCGGCACCGATATGTCTGGCGTCGTGGCAGCGGTTGGGGAACGCGTGTCAGGATTTCGCGCAGGAGACGAGGCCTACGCGATGGTTCGCTTTCCTGAAGACCTGATGCACGGGAGCAGCGCATACGCGCAATATGTGAGCGTTCCCGCGTCGCAGTTGGCGCTCAAGCCTCTCGGTATCGACCATATTCAGGCGGCTGGTGCGCCGATGTCGCTTCTGACAGCATGGCAATTCCTCGTTGATCTCGGTCACGATGCGCCCAATCCGTTCCAGACCTTCAGGCACACCCCAGTCTCGCTTGATGGCAAGACGGTTCTGGTCAACGGGGCCGGGGGCGGAGTTGGACATCTTGCCGTCCAGATCGCCAAATGGAAAGGCGCAAAGGTCATTGCCGTCGCCTCCGATAAGCACGACGCTCTTTTGAGGGATTTGGGCGCTGACGTCTTTGTCGATTACTCAAAGGTCGCCGCAGAAACCGTGGTGAACGACGTCGACCTCGTGCTCGACGCCGTTGGCGGTGCGAACATGGAACGCTTTCTCGATGTCATCAGGCCGGGCGGCGCCCTGTTTCTCGTGAACCCGTTGGGCTTTGCCGGCCATACAAAGGCAGTCGAGCGGAAGATTACCGTGTCAACGACACAGGTTCGCTCGAACGGCGCTCAGTTGGCGGAGGCCGGCCGCCTGCTTGACGACGGAACTATCCGGGTGGTGATCGACAGTACCTATCCGTTGGCCGAGGCATCAGCCGCACATCAGCGTGCCTCAAGCGGCAGCATCCAAGGCAAGATCGTACTGCTTGTCTCTTGATGTTCATCCATGCATACAGCCGCCTGATCTGCCAGCTCCCGCGATCAGGCCGCCGACAAAGAGGTGCCTCGTGCTCATCGTAGCGGGTTACATTTACGTGGATCCGGCTGATCTCAACCAGTTTCACGACGACTTGAATGCGCTGTCCGTCGCAACGAGGAAGCGTATCGGGAACATTTCATATAGCGCAGCAATCGATGAACCGGGAGCCGGGCGGCTCTTGGTTTTGGAGCGCTGGGCAGATGAACGCGCGCTACGCGCGCATCTTGAAGCGGCTGATACGATCTCCTTCGTCGATCGCTGGAGCGGCCGGATGAGGAGCGATATCCGCATCTACGACGCATCCAACGAACGCGCTCTGACGGAGCTCTAGGGTGTATTTCCGGGAGTGCCAGCGTGCATCGTAGTGATCACCGAACCGCAGGCAACTTCGAACGCACGCCATCGGTTGTCTTGAAACCGGCTGCGACGGCAAATCTTTGGTGCTGTCGACGACAGCCGGATGGAAACGACCTTCGATATAAACACGAAAAGGTTGCGACGCACGGCACCGGCGCCGGCGGGGCCGACCGCACATGGCTGCTGCAAATACAGCAAGCAGTCCATGCCATGCGCGGATCCGCGTTCGAGGGGTGGACCCTGGCAACTAACCTAGTCCTTTACCGGCTCGCCCAGTGTATGCATCAGTCTGTTCGCCCAGCCGAAGATCGCTGACGACAGGACAAGATCCAGCGATTCGAGCTCAGAAAGCCCTACGTCAGCGAGATCCTGGGCGTCTTCCTGTGTGGCTTCTGGAGGCGTCGCTGACAGATGCGCCGAAAAGTCGAAGATCGCCTGCAGGTGCTCGTCAAGCTCCGCGTCGAGTTCGTCCTTAAAGATCGCGTCGATAACGTCGGTGCGTTTGGTATAGTTGATGAACCGCGACGCGTGGACGGCGGCACAGTAGACGCAACGGTTGACGACCGACGCCGCTGTGGCGCCGAGTTCGCGCTCGCCAAGCGAAAGTCCGTCTTTGCCGTACATGATGAGGTTAAACAGAGGCGAGCGAACCGCAAGCGATTCAGGATCGTGCGCAAGTGTCAGCACGTAAGTTGAGATGCCCTTGTTGGAAGGCGTGACCTGCATGGCCTCGCGCTGCTCTTCGGTCGCAGTCTCAATATCGACAGGAACGACATAAGGCTGCCAGCGAGGAACAGTTGTGGTGAAGCTGTGGACTGTCTCGCTCATTTTCCTGCTCCAATCAGTGTCAGGCCGGCAATGACGCGCACCTGATAGTTTACGAAGGCGGCAAGCTCCGACAGACGGACGATGTCGGCGTCGGTGATACCCGCGCTTCGCAGCGCTTCAATGTGACCGCGCGTGGCTTCACGCGGCGCCACGGTAAGGCGGTCTGCGTGGCGGACGATCTCCAAAGTGCGTGGATCGTCGACGTTGGTGCCCGGTTGCGCCAGCAATGCCGTCTCTTTTTCCGCGGCGCGCTCGACCAATGCGTCATAGTGATCGGCGAGCGCCTCATTGCGATTGTGCCGCGCCATGCGCGCCGCAAGTGCTGCGCGCAATCCATGCGATAGCCCGCCGGGATCGCGAGGCAGCAGTACGGCGTCATGCGCAGCCTCACTGAGGCGCAAAATCTCCGTGCGCTTCTCCATCGCTTCGGCCAGCGCCGAACCAGGTCTCACATCGGCAAGCGTTTCTATGAGTGTCAAAAGAGGCTCCTTTGCTTTCGCTGGAGATAAACCAACAGGTCTCGCAGAATCCATGTCAAATTAACATGAGGTTCTCAACCTCATGCGAAATAATTATCTATTCTCAAGTGCATTTATAGAAATCTCATGCTTTAAATGCATGATGGACAATGGTTGATGTGTGATATGCATAGTAGCTCATTTGACATTCGCCAACTTGAGGCCTTCGCGGCTGTGATGTCCGCGGGCTCCGTCACCGGAGCTGCGCGCCTGCTCGGTCGGTCGCAACCGGCCGTCAGCAGGCTTATTCAGGACCTGGAGGCGGAACTCGGCTACGCGCTGCTGCATCGAAGCAGTGGACGCATTCAGCCGACAGCGAGGGGCCTGCGTTTTCATGCGGAGGTCGAACGGCATCTTGCAAGCCTTATTCACATCCGCGAGCGGGCCGAGGCGATTGGACGTGACGAGCCGTCGACACTGACGGTCGCGGCGACCCCATCGCTGGCAGCGGGCATCCTCCCGCAGGCTTTGGCAGCGCTCCCCGCCGATCTCATCCCCCGCCATCTGCATGTCCAATCGCTGGCAGCCGAGAACGTGGTCCAGGCGGTGATCGCGCGTTCGGCGGATCTCGGCATATCGAGCTTACCGCTCGAACATCCAGGCCTTGAGATCCACTGGATTGCCGAAGCGCCTTGTGTCGTGGCCATCCGAGCCGACGATCCGCTTGCAAGAGAGGACATCGTTCGCCTAACGGATATTGCCGCTCACCGGGTGATTACGCTCGCCAACCCATACCGTCTGCGCCACCGCGTCGACGAGGCGCTGGAGCGCGCCGGCGTTGCCCCCGATCGGATCATCGACGTCAACGCATCGCTGACGGCGATGTCGCTCGTCCGCGCAGGTTTAGGTGTCGCAATCGTCGAGCCAGCCACCGTCTGCGGCGTGCCCTTGGAGGGCGTCGTCATGCGCAGGCTCGACCAACAGATTTCGTTTTTGTTCGGAGCGATTTCTGCCGCCGCACTGCCGCTTACACCGACGGTTTCTGCCGTCATAGACGCCGCGCGGGTACAGTCGCTCACGATGCCCGGCTGCCGTCTGCTGGAAGTAAACGGCAGCGATGCGCTGGCCGACAGTGTCTACGGCAAGCCACCATTTCAGAGGGAACGCTGACATGAGCGATCTTTCCGCACATCCTGACAATCTCGCTGGGTTGGAAGAGCGCCTGCGCCAGGATCTCTCCTGGCTGGAGCTGCCGGCCAAATCCTGGGTTCCCATGCGCGACGTCAATGGCCGGCGGGTTGTCGATGTCGTTGTCATCGGGGGAGGGATGGCTGGTCTCGTCGCCTCGGGAATGCTGAAGCGTCTCGGCGTCGCCAATCATCTCGTCCTCGACAAGGCGGTGGCGGGGCAGGAGGGGCCGTGGGTGACCTTCGCCCGCATGCGAACCTTGCGTTCGCCCAAACAGCTCACCGGTCCTGCAATGGGTCTACCCGCGCTCACATTTCGCGCATACTACGAAGCGCGCTTTGGCCGCGAGGCCTGGCTCGTGCTCGACCGTGCGCCGCGCGAGATCTGGATGGATTATCTAATCTGGTACCGGAAAGTGCTCGAATTGCCGGTGCGCAACGGCGTTTCCGTCGACAGAATCATCCCGCGCGAAGATGGTATGCTCGATATCACCTGCCATGAGGGCGGTGACGAGGAAATCATTGTTGCCCGCCACGTGGTCCTCGCAACCGGGCGCGATGGTCTTGGCGGTCCGTTCGTTCCAGAGATTGCAAAAAGCATTGACCGCCGGTTCTGGGCTCACACGGCTGATGAAATCGACTTTGGATCGCTGCGCGGCAAGCGAGTGGGCGTGATCGGGGCAGGTGCCTCGGCCATGGACAACGCGGCAAGCGCGCTGGAAGCGGGTGCCGCCCGCCTCGACATGTTCGTGCGCCGCAAGACGCTTCCAGCCATCAACAAGTTCACTGGCATCGGCAGCCAGGGCGTCGTTCATGGTTTCGCGGGCCTACCGGACGAATGGAAGTGGCGCTTTCTGAACTACGCCATGGGTCAGCAGACGCCGCCGCCGCGCCCAAGTGTTCTTCGCGTCAGCGCCTTCGAACACGCCCACCTTCACCTCGACAGCCCGATCAACGTCCTGCGCCAGGAAGGTGACCATATCGTCGCCACCACGCCGCGCGGCAGCTATTCCATCGACTTCCTGATCTTTGGAACGGGTTTCAAGATCGATCTGGCCAACCGGCCGGAACTTGCAAGCTTCGAACCGCACATCCGGCTTTGGCGCGACCGCTTCGCGACGCCGCCGGGCATGGCAAACGGTGAGCTTGAGGGTTCACCTGATCTGGGAGAGGCTTTTGAGTTTCTCGAAAAGGCACCGGGGTCGTGTCCGACGTTATCCAAGATCCACTGCTTCAACTTCCCGGCGACCCTGAGCCACGGCAAGCTAACAGGCGACATTCCAGCAATCAGTGAAGGTGCTGACCGCCTGGCGCGTGGCATCGCTAGGTCGCTCTTTGTTGAGGACCGTGAAGCCCACTTCGCCAACCTCCAGGCCTTCGACACACCGGAACTCCTCGGCGACGAGTGGGCCGACGACGATACCGGAGCGCTTTCCGAACTAACTTCCCAAAGGAACTGAGACCCGCCATGCTCGAGATCAAGAACCTGAAGCTATCCTATGGGAGCACCCAGATCCTGAACGGCGTCGATCTCTCCGTGAAACGAGGCGATGTCGTTTCGATCATCGGGCCTAGCGGGACCGGCAAGACGACACTGCTGAAGTGTATCAATCATCTCGCCAAGCCGGCATCAGGAACCATCGACTTTGATAATATCCAGATGGATTTCGCGCGACCCGACAAGGCCGCCGTCCAGGCGATCCGCCTGCGCACGGCGATGGTGTTCCAGCAATTCAATGTCTTCAAGAACATGACGGTCATCCAGAACGTCATGGATCCGCTGGTCGTCGTGCAGGGCAAGTCGAAGGACGAAGCCCGTGCGATCGCCTTGCAGGAGTTGGAGCGGGTCGGCCTCTCGAACAAGCTCGACAATTATCCGTCGCAGCTTTCCGGCGGCCAGTTGCAGAGAACGGGCATTGCCCGAGCGCTCGCGGTCAAGCCCGATGTCATGCTCTTCGACGAGCCGACCTCCTCGCTAGATCCCGAACTCGTCAACGAAGTGCTGAAGGTGATCAAGGACGTCACGTCGTCTGGCATTACCTCGCTTCTCGTTACCCACGAGATGCAGTTCGCCAAGAATATCTCGAACCGCATCGTCTTCATGGATGGGGGCGTCGTTGCCGCCGATGGCAGCCCATCCGAAATCTTCGATACGCCTTCCAACCCCCGTCTCGCACAGTTCCTGAATTCCGAACGCGCGATCCAGTAAAGAAAGGATGCCTGAAATGTCTTCCATGAGTTCAATCTCGCGCCGTGGTCTCGGTCTCGCCGTCGCAGGCGTCGCGATCGCATTCGCAACGGCGTCGTATGCCGAAGATGTCCGCACTATCAAAATCGCCACGTCAGCGGAATCCAAGCCGCTGTCCTGGGGCGCGATCGGCGTCGAGCCGCAGGGTTATGAGCCGGACGTCTTGAAGGCCATCAACGCCAAGCTGCCGCAGTACAAGTTCGTGATGGAAGGGGCTGCCGACATCGCACAGGAGACAGGCCTTGCAACCGGCAAGTACGACATCGCCACCGGCGGCTACTACCGCGCTCCGGCACGCGAAAAGCAGTTCCTCATTCCCGAAGCACCGATCGGGGCCAGCCTGATCAAGATCTACAGCCGCAAAGATAGCGGCATCAAGGAAATGAAGGACTTGGTCGGCAAGAAGATCGTGCCGGTAACTGCCGGCGGCGGCATCTACAAGTTCGCCACCGCATGGCAGGAAAAGAACCCTGACTACAAGATCGAGGTCACCGCTTCGAGTGCCGGCATTCCCTACCCAGATCGCTTGAAGGAAGTCGAGAACGGCAAGTACGACGCGCTGGTTTTGCCGTCAAACCTCGGCGAACAGACTGTCATCAACGAGCAGAAGCTCGCGGTACAGGCAAGCGAACCCGTCGCGATCAACGAGACCTTCGTCCTGATCCACCGTTCCGAGGAGAACAAGGCGCTATCTGATGGTATCGACAAGGCCCTCAAGGAACTCAAGGCCGACGGCACGCTCGCCAAGCTTTCGCAAAAGTGGTTCGGCGAGGACATCACCACGTACATGAAGTAACGCCGGGCAACCGAAGCCGGCGACCAGGCCCCAGACTGAAAGAAGGAGTGTTCCGAAGTGGACCTTTCCATAATGATCCCTGAGCTGCTCTCGGCATTGCCGCTGACGCTTGCGATCACGTTCACGGCCATGGCCGCCGGCTTCATACTGGCATTGATCACAACGACTTTTCGAGTGCGCAGAGTGCCTGTGATCAGCCAACTGGCTGATCTCTACGTTTCCTACGCCCGCAGCGTTCCCGTTGTCCTTCAGCTCTTCGTCGCCTTCTACGGCCTTCCAGTGCTGGTCGACGGTTTCGGCGTCGAAGACTTCGTTTCGCCGACGATCGCCGCCATGCTCGGCCTCAGCCTCTACCACGGCGGCTACCTCTCCGAGGTGATGCGTCCCGCATATCTCGCTGTCGATCGCGGGCAACACGATGCAGCCGACAGCCTTGGTTATACATTCCGACGCAAGCTGGTACGCGTTATCGCGCCGCAAGCGCTCCATATAGCGCTTCCCGGCTACGGCAACGCGATCATCTACCTCATCCATAACGTAGCGCTCGTCATGTATATCGGAGCGGCCGACGTGATGGCGACGGCCCATCTTGTGATGGAACGCGATTACAACCAGTACCAGTTCGAGACCTACCTCGTGCTTGCTGTGCTTTATTCGGTGCTGTGTCTCGTCGCCTGGGCGATCGTACGCTTCTTCGAACGCCGCTCTGGAAAGTATGCCTCAAACGACAAGACCGTCGCCACGCCGCTGATGGCGAGTATCTGATCAGGGAAGGGAGCCATCATGTTCGACAGTGAAGTTCTTCTTCCTGATTTCTATGAAATCCTGGGTGCAGTGCCGCTCACGCTTGCCATGGCGCTTGCCATCTTCGTGCTATCCACGATCGTCGGTAGCCTGTTCGCTATGGTCGAATACCGGAAGATTCCGGTGCTTCGCCAATTCGTCGTAGCCTACAAGGTCGTCTTCAAGGGCGTGCCGATGGTGATCGTTATCTTCCTCGCCTATTACGGCCTTCCATCGACCTTGCACACGCTCGCCGCGCTCGCCGGCATCGATTACAACGGCCACTCTACCCCAAATTGGGTGACGCTGATCGTGGCGCTAACAGCGTGTGTTGCGGCCTTCCAGGCGGAAGTCGTTAAGGGAGCATTGAACTCGTTCGATACTGGCCAGGCGGATGCAGCCTATTCGCTGGGCTACAGGAAGTTCCAACTCTTCCGCCGCGTCATGCTACCCCAGGTCATCGTCGCCGCGATCCCTGATCTTGCAAATTCGTTCATGGTGATCATGAAGGCGCTGTCACTTGGGTTCGCGATCGAAGTCGTGGACATTTTCGCGCAGTCCCAGCTGACAGCGGCCCTGAATTTCTACTACCTCGAAGCCTTCCTGGTCGCCGTCGTGATCTACATGGCGATCGCCTACGCTGTCACCCAGATCGCCGACAGGACAGAGCGGGCTTTGAGGGTGCGTACGTAGATAGGGCTTTGGCATTTGTTGCATCGTGCGCCCTTACGAATTTAAAGATAATTCGTCATCGATCGACGGACATCGCGGCCGACGCTTCGGCGCGTCGATCAGGAAGCAGCAACAGCTTTGAATTTGCAAGGCACGGTCGCAGCAGTCTGTCGGTGGCCCTTGCAAGTCGATAGGGTTGGGGCTTTGTCGTCCCGACCGGCCGATGATCAATGATCTTCGGCCTCCTCCATCCAGGCAAAGACCTCCATTGGTTTTGCGACGCCCTTTAGGGCGAAGAAACCCGCGCTTTCAAAGCGTGCCGCCGATTGCTTGGCGACAAACGGCGCTGACGCAAGAACGTTGCGTTCCACGACATCAGCAATCTTCTCCATCCGGGCTGCCTCGTTGACGGCCCGGCCAATTGCCGTGAAATCGAGACGGCGAGAGGCGCCGATATTGCCGTAGAAAACCTCGCCAACGTGCAAGACGATATCGACGTGCAGCATGGGTTCACCTCGCGCAGCACGGCTTGCGTTTAGCCGTTGATTGGCCTTCACTGCCTCTAAAGCCGATGCGAGAGCGTGACCACAGGCGATAGATGGGTCCTCAAGCTCGCTCGGAAAAATCGCCAGCAAGCTATCGCCCATGAATTTCAGGATCTCGCCGCTATTGTCTTCCACGGGACCCGCAATTGCCTCGAAATGTTCGTTAAGCCACCCCACGATTCTTTCAGGCGGCCAACGCTCATTCAGTGAAGTGAAGTCCTTGAGATCAGCAAATAAAATTGCCGCGTAGATGGAGGTGCCATCCCCTCGGCGGGTCTGGCCACTCAAGATGCGGCCGCTCGTTCGTGTGCCGGTGTAGACTGCCAGCATGTCGGTGGCGATCCGGGTTGTCGCAACCCGATAGCAGGCAAGCGCGAGAGCGGGCAGCAATCGGGCGATCCCTGTTATCTGTTCGTCCGAGAACCCTCCCACAGCGTTCGCGGCGAGAGAAAACGCGACACCTCCAAGTGCGATATCCCCGGGAAATTCCGCAAGCCTGATGACATAGTCAGTGGCGCCGAGTGCCGCCAGGTCGTCGAACAACGGAAAGGTTCCAGGGCCATTCGTCGGTAATTGCCACCGACCTTGCAGAAGATCATTCGTCAGAAGGTGATAGATCGGCGATCGCTCAAACATCGCCTGGCCAGCATCATCATGGCCTTGGGTATCAATCGATATTGCGGAGCCCGGCGACCACACGACCGAGTATCCTCTGTGCATCGGGTCAATGGATGGCATTGCGATTGAAGCCCGGGCAATGGGATATCCCAAAGCAAGTAAGCGCGGCCCAAGTCCCTCCATGATCTGGTCGATGCTTCGGCTGGAGATGCCCTCTGCGATCAGCCAGTCGATGACATTCTGCAAGCCTTCCACGGTCATCCCTTCTTCGTCAAAAGGAAATGCGACGGAGAGCCTTTGCACCGTCACACTCAACTGCGCTAACCCGATCGTCCAGTAACGGTTTAGACGAACGCCAGCCGACCCCCGCCACGTCGACAGGTGATAGGGTCGTCCCGCCGAAGAACGAGCGCGCTCGTGTCAGGCTCAATTCCGTTTCAACATGTCTCGCAGTAATGCGTTGTCTTGCATCAGCTTCTGGCGGAGCAGCAATTTGAGCTTTTGATTTTCGGCTAGCAGCCAGTCAACATCAGTTTGGTCGACAGCCTCAACAGCGGGCACAGCTTCTAGCGTTTGAGCCGGACGTCGCCGAGGCTTGGTCTTGCGGGGCCGAGCCACCTGTGCCGTCGGCTCTTCGCTGACGACTGCGACCTGGACGGGCAAAGCGACGTCGGTCTCGCTAGCAATCGCTACACTTGAAACGCCAGCTCCAGCCGCGTTTTGCACTGCGGCCTGATTGTCATCTGCGGGGGGAGTAGGCGCAGGCGCCACCGTCTCATTCAGGACCACTTCTCCGACGGGATGAACTGGCGGCGGTACCGGGCGCCGATCACTTGGAATTTCAGCTTCGGCTTCACGCGCGAGTGCCTTCAGGTCAATATCACCCCATATCGAGGTTGGCTTGAGGGACGATCGACGATTTGACGACCTGACCTCGACGGTGAACTGGCGTGTTGGTCTTCTCAACGCAGGATGCTCCGCTTCAGCAATGGATAAATACAGTATGCAGCATTCTCTCAGCTCGACTTAAAGCCAGAGTTTGTCACTGCGATGATGGATCGTTGACATCAACAGCCCGCGGCGACCGTAGAACTTTTTCACGAAACGCACGAAGAGTGCTCTACAGCATCCAGTCCGGCGCTTCAATCCCGCGCGCGATGGCTATCTCTTGCGAAATGAAGCCGCGCCCTGCCTTGCGCGGCGTCCGCGCGGTGTGCCACTCTCCCTATCCATAGCTCACTCCGGCCATCAGGCGCCTATATCGCCGCCGGTCATTCACGTTGCCGCGCCGTATTCTTACAGACAAAACAACGCAACGCCGAGCTGGGCGGAGAAATTATCTCAATTGTTGGTTCCGCAATCGTCGACAGCTGACCAAATTCTCGCCTGCGAGCTGCCAGTTAAGGCTGCGCGAGACGAGTTAATTCTCATTGAGAGTGTGCATCGAAAGTTGTCGACTTCAGTGCAATGAGCAGCGGTGACACATCTCCGGATGCAAGCGCAAGCACGGCGTCGACAATCTGTTGCTGTTGCTGGGTAGCAAGGACGCCTCTCGTTAACATACGAAATTTCTCTTCGACATCTGGCCAAAGCATAGGACAGCGTGGATCGCCGAAGGGAGCTCCAATCGTCGATGTCACGCGCGTGGTGCTGGTCTCGACACTGACGATCGCCAGTGTTTCAGAGGGGAACAGGGCGTCGATATCGTCGCGTACCGATATCGTGACCTTCTCTGCGACTGCTTCGATGTCGGGGCGGCCCAGACAATCCAGACGGGGAGGGAGGAGCGCCTTGGGGCCGTCGACGATCGCCACTGCCAGGCAATAAGGGAGGCTGTACTGCACCTCGATCAGATTGTCAGGATTGGTTCGGTTGCCGAGTTTGGTTGCCCAGGCGAAGGTTTCGACCTCAATCTTACAGACGTCATCAACGGCGATATCGTGTTGGTTGACCAGGTCGCAAAGCCGGTCGAGAGCAGGATGAATGTAGCGACAACAGGCGTAAGGTTTCAAATAGAGGCCGTTCACTTCCCACCGATTTCCCAGCTCAGATAGAATGCTCTCGCCGTTGTAGAAGCTTGGATGGTCGAGGAAATCTTCAGGGCCAGTATGTCCATTCGAGGCCAATTCCAGCGCCATCAAGCCTGTGACGCTGCTCCACGCTATGCCTTCTTTTACATCGTTTCCGGTAAGCAACGCGTATCCGGAACTGCCATTGGCTTGCTGGTTGGGTGCAAGTACGCCGGCGATCGAAAGAGCCTGCGAAATCACCCCTGGGCCGTGTCCCAAGAATGCCGCAGCCGTTGCGACGCACGCGAGCCCTGCCCATCGACCTGACTGCCGTGTTGCAATCCCGGCCGGATTTTGTGCCGCTGCAATCCTAACCCCAACGTCGTAGCCCGCGACAATCGCAGCCAAGAACCGACCGGCGGGATGATCATGCAATTGTGCAAGAGCGAGAGCTGTCGCAACAACCGCTGCTCCTGGGTGCCCGCGTGCAGCTCTGTGGCCATCGTCGACATCAAGTGCACAACTCGCGGCCACGTTGCAAAGCACGGCCCCGGACACGGTCGAGCCGGTGCCGCAAAACCAGATCGGCGCGTCGCCTGCACCGAAAACCGCCCCAACGGAACGGCGCGCAGCACGTGGACCATTGCAGATCGCGCCGGCCGCTCCTGCTCCCACCACGTCCAGCACGAGACGAAGTGCGGTGTCGGTCGTTTCTGGCGGCGGTCCTTGTTGGGCGACGTCCGCTATGTGCCTGGCAAGCAGCTGCGATATCAACATGGCCGGTCACCTTTGATCCAATGCGGTGCGCCGGCAATACTTTTCGTAGGTAGCCTGGGCCGCGTAGAGATCGAGCATTGGTAGTCCGACACACGTGACGCAAACAGGTCCCTTGTGCCGGGCAGGGGGGGCTCCCGCCATTGTCAGATCATGTAGCCCGAGGAGCGGCCCCACCTCGTCCAGGGAAAGACCACGCCGGGAAAAATGCAGCGCAATGCTCTGCGAGTTCCGATGAGATACAGTGCGGAGATCGTCGCAGACGACCAAGCCGGTCCGCAACACCCGTTGCAGGTAACTCTCCGGGACTTCGTCCCCGCCAAGATGCAGACTGACTGCGTCACGCGCCAATGCATCTCCGGCAAAAATCGGGGCACGAGCGTTTGTCGCAGTGATAATGAAATCACTTTCCGCGAGCGATGTTTCTTCGGCTGGTTGAATGTCCAGCCTATTTGGAAAATCGATCGCTTCGATAAACTGTAACACCCGATCAATTGATCGGCCCTGGATTGCGAGTTTGCCGATGCGGTCGGCACAACGGAAACCGAGACATTCCACGACAGCACGGGCCGTCGGGCCCGTTCCGAAAAGCAGAACCGATACAGGTCTATCTTGGCGGCAAAAAGCATCCATCACCATCGTGGCATAGCTGCCTGTGCGGCGAGCAGAAATACCGGTCCCATCCATCACCGTAACTACCCGTAACGTCTTCTTTTCCATCAGAACGATCGTTGAGGTCGAGCGTGGTAGTCCCAGCTGTCGATTAAACGCGTTGGCGCCAATTATTTTCACTCCCCCGTAGCGCTCATTGACACTGTAGAGGCATGAAAGCTTCCAACCCAATCTTTCGTTCGCAAACTCCTCCTTGCGGTGTGCAACGGCGCCATCGCGCCAGAAGTCTTCCTCCGGGAGGGACAGGACCGCCTTTGATCCGAATGCTATGCCGGAGCGAATATCCGCCCAAGCGTTGTCCATGGCTGCGAGCATCTCACCTGTATCCAACTCGGCGCCAGCATCGCGAAGTGCGGCTGCAGAAAGGAACGGTGCGCCCGTGTTTAGAGCATAAGTTGCTTGCATCTCCGGTACCTCCTCGTTTGGACGGGAAGGTTAGGACGAGCCGGGATAAGGTAGGAGTAAATCTTGATGAAGTTTTTGGGCCGGCGGATAGTGTTATCCGCTGGAGGGGCGGACATGCATCCGCATCGTGTTCATGTCGACACGCTGGCTTGTCATGGGGATTAGCTCTCTCACGTGATCAAGTCGCTTTCGGTCAAGAGTGACATGAAGGACGCATGGCTTTTGACCCGCATTTGCGATGACCTCGCCCCAGGGATCAACGACCAGCGATGTTCCAAATGTTTCTCGAGGTTCACCATTCAAAGAAGGGTAGCTGCCACATTGGCCGCACGCCACAAAGAAAGCCTGATACTCGATCGCTCTTGCGCGGCACAAGACCTCCCAATGAGCCTCCCCGGTCTGTCGTGTGAACGCGGCAGGGAGAATGAAGATGTCCACGGTCTCTTGTACCAGCCGATCGAAGAGGCTTGAGAAGCGCAAATCGTAGCAGATCGCGCATCCGATCTTCCACCCGTTCAGCTCATAGATCAGAAGATTATCTCCTGCTGTGACGACCGAGGACTCAGCATACCGAGCTCCATTTGGTGTGGTAATGTCGAAGAGATGGATCTTGCGATATGCTCCGACTTGACTTCCTTCAGCATCGAAAATGACAGTCGTGTTGAACACTTTGCCGCTTTGGACGCATCGCTCCATGAGGCTGCCGGCGTGAACAAAGACGCGGTGTCGCCGCGCGATATCCTGGACACAATCATATGCCTTACCCCCCGGTACGAAATCGGCCGCGGCGCGTTTATCGTCGGAAGATCCTCCCATCCAATCAAAATGCTCAGGAAGAACGATGAGGTCGGGACGACCGGCAACTGCTTCGGTCATCAAGCGTTCGACCTCTGCCAAGTTGCGGCGAAGATCAGGCTGAGAGCTCATCTGAATCAATGCGATTTTCACGTGCTGGTTCCTTGAAATCGAATATTGAATGACCCGCGGCGAGGTGGGCGCGGATCAGCGTGGAGCGTTTCTGGCGAGCGAGAGCGTCCTCAGCAATTGACCGCATAGACTGACGCTCAGTTGCGAAGACACCGCAGCAGTCCGCAAGGACGGCATAGCCCGGTAGGATTGCGGTTCGGCCGCAAGCAACCGGGACATTGAGCGATCCCCCGATACTGAACTGACGGTTGGTGGTTTTTGAAGACGTGCCTCTGCACCACACCGGCAGCCCCGTACCAATGATCTCTTCAGGGTCGGTACAAGGCCCATCGATTATGATTCCTGCTGCTCCCTTGGCCTTGACGGCCGTGGCGACACCTCCACCAACACAGGCGATGTCGTCGCTGTCGACGCGAGAAATAACCAAAACATCCCCTGGCAAAAGTTGGTCGACCGCGCGGTAGATGATGGCCCCGTCGCGGCCAGGTGCCGCGACGGTCACCGCCACCCCGGCAATACGAGCCGGTAATAGCGGAACGATACCGGCTCCAACGAACCCGAGATGCTCGGTGTGGCCGATCGTAGCCGTCTCGACCAGAGACAAGAGCTCAACCAACTCTGATGGCAGGGGTGGATGTCGCTCAACGAGCCGATAAAGTCCAGCCATGGCCGAGAACCTCTTCTTGTTTGGCTTAGATCGGGCGTTCGCCGGATGTCGTCGTGCGGTGCATAACGCGAACAAAGGACGGATCGAATGAATCGCGTCGGTGCATGGTGCACCGATTATCCCACATCATGATGTCTCCTTCGTCCCAGCTCTGAACGAAAACATGCCTTCCGTTCGTCGTATGGTCCCACAGCTCTGCGAGTATGGCATTGCTTTCATCGATGCTCATGCCGACAATCCATGCGCCGTCCGATGTGCCACCCAAGTAAAGCGCCTTTCTTCCGGTCTCGCCGTGTGTGCGTACGAGAGGGTGGACAATGCCGCTCCATTCTCGAAAGTCTTTGCTGGTTGGCTCCGCTTTCCCAAGTCTGATCTTCCCGGTCTTGTCATAAACGTTCTGGAAGAAAATCTGTCGGCCATCGATCGCTGTTTTCAGCGCCGCTGGCAGGGTCTCATAGGCAATGTAGGTGGACAGGAAGTACGTATCTCCGCCCGAAGGGGGGATTGTTACGGCGCGTAGAATGGCACCTGCAGGCGGCTTCTCATAGAACCAGGTATCGGTGTGCCAAGTCGCTTCGCTGTTGCCCATCGCGCCGCTTGGTTTGCCATCCTTCATCGCGTTGCTGATTACCAGGATTTCCGGGTGGGACGGGTGGCCCCCCTCCTGCAGCTGCTTTGGATGAATAACGAACTCACCGAAGTGTCGCGAGAACTTGACCTGCTGATCGTCGGTGATGCGGGTATGCTTAAAGCGAATGACCCCGTACTGGAGCCAGTATCTGCGGATCTCCTTGATATCTTGCTCGTCGTAGCGATCGAAGTCGAAACCGACGATGTCGGCGCAGACATTGCTGTCATGCTGGATTGCGGTGATTTTTTCTCTTGTCAGCATTCTCGTATCTCCTGCGGATGAGCCTCGTTGCGAGGCCGTCCTGATCCTATTTCGGAGGGTAAGGCCTGCTCCAATAAGGAAGCGGTTGCATTGATAACCGAGCGTTATCGACTGATCGCTACTCTTTCAGGAGCGTGACAGCCGAAGGATCAATCCCAAGCCGTATCGGTTTGCCTGTTGCCGGCAGAATGCCTGCCTCAGCCGATCGGATGGCTGCGCAGAGAGAAAGGCCCGAGGAAATCTGGATTGACAACTCCAGGGATGCACCGAGATTTGTGACGCGATCAAGTCGACCTTCCAGAACGTTGAGGTTGTCTTGAGCCGCCAATGGTGTGTCGCCCAACACTAGGACATCCTCGAGGCGGATGACACCGTACTGTGGCGTTGCCTGAGCAGGCGCAACTGCTGCCCGCAATGTAATTTCGCTGCCGGTGACCAACACCTCGTAACCTCCCGATCGCTTCACCATCCTTTCAACACTGATGATGTTTGACCGGCCGATAAAGTCCGCCACGAAGGTTGAAACTGGATGTCGGTAGAGTGCCTCCGGCTTTCCCTGCTGGGCGATGACGCCGTTCGACATGACCACGATGCGGTCTGACATCGCCATCGCTTCTTCCTGATCGTGGGTGACATAGACAAACGTCATGTTGAGCTCGCGCTGTATGTCCTTCAGTTCGCCGCGCATTGATTCTCGCAGTTTCAGGTCGAGGTTCGACAGTGGCTCGTCCAGAAGAAGAACGGACGGTCTGGGTGCCAAAGCGCGGGCGAGAGCAACACGCTGCTGTTGTCCACCAGACAGTTCCTTCGGGTAGCGGTCAGCCAGTTGTTCAAGATGCACACTACGCAGGCTGCTTTGCACGATTGATGCGATTTCGATCTTGGGGGTACGTTTCATCTTGAGGCCGAATGCAACATTCTCAGCCACGGTCATATGAGGAAAGAGCGCATAGTTCTGGAACACAAGCCCGATATTTCGCCCTTCTGGTGGGACATTTACCTGACTTCGACCACGTATTCGGATGTCTCCCCGGCTTGGCTGATTGAAGCCGGCAATCATGTTGAGTGTCGTGGTCTTGCCACAGCCGGACGGTCCGAGGATGCTGACGAACTCGCCCTTCGGGATCTGAAGGTCGATGTCCCTCACAACCGAAATCGCCCCAAATGACTTGGTTACACAAACCAGTTCGATATCAAGTTCGCTCATTTGCTGCCTCCATGAAGCTGGGCGGAGAACCCACCAAATTTTTCGAATGCGAGGATGACGAAGAGAATGAAGATCATCGACGCTACATTGACTGCGGCCAGGACCGGATCGAGACTGTATTCGAGGTAATTGATCACGGTTATGGGAAGCGTCGTGTCTCCAGGACGTACGAGAAACACAGACAATGGGATGTTGTTGAAGGAGATGATAAACGCGAATGTCATGCCGGACAGAACGCCCGGCTTGATCGCCGGAAGGAGAATATATCGTGCGCGCTGCCAGCGACTGGCACCAAGGACTTGACCCGCCCGATCAAGGTTGCCGTCGAAATTCGCGATCGCAGTGGCGGCCATCCTGATCACGAATGGAAGTGCGAGCACACAATGGGCGGCGATCAAGGACGGTGTTCCCAGCAGAGGCTGCAGGCCAAGGACTGAGAGGAACAGAACGATCGCGACCCCTTTGACAATCTGTGGAACTGAAAGCGGCGACAAAAGCGCCGCCATGACTGCGCTGCCTCCTGGTATGCGCTCGAAGGCCCTGTAGGCGGCAAGTGTGCCGATGATGCCACTTATCAGCGACACGGCTATTGCGATTTTCACACTCAGTGCGAACGGCGCTAGCCATCGTTGTGAAATGAGGTCCTGATACCAGCGAAGCGTCCATGCTGAAGGCCTGAAGGTGACATCGGCAGTCGGGCTTAGCGATGCAGCGACGACCACCAGCAATGGTAGCGTGATGAATGCCAGAACGAACACGAGGGCAAACCAAAAAGAAAAGGAGATCAAGCGATTCATTTCAACCTTCCCGCTTTACACCGCGCCTGTCGCGCAGTCGTGTCTCGAAGTTCAATCCGGCGTAGGAGACAACAAGCATTAGGACGAGCAATGCGTTTGCCATGACTGCCGCGAACGACCAGTCTACGTAGAAGAGCACCTGTTCGGATATCATGGTCGCCAGGACCTTGAACCCAGCCCCTCCAAGAAGCGCAGGGGTCGCATAGGCGCTTGCTGCCATCGTAAACGACAACAGGAGCGCGCTGACAATGCCGGGCACTGACAATGGCACGAGGATCATTCTGATGACCGACAGCCGGTTTGCCCCAAGCATCTGAGCCGCACGTTCGAGATTTTCATCTATCCCTTGAATGCTTGTTGTCAGCGACAGAATTGCAAATGGCAGCACAACATGAGTGAGACCCACAACCACGGCAAAGAGGTTCTTTGATAAACGTAACGGCTCATCGATAAGACCCCAGTGCAGAAGGATGTCGTTGATGAAGCCGCGATCTTCCAGGATAATTAGCCATCCATAGGTTCGCAACACGACCCCTGCGAGTTCCGGAGCAAGTGCAAGCGCAAAAACGATGATGCGAAATCTGCTTTTCGAACGTGCAAGAAAGTAGGCAAGTGGATAGGCGAGCGCAGTCGCCGCCACGGCCACGAGACACGACATAATGGCGGTTCGCCAGAAGCCTTTCAGTGTCAAACCGTCATTCAAAAACCGTTCATAAGCTTGGAAGCTTAGGGCGCCGGAGGACGGATCGTGAAAGCTTGTCCCGATCATCATCCCCATGGGCAGAGCAAAGAAGAAGACAAGCATCAGGCCGGCGGGCGATAGCCCGAAAGCCGGTACAAGGCCCTGGCGTGGGCTGCGTCGCGGGCCGGGGAGATCTAGTGCGAGTATGGTCATGTTCGCTTCCTCACTCCTGACGCGCGACAACTTCACGCTCCCATTGCTCTCCCCACTCTCGTAAGCGTGCGGCAACGACGGAGAGATCAGGCAAGAGTAGGCTTTCGAGGTCAGCTTCAGTCGTGATCTGGCGTGCTCTCACATCGTCTGGAACGTTGATATCTGTGCGGGCACTGCCAACCTTATAGGCGCTAACCCACGCCTCCTGACTGGTCTTCTCAAGGAAGAAGTCGATAAATTTTCTCGCAGACGCCTTGTGTTCGGCTGCGACGGGAATGTTGAGCGTCGCGATCAGGGGAATGGTCCCTTCAATCGGTCGGACGTAGTCGACCGGCAAACCACTGTCGACCAGCAACTGAGCGCGTCCGTTCCAGAACGGCATGGCCCAGACCGTACCGTCCTTGATATAGCTTTCTAATATTGCCGAGCTCTGCTCAAATCCGATTGACTGCCTTGCCACGTCTGACATCGCCTTGAAGCCCGGATCGAGGTTCCCCGTCAAATCACCGCCGTTCATCGTCGCGAAGATCTCGACCAGATATAGCGCCATGATATTCTGGAATGTCGGCAACACGATCCTGCCGTTGAGTTCTGGTGATGCAAGCGCAGACCACGATCGGGGAGGCGACTCCATCTTATCGGTCCGGTACAGGAGCGACATGTACTGCAGCTCATGAACAGCGCCGCACGGGCCCGCCGACTTGGCAAGTTTGGATGCCACATAGCGAAGGTTTGGAATGGCTGCGGGATCAAGCCGTTCTAAGACACCATCTTGACAGCCCTGTAACGATTGAGAGGCTGTCATCACCGCAACGTCAAAACCGGGGCGCCCCTTGGTTGCCTTGATCTTTGCATAGTCCTGTGACGCTGCACCGACAGCATCGTAGACGACATCTATACCTGTCTGTTGTTCGAACGGTTCAATGATCGCGCGCCGGATGATGGCTTCGTAAGGACCCCCATAGCTATTGACGATTAGGGTCTCAGCGCGAAGTGCCGGAGCCAGGCAGAGGCTCGATATCGCGACTGTAGTGGCGGCCAGAATTTTTCCCATGGTTGATCTCGCTATTGACGTTGTTCCCGCACGAAAGGTCGTCATCTGCGCGACGAGGGTCCAATAGCGTATTGCGACGATTCATTCGCTGATCCTATAAGTGAAAGCGAGGCTAACGAGCGTCGTTCTGTCGTCGCGGCAGATCCCGAGAGCGTAGCATCCCTGGATGCGATAGCCGGCGTTTACCTGATGGCGGGGCGCTCGATCCATGCCGTTGCACATTGATTTCGACCCTTTGTCACACACGTCAAAATGCTGCCTAATGAGGTCATCGCGTGTGAGTTAAATGTCAAACCTCGGCTTGTTGCGCCGCCAAGCTGATCGCTTGCTCGGCTAGCGTGCCGAGGAGAAGCGACTGGCGGTGTCCTCCTCTAAAGCGCTTTTCAGCGGAAGACTGCTTGCTGTTCCAGCGTCAAGCGATCAGGCATTCGCGAGTGTTTTCGGACGACATCCCAGGTGGTCCTTCCATTGTTTGGCCCGTGCATCTGAGGCTAGCCGTCAATTTTCCCCGGTAAATTGGCCGCCCAAGGCAAATACGCCCGGTTCCCGTCATGCGTTCATCCATGGGGCAGGGGAACCAGATACTGGAGAAAAGACGATCGGCGACAGTCTCGCGATAGGGTCGAGGAGGCCTGATGCGCAGCGGCGTCGGAGCGGATGAAGGCAAAAGCTATAGCCCGTGCGGTCACCGATCCATCTCGTCAAAATCGCACCGGTCACGAGGGACGCTTTCAAGGTGTCCAGACTGCGCTGGCGAATGACCAGCCCACCTTGGTGTCGAGGGCAACGGCGTGGGCCATTCTAAGATCTGCGCCTTCCCAAGAGTGAAACCAAGAGACAAGTGAAAGCCCGGGACCATGAGTACGGTCGCAAGCCCTGCGTTGCGTCAGCGACGTATAATTGCGCCCTTGGACCCGAACCTTCGGATCGGCGGGACCAGTCGCCAAGAGCTGACGCCTTGGCGAAAACAGAATTTCTTCTCTCGTGTGAAGGAAAAAGCGTAGACCGCTTCATAGTGCCTGGCAACGATTACGGTGTTGCTCATCCTGATCACAGCACCGCGACCTAAGAAAAAATCGACACCACCGATCGCGCCAAACTCGTTGGTCTGCGATCTCCTCGCTTACTCAGATTGAAATTCGTCCCGAGAAACCTTCCCGAATTTTTGGCGTTGGGAACGTGGGACGTCTCCGCCATCTGCAGGAGATGAGTTGGTTTGCTTTACGCGGATCCAAGTATGTCTCCTGACAAATCAGTTGCTACCAACGCGGATCCCGCTCATGTCGTACGTTCAATCAGGACGCCACTCGCAGATCTGCGACTTGCCGTTCTTAGCGCCCTTGCGCCTTTATATCGGTGGGCTGGCTGTCGCTGGTCCTTTCCAACAGCTCCCGGCGCAAAGTCCGGAGCACCAAAATTGAAAGGAACGAAGAATGGCAACGATTGGGACTTTTGCCGCTACCGAGAGCGGCTATACCGGCTCTATTCGTACGCTGGCAATGAATATCAAGGCACGCATCGACCGAGTTGAAAGCCCCTCTGAAAAAGGACCCCAATACAGGGTTTACTCAGGCGGCGTTGAGTTTGGAGCAGCATGGAAAAAGACATCGGACCAAGGCCGAGACTATCTGTCGATCAAGCTTGATGATCCTAGTTTCGCCGCTCCAATTTACGCAACGCTTGCAGACGTAGAGGGAGAGGACGATTTCAAGCTCATCTGGTCCCGCCCGAACCGAGACTGATCTGAGATCGCCTTTGCGGCCAGCTACTCCGGAGCGTTGCAACTGACACTTCGGGGTAGTCGCACATTCAAGGGAACGCCGCTTCGTGGACATCGGAAGGAGCCAATGTGCGATATCCGCGACGACGCTTGTGCCTGAGTAGATCGAGAAAGAGGCGCACTGCATCCTGTTCGTGTTCAAACTGGTGGGTCATGGCCTGACCTCTGCTCCCAATGCGTCCCCACCGTCGGGTGAGGCATGCGTCGCCGAACAGGGTTGGCTCGATTGAGAGCGCGTAGAAACGTGCCATGTTCCTGTTGGCATCCCTGCGTTCGATGTAAAGGTGGTAGGACAAAGCGATCATGATACAAGAATCGCGCGGTGGGCACTCGTCGTCCAACGAGAGTTATGAATCGATTACGTGTCATCGATTCATAACTGTGAAGCATTCCCTGGCCGTCGCCGTTTAACCAATGGTGCTCTGTCGCTGAGGCATCTTAGGACCTCACCTGGTGGTATCGTTATTCTTACCTCATCCTAGTCGGCGGCTGTTCTAAGGTGATCAGTTCCAACTCAAAGCGCGCCGAAGATGGCAAGCATCAGCGTGACGCAGCTGAGCTTAATGGGGGACTAAAGCCGTTCTTCATGCGACGAATTCTCGCGCCTGCCTTCATGCACTTCGTTTGACAGAGACCTTCGCAGGAGGGACGACAATGTTGACACTCTGCTTTGTACGGTACAAGACAAGGCTGCTAATCATTTAGGAGACGTTCATGGCCGACGAAATTTCCGAGAATTCGATAAACGCAGAGCCGGCAGTGGCGCAGGTGCAACCTAAGAAAACGCGTGCGCGCCGCCGAAGCAAGGAAGAGATGGCCGCTGCACTTGCGGCAAAGAATGCCAAACGCGCATCGAAGACCAAATCCGTATCTGCGGGATCATCTGTGAGTGCCGCGGCAAAAGCAACTCAAAAGGTTGCAGCAAAAGCAGAACCACTGAAGGCTAAGCGGGCGGAGACAAAGCGCCCATCTTCTACTCATGCTGGCGCTGACGGTGTTGTTGATCTGATTGCGCTTGAAGCTGAGAATCAGAAGCTGCGTAAGTCGCTGGCGGAGAAGCTCCGTTCCGAGAACGCAGACCTACGCAAGAAGCTCGGCCTGGATTGATACCAAACGTTCCTTTCCGGGCGGCTCTTTCTTTGACCGGGAGAACGATTGCCGGGCGAGACTGGATAAGTGTGATCCGCAGAAGGTCAAGGACTTCCACTTCGGACGCCTATTGAACCGAGCGAAACGCATTACGGGAGGGCCACTGGGAGCATTTCATCAAGATGCTTTTGGCCCGCCCTCAAACAAGTTTGACCTGACGGTTAGCGTGTGACCTAGTGTATGTGATCACCACTCGACGGTCACCGCCATGATGGGTTTCCGATATCGACGACGTCGATCGCGAAAAGCACGGGCTTTGAAGCTTCTTGCGTTCTCACGGTGCGACGACGCGGATGCCGCACTCACGGCTCGCAGAATGTCGAGGTTTAGCGTCCAAGTGGACGGCACCGGTGAATCAGCTTAGGTCTTGGAGGATTGATGGAGGCGATCGCTTCCATGGGAATTCGGGAGGTGACATGTTTGGTTTCTTTAAGCGGAAGAGGAACGCTTCGTTTTCACCTGAAGTTCAAGTGCTCTGGTCCGAGGTTGAGAAATTCCGTGTCCGTTACCGAGGGAGCGGGAGGTCCAATGAGAGGGCCTTCGATGATGCCGCTGAGGAAATTTTTGCGACCCTAATTGCTCAAGGCAGTTTTGCAGCAGATCTGATCATCAAGCGGGGATGGTCAATAGCCGACGCCACGCGTATGATGATTGCCGAACATGTTTCTGCTGAGATCCTGTCTGGGAAATTGCACAGCTACCGAGGCATACTCAACGACAAGGGTAACGCATATCTGAAGCTGTTCAAAGTATGTACCGAGAAAATGATCAGCTCGGGTCGGATACCTGCCCAGGAAGGCTATGCAGGGATGCGCGAATTCGAGCAGGAGATAGCTGCCATCGGCTAGCTTCTGTCGGCTATCGAGATTATCCGACACCCGTGCGAATGGCTTGGATCGGCGCACATAGATCAACTCGGTTTTCCGAGTCCACTCAAAGGCTTCCATCTGGTAAGCGAGCACATATTGAGATGCTCGGAAGGCCGAGCCACGAACTCGCAGCCGAGCGAGCTTTGATGGCTGGTGGGGTAATCGGCTCGCATTGAAATGAAGCAGGAAAGTGCTGTGCCACGTTCAAATCAGAAGATTTGCGTGATAGGTTGGGCGCGTCATGATCCGCCATAGAGCCGCCCAGAACCAAATGAGTAGCAAGCCGCCGGTCAAGCTAAAGATCGGCTTCTTGTTGGCTAAGAACTTCACGTTGAATGCCTTTTCCCTGTTCGTTGATACTTTACGTCTCGGTAGCGACCAAGGAGACAATTCCGGCCGGATCGCGTGCGATTGGTCCGTGATGAGCTCGACGAACCATTTTATTACGTCAAGCTCGGGTGTTCAGGTCGTTCCAACGACGTTGCTGAAGCCCGCTACTGATTTCACCTATCTCGTGGTCGTGGGAGGGCGTCTCAACGAAGACGAGGTCTTGGATGGTGAAGTCCTCCGGTATCTCAAAACGGCATTTGAAAGCAACGTGCCTATCATCGGTCTTTGCACGGGTAGCTTTGTCCTGGCGTCGGCAGGTGTGTTAAGGGGCAAGCGAGCGTGTGTCAGCTGGCTGCATCATAGAGAATTTCGCGAGAAGTTTCCTGAAATCTCAGTCTCGTCACACGAACTGTTTGTTGAGGATGGCAACGTGATCACTTGCGCTGGAGGAAGCAGCGCAGCCGATCTGGCCGCGTTCCTGTTGAACCGGCATATTGGTGAGTATGCGGAAAGAAATGCTTTGGAGATACTGCAGATCAGCAGACGACGAGATGCCAAGGAAATGCAGACGCGCAACCCGCTTGGACGGGCCGCCGATGACAAGCGGGTCGAATTGGCGCTCTTGATCATGGAGCAACATGTCGAGGACCTGCTGGAGATCGAGGACATTGCTGCGCAGACAGGCCTGTCACGACGGCAGCTTGAACGCTCGTTCCGAGCGAGATTGGGAGTTTCTCCCTCCGCAGCGTACCTAACGATGCGTCTCGATAGTGCCAACCGTCTCGTTCGTACGACCTCCGTGAGCCTGTCGGAAGTTGCTGTTATGACGGGCTTCGAGAATTCCTCGCACTTCATCCGCAAGTTTCGAGAACGTTTCGGCAGTCCTCCAGCGACGGTCCGGAAGATGTTGAAACTGGGAAATCAAGCAATCCAGCAGCCGGTGAGTGCGCTGACCAGTGCGGAAGATGATTATTGATAATTCTAACGCAATCGCATCTGGATGGCGTACGTTTGTCCAGCCTGGTTCCCATCTGACCGTAGCGCCGAAATTGACTTGTCGGTACAGGGTTAGGCTCTCTTCCGCATCATGAACATCAGGAACGGCGCGCCGATCATGGCGGAAACCAGTCCGGCCGGGATTTGATAGGGGGCTGCGATCGTACGTCCCAGGAAGTCGGCCAGCACCATGAGAGCGCCACCGATTGCCGCCGACCCGATCATCTGCGGCAATGCGCGCGTCAGACCGGCCTCTCGCGCCAGATGCGGGCCCATCAGGCCGACGAACGACAGGGGGCCGACGGTAAGTGTAGCCGCCCCGGTCATTAGACCGGCCAGGCCGAAGAGGCTAAGTCTCGTCTTCGTCAACGACAAGCCAACCGCTGACGCCGGCGATGGCCCAAGTGGGAGGATGTCCAACCAATGTCGGGCTGCGAACGCAAGAGCGACAAGAACTGCACCAACGCCTATCTCTGTTAGGGCTGTCGATCCGTCGACCAGATAAGTTGAGCCACTCATCCACCGCATGAGAAGAGCGGCCCTTGGGTCTCCTGTCGAGCTTAACACGCCCACGACTGCATCGACCATCGCGCTCAGTGCGATCCCGGCAAGCAGCACGCGTTCAGGAGAAAAGCCGGATCGGCGCGAGCTAAAGAAAATGACGGCGAGGACTGCGATTGCGCCGGAGACCGCAAAGGCAAACTGGCCAAACAGGCCAGGCGCGACTGCAAACAGGCCCACTGCAACGCCGAATGTCGATCCTGCGCTGATACCCAGAACCTCGGGGCTCGACATCTCATTTCCGGTAAGCCGCTGCAAGATCGACCCTGCGACCGCAAGCATCGCTCCCGACGCCAAAGCGGCGAACACCTTCGGTGCGCGAATTGCCAGAATGTCTGGCGCCATCTCGCCAGATAGAATTGCCAGCCTGCCGTCGACGCTGCGTCCCACGAACATGCTCAGGCCGATGACCAAAAGCAATCCGACCGTTGCGTAGACGAGACCTATTGATGCCCGCGATTGCCGAGGCCTGTTCCAAACGGCAGACTGTTGGATCCGATGACGAATTCTCAGCCGGGGTAAAAGTGCCAGCAAAAGAGGAGATCCGAAGATCGCCGTAACCGCGCCCGTCGGCAGAAAGTCCCCAAGCCCACCAGCAACCAGCTGGAGTACCGCGTCGGCGCAGAAGAGGAGGCTGGCTCCGATGAGAGAAGACCAAAAGATCAATTGTCCGGGACGCCGCGCGCCTGAAAGCCGCGCGAGCGTCGGTGCCACTAGACCGATAAAGCTGATCACCCCGACAGCACTTGTTACGAAGGCGGAAAGGGCGACAGCGCAGGCGATTGCGATGACACGAAGTCGGCCCACCTTGACACCGAGGGATGCTGAGCTGTTGTCGCCGAGATCGAGCAGTGACAGGGGGCGCATGATCAAAGAGCAAACGACGGCCACTAACGTGATCTTCCAAAGCAAGGACGTTGGTATGACCCAGCTCTGTTGAGACAGGGATCCGCTTCCCCAGATGAACAGGCTCGCTAGATAGCGCTGATTGAGATAGGTTAGAATAGCCGCGAGGCCGCCGCACCAAAGGCTGAGTACCAGCCCGGACATCACGAGCGAATAGGGCGAAAACCCGCGTCTCGCGCCAAGACCAAGAACAATCGCTGCTGCAGCCGCGCTTCCGGTCAGAGCGACGAGGTCGCGATTGGCCCCAAGCAGCCCAGGGATGAAGAGCGTTGCCACGACCAGTGCGAGGTTCGCGCCTGCCGAGACACCAAGCGTTGTCGGATCCGCGAGCGGATTGCGCAAGACCTGCTGAAACAAAGCACCCGCTAAAGCAAGTGCTGCGCCTGCAAGGATTGCGGTCGCAAGTCGAGGCAGGGTCGAGTAATAGAGTACGAGCCGCGTTGCATCGTAGCTCGCCTCAGAAGGTGCCCTCAAGGAGGGGGTGACGAGCAACAGAGACGCACAGCCTCCGAGGATGACAAACACGGCAACGACGAGCGCCGGCCCGAGGACGTCTCGACGAGAAATAGTCATGCGTCGCGCTCCAAGAGATCGGTCAGGAGACCTGCAAATCGGATGGCTTCGTTCACCATGCCGAACATCAGTGCTGCGGGAAGGATCGATAGGTGCCCCGAACGAGAAAATGGAAGCTGGTTCCACAAAGGGCTTTCTGCAAGTTTGGGAAGCACGTCTGGCGGGACGGGATCAAAGGCCACGAGGCGCGCATCCGGGTCCGTGATCCTGGAAAGGTCTTCGATGCCGATGGTTTCGAACCCCCAATAGTTGGATGTCCCCGACCATGCGTTTTCAACCCCGATCCGCTCAAAAACACCGTGGAACAGTCCAGGATTGGAATAGATGCGGACGTGACGCGCATCCATGAAGTTGACTAATGCGATTGGCGGAGTGTTTTTTCCTGCCAGTCGCTGTCGGCAGTGTTCGAAGAATGCATCGGATCTAAGAAGAAATGCCTCCGCTTGCGTCTGCCGCCCTATTTTAACCGCTAGCTTGCGTGTCGCCGCGATTGCCGACTGAAGAACAGGTCCACTATCAGGTGTGAATATCTCCAGGCGGACAACCCGGCCGTAGGACGTCAACTTCGGCAGAAGCTCGTCGAGATAGGGTGTCGTCAGGATAATGTCCGGCTTCAGCTGGAGTAGAGTTTCGAAGTTCACCTCAAACGAGCTGCCGATATCGACGACAGACGCTGGCATGACCGGCTCGACCACCCAGCGACCCCAGTCCGCCAGATCGGAGATGCCGACCGGCGGCAGGCCGAGGGAGAGAAGCGTCGATGACAGCCCGTAATCCAGACTGACAATTCTTTGGCCAGGTGCCTGAGCGAAGGCCATGCCTGGAGTAGCCGTCAAGGCAATCGCATGCTGCAGAAAGGTCCTTCGCGAGATGGGCATTAAATCACCGGGTTCAGCACGCGTAGGCAAGTGGGTGATCCAGATTGGGCGCGGCGATAACGTTCATGTCGATTCCATAGATGTCGTGCAGGGTGTCGGGCACGAGAATTTCGGCCGGTGTTCCACTGGCAACGACATGCCCCTTGTTCAGTGCATGAATGCGATCGCAAAAACGCGCTGCCATGTTAATATCGTGAAGGACGATCACCACGCTCCTGCCGCCCTCATGGGCAAGGCGACGAACGAGCGAAAGAACCTCGATCTGATGGGCCACATCGAGTGCCGCAGTCGGTTCATCCAGGAGCAGACAGCGCGCATCCTGAGCGACCAGCATTGCGATCCAGGCGCGTTGCCGTTCGCCGCCGGACAGGGTGCCGACCAAGCGCTCGGCAAGCATCTCGATGTGTGTTGCTCCAAGAGCGGCATCGACCTTACTCTTGTCGACCTCGGAAAACCGACCGAGAGGGCCGTGCCAAGGATAGCGTCCGCAGCCAACAAGCTCGCGAACCGTCATCTCAAGTCCAGTGCTGAGATCTTGCGGCAAATAGGCGACCGCTCGGGCGAAGTCGCGATCGCCGTAGTGACCAAGCTCATAGCCGCCACACGCAACAGTTCCTGATGTGGGCACCAGCTGACGCCCTAGAATCTTCAAAAGGCTGGACTTGCCCGATCCATTGTGCCCGACCAGAGCGACGACTTCCCCAACGGGAAACTTGAGGCTGACGTTTGACAGGATGGTGTTGCCCTGGATGGAAAGCCCAATCTGGCTGACGTCGAACGCCGTTAGCACCTGGGAGGATGCTTGGTCAGGCTCTAGCGAGGTCAAAGTGTTCGCCCTTTCCATTGACTATCGTGTCAGCGATTGATGGCCGTCGGCGCGAGCGCTTTCGAAAGCGATACCAACGGCTCGATTTACGGCTGGTCCGAGCACCGACATGTGTGTTTGTCCGGCGAAGAGCTCGAACTGCGTCTGAATGCCGGTGGCGGGATCATGCAGCCGATCCGCCATTTCCCGCGCAAGTGTCACCGTACGTTCAACCTTGCGTTTCTCCGCACGGGACGCAGCGTCGCCGTTGCGATATTGGAAGGGAGCAAGCTCATCGCCTTCATACTCGCCAGCCGACAGGTGAAGAAGAACCGGCGGGCCAATTACGGGCTGTCGCGCTGCCTCGTTGTTCAGGATCTCGCTTTCCTCCCAATAGATCGTCGGACTTGCAGCAATCCAGTTGGTGAATAGGCTTGGACGTTCGAAGAGAGCATAAAGCGTGAAGAGCCCACCGAACGAATGGCCGAAGAGCGACCTGCGCGTTGCATCGATGCGCGTCACTGCGTCAAGGCGTGGGAAAAGTCGGTGTTCGATAAAATCGACGAGTTGACCGGTCCCGCCAATACGGACGGGTGGTCCGCCCTCGAAATATGGCGGATAGGATTTGACTGGCGGAGGGCCGAGATCCCAAGCCCTTCGCAAGGCGTCATAGGGCTCCTCGCAGGGGTAGCCGATCGCGGCAACAACCCCCCAATCGACGTTAGTTCCAGTTGGATAGGGCGCTTGCGTCACCAAACTGGCGAAAGCGAAAGGGAATGTCGCATTCCCGTCGGTCGTGACCAAAAGAGGCCAGCCGCCCACAGGCGGCTCGCCTTTTGGTATGAACAGGAAGATGCGGTATGGGTCACCACCGTCGGTTGGCTCAAGGTCGAAATGAACGGTTCCGGGCAAGGCGTATGCTTGATCAGTCATATTCATCCCTTTTATCGCCTGGTCGATCGATAAGTGGCTGCAATGCTCGTCACCACTTGAATTTCAGTGATCCCATGACCGTACGACCCTGGCCAGTGTAGCAGTAGCCATCGGTGCAGACCTGCTCGCGACGATCGGCGAGGTTTGTGGCGCTTACCGAAAGGGATAGTCCCTTTAGTTCTGGAGAGCTCACGCCGAAGTCATAGGAAACGACGGCATCCAGATAGCCGACGCCGGCGTTCTTGGCTGTGTTGGCGTCGCTCGTAAAGGAGTCGCTCATCGCGCGAATGCCGGCCCCGATGGTCAGCCCAGGTATGGCGGAGGTCTCCGGCATCGCGTAGTTCACCCACAACGAAGCCACGTGGCGCGGCACCGTTGAAGGGGCATTGCCGATCAAGGTCGCATCGTTATTGCCGGTGATCTCTGCGTGGGAGTAGGTGTAGGCGGCAATCAGGCTGATGCCGTTATCGAACTGGGTGCGGCCTTCAAGTTCGAAACCCGTATAGGTGTTCTCCCCTGAGTTCTCTGAGAACAGGAAGCTTGAGGCATATTGGGGCTTGTTCGTCTCGACCAAGCGATAAACGGCGCCGCTCAGTGAGTAGTTTTCGCCTTCTGGCTGGTACTTCACGCCAACTTCGATCTGCCGCCCTTTTGTGGGGTCCAAAACCGAGCCATCTTCCGACAAGGCGGTCGATGGGACAAACGATGTTCCGTAGCTGACATAAGGGGCGATGCCATTGTCGAACAGGTAGAGCAGTCCCACCTGGCCGGAAAGCACGCCATCGTCCTTTTCATCCGTCGAGCCGCCGGCGCCTTTCACCGTTGATTCCTGGTGTGCCCAATCATAGCGAAGACCTGCCACGGCGCGCCAGTTGCCGAATTCGATCTGATCCTGCGCATACACGCCAGTCTGATTGAGGCTGCTGCCGGTGAAGTAGTTGAGCGCCGGGACCGGGACGATGGCGCCGGGAGTGTTTGGTGCGACACTATCGCTGCCCATCGCGAAGTCGGACGAGACCCACGTGTAGTCGAGGCCGCCAAGCAGTGTGTGGGAAATTTCGCCAGTATCGAATTTGGCTTCGAGCTGGTTGTCGATCTGGTAGCTGCGCATGTCTTCGGTCACTGCCGTGGTCGGCCAGTTGCCGTCATTGTCGACCAGGATACGGTTTAGATAGTGAGCCTTCAGATCCACGTCGCCTGCGCGAGCATTCTGGCGGAATGTCAGACCGTTTTCGAACTCATGCTCCAGCTGGTACCCCAGCTGATACTGTTCGACCTTCTGGCTGTTGAAGTCGGGATCGGTGTAAAGGAAGACGTCCTTGTCCTGCAGGTAGCTCCATGCGCTTGCGCCTGTCTCGCTTTTTTGCGCCAGTCCGTAAATGGTGAAGGTCGTATCGTCGCTTGGCTTCCAGGTTGCGGATGGCTGCAGGAGATAACGATCATCATCGATGTCGTAGCTTCCTTCGCCTGCGCGGGCCAGCCCGACCAGACGGTAATCGATCTCGTCGTTGACAGGGCCACCAAAATCAAAGGCTGCCTGCTTGCGGCCGAACGTACCGTACTGCAGCTCGACCTCGTGATGAGCTTCATCCAGTGGCAGCTTTGAGATGCGGTTGACAATGCCAGCGGCACTTGCCGCGCCGTACATCACCGATACTGGCCCCTTGAGGACCTCGATGCGATCCAATGTGTAAACCTCCGTCATGAACGAGCCGTAGTTCATGATCGGCTGGCGCAGGCCATCACGGAAGTCGCCGGTAGTTGTTGTCTCGATACCTCGGATGTAGATCTGATCGAACCGCGGGTCGTAGCCGAAGGCACCGGTGGTGACGCCTGAAGCATAGCGAGCCGCCTGGATCATGTCGGTCACGGCGCGCTCGTCCATTTCTGCGCGGGTGACAACCGATACCGAACGCGGCGTCTCGACAAGTGGGGTGTCTGTCTTCGTGGCCGATATCGTGCGTTTGGGCACGACCGTCGCATTGTCTTCCTTGATGGACTGAGGATTGGCGCCGTTGCCCGTGACGGTTATCTTCTCGAGTTCGGTGCTGTTGCTGTCCTGTGCGAGGGCCGAGCTCATATTCAGAGCGGTTGCAGCGACCATTCCCACGAGCATTGTGGAACTGACAAGACCTCGACCGGTGCGAGTTCGTTCGAAAGAATATGCCATTGCGCGACCCTTCCCGGCAAGCAGCGGCGCCGGCATGTCGCTGACGCAAGACTGAAATTCTCGACGCGGCAGTTTTTGCCGCTGAAAGGCGCATTGCCTTCGAGCGCATCAATAAAAACATAACTAAATGAGTCAAGATATAGAGCGGAATTTTACCGGCATTTGTCAGCGTTTTTTGTCGATCCACACAGGCTGCTCAGAAGCGGGATCGAGTATCCGCGTAGATTTCAGCCAAACCGGCCCAGGGGCCGGGCCGGGGACGGCGCCGCAGATGAGCGATTGAAGGTACACGGAATTGGAAGATGCCGACTGGCTAAAGACATTCTTGTGACCAGTCCGACCGAGGAGCGTGCAGCAAAGCTCGACGGCCGTTTTTGCCGGTCTTTTCTCTGTTGAAACAGAGTTTTAGGCAATTGGAAGCGTTGCCGCATCCTCGCGTCGTTGGCTTCACCTCCAAATGCCTTCGGGGTGAGGCGGGAAAGTGATGGGGGTTTTGCGCTTGCAATGCTTATCGAATGGTCGCAAAGCCATGTTGAGCGCGCCGCAGCTGTCTCTTTGAGATGTCGGCAGATTTTATCGGATACCAAAGGTCTATCATGACTCGCCAGCTTTCTCTTTCTCGCGACCGGATCTCTGTGCTTCTGCTCGAAGGCATCAGCCAAAGCGCCGTGGATTACTTTGCAGCGTCTGGATACACAAATCTCACTCATTTGCCCAAGGCACTCGACGACAGGGATCTCAAGAGCCACATTGCGGACGCGCATATCATTGGTATTCGTTCAAGAACGCAGCTGACAGACGAGATCTTCGAATCTGCCAAAAAGCTGATTGCCGTCGGCTGTTTCTCCGTCGGCACGAACCAGGTCGATCTGGGCGCGGCGCGGCGCCGCGGAATACCAGTCTTCAATGCGCCCTATTCGAACACCCGTTCGGTGGCGGAGCTTGTGATCGGCGAGATCATCATGCTCACACGACAGATCTTCCCGCGCTCTGCTTCAGCGCATCTGGGCGGCTGGGAAAAATCTGCCGTTGGCAGCCGCGAGGTGCGTGGCAAAACGCTCGGCATAGTCGGCTATGGCAATATCGGTTCACAGCTCAGTGCGCTTGCAGAAAGTATGGGCATGGTTGTGCGCTACTTTGATCTTTCCGATCGGCTGCGCCGCGGCAATTCGGAATCGATGGCGTCGCTCGGAGAACTTCTCGAGATTTCCGATTATGTGACGATGCATGTACCTGAGACGACATCGACCCGGAACATGATCGGTGAAACCGAACTACGTCGCATGAAGAAGGGCGCCATTTTCATCAACAATTCGCGCGGCACTGTCGTTGATCTCGATGCGCTCGCGAAGGTGTTGAAAGAAGGACATCTGTCCGGGGCTGCCGTCGACGTGTTTCCTGTGGAGCCGGCGTCGAATAGGGATCGTTTCGAAACGCCGTTGCAGGGTTTGAGCAACGTCATATTGACACCGCATATCGGCGGTTCCACTGAAGAAGCTCAGGAGCGCATTGGCGGTGAAGTTTCAAGGAAGTTAGTCGAGTACTCCGACATTGGCTCAACGATGGGCGCGGTCAATTTCCCCCAGGTGCAACTGCCCGAGCGTCCGAACGGCACGCGTTTTATCCACGTCCACGAAAACCGTCCCGGCACACTTATCAAACTCAACGAGATCTTCTCCTCGCGTGGGCTCAATATCATTGCAGAGTTTCTGCAGACCCATGGCGACACGGGCTATGTAGTGATCGAGGTTGAGGGCGTTTACGAGGCCTCCGATGAAATTCTACAGGCGCTGCGCGTGATACCGGGCACGATCAGAACGCGATTGCTCTATTGACGGTGCATCCTTCTACGCAAGGTCGAGGTTGATATCGGATATGCAAAGGGACGAGTTTGCGCCCCTTTGCATGGGTTAGTTTCAAACGGGCGCCAGGGGGAATGATTTGCATCATAGATGCTACCACCTGTGGCGTTGTGAGGGCTGCGGTCTATTGTTGCAGTGGGACGCGTCTAAATGATGCCGCCCGGCGCGCCTTCACGCCAGAAGCCAGTGTCTCCAGGGTCTGAACTGTCGTCGTCCAGTCGATGCAGCCGTCCGTAATGCTTTGGCCGTAGACGAGCTCTTTACCGGGGATCAGGTCCTGCCGGCCGCCTACGATGTTGCTCTCGAGCATTGAGCCGATGATAGCATCATTGCCGTCTGCGAGCTGCTGAGCGACATCCTGCAGGACGGCGGGCTGGTTCTCCGGATCCTTGCGGCTGTTGGCGTGGCTTGCATCGATCATGACACGCGGGTCGAGCTTCGCGTCGCCGGACGCGGCTATTGCTGCTGCAACGCTTTCGCGATCATAGTTAGGTTGCTTGCCGCCGCGCAGGATGACGTGGCAATCCTCGTTGCCGCTCGTTGACGCAATCGCTGCTCGGCCGTCCTTCGTCACCGCCGGAAAATGATGCGGCTGCGAGGCGGCCATGATGGCGTCGAGGGCGACACGGACATCGCCGGTGGTGCCGTTCTTGAAGCCGATTGCCGAGGAGAGGCCGGAGGCGAGCTCCCTGTGGACCTGGCTTTCAGTCGTGCGCGCTCCGATCGCACCCCAGCTGACGAGGTCGGCGATGTACTGTGGTGTGATGGTATCGAGGAATTCGCAGCCCGCCGGCAGACCAAGTTCATTCACATCGAGCAGCAGCTTGCGGGCAATACGCAGACCATCCTCGATCCGAAAGCTACCGTCGAGGCCGGGATCGTTGATCAGGCCCTTCCACCCGACCGTCGTCCGCGGCTTTTCGAAGTAGACGCGCATGACGATCTCCAGGTCGCTTTTCAGCCGGTCGCGCTGTTCTTTGAGCCGCTTGGCATAGTCGATCGCCGCGACCGGATCATGGATGGAACAGGGGCCGACAACGACGAGAAGCCTGTCGTCCTTCTTGGTCAGGATATCATGGATGGCGCTGCGTGCGCCCAGCACCGTATTGCTGACTGCCTCGTCACGCGGCAGCTCATTGACAATGAGTGCAGGGGAGGAGAGTTCGACGATATTGGTGATGCGCAGGTCGTCAGTCGGGTTGGTCACGGTATTGGTCTCCAGGAGGTCATACCGGGCGCATAAAAAAACCGCCAGGTTGACTAGCGGTTGGTCGGGTGAAATTGCGTCTTTCTTAGCTACGCACGCTCCCGCTTCCGCACCGAGGTACGGTAATAATAAAATCGGGAAACATAGGCGCGTGCGATAGACATGCCACCTTGCTACAACAAGCCGAGCGACTTGTCACTTACGATCTCCATTCTTCGCTCACGAGCTGGAGCAAGGTCGGCGGAATTAGCCTGCTAGGTGCTTACGGGAATGCGGCGATAGGACGGGCAGGGGCGTCGACGTCGCGATCACCGCTTCGGCACTGTCAGAGCGTTCCTCCGACAGCAGCCAGGCGGTCGCCATCGAGGCACCGATGACAAATGACGTCGCTTTCCCATTGCCTTTGCCACTTGCCGTGAGGCGGTAGCGCAAGGTCTAACATCGCCCTACCGCGCTGTTCGGCGCTTTATCGCCTGGTGAGAACCGCGCCATTTTTTGCGGGCTTGCCGTTGTTGCCTATGCCACTGGCGGAGATTTTCGCTTTGTCAGCACTCTGTATGGTCATTGTGGCTGTCCAGCCATTGTTGTCGTCCAACTTGACCGTGCTGCCACTGACCGAACCCGTCACCTTGGGTCTCGCGAAGCCATTGTTGGTCCAGGATACGACCTTTCCGTTGCTGATCTTAACGGTCGTTTTTCTCCCGCCTCCGCTACTCGTCCCTGACCAAGTGCCATCCCAAGACGCAGCGTCTTTTGCGAAGATGGGACTGGCTACACCGAGCACTCCCGACGCGGCGATGGCAACAATCAAAGCTCTGCGATTTAACATGAAATCTCCCGACAGTTTAATGGGGTTGACCATACTAGTCTTACGAGCTTCTTGTCGGTTGGCATCCCTCGTATGGGTGACGTGAGAACATATACTGTCCCGGCGTCTATTCTGATTTGCTTGGCAAGCTCCTAGTGAATGGGCATAAGTTCCATAATGTTTATTACCCAACTTTTTAATGTAGCCGCAAAGTTAGAATGTCCTGTTTCTGCAAAGTTGGAATGTCACACTCCCCGGGTCTGAATGATGCCTGGGAGTTTGCAGATGGGATTGATAGCGATGAGCGAGCGCGATCTGCAGCGGATCGAAGTTTTATCGAAGGTCGTCGGCGGACGGATGACGACGGTGTCGGCGGCGCATGTGCTTGATCTGAGCGAGCGCCAGGTGCGTCGGTTGCTGGAACGGATGCGAACTGGCGGCGCGGCGTCGGTCCGGCACAAGGCGATCGGCCGACCATCGAACAATCGGATCAGCGATGGGGTTCGCGATTATGCGATGACGCTGGTTCGCGAACGTTATGCGGATTTCGGTCCGACGTTGGCGACGGAGAAGTTAGCTGAGCGCGATGGCTTGCGGGTGTCACGCGAGACGGTGCGCGGTTGGATGTCCGAGGCCGGACTGTGGCTGTCGCGCAAGCAGCGCCGGACGTTTCATCAGCCGCGGCTTCGACGCGAGGCTTGTGGCGAGTTGGTGCAGATCGACGGATCGGAGCATCGCTGGTTCGAGGATCGCGGGCCGCCTTGCTCGCTGCTGGTGTTTGTCGACGATGCGACCGGCAGGCTGATGCAGTTGCGTTTCGTGCGCTCGGAAAGTGCCTTCACCTACTTCGAGGCGCTGGAGCTCTATCTCCACCGTCACGGCGCGCCGATTGCCTTTTATTCGGACAAGCATTCGGTGTTCCGGGTGGCGAAGAAGGATACCAAAGGTGGCCAGGGCATGACCCAGTTCGGGCGTGCACTTTGCGAGTTAAACATCGAGATTCTATGCGCAAATTCGAGCCAGGCCAAGGGTCGTGTCGAGCGCATGAACCGGACGCTGCAGGACCGCTTGGTCAAGGAGCTCAGGCTTTGCGGCATCGACAGCATGGAGGCCGGCAACACGTTTTTGCCTGGTTTCATGGAGGACTACAATGCGCGTTTTGCGGTTACCCCTGCCCGGTCTGATGATCTGCATCGGCCGATGAATCTGGCGCCGGATCGGTTGACGGAGATCCTGTGCAAACGCGAGCAGCGCTATGTTGGATCGCAGCTGACGTTTTCGTTCGAGCGCAAGCGGATCATGCTGGAGGAGACCGATGTGACGCGTGGGCTGGTGGGGCGCTATGTCGAGACCTATGCCTATGCCGACGGTCGCCTCGATGTACGGTGGAAAGGCCACTCCCTGCCCTACACGGTGTTTGACAAGGACCAGCGGGTGACGCATGCGGCGATCACTGAGAACAAGCGGTTGGGTGATGTTCTAGCTTATATCAAGGAGCGCCAGGAGCAGCAGGACAAGCCGAAGGTGAAGAGTAACAGCGACAAGAATGGCTATAAGCCGAGAGGTCGCAAGCCTGGAAGACGCACGGATACCATGAATGATCCGGCAGTGATCGCACAGCGCCAGAAGGCACTGTTGCGGCAGCAGGCTGCGGAATGACGTGTTTCAAAGCTAAAGCCGAAGGGGTGTGTTTACCACCCGCCCCGATCTGATCTTGCAACCGGTATCAGCCGGTCAGATCGGGGCTGGTCGATGTGCCGTGTAGCGACCAGTCGGACATTTCTACTTTGCAAACCGGCGGACATTCCAACATCGCTGCCACATTTAATTGTAGCCGGTACATTCTATTTCCAAGTGCGACATGCCAATGATTTCAATGGCTTCACTTTGGAGATTTTGGCATGTCCCGATGCTATACGCAGATCACCCTCGCCGATTGCTACTTTCCGCGAGGCCGCTGAGAACGCCATGCAGTGACCTTACGATTCGCTGATTGCATTGGGAGGCCTGTTCATCAGCGAAGATTGAACTCAAAATGCGAGCCAGTGGCCAGTCATGGATCGTATCGTTCGAGGAGCATGCGCAAATGAGTGTTTTGCGCAAGAAGCTTCTCCGAAAGCTGCTCCCGAAGCGCGTTTATCTCCGTTTCGAGCGCCATAGCTTGATCGACGACGCCGATCTCATTGGACTGGCGGGCATCATGATCAAGTGAAGTGGCCCTGCTGGACTTTCTTTCTGCCCGCGCAGTCTGCTTTCCATGCGCCTGGTTGCCTAAGGGTCCATCGACTTTTGCAGGGGGTGGCGCACTTGTCGTCGGTGGTGCCTTCGCCTCGACCAACTCCGGCATCTGTGCATCCTCGTGCGCAAATGAGACTTCGGTTCGCAAAGGAGGCTTTGAACTTTCGTCCGTCGCCCGCTGCTCTTGTGCCAGCGCTGTTGGTTCTTCTGCTGCGATGCTGACACGGATCGAAACTGTATCCGTATCCGAGTGCGTCAGGTCGGGTAAATGTTGTGGATGTGTGCTCTCGTCTGCTTGGGGCTCCTCAGGTACGAGGCCAAGGACGTCCTCAGCCTCGTCCGGATGCTCGGAGGTCCCATCTGCCTTGCTGCGCGAGGCAAAGCCTTTCAATACCTGCCATGGCGATCGCATGGATAATACTCCCCGACTCGTTATTGTCGGGCGCATTGTACTAAGGCAAAGACCGGACTTGCAATGCAAGCCCGGTCTTTAGGTGTGGGTGAACTTCGTTGTTGAACCCAGGCGCCGCCTGTTATCAGGACAGACCGAGCTTTTTACGAAGGTCCGCGTTCTCGGCGCGAAGCTTTTCCGACAGGGACTTGCGAAGCTTCTGGTTTTCTTCTTCCAGCTTCAGCAGGTCCGAAAAGCCGTCGGCGTTGGAAGCTGCAGCCACTGTGCTGCGCGGGGCGCGCTTAGCCGGCTGGCTCTTTGCAACTGGTGCTGCCTTCTTTGCAGAGGCGGGCGTTTTGGCCGCCGGTGCAGCGACAACCGCCTCGCTCGCAGAAGCTGCCTTTTTGCGAGGTGCGCGGGTCTTTTTAGCTGGCGCGCTTACCGACGAGCCAGAGATGGCTTCCGGTGCAGCTTTTGGTTTGCGGGGCGCACGGGTCTTCTTTTCCTTTGCCTTTGCAGATGCATCCACAGATGCGATATCCGCTGCAGGCGCAATGTTGGTTTCGTCAGCCATCGTTTCAATCCTTGAGAACTATATAACCATTTGCGACAGTACTTAGTCTGGGACAGTATGCACTGAATGTAGTTTACAACTTGTTGACAATGAATTCGCCGTCTGTCTTGCGCTGTTAGCCCGCGGATTGGCATGGACATCATAATCGTTTTGGCCGCGCGACTCGTGTTCCGATATTGTAGTTTCCCGCAATTGGGTAACAGCTCCACCAACTCCTAGGCGGGATTTAGCGCTTCGGGCTGAAACCACTCGTATAATGATCGCTTGGGGCTTTGGCTGCTCGGGTTGGCCTGGAAATGATCTAATCATTCCGATCAAAAGACACGCGAAGTCTCTGGGCCGAGCGATCGCCGTTCAAGAATTTGTCGAGTTCAACGGTGCGCGATCTAGATAGGCTGACTTCTTCAGCAAACTCCGGCCATCGGTCGACGGCTGTTCGCACCTGCTTTATAACATTCTTGGCATCCTGATCCGAGATTGAAGCCCCTCTGGCGACCGCCAAGAGGTGAGGCATGCCAGGGGTCCTACCTTCCCCAGCGATCGCCGCGCTGTGCTCTCCGCCTGGTCCGGACGAAAAGGTAAGGTCGTATGCGGGCGCCAAGGACCAATGGCCATTCCTTTGCATTAGGAATGCGTGGTTCTTCGCATGGTCGTCGCGATTCTTGGCGTAAACATTGAACACCATGTTTCGGAACATCTTGAGGACTTCCACAGCGTCACGGGTCATCATCTGTGTAAGCTTGTGCAGTTGCTCGTAGTTCACAGAGGCCTCGCGATGGCTGGCATTTAACAGGCCGCTTGCCGTGTGCATGTGGAGCCTGCCGGCACCTGTCCTATCAAAACGTTTTGTCGCGAAAAGACGTCTTCCTTTCCGGGTGTCAAATAGGCGGGTCTCGGCCATTTCCAGCCCCGCAGCTACCGCCATGAGGGCATAGGCCTTTTCCTCGGCGCCCATTTCCCGCGGGTCGTCAGAACTTGGGGCCTTGACCATCCATCTTTCAAACTCCGGATCCAACTGCTGGCCGTAGTCTATAACACAGGCGTTCTCGATCTTGTTAAAGCCGATCATAATTTTTGGCCGTGCGCCTGCGGACCCACCTTGCGCCCCCTGCAAACTATCGATGTCAGCGACGTCCATTTCCGTCTGCACCAACTCCACCTGATCCGCAAACCAGTCTAGGTCAGCGTCGGTTGGCTGTCTTTGATCGTCCGGCAAGTCAGGAACGTATGTCAGCGCGCCCATGCCTGTTCTGCCTACCGCGGAAAGACGGTCAATGGGAGTGAGTTGAGTGTAGTCGATGCCCGATCGCTGGAGACGGCGATCCAGCAATAGGCGGCCCCAGCCATCAGGCAGGCTGTCGTTGAACAGGCCATGGAGCCCGTCAAATGGATCGCGTGGCGCAGCAATCAGGCCAGTGGATGCCTTCATATGGAATGGCGAAATCAAAAGCGGCGCTGCGAGAAACTCTGCCGAGTACTCGAAGTAGGCCCTTCGTTCCTTGCCACTCCAAGCGAGCCTACCGAGTTTCTTCTCGCCCCCTTCGAGGTTCAGATAAACGCTCATCTGCTGGATTGTTTTGAACTTCATTTTCGGCGTACCCTCTGCTTCAGAGGACGATCAACGACATCATCGATGTTCTGCGGCTGCCGACCTGGAAACAATTGGTCGAATTGAGCCTCGGTCTCTAGGACGAAGGCAATTTTCACGAGACTCTCGAGCGAGATTTTCCCACTTTTCTCAAAGAGCCTTAGTGATCCGTATGAGACATTCGATCTTTCCGCTAGGTCACGCTGGGTCAGTCCGTACTGAATTCTTCGGCGCTTCATTCTTTCCGCCAAACCTCGAATAACTTCGGCTGGGGAAGACATGTTAAATGCGAACATAATAACGCCTAACATCGAAAAATAGTGTTTAGTGCGAATATAGTAGCATTTCAAAAATTCGCAAGTGCGTGATTTCGACGGACATTCTTGATTGACTCTCGCAAATCGAAGTCTTTCAGCATCTCTGCGATCGAGGCGTCCTAATTCGCTTTTGACATCGGTTTGCCTTCCGCAGTGCAAGGTTGGACGAGTATCTCGGATCGTGGCGTTCGATGAAGACACTGAAGGCGGCAAGTTCAGGCTCCAACGTCTCGAGCTGCGCGCGCAGCACTTCGATCTCGGTGCCGACCTCGGCACGCTTCCGCTTCAAATCATCTGCAACAACCATAATACATTACCACTCCAAAAGATCGCGGCGATCCCATGCGGCGATTTTGTTCAGACCTGGTGTTGCTCGCTACTCAATTGCGCAATAACCGATGCCTTGATGCGTTCGAAGTGCATCGCAGATGGCAATGTCGTCGTGACAACGATAAAAGCTCTCGGCTCGGTGTTATCGGATAATATGCCGCGGATGTATTCGTGCATGTTCAGCTCCCGTGCAAGGAAGCTCGCTTGGTTGAGGCGCGAGGGTTAAGTGCGAACTTGGAGAAGAGTGCAAGTCGATAGTGACGAGGCTCATTCCCCTGCCCTCCCCAGTTTCGGTAGTGTGCCTTGCTGGAACGTCTGCCCTCTAGAGGGAGCTTCCCTCTCGATGTCTTAAGCCACTTAGGTGGGGTCACTCGTCGCTCATGAGGCTGTCGTGGGATGTTCCCACGTTGTTGCGCCCATAAAAGTCTGAGCGTGCTGCCTCGACAGTCGGCGGTTTGAATGCGAACTTGTCGCGCGTTGCGATTCTGGTCTACGGCATTGAGTACTTGGGGGCGCGACTGCCAGTGAGCTACATACAGTTGAAAGCAGAAAGATGTGATGGAAGAGCTGTCTGAGATTTCGGCGATCAATAGCGCCTTGAAGGCCATTTGCCGGGAACTTGGGATCGAGCGTGACCGAAAGTCGGTTTTTCAGATTGCTACGCTCTTGATTCGATTAGTGAAGGAGGGCTGTCCGCTCGATACAGATCATCTGGTCGCTGTTGCTAGAAATCAACTCGCCGACGCCGGTAGTATGTCCACGCCTGAACGCTCCGCGGCAACCGACATGTTCGGCTAGATCGGGCTCGTCACTGAAAGCAGGACTGGCCGATCGGCGTAGCCAGCAACGTGCCCAGTCCTACAGAAGGCTTAGTATCCGGCGAAGGGTGAGCTTACACCCGGCAATATTAGCGATACGTTATGTTTCTGCTGAAATGGGGGGGCGAACGTGTTGCGGTCGGATGTATTTTGGGCGGAGCCCGTCGTTGTTCGGTTGCTCGGTGGTTCCAACCGATATTTCAGGAGCGTGCACGACACGCTCGATTTTCTGCAAAATGAGTGGCCTGTCAGGGGAGGGTCGAGCTGCCACGAGGCTGCCAGATGCTGTGAGGCTGCGTTGATGAAGGCTCAGTCACCCGAGCATGCCCGAAGGCTTTTCGTGATTGCCTGTGCCGAAGTTGGGTTTGAGATTTGCAACGAGCGCGTGGTTCGTTACAGCCCAAGGCCGAGCCATAACGTGAAGTCGTTACGTTCAGCGGTGCATGATCGACTGTAGTTCCAGATTGAAGGCGACTGTGACCCCATGCATAAATCGCGTCGCGCTTGTGCGAGTGGGCAGATGCCTAGCTGACTTTTCCGTTGCATCTGCGCCCAGATAATCGCTTTAGCCTTGACGGCTGTTGATTGGTCGACCCGATGGTAAAACCGTCGAGGGTGCAAACGGTGACTGCCACAGTTCGCGTTGTGGGAAGCACCACGAGGGCGCAGGATCGTCATGAGATCTCGGGGGGATCGCCAGCGCCTACTCTGAACGATAGAACGCTAGTTGCCAGATTTGGGGCTACCAGCGACGCGATGTCGACGACGGCATGAAACTGACCTTGCCGGATACCGGCCCCGACTTGGGGTCGAGCCCTGGTGTCGTGCGCAGAACCTGCAACATCAACGACACAAGGTCTTTAGACCCCCTCAGAGGCTGTCATTGCGCTTTTTAAAACAGAATGGGTTTACCCAGAAAGGTTTCACCCGCCGCGAGCAAGGCCGCGACGGGCTTTAGCGGATTGGGTTCCAAGGATGTTAACGCCACGAAGCCAATCCAAGGAAAACCCTAGCGACTGGGAACCTGAAGCGCACTCCTCCATTTGATTGAGGACGATCTTCGTTCGCGAGATGTTCGTCACATGTCCGCAACACTCATCCTGATCATCTTGCAAACGAACAGCCGTTTATGAACGAGAGCTGGTCTGGGGAATGCATGGGCGCGCATGCCGATCACGAATAAGAGCGGAGGACGGTGGATCAGGTTGGAAATCTTAGGGGCGCGACCCTCCAGTCGCCCCCTCACCTCTCGTGTCAGATCAGATCTCGGGGCAACCTCGCGCATTTGCAAAAACGATCCTATCCGGACCGCGGCGTGTCATACCTTCGATTACAATTCTACGCGAATTCGCGCTTGCAATTCTGGCACGTCTAAAACCTTCGTCACGGGCGGCGTCTAAAGCCTCGTCTGGGCTGCAGCCGCGTCTGCTTCTTTCATAGTTATCGGGATATCGGTCACGATCGCGTACATCGACACCACCGGGCCCGACGCGTAGTTCCAGACCTTGCGCGGCGGCAGGCAACGAAACCATCGTCAAATCTGCAGCGATAATTACCGCGGCAAAAGCGTACTTGGTAAGTCTGTACATTCTCCATCCTCCAAATCTCATCATGTGTAGAACCGCACAGCCGCTCGATTGTTCCCAACCCACAAGGGCGCACAAATGGTCGTGTTGGTTTTCAAAGTGTCGACAAGCGCAATGTGCGATGGAGACACCGACAGCTCTTGGCAGTCTGGGACTTCTCTAAAAGGACAGCGCTATCGGTCACCACCGGCCCCCTCGCAGGCTCTTTGCAATCCGATCAAGTGCCTTGATTAGCTTCGGAATCGACGCCCGCTGCGCGCCGCTACCCGTTTCCAACGACGATCTCCAAGGCGTTAACGATGGAGACTACTCCGGCGATGGATCCGGCAACTTCAGTTGCGCGTTTCGCTTCGGCCAAACTCGAAACCGCGCCGCGCAGGGTGATCTGACCGTTTACATCGACCACTACGATGTCGGACGGATCAAGAGATCCATCGTTTGCAAGAGCGTTGGCAACTCTCGTCTCCACGCTTGCGCTGTTGGGTGTTTCGACATCAGACTCAGGTTTAAGTCCGTGAAAGTTCCGTTCTTGCGTCACCATTTCTGTTCTCCTTGACCAATCTCAGGTGCATGATGTTCAGCGAGCATCCGTTGTCTGCCGCTCTGATTGAAGAACAAGCGCGGACCGGCGTTTGTTCCCTGGCAGTGAGTCCGGTGTTACTGACAATTAAGCGCGCTACGATCTCAGCCGCATCGTCATACGAAATTGGCGAGGTGTATCTCGAGTGTGGTGCTTGAAAATGGCGTAGAAACGCGCCGGCGAGCCGAAACCACAATCAAGCGCGATTTCAAGGATCGGATCGTCAGTCTCCGCCAGTCGTTGCATGGCACGCGACAAGCGAAACCGCGTGAGATAGTCCATGACCGATATCCCAAGTATGTCGCGAAACGCCCTGTTGGCGGTTGTGGGATGAACCCGGGCCAGCTTTGCGATGGCGGTAAGTGTCAAGGGCTCACGGTAGCGCTCGCTTATTATCTCTGTGAGCGCCTGCGTATAGCGGATGCCGGGTCCCGCAAGTGCCGTCGCTTCGCGGCGAGTGTTACCGCTGTCTGCGTGGTCAAGAATAAGCCGGCGGACGCGAAGAGCAACCTCGTCGATGACCAATTGCCGCCTTGCCTGATCGCCATTGCTCCATTCGCGAACCCATCGGATGCCGGAAGACGATACTCCGTCGGCAGGGTTGGGCTCGTGTAGAAATGCCCCTTGCAGGATGGACTGTCTGGCAGCTGCTTCAATCGGCATTGCGAGAAAATCAGGAAGCGGGAGATAGACGCAGACGAGCGGTGATTTCGGGGTCACAAAAACCGTCTGATGGGGAATTGCCGCCCAGAATAAGACGAGACGCCCAGCCTCGACATGCTCCTGCTTCCCATTGAACAGGTAGGTCATCGATCCCTCGCGAAGCAAATTGATCTCAATGTGATCATGCCAATGCGCCGATGTCATCGTATCGGCTACATGCTCCTCGACGAGAAAGTTGCGTGGCGACGCGAGCCACTTTCCCTCCGGGTCTATTTCTTCCGCATGCATCGTCTTGTGCTCCGATCCAAGAGACAATATGCCATTATCGAGAAGAATCTCCTGATTAAAAGAGGCATCAAGGTCCTATACAATCAAAGGAGAACCGAATGCCGAAAATATGCCTCGTCGGAGCCGGAAGTACGGTGTTTGCCCAGAACATTCTAGGTGATGTGCTATCGACCCCATCCGACCATGATTACGTCATCAGCCTTTTCGACATAGATCCGGAGCGTCTGAAAACATCCGAGATCGTCGCACGACGCATATGCGAGGCGCTCAACCTCAATTCCGTGCGTATCGAAGCAACGTTGGATCGCAGGGAAGCTTTGAAGGGATCGGATTTCGTCGTCCTGATGATGCAGGTTGGCGGCTACAAGCCCGCAACTGTCACGGACTTTGACATTCCCAAGAGGTATGGCCTGCGACAGACCATTGCCGACACGCTCGGCATCGGCGGCATCTTTCGCGGCCTCAGGACCATTCCCGTGCTGGAGGCCATTTGCCACGACATGGTCGATGTGTGTCCGAATGCGCTGTTGATGCAATACGTCAATCCGATGGCGATCAACTGCTGGGCAATCAAGGAGATCGCTCCGACAATCCGCAATGTAGGCCTGTGCCACAGCGTGCAACACACCGCCGGCCATCTGGCAAACTGCCTTGGCGAGAATATCGACGACATCAACTACGTCTCTGCTGGCATCAATCACATTGCCTTTTTTCTTAAGTACGAAAAGATCGCTACCAATGGTCGTCGCGAAGATCTCTATCCAAGACTGAAGGCGCTTGCCGCCGAGGGCAATGTTCCGGCGGACGACCGTGTCCGTTTCGACGCCCTGAAACGGCTCGGCCATTTCGTCACCGAATCCAGCGAGCATTTCTCTGAATATACGTCCTGGTACATCAAGGATCGCCGGCCGGAACTGGTCGAACAGCTCAACATACCGCTCGACGAATATATCCGCCGATGCGAAGTGCAGATTGCCGAATGGCAAGCGTTGCGCAAGGACCTCGAGGGCGGCAAGCCGATCGACGTTTGCCGCAGCAACGAATATGCCGCCGGCATCATCCATGCGATGGTGACCGGAAAGCCCGCGTTGATCTATGGCAATGTTCCGAACAACGGACTGATCGACAATCTTCCCCCGGAATGCATCGTCGAGGTTCCCTGCCATGTTGACCGAAATGGCATCCAGCCGACGCGGATCGGCAAGATTCCATCGCAGCTCGCGGCCGTCATGAGGTTGAGCATTTCCGTCCAGGAGCTGACCGTGGAAGCAGCGCTGACCGGCAAGCGAGACCGGATCTATCAGGCTGCATTGCTCGATCCTCACACATCCGCCGAGCTGTCGCCCGACGAAATCTGGCGCATGGTTGACGATTTGATCGAGCAACACGGTGATCTGCTCCCCAAGTACCACTGAACATCCCCTACCCTTTCGGCGGCGCCTTTCTCGAGGCGCCGTTTTGTTTGCGCAATAATAAAACGATCAAAAAAAATCAGAAATATGATTGACAGTGATCTTTCTAAGTGGAATTTTGATTGAAATCAGAAAGCCAAAAAGGGAACATGCCTTGAACCAGAGCGGCGGCCTCAAGACCGATCGGCAGGATCTCATCCGTAGCCATCTGTATGCGAACGGCTTTTCCACGATCCAGGACATCGCGGATGCCGTCGGCGCATCGCTCGCAACCGTTCGGCGCGATCTCCAGCTATTGCAGGAAGCGGGCGCAATCGATCGTGTTCACGGCGGCGCGCGCATCGCCGAAGGTTCTTCGGTGGAGCTTGCATTCCAGGAGCGCGAGAAGCGCCAGCTGGCGGCCAAGCGTGCCATTGCCAATGCCGCCTATGAGCGTCTCTCTCCGCGGACCGCGATTTTCCTGGATGCGGGCACGACAGTGTTACAGCTGGCCAAGCTGATCCGCATCAATCCCATGCCGCTGCGCATCTTCACAAACGGCTTGATCGTGGCGCAGGAGTTCATGAACGTCCCGAACCTCGACGTCGTCCTTCTCGGTGGGCAGTTGCGCAGCGAAAATGCATCACTGGTGGGTCCGCAGGCCGAAGCGATGCTGGAGACGATCTGGTTCGACCAGCTTTTTCTCGGAGCAAGCGCGGTGAGCAGCGATGGAGCGATTTACAGCGTGGATAGTGCAGAGGCGAGCCTGAACAGGAAGATGCTTACGCGATCGAGCAATCGCTTCGTACTTGCCGATTCCTCGAAATTCGGCACGACGGCTACCTACAAGGTGGCACCACTGAATAGTGCCAAGCTCATCACCGATGCCGATCTGTCCAAGGAGTGGCGCGCGCAGCTTGGTGAACTTGGCGTCGAGACAATTTTTTCCGATCAAGGAGCGAAGTCTTGAACGACGATCTGATCCTGGGCATTGACGGCGGCGGCACCAAGATGATGGTGGCACTTGCCGATCGTAGCGGGCGTATCCTTCGCACCGGTCTTGGCGGCGGCGTCAACGCCATGGACAATCCGGGTTGGCGCACTGAACTCGAAATGCATATCGAGCCTTTTCGCAATGAGACGCGTCTGGCTGCCGTCGCGGCTGCGTTGCCTGTATATGGCGAGGTCGACCATCTATCGCGCCTTCTCGAAGAAGCCATAGAGCACGCCTTCCCGAATGCGCGAACGCGCGTTCTCAATGACGTCGATGCTGCTCATCTCGGGGCGCTTGCGGGCAAGTCAGGCATCCTCGTTCTCTCTGGAACCGGATCCATGGCCTGGGCGCGCAATGCCGAGGGCGAACCTGCACGGACCGGCGGCTGGGGCGACATCATCGGTGACGAAGGCAGCAGTTACTGGATTGGCCGATTGGCTCTCAATCTTGTCAGTCAAAGCCTTGACGGACGTGTTGCGCCAACCGCGCTGGCAAGTGCCGTTTTCGATCATCTGGGCCTTGATCAGGCTAACGCGATGGATAGCCTCGGAGCCTGGGCGACGTCGGACGCGAAACGATCAAGCATCGCTGCCCTGTCGGCAGTGGTTGATCGAGCAGCGATAAGTGGCGATGCCGCGGCCATTGGCCTGCTCGACCTTGCCGCCGACGAACTCGCCAAGCATCACCGTGCAGTTGCCGGCCACTGCGAGATGGGAGCCGACTGGACATTTGCGGGCGGCACGCTGCGCAGCGCCGGGCTCCTTCAGGCGCTGGAGCGGCGTATCGGCCAGCCGCCAGTCACTCCGAAACTACCCCCGATCGGCGGAGCGCTCTTCGCTGCCGCCCAACTTCTCGACTGGCCCATAGACGAAGGCTGGATCGGGCACGTCGCCGCATCGGCAAATGCGGCGTTTGCGCAATAAAATCACGTAAATTCTTGATAACAAAGAAGGATGGGAACATGCGTAAAACAATCTTATCACTGCTCGCCTCAGCCGCCCTCGTCGTCGCTCTTCCGGCGGCCGCGCAAGACAAGCCGCTTGCCGGTCAATCGATCACCGTATTGATGCCATCACCGCAGGGACCTGACATCGCTTCCGCCTTCGAAGCCGAAACCGGCATCCATGTCGACCTGCAGACGCTTTCTTGGGACGACATCCGTCCTAAACTTGTGACGGCGCTGGTTGCCGGTACGGCACCGGCCGACGTGACCGAGTTCGACTGGTCCTGGACGGGCCAGTTCGCAGCTGCCGACTGGTATATGCCGCTTAATGATGTGATAGACGCGGACTCCACCAAGGACATAGGGGTTGCCAAGATCTTTACGGTCGACGGAAAGCTGCTTGGCGTTCCCTATTCGAACGACTTTCGCGTGATGCTCATAAACAAGAAGCATTTCGCCGATGCCGGCATTACCGAGACACCGAAGACGCTCGACCAGTTGGTGAAAGCTGCCAAACAGATCAAGGATAAAGGCATAGCTACCTATCCGATCGGCCTGCCGGTCTCGGCGACAGAGGGTGCCTCGACGAGTTGGTACTTGCTGACCAAGGCATTCGGTGGCGAGTTGTTCGACAAGGACTTCAACCCGCTCTTCACCAAGCCCGATTCCGCCGGTTACAAGGCGCTGGCCTTCGAACTGATGCTGCTGAAGGAAGGCCTGGTCGATCCGGCTTCCACCGGCCTCAAGGATAGCCAGATCAACGAGGGAATGTTCTCCCAGGGCCTGACCAGCATCATGATCTCGGGCGAGCCCGGCCGTCTCGGACAGATGAACGATCCCAAGCAGTCCAAGGTCGCCGGTCAGGTCGAGGCGATCCTGGTTCCGACCGAAAGCGGCGAGACCCGCAGTTTCGGCCTGCCGGAGGCGCTCGCGATCCCGAACGTCTCGCCCAACAAGGAAGCGGCTGTTGCCTTCGTCAAGTGGTTCACAAGCCGCGAGTTCCAGAAGAAGAACATGGCGAATGGCTTCCTTCCGACCCGCACGTCGGCACTGGCGGAGCTCAACTCGGAAGGCAAGCTGAACAGCGGCGATGCGCTCGTCGCGCAATCGAAGACGGTCGAGGCGCTGTTCCCGCAGGGCACGCCCCCGTGGTACCCGCAGTTCTCCAGCGGCGTGAACACCGCGATCAACAGCGCTGCCAAGGGTCAAATGAGCGTTGACCAGGCTGTTGAAAGCATTGCCTATGCCGCCAAGCAGGCGATGGCGCAATGACTGCTGTCGCCTATAAGGAGACCGCAGCCAAGAAGGGTGTCGGCTTAAACGCCGACATCACTCTCGGCGTGCTATTGGTGTCCCCCATTCTCATCACCATGACGGCGCTCGTCTTCTATCCGATGGCGCGAACGCTTTGGGATAGCCTTCACCGGGTCAATCCGATGCAGGCCGGCACGCCCTTCGTCGGCCTGGAAAACTATACACGCATGCTATCCGACGCGCAGCTCGGCACGACCTGGGTCAATACCCTGATCTATGTCGTGCTGGCAGTGCTTGCGGAAACGGTCTTCGGCGTGCTCGCCGCCTCGCTGATCAATCAGCTCAAGGTCGGCCGGCAGTGGGTTCTTGCAGCGGTCATCCTGCCCTGGGCGCTTCCCGGTGTGGTCAACTCCGTGATCTGGTTGTGGATCTATCAACCTGGCGCGGGCCTGCTCAACGGCATCCTCACCGCGCTCGGGCTCCCCTTCGAAAACCACGTCTGGTTCAACGATCGGACGAGCGCGATCATTGCCGTCACCGTCGTTCATGTCTGGCGTATGATGCCACTAACGATCGTCATCGTTCTCGCCGCGATGCAGAGCATTCCCTCACATCTTTATGAAGCGGCACGCATCGATGGCGCGACGCGCCCACAGATGTTCGCGCTGGTCACGCTTCCACTTGTTCGCAGCGCGATCGCGGTCGCTATGACCAACGCCACAGTCAACGCTTTCAACCTCTTCGATGAAGCCTGGGTTCTTGCCGGCTCAAGTCTCGAGACGCGGCCGATCCTCGTGCAGATCTATCTGGAGACCTTCCAGAACCTGCGGTTTTCCTACGGCATGGCGCTTTCTATCGTCATCACCTTCGTGTCGCTTCTCGTCTCGCTCATCTACGTCCTTCGGGTCTATCGCAACACACGGTTCGACTGATGAAACCCACCCTCCTCTATCGCCTGATAATATGGATCGGCGTTGCCGTGCTTCTGATCTGGTCGCTCGGCCCGATTTACTGGACGGTCGCCAGTTCGGTCACGCCGACGGACGACTTCTCCGTCCGGCCAATTCACTTTTTCCCGCAACATTTCACGCTGGATCACTACTCGCGCCTGCTCGGCATCAACGTCGATCGTATCGGCGGCGTCGAAGTCTGGCGGCAGTTTCGCGCAGCGCTGTTGAACAGCGTCGTCACCTCGGCGGCCGCGACGCTCCTTTGTGTAGCCATTTCCGCACTGGGCGCCTACGCCTTCACCCGCATGCGCTTTCCTGGCCGCAACGCGCTGTTTGGTCTCGTCGTCGCGACGCTGGCGATCCCGGCCTATGCGGTGCTAATCCCGCTCTACCAGATCATGATCAAGATGCATCTCGTCGATACCTATGTCGGCGTCGCCCTGATCTATGTCTCGGCTTATCTGCCGCTCTCGCTCTGGCTGCTGCGCAGCGTCTTCGAGGCTCTGCCTCTGGCGCTTGAGGAAGCCGCACAGCTCGATGGTGCAGGTCGCCTTTTCATTTTCTTCAACATCGTGCTGCCGCTCGCCGGTCCCGGTCTTACTGCCGCTGCGATCCTCACCTTCCTCGGCGCCTGGGGGCAATACCTCGTCCCGCTCATCTTCTCGCCGCAGGCCACCAAGCCATTGACTGTTCTCATTCCTGAGTTCGTCACAAAGAACTTCATCGACTACGGGCTGATCACGGCCAGCGGCTCTATCGCGATCGTCATCCCTGCCCTCGTCGTCATCTTCCTCAACCGATACCTCGTCAGCGGTCTGCTGGCCGGTTCGGTCAAGTAATCGGAGCTACCATGAACACGACCGAAAAAGTCATCCGCGAGCAGTTTCCATTCTGGGACAAGGCGCGGGGATCGAACGCTGCAACGACGCGCGACGACGTGCTTGTCTATGTCGGCTGCGGAACGTCCTACTACCTTGCCATGTCGTTGGCAGCTTATGCGAACAATGCCGGGCGGCGTGCAATCGCCGTCCCCGGTGCAGAATGGCTCAATCGCCCGACATTTTTCTGGCCCGACTGGAAAAACACGCATGTGGTGGCAATCTCGCGCAGTGGCGAAACCACTGAAACAGTTGCGGCCGCAAAAAAGAGCCGCGAAAACGGCGCCTTCGTGACCGCCCTGACCGTTGAGGCGCAGAGCTCTCTTGCGAAATGCAGTGACGATGTCGTTGCCTCGCAGACCCACAGCGAGGAAGGCATCGTCATGTCTGTCTCGGCCAGCCTCATGCTGCTGCTCGGTCTGCAGATGATCGGCCATACGATCCCCGCATCGGCCGTCGCATCAGCAAAGAAGCTCGCAGATGCCCTCGACGCCTCTCTTCATAGCCAGGTTCTCGATCGTAGTCATTTCGTCTTTCTCGGCGGCGGACCGCTTTTCGGCATTGCGGCCGAAGGTGCGCTGAAGCTCATGGAAATGAGCCAGACTCTGACCCAGCCGTTTCATCCGCTCGAATATCGCCATGGCCCAATCAGCCTTGTGGACGAGAAGACAGCGGCGGTCATGCTTTACAGCACCGATCAGAAGAACGCCGAGGCAAAGCTTGTCGCAGAGCTCCAGGAAAAGGGTGCTATCGTCATCGGCCTCGGCGGACCCGGTGATATCGAACTTCCTGTTGATGTCGACCTCTCGCTTGCAGCGCTCGTCATCTTGCCCGCCTTGCAGATCCTCGGCGAACGTGTCGCGCAATCGCGAGGCGTCGATACGGTATCGCCGCGGCATCTGACGAAGGTTGTAACGCTGGTATGAGCAACGCTCTCGACAGAAATCGCGAAAGCGCCTTTTCCAAGCTCTTCGGCGAACGCCAACAAGCCTTGCCTCGTGGTATCACTTCGGTCTGCTCGGCGCATCCGCTGGTGATCGAAGCTGCCTTGCAGCGAGGATTGCGGGAAGGCGCTGTTGTTCTGATCGAGGCGACTTGCAACCAGGTCAACCAGGAAGGCGGATATACCGGCATGACGCCGGTTGCATTCCGGCGGTTCATCGAGGAGATCGCTAAAAAGGTCGGTTTGCCGCTGGGATCGATCATCTACGGCGGCGATCATCTCGGCCCCAACCCCTGGAAGACGCTGGGTGCGGACGAAGCGATGGCGCGAGCCGAAGCCATGGTTGCGGCCTATGTCGAGGCGGGTTTCGAGAAACTCCATCTCGACACGTCGATGGGATGCGCTGGGGAACCGGCGGCGCTCGACGATGAAGAGACCGCCGAAAGGGCGGCACGTCTGGCGAAGGTCGCGGAGGATACGGCATGCCGCATCGGGCAACGTCCGCCGGTGTATATCATTGGCACGGAGGTCCCGCCTCCCGGCGGCGCGACGCATGCAATCGAGGAACTCGAGGTCACCTCTCCCGACGCCGCCCTGAAAACGCTCGACATTCACACATCGGCATTCGAGAAGGCTGACGCCGGAGCGGCCATGGACCGTGTGATCGGCATCGTCGTCCAGCCGGGTGTCGAGTTCGGGAATGCGAACGTCATCCTTTACGAACCCGGTCGGGCACACGGACTTGCATCGACACTTGGTCGGATGCCGGGACTTCTCTTCGAGGCACACTCAACGGACTATCAAACGGTTCACGAGCTCTCGGCACTCGTCGACGACGGGTTCGCCATCCTCAAGGTCGGGCCCGGACTGACGTTTGCGCTACGCGAGGCGCTGTACGGGCTAGATGCCATCAGGCATGTGCTCGACTGTGGGGGAGACAGCCTCTACGCGCAAATGGAGGCGATCATGCAGGCCGAGCCTCACCATTGGGTGGGCCACTATGCCGGTTCAGCAGATGACGTCCGTTTTCAGCGCCATTTCAGCTACAGTGACCGCATCCGCTATTACTGGCCGGGCAAGCAGGCCACCGATGCTGTCGATGCATTGTTCGCGGCATTGCCTGATCCGATTCCCGAGACCCTTGTAAGCCAGTATCTGGGACGGGTTTATCCGGATGTCGTGAGCGGGCGTGTTGCGCCACGGGCCCGCGATCTTTGCCTCGCGGCCATCGATGCCGCGCTGGCACCATACAGTGTGGCCACGGCCAGCCAATAGATTTCACATGCCGCTGGTCGCCATCATCGCGACCACCTGTCACAAATTGTCAGCTGGAGAAAATTATGGCGTCAGTCAGCGTCGCGAATGCTCGCAAGAACTATGGTCACCTGGAAATCCTTCACGGTGTCGACATCGAGATAAAGGATGGCGAATTCGTCATTCTGGTGGGCCCCTCGGGATGTGGCAAGTCCACTTTGTTGCGAATGATCGCGGGCCTAGAGGAAATCTCCGATGGGCGGATTTCGATTGGTGGACGCGTGGTCAATCATGTTGCGCCGAAGGAACGCGACATCGCAATGGTGTTCCAGTCGTATGCACTTTATCCGCATATGACAGTGGAAGCCAACATGGGCTTTTCCCTGCGACTGGCAAAGGCGCCGAAAGAGGAGATCAGGACAAGGGTTCGCGAGGCAGCCGAGATCCTGGGGTTGGAAAAACTCCTCGACCGTCACCCGAGAAACCTGTCCGGGGGGCAGCGCCAGCGCGTTGCCATGGGACGTGCGATCGTTCGTCAGCCGCAAGTGTTTCTGTTTGACGAACCGTTGTCCAATCTGGATGCGAAGCTCCGCGTCCAGATGCGATCAGAAATCAAGCAACTGCATCAGCGCCTGAAGACCACGACGATCTATGTCACGCACGACCAGATCGAGGCCATGACGATGGCAGACAAGATTGTCGTCATGCGTGATGGTTACGTCGAGCAGATCGGATCACCGCTCGATCTGTATGACAGTCCAGCAAACCGGTTTGTTGCGGGTTTTATTGGCTCACCAGGCATGAATTTCATTGAAGGAAAAATCAGCAACGACGGGCCGATCGAGTTCATCGCGCACGGAGGGGCGAGATTGCCGATACCAACCGACGTCACTGTGGCACGAGGTCAGGACGTCGTTTATGGCATTCGCCCCGAACACCTGACGATCAATCAGGGCGGAGCGCAAGCCGAAGTCATGCTGATAGAGCCGACGGGCGCTGAGACGCAGATATCTGTTGACATGGGTGGCGCGACGATCGTTGCAACAGTTCGCGATCGGCTTGCGTTGCGTGCAGGCGATACGATATCGATCGCAGCCGATCCGTCAAAGGTGCATCTCTTCGATGTGGTAAGCGGAAGGACGCTGATCGTGTGATTGACGGTCTTTCCGGGACCCAAAGCGGTTTTGTCGGCGCCAGTTTTTGGTTAGCCAATACTTACATAACGGCGGGGATTGTCCCCTCGAGCGAAACACGAGTTACGTCAAGATCCGTTGCTGCAATCGATGTCTCAATTCCAGCCGGCGCGCCGTTGGCCGAGCCGGTACCGAAGGAGTTGATGGGACCGGCGAGGCTGGAAGGATAGTTGACTGATGGGGACAGAGGCGAGGAAGCCGGCTCACGCCGCCTCCCCTTCGTCGTCATCCTCACCGGTGATGCGGGGCTGCAGGTGATGAAGGTAGTCTGCTGCGCGCTGTGCACAGGCTGCGGCCTGAAAGATGGCGCGCTTGTCGCCACGAAGGACGTTCAGCCATCCGTCGATGTAACTTGCATGATCGGGCCTCGGCTCAAGCTCCGGGGTGATGCCGAGATCGGCGCAGAGGAATGCACTGCCAAGTTCGGCTACGAGCTCTTCGCGGGCACGTTCCGTGCGGTCTTTGGCGTAGCGGGACAGATCGCGATCCAGACGAGCGGGTGTCGAGGTCCAGTGCGTCATTTCGTGGCTGAGGACGGCAACATAGCTAGCCTCATCGACGAAGCTGTCGAGAAGTGGCATCTGAATATAGTCTTTGGCGGCAGCGTAGTAGGCAGACGACCCGCCATGGCGGATGAGTGCTCCGGTATTGGCAAAGAAACGTCCGGCCATCCCGATGCGATCAAACGGATCGGATAGATCGACATTTGCCTGATGCTTACCGTCGAGCCCTTTGATCTGGTCGGTATTGAAGACGGTGTAGGCTTTGATGAAGGGGATGGTTCGTTCGACATCATCGCCTTTTTCGGCTGTCTCGGTGCGGATGATCGAACTGGCGAAGACGACGGTCGTGCCGGTCTCGCCCTTGCGGACGGCGGCTCCCAGTTCCAGTGCCTGACGATAGGTCATCCAGGTCGAGGAGGAGAAGCCTCGGGCGATTGCCTCGGACCAGAGGAGAAGGACGTTGATGCCGGAGTATGGCTCGCCATTGTGGCGAAGTGGACGGGTAACGGTCTGTGATGGCAAGGCGCTTTGCCATGGCTGGGTCCAGGGGCGCACGCCGCGGTCGAGTTCGGCGATGATCTTGTCGGTGACACGGCTGTAGATATCGGATCGCTGGTTGATGTGCTCTCTTGTCATGTCGGCCTCCATTTGAGGTCGCGACCATCGCGACCTGCTACGGCGGTCCGAAAGCCGGGCTAAGAGTGGCGGCTGGCACCCGCAGGGCCGAAACGAAGAGCAGGACGGCATAGCCGTTGCAGCCGGCGCGAGCCTGGCAGGACCAAAAGCCGGGGCAGGACGCGGTGGTGTTGACGTCAAAATGGCGGTGACAGGCGGAGAAACGACGAGAACGTGATAGCTCCAATCTGCGGCGGAACCACTTGTCGGACGTGATCGATCTCGGATCGCAATCACTGAAGTGGGCTCCAGACGGCATCCACATTCAAAGCGCCTTCATAGAAGAGAAAATGATCCAGAGAACGCATCCGCGACGAGCGGACTTCGATGCCGCGGGTTTTGGTCAACGGGAACACCGTCGTTTGACCTCGGCAAATGCCAAAATAGGCGTAGTCACTGTCGATCTGGAACGTGTCCGGTCGCGGCCAGACTAACGGTCGCGCTCGGTCAGCTCGGTTCACGAGCGATCGACGTCGAGCCCCTCGCGCCTTCTGATGCGCGATGCGCCAATTAATCTGGCTGGGAATATCGGGCGAGCATCTGCTGCAGGATCCGGTTTTCTCTAAGGAGTTGCTCATGCCTGTCTGAGCGGGCCATGGATGCGACCGGACTTTCTTTTCTAGTGCCGGAACGGACCGATGATGAAGCCTTCGATTGAGCAGCCGCCATCGGGCGATGGCTGCTCACTTGCTTTAGCCGGTGCGGCTTTGCGATGTGAGCGTTTAACGCGGCGCCTGTAAATTTACGACGGTCGCCCTGCCCGCTTTCCACAACGAGGGTCTTCTCGCTCGATGGAGTGCGTGAACTGACCTCAGGCAGGTAACTCTCATTCTGATGGCTCCTCAAGAGCCGATCAAGCTCGTTGATCCAATCGAAGTATTTGGTTCGAAGAGGATGATCATTTGGCAGGTCGCGTGCTTTGGCCTCAGCCAAACGTTTCTGATCCCGGTTCAATTCGACGTTGAAACCCATCGTGGTCCTTCCTGATGGGTGTGAACATAAGGGGAACGCACGGATTGTGCAATATGTATCCACCGCAGTTTTGCGCAAACCGGCCAGACAGCGATTTTGGGTGCGCGTTCACGGTGGCGGGATCATCCGGCATGGCTGGTGGCTGCGCATAGGGAGGATATGTTCGAGCATCCTAAAGCCTCAGCTTGACGGCAGAAGGCAACGTGCAGCGGCAGCCACGCCCCTTGCTCGTGCAGCATATGGAGCAATGCGCTGCCGGAAAGCCCGGGCATTCTCGCACCACAGTGATTTGGGTATCGCCAATGGCCTGCCCATGCAGGTTTGGCGGGAAATGTAATTGGTTGCCGGTCGACCAATCAGGTTTTCTGCGACATGGTCTTATAGGCTTGTGCAAAGCCTTCGAGATCAACAGGAAGAACAATGTTGCTTCCCTGGAGCATGCGCAGGGTGATCGTACCTGACGTTTCCTTTAGCATCGCCGAAAGCAGGTTATCAGGTGCTGTACCTTCAATGAGGCACCCTTGTATCGTGCAGCGTGAAACTGCGGCGGACATCGAAAACTTGGTACCGAAACTTATCTGTACGCCGCCCTGTATTGCGAAGCCCAATGGGAGTGCCAACTGCATTCCGACAGGTCCGCCGTTGGCTTTGGCCATGCTGATGACAGTCGCGATCTGCTTCTGATCATCAGAGGCAAGACGATAGATGATCTGACAGGGCGGATCCATTGCGCGATCAGTGGTGCACTGAACCGCCCACTTGCCGAACTTCTGTTCGGTGATGCTGGAAGGTGCGCCTTGTTGCTGTACAGCGGAGGCAGATGGCGTTGCGGCTTGAGGGGCATTGTCGGATCCTGCGGCGCTAGCCGGCAATCCGATAAGCGAAACGCTCAGACCTGAAAGTACGAGCGCGATGCGAGAGATAAGATGCATGTCTCTTTCCCAATTATTCTCGTAGGATCTAACAATATCGAGAAAAACGCAATTGCAAGTTCAATATTGACAGAGCGAAAATAACAATGTGAAAGTTTTGGTGGGCAGCATTTCTTCAGCGCAATTTCTATTTCGGCGAGCCAAACATGAATTCGTTAGCTTCGACAAGCTTCGCGCTCTTTTTCTTTCTTGCCTCCGGTGCCGCGATCGCTGAGGACGGGGAAAGCACTATATTCCAAATGCCGTCTGAAGGGGCCAGTCAGGCGTTTGTCGAACAGCTACCCGAGACTGCGGTTGTGCCGGTACCAGGGACGGTCGTGCCATCGCCGAAACCTCCCAAAGCGGCCAAACCGCGTTTGCCCTCTCCGAAGCGAGCGGTCGCTTATCACAGCATCTTTCCAAACGTAGGAACGGGCGTAAACGCAAGAGCCGATGCTGGCCAGCCTTCTGTGCAGCTTCCAACGGTTGGCGACGGGGTAACGCAATCTTTGTGAAAGCGAAGTTGTCAGGACAAAGAAGCCTGTCTCAATTTAACGGCAGCATTCAACGGGATCGTCGATGATAGATATTTACCGATATGGGCTTCTTGCAGCTGCGATGATCAGTCTGGTCAGCGTTGCGGATGGATTTGCTGCTGACGTTCGCAAGAAGGACCGCTCGGGGTTCTCGGAAATTGAGGTTCCACAAGTGAAGCAACCAATACCGTTTGGCAGCATTCCTGCAGACGCAAGAACGCCGCCAAAGGTTAAGTCCAGTCCTCCTGCACCCAACCAGCCCGTTCAGTGCGGGCCGGAGAATGCACAGAGCGAAGAATGTAAGGCGAAGTAAGGCTATCAGCTTCCAACAGCACTCTTGGCGGCGGCGGGCTGGTTTGCTTTTGCTGGCGGATTGGTCTGGGCCAGCGGCCTCTGGCTGGCATCCTGGACGAGCATAGCGCGCTGGTGTTCCTGCAGGTAGCTCATGAACTGTTGGCCGGCGGCCACATCCTGGAACTGCCAGAGACCAGCCTTTGTCCCTTCGAATATGAGCGAGTAGACCGCAAGCTCGATGCCCTCTTGTACACCGAGGGTCACGGGCGCGTTTCGGGTCACCCCACCTTCGATCTGCAGAAGCTGATCGACGCCGACAAACCGGAACGCCGAACCTTCAAGCTGAACCGAGTATATCGTCTTTGACGTGGTGACGGAGGCAAGCACCCGTCCCGTTGTTACGCTGACCGCGCGCAGGGCAACAGTGACAATGTCTCTGCGGTATTGGGTGTTGCCGCCTATGCCGAGATAGTTGGCGCCGAGGCCACCTGTTGTCTCATTGCTGTCGTATCCGATGATGCCGCCATCCAGGAGCACGCCCGCGAAACGCAGCGGCGGCATTCCGCCTCCCTTGGCGCCGTAGACAGCAGATCGTGTGTTCTGGATGATTTGCCGTTCTTGCAGCAGAGTTTGCAGATCGGTGCGCTCGACAACACTGAACCAATGTCCGCCGCCTGCCTTGGTCAGTACATCGGTGAGCATTTGCGCTCCGCCCTGCGTCAGTGCGCGCGAATATTCCGCGAAGCTGTCGTTCGGCTTGTTCTGTCCGGTCAGGTCCGGGAACGCGTAGACCGCGACATCGAGTTTCTGGACCGGCGGTGGAAGCCTTTCGAGCGCCACTCCGGTCTTGGTGGCTGGTGTCAGTCGCGCGGGCTCGGTTAGCGGATCAAGTTTGCTACCAGCAGGAACGCAGCTACTAAGCGTGATACCGGCCAACAACGCAGCCGCAATGAATTTCGGACGCAACATGAATCCTCGACACTCAACCATTTGGGAATTTGTGGGGTAGTCCGACGAAATCAGCGAGCCGATTTCGGCTTACGGAGTCGCCGGGATAGTGCCGTTGCCGATCACGATGATCGGGCTTGTGCCGGTGCCACCTGTGCCCGACCCAAGATTGCTGAGCGCACTATCAAGGCCGGAGAGATCCGGTGCTGCCGACTGCTGGCCGGACTTGACCCCTGCGCCCTGGGTTTGAGCCGTCGACAGGAGGAAGGGACCATTATTCGGGTTGCCTCCAAATGTCGGGTTCTTCGGAAAGAAGTTCAACTGGCTGGCAAAAGACGGAACCGCTACCAAAGTCGACATGATCAGCGGCAGAACAAACATATGCTTCATCGCGAAACCTCCCCGTTTCATCTTACCATTCACTAGCGTTTAATGAGCAGCCCGCCCCCTGGAAGGCGCGCAATAAACACATTGACTGGGGCGGACCCCTTTGGCTGGATGACACTAACGTTCATGTTAGAGCCGTTCATTAGCACAAGATTAGACTTAAGATTGTTACCGGCCTGCAACACGTTTACGTTATTGTCATTGCCGATTACTCCGGTCCGGGCAGTATTGCCCGACCCAGCCTGCAATGTATAAACGCTATTTCGTGAACCAATCTGTAACGTGGATGCAAAATTACTTGTTCTTGTTCCCTGCCCGCTTTCTGGAGTGAACATCGACGGGGGTCTTGCCGATGGACCGGGAGCGTATGACGGTGCCTGCTGATGAGCGCCGACAACATTCATTGTCGTGACGACATTGGCCGGGATCTGCGCGACATAGGCGGTGTCGGCATAAGCTTGTGCCGAGGCGAGTGTGACAGCAAGAGCAAGCGATAGCGCCTGAACTCCGCGAGACCATCGGATACCGTTCATGTTGGAAAACCGCATAACCAATCCTTTTGATCGTCCATGAGCCTGATGCTCACGGTAGCGTCTCGCACCGTGACGATCATCGTTGGCAAATTCAGCCGGCCAGAGACCTGGGACGTTCATTGCCTGACGATGACCGTACGGCGTCCCGACTATGCTGCTACGAGAGAGTTTATGATGATCCGTGCCACTGTCATCTTACGCGTAACCTACGATCTGGCCGCTGAGGGAGCGGTCGATCATGAGCGATGCGGATGATACCAGTCTGCCTGTTTCCTCACCCTCGGCGCTACAACACCGGTCGAGAATGTGCGAAGGAAGAGGCGGGGAAAGTCCCCGCCTCAACCCAGTGGATTAACGCTGGCTCGTGACCGCAACGTTGCGGTAGCCGAACTGTGCGGTCACCGAGGTGTTGGAGACGTTTGCACCAGTCGCCTGGGATGTGACGGCATAGTTGCCGGCACCTACCTGGAACGTGCCCTGGATGTTCGAGCCGATCATCGACTGCGGTCCCGTCACCTGGTAGGCGGCCGCGACGTTCTGGTAGCCAGCCTGAACGATACCAGATGCATTCACGCCGGCGGACAGCGGGTTGGCGATAGACTGCGAGGTGAGAGCAACGTTCTCAACGCCGAACTGGGCAGTCGCGGCGCCGTTCAGGTTAGCAGAGAATGAACCGTTGGCCTGGCCTGTGATGGACGTGTTACGGCTACCGACCTGCAGAGTTGCCTGCTCGTTCAACCCGTTCGTCTGATTTGCAGCGGAGAAGTTATCTTCTCCGAGCTGAACAGTGAACGAGTTGTTGGCTGCAGCGCCACCCAAGAGTGTGCTGGCAAGGCTGGCACCCGACTGCGCTGTGATAGCAGTGTTGTCGCTACCGAACTGCAGCGTCGTCTGGTTGTTGTCGGCGCCAGCAACGAGGAAGCCGCCGGCACTGCTCTGACCCACCAGCGCGTTATTTCTGTTACCAGCCTGCAGAACAGCAGAGGTGTTGACACCACCCGAAGCCGCGGAATTCTGAAGGACGGTCGAACCGTTGTCGAGACCGAATTGAAGGGTGGTCGAGCCATTTGTCTTGCCAAAGCGGTCAGAAGCCTGGCTTGTCAAGGCAGCGTTACGGGCGCCGAACTGGAACGTGCCCTGGCTGTTGTTGCCACCGGTCTGGCCAGCGACGGAGACGTTTCCGAAGCCGAACTGTACGGTATCAGACGCATTGGTGCGGCCACTCCTTGCACCTGCCTGGCTGGTAAGTGCAAAGTTGCCAACGCCGGTCTGGAGCGTGGTCTGGCTGTTGTTGCCGCCATCCTGACCGACGATCGCGCCGTTGCCGATGCCAAACTGAAGCGTTGTCGAGACATTGCCGCCTGGCAGAGAACCGTTAGCCTGCGACACGATTGCGGAATTCAGAGCGCCAACCTGCAAAACCTCCTGGCTGTTGCTACCGGCGTTCTGGCCGATGACAGCACCGTTTGCAACGCCGAACTGTGCGATCGACGAGTTGTTCTTCTTGCCGTTGACCTGGCCGACTACCGCGGCGTTGGCGGCGCCAACCTGGAGAGTAGTCTGAGCGTTCGTGCCGGTCTGCTGAGCGATAAATGCAGAGTTGCCGCCACCGAACTGAAGCGTGTCAGAACCGTTGGATCCTGTCGTACCCGCACCCGACTGGCTGGTAATCGCTGCGTTACCAACGCCGCCCTGGATCGTGTTCTGCGTGTTGTGTCCATCGACCTGACCGACGATGGCGCCATTGAAAGCACCAAACTGGCCGATAAACGAGTCATTCGGACCCGCTGCAAACGCGAAAGACGCGCTCGCCAGCAAGATGGCGAGTGTTGAAGCCGTCTTCATTATTCTTCTCCCTGGTCGTCCATAGTGGGGCAAGCGACTATTCGCCGCCCTCGAGAATGTTAATAGTTGATTAACTTTCTCCCGGCAAGGTCGTACTTAATCGAAGGTTAATTTATATAACTCATAACTTAGAAGTACTTTTTCTTTACGCTCGCGTGAAACAGTTCGAAAGAATATTGCGGTCTATATGTATCGAAATACGTGGTGCAGCATTTTCGATGGGTACTTTTAATTGCGGCGATCGGGCACTTGCTTACGAAATGCTTCGATGGCAAGTTTAATTACAATATAAACCAGTTGACAGGCACGATGACGTTTGACAGTCTCCAGGCAGAGGGAGTTATCGTTAAGGTTGAAGTAATCTTAAGCGGGTCGGAGCTTCCGAAACGCCTGCTCTTCGGTACGCAAAACTTTATCGAGTGGTTGGAGGCAAGACTATCACAGCATGAGCCGTCACCGGTCGGGGCGGATTTAAGCCCAGTCGAGCAGTTGGACTACCTGTTCTACTCGTTCGTCTCGGGTAAGCCACTCGTCCATTCCAGGCAGTTCAGAGCCATCCGCGCAGAGCGCAATGCTGTGTGGGAGCTCAAGACGGTGGACTTCAGGATCTTCGGCTGGTTCGTCAAACGAGACTGCTTCGTTGCAGTGTTTGGAGATTGGGCCGATCACGTGAAGGACCACGACTTGTACCGTGGGTACCGACTGGAGATACGCCGTCTTCGACGCGAACTCGGTATCGGCGATGACATGTGTGTAGAGGGAGTTGATCCGGACGATGTCATTTCGATTTGACGTGGGCGCGCGTGCGCGTTCCGCGAGCCGTCTCATCGGCAATATTCGAAGCGATATAATCGCTGCAGTTGTAAGGCACAGGACCGCAGAAAACGTTTCCCAGCAGCGGCTGGCAGAGAGCATCGGAATTAGCCGCGCTGACTTGAACTCCTATCTAAGCGGGCAGAAGGACCTCACTTTAAGATCACTGGCGGATATCGCGTTCGCGCTGAATAAGGAAATCGTGGTCGAGCTGCGGGATCCGGAAAGTGGATCGAAGGGGAACTACTTTGATGAGCCTTCCTTGGTGCCCACCGCCCGCAAGATGGAGCGGTATGAGACAGTAACGCGAACCACCTCTCGATCGATGAGAATCTTTCGAGCTTCTGCATCCGCAGACCAGGACGATTGATCCGCATGCGATACGGCTATTGTATTTTCTGTGATGACATCCGCACCGAACTCGGCGAAAAGCTTAGCTTTATGGGGGTTTACAATGGCGTGCTGCTGTTGCCCGAATTTCCCTACACACTCCCGAAGCTATGCGCCCAAATCAATCTGGTAACCCCCACGAACCTGCCCTATCGATCCATCGTGCTCGAGTGCTTTGCTCCGGGTGAGGACCAGCCTCTGCTCAGGGAAAATCTCGACACTGTCCAACTGGACGAGCAGGAGCAAATGAGTGTCGTGCCTGGTGAGCAGACGCCTGATGTGGTGGTTGGCGCGAGCCTGGTGTTCTCGCCATTGAGAATTCGCAGGCCGGGTTTTCTTTCCATCCGGGCGGTGATTGATGACGAACCTGTCGAAATCTCTTCTCTTCGGATTGCCAAACACCACGATCACTAGTCGGATCCGGTGCTCAGTTACCCTCTTGCGAAATGCGTCCGAATAAATACGCCCGGAAAGGCATCAGCGCTGCGTTGTCAGTGCCGTATTCCCCGTTCCGCGCTGGACGACAATCGACTGACTATTGACGCCTTTCTGTTGGACAGACGCAGTGTTGAAGGCGCCGCTCTGCGCTACAAAGGCCAAGTTCCGTCCGCTTGCCTGATCGACCTGAGCCGTGTTGTAGCTTCCAACCTGAAGAATGAGGGCGGTGTTGCCATTACGGGACGTCGTCTTGGTCAGCCCTGAAGCAAGTTGCTTTGCGGCCAGCATCGTGTCGTCAAGCGTCATAGCAACGTCGCTATAACCTGTCGCCTGCGGCACGGAGATCGCCGAGAATAGATCTTCGGCGGCTGCCGTTTGCGCGATAGCTAGAACCGGCCATATCAGTGCCCACGCTGCGTAACGTCGCATGCTGTTTCCCTTATGAAGAAGAATATGCCTCTTACGATTCTTTAGTTTGAAACTATCAAGAAATATTTAAGGAACGCGGGGCGCCCAAAGTACATGTCGACCAAGCCCTGGTTGAATCGAATTTGTTTCTGGCTCTTTGAAGTAAGTACGGTAAGTCCGATGAGGTGGCCGGCACCTGCAAATAGTCACCCTACCGGTTGTCCGATCGCCGCGCTGCTGACAGAACGGCCCGGCCCTTAACCAGGTAAAGAGGTCGGACACCGTCTTCACACGTCGCCGATGTGTCGGCGACAAAGGCGTTGCCTCTAACTCATTTTGGGCAGGTTTCCTCCACGCTTTCCTTTCCGATTGCTTCACCCAGCGTGTCTGCGACATATGCACCGCGTACGCCCATCGGTAGCGGTGGCCCCGTCGTTGTGTCCCGGCCCGTTTGATGCTCAAGCTCAGCATTGAGCTCGCCTCCAACGATCAGGATGAGGATCGATAACCAGGTCCAGACCAAGAACCCGATCAGCGCTCCGAGCGTGCCGTAGGTCGCGTCATAGTTCGCAAAATGGGTCAGATAGAAAGAGAAGCCCAGCGACATCGCAAACCAGCATGCCGTGACCAGAACAGAGCCCCAGCTGATCCACCGAAGTCGCGCGGGTTGGCGGCTGGGACCAAAGCGATAAATGGCGGTTGTCGCGGTTGCGACAATTATGAACAGGATCGGCCAGCGAATAATCAGTGCCATCTGCTCTTCGAACCTATCGAGCCAGATGTAGGAGAGGAGGATAGGAATAATCGCGACGAGACCAACCACAAGTGTCGCAGAGGCCATTGCGCAGATCGTGAATGCCAGACCAATGAGGTTCAATCGAATGAGGCCGCGCTTTTCTGTTTCGTCATAGGCAACGTTCATGGCATCGAATATCGCTAAGGTCGCACTATGGGTGCTCCAGAGCGCAACTGCCAAGCCGAAAAGGAAAGTGAACCCGAGCGTGGAATTACGGCTCGCCGTTAACGTGCCAATCCGCTCGGCGATAAGATCAAAGGCTCCGGGTGGTAGCACGCCTGCCAGCTGACGCAGATGATCCGCCATTGTCGAGGGATCGGCAACCAGCCCGTAGAGCGCAACAAGTGCTGATATCGCGGGGAAGAGACCGAGTAAAAGGTAGAATGTGACGCCGGCAGCGATTAGCGTCACCCTATCCTCCGATATTTGATGAAGGACACGCCATAGAACGTCTTTTAGCCCTGTGATCGGAATTGCCTCAGGCACCTCGGCGTTGCGACCATGAGGATCGTCTTCGGCCGGAAGTGTCCGCACGATCGGTTTGGTCTTTTGGCTCATCACGAGAGAAATGCCGACAGCGGTCAGAAAAATCGCTGTTGTCACTATACTTTGCCGCCGCATTTCTTCCCTCCGATCGGCCTCTACCAAATGGAAAAAACGCCGGAGACCGAGAAAAGATGCATGGATGGTGGTTTGGAAAAGAAACTTGCTGACGGTTAGGTGGGCCTTATGAGGTTACAAAACCTGAAGCCGACAATGCTGGAAGCAATCTCGGAAATTCGCGCCAAGCTAGCCGTTGGCGCCTCTCCTTCAAGCACGATTACTCCGCAGTCATCGGTGACCGTAATGCGGGCATCTGCCAAATCCGACGCATAGGCCAGTGCAGAGGAGAGGCTCGACGATAAGCCGATGAGGAATGCGCGCGAGGTTACAAGGTCGATTGATTGGGACTGAAACATGACGATCTCCTTTGCAATATAGAAACGTCATTCATCGAGATTTGTTCATCTGCCGTTCATGTTATTTGCAGCCTGATGGCTCATCGTAAATCGCGTTGCCTGCTGAGAAGACGATTGGTCGGAATGACGGTTTTGCGTGTCATTGCAAATATCGCAGTGCCTGACCCTCAACTTGCTCGGCCGTTCTACGAAGAGTTGCTCGGGTTGCACGTCGCCATGGATCACGGCTGGATAAGAACGCTTTCGACGCATGCGACAATGGAGCCACAGCTCAGTTTCGCGAGCCAGGGAGGTTCCGGTGCCGAAGTGCCAGACCTCTCGATCGAGGTCGACAATCTTGAGGACGTATATCGCAGAGCGGAAGAGGCAGGCTACTCCATCGTCTACTCACTGACGGATGAGCCATGGGGCGTGCGCAGGTTCTTTGTCCACGATCCCTTCGGCAAAATCGTGAACATATTGGCGCATACCAAACCCTCGTAAGCGAACGTCTGGAGTTGGAACCTTTTCAGCACCTGCAGGTTTCCTGTCTAATCGCACGCCAACTTCGCCTGTCCCTTTCAGGCCGCGATCATGTAAGAGACCCTCGCGCCACCCTCGCGGGGATTTCCTTTTACCGCTCGTCGGAGACCGGCTTGAGACAGCTCTGGGCGTAGTCAGTTACGCGGCGCCAACGCCGGCGGTGACCTCCTGAAAACAACAAGATCACCCGCGCGACTGCCGAGGATTAATGCTTTACCGCCGTGACAAAGACGTCTCGCTTGAGCGCTGCCAGGACCGAACGGTTCTTCCCCAAAGCTGATCAGAAACATCTCTGCTGGACCACGTAGTGCGTACCGGTGAAGACTGCCCTCAATCGTCGATCACTTCTCACCTGGATACTGCTTCGCTTGAAGCAGGTGCGCGAGATGGACAGTGTTTCGGACAAGCATGTCGACGGCGTTCGTCACAACTTCCGGAACCTCCTCGAGGTCGACAAAGTCTTTGCTCCCCATTGCCTCTCCCACCCAGTAGGCAACTGCGTTGGCCGGGATGGTGAAGCCGACATCGTTCAATGCCTGATAGATTTCCGCCGAAACATGATGGGCGCCGTCCTCGTTTCCGACGACTGCTACGGCTGCAACTTTGCCATAAGATACCATCCGTCCTTCTTCGTCGGTTTCCTCCAGAAAGGCATCCATCCGTTCCAGAGCGCGTTTCGCGACCGAAGATGGTTGTCCGAGCCAGATCGGAGTTCCCACAATGAGAATGTTCGCTTCGAGAACCGCCTTTCGAATGTCTGGCCATGCATCCCCTGCCCCTTCGTCAGACGTCACGCCAGGTTTGATATTATGGTCCGCTAGCCGGATCGTATCGACTTCCACAAGCTTTTCGCGAAGCCCTTCCATGATCAGATCGAGCATTCGGTCCGTGGATGAAGGCTGGCCGCCGCTGGACTTCAGGGTTCCGTTCAGTGCAATCGCCTTGAGTATCATTGGATCATTCCCTCTGTGGTTTCCGTCGAGCCGATCGCCCTAGGTCGTCGCGAGACACTCCGAAGTGGTCAAGCACCAAGTCGACATTGCGTTTGTTGGATTTGAAGTACGCGTCAAAAAGGTCGCCCAGCAATGGAACTGCGCCTCCCACGAAGTCGATGCCGACATTTGTCAGCATTCTTGCAAGCTTATCCTTCGGAAGCCCCAAGCGGCGGGCCTCGTTGACTAGATAGAGGCTGACCAGCGTGCCAGCAGCGTCACCTATTCCCGGGACTAGGCCGAGCACTGAGTCCGCGCCGAGGCGAAAGCGCGTCAGCGGGATGACGACAGCCGTATCCATGAGCGCTGCAATCGAGGAAAGCCGCCTCAAACGACGGATATCATCGGCGCCTATGCCCTTCTCAACCCTCGGCTGCTCGGGGGTCTCTTGGTAGCGTTTCGAACTCCGGCCGTTTCGAAACTGAGCGGTTGTTGCCATCGAGCACCTCGTCCTACTGCGGTTGCCAGTGCTTAGTCGGCGCGTATATGCGAGCCAGGCGTGGCATTGGGGATCGGCTCCGCGTCCGAGTGGATGTCTCCCGGTGTCAAGCCGTCACCCTGTAGCGCCGTTTGTACCGTCTGGTCGGCGCTGTCGAACGCTGCGAGCTGAATCATGATCTCTTTCGCGCGAAGCACTGCATGGTCGCCGTCAAGGCTTCCGTTGCCGCCAGCCATCGTGACGGAGACCAGCTCGCTGCCTTCGCCTTTGAACTCTACCGTGACCGTTCCATTCGCGGAATTGATGACGTGTGTATCGAGAACCTGCATTGCGTTGCCTCCACTTGGTGTCGAAGGACAATGCGGATTCGTCGAACGGGTTCCGAGGATTTGAGCTTTTAACCGTCAAGCCAGTGAGCGGGCAGCGACGGATTGGCTATTGACGCATCTAATTCGGTCACCACATTGTCTAGCAGAATTCGTCTCTAGTCTTTGACCACGGATGTACTGGCATCGATTATTGAGACGCATGAAGGAAGGTCGGCACGGGGAGGTTCCGGCCTTTTTCTTTTCGTTTTCCAACGTCAAACATCACAGACACCTCATATCGCTCGCAGCCGCAGATGTGGCGAAATGAGTGCTGGCAACGGATGAACCAATCCATGACTCCGGCGTTTGGGAAAAAACACGGAGTACGTCATGCTATACGAACGACCATTACGCGCAAATGAAATGCCAGACAGGGCTCATGCCATTGCGCTTGCGGCCGCCAACGATGCGGTATCCGAATACGTGCGGTTCGTTCGTGACAATGACGTCCGCAACGATCTTATCGATGAGATCGAACTTCCTCTTCCCAAACCCATTTTGGTAGAGGCATTCACACGTGTCATCGCTGCCGAGTGCCGACCTGATATTCGGGCATTGCTTGTGAAGGCTGGACTGACCTTGAGCCAATATCATGTGGGGCTGGGTGAACGCATCAAGGTGAGGCCGATCTACGCCGACGCACGGCGCCAGCCGTCAAACTCTTCTCTCGCGCGGAAGTGTGCGTGCAGCTTTCTTTTGACTGCAACCGAGCGGATGCGACTGACTGAAATCTATCAGGAGGCTTTGAAGCGCGGGCGTCACTGAGCACGATGAAAGTCCACTTCTCGTTTCAGATTGCCCTCGTGCAACGCTTTGGCGGCGCGCGAAAGAATACGGTTGTTTTTCGGAGATCGGGAATGTGCCGCGGTTGCTGGCTTGGACGATCAGCCGTTCCAAGTTCCTGTTCAGTTGCGTGTAGAGCCTTGCCAACATCGGCCCTTCCAATTGCTTGCATGATTTAGCACTCCCCATTCCCACCAGTCTGCTGATCCGGTTCAATCACGGAGATCAGACAAAGAGTAAGTTTGGTGCGCAAAACTCTCACGCAGCGGTTTCAGGGTAGTCACGAGAAAACTCACGCGCAGCCATGAGGATCGGCATTAAACCGCGACCAGCAGCGGAAAGACTATATTCGACGCGGGGCGGCTGCTCGCCGAAGTCGCGTCTCACAATCAGACCGTCATTTTCCAGTTCTCGGAGATGCTGCGTCAGCATTTTCTGGGAGATGCCAGGCATGTCTCGCATAAACTGTGATGCCCTCATTGATGGGTCGGCAAAGAGGCGGAAAAGAATGGGTAGCTTCCAACGACCTCTGACCATTCGAAGCACTCTGGCAACATGTGCAACCGATCCATTAGGGCCGAGACAAGCCGCTCTTGGTTCTCGGTCGACAGGCACTTTAAAGTGCGTAATTGCGTCGTTCATCGTCTTGTCCCCTTATCGGTGCATCGCACTAACATGGGAATTGCCAGGTGGATTTGAAACTTGATGATAAAATTGCGCTTGTCACAGGCAGCAGTAGGGGTATCGGCGAAGGAATAGCCAGAGGCTTGGCGCGTGAAGGCGCGATCGTCGTTGTCCACGGCCGCAGCAAGACGAATACGGAGGAAGTTGCCCACGATATTGTCACCAAAGGTGGGCGTGCCTACACGGTCTTTGGCGACTTGACCAAGGATGATGAGGTGCAAAGGCTCACTGACGATGCGCAGACCTTTGGCAAACCAGTCCAAATCTTGATCAACAACGCAGGCGGCTCCGGCGAAGCAGAAGATTGGACGAACACGCGACCGGAGACGTGGGCATCCGGTTACGACCGGAACGTGCTTGCGGCGGTAAGGGTGACTGCACGGATGCTGCCAGGCATGCGAGCGGCCAAATGGGGAAGGATCATCAATATCTCCAGCATGGCGGCATTGATCGCTCCTGCGAAACGGCCTGATTATAGTGCCGCCAAGGCTGCAATGATTGCGATGACCGCCTCACTAGCGAAGGAAGTTGCGTTGGACGGCATTACCGCGAACACGGTATCGCCTGGAACTATCCATAGCGACAGGCTGGACGAAGGCTTCCGCAGGGTTGCCGCTGGGCAGGGCCTTGCATTCGAAGCACCATGGGCTGACATCGAGAAAGCCGTGTTGTCGATGTTTGCCCAAGTGCCAATGGGAAGGGTTGGAACGCTTGAGGAAGTTGCCGATGCCATTGCTTTCCTAGTAAGCCCGCGCGCCAGCTATATCACCGGCGCAAACCTAAGGCTCGACGGCGGCATGTGGCCCGGACTTTAAACCTGCTTGGTTTAAGCTTTGCGCGCTGAAGCAGACTTTAACCGTCTGTTTGCTCCGACAGTTCCACTGCGTCAGCTCGCGGATCTGACGTTCCTTATGGGGATTTAAGATGGAGGCGAGGTGACAATCCGGTGAGCCAGAGGCTCGACTCCATTGCTAATGCGGCTTGGCAGCAAGCTCGGAATCGTCCCATCCGCGATCTCGGCAGAATTGCTCACCGGCTCGGACGGCAGCCTTCTGGCTCTCAAAAGGTCCAATCATCTTTACCGTGTTGCGGAAACTTACAACCATTGTGCGTTCGACGTGGTCGAACACGAGTTGCATTCCATCCTCATACGGCATTTCGGCACGACCCTCTTGTGTAACCGCCCTATAACGGTGCGCCGCCAACAAGGTTCCCAGAAAAATAGTACTATTTACGGGAGTTTCAAAAAAAGCGCCCTTCACGCAGGCGACATTGGGCGCCAGGGTTGGATGCTTGCGGCGACTTGAACTTCGTCGGTAGGCCCACGGTCGGTACCGAAACTCTAATGGGCCCCTTAACAGGGTCTACCGTCTTGGGGTACAAATCGAAGGTGGACGGCATATCGGGAAAAAGATGTCGAACTGGGCTGGTATCGAAACATGGACGTCTTCGTTGCCACCCAGGGGTGAGATTGCAGAGCGCTGCGTCGCTCAGGCAGCGCGGGTGAAAAAGGACGTTGATGGAGATGCGGCGACTTTGCAGCAATCCAGGAATCAGTATGCGAGCTGCATAGGAAACGTTTTCCGTCAGTACGAGACAGAGCACCGGCAGGTTCAGCATATGGTTGATAGCCTCGTCTTGCTGGCCTCAATAGCCGTCCCGTTGATTCTCGCGCTTGTCTTTCACAAGCATTGCTGGCGCCTCGTTGAAAATGCCGTCGTCGATACTAGCGTGGCGGCGATCAAGTCGAAGCGAAGCGCGATGAAGTATCTTGAGCATTTGAAAAGGCGCATCGATGCAAAGTCGGGCTCCGACAAAACCCCAGACTAGCACTTTCTGGCCTTCTTGATTGCGAGAGGTGTTTATTTTGCGCCATCCTAAAAGTTGCAATCAGTTTTACCGCAAACATGAGCTGGGCCGTCTGTACCTGGCGACCAATACGGTAGCGCGCCAAGGTCGTGAGAACCGAGGTCAGGCGGAGTAGCTGATCGGCCTGCCAGGAAGTACAGGACTGGTGCCCGTCGGTGATCGCGGAGCGCCCGATGAATTCAATCATGCGCGCCCGCTCCCGTGACCTGAAGCCGTCTCGCCAAAGATCAAAGGCCTGAAGCCGTCCTTGTTTCTGACTTCGGCGCGACGTCGGGACCGCGCATGCGCCGCGTGCGGCCAGTTTCGCTCGGCAAGGTAGACGGCGTCGCCCCGTCTAATGGAATGTTTCCGACAGGGGCAGCGAACCTTAACAGCTCTCTTTGGCTTCACTTCGAACCGGTTACTGAGTGTCGACTTTGTCCAAGGCGCTCGCAAGCTCCTCAAGACCGTGCGGTTTCGAGAGCAGAGCCGTTCTAGCGTGATCGTCGAGAATCGGCCCGGTGTCCCTGCCGGTAGCGAAGACAATCCCAATCCTCGGCCAGCGACGGCGTACTTCGCGGCAAAAGTCTTCACCCGACATTCCTGGAAGGCCGAGATCCGAAACCAGAATATCAACTTCGCCGGCTTCAAGTAGCGGGAACGCCTCCTCTGCAGAAGCAGCTTCAGATACCTCGCAGCCGAGTTCTATTAGCATGTCTGCTTCTGACATCCGGATAAGTTCATTGTCCTCCACGACAAGGACACGGCGCTGATGACCAGTTTCGCGTGAGATAGCAGTCAGGGCAACAGTGTCCTCATCTGGGCCATCCGTCCCAACGGTCAACTCGGCTATGGCCTCCTGACGTTCACGGGCCGCCTTCACCTGCTTCGAGTTGTTGAGGACGTGCCGGATCTTTCGGGCCAGCGCCTCGCGGGTGTAGGGCTTCGAAAGCAGCTCAACCCCAACATCAAGCTTGCCGCCGTGAACGATGGAGTTTTCCGTATATCCGGATGTAAACAGTACGCCGAGGTCCGGCATTCGTTCCCGTGCCTGGCGCGCCATCTCCGAGGACTTCAGTGGACCTGGCATGACGACGTCGGTGAATAGAAGATCGATCGGGATCCCGCTCTCGACAACGGTGAGCGCCGCACTTGCATCCTTCGCCTTTAGAACCCTATAGCCAAGGTCCGTCAGCATGGCGACGACGGTTTCTCGAACCTTTTCGTCGTCTTCCGCCACCAAGATCGTCTCGGTGCCGCCGACCACCGGTCCAGTATCTGCCGCGACAACTGCGTCTTCATGCTGGTGGCTGCGTGGGAAATAAAGTTTGACGGAACTGCCCTCTCCGATCTCGCTGTAGATTTTGACGTGGCCACCCGACTGCTTGACGAATCCGTGCACCATGGACAAACCGAGGCCAGTCCCTTTGCCCACCGGCTTCGTTGTGAAGAACGGGTCGAAGACCTTGGCGATGATCTCGGGCGACATCCCGGATCCGGTATCTGTCAGCGCAAGCATGACGTACTGACCAGCTTCGACCTCATCATGCTGCAGCGCGTAGACGTCATCGAGAAAAGCGTTGCCGACTTCAATGGTGAGTTTGCCCATGCCCTCCATCGCATCGCGAGCGTTGATGGCGAGATTAAGGATGGCATTCTCAACCTGGACGACGTCGACGAAAGTGTTCCAGAGGCCGCCGCTCCGAACGATCTCAATCTCGATCGCTTCACCGAGCGTCCGCCGGAGCATGTCTTCCATCCCGGCGACGAAGCGGCCAACGTTCACGACCTTTGGCTCGAGCGCCTGCCTGCGGCCGAACGACAGGAGCTGACTGGCCAGCTTGGAGCCACGGGCGACGCCCTCGAGGGCGTTTGCCACCTTCTTCTGCGCGGACGGATTTTCGATGATATCGCGCCCGAGGAGCTGAAGATTGCCCGACACGACCTGAAGGAGGTTATTAAAGTCGTGAGCGATGCCACCCGTCAACTGACCGATAGCCTCCATCTTCTGCGATTGACGCAGCGCTTGCTCAGCGACGCCGGCCCGCTCCACAGCCTCATCGATCATCTCCTGCAACTGGCCGTTCAATTTGTTAAGTTGCTCTTCTGCGAACTTGCGCTGCTCGATCTCCTTTTGTGCGGTCTTGAAGAGCCGCGCATTCTCGAAAGCGACTGCGGCCTGTCGGGCGATAGCCTGGACGAGGGCTTCGTGATCGGTGGTGAAGCGACGCGTCTCGGGGTGGCCGAAGAACAGGCCGCCAACGACGCTACCGTTGGCCGCCACGACCGGGACTGCGAGATAGCTGCGTACCGGAAGGTGTCCGGCGGGCATGCCCTTGTGTGGCTCATTGTGCCCATAGCGCTCGTCCGCCATGATATCGTCGGACCTGACAACGCCCTTGCCTTCGAACGTCGGTGCGAAGACACGGGTGTTGCGTGGCATCGGAAATTTCGAGAACTCGGAGCGCGGGACCCCTGACAGGGTGTAGAGCATGTAGCTCTCGCCTTTGTCGTCTTCCACGTTGTAGAAGAATGCGCCGAACTTCGCCCCGGCCAGCTCAACGCCAGAGTCCGTGACCGTTTGAACGAGTTGGTCAAGATCGAGTTCTCCGGCGAGCAAACCTGCCGTCTTGTTGAGCCCCTCCAACCTCTCAGCCTGACGCCGCAGGACTTCCTGTGCCCGCCTCCGCTCAATGACAAGGGCGGCCGTTCCGGCGACGAAGCCAAGCATTTCCTGGTCGGAAGACGACGCTGAGAGAGCCTGCTTGTAGTAGATGGCGAATGTTCCAAGTACCGCGCCGTCGGAAGATAATATAGGTGCCGACCAACAAGCGCGAAGGCCGTGTGCGAGAGCGAGTTCGCGGAAGTCCACCCACAACGGATCGGTGGCGATGTCGTGAACGTAGACTGGCTCCTTGCGAAACGCCGCCGTTCCGCAAGAGCCAACGGCCGGGCCTATTTCGATACCGTCGATCGCATTGTTGTATTCGGCAGGTAGGTTGGGGCCGGCTCCATGTCGGAGGCGCTTGCCATCCTCTTCTGCAAGCAGGACAGAGGCAACGATGTCGGAGGATGAAAAGCTTTCGACCATGCCGACGAGATCGTTCAAGATCGTTTCGAGCGCGACGTCCTGCATGGCGGCTTCGAGCAACTTCGCCTGCGCCGACTGCAATGCCTCTGTTCTCTTACGGTTGGTGATGTCGATGACGGAGCCGACATACCCCAGAAAGGCACCGTCGTCGGCAAAGCGCGGCGCGGCGGCGTCGATCGCCCAACGGTATTCGCCATCGGCGCGACGGAGCCTGTACTCGATCCTGAAGGGTTCTTGCTTCTGGTTTGCCGCCAGAAAAATATGGGCGGCTCTCGTCCTATCGTCGGGATGCGTGGCTTCGAGCCAGCCCTGTCCAAGGCCGTCGCTTTCCGTCTGGCCGGTAAAGCCATACCAGGCGCGGTTCAGGTAGGTGCAGAGGCCATCGGCGTCCGTCACCCACATCATAACGGGCGCGTGATCGGCCATGTTGCGGAACCGGGCTTCGCTCTCCTTAAGGCTGGCGGTCGCCTGGCGGCGGATCCTTGCCAACTCGAGGTTGGAGCGAATGGTGGCGACGAGTTCGCGCGCCGAGAACGGTTTGACGAGATAGTCGTCCGCTCCGACGTCGAGACCGTCGACCTTAGCCTCCTCGCCTGCCCTTGCCGAGAGGGCGATGATCGGCAGGTCCCCAAACGTCCCGTCCGCGCGTATTGCCTTGATGAGACCGAAGCCATCCAGGTGCGGCATCATAATGTCCGTCAGAAGAACGTCGGGCCGCTGCTCACGTATGCGCCTTAACGCGGCTGCGCCGTCTTCGACGACGTCGACCTGATAATTTCCGGAAAGTAGGCGCCGGACATAGTCACGCATATCGGCATTGTCGTCGGCCAAAAGGATTCGTGGGGCATCGGCTGGCGCCTGGGGAAGTCCGCCCGCAGTCCTTCCAGTCACTGGCAAGCCGCCCTGCGGTAGCCAGCGCAAAGCTTCCTCGACGTACGCTTCAGCTCGTACTGCGGTAGCTGAGACAGTTCGGTCGTCAGATCGAGGTGCGATGCCGGACCGGTCGATGGGAACGGTGACGGTGAAACATGTCCCCTCGCCCTCTGTGCTTTCGACCTCGACGCGTCCATCGTGGAAGCGTACCAGCTCCTGCACCAGGGCCAGACCGATCCCGCTTCCTTCGATGGATCGGCCGCGCGCTCCATCGACACGGTGAAATCGCTCGAACAGCTTGGGGAGTTCCGTAGCGGGTATGCCAGTACCGGTGTCCTTTACAGTAAGGACCGCCTCGCCATCCCGCTCGCGCAGTTCTACCGATATCTCGCCATCGAGAGTGAATTTGAAGGCGTTTGACAGTAGGTTGAGGACGATCTTCTCCCACATGTCGCGGTCGATGAGTGCCGGGCCTGGGAGCGGCCGGCAATCGACGTGGTAGGATAGCCCCGCTTTCTCCATCGCGGAGCTGAAGTTGCTCGCTAGCTCAATCGTCAGCTTCGCGAGGTCGACAGGCTCGACGTTAGCTTGAGCCTTTCCCGCCTCGATGCGCGAGAAGTCGAGGAGTGAGTTCACCAGCTTAAGCAAACGAAGGCCGTTGCGGTGGATCACCTCGATTCGCTCACGTTCGCGCGGGAGAATCTCGGGATCTCCAAGGGCGTCTTCGACGGGGCCGAGCATAAGCGTGAGCGGCGTTCGAAATTCGTGGCTGACGTTGGAAAAGAAGACGGTCTTCGCTCGATCGATCTCGGCCAGGGTTTCGGCGCGGCGGCGTTCTTCCTCGAAGGCGCGAACGTTGGCGATGGCACTGCCGACGTGCGCAGCGACACGTTCGACGAAGGCTTCGTAGTCGGCGTCGAATGCGCGTCGTGGACTGATCCCGACGACGAAAAAGCCAGCCTGAGTTCCGGCATGACCATTTCCACCAAAGCTGGCAATGAGCGCGCGTTCGACCGGTTCGGGCCAAATGCCGCTTGGAATGGGTTTGCCGAATTGAAGGGAAAGGTTTTCAACGAGCAAGGCGCCCTTAGTCTCCGATAGCCGTTCCAACGGCCATTTGAGGTAAGATACGTCATGACCGGTCGATCCGATCAACTGAGGCTCTTGTTGATCCACCTGATGATGGTAAACCAGGCAGAACGGAATGTCCTGCGGGTTCTGAGCAAGAACCTCTAGGGCCGCGGAGAACACATCCTCCTCGGATCTCCTACCCGCGACGCGCTCCGCCAATTCCCTGAGTGTGCGCTCGCGTCGCTCGCCGATCACCCGAAACGTCGTCTCGACGACGGCGTTGAATATCCCTTCGACGCTGCCGTTGTCGCCGCGTATCGGGCTGAATGTGAAGTTGAAGTAACATTCCTCGGTGTAGCCGTGTCGGTGCATCGGCAAAAGCTGGTCCTCCTGCCAGACGCCCTCTCCTGTTGCCTGGACGTTTTCGAACAGGGGACCGATGGCATCCCAGATTTCCGGCCACACTTCACGCCCCGGTCGGCCGAGCGCCGACGGGTGCTTCTCCCCCGGTATCTCGCTCCATGCGTCGTTATAGAGCAGCGCAAGTTCGGGACCCCAATAGATGGCGATGGGAAAATTTGTTCCGAGCGAGATGCCGACTGCTGAGCGCAGGCTCTGAGACCAGGTTCTAGGCAGCCCCAAGGGGGTCGCAGACCAGTCAAGCGAACGCATTAGCGCTCCAGCCTCTCCTCCTCCGGAAAAGAAGCCATCGGCGTGATGCTCGGGCAAAAGGTCTGTGGACTGCTGATCGTTCACGGCGGCCTCGGTAGCGGATAAACTAGATCTCTATTCCCTCGTCCGGGAAGTGCGAGTTCTATCTAATTTATCGCGGGCTGTCAGCAATTTGGGTCGTCTCAGATTCGATCGGAAGCCCTTGTTTCAAGGCCTGTAGAATGTGCGATACCGTACCGTGCGCGCAAGCGATGTCGTCCCGCCCGTCAGTCAGTCCTTCCGCTACCCGAATTGCATAGGTCACTCTCCACAGGTGCCAGTCTTCTCTAGACGAGGCTAAACGCACGTAGCTCCCGGCGGCAGCGGAGGGTCGAGGAGACGAAGCTCCATTCTCTTCGCCGTCGATTTCCAGGAAAAGGAGGGGAGCGTGAACCCGTCAGAGAGACGGTGCACGAAGAGTGTATCGAGCGCTTCGGGAGGATTGTCTCGCGAAATGTCGTTCAACTAGCCGACCGTGAACACCCTGATGCCGAGGCTCGGGAGCTCACCATGTCCCATCAATGAGCGCGCGGGCTCAGGAACTTCTGCGCACATCAGAGCTTTAGGAGTGGTACCCAGCAAGGAGCTTCCAATGTCAGTCAACCCACCAGTCCTCTATACCCCGCAGGTCGAGAGCTTCGAAGAAGACGAGCAGAAAACGGTTTCTGAACTTAACGAGACGTTCGACGTCATCCTGACGAAGACGGCGGAAGACTACGGACATGCGGTGCGTTCAGTGCATGCCAAGGCACATGGCATCCTCGAAGGGACAATGGCGGTCCGAAGCGGGCTGCCTCCGGAACTCTCTCAGGGGCTGTTTGCAAAGCCAGGCACCTACAAGATCTTGATGCGGATCTCGACGAATGCCGGCGATATCCTTCCGGACGCGATATCTCTCCCTCGCGGGCTCGCCATCAAAGTGATCGACGTTCCAGGTGCCCGCCTGCCGGACGCAGCCGGGACGACGCAGGATTTTGTCATGGTCAATGGACCGGTCTTCCAGGCGAAGACATCCAAAAAGTTTCTTGGAAGTTTGAAGATGCTCGCCAAGACGACAGACCGCATGGAGGGGACCAAGGAGGTTCTGTCCGACGTGCTTCAAAGTGTGAATACGGCGCTCGAAGCAGTTGGCGTGTCGAGCCCGACTGTGCAGTCGCTCGGCGGCGCGCCGGATTCAGATCCGCTCGGTGAGACCTACTACAGCGTGACACCCTTTCGCTACGGCGACTACATTGCCAAGTTCAGCATCCGCCCCGTCTCGAGGGAGCTGACAGAACTGACTGGCAAGGAGATCGACACGAAGGATCAGCCTGACGCGATCCGAGATACGGTCCGAGCCGAAATGCAGCATCTCACCGGCGAATGGGAATTCTGTGTGCAGCTCTGTCGTGACCTGAAAAAGCAGCCGATCGAAGATCCGACGACCCAATGGGATGAGACGGACGCGCCGTTCGTGGCGGTTGCGACGATCCGCGCGGAGCCGCAGGATAGTTGGTCGGAGGCGAACGTCCTGAAGGTCGATGAGCAGATGCGTTTCAGTGTCTGGACGGGCCTGGCGGCTCACGAACCACTCGGAAACATCAACCGCGCCCGCAAAGCGACCTATGAGCATTCCGCAAAGTTCCGCGAAAGATTCAACCGTTGCCCGATCCACGAGCCATCCTCCTGAAAATCTTTCTTCTTCGACGTCAGGCGTCGCTCGAGCGCGACGCCTTTTCTTTTGACTATTCGATATTGAAAGACCTCAATCATGGCCGACACCATACCAAACCCAGAAGCCGAAGGTCCGTCGGGAGGCTGGGGATCGTTAAAGGGTATCGCCAGCGTGTACGGAGAGAGTTGGCCAACCCCTGCGGCTCTCGAGACGTTGGCGCATCAAAACAAGCCAGGCGGTTTCATGTGCGTGTCATGTGCATGGCCTAAACCCGTCAACTACCACCCCTTTGAATTTTGCGAGAACGGCGCGAAGGCAACCTTATGGGAGCTGACTTCGCACCGCTGCTCACCCGATTTTTGGCGAGACCACACTGTGTCCCAACTAAGGGGTTGGAAGGATCACGACCTCGAAATGACAGGTCGGCTGACGCACCCGCTTCGCTATGAGGCCGCAACGGATCGCTATGTCGAGGTAGGGTGGGACGAAGCCTTCGATGGTATCGCCAAAGTGCTGAAGTCGCTGGAGAAGGAAAGTGTCGTCTTCTACTCCTCCGGCCATGCCAGCCTCGAAGCCTCCTATCTCTACGCGCTGCTTGCGCGGCTATATGGCAACAACAACCTGCCACAAAGCTCCAACATGTGCCATGAGACGACATCGGTCGGTCTGAACAAGGTCATAGGCTCGCCTGTCGGAACGATCGTGTGGGAAGATCTCGAAAAGGCGGACGCCTTTTTCTTCTTCGGTCAAAACCCTGGGTCAAACAGTCCACGTTTTCTTCACCCGCTCCAGGATGCGAAGAAACGCGGCGCGCGCATTGTCACCTTCAACCCGATCCTTGAACAAGGTCTGATTTCTTTCATCAACCCTCAGAGCCCTGCCGACATGCTCACGGGGCGCGAGACGCAGATTTCCGATCAGTATCATCAGGTGCAGGCGGGCGGCGATATCGCGGCGATCCTAGGCATCTGCAAGCATGTGATCGAGGCCGACGATCGCGCTCTCGCCGAAGGTGGTGAACGTGTGCTCGACGTCGCATTTATCGAAGAGCACACGACCGGCTTTGAAAAGTTCGTCGAGATGGCCCGTTCTTCTTCGTGGGTCGAAATCGAGCGTGAGAGTGGCTTGACGGAGGTTGATCTTCGCAAGGCGGGCGAGGTCTATATCGGCGCAAAAAACGTCATTGGCGTCTATGGGATGGGCCTCACCCAGCACAGCCAAGGCGCGCTCAATGTCGCCATGGTGGTCAATCTTCTTCTGCTCAGAGGCAATATCGGCCGGGAGGGTGCGGGATGCTGCCCGGTTCGCGGGCATTCGAACGTCCAAGGCCAGCGAACCGTCGGAATCGCAGAGAAGACGAAGCTTGTGCCGATGGACAAGTTGAAGGAACTCTTTGATTTCGATCCGCCCACGAAAGACGGAATGACCATCGTAGATGCCGTCAAGGGACTGATGAGTGGCAAGGTCAAGGGATTCATAAGTCTGGGTGGTAACCTCGTTCGTGCTGTGCCTGATCAAAAAGAAATGGAACGGGTCTGGGCCGAGCAAGAACTTGTCGTGATGGTGTCGACTAAGCTTAATCGCAGCCACCTCTTCCCCGCCAAGGCTGCTTACATCCTTCCCTGCCTGTCGCGCACGGAGATCGACAAGCAAGAAACCGGCAATCAAGCCGTCACCACCGAAGACAGTTTCTCCCACATCAGCGGGACCGTTGGAAAGCGGACACCCGCGTCGAAAGAATTGAAGAGCGAGCTCGCGATCGTCACAGGGATCGCCAAGGCCGTCATTGCGCCTCGACCGACACTGAAGTGGGACGAATGGACCGGGGACTATGCTCTCGTCCGCGATCTGATTGAATACAGCTATCCGAAGGATTTCAAAGACTATAACGCGCGCATGTTCCAGCCTGGAGGATTCTATCGCGGAAACAGCGCCCATGAGCGGCAGTGGAAGACGCCAGAGAAGAAAGCAGTGTTCACGGCGCCAGATCGGCTTAACGCGCTTTCGTTTGCGAATGTTAGCGGCCGCTTTAGACTGGTGACGATCAGGTCTAACGACCAGTTCAACACCACCATCTACGGATATTCCGACCGTTTCCGGGGCATCGAAGGAACACGCGACGTCCTGCTGATGTGCGACGAGGATATCCGTGCCGCAGGCCTTTCGGCGGGCCAGGACGTGACGCTCGTCAGCGACTTCGACGATGGAGTGCGCCGTGAACTGGCAGGCCTCACGGTGATTAAGCATGATCTGCCACGTGGAACGGTCGCTGCCTATTATCCGGAATGCAATGTGCTCAATTCGATCGATCACCACGATGAGCTTTCCAAGACACCGGCGTCCAAGGCCATACCCGTCCGTATCGAACCCAGCGACGCTACCGAAGGCTGATCTGGTTGAAATTTTGCGGAATGTATTTACGAAGATCGCGGGTCTTCACGGAGCCGCGAAGCATCCTCATCTGCGCGCAAATCCCGGCCTGAGTAGCGCGGCGCCATATCCCCCAACTGTTGCGCGGCCGCCGCTACGCGCAAAAGCGTGGAGTGCGCCAAGCTTGACCTCCGCCTGGTCGTTCATCCTCGGCTGGAAACGCTGACCGATAACACGTTACGTTCCCTGAGTGCAGAGACCACCCAGTGGATTTGTTGCTACGCACGCCAGCGCGTGGCTCTCTCTCAAGGGGTTTCAATTTTATACAAAAGCGAATATGTTCTTCTTTCGTTCGTATGCAGCTCTCTGAAATGCCGGTGTTGTCCAAAGCGGTCATGAGAGGACGGATACGAAGTAGTTTCAGCGAGCTTGTAATCGTCCGTTTACAGTTGAGCACAGCGAACAAAGTAAGAAGAAATTCCTTGGACAAAGAACTCCTGCTTCGGCACGTTCGCGGTGATCTCATTGTGGTTGCCTGCAAGGCATGTGCCCTCACTGAAGAGATGGTTAGGAACGCGGTCGTAAAACGTCACGGTGCGTCCACTCCGATGCGAACTCTGCGACGTCGGATCGGGCTTGGGTGCTCTCGCATGAATGCAGCAGACGGCGTCGATCGCTGCGAGCTCCGTATTTCAGGAAAACTTCTCATCGATGCTGATTGACCTGCTCGCATATTGCAGCAGCCGGCCAACTTGATCGAAAAAATCTAAGTTTGATTCAATGGAGCGTCGCGCGTGAGGGAGTTTCGTTGACCAGTCCTCGTATTGCGGCAACTAACCGTGCTGTCGATGTGACGATTTCGGCCGCGATATCCTGATCGCCCTCTCCAACGTCCTGAGCGAGTTCTTTGAGTGATGCTGCGGCGTCGGTGACCAGCCTGGATAACGTCTCTTCTTCACTGGAAAGCTTTAGAGCAAAACTTTCGAGCTGTCTGCCAAATTTGACGAGGACTGCGGTGATTCGCTGGGGCGTCATCGAGAAGGGTTCCAGCTTTTCCGACATAATTGCAGCTTTCCAGAGACACTCGTGTTTTCAAAATAAATTGCCGGCCGACTTTTCGCACCCGACCTTCCTCTTGGCTCAACAACAATCACCTGCCCTTCGCGGAGATGGTTGGAAACAGCAACTGAGCATGTAGCGCGAGGGCTTGCGGCTTCAAGGATCGTCGGCCTAGAGCGGCAGAGGACATGATCCGGAATTGCTAGGTGGGTCGCGAGCTTCGATTTAGACTGCATTGAAAGGCTCTTTGGCCTGCATTCTAGCCGCACGAAAGCCAGATAGGTCGCGGTACGCGAGCGTACGAATGGTGGTCACTCGAGACATATGGTCGGCGATCAAAAGGAGACCCTCCCAAGGTTCCAGAAGCGGGGCGCAACAGTCCACGACGCGATCTTTCACCAGGAGCCGTGGAAGTTGCGGCTCCTAGCCTCAGGAGATCAACGACAATTACCGTGACTGAAATGACCATTTTCGCGGGCTGCACTTTCCGCTTCGACATCCCAAGAACCAAAGTTCCTCGAACGAAGTTGGAAGTTTCGCCCCTCCCTCAGTTGCGATGTCAACGGCAGCAAGCTATGGATTCCTCATTGCACCTCAGGGCACGTAAAGCTACATGGCACGATTGATGAGCGGGTCCACTGGACTGCAGCCGGGCTCGGTTGGGCGAGCGTCACTCGCGGTTATCGGCGTAATGTTCCTCGCATTGGTGTGCGTGCTGGGTTTGTGGCTAGTGTCGAGCTATGAAGCAACCGCAAAAAGAGCCGACGCGCAGGTCAGCGCCGCCACCAAGATCGTTGCAGCGAATGCCGTGTGGCTCAACTCGCTTGCTCGCGAGACTCTGCACCGGATCGATGACTCCCTTGGGACAAACGTGCCGTCCGTCGATCCTCAGCGGGTGCACGATCTCAATTTGGCTGTCGCCGACCTTCCGCCTCAGGTGACAGCCTACGTTGTCGGTGTTGATGGTCTTACTCGCTTCTCGAGTGACCCAAAAATTCAGGCAATGGACGTTTCCGATCGGGACTACTTTACGCGCCTAAGGAACGGCGCGGACGAATACACTTCTGCTCTTATCGTGAGCCGCTTGACCAAACGCCAGATTTTCGTGGTCAGCCGCCGGCTCGAACGAAACGGAAGCTTCGCGGGAGTAGCCGCCATTGCCTTCAACGCAGATGTACTGAAACCAATTTGGGACGCCGTTGATATGGGACCGAATTCGACGGTGAGCTTCATCAGGCGGGACGGTAAGATCATTGCAAGGCATCCAGAGCCGCCGGGTCCAGTCGATATGGGCGGGTATGTTCTGTTCACCGACTATATGAGAAAGGCCACTTCTGGCGTCTATCGCTCGCATTCGCCTGTCGACAACCAGGACCGCCTTGTTGGTTACCGCATCATCGAGCGCACACCTTTCGTCGCCATCGCGTCTGCCGACGTCGGCGTCCTCATGCAGAAATTCTGGGACGATGCAAAAATCGCCACCTTGTTAGTGATTTTTGCGGTGGTTGGCGCATGTGCAGCGGCACTTTGGATTCAGAGGCTGATCAGAGAAGACGCCCTGCATACACGCCAACTCGCCGAAGCTTTAGCAGCCAACCAGACGCTGATGCGGGAAATCCATCACCGGGTGAAAAACAACCTGCAGACGGTTATGGCGCTGCTCCGAATGCAGGGATTCGAAGCCGGGGCGGTGCAAAGATTAAACGAGCGCATCACAGCTATGTCTGCTGTCCACGAGCAAATGTACGGTTTCGATCAGTTTAGCGGTGTATCGGCTTCCGAATTCATTCCGTCTTTCGTTAGGACGCTCGTCGGTGTCCATGGTCGACCCATAAGTGTCACATTCGATATCGAGGATCTGACCATTGCGCCCGATCGCGCTACACCGTTTGCCCTCCTGGTCAACGAACTGATCGCGAATAGCATGAAGTATGCCTTCGTAGGCCGACAAGCGGGGGCTATCCATGTCAGTCTTCGATCCGTTGCTGATGGTGTTGCAGAATTGTCCGTCGTTGACGACGGAGTTGGGTTTGATGGCAACACGGATAGGCCTGGAATGGGTACACGTTTGATCAAGGCGTTTGTCCATCAGTTGGGAGGTGAATTTCGCTTCGTGAAAGACCACGGCACGAAATTTGTTGGATCATTCAAACTTAATGATTGAAATGGGCGGGTACGATCGCCGAGCATAAAATGCTCGAGCCCTCACGGTTGCGGCCGTGCATACGCCGGCAGCCGCGCTGAAAAGTGCATTGCAACGCGGCGGCTGAACGGCTGTGTTCGCGGCCACGAGGAAAGGCAACACAAATATCGAGGTGCTAAACGGAACTGAACCGCATACATCGATATCCCTCACTTACCCGTTCTAACCTACTGATGCGCCAATTTGTTGTTGCAAGGTCGGGATCGGTATGCGTTATAGCCTGACTTTATGGGCGGCGAGACATACGTTGTCCTAGCTCCGACAACCCGATACGAAGTGCGACATCTTCGGTCGATACGACTAGCAAATCGCCCTGAACTATCTGAGCTGATTTGAGTTCGACGCCATCCATGTGACTGATGGTGGCAAAACCGTTGCGTCGGTCTCGCTTGCGCAGGTTATAAGCAATAGCTGACCTATGGATGAAAGAAGGTGATGGAGCCCAGACTAACGGGGCTCCATGTAAGATGACCTCAAGGGCAATTGGTCGGCACTTGGCTGCCCGAAGTAGAAGTCCCCGCGCCATCGGTGGCAGTCGATGAGCTGCCTGCGGTGCCAGGCCCGCGGTTCACTGCTCCAGCGCTGCAGTCTGTGTTGTTCGTGCTCCCACCGTTTGACTGCCCGTCGCCTGTGGTCGAATTCGTTCCGTTTGATCCGCTGTCGCTCCCTGTACTAGAGCCAGCACCGGTTGTTCCTGTCCCGGTACCAGAGCTCGTGCCGCCGTTCGCGCCAGACCCAGCAGATGAGCCTCCGGCAGAGCCTCCTGTACCGCCGCCAGAACCGCCGGACGACTGGGCGAATGCCGAGGTTGCGAGACCGAGCGAAAGAACAGATACAGCGATCAGTTTGTAGACCATGATTGGCTCCATTTTGAGTGACTACAGTGCTCAACTACGCCAGCTGGTCGTTGTTCCCCTCAATGATCGATGTGGAACCAATCTCCCAAGCGACATGTCGACAGAGCATTGAGGCCTGAGCCCCCCAAGCCGTTCTTGGTGCCTTTCGTACCGCTTTCGCGAGCCGCTGCCTATTTTGACTTTCTTGACGGGCGTCTCCACCCCGGCCAACCACTCCCTAAGGAGCTTTCTGGTCTTGGAAGCTTCCACGACGTATGTCTCCCGGTCCATTAATCCGGAAAACGCCTCCACGAAACATCAAGTAATTCTGCGGCCCGGCTCGACGATATTTTCACTTGTGTGAAGATCACCGGTCGCCGCTATGGACGGAACTTATGGGGCGCGAAGCAGACACGTCGAAAGGCACGAGAGGAAAGATCATCACAGAACCTCTGTAGCTCCGTCAGCCCTGTCGCAACGGAGGCTAGACTTTCTCAAGCCAGAACCGCTATTCTTTTGACGGAACTGGAAAATTCCTTTCCTAGTTCTAATTACCCCGCCAATATCCCTTAGGTATCGCCGAATGTCCTCACCAAACCCCGACTGCGGACGACTATTTCGCAGCCGCGACTGGGCAAGCACTCAGCTTGGCCCAAGAGACAAATGGAGCGTCGAGCTCAAGACCTTGACCAATGTCATGCTTGGCTCCCTCCAACCCATGTTGATCGTTTGGGGGCCCGAACAGATCACCTTGTACAATGACGGCTATGCAGAGATGTGTGGCGCGCGCCACCCGGAAGCGTTCGGCAAGCCGTTTTATGAACTCTGGTTTGATATTTGGGATCAGGTCGAACCAATCATCACCGCCGCTTACAACGGCGAAGGGACTGCGATGGACGACATCGAGTTCACCATGCACCGCAACGGCTACCCCGAGGAAACCCATTTTGCGTTCTCTTATACGCCGGTGCGCGATCCTTGGGGAACAGTGCTCGGCATGTTTTGTGCTTGCACCGAAATCACGGCCCGAGTGGCGCTGAGTCGAGAAGAGCGAACGCAGCGCGAACGCTTCCGCCAGGTATTTGAGTTGAGCCAGGGCGGCATCGCAATGCTCGTTGGTCCGGATCACGTCTTTGATTATGCTAATGAAGCTTATCGTTCCATGATCGGCGCTGGTCGCGAAATCATTGGCAAGACCGTGGCGGAAGCTGTAAACGAGGTCGTCCGACAGGGGTACATCACCATCCTCGATGAGGTCTATCGAACTGGCGAACCTTTCGTTGCGAAAGGCCTCTCGATCGATTTGAATCGAGGCCCATCTGGGGAAATGCAGACGCGCGCAATCGACTTGGTCTATCAACCGATGCGTCACGAAGGAGGAGCTGTCACCGGCATTTTGGTGCAAGCACTTGACGTAACCCAAGTGCGAGCTGACGAAGAGCGTCAGGCTCTGCTCTACCACGAACTCGGCCACCGTCTCAAAAACCAGCTTGCCATGGTGCAAGCTATAGCATCGCAAACACTTCGTAGCTCACCTGACCTACCGACCGCTAGAAAGCGTCTCTCTGATCGCATAGGAGTGCTCAGTGACGCGCACGACACGATACTTGAAGGAGGTCGCGGTGCCTCGACGGTAATGCAGATCGTCGGCCAGATGGCGGCACTCCACGACGATCTGGGAAGTCCAAGAATTGCAACTAACGGTCCGGCGCTGAAAATCGGCTCTCGTCCGTCATTATCCCTCTCCCTGATACTCCATGAGTTGGCCACCAACGCTGCGAAGTTTGGTGCCCTCTCCGTTCACGGTGGCCGCGTTGATCTGCGGTGGGCGGTGGCTGGCGAGCAGCGGGACCGTTTCGAGATGACATGGACTGAAAGTGGAGGTCCAGCTGCGGTCAAACCCGGGACCACGGGGTCAGGCATGCGTTTGATTTCAGCAGGGCTCAACGGCACGTCCGACAGTACCGTCTCCATCGACTATCCGACGAGCGGGATTATCTGTCGTATTGCCGCCGACCTCCAGAGCTTTCAGAAAGAGCATTGAATGGCCTACCGCATCCTTGTCGTCGAAGACGACGGTCTCATCAGGATGGACCTAGTCGACATGCTTGAGGACATGAACTTTTTGGTGCTCGACGCGGCCAACGCGGATGAGGCAATGACGATTCTCGGTGCAGAACCTGACATAAACGCCCTGTTGACCGACATTGACATGCCCGGTTCGATGAACGGCCTCGAACTTGCGCACCAGGCCGCCGCCCGGTGGCCCGATTGCAAAGTCGCCGTGATTTCGGGGCGCTATAATCCCACGCAAGGTAAAATGCCCGACACGGCCCTTTTTGTGTCTAAGCCGGTGTCCGAGCTCGCGCTTTCGAAAGCGCTGCAAACTCTTGGTCTCCTTGGCTAGTCTTCGCGACAGCGACCGCTTCGAGGTATAGAACGAGATCGAGGAACGCGGCGTCGCAACGTTTTTTGTACGCAGTTTGACTGCGTAATTGAGCCTAAGAGGGATAGACGGGCGATGCTCGAAAATGAATGCACCGACTTCGAACTGAAACCTTCCGGGTGGGACGAGGAAGCCCGCTCAGCGGCGCTTCACTCCTTTAATGTTCTTGATACGCCTCGCGAGCGTGACTTCGACGACATCGCAAAAATCGCTTCGCATATCTGCGGTTCACCAATCGCGGTTGTCAATCTCGTCGACACCAAGCGTCAGTTCTTCAAAGCCGAGGTAGGCCTGGGTACTCGATCGACGCCTTTGGAAACGGCATTCTGCCGCCACGCGCTTCTCGAGCAGGACACCCTTGTCATCCCGGACGCGACAATTGATCACCGTCTGAACAGCAATCCGCTGGTCACCGGTGAACCGCATATCAGGTCCTATGCCGGCGCGCTTTTGAAGACGGCCGATGGGCAGCCGATTGGTACCGTTTGCGTTCTCGATTACAGGGTGCGAGAATTCTCCGACGACCAAATCGAGATGCTGAAGTTTCTTGCGCGTCAGGCGATGACACAGCTTGAACTGCGTCGAACAGTCGCGGCACAGCAGAAATTGCTGTTGCGGGCGAGAGCGGCTGAACGCCACCGCGCGAACTTCGAAAGAGTCGTGCGTCAGGCTTCCGACTTCATCGGGATTGCCGATCCGCAGGGCAAGGTGCTTTTTTTAAATGACGCTGCGCGTCATCTGGTCGGACTACAGGAGGACGAGCCTTTGCCCCCTGACGTGATGGACTACATTATCGAGGCGGATCACCAGTTATTCAAAGAGCAGGTCGTTCCAGCGGTGAAGTCCGGACAGAGTTACGAACAGGAAATCCGGCTACGCCACTTCGAAACGGGGGAAGTAGTACCGGCACTTTACACAATGTTTCCCATGCGCGATGACGAGGGCGAACTGATCGGCTATGGCGTCGTTACCAAAGACCTCACCGAGCTTAAAGCGGAAGACGCTCGCCGAGACGGCATGATGGCCGAGGCAGCGCACCGCATAAAGAACACTCTCTCGATCGTTCAAGCCATCGTTTCCCAATCGCTGAAGAGAGCGACAACTCTGGAAGACGCTAAAGTCGTCATCTCGGAACGGGTCTCGGCATTGGCAAAGGCACAAGATGTCCTGACGGCCGGGGACGGCGTGGTTGCAGACATATTCGATGTTGTCGCAAGTGCGCTCGCGCCGCACGATGCGGGTACCAACCGCTTTTCTGTCAGCGGTCCGGCCAGTCGCTTGGAAGCTCGTCAGGCATTGGGTCTTTCGCTTGCCTTGCATGAGCTCGCCACCAACGCCGCAAAGTATGGAGCTCTGTCGGCCGACGATGGCAAGGTTGAAGTTAATTGGACGATCGGCGGCGATGGAGCTTTCCAGATTGTCTGGACCGAGATCGGAGGGCCTCACGTTGAGACACCGGTCAAAACCGGGTTTGGATCACAGCTGATCACCAAGATGGTGGCGCCGTATTTCGCCGGGAATGCTGCGTTGGAATACCATCCAGATGGCGTCCGCTTCACGTTACGTGGCACCGTTGGGATGCCTGGTGTCTGAGCAGCTTGAAAAGCTGGGCGAACAACGACGGACACCCGTTTCTTTTAACCGAGCGATCGACACAAGCGGTCCGAGTCTTTTCACGTGATCGAGAAGACAAGGAAAGCAAAGATACTTACAATTTTTATTGGTTGCCCGGCTACTGATTCAATCAACTTTGGCTGGGGCCATCGCGACAGCAAGAGTGGTGGAGACCGAATAATCAACCAACTGAATACCGCCGTGCGAGCTTTATGAAGAGCTTCTTCAATCCGGGTTCGTCCACGCGATGTGACGCTTCTGAGGCGCTAACCCAAGCCAGCTCTCTCTGACCACGCTCAGGGAAAAACGATCTTGTCTCCCGTACCTTGATGAGATGGACCTGGACATCAGCAGGGACGGCATTGCCGTTCGCAAGCACCTTGCTGTACGCGAAGTTGCCGAAAGGTTTCATCCGAACCCTACCCTTCACACCCGCCTCTTCCCAGGCCTCCTGTTTGGCCGCTTTATGGCTGCTAAGGCCATTCATCGGCCAGCCTTTAGGGATAGTCCACCTTTTTGTCTCACGGGTGGTGATAAGAAGAACGTCTGGTTCGCCTTTGTCACTGATACGGTAGCATAGTCCGCCAACCTGTTTTAACCGGCGTTTTGGACGTGAGGGCAACGATTGACTTAGCAGTCGAGCAAGACCGGACATCCCATCTCCAATAGTGGATGTAGTGGAACCCGCACGAGCTGGGGTGTTGTGCGGGTTCCGGAGAAACATGCACTGCCTGCCGTAACGTCGCGAAGACATGATAGTTGCGACGGCGCTAATATGCGGGGGTGATGGTTACCGATTTGTTAACGAAAAACGAACTCGCTTAGCGAGGATGTTCCGTCGAACCGGAGAATGCCTGTCTGAAGCTCTCGCAATTGGTCGTATTTCCTGTCATGGAGCCAAACTCGAATTCCACGGGGGTAGGCAAAAAGCGGCCACACTCGAACGCCAGAGCGACTGAATAAGTGTCGCTGGACACCATTTGTCAGGCTTATGGATGCGGGCGTCGTGGTGAGCCACTTGAGATTGCGCTTTTGTCGGCTAGATCACCAACGATGATCGCAGCTTCTGGGTCCTCCAAACGGCGGTCCATTCGCGATGAGCTTGGATGACGGAGACGCGCATGCCTCACCTCGACACCCCGGACATTCGCATCGCTTTCGACGAAGGCGGATCGCAGCACGGCCATCCGGTTTTGCTTTTACATGGATGGCCAGATGACGCGTCGACGTGGAAGGCCGTCGCGTCCAAACTGCAAGGGCAGCGCCTGCGTCTGATTGCACCATGTCTCCGCGGCTTTGGCGCGTCCGTTTTCCGGAACAAGGAGGCACTTCGCACCGCCAACGGGGCCATTCTGGCATTGGATGCGATAGCGCTCATGGATGGTCTTGGTATCGAGCGGTTCTCCGTCGTCGGTCACGACTGGGGTTCGAACATCGCAGAAGCGTTGGCAATGGGCTGGCCGGCCCGTGTCGAGCGTATGGCGCTCCTGTCTTCGCTGCCGCGTATGGGCGGCCTAAAGACGCCGTCGTTTAAGCAAGCACAGCGCTATTGGTATCACTGGTTTATGGCGACGAAGCGTGGAGCCGAAGCGATCGCTAAGGATCCGCGGGGATTTGCTAGGATCCAGTGGGAAAACTGGGGGCCAGACGGATGGTTCGATGAAGCAACCTTCGACGCTGTCTCGAACTCCTTCGACAACCCGGACTGGGTTGCCGTCACGCTTCACAGCTACAAGGTGCGGTGGGGCGAGGCCGAACCGGATCCCATAAGCGTCTGGCTTGAAGACCGCATCCGGGACACGCGGTCGCTGTCTTTGCCGACGATCTACTTCCAGGGCATGGAGGACGGCGTTAATCCACCTGGTCTGTCCGAAGATTTGTATAAGAAATTCGACGGGCCCTTCGATAGGATCGTCCTCCAGAACGTCGGGCACTTTCCGCAGCGGGAGGACCCTGAAACGGTGGCAAGGGAACTTGCCCTGTTCTTGGGCCGATAGCCGTTCTCACGCGCCTCACGTAAGAACTCAGTTCGACTGCCGCGGGCATGATAGCGAGCCAGCATGGGCCACCGACGTCGTCGGCAGCCTTACTGTCGTGATAGATGGGTGGGATCGCCGTGACACCTTTGATACAACGGTTGACCGAAAGCCCGGTATCGACGCGGTACCCGTCATCAATCGGCCTCTCCACGCATTTGCAAGCGCTGCGGGACTGGGTTCTTGACGAAGCGGCCCCACACGCTGTCAATTGTCGGCGACGACAACATTGAAGACAGACAAATGGGCTCAGAGCAAAGTTTAATCTTCCATCTCATCGCGGACCCGATCGCTCAGTTCGCAATGATCGTCTTCCTGCTTGTTATCGCGAGATTTCTTGTCCGCGGAAGACCTACGCACCGCTTTCTGGTTCACATAGCCTTCTTTGCTGTCCTCACTGTGCTGCTAGTCGGTCACGACGTAGCCCCATGGACGACGGGCATCGTCGATGAGGACCTCACGCATCGGATGTTCATCGGCGTTGCAAAGGCGACATGGTGGGCCGGGGGCGCGATGGTGCTCGCGAGTTCTGTTCGTGTATACCTCATTTTCGAGCGAAAGCCCCGCGAAGGCCGCCTGCTTCAGGACCTTTTGGTAGCGGTGATCTATCTCGGTGCCGTGCTCTCGATCGTGGCTTTCGTGTTTGATCTACCGGTGCGAACGTTGATCGCTACATCCGGCGTGTTCGCGATCGTTTTGGGTCTGGCCCTTCAAAGCACGCTCAACGATGTCTTCTCCGGTATCGCGCTTAACCTGGGCAGGCCGTACGCAGTTGGAGACTGGATTGAGGTGGAGGGTGGCGTCCGCGGCCAGGTTGTAGAGACGAATTGGCGGTCGACCCACTTGCTCAGCGACACAAATGATCTCGTCGTCGTACCGAATAGCGCCCTCGCCAAGGCGACGTTGACGAACCTCACAGGTGCCGACTCCGTTCATGGATCCAAGATCGTCATTCGAGCGATGCCGACGCGGTCGCCAGCCGTTATAGAGGAGACCATGCGGACGGTGCTATTGAGCGCGAACTCCATTTTGAAGACGCCTCCACCATCTGTATCGATCACCGGCCTTGACGGATCCTCGGTCGAGATTGAACTGTCGTTCAAGGTCGCAAGTCTCGGACAGACTGGAGCTGCGAAAAACGAGATCTTCGATCTGGTTTACAGGCACACAAAGGCGGCTGGCATACAGCTTTCAGCACCTGCAAACGCGTTGGCGGAACCATATTTTTCTGACGCAACAAGCAAGCATCCTGGAACTCCCTGGCGGCTGCTTACCTCAATTGCCCTGTTTTCGGCACTGACAGAGGACGAAATGGAAACTGTCGCCAACAGTATGAAACGACTGACTTTCAAAGAGGGTGTCGTGATCGCTCCTCAGGACGCATCGATGACGTCTTTGATGATTATCCGAAGTGGGGTTGTGGCCATCGAAAAGGACGACGGTGCGGGAAGGAAGGAATTGACCAGATTGGCACCGGGGGATCTTTTCGGAGAACGCGGCGTCCTAATGGGAGCTCCAGAGCCGGCGGCGATGCGGGCGCTTACTCTAGTCGTCGTATACGAGATATCCAAAGATCATTTGGCGAGCGTGATGCATGACCGCCCGGCCTTGGTCGAGGAACTCAGCCAGCTTTTGGCGAAACGGGTTGAGACAGAAGAGCATCTGCGAGCCGACAGTCAAATCGTTTCTGGGGCACGCCCAGTTTCTCTGGCGGCACGGATACGGCACTTGTTCAGCGTGCCTGCCCACTGACCCCTGCAAGCCCCAGGACGGCACGCAGGATAATGCGATTTGCCCTCCCATGAGCAGCGCTCGCATTGATGGGAGGCTTCCGGTCCTCGATCCTCGAACATGGTGTGCTCGCCCCGCTCGATCTCCGCGCTTCTTCCGCCACCTCATCGAGGGCCGAAGCTGAGGTCATTACTGCCGGGCAAGCCGCCTTTAACCACTCAGTGCAGCGACAGCCGAATTTACCAAGTCCAACGGATCGCATCATTCGTTAACTTGCTCTGGGCCATTGTCCGGGTTCGCAGTGAAGGAGACCGCCTTGACAGATGATTTGCTAACCCGACACGTGGCCATGCGTGCATCGCCAGCGAATGGTGAAGCGGTGCCATCCAGGACAGATTTGCTCGATAGAATCAAAACACGAAGCGCAGGCAGTCACGTGCTGATGGTCGCGTTCGACCAGGGCATGTCGTGGGATATGCTGAGTGACGACATGGTTGATCGTGTCGAGTCTACCATCCTGGCCAGGCTGCGCCGTATCGTTGATCGTCAGGCGATTTACCGCGGTTCCCGAAACACCTTCCTCATTCTTCTGAACGAACCTGACGACGCCTCAGCAGTATCAACCGCTGAACACCTGGTAGAGGTCGTCAACCGTCCAATGCTCCTTGGCGGACAAGCAGTTCATGTGCGCAGCTCAGTCGGGATTGCCTCTATTGACGTGGATACTTCTGGCGAAACCACAATCCAACACGCAAGGATCGCCCTGATGGCAGCAGGCAAGGGATCGAGAGGCGGCGTGTCTACCTTCAGTTCCGCGATGCTCGAGGTTGTAGAGGCCCGTCGTGATCTGGAAGTGGATCTGCGTCGAGCAGTTTCTTTGAACGGATTTGAAGTGGTGTTCCAGCCGCAATTCAATATTTCGAACGGGCGTCTGGTTGGCTTCGAAGCATTGGTTCGTTGGGTGCACGAGAGGCGTGGACCAGTGTCGCCCGCGGTGTTCATTCCCCTCGCAGAGGATCTCGGCTTGATCCAAAGCATTGGCTCATGGGTCCTTCGACAAGCCTGTCTTGTTGCGAGTGGATGGCCCTCAGGTATGTCCGTCTCAGTCAACGTGTCTCCTGCACAACTCGAGGATGGCGACTTTGAAGGTGTGGTAAAAAGCGCTTTAGAGGCCGCGCAGATCAAACCAGAAAGACTGGAGCTCGAAGTGACGGAGGGTGTCCTCCTGCCGAATGACAGCACCGTAATATCTCTGATCGATCGCCTACGCCGAGTTGGGGTCCGTCTCGCACTGGACGATTTCGGAACGGGCTATTCCTCACTGGCATATTTACAGCGTTTCTCGTTTGACAAACTCAAGATCGATCAGGCATTCGTGAGATCGGCGCCGTCAAAAGCAAACCAAGCCATCCTAAAGGCGGCGATTGGTATCGCGCAAGCATTGGATATGGAAACGATCGCCGAAGGTGTAGAGACTGAGCAACAGCTAGCGCTTGTCCGCGAAGCCGGCTGCTCCCTAGTTCAAGGATATCTAACAGGACGTCCGATGGCTGCCGAGGATGCTACACGGATCGCAAACAGCAGCGAGGCCGAAGATGATTTATAGACTCGTTTATTATAGTCGGAATCCAGAATCCGAACTCGGTCACAATGAGATCGACGCCATTTTGCGCATCAGCCAGCGCAACAACGAGGAGGCTGGGGTTACGGGCGCCTTGATGTTCGATGAAGGATTTTTTGCACAGGTGCTTGAGGGCTCGCAGGCTGCCGTCGAAGAAACTTTTGAGAGGATTCAGATGGATCCAAGACATTGCGATGTTCAGATTGTCGACTTCGCGCCAGTGCTAAATAGGACATTTGCTCGTTGGGCAATGACCTATGTAGGGTCCAATGTCACCAGGTCGACGAGCGCGGTGGTCGACGCGAGCAGTTTCAATCCGCGGTCATTTTCCGGTCAGGAACTCTTCCAAAAAGTTGCAAGTTTAGTTTTTGGCGGCCGCAGCGACTAGCCATATCCGTGTAAGCGCAAAAGAAACGCGAAACCGGTGCGGCCACGGCGTAACCTCAAGCATGCCGAATAAACGGAGTAGAGAGACAGGCTGATGACTGGTCTGCCGGCGACACGTCGCGCATCGGCGTCATGAGAAACGCGCGAAGGCGGTTTCAATACTGCGGGCAAAATCTTGATCAGAAATTGGTCGAAAATTTGGCCTGACGGAGGAGGACAGAAGACCGTTTCGGCAGTCACGATTGTCATCCCAGCCTGGATGATCCAAAATGGGGTAGAGACACACTCCTTCCAACGGAACGCCTGCTGCGATCGCCGCAGAAGCTTCATCAGCTACGTACTGGATCCACGATGCTCTCCGGTTCCCTTCGATACCAGTTTCGGCTATCAGGATCGGACGGCCATAACGGGCGTATGTCTCTAAGAGAATGTTGCGAAGCGGTTTGTACCGTCTGTGCCCGATATCGATCGGAGGCCCTCCGTGGATCCATTGGTTGTTAAAGTAATAATTGACGCCAACGATATCCAGATAGTCAGCTCGGCCTCCGATCTGTGGCCAAATCCTGCCTTCGATTAAATCCCAACCTTGAAACTGTGCAAGCCGGTGGCCTTCGGCGGCGGCAGTTTCCCACGGGCGCTCGCGATCGGCGACGACGTTGATAACCGGATCGCAGTGGACAAAACGGGCGCGTGCATCGACCTCTCGGATCGCGTCCATGGCCGCGATTGAGGCGCGTGCTAACTGAACCTTCAACTCAAACCCACGATGTCTCGAGAAAGGATTCAAGTACGCGGCGTCGCCTCCACCCCATGCAAAGAACGAAATCTCGTTCACTGGGCAGTAGAACGGAACCAGATCGGTTTCATCTCGCACGACATCGGCACATGCTCCGGCAAATTTTGCGAAACGCTCGACGAATTTCGGCGACCAGATGTCCAGATCGTCAGGCCAACCATAGTGGAGCAGATCCCAAATGACCTGTGTACCCGAGAGTGATGCCGCCCTCAGCATTGAGCGAACGCTCGACCAATCGTAGCTGCCGGCTCTATCAATCAGGTGCCATCGGAACCCGTCGCGGACCGTTTTTATCCCGAACTCCTGTAGTCGCAGATAGTCTTGGTAGGCGTGGTCCTCGTGCTGTGTAGCGTGGATGATATCCAGACGACGCCCGTGCGGTTCCCCTTCCCTTTGCCGCAGACGATGGGTCGAGCATTCAAAGCCGCCTTGCAAGAAGGATTTGAAAATCTTTTTGGGACGCCCGGCCTGCCGTTCGAGCAAAACGTCCGAGAACAACTTCTCCCACAGCGGTATTACAGCCGAAACGCTGTAGCGCTCCTCGATCTTCAGCCTCAGCTGCTGACCCAGGCGTTTGCGCTCATCTCTATCTTTGATCAATTTTTGAATGCCAACCGCAACTGCTCCCACATCTCCGTGCGGAACCAAAATGCCGGAGACTCCATCCTCAATCTGCTGCAGAGCACCGTTGTCAGGCGTTGCGATGACCGGAAGAGATGCAGCGCCTGCCTCTGCGATCACGTGGGGCATTCCCTCGCCCTTGGAAAGCCAGACGAAGATATCCATTGCTGACAGGAGATCCGGGACGTCCGTCCGGTCTCCAAGGAAGGTCAACCTTGTACCGAGACCGAGCGCGGTTGCACGCTGACGGAGCTCAACAGCGTAATCGGGGTGAAAGGCGTCAGGGCCGCCGACGACGATAAATTTTGCAGTTGGGCACCTTCCCTGAAGTGACGCCGCCGCATCGATGAAGTCGTCGACGTTCTTTTTGGGGTCCAGTCTTCCCACCCAGCCGATAAGGACCTCGCTTTCGTCTATCCCGAGCACCGATCGAACCGCGCTACGTCGACCGTTTCCGAACTCGCTGAGATCGACCATAGAGGGAATTTCGACTGCATGGGACTCGCGTCCAGGCATTCGGGCTGCAGCCGCCTCGGTGATTGTGCGACACACACCAACGTAACGCGAAGTGAAATGCTTTGGCCCTGCCTCGGCTTCAGATACCAGCCCTCCATGCTCGATTAGCGGAGGGCGCAGTTTAAGCCTCTCCAAGGCAGGGTATATGTCGGCGACGTTCTGGCAGGAGACGACGAGATCATATGCCGGCACCTTCCCGGCGAGGTAAGCGACCGTGTCATCGAATGAGAGATCGTAAGGTGTTGTGTCGACGTGTACGCCGAGCGCTTCAAGTTGCTGGTGTGTTTGTTCCGGCATCCCAGGTTTACGAAAGCACGCGACGACATCTATCTTGTACCGATCAGGATCTAGGTTGGCTGCAAGAAGACGAACCTCCGTCTCCTCGCCGCCGACGACGAGCCAGGCGAATACAAATAGAATTCGTGTAGGCGATTTATCGTCACCGATCATAGGTCAGCCTGAAAGACGATCTGGATAAAGTCCGGTCGGTTGTCGATCAGACTTCGCAGGAACAAGGGGCCATCCGACATCGGCACAATATCGGTTATCAGATGGTCTCTGATAGCCCGGCCATCGCAACGGAGTACGTCGACCGTATTCGCCGCCAGGCGGCGCCTGTCCCAACTCGCAGAGAGCCCCCGTGGCACTCTGTTGATTTGAGCGCATTTGATGCTCAGGCCGTTGTGATGGAATTCCTCTCCAAGTCTTAGATCAGGAGAACCGGCCTGATAAAAAGCAAGATCGATGACGACACCTTGGGGCCGCAATGCTTTCATCGCGAGATGCAGGCTCTCAGCGCTGGCTCTTGTCTGGAACACAATGTCGGCACCCCGACCCATGGTCCCGTCGTGCCATCTCGCCTTAGTGTATTGCCACGCCTCGTCATCGGTGAGCGCGACGAATCCCAAAGCTTCGGCCCTGGCGCGTCGGAATGACGACGGGTCGGTGATCACCACTTCAGACGCCCCCGCTTTCCGGGCGAGTAGAGCCGTCATGAATCCGACGGGCCCTCCGCCGCAGACAAGCACGGGACGTCCAGCGATGCTCGCGCCGAGCGATGGAACATGGGATCCAAACACTTCGGCATCGGCGTGAAGGATACCGTTGGCGGCAATTGGACCCATTTGGGCGGCGAAGACCCCAAGAACCGGGTCGACGTCATCTGGGAGTGGGATCAGCGTTTCGTGATAAGGGTCTGCGGTATGACCGCTTTTATGGCCATAAGTCCCACAAATAATCTGTCCATCTCGGAAACCCGCGGCCCTGGATTCGACCACTTTCGCCACCTCCATGTAGCCGAGGAAGGGGACCGGGTAATGAAGATCGGGCTCGCTTCGCAAGAAAACGCCGCGCTGACCGTCGAAGCGAGAATGGAAGTACGGGTTGGTATTCTTGAGGAACGTTAGTTCCGTGCCCGCTGACAGTCCCGTATAAAGCGTCTCCAGCCTGACTTGTCCGTCCGGCGTCGGTCCTTCCTCGTATTCAAAAAAATAGGCTTCCAACGGACCTTTGACGCCGAGAGATCGGACTAACCGGTGACCAGCCGGCAAAGGCTGATCCAGATCATCGACCTGTTCAGATTGAAGCGGCGGCAAGGTGCTGCGATTGAATGCCGCAGGCTTCAACCTCACAGCATCGCCGCTATTTGCCGACGCAACAACGGCGAGAGCAAGCCGGTGCGTGATAAGCGCGTCGCCGTAAGGGCAACGGATGTTGTTCGGCCCCCCTGCTACCGCATCGATGAAATCCCTATCTTCTCTCCAGACCGGGTCGCCAACGGCTGCGCGAACTGGGCGACCCCGACCGACATCAACCATGATCTCATGATCGTTTAATTCGATTGCCAGTTTGTCTGCGAAGATGTGGAGACCTACCCTATGGCTCCAGCCAAGCAAACAGGTTGATGAGATATTGGCCAATACTCCTGTCTCGAAGGTTAGGTTGGCTGTAGTCACCGTTGGAACGTCAAGGCCAGGGAAATCCCCACGGTCCAAATGGCCCGTCCTGCCGTAAACCTCAGTGACTTCGCCGATAAGAAACCGGGCAAGGTCAAGGAGGTGTGTCGTTTGCTCGACCATCTGCCCGCCGGACTGCTCTTCTTTCCACCACCACTGAGGAGGCGGCGTCGAATCGAGCCAATACCCCGAAAGGAGCTGCGCTGGATTGTCTTTGAGTAACTCGCGCGCTTCATCGACGATATCCAGGTATCGCCAATGGTAGCCCACGCCGGTGACCAGACCTGCGGCGCTGACCTTGTGTGCGATCTCTTCTGCAAGCTTGATGTCTCTCGTCAGTGGCTTCTCGACGAAAAACGGAATGCTCCGCTCAATCAATTCAAACTCCGCGTCGCCATGAGCAAACGGTGGAATGCAGATATAGACTGCATCCAAATCCTCGGCGTCGAGCATCTCTCTATGCGCTTTGTAGGATCTGGCGCCAAAGCGAGAGGCGGCCGAGACCGCGCGATCAAGGTCCGGATCGCAAAAGGCAACAAGTTCAGTGTCTTTAAAGGTCGCAAGAACGTTCAGGTGACGTTGCGCGATACCGCCAACACCGATGAAACCGAGGCGCGTTTTTGTCATCATGTTACCCTTCGAGCTTTGAGAGCCTGCGTGGCGACCGTAGACCTCGGCGGTCTCACTAACCATGCGGGAGGCAGTGAAATGGCGTCCGTACCGTTCCCGACCGGCTTCGCTAGCTGTCTCCAATCGGTCAGCATCTTGGAGCGCCCGAATGACGACCTCAGCAATGGAACTTTCTTTCCCCGGCTCAGCGAAATACTCATACTCTTCACCCAATGCCTCGACGCTTCCGCCAATTCGGGTCGCTACGACCGGCAATCCGACCGACATGGCTTCGAGAACAGCTAGGGGGAGCCCCTCGAACTGCGATGGGAGAATGAAGACATCCGCTGCCAGCATCAGGTCAGCGACGTCGGCTCTCGATCCCAGAAAACGGACAAGCGATGTCAGACCGAGATCCTCGACAAGAGCTTCCAAATTTGACTGCTCCTCCCCCGTTCCCACGAGGAGAAGAATGGCCGACGGGACCGCTGCTAAGATCGTGGGGAAAGCCTTGATGAGGGACGCATGGTCCTTTTGAGCGGAAAGGCGCGCAACTGTCAGCAGAACAATCTTCCCCGCAATCGCAAGTTCTTCATCAATCGAGCCCGAGGGTCTGGTCGGTGTCATAGGCTGAACGCCATTCCTGACAACGGTGATGCGATCGCTGGAGACCCCTTCGGCTAGGTAGCTTGCCTTAGAAGCTGCGGAGACCACGATGTGTTGGGAGATGCGTTCCGTGGCTGCGCGGTAGCGTTCTTTTTGCTTCGGATCTGTCAGCAAGTATGGGAGATGCTCGGTCCGGATAACGGGGATGTTGCAATCGATTCCGGCCGAGGAAAGTTCATGGCCTTCCCATCCTATTCCAGCGTGGACGTGCAACAGATCAACGCCGGCGCGCTGCAACCAGTCGCGAAACTCCACATCATCTCTCGCCAACTTTACCCTCAGGCCGCGGCGAGCCGCCCGCGGGAGTAAGCCAGTCCGGTCGTCACCAACGACCGCGAATGTTACGTCAAACGTCTCTTGCAAGCCTTGTCCGAGGTCGAGCATGTGCTTCCCCAACCCCGACGGCTCTAGGCTGTCTGTGGCGATAACCACGCGTTTGGCGTCAGACATGGAGTTCTTCTCGTGCGACCGCGTGTTCCACCAAGGCGCTCATCTTTGCGAACGTCTTGTCCCAAGACGACTCGGAAAGCTTTTCATCGATCACGGCACGCCAGGCCGGATCGCCGGGATCCATTCGACAAGCCTCATCGCAGGCTGCAGCGAAGTGTTCGGCTCCGTCCACGAGAAAGACCCCCTGTACTTTGCTGTAGCCCGACACGACATCTGCGATACGCGTGCTAACGACTGGAACGCCGGCGGCAAGATATTCAGGGGTCTTGGTGGGACTAATATAGCGGGTGGCATCGTTGTGCGCGAATGGCATCAAAGCTGCTCGCCAGCCGCTTAGATATGCTGGAAGCTCATGGTAGCTTTTTCGACCGAGATAATGAAGGTTCGCTCGTTTAGGCAGGTCCGACGGTGAGATCTTCACGACGGGACCCACGAAGACGAACGAAAAGTTCGGCCTCATTTTCGCGACTTCGTCTACCAGCTCCAAGTCAATCCGCTCATCAATTACGCCAATATAGCCGAGGCGCGGCAAGCCGATCGAGGTCTGGTCATTCGGCGTGTCATTACGGGCTCTCGCCGAGCCGAAGTGTGTGACATCGACACTCGACGGAAAACAGTGGACGTTGGTGTGACGATTGCTTTTGGCTTCGAAAAGGCTCTTTCCGCCAGTGAACACCACATCCGCCCGGCTCAACAGCGAACCCTCTGCATCCTTAAGTGCGGGTGGTGCAAACTTGAAATTTGCGAGTTCATCCATGCAGTCGTAGACAACCGCATCCGCGTCGACATGACGGGCAAAGGAGAACATCAAAGGGGTGTAAAACCACAAAATCGGCTTGGCTCCGCAAAACGAAGCGATCACCTCATCGAGCAGCCGCGACAGAGTAGCTTCCCGTTCAGCTTCTGACCACCAATGCGGGATGCGCGGTCGGATCGCTTTAACTGCCGTTCCCTCGAAACTATGGACTTCGAAATATGCCAAATGGTGGTCGGTTGGAATGAACTCTTCAAAAAAAATGACCAGCCGATCGCAAGAGAATCTTTCCATCAGATGCTGCGGTCGTTGAACCACAAAGTCCCAACGAAGATGGGAGAAACAAACTATCGGTGAGCGATGATCAAGCGCCTTGAAAGCCGTCACAAGATTCATGCCAAATCCCCACGCTACGTTGCGTTAGTGAACCTGCATTTATGACGATGGTTCCTTGCTCCCAAAAATAAGATGCCCCCTCGGATTCGACTTGATAGCGTGTGCAAGTTTCTCGATCGAGGAGGGCCAAAGCCAGTTTTCACAGACGGTCTGTCTTGGTGAAAAATCACTCACTCTCGAGAGCATTTCGACGATGCCTTGGGAGAACAGAGCACCGTCGACAGCCAAGCCAGTTTCACGCGTGATGTACTGAAGCCCGCAGGCAAGTTTACTGTTCGCTAGCACCGGAATTCCTGCGAGCATGTATTCCGTAAGAATAGCTGGCGCCCCATCGTCCACACCACAGACCACTCCAATCCTCGATTGGTTCATGTATCTGTTGACGTCGTCGTAGCCGACGCCAGGTGGTCCGATGAATTCTACATCCAGACCGAGCTCCGATGTTTGGGCTCTGAAGGCGTCGACCAACTCTCCATAACCGCAAACACATAGTGCTTTAAGCGGCATGGGAACTTTTGCCAACGCTTCGAAGAGCAGGTCGTGGCGTTTGTATGGTTGTGCGGCGGCCACATAAATGACGTCATAGACCTTTTCCAGGTCCAGTGGTCTGAACATCGTCTCGGACGCGAATTCTGGTCCAATGGGCAGCACCAGTGTCGCCATGCCGGGATGGACGCGTTGAACTTCCTCAGACTGCCAATCGGCGCCAGTCAGCACGAGATCAAAATGTCTGCTTACCTCGGGCGGGATCCGCAGCGCTGGCGCATCGATCGAATTATAAATCTTAAAGCTCTCACTGCAGGCGCGCATGATTTCCTCGTCGACGCCGAGGCCCCACACACATAAAAAGTCTGGTGCGCCAAAAGCGGCTATATAGCCCACCATGTCGTTCGAGGCGAACGGAGCCATTGGACCATTCATTCTGAATGACCTGCGCCTCAGTGGTCCACTGCCACGTGTAGCAAGAGATGGCTTTGGATCTCTACTATGGGTCCAGATCTCGGCGCTATCGACAAGTCCTGATCGCAAGAAAGCAAGTGGGAGACGCTCTATATAGCTGCCCTCTACATCGAACTTTTCACTTGGTTCCGCTTCAAAACCTTTCCCCCGAATGCCAAGTGCCTCCCATATGGCTTGGAAATCCGCAGCCGAAGGAAGCGCCACGTCCTGGAAGCATCCCTCCTGGTAGTCGCTGATGACCACAAGCCGGCGTCTTGCGTGGCCGAGAGAGTCATTCATGCCGTCTGCCTTTGTTGTCGGAACCGGCTGCCGTTGCGAAAAGGCTCTCGAGGAACGGCAAGCGTTCATCGGTCTCGGCCCGCCCGTCGAACAGAATCCTCCTGCCTTTAACACTTGCGCTTGCCGATCTTTTCCACTCTGCCAGTATCGAAGCATCTGCGTGTTTGTGAAATTCGATTGCAGTTCCTTCTGGTCCTGCAAGGACCGATGCAATACCGATACGACCGGCTTGCGCTCGCAGACGAGCCGATCGAAGCAACGTCACCACCGGGTCGGTGGGTTCTCCGAAACGATCCAACATCTCTTCTTCCAACTCGTCAAACTCTTCCGACAATTTCATCTTCAGGAGACGGGTGTAAAAGCTTAGCCTCACCGTTGCATCGGGAACATAATCGCAGGGGATGAAGCCGGTTACGCCGACCTCGAAATCAGGAAGATGAGGTAACGCCGCTTTTCCCCCGCGAAGCGAGCTTACAGCTTTTGCGAGAAGCTCCCGATAGAGATCAGTTCCGAGAACCTTAATGTGCCCTGCCTGCTCCTCGCCTGCTACGTTACCAGCGCCACGCAGCTCAAGATCATTCATTGCTACGTCGGCTCCTGAGCCCAGACGATCGAACTTGAGCAGTGACGATAAACGCTGGCGACTATCATCATTTGCCTCCTCGCCCATCTCGGTCAACAGATAGGCGAGCCCTTGAGACCGGCCTCTTCCAACGCGGCCCCGCAATTGGTGAAGCTGTGCCAGACCAAATCGGTCAGAACGCCAGACAAAGATCGTATTCGCGCGGGAGACATCGAGACCACTTTCAATAATATTGGTTGACAATAGGATGTCGGCCTCGCCTTCGGAAAAGCGGACAACCGCATCTTCCATCTTATCGATCGCCATCTTGCCGTGCGCGACCAAAACTGCGAGTTCAGGTACTATCTCCGAAAGCATTGCCTGGAGCGGGCCGATATCGGCAATTCGTGGGGCGACGAAGAAGGATTGTCCGCCACGACGCCTTTCACGCAGCAAAGCTGCACGGATCGTCGGCGTGTCGGTATGTAGGATGAAGGTCCTTACCGGGCGGCGACGAGATGGTGGCGTTGTGAGCAAGCTCACATCTTGAACGCCGATGAGCGCTGTTTGCAACGTGCGGGGGATGGGAGTTGCAGATAAGGCCAGAACGTGGATGTTTGGCGAAAGGGACCGCATTGCAGCTTTGTCAGCTGCGCCGAAACGATGCTCTTCGTCGATAACAACCAATCCCAGCTTCTGGAAGATCACGTGCTCCCCCAGGATTGCATGGGTCGCAATAACAATGTCGATTGTGCCGGCCGCAATCGCGTTGAGCGTGTTTGTGACCTCCTCCCATTTCACTGCGCGTGAAAGTAGGCCGACCCTCAGACCGGCCTTCGCAAATCTCTTCTTAAACACATCATAATGTTGTCTGGCCAGAACAGTCGTCGGCGCTACCACTGCCACTTGCCTATTGCACATCGCAACGGCCGCCGCAGCTCTCAAAGCAATCTCCGTTTTTCCGAATCCGACATCACCGCAGATCAAACGATCCATAGGGCGGCCACTCCCCAGATCGGTTAGACAATCATCTATCGCGATTATCTGGTCGGTCGTGAGACTGTAGGGAAAGCGCGCGACGAAATTTTGATACCTGTCTTCCGGCGGAGCCAGTGGTTCCGATTTTGTCTCGGAGCGTCTTCGGGCAACGTCAACCAGATGTTTGGCTGCCGACAGTATATCCCGCTCCAGGTCTTCCCGTTTCTTCTTCCATCCCTTTGTGTTGAGACGATCCAGAGTTACCGATGAGAACTCGCCGCCGTATCGCCACAGGAGACCGAAGTCTTTCATGGGTACGATGATCGAAGCACCCCCATAAAATTCGAGCCGCACTGAATCAAACTCTACGCCATCGACGACGGTGGTTTCGATTGCGCGCAAGATCGCAATCCCGTGTTCTTCGTGGACAACAACGTCACCAATCTGGAGATCGGGCGTTCGCAGAATTGACCTGGCGACGTCGCGTTGGTTGCCGATCGGTGGCCCAAGAATGTCATGGCAAGTCACCACAATCAAATCTCGCCTATGATCTACATACCCTTGTGTCCACGGGATCCTTCCGCTTCGCACAACCGGTGCTCCATCCAAGAGCCCTTGCCAAGTCGTCGTAGGAACGACGTTCGTGTTCATCGATTTTCTCAACCGATCCGTCAATCGGCTCAGCTGTGGTTCGTCTCCGACTATCGCAAGGGAAGTGCCCGCTTTAGCGGCACTGTTGACAAGCTCTGTCAGAGCTTTGAACCCTTTTCGACCTATCGTCAGGGGGGAAAAGCCCTCTATGTTTAACAGTGACCAGCCCGGCGACGAGCGCGCGTTGTCCCAAGATACTCGGTCAAGGTAGAGTGCGCGCTGCGTTACGGTTGCGCCTGAGGATATTCGCGCATCCTCTATGATATCGAGATACTCGTCTACCCTAGTGTCTACTTCTTGCTCTATCAAGAAAACGGCGGGTTTTAGAACGTCGAAAACTGATCGGAGTTCGCTGTAATTTCCAAGAATTTGAGCATGAGCGGTTTGGCCGTTGAATGTTTCGTCGAGCTTTTTTCCGGGGGCCAATATGATCTCGGAAGCTGGCCCAAATACCATCGTTTGGACACTTGCTTGCGTGCGCTGTGTCACTGGATCATAAAACCAGAGTTCCTCTACGATACCAACATCATTCAAATAGCATCGCATTGGAAGGTTACCGCCGGCAGGAAATATATCAACGACGTCCTTAAGGATTGCCACCTCACCTGGCTCGTCAACGATGCCATCAACTGTGTAACCTGTATGCGAGAGGAAAGCTTCGAACGAAGAAACATCAAACCGGCTGCCGACCGTGACCTCGAAGTAGGCCGACTGGATAACTTTTTCAGGTGGGACGCGCTGCAGCATGGCTTCAAGCGATGTCACACACAATCGCCCACCTCGATCCGTCGCCAACCAGTCGCGTAGGGCATCCATTCTCATCCCCATTGCAGCTCGCGATGGCGGTACTCTGTCATACGGTAGACAGTCCCAGGCGGGTAGATAAACGAATTTGTTTGCGAACGAGATGCAGTTGCATGCCTCGACTATACGCTTTGCACGTCCGTCCGAGCGGGCGATGAAGACAATGTCGTCGCGGGTGTCGGCTCCGACATGGCGAGCAAGTTCGCTAGCGACGAAGGAGGAATTCGCAGCGGTATCGGGACTTGGAAAAACTGTCATCAAGGTGAACCATGTATCGAGGGCGGAGGAATGGCGGTAGTCAACGATGGTCGCGTGACTAGGTTCCGAACGGAGCGATGACAGCCAGATCAACGCCGCGAAGTTTTTCCATGGGCCAAAACCAACCTCCGCGGCATCCTACATCGGTCGCGGAAAAGAAGGTTTAGTTTCGTATTCTGAGTGCCCATCACGAGCCGGCGTGGGGGCAAAGGCAAAGGTCTCTTATTCTCGCCCATTGAAATCGATCTGGCGGTAAGCGGTTTTAGCGGGCAAGTCAGAGCGCTGGCGTTACCGGAACTCTCCAGATAGACGCAAGTTTAGAATAAAGTCGCCACGGTTTCGTCCCTTGTCCGCCTTGGCGACCGGCGAAGGGATGGCTCTTGCTGATCCTTCGCCGCCACCCCACGGTCTACCATGTTTCACCATCGAGGGGTTTTAGGCAGCGGGACGCGCGACGACGGACTGGTGGATTTACGTCATTGCCACGAGAAGCGAGCGAAGTCCTTCAACGATGCGTTCGTGACCCCGAACGAAGCCTGGCGGGATGACTGGGCCGCGTTGGCGCGAAGTTCCTCACCGCGCTCCTGGCACATTGCATAGTCGTTAAGACCCCGCATTGCGACCACCGGCGCTAGTACGGCGACCGCGCCAATATCGTTCGCAGTTTTGCAATCAACTTCAGGGGCTTGGAACCAAATGCCGAGGACGAGGTTATCGGTGCGCACTCACGACCCCGTGATCGAGAAGGGACCTCCAATGACCGACCCAGTTTCCACCGTCTCCCATGTTCATACGCGGGACGACAACCCGTACCTCAACGCGGCCTTGAACAAGGTGTCGTGGGGCGCCATCTTCGCAGGTGTCGCAGTCGCACTCGTCGTCCAGCTTCTTTTGAATCTGCTTGGCGCCGGCATTGGTGCCGCAGTCATAGATCCCGCTGCGAGTGACAATCCTTCCGCCACAACGCTATCCGTCAGCACTGCTGTCTGGTTCGTCGTGAGTGGCCTGATTGCCTCGTTCGTCGGCGGCTACATCGCGAGCCGGCTGTCTGGCCGCCCGGTCCGGTCGACCGGCGCGCTGCACGGCGTGGCTTCTTGGGCTGTCACGACACTTGTCGTCGTCTACCTGTTGACGACATCGGTTGGCGCGCTTGTCGGCGGCGTATTCTACGGTCTCGGTGGTATCGTGTCGAGCGCAGGCTCTACGATTGCGACTGCTGCCACGACTGCCGCCCCTGCCCTCGCTACGGCCACGGATCCGATGGCGAGCATCGAGCGCAATGTTCGTGATGCCAGTGGCGGCAACGATCCGGCGGCCCTGCGGGATGCAGCGGTAGCGTCGGTGCGAGCTGCCCTGACAGGCGACGAGGCAAAGGCTGAAGAAGCCCGCAATCGCGCCGCAGATGCGATCGCCAAAGCTCAGAACGTCCCCGTCGACCAGGCAAAGCAGCAGGTTGCCCAGTACGAACAGCAGTACAAGGACGCCGTTGCGCAGGCAAAGCAGCAGGCGACTGAAGCAGCACAGGTCGCTGCGACCGCGTTCTCAGCAGGCGCTATTCTGGCATTCATCGCTCTGGCCATCGGCGGCATTGCTGCCTGGATCGGTGGAGCCGTGGGTACCACCCATCTCGTTCGCGATCAGGATGTTTACGTCACCCGCTGATCGCATTCCAAGGAGACATTTTATGAGCATTTTCGACCGCATCAAGCACGCCATCTTCGGCGAAGCCCACGCATCCCAATCGAGCGGCAGGGCATCTCTCCCGACCGAACAATCGCCCTCCTCGCCTAAACCTGCGCAGTCTGCGCCATCACCATCGGCATCCGCTCCCGCTTCATCCGCGGCTCCAACCGGAACCGCGACGCCCGGAAGCACTTCTCCGTCGACAGGCCAGATGGTGTCGTCCGCTCGACAGCAATCCGCGACAGTCGAGTCGTCGACGACTGCCTCCAGCCAACCAATCGACATCGAGCCCATCCTCAACGAAGCAGTGAATAAGTCCGGCCAGAAGCTCGACTGGCGGCATTCGATCGTCGACCTGATGAAGGCGCTCGGCATGGACGCCAGCCTCGAAGAGCGCAAGGAACTTGCACAGGAACTTGGCTATTCGGGCGACGTTCACGACAGTGCAAAGATGAACATGTTCCTTCACAGGGCACTCATGAAGAAGCTTTCGGAGAACGGCGGCAAGGTTCCGGCCAATCTCCTCGACTGATCGAGCCAACATCTCATCAATAAAAAGGAGACATACAATGGCTACCACCAAGACCCTCGACGACCTCTTCCTTGATACGCTCAAGGATATCTACTTCGCGGAGAAGCAGATCCTGAAGGCGCTACCCAAGATGGCCCGTGCCGCTGAATCCGAAGAAGGCAAGGCTGGTTTCCTCCAGCACCGCGACGAGACCCAGGGCCAGATCGAACGCCTCGAGCAGGTTTTTGAACTGGTTGGAAAGCCAGCGCGTGGCAAGACCTGCGAAGCCATTCAGGGGATTATCGCCGAGGGCGAAGAGATTATAGAGGAGTTCAAGGGTTCTCCCGCTCTCGACGCTGGACTGATCTCGTCGGCCCAGGCCGTCGAGCATTACGAAATCGCACGTTACGGCACTTTGATTTCGTGGGCTGGCCAGCTCGGTCTCAAGGACGCCGTTCCGCTTCTGCAGGCAAACCTTGAAGAAGAGAAGGCCACCGACGAGAAGCTCACCGCGCTCGCCGAAGCACAGGCAAATGCCAAGGGCGAAGGCAAGTCGAGCAAGCGAGCCTGATCTTCCGGACGCGAATCTTGGTGGGTTTGCGTCCCATTTTAACGAAGGAGCAAAGTCCATGATGAGCGGACCCATGAAAGCGCTTCTCGGTGCCCTGGTTGTCGCCGGATATCAGAACCGCGACAAGATCGCCGAGATCCTTCGAGGTATCCAGAATCCTCAGTCGGCGAGCGGCGACCATACCGGAAAAACTGCGCCAAACGCGCAATCTTCCGGCGGACTCGGCGGCATCTTCGGAGGCCCTGGTGGCCTCGGCGATCTTCTGGGCGGCCTGACGACTGGCGGAATCCTTAGCGGCGGCATTGGTGATCTATTGAAGACGTTCCAGCAGAATGGTCACGAGGAAAAGGCACAGAGCTGGGTGAAGCCTGGCCCCAATGCACCGATCGAAATCGGCCAGCTATCCGAGGCTCTCGGCCCTGACGTTATCAACGAACTCGCTGCCAAGACGGGCCTCTCACCGCGGGAAATTCTTGACCGCTTGAGTCGGGATCTCCCGACTGCGGTGGATGATCTCACCCCGAATGGGAACGTGCCAGACGCGGAGGACAACTTCCTGAATTCAGCAAGCGCCGCGACCATTAGGGGCGGCACTCAAGCCTAGCAACAACGGAGGATGTTATGCCAGATCCAAAGAAATCGCCTGCAGTGCGGTCGATGTTGGATGAACAAGCCAAGCGCGAGGGTGCCCGCGAGGATGAACTCGACAAGAGCCTGGAAGACACGTTCCCAGCATCGGATCCCGTGTCAGCTACCACTACTTCTATCCCCGCCGGACGAGTTGATCCTGACCAGGCCGGACGCACGGCCGGAGATCGCATGGGTGGCGACAATAACTATCCGCTCGTCGATGCCGCTCTTTCACCAACAGGCGAGAGATCGAACGAATTTGATCCCCGAGCGCCTCGCGACGGTCTTGATGCTCTTCGGCGTGACGCCAGCCGCGTCAGCGATTCCGTCTCTGAGATCACGGAGGGCGGCGTCGATCTCGTCAAATCGGAAGTTCGTGGGATCAGGAGCGACGTCGAAACCAGGATCCGCGAACGCCCGCTTACAGCAGTGGGTATTGTCGCCGCCCTCGCCTACCTTTGGGGCGCGACGCGGTAGGATCAGGACTGGTGGAACGACGCCTCTAGGCCACTCATGCTATTTTTCTTCAATACTCGCTCCCACGAAGGCGACGAAACTGACGACGAAAGCCTTGAGACGTCGCAATCGACGAGCCTGAAGAGACTGCTCGGGAGATGGTCGCCGAGCGGGTCACGCAGCGGGAACGGATCGACGGCACACGCTTCGAGATCTCAGATGAACAAGGAAACGTGCTCGCAACCGTCCCGTTCAAGGATGTCGTCCAGATCGACTAGGACTGTGACCTCTTCGATCCCGATCTCGCTGGGAATTCCTGAAGATCTATCAGCACGAGAGCCTCCAGCTCGCGGCAAATATCTGCGTATTCACTGGCCAGTTCGGAGTTCTGGTCGTTCCGGAAGCCGTCGAGAGCGGCGGCCGCAAGCTCGTAAATCTCGAACAGCTCGTCGAGAACGATCGAGCTCTTGGCCAAGGCGACAAGCTGTCCTCGGTGATCAGGCAGCTTGAGCATTAAACGCGACAGCCCTCTTCGCGACGCCGGGTCGATGTGATGAAGCTGCCGATGCGCGGTCATTGACTTTGCCTTCCATAGAGGTGGAGATACTATTGACGCCATGGGCAGCTTTCAATCGTTGAAAAGGACCGCGACACGTCGAGAGGTGTCAGTGAACGGCATCGGACGATGGCGCATTGACCCGCGTTCCCGCGACCCCGGCGTAGTCCGCGATAAGAATTGCCGCGAGCATCTCGACCGAACGGCATCCGTTAGCATACATTTCGATGGCTACGTCGCACAAAAATGAAGACGCATGATCGTCCCAGGGAACTCCGTAGTGCCGATACCACGCGCTAACGGCCTTCGAGATCAGGACGTGATCTTCCGAAACATTACACATGGAGACCTCGATGATGCTGATGGGAAATGGTCGCCGGGAAACGTTCGGCGGCGTCGCTGGTTCCCGGAAAGCTGTCCCCTTCACTACGGCCACCGGCCGTTTGCAGGCGCGACCACAATCACTAGGAGTGTCAGGTCGCTGAATCAATTTCTGAACGCGATACTGTAACTCCTTGAAAAATGATTCGTTTTGAGTCGGAACGAATCACCTCCGCACGTCTTTGAGTCACGACCCAAGTGATTCGGAGTAGAGCGTATGGCATCGGGACATCGAGCCCAATGGAAGGGCTTCCTCAAGTTTGGCGAAGTGAGCTGCGGAGTGGCGCTATACACGGCGGCCTCTACGAGCGAACGTATCACCTTCAACACGATCAACAAAGCCACGGGCAACAGGGTCAACCGCGTCTTCATCGACAGCGAGACCGAAGAACGCGTCGAGAGGGAGGCGCAGACCAAGGGCTTCGAGATCGATAATGGACAGTACATCATCATCGACCCGGAGGAAGTGGCCGCAACCATCCCGGAGAGCAACAAGACGCTCGAGATCGATGCCTTCATCCCCTGCTCGGAAGTCGACGACGTCTATTTCGACAAGCCTTACTACCTTACGCCGGACAAGATGGGCGGAGACGCATTCACAGCTCTTCGCGACGCCATGAAAGGATCGAACGTCGCGGCGATCGCGCGGGCTGTACTCTTCCGCCGGGTTCGCACGGTGCTCATACGGCCCCACGGCAAAGGCCTGATCGCCACCACGATGAATTACGACTACGAAGTGCGCTCTTCGAAGAAGGCCTTCGAAGACGTGCCGAAGCTGACGATAAAGGGCGAAATGCTCGATCTCGCCAAGCACATCATCGCGACCAAGAAGGGCGAGTTCGATCCGGCGACCTTCGACGACCGCTATGAGGCCGCCCTCGCCGAGCTGGTGAAGGCGAAGATTGAAGGCAAGGCGCTGCCGAAGCCGAGGAAGGTCGAAGTCTCCAAGCCAAACGATCTGCTCGCTGCCCTCCGTGAGAGTGCGGGCCTGCTGAAGGCAGGTGCGGCTGCCGAAACCAAACCCAAACGCACCGCCGCCAATGCCAATCAAGGCAGCGGTCGGCAGCGCGCCGCGCGCGGAGCGGCGACGAAGGCCGCCTCCTCCGGAACCGCTCCGCGTCGCAAGGCAAGTTGAGGAGATACCCCATGGCACCGCGTAACTATTGGAAAGGCTACCTGAAGCTCTCGCTGGTCACCTGCCCCGTAGCCATGACCCCGGCAACGTCGGAATCCGAGAAGGTTCGATTTCACACACTGAACAGGGACACCGGCAACCGCGTCGTCTCTCAGTATGTCGATAGCGTAACGGGAAAGCCCGTCAAGGATGGGAACGAAGCCAAGGGCTATGCCCGCGGCGAAAACGACTATGTCATCTTGACCGACGACGATTTGGATCGCGTCGCACTGGATACCGTCAAGACCATAGACATCGAGAAGTTCGTGCCCAACGATAGCATCGAGTGGGTCTACTTAGAGAAGCCGCATTACCTGATGCCGGACGACGCCGTTGGTAACGAAGCCTTTGCCGTCATCCGAGATGCCATGAAGTCCGATGGCGTCGTCGGAGTGTCGAAGTTGGTGATCGGTCGCCGGGAACGCGCCGTCATACTCGAACCTCGCGACGAAGGCATCGTGCTGTGGTCGCTCCGGTTCGGCGACGAAGTGCGGCCGGAGGAGAGCTATTTCGAGGACATTGAGGGCAAAGCCGATCCCGATCTGATCCCTCTCGTGCAGAAGCTCATCAAGAAGAAGTCCGCGCACTGGTCGACGGACATGGTTAGAGATCCCATCCAGACCAGTCTGCTCAAACTCATCGAGGCGAAGAAGAAAGCCCTGAAGCCGAAGAAGACGTCGAAGGGCAAGGCGGCGGAAGCTGCTCCGAAGTCCAACGTAGTCAACATCATGGACGCGCTTAGGAAGTCGGTGGAAACCGATCTCAAGGGTAGGAAGGCTGGTTAACATGCATCTTTTGGAGACAAGGGTTGCTCATGATCGAAGCGGATGGCGTGTCGACTTCCTCGGCGACGATGAAGAAGCCGTCTCTATCAAAGTCGCGGACGGTCACGCCACCAGCGAAGAGGAGGCAGTTAAGGCGGCCAGGGAAGTGATGATCCAGCTGACCGCATTCGGCACCCGCGGCGGGGGCCGTAGCGTCAACGCGTATGATTCCGCAAGCAATGGTAACTTCGACGACCAGTGGCTGCTAGATACTTGGCACTGAGAGTGGGGCGCCAAGAAAACGAAGTTCTTTCCGCACTTCCGATGGGCGATCTTTCGTGGCAAAAGGTCGGTTCTGGCGGCTCTCGAACCCTGTCCTTCCCAAAGACGAACGATAGCGCTTCGTTTCCTATCTCATGAACGCTCGTGGGACCGTTCGATATTCTAGCCAAGATTCGGAAGCAAAGGATGCGTCCGACGTCGTTTTTGTATTTAGCAAAAAGATCCAGTGGCGCTCCCGGAGCTCGACTTTCCGAGTTGCACCGTGCCCCTCCCCGCCGGGCGGGCAGGGCGGACTTCTGTCGGCTCCTTCTGCCCGCGTATCCTTCTGAGCTACACTCAGTGTGTGTTCATGCCACGAGGCGGTTATTAGCCGCTAACCGTAGACCCGGATTAATGGGCTACAGTCGCGCCAGTGGGTGGGCTGCGGCTTGAGTCGGGCTCGCGCGCGGCTTACGCGTTGCGTCGCGCTCGTCTTCGCGTTCCTAATAGCCTCCGACGATCGGAACGATCTCGCCCGTGATATAGCTCGACATCTGCGGCGACGCCAAGAAGACATAGGCCGGCGCAATCTCCTCCGGCTGCGCAGCGCGCTTCATAACCGCCTGGCTGCCGAACTTCGCCACATCATCGGCCTGCTTGTCGGACGGATTGAGCGGCGTCCATACCGGGCCTGGAGCGACTGCATTAACCCTAATGCCCTTTGGAACAAGTTGGCTGGATAGTGCTTTCGTGAAAGCATGAATGCCGCCCTTCGTCATCGAGTAGTCGAGCAGTTCCTTTGACCCTTCCAGGCCCGTCACAGAACCGGTGTTGATAATGGCGGAGCCGTTGGACAGATGCGGGATCGCGGCCTTGGCCATGTAGAGATAGCCGTACAGGTTCGTCTTCAGGGTCTCGTCGAAGTGCTCCTCGGTGAGATCTTCGATGTCGGTCGTGTGAACCTGGAAGGCGGCGTTGTTCACGAGGATGTCTAGCTTCGAGAATTGCATTTTCGTCTTCTCGACCGCCTTGCGACAAAAAGCTGAATCCTTTACGTCGCCGCGGATGACAAGGCAGTTGCGTCCTTCCCTCTCCACGGCAGCCTTTGTAATCAAGGCGTCCTCGTCCTCGTTGAGATGAACGATCGCGACATCCGCCCCTTCGCGTGCGAAAAGGATGGCCACCGACCGACCAATACCGGAGTCGCCGCCTGTGATGAGCGCTACCTTGTCCTTGAGCTTCTCCGAACCCTTGTAAAAGGGAGCGTCATACATGGGAGCGAGCGGCAGCTTTTCCTCGGAGCCGGGCTTATCCTGGTGAACTGCTGGAAAAGGTGGCTCTGGATAACGTCGAGCGCCCGCTTGCATGGCACCTTCCGGTTTCGATTTCTGTTTCCTATCGGCCTGTTCGACCTGCTGCTGGATCTCGCGTTGCTTGGCCGAAGTTGCTTCAGACGACATTGGGGCTTCTCCTCGTTGCTCAAGGGCCTAACGTCGATCGGGGCAAAAGGTTTTGCGCCAGGGAACAATCGGCAAGCGTGGACGATATCTACCGACACGAAAACGGGAGATCTCACATGGGCAATATGACGTTTGAAGACCTGGCATCCAAAATAAAGAAGATCGACTTCTGCATGTTGTCAACAAATGGCGGCGTCGGGAAGATTTCGACACGTCCGATGAGCAACAATGGCGACGTCGAATATGACGGCGACTCATGGTTCTTTTCCTATGACGACACACGCAAGATCAGTGAGATCACTGGGATCGACGATGTCTCGCTGACTTTCACCGAAGCGCCCAATCTTCTCGGCAAGCCGGGCATCTTCATCGCAATTCAAGGAGCAGCATCGGTTGTGCGCGATAAGGAGCTGTTCGAGGAGCATTGGGTTTCCGGTCTAGAACGTTGGTTTCCGGAGGGCGTCGACACACCGGGCATCGTGATGATCAAGGTTTCCGCGTCGTCCGTCTTCTATTGGGATGGCGAAGAAAATGGTGAGGTCGACGTTCCAGACAGATGACTCCGTGGCATCCGGATGGACATTCCTAGATAAGCGGGATGGCCGAAGATAGCAGTCCAAGGCCGCTTATAGCGACGGTCTTATCTCCATGCTGTCTGGCGCTGGCTCGCCCCGACGCGATCTCAGTCATGCACCCGCTACTCCTTTGCTCTCGCCCCACGGACGCCGCCGCCTCAGGTCTTTTCCAGGATCCTTCTCAACCGGCACGCCCGACATCAGAGCTGCTTGCCATTTAGGACCGCGGACTTTCCGCGCCATAGGCATTGATCGTCGTCCCATGACAGCTCCGAAGAGATCGGAGCATTCGTCATCGCCCCCGCTGCCGAAATCGCATCGAACATCACCGTTGCCGCAGCGGCATTGCCCCCGGCCCCAATTCCCATTCCGACTGTTCCCGAGCATTTGGCGTCAGCACCGTTGTCCGAGCAGTCATAGTTCCCCTGAAGGTAGAGGAACGTCGTTGAGATGTCGCGCTCACCATCCCCGATATGGATGATGCACTGTGACCCGTTGATGCTGAACGAGGTGACACCTAGGACGCTCGCTGCGAGCGCCCTCCCATTGAAATCCGCGGAGTTGGCGTCGGAAGGACCGCATATGCGCGTCCAGACGTAGTATTCGGTCGCCGCGCTCAGTTCGTCGTCGAATGGGCGTCTGGGTTTGCCGTCAGCCGTGCAAGGGTCCCCATTTGCGCGTCTTCTGAGATCGGGCACATCAGTGAAGGCGTAGCCATCACCGGAGGAGATCGGATAGTCCGGCTTGTCGGGTGCCTTTTCGCCTTTCAACAAGCGAACCGCGCCGAAAGTGCAGACGCCTTTCAGACTACTGGGAGCGTTTGCCTCGATAACAACCTCAAGGCCTTGGGGCGAGAGGTCGGACGACTGCCTGTCGATTACGATTTTGGAGTCGTTCACTCCGGGCGTCTTCGTGACATGGAAATCTGCTTTCCAGACTTTGCTGACTTTGGAACCCCGGCGCCATTCGACGTTCAGAGTTCCTTTTGCCTTGTTCAGCCATGCGCCAACAGTCATTTCGACGGCAACCCGGCGCTCGGCGCCCGGGCAATCTACCAAGCCGTGGTATGTAAAGGCGGGTGCAGCTGACGCTGTCGAGGCGCCACAGAACAGGATGCCAGCTAATAGTGGACTGCGCATAGGACTCCTCCTCGGTGTGAGGACTCTGACGATACCCGCGGAGATCAAGGCTGCAAATTCATCTATTTGGACGGTATTCCGTGGTTTAGCTTTTTTGCGAGTTCAGTGCACGCAGAAACAACGAAGATAGTATCATCCCAGTGTACTAGCCTCCGGAGATCCATGACGTCCTCACTCGGCAGAATTAACTTTGAGATGCAGCGAAAATGGACGGAGGGGCTTTCGTGAAAAAGCTCGGATCTCGGGATGCACGTCTTTGGATGTAGTCAATCTCCTTTTTGCTGGTAAACTGGGTTCTGTGACTTTGATAGCGGGAGAGGTTGGTATCGCAGCAATCAGGCTCGACGCCGCCGAAGTGAAGCTCATAGCGACACCGGTCCCGCATCACGGATGTCTCGATGTGGCCGAACTCGTTAGACTGCTGTATGCACCCAAGAAGAGCGTTTACTAGTTGGTGGAAAGCGGCGCCTAAAACTGTCCAGAGAGTGAGTGCCTGCCTTCGTGGTCTCCGCAATGCCGTTTGATCGAAGGCAGGAAGCAGTCGCACAGGATCTGCATTGATCTCAACCCCCAACCAAAGCTCGGCATTTTGTCTGAGTTGGCCAATTTGTCCTTGTCGATTGCCAGACGGACCTGCGTTTGCGGATGACAGGGGTCGAATAGCGATAGATTACAGCGTCGTGGTCACTAATCACGTACATTTGTCAGATGCAGCAGCTCGTGCCGATTGGCTAACGGGGGTAGACTGTTGCGTTGTCCGTGAGGCATAGGGCAGCCGCTACATATCGCTCAAGAGCAACCTTCGGAACTATCCCCACCCTCCCTAGTTCTCTATCCGACGTAGTCAAAGGAGGAAGACATGGCAAAGGAAGACATTAAGGCTGGTTTCACTGGAACTCCAAGCGAACCATCCACTGGTGTTCGTAAGGTTGCATCTGACGCCGTAGACGCCGTACGCCGTGAGACTAGCGCAGTCGCATCTGGCGCTATCGACCACCCCCACACTGCGACTGGCCTGGCACTGACCGTGGGTGCCATTGGCCTATGCATCGGCTATATTCTTGGCCGCAATGCTGGTTCGACCCACGATTTCCGCCACCGGCGGTGAAAACTTGCAAACGGCGGCCACGGGCACGAGGTGAGCGATCACGAGGAAGCTCGCTCGCATTGGTTTTGGTAGTGCGGCTAATTCCCCAAAATTAAGCTAGCCGCCGACAGGGACCTAGCGCATTGCATCTCCGCCCGTCTTAGACTGGCGGTTTGTGGAGTATCCCGAGCGATCAGACACTGCTCGGTTCCGACCGCCGCTCTTGGCGCGGTAGAGGGCTTTGTCAGCGCGGGCTATGATATCCTTCATTTCAGAGACATCATTTCTCGATGTAAATGAAACCCCAATACTCGCCGTCATCGTCATTGACCGCTCTTCTTCCAACGGGATGCGCATGGCCTCGATCCTCCTGCAGAGGAAGTCGGCGTCAATAAGGGCCTGCTCGGCGCTTTCTGCGCTGTAGACGATCACGAACTCCTCACCTCCATACCTTGCCGCCAACGAACCTGGGAGGCTATCGTGCGACAGGAGCATCAGAGCCAAGCTTTGCAGGCATTGATCCCCGACTTGATGTCCATATCGGTCATTGATCGACTTGAAGTGATCCAGATCGATCAACAGCACCGCGGTCCCGCCAACACGGCTGGTGTTCGTCAATGCCGCTTGCAAGAAGGTTTCAAACGTCCGGCGATTTGCAAGACCTGTCAGTGGGTCCTCTTCGGCAAGTGCCTGCAGCACGACGTTCTTTCGTCGGAGTTCACTTGCAACATCGCCGTATGATAAAATCGCCTCCCCGATCATCGCTAGCTCAGCCAGAACCGGAGGAGACCGAATGGGAACGGTTGGAGTGTTATCGCTGATCCGTCTGAGATTTCCGATGGCTGACAAGATGGGCGAGGCTAGATGTCGCCGCGCGAGTAACAGCAGGCCGATGCAAAAAAGACCCGGCATCAACAAAATAGCTAGCACGGTATACCGGGTACTTGCTGCACCCGCCTCGATCTCTTGGGCGAGCTTGTCTGCCGCCAAGGCCGCATCCCCGCTCAACTCCTTGCCCATTTCGTCGATGGTCCGTATGGCCTCACCATAGGCGGTTGTTGCCCGCTCTTCAAAAGTGAAGGCGCTCATGTTCTGAGCGGCGCTGTCTCGGGCTTGTTGTCGCGCCGATGCGATTTCCTTCGCCAATATTGCTACGCGTTTGGAGCCGGCTACAACGCGTTCGCCCGCGTCGAAAGGAAAACCTTGCGCGACAGCCTGGACTTGTAGTTGCACCTGTCGCTCGAGACGCCGATCACGTGCTAGGTAGATCGCCCGAACCAACGACGCCATTCGTTCCGCTTTCACCGCATTCCGGGTTTGCGAGAGGATCAGCGGCAATTGCGTTTCGCGCGTGAACTTTGCTTCCTGTTCGATCTTCGCCAACAGTATGCCTGTGAGTATCGCCGCCGCACCGGTGTAAACGAGCGCGATGAGCAAAAGTCCCCTACCCGCTGACCTAAGCGAGATTTGACCTGAGGACTTAAATTGGAACCAAGACTTCAAGATTGACACCCCTAGTAGATACTGAAGGGGAAGTAGGCGTCATTGATCCGATCGTATGTGCCGTTAAGCTTGATTTCCTTCAGAGCAGCGTTGACACGGGCAAGGAGGGCCTGGTTGCCCTTGTGCGCGGTGATATGCGCAGAGCTCTGCAGGAAGTCGCTTGATATCGGGTCTCCGACGTAGCTGTACGCAGATCCCTCCGGCGTTTCCATAAATGTGAGGAGCTCGATGGCATCCCCGATGAGAAGATCAGCCTTCTTTTCGATTAGCAGCCTTCGAGCGGCTGGCTGGTCGTCGCCAAACAATATCGTGCTTTCTGAATAGGCCTTCTTGAGAAATTCAGCTTGGATTGTTCCACTTTCAACAGCAATCCTCGCACCGGCTAGCGCTTCAGGCGAGCTGTCCTGGTACTTCTCATCGCCAACCAGAACCGAGTGAGAGCGGTAGTAGGGCTCTGAGAAATCGATGCGGGCGGCTCGCTCCTTGGAATAGGCCATGCTGGCTACGATCAGGTCATAGTGACTGGCTTCCAGCCCTTCGATGATATCGTTCCATGGCACCGCCTGAAACGTACACTCAGCTGACATCTTCGCGCATATCGCCTTGGCGATGTCGACGTCAAAGCCTTTGAGTTGGCCGTTTTCAATGAAGTTGAATGGAGGGTAAGCTCCCTCGGTCGCTATGCGCAGCGTCTCTGCATGGATTGCTCCAGCCGCAAAAACGGTCGCCAGACCAACTGCCATACATAAGCGTCTAAGCATTGTGTGATCTCCTACTGGCCCTGACTGTAACCCGCGACAGCTAATAAAGATTTTCAAAATAGAGTTAAATGTTACCGCGCTCACATCACGACCTGGTCGATTTGACAAAAACGAAGGGAACGAGAATGCCAAACGGTTGCGCGTCTATCGACGTACGCGCCACGCGCGTAAATTTCTGATTGATCTTAACGAAAGCGATAGGCGGGACATCACGATTAACGATACCGCCTCTGCGGCAACAGCTTCAGCGAGGGCGCCGTCATGGTCTGCGATATCTGCTGCCACCTTTTCCATTGCTGGAGCTATGGATTTAATGAGCATCGCTAAACCCTCGTTACCCTTGTGCCAAGCATGCTTTGCCTTGCGGGCTACACCAGCGGCCAGCTTATCCAGACCAAGCGCCGCTCACAGCAGCAAGACCGTCGGCGCCGAGGTTACCGGCCATGCCGCGGATCGTGCTCGCAATGCACATAGCGTTCTGCAAGAAGGCAGCGTCGCATTGTTCCTCGGCTTCGTAGGCGCTCGTCTCCAGGGCGTCTGCGACGGTCTCGAGCAAGCTGGAGCGCTCGACCAACTTCATTTCGGCGGGTCTACGAAATTCCATCTCCTCGCTCGCAGACCTCTGGTCGCGGCGGGCTCTGATGATTTCTCGGCGGCAACCTGCAATGGTAATCCACTGCGACAGGTGTAAGTCATAGCTGCTCACCGGCTTAAATCCATCCCTTCTTCGGCCAATGAGACGTTGGGTTCTGACAACTATCCCAGATACCGCTGAAGGGCTTCAAGCATAGGGCGCTGACCCTTGAGCATCTTCGCAGTTGCGTCTTCCATGGAAAACCAGCCGGCGCGATCCACCTCGGGAAAGCTCTTTTGCTGTCCGGACCTCGGCGGCCATTCCATCGTGAAGGTCTCACTCTTGATATCGTCCATGTCGAGCAACGGATCGGCTTCGACACACCACGCGACGACGGTTTTTCCACTGGGCTGTTGATACTCGCCCAGCGCCACGAACTCCCCATCGACGCTGACGCCCAGTTCCTCTCGGGTCTCGCGTAAGGCCGCGTCGAAGTCGCTCTCGCCTGGATCGACCAGGCCTTTCGGGATTGACCAAGCGCCCTCGTCCTTCTTCGCCCAAAATGGGCCTCCAGGATGGACGAGGAGAACCTCGGCCACGTCGGATGTCCGTCGGAATAGAAGGAGGCCTGCGCTACGGGCGGACATGACAATACCGATGGTTCAGGACAGGCAGAGCCCGAGTTTCATCCATTCTGTTGAAGATAGGCTATCCATCCAGGCTGCAAAGAGTTGGCTGCGCGCCGGTCTATGGGGGTATGACATCTTTTTGAGATAGGACACGGCAGGTCGTCTCTGCAAACCTGGGTCATGCGCGCTCATCCGACTGGAGGCGGAGGCGCCTGCACAGCATTTTCCATGTCGCGTAGTGGCTCATTCCTGCGCTTGTGGAGACGACGCCTTCATCTGGTTCGGGAGTGGCTGGCTCCTCGCCGGGGATGCGATCGGGATCTGGCCCCGCATTGTCGCTCGGCCGTGCGGGCGGTGGCGGAAGTATCGGCTCGTTTGGAACTGACATAACTTGTCCTCATCCCAGACCAACGCGAATTGTTCCGCATGTTCCGTATTCGGAACTCCCGGCCAGAAATGCTTGCCCCGCTGCTTTGCTTTGATGGCGGTTTCGACCGCCGGGCATCGTGATTAACTTTTAAGCAGCGTCTCGCCTTCGCCTTTCTGATGGACCAGACTTCACCTTCGCTGTCCTCATTGACGACGCGGGCGAACGTTGCTCCCGCCGCATCCAAACTCTCGCGCGCGAGAACCTGGGCGGCGTGCCTAAGTTCAATACCTGCCCGCACGACAATAAGGCCACTAGTCTCATGGTTGTACTCTACGCGAAATGTTAATTCAGCCTCCACGATATGGCAATTCGAGTATGTAGGGTCAGGCTGGGGGCTTGCCAACTGATCTGCAACACCCTCGCGCCGCTTCGCGGATGTCGGAGGTATCCCAAGGATTTTCCCCTCGTCGCTTTTGCCAACGTATTTCGATAGCAGAGCTGATTCCTGACCCGTGCTTGAAATTCTGCTAGGCGCTTCCAAATATCTGGCGGATTTGCTCGCATGGTTGGGACAATATTATGACATTTCAATTAAATAGGACGTTCGGCTCCGAAGAGTTGAACGTGATAGAAGCGGTCCTTCTCGATTGGTGCGGGAAGCGCAAAGTTGATCCCACGTCGCCGGACGGGGTGTTAGCCGGAGCAGTGCTTGTCAGCCTGTTCCAGGCCGGTAGTATCACCGTTCCGGCGCTGGAAAAGGCGGCAGCGAAGCATAAGTGGCTGTCTGAATTCAACGATAGCCTGAATGATGCGGAGCAACCGAATTGCATCGATCATCTCAGTAAAAGTCGCCCTTAAAACGTCGACTTTGCCTAAAGATCTCTTTGCACGGTCGCTCACTCCTCGCATGCCAATCTATGCGACGGCCCCCACAGCGACATTGGATCCCAGCGAGGTTTTAGTCGACTTTGGGCCCGTCCACGATAGCCTGGATGTCGCGACTATGCTCGTATTCCGGCGCAGACCGGCTCGCCATAACAAATCCCTTGACGAGAAGGCAGTGGTTGGCATCGCTTGTCCGGCAAGACCAAGTCGCCGGGTATTTCCGACGCGCGAACGAGTGTGACCCGTAGACCACCACTCAGCAAGCTTTACTTACCGATACAGTGGGGCGATGTGAACCGAGAACTTTAAACTGCAGAAGCCGGGGAGTGGATTACTCCCCGGCTTCGTGAGGCGAACTTGGCGTCACTTAACGGCAAACCTTCGTCGTCCGCGAAACTCGCTCACCATCCCGATAGGTTACAACTCGTTTGGTGATGCAAGGCGAGTGGCGACGATAATCTTCACGTACAAGCCGTGCTCTTCGATCATTATCCCAGCCGCGGTGCTGGCCATTTTCCCAGCCGCGATGAGGACGAGGGCCATCATCAGTACGAATGACGACGGTATCCGCGTAGGAGGCCGCAGGGACGGCAACGATGGACGAAAAAGCCAGAGCGACAGCTAGAAACGTTTTCTTCATTGGGCTTTACCTCGGGTTATAAGACTGCGGTTAAATGCCCGTCTCGCCTTTGCGTTCCACAAAAAGTCTCACCTCCGACTTCAGTCTGAGGAGACCTCGGACTATTGGCACACATGCGGAAAATTTCTGCCCAGGATTGAAGATGCTGGTTGGCTAAGCCTTGCCCTCGCCTTGCAGCTGGACCGCGACGCGCTCCTTACAACGGTGCGCGAAAAGACAAGAGCAGCATTAATGACAGGTTCCGACCTCCACCACATGGCGAAGATTGGCAGGGCGTTCGGGTCGCAGTGGAAGAAAGATTGTCCGTGTTTCCCCTCAGTGCCGTCATTAGGCTCGCCGCCGTATTGGTGTTCTCGGACGCTTGTCACTGTCGGTTCCGATTGAGAGTTCTTGGCGTGAGGTCTAAGATACGGTGAAGAGGTGATTGGAGAGCCCGCTGCAGTGCATTTGACCTTGTAGTCAGACGATGCCATGTTTTTCGCGCGCCTTCGATATGGGCGCGGTGAACATGCCTCATATACGGAGAATGTTGGATGCCAGGCTTGCAGCGTTCCGTTCTAGGATCCTTGGCGTTGATAACGGCCGTGCTCGGCTTCGGCGTCGGCGCATTTGCCTACACTGCAGGGTGGCTCTCACCCAACCGCCTTACTTCTGCGAAGCTGGTTAGCGCTCTGGCGCCGCCCGGCGGCGCTGCTCTAGGTCATCGTCGAAACCACGCCAAGGGCGTCTGCTTCACCGGCACATTCGAAGCAAATGGAAACGGCAGCTCGATTTCGAGGGCGCCAATGTTTGCGTCTGGACAGTATCCTGTCGTCGGTCGCTTCAATCTCGCAACGCCAGATCCGAATGCAGCTGACCCGACAGTCCGCGTTCGTGGCATCGGGGTGCAGGTCTCAGCGCCTGACGGCGACGTGTGGCGGATGGCGATGATCGATCCGCCTGTTTTCGCGGTTTCGACCCCGCAAGGTTTCTACGACCTCCTGACTGCGTCCGCAAGCAAGGACCCTGAAGCGATGAAAGGCTTCGTTGGCGCTCATCCAGAATTTGCCGCGTTTGGGGAATGGGCGAGCAAGGCGCCGTGGACCTCCAGCTATGCTGAGGATGCGTTCAACAGTCTCAATGCGTTTATCTTTACAGACGGGTCAGGCGCCAAGCATGCGGTGCGTTGGTCTTGGAGGCCGAATGCGCAGGTCACTCCAATAACGGCGGAAGATTTCGCTAAGCTCGGCGCAAACCACCTCGAAGAAGACATAACGGAACGGGTTGCACGTTCTCCTCAGCGCTGGATCCTCGTGCTGACCATCGCAGATCCCTCCGACCCGACGTCGAATCCGACAAAAGCTTGGCCGAAGGATCGAAGGACTCTCGAAGCTGGAACTCTGATCGTACAGAATATTGAGCCGGAGGCGGACGGCCCATGCCGTGACATCAACTTTGATCCGACCATCTTACCAGATGGCATCGAGGTTTCCGATGACCCTTTCCCTGCTGCCCGGTCGGCAGCTTATGCCAAATCATATGATTTTCGCACTGCTGAAGCTGCCAGCTATCCTAGAACCGGAGCAAGCGCGAAGCCATGACGATCGGAAAAATCAAAACCCGCTTCACTCCCGTCCAGCGAGCGATCCACTGGTTGATGGCAGTCGGCATATTAGCGATGCTCTTCATCGGCGTCGGAATGGTATCCACCATTGGAGAGGAGTACGTGCCACTTCTTGTGACACATAAGACGCTGGGTCTTGTTATCCTTATCCTTGCCTTGGTTCGACTTGTAGTGCGTTTCGTGTCCGGCGCCCCACCTTTGCCGGCAGATCTCCCGGAGCCGATGAAGCTCGCCGCGGGCCTGTCCCACGTAGCCTTATATGCACTAATGATCGGGATGCCTTTGATCGGCTGGGCAATGCTGTCCGCTGCCGCTTATCCGATCGTGCTGCTGGGCGGAATAAATCTCCCGCCGATATTACCTCAAAGTGACAGACTTCATGCACTTCTTTGGAGCGCGCACCATTATCTGGCGTTCGCGTTCTTCGCGCTCGTCATGATGCATCTTGCGGCAGGATTATTCCACGGTCTTGTCCGCCGTGACGGCGTCCTTCAAGCAATGTTGCCCGGTAAATAATACCTGTCGTCCATCGGCGTTGAGCGATATTTTGTTATGCGCCGATAATCTGCGGCGCAGGTGCGAAAGGAGGGTCAGTTAGCGCGGCTTTTACGAGAGTCAAAGAAAAAGGCCGGGCTTTCGCGCCGACCTTGCCTCGTCGCCATCAGCATCAGCAAGTACGTCCGTGGTCACAAGCGACGCCAAAGCGGCTACCCTCAGGACGGGCCCCAGTAATAGCAATATTCCTCGTCCTCGCCGATGTATTCCCAGATGCCGGCGTCATCGATCTCAAGGTCGTTGCACGCTGACGATGGACCGGCGTTTAATGTTGCTGCCGGTGCGCGATGCGCTATAGCACGAATGCGTCGGCCCATGATCATTGGCGGCCTCGCGCGCCCGTCTGCGCCCGGAGGGATATCAGAATGGCAGTGAATGCAGCGCGTAGCGGCGACTTTGATCTCTTCCTTGCAGATTGGGCAGGCACGCGTTTTAGCATTGGGGTCAGCCATCACATTGTCCTTAGAAAAATTAATCGGGATCACTTGCATGCAGTGGCGTATCGCGAACCTAGCTCGGTCGTTACGAGGTCGAGCTTCGCCGCAAATGTTATGATAAGAAATTGCAAATCTACGCGCTACACCAGACATCTCCGGTCGAAAGCGCAGGTCATTCTATTTGACAGGATTGTTTTAGGCAATTGTCATATTGGTTGGATCAGGCGCCGATGAAAGAAACCCCGGTGCGGACAAATCCGGCGCTTATCTCTATCGGACCACACCAGATGATGGAGGACTTCGAATGTCTTGCACTGATGTAGTTGCCGCCAATGGAACTGTTCCCTTGAAACGCTATTTTCTCAGGTTCTCTGTTGACCGATTGGGATCGTGTCCTTGTGTTGGGGGCGCGAAGCAGCGCGCCCCCATTCAGTAGTTTACTGGCTATTGTCGGGGCAAGCATCGCTCACGGACGCACCACTGTTGCCGCCCTGTGTATCGACAGCGCCGGGTGCCGCGCGGTCGGTGCATTTGCTGCGATCGACGGTCCCGGTCGAATTCGTGTTGCCCTTCGTGCTGTTTGTGGCACTCGGGTCTACCACGACGGGTTCATTCGTGCCCGTACGGTTCTGGATGTCGCCGTTTGCACCGCCGCCGGCGTCTTCACCGGCAGTCTTGTCACCCGCCATGTTGTTCGGTGTAGGGTTGGACTGTGCGTAAGATGCCGAGGTCATGAGGCCTAGTGCAAGGATCGAGGCTGCTGCGAGTTTCATGCGCATTGGGTTCTCCTATATATGTGACTCTTTTTGGGGTTGCGGTAGGGAACCTCGGTAGGCCCGACTTGTTCCAAGTTACTTAGTTTAGAAAGCGCGTTTTGGGCGGTATTGATATCGGCCTGATTTGAAACTCAACACGACGGAGCCCGCTTGCGGGCGCCGGTAAAAGCGCTGGCGCATCAAAGCTCTTCGGCGACCCGCATGGGGACTGAGGGTTCGAGGTGTCCCTGTAGTGGCCCCCCAATCCCCGGACACGATCTACCACTTGTTAAGTGTTAGGAGCAATGTGCCCATTATGACCAGTCACATACGTAAGATAGAAGTGCTGTCCGGCCCTGAGCGCCGGGGTCGCTGGTCGGCAGCAGAAGCTCGCGATAGTCCAGGAGACCAACGAGCCTGACGTCACGGTCAGCATCGTTGCTCGACGGCATGGCATTCAGCCGAACGAGTTGTTCGCCTGGCGTAAAGTGGCGGCGCAAGGTGCGCTTACGGCGACGGCATCGCACGAGGAGGTCGTCCCGGCATCCGAATATCGCGCCCTTCAGAACCAGGTCAAAGAACTACAGCGTCTGCTCGGCAAGAAGATGGTGGAAGGCGAGATTCTCAAAGAGGCGCTTGAGATCGCCACCGGTCCAAAAAAATACCTGTTGCGCTCGCTGTCATTGCCGAAGGTAAGTTCCCGATGACGGCCGTGTGCGAGACTTTTGGTGTTGCCCGGTCAAACATGGCGGAGCGAGTGGGACAGCGTCCTTCCAAAGCCAGTGGTCGGCCGCCGTTCGCGGATGATGATCTCGTCGACGAAATCAAAGCGATCATCTCTGAGATGCCAACCTATGGATGCCGCCGGGTTTTTGCGCTCTTACGCCGTAAAGCCTGTAACGTAAGCCGCTCATGGCCGAACGTCAAACGCGTTTATCGAGTGATGAAGGTGCATGGCCTGCTTCTCGAACGCCATACTGGAGCCATTGACACCCGTCGCCACGATGGCCGCGCCGCCGTCGAGCAATCCAATCTGCGTTGGTGTTCAGACGGGTTTGAAATCGGCTAAGACCACAAGGAGAAGGTGCGCGTCACCTGTCACTCCGCACAATCGTGGAAGCTGAGCGCCGAAAATGGGGCTGAATGCGGTTACAACAGACTCGACAACAGCGGTCACCGTGTCGACACTAACTTGGTAAACAGTCGCTCGTAGTGAGTTAATATAGGAATTCGGATTGCCAGAGTACCCTACGACGCCCGATAACCGATACTTCGTAGTTCGCGGCCGCCTTTGGCGGCAGTGCAATCCTGCACTCGATCAAGATACCCACGATCGCCTAGTGGCCGAGCTGATGGCGGCGCGTCGGTCTGTTCGCGATGCAAAAGCTGGCAGTTGCGATCTGGCGGAGGCCCGTAAGCGAGTAGACGATGCGAAAGTCGCGCTCGGCGAGCGGGGAAGTCCCTGGTGGGACGATGGTGCTCCCGACTACAATCGCTACCTAGCCCGCAACACTCCGTACGCTGACTGGTATGCGGATTGGGAAGATCGCGCGCTCACCGCGAAACAGCCGGGCGATTAAGAGTCTTAGTTGGCCCAGTCAGCTAGGCTATGCCTGCGTTCGCGATTGACGATGCCGTCAGATGCCAAGCGCTGGTTGTATAAACCGCATAAACCTGCTCTTGAAACGGAGCGGTGCCTCGGTCACGGCAAGACAAATACAGTCTTTACCGACATCGGCCTTGGGCTGATGCATCAAGCTATCGTCAGCCATCTCGATATCGCCTCGAGCAAATGATGATACTTCGTCACTGAAGCTACCATCGAGAACCAACGTCAGTTCAAGCCCACGATGGGAGTGCTCCGGGACCGGTTGGCCGGCGGGGATTTTAAGTAATCGCAATGTCGTCGTTTCGTCGCCGGTGGGTATGATCATCTGGGCAGCGCCGCGTCCGAGCTTGCGCCATTTGAGGCCGCCGGCTTCGTGGATGTAAGTCTTTAGGGGCTCCGGGAAAGTCAGGTCCGGGTTCGTCCGCTTTTCAATGGACACAGCCCTGTTGATCTGGCTCGCATCGATTTTCGCTTTGAGGCTCTCCCAGCTCTGCGACACATCGGCTTCGTCAGTAGTTTCGCTCTCGATGAAATATCCGCCGATGCTCTCCAGAACCGACAGCTTGGATCTGCATGCCGGGCACAAGGCGAGGTGCGTCGCCACGGCAACGCTCCAGCCTTCACCCAGGGTGCCGGCGGCGTATTGCTGGAGCATATCGTCATCAAGATGATGTTTGATCACTTGGCTTTGTCCTGAAGGGCCGTGCGCAGTTTCTCGCATGCAAGTCTTATCCTTGATTTCACCGTACCAATGGGAAGATTCAGTCTTTCCGCGATCTTCGAATGGGGGAGGCCCTCGAAAAACGACATGCGTAAGACTTCCGCATATTTCTCCTTAAGACTTCCCATTGCCTGTCCCAGCGCAGCAGCGCTTTGCTGTCGCTCTATTAGGAGATCGGCGGGCTCAAATTCACCTGGCACAAAAGCTGGATCATTCGGATCGAAGTCAGTTTTCAAACCTTTCCGTACCGAGTCGATCATCTGGTTTCTGGCGATCGTGAATATCCAGGTTGACGCCTGCGCCTTCGACGGGTCGAAAAGCGCCGCCTTGTGCCACACGCGCACCATCGTCTCCTGCGCCAATTCCTCTGCTAGTATCCGGTTTCCTTTTGTCATCTTCACCATGTAAGACCGTACACGGGGAAAAAAGTGCCGATATAGTAGTTCGAACGCGACAGTATCGCGCGACTCTGCCACTGCGGACATCAAGAGACTGATCCGTTCGGCACCTAAGCTAACGCCTTCTTCCTCCAACTTATCGACCTTTCGAGCCCCGCGCGGCGTCGTCCACGTCGTTGCCTCGACGCGGGCGTCTCGATGTAATGCGTATCGGCGCAGCATTTGCATATTCATGGCCTAACCTACGCATCAGCATTCGGCTGGATCAAATCGACCTCGAAAATTGTCTAGAGGTCTTCTCTCAGTCCTTGATCGCCCCCTCGCCTGATGCTTTAGGCTGTTAGAGGCGAGCAACGGAGCCAAAGATTCGCTCCGTGACCCAAAAGCCGACGCCTGATGCTGCCGCTGACAGGACGGTTCCCCAAATAAGGTCCGCAACAGTCAAGGTAGTCGACCAGATTTTCATTGTGCTCTGGTTGGTCAGGTCATAGGTGGCATAAGCCATGAAACCGACCACAGCTCCGTGGATGACTGCTGTCGCTATCGATCCTGACATCACCCCTGTCCTGACAGCAAGGAATGTTAGCCCGGCGGCGTAGATCACATAGAACATTACTGCCGGAGCGAGACGGAACTGCGGCGCCAGCATGTCGCCGAGGGTCGGTCGATATAGACGGTCAGCCATGATACTCAGCCAGACAAAATCAATTACTACGAAAGCGATTAGCGTTGCGGTATAAGCGGTCAGATAAATCTTCAACGGTTACCTCCAGTTAGATTTTTTAAGCTCCGCCCATACACTTCGAGCCCACGCGGTCGGAGCGTGAGATTAAACTTTTAGCTTAGGTTCGCGTTACGACTAGTGATGCGCCAAGAGCTGGCCACGGCCCCTCCCTTGATGAACAACAACTTTGTCACGTTCCCTTTCTTCCCGTGTACCGGGCGTTTTCGATATTATGACAACCGCCGGCACCTAAGTGCGAAATGAGCCTTGCCCGCTATGAAGATGAATCGCGCCGTCTCCGCCGCTTCACAAGTCTTACGACGTCTTCGCGAAACAGATCAAAAACGGACACTTTCTGCCACAAGGATGACTCGCCGAGGCAATAAGATGTATCATCGGAATGGTGAAAACTGCAGGACACACCTGATTGAAGCCGCCCTGCCGCCGGTAAAAGGTTCATGGCATAATCCACCACACTACTGGCGGCGTGTCGTTCTCGTTGGCGGGCATTTGGGTGCGCAACTCGGCGCTTCGACAAACGAGCTGCCCTATCATCACGACTTCGTTGGCGATGATGATCGGCTGCAATTCGATCGTGTCTATGAGATTTCCCTAAGGTGATGCGCGAGGCATTGGTTGTGATAGCTATCCCATATGCGCTGGCTCTGGAGCACCTTGCCGCTGGCATTTTTCATGGAGAACCAGCCTGCACGAGCTACCTCGGGAAAGCTCTTATGCTCTCCGGACCTCGGCGGTCATCCATTGTGAAAGTCGCACTCTCGATGTCGTCCACGTTGAGCAGTGGATCGGCTTCGACACCTGATGCGACAACAGTCTTTCCACTGGGTCTGTCGATACCATCCTAGCGCCGGGAGCACTCGATAGACGTCAACGCCCAGCTCCTCGCGCGCTTCACACACCGCCGCGCCAAAGTCGCTCTCGCCCATATCGACCAATCCCTTCCAATCGACCATGTGCCCTTGTCCTTCTCCGGCCAGAACGGGCCGCCAAGATGGATGAGGAGAAGCTCGACCTTGTCGGACGTCCGTCGAAACAGAAAGAGGCCGGCTCTACAGACGTTCATGACGATACCGTTGGTTGTCCGATGTTTTGCTTCGGTGAAGATCGGGTACTCGGGCTGTAAGGCGTGAGCGACGGCTGTCTCGTCGCCTAATCACGCTGACGGAAGAGTGCGCGCACTCAGTTTGTTCCCGTCGGGATCGCGAAGATAGGCGACGAACGACCCGTTTGGCCGCTCCGAAGGCGGGCTCTCGATCGGTGTCCCGCCATTTGCGGCGCCAGCGGCATACCAGGCAGATACCTGCTCTGGCGTATGGGCGGCGATGCCGATGGTTCCACCGTTGGCCGCCGTCGCTGGCTTCCCATCTATTGGCGTCGTGACCATCAAGCGGCTGCCGTTGTGGAGATAAACAAGTCTGCCTCTCGTATCCATTTCGCCAGGGTTGCCTCCCAAGGCGACGAACGTCGCATTGTAAAAACGTCTCGCGAGCTCGAGGTCGTTGCTGCCAATCATCACGTGGGTGAACATCTGTCGTCTCCGGTTAGATGACCAGCCTAACTCGACGTCAATCAATCGACCACCCCCAAAGAAAACGCGATACTGCGAGTCAACGGCTTAAGCGCAGTGTCGGGGGCCCGGAGTGTTTCTGGCTTCCTTGTTGAAGGGTGGGGAGGTCGCACCGGCGGGCAGCGCGGGCGATACGGTTCGTCAATGCTCTTCTTGTGCGACGGTTTCTATCTGTCTACTGCGATCACCCGACGCACCAGTAGAATCTTTTAGGCGCATTACTTCGTTCACTAGATCCAAAATCGAACAGGCGGAGCTTGGTCTCCCCACCTGCTCGTAAAGATCAACGGGTGGCGGTGAGCTTGAGACGAGACACGCCTGCCGCCACATTAAGACCAGTGTTGGCTTCGCCGCTCAACGGCTGCAGCGCGTAGTTTTTGGAGTTGCCGCCCACAAGCGCGTTTGCGCCCAAGCCCACGCCGACAGATGCTCCAGCGGATGCACCCACATATGTTCCAGCCAGCGCTCCATCGCCCACTCGCGTCGGCGCTGTGTTGACGACGATCCAGCTTAAGTATGATTTGCCTGTGATGCCGACGTCGACGCCGAGCTTTCCGATCGTCCCGGTGTAGCGCTCGATCTTGCCCGTACGTTGCTTGAAGCTGCAAGTGACGGCTTTGCTCGATCCGATGATCATTCCTACCCCGCCTGCGACTTCACATGAAAGCGTCCCCAGTCGCTCTTTCGGCTCGGTCGCGGTAATGTGCTGGTTGGAATGCTTGGCCTGTTTGTGCATTGATGCCGCGTTTACTTGCGACACAAGGGTGAGCGAAGCTGCTGTGGTGATTAGGATCGCGGTTTTCATTTCCAGGTCCTTTGTTGAGTCCGCACAAGAAACGCCATCCTGGCCTATTTGTTCAAATAGCGCGTCGCTTTTTCAACATAGTCGCAGAGTGACAAATTTCTTTGCAACTCAAGCGATGCACATCCAAAACGGGCTAAGGTTACGATGCTCGACACTGCAAATCGCATAATTGTCCTGTGGATTACTCTTCATTCTTCATTCTCAAGAATGGTTCCGATACTATCGCCCTCGCCGGCAACAGCGTCGGCCTGGGCGCTATCATCGAACGCCGTGAGCTGGACCATCATCGCCTTGGCGTGAAGAATGGAACGTCCATCATCAAGGTCGTGATCCGCTCCCATGCGAACTGTGATGAGTTCATTTCCCTCACCGTAGAATTCTACCGTGACAGTGCCAGGCGTGGTGTTGACAACATTCGTGTGCTTCAAGTTCATGTTTGACCTCGTGTTTCTCTACGGCTCAAAGTGTTTCGCTAGGAAGTGGAGGGCTCTGGAGGCCTCCTCAGACGATATTGTGTGACCCACGCCTGGAACGACTTCCACGGTCACATCGAAACCAGCGGATTTCAGCTGGTTCGCCGCGGCGACCGACGCCGTCGCCGGAATTCTTCGATCCGCGCCCCCATGCAGTAGAAGTACGGGGGTTGCGTTCGCAGACGCCTTCGGCGGAAGTGCGAGAAGCCCGGCGAAACTGACGATCGCGCCTACCTTCCACCGACCGGACGCGACAGCATCGAGCCCCATGATTGCGCCTTGCGACACACCGACAAAAGCCACCTTATCGAGGTCGTTCTCGAAACCCTCTCGTTCGACGATATCCCGGACCAAATCGTCGAAAGCTCGCCGAGCGCCCGCAATGCGGTCGGGGCGCAAGACCTGGTCACCGACATCAAACCACTCTCGCCCGCCCCCGCGATTGCGGAATGGAGCATCGGGCGAGACGAATTTCGTCCCTGCCAGAACTTTCTTCCAAGAGGTCCCAAACGGTGCCATCACAGAGCCAGAGCCGCGCAAGCCATGGAGAAAGATGACTAGATGCGTAGGCCTGACGGCCGGTCGTTTTACCTGAACGCCCGAGCTAGCCGCGGACCCGGGGCGAGACGTGGTATCCTGTTGCCCGACCGCCTCCTCCGCGTTGGCATTTGCACAGCCCAACGCGATTGTGAGTGCGACCGCAACTTGGCACGTCGATTTCGATATGCTGCTCGCCATGCGGTTCTCAATCTATGCGAAACGATAACGTCAACCGAGACGTCGGGGCCCAGCCCATACGACTAGAGTTGACGTCCCTGATCCTGAGCCTGCAGTCGCGCTATGCGTTCCCGATCGGCGATAGCTTCCCGTCGCTGTCGCTCGTTTATCAAGTAATCGCGCGGAAAAGCTGTGGCTGCTTCACCGTACCAGTGCTTGCCTTGTGGAAGGCCTTGTGCGGAACTCTCGGTCATGGATGTTTCCTTGATTGCGCGAGGTCAACGTCCATGCTTGGAAAAAGATGCAGCGCCGCCGCATTTTCTTGAACCCTAGGTTCGGGATCCCGAAAAGGGTCGCTTACGCGCGTTAGATAATCCGGCATCCCCCAGGTCCGCCTCAATCTGATGACTCACCTCCGTTTCGCCTGAATAGACGGAAAAGATGTCGCACCAGGCGGGACGAACCGGGTCCCTGTGCGAAAATCAATAAAAGGGATAGGGATGTGAGATTCGGTACTCCTTTCCTGCCCGGGTGAGCCGACACTTCGGGCGCAGTGAAGCGCTGTCAGCTTCAAGAAGCCCTGCGTAAATCCCTTCGTTCACGGTTTTTCGACCTACTTTCGCTGGAAGAGCCCGATATTCTTCTGTCGTTAAATGATGAAGCAAAAGGGCCATGCGTAAGCTTGGGCGATCGGCGGACATGCTTTCTCTCAGTCTTGAGCTCTGACACCTTTTTCAACGTTGACATGTCAACCTGGTTCCCAGGTGCGGACGCGAGCACGACGTGTTACGGGCGCAGATGTGGTATGATAGGCCGAGGACCGAGAGAAATTCTCCCCCGAGTCTTGGATAAATTCGACACTCAGCGTCACAAGCCCACTTCGACTTGGCGGTCCTTCCAGATGCCGGATACGCTCTCTTAGCTCAGAGATCACCAGGTTCAGGTTCGTGGCTCTGTGTACAATCGCAATCCTCTGCGCAACAACCGGGTTTTCATTTTCCCTAACGGCAGATATGTCCCTTATTCGTTCCTAAGCGTCTCCTCCAGTGCTGTTGTCATCGAAATTTGGCGTACGAGTGGGGCACGGTTCTAAAGAGGTGATTAGGAAGAAATTTCAAAGCACTGAGAGGCGTCCGCTTCAGATGATTTCACTAACAAAACCAGCACGGATTCTGCCGACCAGGACCTAATCCTAAGGCACGTGCGGGGCAACCTCATCATCGCCGCATGCAAGGCCTGCGATCTCATCGAGGAAATGGACAGAACCGCAGTCGTCAAGCGCTATGCGCGTCCATTCCGATCCGAACCCTTCGACGGCGAACGGGTCTTGGATGCGACCGCATGAATGCAGCCGATTGTGATGATCGGTGCCAGCTCCGTATCTCCGGAAAATCTGGGGTCAATAAATGACCTGATGGCCATACCCAGGTTCGGGTTAGCCGCCCCCTTCAGCGGGAGGTGGAGCAGCCTTGGAAGCGCTCGGTCTTGGAGAAAAAGGTCGGGCCAATTTCTAAGCCCGACCTTCTCATGCCTCGACAACGACCTCCTGACCTCCATGAAGGTCGTCGGAAACAATTCGAGGCGTGATTTAGCGCTCGGCTCTGCGGCTTCAAGTATCGTGTGGTGGATGTTTTTCGGCTCGCATTCGTGCTTCGCGCAGTCGCTCCGTTTTGGCGCTTCGGCGGCGGCGCTCTTCCTCGATCGTCATGCGCGCTACCTCATCTGTTCTGTCGCGAGCTTCGACCCTTTGAGCCTGGCTCATCGACGCTCGCCTTTTGGATAAGTCTTGATCCATCGAGACATCCTCCTTGGAGGTAAACGCCCCAGAACGACATAGGTCGCTGTCCGCAAGCGTACCAACCGCTTGGCAAGCGTGATGCGCGGCTCCACATCACCCCTCCCGCCAGGTTGGCGTGTCGTGAGTTCACTAACGGCGGCAGTGCGATACGTTGCCCTGATAGGACGCTAACGGTAGGCGGTCAGCGCACGACAGTCAGCGTTACCGAGAGTCGCGTCGACCACCGCTACTAGCTCTTGAAGAATTTGTGGTCGCGGCCCCGATGGGTAAGCTTCCTCCGAAAAGGATCGCCTGCCCAAAATGCAAAACGTGGCCCGACAGATGCCGAGCCACGTTGTTATCATCCTCTAAGCGATTGCCTAAGGGAGACCTTAGTCTTTGTGCTCAGGCATCGCCTTGAGCTGATCCTTGGTCCAAGCGGTCACGGCGTGCACGTCGCCACTTTCGTCCCGCATCCAATCCAGGTCTGAGAACGGGACGGCGACGGGCTTAGCGCCGATGCCAAGGAAGCCGCCCACGTCGATCACTACGCTGTTGTTGCCATGAACATGATCGACAGAGCCGACCTTGTGGTCGTCCGCACCGTAGACAGTTGCCCCTTCGAGATTTTCAGCGGTGAGTTCGGCAGCGGTAAGACGGACGTGGTTGGTGTGGTCCATAACGATCTCCTTGGTCTGTTACGCACTATCAATCGTATCCAACGCCGTTTGTTCCCCGATGTCCTCATCAATCCATAATAACCGTGGCTCAAAGGTCCGGGGTTCGGTTATGGCGAGACGCCACTTTGACGACGTTCAACCGACGTCTGATGGAAACGCGAAGCATGATGGATCGATGCAGTTTTTAGCGCACACGGCGCTCGGAGCTCCGGCGCTTTCGTTGGGAATCTCCCACCCTCACCCATCAGATGGACGTCGCGAGTGGGATTTCCAGCCTATGTTGATTGCCTACGTGAACTATGCCAGCGCGGCCGCGTTTACGAACTGAAAATTCACCATGTCTGCTGATGTTCTCTTCCTAATCACCTCTTTAGAACCGTGCCCCACTCGTACGCCAAATTTCGATGACAACAAGCACGGCAGGAGACGCTTAGGAACGAATAAGGGACATATCTGCCGTTAGGGAGCCCACCATCAGACCGTAACGGAAACCGGAGTTTCAATCGTGACGAAATCGCCGCTGCTCATGATAACCGCGCTCGCCACAGTGCTCGCCGTTCTGGTCGCCATCAACCCCTTCGGTCGCAACTTGGTGTTGCCACATCCGACAGAAACGGCAACTCCGAAGGCCTAGATCGGTCTGATCAGACTGCAGTACCTCGAGCCGACCACGCTTGCAGCGATGTCGGAGATTTGAGCGAGGCAATTCGAAGGAGCTTCTCCCTCCAACACGATCACTCCGCAATCATCGACGACCGTGATCCTGGCATCGCTCAGCTCGATAGCATACGCCAAAGCGGATGAGAGTGTAGCGGCTGCTCCAGCGAGGCCGGATAAGGGGCTGACGATGCTTGGTACGTTGGCTTGAAACATATCGCACTTCCTCTTGCCTGGAAGAAACGCGTAGCTCAGAAATTTGTTCATCCTGCGTTCATCTAGCGGAGATGCCGAGATGCTTGCGGAAGACCTACGGCCTCGTCAGAAGCCCTTGCACGCCCTATTAATCGAGTTCGGGAGAGAGGCCTTCGAAAAGACAGACAGCCGCCTCTTCATCCCCACTACCGATTACCTTGGCACTGCCTTGCGTTGCAAAGCGGAAATGACCAGCGGCAACACAGCCGACCCCGCCGCCGCGAGTGGAAGGGCGCGTAGCGCTTTCGTGGCTACGAAGCTCGCGGCCATGGCCCCCACCAACTTCGCCCAGGGGTAGTTACCAAGCTGCGCGTGTGCACTTGCGTCCGCCCACTCCACGCGAGCCTGTACGATTTGCGCGACATCGTCTTTGATGCGCGCGAGGCGGTCCCGCAAAATTTCGAGTTCGACCTGTGTGTCGCTGTAGCGAAGACGCAGCTCCACGTTCGCGGAAACGTAGTCCAGGGGAGCGTTCTCCTCTACCTCGTCGCCGATCTCCTGGGATGTCTCGTCAAACGTTCCGGTCGGGTGGCCAACAGGTTCGGCGTCTAAACTCTGAGCGTTTTGGAGCTCCTCATTCAATGAACCGATATCGGAACCCGACGTCATTTCTTCGCGCTTGTGCATTGTGCTCTCCCTAATTGTTCGATAACGCTCGAAAGAGCTCTTGGGTTCAGCTTCTACAGGGACTTCGACGAACTCAGATACTGGTCCTCGCGGGGGCTTCGCTTAGTCAATCTTGAAAACAGAGGCATTGTCCTGCACATCCCGCAGCCCCTTGTAGGACGCGTGCCGGAGCTTGCCGTCGTCCGTCCAGGCGCGATACTCGATCTCCGCGATCAAAGTCGGCTTGGCCCATACAATGTCCTTGCGACGGCCGTTGTATTCGACCGCAGGCCGCTTGGTCGCGAGCTTGTCCAGAGCCGCGCGCAGTTGAACCGCGTCGTTGTATTTGAAACCCGTCCCGACGGAGCCAACATATTGAAGTCCGTCGCCCTTGCGGCCCGCAAGTAGCAAGCTTCCCAAACCACCACGAGCGGTCGATGACTTTTCGTAGCCGACAACGAAGAAGCTCTCCGAAGCGATGCATTTCACCTTGATCCAGTCGGCAGTCCGTCCCGATCTGTAGGCGCTGTCCGAATCTTTGAAGATGACGCCCTCGAGGCCATGTTCGCAGGCCGCTCGGAAAATAGCTCCGCCATCGCCCTCGATTTCCTGGGAGAACCGGATAGCCCCGTCGCGATCGGCGATCAGCTGTTCGAGCAGATGCCGCCGGCTCGACAACTCCATTTTCTGAAGGTCGTGGCCGTCGAGGTAGAGCACGTCAAATGCGATGAAGATCGAGCCTGAAGATGCGAGCTTTCCCCCTCGCCCACCGAGTGACCGCTGAAGCGCTCCGAAATCCGATCGACCTTGCTCACCCAGCACCGCCGCTTCTCCGTCGAGGATAGCACTCGCGACACCTAGCTGACGAGCCTCATCCGCGATGGCGGGAAACCGTTCGGTCCAATCATGCCCTCCCCGCGTGACAATGCGGACGCCTTTCGGCTCGATGTGAATGGTTAGGCGGTAGCCGTCGATCTTCACCTCAGCGCGGTATCGTTGATCGCCGGGAGGCTTAGCCTTGAGCAATGCCAGCGCGGGTTCCACGCGATACGGCATCGGATCAAGAAGCAGGTTGGGTTGCGATGGGTCGCGGCGCTTGCTTACAGGGCCGCGTATCCGTCTGTCATCGGAGAGAAGCGGCTTTGTTTTGGGACGATCAACCATCTGTGGATTACATCAGTAATTTCTAATTTGGTAGATTGTCGTGAGCGATGATGGTGGTAGGCTTCATGTGCTTGAGATGACCTCCTTCGACCCCGCTGCGGCCTGCAGCGGGGTTTCTTTTTTTCCAGCTTGCTTTCCTCATCTCATCGAAGTCGTCGGGGAGCACGTGCATACCAACCGCATGAGCTACGACTACGAAGGCGGCACGTGCCGCTTGAGGATCGATGGCGAACACCATCGCGTCAATCGAACGCGCAAGCGCACTATGGAATGCAGGTTTCGACTTGTCGGGCCACTGTGATGTGAGGAATTTGATCATCTCTTCGACAGCCTCGGCGGACGCATACTGGCCGGGAGCGTTGATTTCAACTTCGAGCGGTTGGATCGGTGTGAGGGCATACCTTGCATGACGCCTAACCTCTCTGACTTTGCATGCGAGTCAACTGACGGCGAAGTGATTCGTTCCGAGTCAGATCAGCGGGTTACGAAAACTTCAGCTCTCGACTGCGGTGGTAGATTTCGGGCCACGCCCCCACTTTCAGCCAAGCGCTCGGTCTCTCCTTGCGCGGGGAATTTCGGCGTTCATTCGTTTTCGGCAACATTTCTTCAAGTGCGCCACATTTACGACTCTGTAACCCTTAGGTAATGGCTTGGCCGCTATTATACTAAGACAGTGCGATCATGATTGGAGAGAGTATGCTCGTTGTATGGCGTTGTCTTAGTATCCCGTCGATGCTGCTGCTGACCGCTTGCTCGACGACGGAACCTCTGGTGACGGCCTCCACCACTCAGCCTAAGACTGCACCCCAAACAGACCAGGCCGTCATCGCGGAGACCGTTGGCCGTTCTGATGTGGGACTGCAGCCTTTGGCCTGGGCAAATCCGGCAACTGGAAGCGCTGGGGTCATTCAGCAGATAGAACCGGCCGCCGATGGCGGCCAAGGCTGCAGGCAATTCCTCACGACACACCAGACTATCACCGGCAGTTCAAGCCTCAATGGTGTCGCCTGCCCTGCTGAAGGCCATCAATGGAAAATCAGCCGCTAACGGATTTCGTTCGGGCCGCTGACCGCGCTACGTAATCCATGACGTCGTCGGAGGGTCAGCAGGCCGCAAGCGCGTTTTTTCAATCGCCGCCTTGATGTCCCGTCGCCAAGGCGTCCTATCCCCCCTTAGGGCCGGGATACTCGAAACATTAGTCTTACGAGCGACATGCCACCCCATCACTTCATCGGTTCGCTGCCGAACACCTTGCTGACCGGTCTTCAGCTTGCCAATCGTCGGAATGGTTATCGCAAAGGAGCGCCCCCGGTGGGGGTGGGCAACTATTCGGATGGCGTTTCTCTGCGAATGAGATCATCTGCCGTTCCCGCTGTGAAACCGCTCCCCATTACCGGACCGGCGAACTGAACAAGTCCCGATACCGCCTCGGCTGGCTCCTCAGATATTGTTCAGGGGCTCGCACAGTCTCTCCGAAATGGGCAGCGGCATGCCACGGCCAACGCGGATCATAGAGAATTGCTCTCGCGATAGCGACAAGGTCAGCGTCGCCGGTCGCTAGGATGCCTTCCGCTTGCTCAAACTCTGTGATCAAACCAACGGCGATTACGGGGACGTCGACGGTCTGCTTGACAGCGCGGGCGAACGGCACCTGATAGTTCGGCCCAAGAGCGATTTGCTGATTTAATGCCAGTCCGCCTGTGGAGACGTGGATCGCCGAACAGCCTCTGGCCTCAAGCGCCTTTGCAAACACGACCGTCTGATCGGTATCCCATCCGCCTTCGGCCCAATCGGTCGCCGACACTCGCATAGTCACAGGCTTGTCGGAGGGGAACGCCTCCCTAACCGCATCGAATACTTCCAGCGGGAACCGCATGCGATTTTCGAGAGAACCGCCATACTCGTCGGTGCGTCTGTTGGACAGAGGCGACAGGAATTGATGGAGAAGATAGCCGTGTGCACCGTGTATTTGTACGGCATCAATACCCAAAGCAGCAGCTCTTCGCGTGGCGTCGACAAAAGCGTTTCTGACCCGCGAAAGCCCCTCCTTGTCGAGGCTTTCCGGGTGATCGTAATCGTCCTTGAACGGGATAGCGCTTGGAGCGACGGTCTTCCAACCGTTATCGCTGTCCGGGCTGATCTGATGGCCGCCGAGCCACGGCTTTTCAGTAGAAGCCTTGCGCCCAGCATGGCCGAGTTGGATAGCGATCGGCATATCGGACCATCGGCGGACACTGGTGAGCACACGATCCATTGCGGCTTGACAGCCGTCCGAGTAGAGGCCGACATCGCCATAAGAAATTCGGCCTTCGGGCGAGACCGCCGTTGCCTCTATCGTCAAAATGCCCGCGCCCGACAATGCGAGGCTACCCAAGTGTATTTGATGCCAGTCAGTCATTTCGCCTTCGACCGCGGAGTACTGGCACATCGGTGCAATCACAATGCGGTTGCGAAGCTCGAGAGCACCAACACTGACAGGTGAAAATAGTCTCGTCTTGAACATTGTCGCTCCTTCTTGATTCCGGCATTGGTACTGCTTCTGGACGATATAGCAACTTGGTTCTGAAGAGCACGATAATGCTGGAACGGCAACTTCCCCCGTGGCGGTTGTGAGCCTCTCGGCTCGGATTACTTGTGGCGAACAACCATGGCGATTCAGCGACCGACGATGGGTTGCAAGATGGAAGACTGCATTCGGCCCATTGCGCCTACCAGCTTGGAAGTCAGGATTGCGAGCCGTATGCTTGAGTTCAATCGCAGACAACCATGACCCCGGTTGGTGTACGGCACGCAGTACCTTGCATTCTATTCCCTGCGAACTGACGTCACCGCGGAACGCTGAGTGAAGGCGACGGCACGCTCCCACAAGTTGCCTTAGGCGTTTTCGATTGCGAAACAGGCGGCTTGCTCAATAAGGCAATTCGCTGCACGTTTGGCGCATTCTGCAAGTGGATTGGCATCCCTAGTTAATGATCGACAGCTGGACGAGGCTTAAGGTTATCTCACAACAAAGAGAGGTCGAGATGATTGACAGTGGAAAAAGGACCGCGCTCGTCACCGGAGCATCCTCCGGCATGGGCAAGGCGATCGCCAAGCGCTTGATTTCGGATGGGTACAAGGTTTTCGCCGCCGCTCGCCGGGTCGAGAAGATGGACGATCTTGCGCGAATGGGAGCCACGCCCCTGCGCATGGACATCTCCAACGAAGTCGAGATAAGGGCCGCTGTCGAAACGATCCTCGCTCAAACAGGGGGCGTCGACGTGCTGGTCAACAATGCCGGATTCGGCCTCTATGGCCCGGTTGAGGAAATCGGCGTTGATGAAGCTCGATATCAGTTCGAGGTGAATGTGTTCGGTCCCGCACGGCTGACTCAGATGCTGCTTCCGGCGATGCGCAAAAAAGGAGCGGGCACGATCGTCAATATCACCTCCATGGGCGGCAAGATTTACACTCTCCTTGGCGCTTGGTACCACGCAACAAAACATGCGCTCGAAGGCTGGTCGGATAGCCTTCGGCTCGAACTTGCGCCGTTCGGCATCCGGGTCGTGGTGGTTGAGCCCGGTCTTATCGAGACGGGATTCGGCGGCGTGGTGGCCGACGGACTTCTCAAGCGTTCGGGCGGAGGTCCTTACGCGAAGGTGACGCAGGCGGTCGCCAACTCTACGCGGCAGGCCTATGGCCATGGCCGAGGCACCGATCCCGTTGTCATTGCCGGTATAGTCTCCAGGGCTGTTGCTTCAAGAAAGCCGCGAACGCGGTATGTGTCGGGAAAGTATGCGAAGCCTATGATCATGATCCGCAAATGGTTCGGGGACCGCTTATTCGACCGGGTGATAACCAGCCAGATGGGATAGGGAGAAAGCCATGAGTGGAGCGCCGGCAGACAGGTGCAAGATTCCTCGGGCGTTCTGGCTCGCAGTCGAACATGTCGGCGTGCCGCCGGCGGCACTGCTTCGCCAAGCGCGCCTTCCCGCGACACTGCACCTGAACGGCCAAGGGCTGGCGAGCACCGCGCAGTTCTTCGCCCTATGGCGGGCATTGGGGGAACTGACGGCCGACCCAGGCCTCGGGATCAAGCTGGTCGAAGCAGCCGAAACTTCTGTTCACCCACCCGCCAGCCTTGCCGCCTTTCATGCCCGCGACTACAGGGACGGGCTGTCGCGCATAGCGCGGTTCAAGCGACTCTGTACACCCGAGCAGTTGCACTTCTCCGAGAAAGGTGGGGAATGCACGGTCATGTTCGAATGGCTTTACGCTACCGAACCGGAGCCGTCGATCGCCGTCGACGTCGACTTCGCCACATTGGTAGAACTGGGCCGACGCGGCACCGGACAGCGGCTGACGCCCGTCCGTGTAGAATTCCAGCGGGCGGACCCGAAGAGCGAAGTGCATCGGCGATATTTCGAATGTCCCATCCGCTATGGCCAATCGCGCAACGCGCTGTTTCTCAAATCCACCGATCTGGATCGACCGTTTCCAGGTCACAATCCGGAACTCCTCGAACTACTCACGCCCGCCCTTGCGTCGGCGCTGGGCAAAATTCAGGCACGCAGTACGATCCGCGAGCAAGTGAAGATCGTGTTGAAGCGGAGCTTAGCCAGCGGCAGGCCGGAACTGTCCGACGTTGCGTTCGAGATAGGAGTGAGCGAGCGCACCCTGCAGCGCCGGATCACCGATGAAGGCACGACATTCCGGGAACTTCTCGCTGAGGCGCGCCAGGAACTGGGTCGGCAACTACTGTCCGATCCCTCGACCGAGATCGAAGAAGTGGCCTGCCTCTTGGGATATCAGGACATCAGCTCCTTTTACCGCGCCTTCCGGGACTGGGAAGGCGTAACACCGAACCGATGGCGGGAGCTCAATGTCGAGCAGGCTCCTGACATTTCAGTGTATTGACAGCTCGTGCGTTACGTAGTGTTGCGTGATCGCCACGACATCGCGAGCGATTCGTAAATTGAGCCGCATCAAACCTCAAATACGAAAGTCCGCTCATGGCGCAATTCTGCCGTGAGCTTTCGGCTACAGCCTCACTTTGGGGGCGATCCACCCAAAATTTCCGCATGGCCTACCAATCTACGAGCGATGAATTCAGTGAAAAGGCGCACGCGTTTCGTCTTGCGGGTCTCGCCTTGGGTGAGAAGCCAAAGCGTGCCGTACAGGTGCAGTTCGGTCTTAGGAACCCTCACCAAATTTGGATTGGCGTCTCCGACAAAGCAAGGAAGTGTAGTCACTCCGACGCCCTGTCGCACAGCAACGACCTGAGCTTCCGCATCCGTAACCCTGAACGGTACGCCATCAACCACGGCTCCCCTTTGGCGGACCCAATCGGGAATACCATGGTCGCTGATAACGATCCATCGAACAAAATCGGGCCCGACCTCACCCCACACAGGAAGCAAGTCGCGAGACATATAGATACCGCCGAAGACGTCCGGCCCCTTTAACCCGTGAAGGTTTGGCGGTAGGGTCTTGCGGTCGTAGACGACACGGATCGCGACGTCGGCCTCCCGATTGGTGAGGTTTGCCAAGTCTCCGGACGAAATGATTTCCATTTCGATATCCGGATGCGAGCGCGCGAAGTCTGCGAAATCGGGCATGAGCAGGTGTGTCGCCAGGGTTGGAGCAAGCGTTACCCTCAAGAGTCCGCGGATGCTTTGATCTCTGCCTAGTATGCGGGTCTCCAACTGAAGTGACGAGGCTTCCATCTGTTCGGCGAGTTCGCGCACCTCCTCCCCTGCGGCAGTCACGTGATATCCGGAAGGCAGCTTCTCGAACATCTTCGCCCCCAACCGCCCTTCGAGCTGCGCGATGCGGCGAAGAACCGTCGAGTGGTTCACACCAAGAACCGTGGAGGCCGCCCGCACCGATCCGCAGCGAGCGACCGCCAGAAAGTATCGAACGTCGTCCCAGTCGATCATGGTGCAATCCAGCACCGCTGCGGTGCGTTCGGGTGTCAAGTCGGGCTATTCTAAAGCCGATGTACTGTGGTTCAACCCAGTTTACCTGACATGCCCGGATCGTTTTTGCACCACCCTTGTGCGTCCATCAACACTGAATGTCGGTGAGCCCATCTCCTACGTTGGTGGTCGAGCGATCGAAGCGGGTGCTTCCATCCCTACCCAAAGGAACAACAAAGGACGCATGCAATGAACAGACTGCAAGGAAAAACCGCCGTGATCACGGGTGGTGCGACGGGTATAGGTCTCGCGGCCGCCACACGCTTCATCCACGAGGGAGCCTTCGTCTTCATCTATGGCCGCGGGCAGGAGAGACTTGATACGGCCGTGGCGGAATTGGGGTCCAACGCCCGGGCCGTGAAGGGTTCGGTCTCCGACGAAGCTGACCTCGACCGTTTATACGCGACAGTGAAGTCCGAACGCGGAAGCCTCGACGTGGTATTCGCAAACGCAGGAGCTGGAGCCCCCCTCCTCCTTGGCGAGATCACGGCCGAGCATATCGACGCAACCTTCGACACCAATGTGAAGGGCACGATCTTCACGGTCCAGAAGGCGCTTCCGCTCATGGGTCCGGGCGGCTCGATCATCCTGACTGGATCGAGCGCGGGCACCACGGGAGCCCCTGCCTTCACCGCGTACAGCTCCAGCAAGGCGGCGGTCCGCAATCTCGCAAAGACATGGGCGGAAGACCTGAAGGGCACTGGCATTCGTGTGAATGTCCTTTCGCCCGGGGCTACCGCCACCGAACTCGCGAAGGAAGCCTTGGGCGAGGAAGGCCAAAAGGCCTACGGCGCGATGACCCCGCTGCAACGTATGGCCGACCCGTCCGAGATCGCGGCTGCCGCTGCCTTTCTTGCCTCATCGGACAGCAGCTTCATGACCGCCAGCGAAGTGGCGGTCGATGGTGGCCTTGCCCAGATTTGACCCACACCCAGCTGCGACCCCGCGACGAGGAGCGCCGCAGGAATTCCACGAACTAGGAGTAGACTATGACCCATGCAATCATCGGCTTCGGCAAGATCGGCCAGGCCCTCTCTAAATCCTTCGCTCGCAACGGCATCGATGTTTCCGTTGCCACCACTCGCGATCCGGACAGCTTTGCGGCCGAGGCTGCTGCGATCGGTCCTTCCATCAAGGCAGTCAGCCTCGCGGAGGCCATCAATGCGGACATCATCTTCCTCGCTGTCCGTTTCGAGGCTCATTCCGACGTCGCGAAGGCTTTACCGAATTGGCAAGGTAAGATCATTGTCGACGTCACGAACGCCTACGGCGTGCCCGTTGAAAAGCTGAGAGATCACCCCTCAGCCAAGGTCGTTGCGGACGCTTTTACGGGCGGAACGGTCGTCAAGGGGTTCAACCATCTTGCCGCCGGTACTCTTGGGCAAAATCCGGATGTGAAAGGCGGCAGGCGCGTCGTGTTCCTGGCGAGCGACGACGAGGCCGCGGCGACGAAGGTTGGAGCGCTCGCAGAAGAGCTTGGCTTTGCGCCAGTCAACTTGGGAGGCCTCTCCGAAGGCGGCTTGTTGGTGCAGGCACGCGGAGACAAATGGGGAAAGCTGATTTTTGAGGACTTGGTCAAATTCGACTGAGCCGGCACCCCTCTCGAAGAGGGATACGCAGGCATTAGCCCTGGCATCACTTGCCTAGTCATGGCGGCCCGAGCGGCGACGTCGTCTTTTCCACGCGATCTCGCCGCTTGCATCGCGGTCTAGCGTATGACTTCGCTCGGAGCCAGATAGGCTTTTGCGGAGACAACAACGTGATCGACCTCCCGACCTACCTCACCTACACAGCAGTCGTCCTGGGACTTTTCCTTATTCCCGGTCCAGCAGTATTTCTTGTACTGGCGCGATCCGTCAGTGGCGGGAGAAAGGTGGGAATGGCGACCAGGTTCGGAGTGGCTTTAGGCGACCTTATCCACACTGTGATGGCGACGCTCGGCCTTTCGGCGATATTGATGACGTCTGCGCTTGCGTTTGAGTTAGTAAAATATGCCGGCGTCGCGTATCTCGTCTATCTTGGCATCCGGTCAATCCTCGACAAGCAGGGAAGCCTTGAACTTGCCAAGGCCAGCAAAATCACCGCGTCGCAAGCGTTTCGCCAAGCCATATTTGCCGAGATCCTCAATCCAAAAACAGCCCTCTTCTTTCTGGCCTTCCTGCCCCAGTTCATCAGTCCATCCAACGGTGCCGTTGTTCCACAGTTTGCAATCCTTGGATTGACGTTCGTTGTAATGAGCATGGGATATACATCGATCCTGGCTGTCGCGGCCGGGGGCGTGGCGGGGTGGATCAATAAACACCGTCAGATTGGGAGATGGCAGGGCAAGGTTATCGGGTCCATTTACCTCGCGCTTGGCGCGCGGTTGGCCCTACAACACCGCTGACAGAGATGCTGCGATCGCTGCGGACCGCCCTGCTCCAACCGAGCCGCTGGCACCTCTTTCTTACATGGCTCTTCGTACGCTACCGTACTAGTCTTTTCACTTGAGAATCAATCGTCTGCCGATATTTTTGCAAGTGGCTTCCACGCCCACTCAGTTATCATGGTTCAGCGTTTGCCCCGCTCAGTTGCGGGGCATTTTCTTGTAGCTGTCCGATTAAAAACCAAAGGACATTGCTTGACCAAGACCGACTGGCCAAAAGAGCCGCTCACCACCGCCGACCTGCAGATGTTGCATGGAGTTCTCGTCGATTGGTGCCGCAACAACGACTGCGATCCCTCTAGCGATCGCGGACGAATTGCCGCCAAGTCATTGGTGGCGTGGCATGAGTTTGGTATCCACGATGCGGCCGAGCTTGCCCAGCTGATGCGTGATGAGGTCGTGACCGCGAAATCCTGAGATTACTGCGCGCCATCATCCCAGCGTCCTCGTCGTGCGTTTCGACGTTTTCAAAGCCCTTGATATCGAGCTCCACGGCGCCAGCTTTCGTTAATGGGACATCTTCGATATCAAGTCAGTAAGAACGGGGCCGACGCCTACTGGTCGATCGTGGACATATTTACGGGTTGGGCTGCCGTTTATCACGGCGTTCGTCTGGACACCTTGGAACCGGAAGAAGCGGATCGAATGGTGGATGTCGTCAATCTCGCCGACCTCGCCAAACGCGGACAGCTCCGCCCCCTTCGTTGACCTATTTCATAGTGATACTCACTTGCCCGCCCCGGGAGCCCTGAGGGTCGAGCACACACGGTTCCCAAACATGGCGCTGACGAAGCCCCAATTGCGGCTTCAAAGGCTTTGCCCGTGAGGTGCCGCAGGGGTCTTCCTGAAAGGCAACAGACGTCGGCGGTTGTAACCTCGCCCAGACGCCGCCCGGTGGAAAATCTTGGGAGCGGGGGTCATTGCACCACATTTACAAAGCGTTAGCCACGATCTCATGGGAACCTGCAATCGGCCGGAACGTAGTTTCCCGTTGCTAATTTAGTCATCGTGGATGGAATGTTGGCTCGCTCTGAGCGCCACGAGGAAGTGCGCACTTCCGTTTTCAACGAGCAGGCAATGATGCCTGGCAAAAACGGAGATTAGAATGATGAACAAGCTCTCGGTGATCACTGCTCTGACAGTCGGTTCAGTCGTGTTGGCATCGCCCTTCCAGTCAGCAGCTTTCGATGTCGGCGGATCAAATGGCATTAGTGTGAGCGGAAACAATGGGCTCAATGTTTCGGTCGGTGGCGCAAATGGTGTTAACGCGACGGTTGGCGGATCGACAGGGCTAGCTAATGCGTCAGTAGGCGGGGCGAGTGGCGTGAATGCAAATGTCGGAGGAACTGCCACGGGCGGGCTAGGTGTCAATGCATCGGTAGGCGGCGCGAGCGGCGTCAACAGTAATACGAGCATTGGCGGGACACGTTCGTCGGGCGGTATTGGTCTTGACACCACCGCGAGCATTGGCGGAACAGGCGGGGTCTCTGCAGACGTAGATGCAGACGTTGGCGGCTCGAGCCTTGCAACTGCGAACGCAAACGTCGGGGCGGGTAGCAACACGTTGCTCGACCTAATGCTCGGCATTTCGTCGGTGAGCGACCCCGAAACTGGTGGCGGGTCTAAAGCAGGCGACATGAGCGGCGCAGCCCGGCCGGGTGCCAAAAATTCGAGCACCACTGGCAATCGAACGCTATCGATGATTAACGATATGTCTCCGTCTGATCGGGCGAAGGCCAAGGTTCGATGCAAGGATGTAGTGCGCGGTGGTGGTGCAGATCGAAGCCTCGTCAGCCTGTGCAAAATGGTCTTGGCAATGAAATGACTGAGCGTCCGTGCTGAACTGGGGGCGCAGCTTGCGCCTCCTCCATTATTTGGCTGTATTCGGCAAGCGATTAGAAGTCACTTTCCCAGCCAGGGGTAATCCGCAATCGAGGCTTTTGCCAAGGTTCTTATCGTACAGGCAGATTAGATTCACGTTGCTCGCCTTCGCCATGCCCTTCCCCTGCAACGTGAGGAGCGGGAACGCTATTCTGCCAATAGCGTCATCGCAAACGACCAAAGCAATGGCCTCAGAGCGTCCATGCCCGACTGGCCAATGGATGTGCCGTTGGCCTTTGCGAAGAGCGCGTTCCCTGCGCTGTCGCTGGGCGTTGCCGAGGCTTCACCGGTTGCAACAGAAACTGCCGCCGCAGCGATCGATTTGCTAAGTATCGTGTCTTTTCAAATTCCGGGCTTTCTGGCGGGAGCTGTATGTGATGTCCGAGACAAACGCCAAGAAACGTTGCCCCGAGCAGTACGGTGACGGGCGCCTGCACTCTCACCTCGGCGCGAGCCAAGGGCGATGGCGAGAAGGCAGGGGGTCACGCATCGACTTGATCCCTGCTTTAGCGCTTACTTCACCACGTTTGAATAGAATTTTATTCGGTACGGTGGAGGTTAAGTTTCCAGTCATGGCGGCTCGCTAAGACCCTTCGAAGTCAAAGCAGAGAGTTGAGATGACCCGTTACGAAGTCGAGATGTCAAACCATCGATGGGTAGTCATCGATCGTACCACGGGGATCGCTCTCCCGAATGCTTCCGGTGAGCGGTGCACTCGGCTGGAAGCTCAGGCTCTTGCCGATTTCCGCAATGGCATTGGAAGATCCACACAAGAGCGTGTCCGCACGCGCCTTCAATCCATCCGACTTGCATGGAAAGCTATCCTGGGCGGGCTTCGCTAGCGCCCAAAACCCATCGTGCCTGCCCATAAAATGAGAAAGACGCGCTCATCGTTGAGCGAGCCGTTCACATGACGCGCGGCCCTCGTCGCCGCTCGCAATGAATAGCAAACCATGCTGTCCGCTAAGTGACCGCAAAAGTTCCCGGGGCACGTGAGCATCAACCCGTCTATCGAATGGTTATTGAAGCCGGCGCGTTGCAGTGGATAGCCAGGCGGACACTGGGGAAGTTTCTCGTCGGTGTCTCTCCCGCAGTCACGCTCCGCTCTCGATTTTAGAATGTTGTTGGCGGCGAAGCGATCCGGGCCTACGCTAGCATTTGCAAGTAATTATCGGGATAAAGGTAAGGCAAATGCAAGTCCTGATTGAATATCTCCAAGTCTATTATTGCATATTAGTATGTACAAATTGAACTAAATTTTAAAGAGTTCACTTATGTTTAATTTTTTCTCGTCACATTCCCCTAAAATTATGGGGGTGTTCGGTGTTTTGGAAAGACAAGTCAGGTAACTTCGGAGTAGTGACAGCGTTGTTGGTCGTGCCGTTGTTTGCGTGCGCCGGGCTAGCTGTCGATTTCTCAAAAGCGATGGTTAGCAAGGCGGAGCTTCAAAGCGCCGCCGATTCCGCCGTTTTGTCTGCGGTATCGATGGCGAAAACGTCAAACGAAACCATGAAAGCCGAACTGACAAAGGTTTTCAAAGGAAACCTCTCCCCAGCCTTGGCCGGATCGGCTTCAGTCGAAGACATAAACATCTCCGCTGACAACTACATTACGATCAATGCGCAAGGCTCGATCCCGTTGACGCTTGGAGCGTTCTTTTTCAAGGATTCCTGGGAGCTGAAGGTCGCCGCGCAAGCAGTTAGGTCCGACTATCAAAAAGTTGAGATCGCCATGGTCCTCGACAACACATACTCGATGACAGGACAGAAGCTGACAAACCTCAAGGCCGCGGCCAACGCCCTCCTCGACGTATTCGAGAAGAGCAAGAATCCGAATGTCAGGTTCGCGCTCGTTCCCTTCTCTCGTTACGTGAACGTGGGCACCGCCAATCGCAATCAGCTCTGGCTCACGGTTCCGGACGACTATTCCACGACGAAGAATACCTGTACCACTTCCAAACCGGTGGTTTCAAAGTCCGGCTGCAAAACCGTCACGACGACCGGCACGAATGACGGTGTCAAGACGACGTCCACCAAAGAGCAATGTGATAGCTACACCTACGGCGAACCGGTGACGTCTTGCAGTGACAAGACGAGCACGTATACGTGGACCGGATGTGTAGGCTCTCGAAACAGCCCACTTGATGTCAACGATACCGAGCCAACACTTCGCTATACCGGTCTTCTCAATACGAGTTGCGGGTCAGCCGTGGTTCCTTTGACCACGAACTATTCGACCCTGCGGACCGCCATATCGAAAATGGTAGCGAACAATGAGACCTACATTCCCGCTGGCGTCTTATGGGGATGGAACATGCTGTCGCCGACGCAGCCGTTCACGGAGGGGGAGCCGAAGGCAACTGGCATCAACAAGTTCTTGATCATCATGACGGATGGAACCAACACCCTGTCGCCCAATAAATCGAATTACATGCTCCACACCGGTACCGACACAGCGAAGGCCGACAGCCTCATGACAACAGTATGCAGTAACGCTAAAAACGCAGGATTGACAATCTATACCGTGGCCGTAGGCGTAAGTGGATCGACTGCTGAAGGGCTTGCTACATGTGCGAACGACAGCGGCAAGGCGTTCAACATCGAAGACTCGGCCAAACTGGTTGAGGTCTTCAAAAAGATCGCCGGACAGATTCTGACGCCGAGACTTACCATGTGATGTCGACATGATCGCGGCTCCTCCACCAGGCAGTGCAATTTTCGCGATAGGGAACATGCGGCAGGGCCGACGCAATATCGCAAACTTCCAAAGATTGGAAGTTGTCGACCCGCTAATCGCAAGTCAAGGATACGATCAAGCGCCTTGCATACCAACTACAACCTAGGAGGCCTATCCAGGTCCCCGCGGACGGAGATTGATCGCCAGGACGAGGAAATTGCGCTTACGCGGTCAGGTCATCCAAGAAGGCATTCGAAGAGATGCCCAAGATCAAGGTCGAGAGGGAAATGCTCGACCTGGCAAAGCGAATCATCGCCGCTTACTTGGCAAGTGGGTTCCCGAAAAGGTCGGTCGGGATCGCCGCTTCCTGCTCAGTCGATGCTGGCTTATCAGTGATTTTTCCACCAAAGGACCGGGCGCTCCCCGGCCGTCCCGACCACAATGCGATCTGAATTCGCTCACCAGCCTTGATGTCACGGTGCGCGACCAAGTAACCTCGGTAGTCCGGCGCGCTGTCGTGGCCTGCTTTCTCGTTTTCAAAAAGACAAACGTCGCCCGGCTTAGATTTAAATCGCATTCGGCTCATTCCGATTGTGCTTTACGGACTGCATTTCCGCGCAAGGACCTCAACATGCCCGGACCGATAACCAATATGCGAAGAGCGCCCGCGCAGCCGCAGATGTGGAAGTAGTCTCGCTGAGAAACCACCTCGTGAGCAGACAAAGCAGTCGGGAGGTCCTCTATTGGGGGGCTGAGATCAATCTTTCCGCTTGCCTTTCGGCAGTTCGCGTTCCCGTTGCAGAGCGGCAACGATCAGAGGCGCCGCCGCTATGACAATCCGACCAAGCGGCACCCTTCGAATGACGCTAGTTGCCACAGCGCTGCCGGCGATGCCGGCAATCACCTTTCCCCAGGGAAATTTACTCGCCGTCTTCAGATAATCCGTCTTCGTTGTCCGTTTCGGCATGTCTAATTCCTAAATCCGTCGCGGGTTCCTGAAACCTTGTCCGCGAGTGGTGTTGGATCTCGATCGCCTCGTCGCTCTTAGCTGTCACCCTTGCGCCTGCCAAAAGACACTTAGGAATGGTGCGACCGACCAAGCTGGCTACAAGCCTAAACGGGCTGGCGAGGAAAAAGGTTCAAATGAAGAAAGGCAATCTGAGAACCCTGCTCAGCGGTAAAAGCAGCATCGCCTCGACGCTGAAGGTCTCAGCCCACCGCGGTTCTATCGCGCGAGACATTCGTATGACGGAGGAGAACAAGCGTCTCAGCATAAATCTCCCGCCGGCGTTCTTCGCTCATCGAGTAGAGCCGTTTGCGTTCGCTCGGAGAAACTCGACTGCTTGGGCCTTGCGGCTTGATGTCCTCCGCCTCGACTAGGTCGATCAGAAGGTTTCGCATT